>NZ_JPVO01000048.1 GCF_000772955.1 Ureibacillus sinduriensis BLB-1 = JCM 15800 | reverse complement strand
TAAATGCCCTCAGCTTTCTCTATAGCCGATGCTAATGCGGCTAGATCTACTTCCGCTACCTGACCGACTCCATCACCTACTAATACATTAGCTAGTTTTGAATTAGCTGCCCCAATTTTTTCATTTAACTGATTTGCATTTCCCGCTTTCACTACTGAGTTATTGAAGGCATTCATTGCATTTTCTAATGAAATAGTAGCAGAATTTAGTTCTTCTTGTGTCTTGTTTCTGCTGTTTTCATAAATACTTTGCGCAATAGAGATAGCTGTTAATAAAGCGTTATAATCTACTCTTGCCACTTGACCAATATCTTCGCCTATCTTTATTCCATTTAATAGTGAAGTTGCATTTTCTATTTTCGTTCTAAGGATAGCTGTATTTAAATTATTATTAGGTACATAATTTGATGTTGGTGGTTCTGCTGTTGGGTTGGGTCTTGGATCAACTACCGGCGGCTTCACCGGTACGGGTGTCGGTTCTGTAACTGGTGGTGCCTCAGGTTCCGGTGTTGGCGCAATTTCGTCTTTTACCTTTAAGAATTTGCTGGCAACCTGTGCCACTGCTTGACGGTCGGCGTTCCCTTTCGGATCAAACGTATTATTATAGCCATTTAACAATTGTGCTTCAACGGCAAACCCGACCGCATCTTTCGCATATCCAGCAATTTTGTCTGCATCAGCAAACGTCAGTTTATTACCATAATCTGTTGCATCCACCCCCAACGCCCTCACAAAGAGAACGGCCATTTGTTCCCTGGAGAGGTTTTGTCCTGCGCCAAAATTCCCATCTCCGACTCCTTTTATTAAACCCGCTTGGGCAGCGGCTTCAACATATTTATAAGAATAATGAGTCACCGGGAGATCCGAAAATGTTGGGTTCTGTGGGGAATTATCAACATCCAAGTTCAGAGCTTTTGCTAAAATGATGGCGAAGTCTTGTCGCGTAATCTTGCCGGTAGGGTCAAATTTGCCATCCCCCTTGCCATTTAGTATTCCTGCTTCGGCCAGCTGTAAAATGGCATCTTTGGCATAAGTGTTTTGGATGTCTGAAAATGATGTGTCCGCAGCCAACGTTGGAACGGTCGTAGTTGAAATCAATAAGGTAGTCAGAGCTAATTTAGGCATTAGTCTTTTCATTCGAATCCTCCAGTTTTTTCTTCAATTAGTATATTTTTATCTACCTTTAGTAGTTTATCACTGCAAGAGAGTTACTGTATATATTTTTCTAGGAAAATATAATACTTTTTTACTAGGAACAAAGAATGCAGTAAATGGTTGCCTCTACATTTTGAAAATGATTCGAACTAGATACTTTCATTTTATATATTTTTCATCCTGACTCTCTCTTGACCATTTACTTTTGACAGTCAACCAAAAATCTTTCCAAATAAACTGCCATCACAAATTTTTTCCATTCCCCTTTCGTGAATGAATACTCTACCAAAAAATATAAATTTACCCACGAAGATATTTGAATTGTCAATTTCAAATTGCTTAACTAGCTATTAGAGAAATATGTCTGTTGAGATTTTCAAAAATGTTTACGAAAAAAAACCTCACAACTTAGTGAGGTTTATAATGAATATTCGATTTGAAGTAGTTAGTCTTAAGACTGTATGAAATAACTATTCAAAGATTACTTTAAGATTTACCTCTAATCTGGTAGCTGGACTTGTATTCGAAATACTTAAAGGTAATGTGAAGAATTCGCTTGTTCTTGTATATTGTCCCGGCTTCTTCCAACTGTCAAATTGGAATGGACGTATATCCCATTTTAAATCCACTTGATGTTCTTTCCCGATTGTATCAACAATAGTAGTTTGCTTTGGAAGAGCAGCTTTGAATTCATCAAATGTTATATCAACAGGTACTATCAAATCTTCCAACGGTTTTATTTCTGCCAGTGTATGCTGCGCTTTTAGTACGATTTTTGCATATGTTTTGTCATCACCAATAACCAACGGATTAACTTCTGCATCATAGATTGTCTCTTTATAAGATTCCCCCAAATGGATTGCTAGTATTTCCATCCCTTCAGGAAGTTCTGAATGAATCGTATATTCCCCTTCAGGTAAATTGGTCATTTCAAACTGATTCTTCCTACTTGGTTGAGAAGGGGTATTACCATTCCTATAAATCTTCCCCGTCTCTTTGTTTTTTAAGTAGAACTCACTCAAGTTGCTAAAGTTTATGCTATTACTAGATGAGGTGGAATCCTTAAATAAACTAATTTGAACATCTCCTACTTCTTCTGCCTCTATAACAATTGTCATAGCGACTTTTCCATTAAAACCATTGACGGTACCATTCACCGTCACAGTACCAGGAATGGATGTATCAATAGTACTCGGCTTCCAAACAACAGGTACTTCTTTAATTGTCGCGTTACTCATTCTAGCTTGGATTTTAGTTGGAAGGTTTACCTGTTCACCCACTTTTACAGTAATCTTCTCTGGAGCAATTAATTCTTCAATTTCTACGCTTTTCCTGACTTATACCAACATGCATTGGCTTTCGATTCAGGCCTTCACCATGCAGGCGGCTTTCACCGCACACGGCGATCCGTCAATAGCCATTCTTCAATACTTATTTCCCCTATTAAATTGTAAGATAATAAGGGTGTTTTCAGAACATAAACAATTCCAAAAATTCAGATAAATAATACTGCAGTTTACTAATTATCGACAAATAGAAATAACTGTCTTGTTGAAATCGGTCAGAATGTAATATTAATCAATGTTTTTTGAAGTTATGCTTTTCCATTCATATAGTTTAATAACTAGTTATATAGAGTCGTAACAAAAAAAGCCCCACCCAAGTAAAGATGAGGTTTGAAACTAAGCATTAGAACTCAATAGTTGCTATATCGGTTTACTTTTTGTCGTACCAACATTAGAGTTACATTGATTATTATATTATAATCCATATTTAAATAAGAACCTATTATTGCATTTTGATTTGGACTCATTTGTGCTGCTGGAATGGAATCATAATAATCAACGCAAGTAACAGAATCATAAGTAGAGTAGATACCTTATCAAACACTAGGTACTGAAGAATATAAGTAGGAACCCGTTCTATCATTACAGTAGGAATAGTCCTGCAAAGTTGCAGCCCTATTTTTAATTTGAAAATGAATCTTCGATATAATCCACTAAGTGGTATTCAGTTCTCATTCCATTAACGGTAATGATTAATTTTGTTGCATATACTCTAGTTGAAATTATTTTTTCCGTAGGTTCATATACAACCAAGTCATCACCATCGGAATAGATTAATTCGTATACGTGGCTCACATCATCGTCATATGGCTCTAACGCAGCAAGAATTGTTTGTACAGTAGCATCCTTACTTACTTTAAAAGAAGTAGAATTATTGTCTACCGTAATAATACTGGCATCTTTCACTTTAACCCACTCCGGGTTGCTATTCTCATCTTATCCTATACATAGGTTTCGATCGAGCCTTCACCGAACAGGCCACTTTCATGGCATTCGGCGATCCGTCAACAGTAAACTCTTTTGTTTATTTCCCCATCGAGTAGAATAGTCGAAACTTGTTGGGTTGTAAAGATAATTAGGGTTCCATAAATTTAGAGTCAAAAACCAACTATCCTCCCTACCTCCAAATCAACTCCGCCCATTCCGGGTGGTCGATAAATGGATTGCGGTTGCCTTGCCATTCTTGAATGACATTATTGCGATTTCGCTCAAAGTCATCTACCGGGTCTTGCTTATGCCATTGCAATAGCACGGAAAGTTTACCGTGGTAAGGATTTTTGCCATTATTCACTCTGTCATTCAGCTCAAGGTCAACCCGGTCACCTTGTTCATAGCGTGTCGCCATGTAGAATAGAATTCGGGCTACATCTCCCTTTATTCGATCTGGTGGCTCGAAGGAATCCGAGTCTTTAAAGCATCCCGAACAGCCAGTAACCGGACTGCCGCCATTATCAAAATCCAAGTTGCCCCTTGCTCCATTTACTTGAACATCTGTTGGGCGTAAGTGATGAATATCCGTTCCCGGCCCTTTACTCGTTCCAAAATCGCCATGCGACTTAGCCCAAGTATGTTCTCTGTTCCATTGCCCCACATTACCGCCATTGCTGTTTTTAGATATCGATCTGTTTGAATAAAATAAAATCACATTGGCCGGATTCTTTGGGTCTTCATCCGTTTCCTTTAAAGCTTCCCATGCTTCATTGTAGGATAGCTGCTTATGGTCATCGATGATTTCATGAAGTGCGGCTTTTAACTCTTGGCCTGTTTTCCCCCGAGCATCTTTATAATAGTCATCATTGGGTGCTTCAGGTGCAGTCACAGTTACAGTAAATTGTGCCGTTACACTTTTTTCACCGTCGGTAGCGGTCACCCCGACAATATGGCTGCCTTCCTCCAGTTCCAAAGTCAAGCTATTATCTTTAACCATTCCTTTGGTTGCAGAGTAAGAAAGATTGTCTCCATCCGGGTCCGAAAAGTGCTCTGATAAGTCAATCGACACTTTTCCACCAACTACTAGTGTTTGATTTCCAATTGGTTTCGAAACTACCGGTGCTTTATTTTCAGAAGGAAAAGAAGGATCCGCAATGGGATCCCCTTTTGAATCGGTAAATTTAATTGTATTGGCTGTTGCACCGTTTGTATACTCGATCTCTTCAACGTTTTCAACGCCGCGTAATTCTTTTACATTCGGTCCGTCAATTATCACTTTCTTCACTTTGGTACCTTTAAAGTCAATAACTGCCCCTGTTTTTTCAGGTTGAACTGTTAAAACAGCACCTGCAAAGCCAGCACCTTGGAACTCCGCATATTCCCCTTTAAACAAGATACCATCTGTAATGACTGAATCTGCATCTAAGCTAACCGCAACACTAGGTTTTGTAATTGTTAATTTATTTGTTTTATAACTTGTAAAGTTGTACTCTTTTTCAGCAGTAATCGGCGTTTCAACTTCACCTGTTCCTTTAAGATCGATTTGGACCATTACCGGGTCATGGTCACTCGCACGCCCTGCCATGTCAGTGAAATCTGCATTAATGTGAAGAATATCAATCTCTGTATTTTTCACTAGATTATTTGAAACCAAAATGTGATCTAATACTTGCGAGTTCCCTTGGAAAAGGTAAGTATAACGATCATTGTCGTCCACAAGATTGATCATGTTCGTCATGTGTTGCCCTTCATGAATTTTCAATGACTCAGTGAACTGGAAATCGTTAAAGTCACCAACAGAGACAATATTTGCTTTTGGGTTATCTTTTTTAATTTCTTCCACGAAATTATTAACAACTTTCGCAATTTCTTTACGTTGTTCTTCACTTCCATAAATAGGCGGTTGAGTTGAACCAAATAAAGGAGTGTCCCCCGATTTTGAGTTCCAATGATTCACAATGACGACCACCTCTTCGCCTTGGAAGTTAAACTGAGCCGCTAACGGTTTTCGGCTGCTGTTAAATGCCGGATTCGTTGGGTCGATTCGACCAGGGTTAAGAGTAAGTTTTCCATTTTTATAAGCAACTGTAGATGTTGCATCCCCAGCTTTAATCCCCTCAGGAAGTGTTACACGCTCTGGATTGTATAAGAAGCCCACACGGATATTGGCATTCGGCGCTCCACCATCCTCGTTATTTACCGGATCGATATTTAAATATTTGTATTCCGGACCACCAGCTGCCTTAATTGCATCGATCAGTCGTTGATAGCTTTCATCTGCTTTGGCATCACCAGCACTGGCACCATTGTTGTCCTGAACTTCTGTTACACCGATAATATCGGGACTTTTCATATCCTTTACAAAGGCTCTTGCCAATTTTTGCGCTTTATCATCCGTTGTTTCTTTTCGATTATTTGAGAAGTTTTCAAGATTGTAAGATGCGATCGTCAACTTATCATCTTTCTTCACAATCGTTGTTGTTTCAGGCTTTGTGTCACCCTTTACATATTTTTCTCTCATATACTCATAATCTGCATAAATTTTATAGTTTTGGAATCCGTAATTTACGACCCCTTCGATCGGTCCGGTAAATCGATCGCCTGTTGCGACTTCAAAATTCCTTGCTGTATTGTTATCGAATAGTTTGAATTGAATGCGATCCGGATTTGCGGTAGTTTCCGTTAATTTTACACCACCGTGGATTGTATCCGTTTTTCTATCCTCTAGGACTGTAATAAGATCCCCGTGTTCTTGTGGAGATACCGCTTTAACATTGCCAACTTGAACACGCATTCCTTCAAGACTTTCCCAGAAATCGATTGCATCTACTTCCGGGTTGAATATTGTTAATCCATCACTATCAATAAACTCGCTCGGTAAGTTGCTTGCATCAATTGTCACTGCAGCCGGCAGTTCAACATTGCTTGCCACTTTGACAATCAGACCTCCACGATCATCTCGTGCGTTGATTTGTGTTACAGATAAATCCGTATCTTTTTTTGTGTCATTGTAGCCATCGATATGATACTCATCAACTGTACCTGTTACATTCACTAAATCCCCCACTGCAGCGGGTTTTTTGTTCCCGGTATAGACAATGATCGCATCTGACGTATTAGGGTTATCGTCTTTTAATTCATCCGGTGTTTGAAGATGGAAGTAATTCCCGCTCCCGATGGTATAAGTATAAGTCACGACACCTTGTATCCCATCAACAACTTGGCCGACAAAAGGTGAAGTGTGGCCCTCTCCTTGAATGTCGTGGATTTGTAAGGCGTCCGTAATTGTGTAATTAAATGTCGAAACTTCACTCACAGTACCATCCTGCGCTTTTACAATGGCTTTGATCGCAGTGGATTTGGAAATCTTGATCGGACTGTCATATTTGGCACTATTTACTGTTGGTTCCGTACCATCCAGTGTATAGTAAATTTCAGCACCCGCGGAAGTTGTAGATAATTCCACCGATTGAGGCCCTACATAAGTACCTGATGCTGGATTAGCTGTGGCAGGCTTTAATGTCGTACTATCGGCAACAATATCCTGTTCAGAACGTGGAATGATTTGATAATCATTGTCAAATTGCTGGACGATACCTGTGATAGATTCATAGGTTGTACCAACGGTTAAAGACCCGAACCCACCAGTTTCATCCCGCACAATAAATGTTGAGCCATCGTTTGCAGTATAGTTTTTCCAGCTAGTTCCAGCTACCGCTGTCAGTTCAACATTCTTAACTGTAACTAATAAAGATTCATTACTTTCATTCACATCGGCACCCGTAATTTCTTTCGGGGCAGGTGCACCTACATTTTGGCCTTTCTCAACGATCGTAGTTGAATCTAGTTGAAGCAAGCCTCTATATTCCTGCAATGTTCCTTCTAAAGTGACTTCATCGCCAACTCTTATATCCAGTGATGTTGGACGTATTGCGATACCGCCTGTTTCATCCTGAACAGAGAAAGTATTTTTTAGACCCGCTGCAACAACGCCTTTTATGACAACTCTCTCACCACTTTGTTTCGTACGAGCGTCGGAGATTGAAATTACAGCTACGCTAGGAGTTTCCGGATCTACTGGTATTTCCGGGTCTTCGCCTCCTGGTTCACCTGGTTCTTCCGGATTTTCTTCCCCTGGCTCACCTGGTTCCTCTGGGTTTTCGCCTCCCGGTTCACCAGAAGTACCATCCATCAGATGGAAACCTAAATTGGTAGTATCATCTTTTGATAGTTTGTCCCATTCGTCTGGATTAAAAGAAGCGTTACCACTGTGTACTGCACTTTTACGGACAAAAGTTTGATCTTTGGCAAAGTCGGCAGATGATCCTATTTGTCCAATGGAATCGATAGTTTCTCCATTCTTTTTCAAGATTATCGGGTCATTTCCATTAAAATTCATAACCGCGGAATTTTCTAAATCCCCTACACTTTTAATGGCATCGTTTGCATCTTTATGATATACAACGTACACATCACCGCTCTCCAAAACACCCGACAAGGTTACTGTTGCTCCCACAGCTTCAGTACCGTTTACATGCAACTCCAAAGTGTAATTACTTAAATCAACAGGTGCCCCTGTTCCGTTATATATTTCTATCGCTTTATTAAAACTGCTACCCTCAATATACTCCGAAATAATCAAATCTGTGGCGATTGCTTCTGCTTTTGCTACTAAAGGTGCACTAGGGACTACTACACTAGCAATCATCGTTGTTGCTAAGAAAGTATTGATCGGCTTTTTCCATTTCTTTTTGCTCATCATCTTCTTCTCCCTTCAATTTAGAGAACACGTGTAATTAATAAGGAAACGAAGCCCTCCTCCCCACAGAGGAAGGCTTTCGTGAAAAAAGTTTATAGTATCGTTTCTCCGTCAACAGTGATTCCAGTAAAGTCTTGCGTATCAGCCTCTAGCTCTGTAAGGTCAAGGTTACCCTCCACTTGAATGTTTGCAAATGTGATCTCTCCTGTTGCCTTACCTTTAATAATCAAATTCCCTTTCACTACCGCATTACCTAATGAGTTAATATTGGAAATATCAACTGTTGCATCTCCACTGTACACTTTCACTTGTCCAGCAGTACCAGAGAATTCAGCGCCGTCATAGTCCCCACCTGGAAGCTCTGTTCCCGGGTTTTGTTGTCCTGCAACATCGACAATTCGCCCTTCAATTACTATAGGAATTCCAGTATCTTTAAGCGACACCAAATGATCCCTGAAGTTTTCCCAATCCGATAAGCCTAAATCCGTTACACGGCCTTCACCATAAGCTTTCGCAAACACATCGTAACCATCTCCACCTTTTGCAGTGAAAGCATTCGTGGCAATTGTGTAGTTTTCACTATCTTTTAACTCGGTAAAGTTGCCGCTTCCATCTTTATACTTCACACTTACGACACGTTGTCCGACTGGTTTTGATGAGTCAAACTCCACTTTTGCCCCGGAAACATGTAAGAATCCTCCACTTTCTGATGGGTAAGATTTAAAGCTCGTCTCAAACGCTTGTTTGATTTCAGCTCCAGTTAAGTCCATAGTTGCAAGTGTGTTGCCGTATGGAAGAACTGTAATGACTTCGCCTACCGTGACTGGTCCAGCTTCTATTGCCGCTCGGATACCTCCACCATTTTGAAGTGCCATAATGATATTTTTTCCAGGTACGGCTTTTTTCGCTTTTTCAAGCATTCCGTCTGTAATGATATTACCTAGAATTGTCTCATTTTTCCGGACACTTATTCCCTCTGTATTTCCTGCATCACTGGTACGTGGGTTTACTAGTCTTTCTTTTAACTCCACACCGATTTGTGTTCCGGCAGTTTTCTCCACTACTGTTTTATATGGTGCAAGTTTAGCAACCGCCTCTGCATCTTCGGCAAATTTATAAACTTCTTTCCCATCTCCATCTTTCACTTTCGCATTGATATCGATTAAATTGCCTTCACTTAGTACAACTTTACCGTTACGATCGAATGTCACATCGAGCGTCCCTAAATAATCATTGTATTGATAGGCTTGTACAATGACTGTTGGTGCATCTCCGGTGCCTACAACATATGGTTTATCTAACTTTGTATGGCTATGACCGCCCACGATTACGTCGATTCCTTCCACCTTTTTCGCCAATTCAAGGTCGTTATCAACCGCTGCATTGTCGTCGTACCCAATATGTGTAATCGCAACAATTTTGTTGACACCCATATTTTCAAAAGCTTTTACAGCTTTTTCCGCCTCTTTAATGTAATCTTCGAATTCAACCGCACCAGGGCTTGAAATATCTGCTGTTTCTGCAGTAGTCAACCCGAAGAATCCAACCTTCTGACCATCTATTTCTTTCACAATACCATTATAGATTTGTCCGTCTTTTGGATTACTAGAGTTTAAATCCGAAAATAATCCTTGCAGATTGGAATCCTTCGAGAAATCAATATTTGAACTTACGAATGGGAATTTTGCCCCTTTAATGAAATCGGCCAAAGCTTTATGGCCTTCCGGACTCGACCCTAAGTCGAACTCATGGTTACCAAAAGTCATCATGTCATAACCCATTAGATTCATAAATTCAAGATCTGCTTGTCCTTTAAATTCATTGAAATACAAAGTACCTGAGAACACATCCCCTGCATGGACAAGAACTGAATTTGGTTTTGCATTTTTAACTTCTTTTGCAGCAGTCACAAGCCTTGGATACTTTTCAACATTTGCATGTGAATCGTTTGTGTAAGTTAGGTTCAGTGTAAAGTTTTTAGGTGGTTGCGTTCCGCCGTTATTATTGCCACCGCCCGGGCCATTGTTTCCGCCACCTGAACCACCATTTCCACCGTTCGAACCGTTGTTATTCCCACTATTGTTTGTGCCATTGTTGTTCACAATCGCTTCGATTTGCCCTTTCACTGCCTCAAAGTTTCGGATTACTTGTCCAGCCGTTACTCCATCAGGGATTACCAGTTTGGCAATGCGTAAACCAACGCCAATTTCAACTTTTGAATCACCTTTCATTACTATAAGTTCCTTAATTTGACCGGTGATGTTTAATGCAATTTCTTTTGCTTGGTCCACTGTTAATTTTTCTATATTTCCCGACCCTTTAATTTCTATATTTGCGCTTCCGTTGATCGTTACCTGCCCCACATCCGCATTGATTGTGATGGACGAACCATTTGCTGTAACGATAATTTCTGGAACTCTAGTATTTGAAATGAACTCCACATGGTTACGCTTTATATGAACGGATTTTTGCGAAGAGTTTCGCAAGTCAACTTTTGGACCTTTAGTCGTGTTGGCTGCCATTTCGTTTAAAGAAGCAACTGCAACCGGCCCTGCCTCGGCAATGATGAAATCACCTTTTGCATCCACATTATCTGAAAGATAGCTGTTGATCACATTTGCCGATAATGTAATATGGCCTTCAACGTTTAAGTTTTTCACAGAGACATAGTCAGCGTTAACTTGTAAATTTCCTGCTATTGTTGTATTTGCTCCATCAATGACGACCGGTGTTGTGGCAGTTCCAGCACTGTTTACTGATAAGTCTTCAATCCTCACCACTTTGCCCTCTTGGATAACTGCCTTTATGTCTGCTCCTTTTAATGCGATTGCATTCCCAGCAAAAAATGATTGTAGCGAAGCATCAATTGCATAGCTGCCAGTGGAGGTTTGGACTTGGTTGCTTGCGACGGACTCTACCGTGAAATTGACAGAGGTTGTAATATTTTCAACTGGCTGGCTCTTTACGTTTTCTGCCCGGTGAATGAAAACCGCAAATTCCCCACGTGTTGTTGAAGCCCTTCCTCCAAATAGAGTGGATGTTTTACCTGTTGTTATGCCATTGTCGTACAAACTCGCAACATAGTTTTGATATTCCTTAGGTACATCCGTAAATGGGAAATTTGTATTGGAAGCTTGCAAATTGAAAGCTTCCGCAATGATTTTAGCTAAATGATTGCGTTGGATCGGTTCATTCGGTTTGAATGTTCCATTCCCAGTGCCTTTAATGATTCCTTTTTCCGCTAATGCCGCAATGGCAGCATAAAACGGATGATTTGTATTTACATCGGAGAAATTGGGGTTCGATACGTTTTCTGTGTCCAATCCTAATACCCCTACGATGATTTTGGCTGCTTGTCCACGAGTGACTTGATCTTGCGGGTGAAATTTCCCATCAGGATAACCATTAATAATCTTACGCTCCGCTAGAGTTTGAATCGCATCATAATAATAACTGGATGGTTTCACATCCGGAAAAGAGGTACTAGCCTCAGTTGATAATGGCGCCTGAGCAGCAAATGTGGACGCGACAATAGCAGTTGCGACCGTAGCTTTCATAAATTTTGAATTTGCTCTATTCTTCATACGAACTCCCCTCGATTTCTATCCATATTTAGATTCTGAATACTCTTTAAATTTACACTACTTCTATGAATCTATTGGTTTAGCTTATGTAAATAAATTATTAAATATGGTAAATGAGGGTTTATTTTAATTAAATAATTTTTCCGGTATATATTTCCCTAAGAAGATATCGTATTTTTTACAAGGAGCCAAGATAGGCCTATAAAATAGATGACTGACTCTAGTTTAGACAACGGAATTTTCCTTTCCTTTTCTAAATTTGTGTTCTCAATGTAAAAGGATTGTCCACCCTTCCAAATGAACAATCCCTTACCTTTGATGTTTCGGCTAACACGAAATTGTTAACGCTTTCTTGTAACTTTAATTGAGTATAATTACATAAACATGTATGTAATTCTAATAATGAAGCAAGTCGTGAAGATTGCGGTTTAGCAAGGGAGAACACTCGTGGATTCTGGAGATGGCATTAAATCTTCGGTTTTTTACGGAATTCTCCGCTAGAGGTGTCATCAATTGCAGGCCATTGCGAAAGATGATGAGCGTTTCAGTTTTAGAAAGAGCTTCGATTGTCACATCCAAATCAACGATCCACATTGGGTCAAGCCTGTCGAGGTGCGGTACTTGAAATCCTGCAATTCTCAGGGCTTCAGAAATAAGAATTGAAGGGTTCTTCACATCGTTGAATCGTTGACGGGCGGCTTGTTTCCTTCCTTCCAAACTCGAACCAAATAAAAGACAATAGTTATCGAGATTAGCATTCGTCGTATACTTCGAGTAGAAATTTCCTTGGAGTGTGTGGATGACAGATGCATGTTCTCCGTCATAATGTGGAACTACTGCTAGACTATGATATTCTTTAAAATATTTTTCTTCGATTTTCATCCTGACTCTCTCCTTACCATTTACTTTTGACAGTCACCCAAAAAGCCTTCCAAAAGAAACGTGTCATAAACTCCCATCAAAGATTTTTTCCCATCCCCCTTTCAATAGATGAATTTTCTACTAAGACCAATTACCCAAGGTCCCTTTAAGAATATTTTAAAATAAAATTTTGCGCCTGAAAAGATATAGTATGTAAAATTTTGGTTAAATATAAAGAATTTTCCCTATTAATTGCAACAATTTTAAAAGAAAATCAATGCTATTTTCATAGATTTCTATAAAATCATCCATTCGAATGTTTCAAAACATTCCCTTACCATGAATTTACCCGGGAATAATGGAGCTGTGCACAGTTCGTTAGGCGAACTATAAATGGATAATTTCGAAGAGATTCTTGAACAATATGAACCGATGATCAAAAGCATACTGAGAAAAACAAACATTTATAAAAACCACGATCACTTTTACCAAGCTGCCCGCATTGCACTTTGGCAAGCATGGCGCAACTTTGATCCGAGCAAGGGGCACTTTCCTTCTTACGCGTACAGAATGGTGCTGACATCCATTTATACGGAGATGCATAAGGATAACAAATATACGGAGAATCAAATCCCTTATGAAAAAGAAAAGCTTACAAAAGTTGCCCAGTATAACGACTTGAAAAATATGCCTTGTGGACACGGATCGACACTAGAAACTTTGGCATCTTATTTGACGGAAGAGGAATTCGAATTGCTCAAAGACCTCTACTACCATCAATACAAGTATGAAGAACTGACACACAAATACAACGCATCGGTCGCCGCCCTAAAAAAACGCCGCGACCGCCTAATCAAAAAGCTCCGAATCGAACTTAAAGGAACTGTGGATTAAATTAAATTGAATTGAATTGTATGTGTGCCTGGCACTCAAACAATTCCAGAACTATTCTGAATTGTCTTGGAGTTGTGTGTGTGCCTGGCACTTACAAGAAAGGAGAATACCTAATGCGAAAGCTTATCGATGAATCACCACTTTTAATACTGCCAACGCTTGCTAGAAAAGTCGGGTTAAATGAAGCGATTATTTTGCAGCAAATCCATTATTGGAATCAGAGATCAAGGAATATCCGCGAGGGTCATACATGGGTGTATGAAAATGTTTGAAGATTTACAAGCCACGGGCTTTAAAGGATCCTACCGAACTCTTTGTGATTTTATTCAAGAATGTCGCGCTGCAGAAGATGATGAACAGAGTAAAGGCTTTGAACGACTGAGTCATCCACCAGGTGAGGCTCAATTGGACTTTGGCACAATGGAGGCTGTTCAAGATGGAGAGATCTTAGATGTACATGCGTTAATCATGTCCTTCCCAGCAAGTAATACAGGTTTTGCGGTTCCGATGCCTGGAGAGAATTTAGGATGCTTTTTAAGCGGATTAAAACAACTGTTCCAGCAAGCCGGTGGTGTACCAATTAGTATTCTAATCAATAATTTAACACCAGCGGTGAAAAAAGTAAGAAAAGGCGACAAGGAAGAAGAGTTAATAGATGCCTTTCGGCATTTTCAACATTACTACGGGTTTAAGGTGCAAGTTTGTAATCCATCAAAAGGTAATGAAAAAGGCCATGTCGAAAGAAAAGTTGGGTATGTCCGCTACAATTTCTTTAGCACACCCCCAGTCATTAAAGATTTTGATGACTTAAGAGAGCAATTAGAACAGCAATTAAAGAAAGACCGGCAACGAGTGCATTATAAAAAAGAAGAACTTATTGAAGATTTATGGCTGGAGGAGCAACAACAAGTATTAAAATTACCTGAAGAGCCATACCCAGTGTTCAAACAGTTTGCGATTGACTTTAATAAATATAATGAACTTAAATTGGACCAGCATTTAATTCACGTACCAAGAGCGCGCAATTATGTAAAGCTGTATTGCATCGCTTATTGGGATTCCTTCAAAGTGATTACAAATGAAGGGGAAATTATATTCTTCGATGCAAGACCGTATATGAAGAAACGGCGTTTTATCCTTTGGAAAGATATTTTAAAAGATTGGTTGAAAAAGCCCCGAGTTGTTGGACATTTCCGTTACACGCCGTATTTACCTGCACGTATACAGGAATATTTAAAAGTCCCTTCTAAACCTCTTTCTTATTAGCATCTAAATAATCAATCAATTAACATTTTATAGCTTAAATCCATTTTATGACTACCTTCAATAATAACACGTTTCTATAAAAAGTAACCTAGAATAAATTTGATCTACTGATAAAGACTATCGTGCTAAACTTATTCAACTTTTAACTAAACAAGTTATCTGGTTTTCGAAGTTATTACCAAATAAGAAAAGTCCTTGTATAAGATTCATCTCATACAAGGACTCTCTATATAATTCTGTTAATCTAATTTATTAACAATATTAGTAGTGTACACAGTACACGGAATTACTCAACGTCTTATTGAGCAGTTACAGATAATTGACTAGTAGTTGATGCAGCAGATTTTTGTGTAATTGTAATTACATCTCCTGTTACAGCTACTGTATATTTTGCATCGAATGCTACAGCGTTAGCATTTGAAGCAGCTACTTTTGTAGCTAATTCAGCTTGAATAGCAGAAGCTAATGCAGCCGCAGATACTTCTGTACCTGTAGAAGTATACTCATAGAAATCTGAACCTACTGCTACTTTGAATGTTTTAGCAGTTGTTGGTACTGAATCTACTTTGAATGTATATTGAGCTGCAACAGCTGCGCCATTTGTGCCAGTTTTCGCTAAACCAGTACCGATTGATGAAGCATCAGCAGTAGTAATAGTTACACCAGTTGCTTTAGATGTTAACTCAACATCAGCACCTTTAACTACAGCAGTTACTAATGATGAAGCTTGAGCGTTAATTGCTGTTGCAATATCTGCTACAGAAGCGCCAGCAGCTAAGTTAACATTTACTGAAGTTGATCCATCTCCTACAGTAATGTCTCCAGCTGTAGTAACAGTTGGGCTAGTTAGAAGTACTGTAGAAGCTTTTGGAGCTACATAAGCTCTAGCTGGGTTACCAAGTAAAGTAGTGTAAGAAGCAGCAGATACATTAACTTTAAAGTTAACATTTACAGTTTCTTTACCATCAGTTACTACTACAGTTACATTTGTAGAACCAGCCGTAGCAGGTGTTACAGTAAAGCTTAATTGACCAGCAGCTACAGCAGTAGTAGCTACAGTTGCATTATCCGTATATGCAGTAACAATTTTTAAAGTATCAGCAGTATCAGCATCAGAAGCAACTTGAGTTGCTGTAAATGTTAATGGAGTTCCATTAAGAGCAACTGATTGATCTCCTACAGTTTTAGCAACAGGTGCATTATTTGCAGCAGCTGGCGCATGTTGTTGGATACCGTCAGTAGCAACACCAGATGCAGCACCAACAGTGATAATTTTAAATGTAATTGTGTCACCGTCTACAATGTATGAAGCTGTAACATCTTGGTTTGCAGCATCGTATTGTGCTAATAATTCTTCCCAAGCTTTTTCACCAAATACTTCATTACCATTAGCTCCGAAGTATTTGAATGTTTTACCAGTTACACCAGCATATTTCACTGGATCTTTACCTGCAAACCAAATAGAGTTGCTATTTGTACCTGAATCAGCTGGATTGTATTGAGCCATTTCTCCAGTGTAAGAATTTGGAACTTCTCTAGTAGCTGTAAATGTAGCAGTAGCTTCTTTAGCAGTAAATGCATAGTCTTTACCGTCTTTAGCAGCTGAACCAGTAGCTACAACACGTACAGAAGTTGTTTTACCTTCAGCAGACTCAACTTTTAAGCTTTCGCCATTAGTTGTGAAAGTTTCACTACGGTTAGGTGAGATTACTGTGTTTCCAACTTTAACATCATTAGCACCAGTATTGAATACTGTGTAAGTAATTTTGCTTAGAGTATATCCACCAGTAAATGCTTTTCCACTTTGGTTTACTAATTCTGCTTTGAATTCAGCAACTTCATTACCATCGAATTTAGTTACTGCTTTACCACCAGAAGTTTTGAAAGCTTTAATTTCTGCACCATCTAAGTATGGAGCTTGGAAGTGAGTAATTTGTGCTACTGTTTTTGGTTCGCCTTCATCTAAAGAACCAGATTTAGCATTAGCACTATTAATATCGATCCATGCAAGTGGAGTTGCATAATCGTTCTCATTTAATGAATCAGTTGCGATAACAAATTTAGCTTCACCTTTGTCATCTGTTTTTACAGAAATTTGTTTATTTGTATTACCTGTTCCAGAAGTTGGATAGAATTTATCAGTATCTGGATTTACGAATCCTGCTTTTGTATTTGTAGAAATTACGCGGTCTAAGTCTTCGTTAAATGCAATGTTAACCGTTTCATTTTTAGCTACTTTACCATCTTTGTCTTTAACAACTACTTTATATTCGCGACCGTTTGCTTCACCAGTTGCTGCTACTTCTCCACCATCACGAGTTAACTCGATTTTGTAAGCAGCTTGAACTGCAGAGAATTCAACTTTTGCAGCTGTTGCTTGTAAGTCAGAAGCTTCATATTTGAAGTCTTTTGTAGTTGCAGTGTTGTTAGCTTCAAATACAACAGGAGTTACTACTGCATTTGAACCTGATACTGTGAATGTAGCTTCACCTTTTGAATCAGTAGTGATTTGAGCAGCTACAGTTTTTGTACCGTTGCTTAATTGAGAAACTGACTCACCATTAATTGTTACATTTTGTAATTTATCAGCTGTAACATTGATGTTTTCTAAAGCAGATACGTTTAGTACTTTACCAGCAACAGTTTTACCTGTTTCTGGGTGTTTGTAAGTAACTTTGTAAGTTTTGTTAGCACCGTTGTTGATTGTAGCGCCAGTTGTTACTTCTTCAATTTTTAGGATTGTGTCAACACCCCAGAATACGTATCCTGTAGAGAATTTTGAACGATCTCCAGAAGCATAAGCAGTAACAGTATCAGTTCTATCAGCATAACGAGTATAAGAGTAAGTAGCTACACCGTGCTCATTAGTTGTTACTTCAGCTGTTAATTTTGGAGATAATGTACCATCATCACCAGGAACGTTGAAAGTTACAGGAATACCAGCTTTAGAAGCACCTTCAGCTACAGTTACTTGTGCAGATACAGTTACTTGTTGGCCAAGTTTCCCTTGAACTGATTTTGTTGTTAAGTCAATACCAGTTGGAATTACAGCAGAAACACCTTTGAATTTACCAAGAGTTTCACCTTTGCTTGTTACTGTATATTCTTTACCAGCTTCTTGAGTAGCAGTTGTTAATACAGCTACTGAATTGTCAGTTTGTTTTACTACTGCATTTGTTACATCAAGACCATCGATTAAGAAGTCTAAAGCTTCGATATCTTCGATAGGGTTTTTGAAGTTAACTTCTACAGTTGTAGCGTTAATTGCAGTTACAGATTCAACATTAGATGCTACTGAGTCAGCGTCGATTGCACGAGCAACCATTGTTGCGAATTCAGCACGAGTGATTGAATCGTTAGGAGCTAATTTAGTTCCTTTACCATTGATTACTCCGTTTGCTACTGCAGCAGAGAAAGAGTCTTTAGCCCAAGCTTTTACGCTAGAAGCATCAGAGAAAGTAGAAAGGTCAGCTTCACCTTTTAAACCGTAAGCAGCAACGATAACTTTCGCAGCTTCTGCACGAGTTAATTGAGCTTTTGGTAAGAATTTACCAGTGCCGTCACCTTGGAATAATTCTGGAGAAGTAGCTACTACCGCATCATACCACCAGTCATCAGAATCTACGTCAGCGAAGTTTTCTCCACCTGTAGCTTGTAATCCTAATGCTTTGTAGAAGATTGTTGCAGCTTGAGCACGAGTAACAACACCATTTGGATTGAAGTTACCTTTTGTATCGCCTTCTAGAACACCGCTGTCCGCTAATCTGTTTACTGCATCTGTAGCCCATGTTGGGATGTTTCCAGCATCGTTGAAGCTAGCAGCTGATGCTACTGGTACGATTGCTGATGCAACTAATGCTGCAGTTGCTGTTGTCGCGAATAATTTACGACCTTTGTTTTGCTTTGTCATTCATTTATTCCTCCCTGGATTCTTTAAAAGTCATATTATTCTATGAAAACTATATTACTAGCTTATTAACCTAATAGTAGTATGTATTATAGTTCTCTGGAATAATAAGGAACACAAAGTAAATTTGTAGTAAATCCACTAAATGGGTTTGAAAGAAATATTACCCTCTAGTAGAAACATTTACTTACTACGAAAGTATAACACTACCATTTTCTAAATTCAAGCAACTAATTCAAGATTTGAGAATCTATCCATAGTTTGCTAAAAATATTAGTAACTATTGGGTAAATTGGATACTAATATCCTATTAATTAGAAAAATAGACTCATGCTTACTCCCCCAACGGTTTGCGGAATAATTAAAAAAATTTCTCGATGGAAAATTCATGAACATTTTTCCACTCCCTACCCATCCTATTCATATTTTAAGATTTTATGTCAA
Source organism: Ureibacillus sinduriensis BLB-1 = JCM 15800 (assembly GCF_000772955.1). GTDB lineage: Bacteria > Bacillota > Bacilli > Bacillales_A > Planococcaceae > Ureibacillus > Ureibacillus sinduriensis. The sequence continues at coordinate 150,258 of NZ_JPVO01000048.1, read as the reverse complement.
ATATTACAAAAAAAAGACAAGCGTTTTTTTACCAGTTTAGTAGGTAAGATAACGCTTGTCTTTTTCTGAAAGGTTGATAAGTTATAAAAAAACCCCCGCCAGATGTTCGAACACCTGACGGGGGTTTTGCGGATTGCTTCCGCTTTTTTATTTACCTTGCCATTTATAGTAGTCCTGGATTCCCAAATAAATCGCATAGGCTGTTTCTTTTTGGTGGTTATTGATGTAGTTTGCTTCTTCCTTATTGGAGATAAAGCCCATTTCCACCAACACGGATGGAAGCGGGTTTTTGTAAATTACTTTGTAATTGGCAGTTTTTTCACCGCGGTCCTTCGATCCGATTGCATCCACCAATCGCTCCTGGATGAATTCAGCCAATGCTTTACTTGACTCCGCTCTAGTAGCAGTGCCTGAAGTCGTATAATAGGTCTCCGTTCCGCTCGCGGAACTTGATGCCGCGTTCATGTGCAGGCTGACAAATGTATCGGCACCGGCATTTTCGGCAATCGTTACCCTGTCTTCCAGCGCAATAAACTTGTCAGTTGAACGGGTCATGACGACTTTAATGCCCGCATTGTTTAAATAGTCTCTTAGGTGAAGCGCCACTCCAAGGGTTAAGTTTTTCTCATATAGCCCATTGCCCACCGCACCGGGATCATGCCCGCCGTGCCCAGGGTCAATGGCAATGACTTTCGTCAAGCTCGGTTTTTGAGATGAAATGTAACTTGTATGTATATAACCGGAAACTTTACCGCTTGTCATGTAAACCCAATCTCCGGTCTTTTCGTAGGTAGTCACTTCATTGCCCTTCGTTAAAGAGCCCACTTTTGAGTAACTCGTACCCGGACCGCTTCGAACATTCAGGCTGGCAGTCGTTACATACATTGTTGTCCCTTCACTTGGCTCACTTGGTTTTACCGTCTCGTTTGAATCTTCCGGCTCGCTCGGTTGCGTCGGCTCGGTCGGTTTCGGCTCGCTTGGCTTTACCGGCTCGATTCGATAATCCGGATTCAGCGCTCGCGCCAGCATGATGGCAAATTCCAATCGCGTTATGGAATTATTCGGACGGAATGTTCCATTTTCATAACCGTTTGTGACCCCTGCTCCCGTTACAGCCGAAATCGCTTTTGCTGCATTTGAGTTGGAAGGCATATCTTTAAATGAAACATCATTTGAAGCATTTAATTTAAAAGCACTTGTGATTAGATAGGCCATTTCCAAACGTGTCATATTTTTCGTTGGGCCGAATGTTCCGTCGGCATAGCCATTGATAATCTTCTTGTCATTAGCTGCTTGGATGTAGCCAGAAGCATATGAATCTGGTTTTACATCACTAAACACGGTCTGCCTTGGCTTGGCACCGTCCAATTTTAAAGCTTTCCCAATCATCGTCGCGGCTTCTTGTCTAGTTACTAATTGATTTGGTTTAAACTCCCCATCTGCATACCCAGTTACGATGTTCTTTCCTATTAAATAGTTAATCTCTTTTTCATAGGTTTGGGGTATGTCAGAAAGAGTGCTTGCAGAGACTGACTGATTCGGTACAAGAATCAAGCATACCAACATGAGGATAAACCAATAACCGATCCTTCTTCTTTCCATCCTTTAAGCTCCTTACTTATATTTGATTTCTATTAAAGATATTCAAAATATACCATAATTCAGCAAGACTTTCGACATTTATGAGCATAACGGTAGAATACTACTAGTTTAAATGACGGAAAGGGTGGAATCGACAAAAGGCGACACGCCGCAAGTGCTGGATACTGCTCAAATCTTATGAGATTCACTCCCCGTCAACTAAATTTAAATCTTCCCTATATTTTTGTCTCATATTTTGGTAGATTTATATATAGCGTAATATATTTTTGAGGGGAGAAATGAAATGAATAAGAAATTATCACTTGCCTTGGGGTTGGGATTATTTGCTTCGGCAGCACTAACTGCCTCACCCGGGACAACACATGCTGAAAACATCTCAGGTCACTGGGCATACACAGAAATGAATTATCTCATCAATCAAAAAATTCTAGGTGGGGACCAAAACGGGAACTATTTGCCAAATAAGGATGTCACTCGTGCGGAGTTTGCTAGTTTTCTAGTAAGAGCTTTGGAGTTGACACCAAAGTCTTCCACTGTTCGCTTTACAGATGTGAATCCGGGGGATTGGTTTTATTCCGCTGTTAATTTGGCGGCTTCCCACGATTTAATCGCCGGTGTCGGAAATGGCAAATTCAATCCGAACGCGAAAATCAATCGTCAGGAAATGGCGGTCATGATCAAGCGTGCTATGGATTATGCCGGGGTTGCTACGACAAAGTCGACGATTTCATTCAACGACAATAGTCAAATTGCTTCATGGGCAAAAGAATCGATTCAATATGCCGTGGGGTCAAAAATTCTGTTTGGCCGTGAAGGCAACACGTTCCGCCCAAGTGCCAATGCCACACGTGCGGAAGCATCGACTGTCATCTATCGCGTACTAAAAGCGGAGGAGAATTCAGCGGAAACTCCTACAACTCCTCCTGTGGACAAGCCGGTCGAACCGCCTGTTGTAGAGAAGCCGGTCGATCCACCGGTGGAAACTCCAAAACCAGTCGTACCTGGTAAAGAGTACGTAACCGATTTTTACTCTGCAAACTTTGCAACTGCTGTCTCACTGCAAGCCAACAATAGCCCGAAAGTCGATGGAGCGGGTATATTTACGGCGACAGATTCACTGGTCGCCTACTATATGAATCCAGGAAACTTCAAAAAGGATAGTGCAGAATTCTATCAGTTTTTAAAACTATCTGCGCCGGTTGAAGGGTTAAGTACATCGACAATCAACACGAAAGTCCTGAATGGGATGGGCAACTTGGCAAATACGGCCGATGCTTTTATCCAGGCTGGAACAAGTTATAGTGTAAATGCCGCTTACCTCATCTCCCATGCACTGCATGAAACGGGCAAAGGGACATCGCCACTTGCTATGGGGATTGAAGTGGGGCTCAATGCAGCAGGCCAACCGGAAATGGTGACGGCCCAAAATAAAGCGAATTTAACGAACATCAAAAAAACTTATAATGTATACGGAATTGGTGCGATTGACAAGGATCCGAAAAAATTTGGTTCCGAAACAGCCTATAAAAATGGCTGGTTCACTGTTAAACAAGCCATTATCGGCGGTGCCTCTTTCGTGAAAGAGAAGTATATCGGCATCGGGCAGGACACTTTATATGAAATGCGCTGGAATCCGGCTAAACCGACCGACCACCAATATGCGACACATGTCATGTGGGCAGTTTTGCAAGGTGACAAGATCCGTGAAATTTATGAAGTAACAGGTGCCGACAAAACGACGAAACTCGTATTTGAAATTCCGGCTTATCAAGCTCAGCCAGCTACTTCTCCAAAACCGAGCGCAGAAGATCAATATGTGGTTTATCCGACTTTGAATGGTGCTGTTGGAAAAGTCGTTTCGCCGACTATTCCGTTGAACTTCCGAACTTTCCCGAAAACTGGAACGGTGATCTCGACATTGGCGCACGATACACAAGTAACAGTTCTTGGTGAAAACGGTGGTTGGTACAAAATTTCCGTAAACGGTAAACAAGGATGGGTATCTGGTGAGTACCTCACTTTCGCGGATGCTTTAAAAATTAAAAACAACACGAATGGCCTCAATGTTCGATTTGAACCGAATACAACAAGCCGCATTATCGGCATGGCCAAAGGCGGCAGCTATATTCTTGGTGTAAAAGACGCGAGTGGTCAATATATTAAAAATGGCGTTTGGTACAAAGTTCTTTATGACCAGGAACCTGGTTGGGTGCACGGAGATTATATCGTACCACCAGTCCAACCTGTAATTCCGCCTGCCACAACTCCTGTCACTACTCCTTAATATGCGGGGATGACTTGATAGCATAAACCTCCTTCGATTTTCGAGGGAGGTTTTTTTGAGGATTAGCAACTGATTGGGTGCTAGCCAAGCACTTCCGCATTTCATATTTTCTACATCCTTCAACAATTTTCAATGTCTTTCGAAAATTAACTGCAACGTTTCCATTTATGGTATGATAGTGCGGTAAACAGGTATCAACAGAAAGGTTTGAGTACTATATGAAGCAAGTCACAATAATGGGTGTTCCTTTTTTACATATTGATCAAAAAGGCTTTGTTTCCTTATTAGAAAATCGAATTCAACAAAAAGAAAAAACGTTCGTTGTCACTGCAAATCCCGAAGTGGTGATGACCGCCAATGAAAATCCGCAAGTAATGCAATACCTTGAAAAAGCCACATATATTTGCGCAGATGGCATCGGTGTCGTCAAAGCCGCGCAAATTCTCGGGGAATCGCTTCCCGAACGTGTTACGGGTTATGACACGATGGTACGGCTTTTGGAAGTGGGCAATCAAAAACATTATAAAATTTTCCTATTAGGTGCACAAAACGACACATTGCAAAAGGCTGTCGACAATATTCATGCAACCTACCCGAATGTCGAAATCGTCGGATATGAGGACGGCTATTTCAATTGGGAAGACAACGACATTGCGGAAAGAATTTCGCAAACACAACCAGATTTAGTGTTTGTCGCTTTAGGTGTGCCAAGACAAGAAAAATGGATTTCCGAAAATCTCGATTGCTTCCAGCACGGTGTTTTCATGGGTGTCGGTGGCTCCTTCGATGTCATTGCGGGAACGGTCAAACGGGCACCGGCAATATGGCAAAAGATGAATCTTGAATGGCTATACCGCCTGCTTTCCCAACCTACTCGCTTTAAAAGAATGCTTGCACTTCCCCGGTTTGCCATCAAGGTGTATCAATTAAAAGGCAAAGGTCAGGGGTCAACTAAATGAGTCAGTCCACATTTGTAAAAAGTACAATCATCCTGACGATTGCCACCCTTCTTTCCAAAGTGTTGGGAAGTATTTTCCGCATTCCGCTGCAAAATATTGCAGGTGACGAGGTACTTGGGATCTTTACGCTTGTGTACCCCGTCTATATGGTGGCACTTTATCTTTCCGTGGCAGGGATCCCTCTTGCGATTTCCAAGCTTATCGCTGAAGCTCATGCGAAAAACGAGCAACATAAAGTAAAAGAAATTTACTTTACAGCGAGCATCTTGGCATTATGTTTTGGGGTATTGAGCTTTGCAGTCATCATGGGATTCTCCAGTGAGATTGCCAACGCACTTGGTGGACCTTCCACTGAAATCGCCTTGATCGTCGTTGCCCTCACGTTGCTGGTGGCCCCTTATATGGCCGTCTACCGCGGATTCTTCCAAGGCTTCGGCAATATGCAGCCGACTGCCGTATCCCAAGTGATTGAGCAGCTTGTTCGGGTATGCTTGATTTTATTGGTGTCGTATATTTTAGTGGCAATGAATTATTCCACAGAAGTCGTTTCTGGTGGGGTGATGATTGGCTCCGTCATCGGTGCCCTCGCTTCCCTCATCTATTTACGATTTCAATATTCCCGTTCTTCGGTGAAAGTAACCTCTTCCAAAAAGGTTACACTGGGCCAATTCAAGTCCTGGAGCAAGGTCATTTTAAAGATCTCCATTCCGATTGCCATCGGTTCGGTGACAATGGCTCTGTTCAACTTTGTGGACTCTTTCACTGTGACGTACGGGTTGAGAAGTGCCGGTGTCGAACAGCATGAAATTACTTATCAATACGGGATATATGGGCGCGGACTTACACTTGTCCAAATCGCAACGATTTTCGCATCGTCGATTATTTTGCCGCTCGTCCCACTGATCACGAAGAAATTAACGGAGAATGATTTAACGGGAACTCGTGCACTTATTGAACGAACACACCGTTTAACGCATCTCATTTCCTGGCCGGCAGCATTGGGGCTTCTTGCACTGACGCTTCCTTTGAACCTGGCTTTGTTCACCGATCTTGAAGGAAGCACGATGCTTGCGATTATTAATCTCAGTTCCGTCTTCACTTCCTTGACAATTTTAGGGACGGGCATTCTGCAAGGAATGAATTCCGCAAGAGCAGGGGCCATCATCATTCTCGCCGGCGTCTTGCTGAAAGTGTTTGCGAACATCTTCTTTATCCGGTCATTCGGATTGGATGGTGCGGCATTCTCTACATTATTTGTGTATTTTGTTTTATTTTTCGTCAATACCGCCTTCATCTACAAAAAGATGCGTTTTTCGTTTATCAATGGCAGCATCGTCAAAATCATCTTTGCTTCCCTGTTGATGGGCGCAGTGATCGGCCTTCCGACATTATGGTTTAATGTTGCAAGCTGGTCCAGATTTGTTGCCCTGGCGTATGTCGTTTTGGTGATGTTTGTTGGCGGAGCAATATACTTCGGTGTGCTATGGTTCACACGCGCAATTAACCATGAAGATTTAAAACAACTCCCCGTCATCGGGAAACGATTTAGTGGAAAACAAACTGATGGGAAACCATCGCAAACGAATGAGAGGAAGAACAAGTTAATGATTAAACAAAAGTGGCTTTGGGGGATCCTTCTCCTGGTTCTGATTGCGTCACTGCCTGGCGTCATCAACAGGTGGCATGCAGAATCAGCAAATGACAATTACGAAGTGATCATTCCATATCAAGAAATCGCAACGATTGTCGAAGAAAGTGATCTAACGGCCGATGAAGTCCTATCCAGATTAACAGATGCCGGCCTCACTTCCGTAAGTGTCGAAGCGGTATCACTGGAAGATTTGGAGAAACAAAACGTCCTGGCGATATATGAAGAAAGTGAACTCGCAAACAGCTTGCTCTTTACACAATATGAAGGAGCTGTTGATACCGAGGAAACGGGATATTATGTAACGATCCCGGAAGATAGTTATTACCAAAACTTTATAACAGATCATTTACAAACCGAAGAAGTGACGGTTGCCGGTAAACCATTCTACTTCATCGCAAGTTCCACAGAAGACTTTGAAGTGGACATGCCATTCGGATACGACCAATCCATCGTGGACCAATTGGATGCACAAGGTTTGATGGTAGTCTTCAGAACGACAAATATCGAAAGTGATTCAGCGATTTCGAAGATCGTCCAGCAATTAGTCGAGCTCAAAGGCGACAATAAACTTGGTCTTTTAGGGTCGGGAACGGAAGTCATTGGATTCGGCCATCCTGACAGAAACGCTTGGCTGCAGGATCTGCAACAAGCAGGCTATAGCTTCTATACAATAGAAGGAAGCCAGCTTAAGGGAGAATATGATTTAGCGAAGTCGGCTGGGTATGACATGATCCGTTTACATAGTATTGATGTGAACAAGCAAACGAACTTAACGGTTAACGAAAGTGTCGATCGCACAACAAGAGCCGTGAAGGAACGTAATATTAAATCGATTTTCTATCACATTAAAACAAAAGGCGACGCCGAAGAAAATCTGGATGAGGCTGTTCTCTATTTAACAGAGGTTCAAGACAAAATGCCTACCCACTTTACTCTAGGCGCACCGAAACATTTCGAGAAAATTTCTGTCCCGGCATGGGTGACGGCCCTAGTGTTATTGGGGGGGATGATCTTCATGTATTTGATCTCTGAGCTAATCAAAGTGAACAAACTGCGGATTTTGGCTGTTCTCTTTATGGCAATGCTGGCGGTCGCTTACTTTGTACTGAACCGCGTATTGTTCCTGCAGGCATTCGCCTTAATTATTGCGGTCCTAACGCCAATCTATGCTGTCATTAAATCGGCTAACGGTTCCACTCGCATACGCGACATTTTTGTCCAGTATGTAAAAGGAATCGCCATCAGCTTGATTGGGATTTACATTGTCGTAGGTCTGTTAAACGGAAACGGCTTTGTTACGGGCTATGAAGTATTTAGAGGCGTGAAGCTTGTCTATGTGATTCCGATTGCCGGAATTGTGTTATTCGCTTTATTCCAAGTGTATGAAATTTCGAAGAATGGCTTAAAAGGTTCGCTGAACACATCGGTGACATTGTTAAATAAAGAAGTGAAATACTGGCATGTACTAGTGTTGATGATTGTCGCAGCAGTCGGCTACTTCTATATCGGTCGGACTGGCAACTCGGGTTCTGTGACGGAACTGGAGTTAACGTTTAGACAATGGCTGGAGAACACAATGTATGTTCGTCCAAGAACGAAGGAATTCCTGATTGGCTTCCCGTTCTTCGTACTGGCGCTTTATGTAATGGGCATCAACAAGAAATGGGGAACGATCCTGCTGATCCCGGGTGTCATTGGATTCTTGTCCATCATGAATACATTCACCCACTTGCACATTCCTGTTTCGGTGTCATTGTTGCGCACACTTTACAGTACAGTACTTGGCTTCGTGATCGGCCTTGTATTCATCGTGATATACAAAATTTGTGTCCACTACTTTAATAAAGCCAAAACGAGGTGGTCATAGTGCGTGTCGTTTTATCCGGCTACTATGGTTTCGATAATGTTGGAGATGAGGCCATCCTCTTCTCCATCATTAGTGCCTTAAGAAAGCTTCAGAAAGACATCGAAATCACCGTGTTATCGAATAATCCAGAAGCTACGGAACGAACGTATGGCGTCCAGGCGGTCAACCGCTGGAAAATGAAAGAAGTCAGCATGGCCCTAAAGAGTGCGGACGGATTGATCAGTGGCGGAGGCAGCCTACTGCAAGATCAAACGAGCATGAAATCCATCCCCTACTATTCCGGGATCATGCAGATGGCCAAAATGCACAAAAAGCCGGTTTTCGTTTATGCACAAGGAATGGGGCCCATCAACAAAGGCATCAGTAAGCTGATTGTCCGAAAGACGTTGAACAAAGTGGACCAAATCACTGTCAGAGACGAAGATTCAAGAAAGCTTCTTGAAGACATTGGCATTAAGAAGACGATTGGCATTGTACCCGATCCGGTTACGGGGCTGGATGGCAGCAGCTTCCGGAGTAGCTGGCTTGAGAGTAATGGGTTGGAAAATTACATCACCGTCAGTGTGAGAGATTGGCCTTCTACGGTGGATTTCAAACAAAAAATTTGTGATGGCCTGGACCAACTCGCCCGCAACGGGGAAACAATCGTATTCATCCCGATGCACGGTGAGCAAGACGCGAAAACTTCTAGAGAATTCGCAGAGACGATGAAGGAAAAAAGCCTGATTGCGCCTGCTGATTCATCCATCGAAGAAAAAATCGCGATCATCGGCCACTCTCAATTATTGATTGGCATGAGACTTCATTCGCTCATCTTTTCAAGTATTTTCTACACACCATTCATCGCGGTTTCCTACGATCCGAAAATCGACGCCTTTGCAAAAATTGCAGGGCAACCGATTATTGGCCACGTCGAACAAGACAACTGGAACAGCAATGAGCTGTATGAAGAAGCCGTGAGCATACTCGGCAATCGTGTGGATGCTGAAGCTGCTATGAAAGCCACGATTCAACCGATACAAAGCCAAGCACTAGATACGGCGAAGATGGCTTTAGAGGCGTTTGCTAAACGCGCATAATGATGTTTTCGTTTGGAAGGGTCCCTGAATGGGGCTCTTCTTTTTTGTTGTAGGAAGAATTTCGCTCTTTTTTATGGTCCTCAGCTGCTTTATTGAATAATCCCGACACTTTTTGCGGAAACCGCGACGTTTTATTGAGTTATCCCGACAGTTATTGCCGAAATCCCGACAGTTATTGCCGAAATCCCGACAGTTATTGCCGAAATCCCGACACTTTATCAATTATTTCCGACACTTCGGGTATTTCAACAGTTCACTGCCATTGAAGTTATCCCTGCTAGCAACCTCATAGACAAGTTCCTCCCTGCTCTTCAAGGATTTGTCTTTGAAATTACTTCTATTGGACAAATTTCAATTATACTCTTTGGTAATTGTCCTTTAAAGCACCTCTAATAGACAAATCCAATCCACTCTTTAATGGATTTGTCTTTTAGAGCACTCCTATTAGACAATTCCAACTCACCCTTTAATGAATTTGTCTCTTAGACAGCTCCTTTTGGACAATTCCCGCTCACACTCCATTAGATTTGTCTTTTAGACCGCTTCTTTTGGACAAATCCAACTCACTCTTTAATGAGATTGTCTCTTAGAGTACTCCTATTAGACAAATCCTGCTCACACTTTATTGGTATTGTCTTTTAGAGCGCTCCTATTAGACAAATCCTGCTCACACTTTATTGGAATTGTCTTTTAGAGTACTCCTATTAGACAATTCCCGCTCACACTCCATTAGATTTGTCTTTTAGACCGCTTCTTTTGGACAAATCCAACTCACTCTTTAATGAGATTGTCTCTTAGAGTACTCCTATTAGACAAATCCTGCTCACACTTTATTGGTATTGTCTTTTAGAGCGCTCCTATTAGACAAATCCTGCTCACACTTTATTGGAATTGTCTTTTAGAGTACTCCTATTAGACAATTCCCACTCACACTCCATTAGATTTGTCTTTTAGACCGCTTCTTTTGGACAAATTCAACTCACTCTTTAATGAGATTGTCTCTTAGACCACTCCTTAGAGACAATTCCAACTCACTCTTTATTGCATTTGTCTTTTAAACCACTCCTTAAAGACAAATCCCAATCACTCTTTATTGGAATTGTCTTATAAACCACTCCCTAGAGAAAAATCCCATCCACACTTTAAACCATTCGTCCCTTAGATTACTCCTCATTAACAGTTCCACCCTACTCCTCGCAAAACTTCTATTCAGAACTCATCCCCCTGCCAAAAACAACAAAGGCACCTCCAATCACATTCATGATTAAGGTGCCTTTCTCCTACTCCATATCCGGGAAGGGGGATTATTGGTTTGTCTCAAGCAGTTTTGCTTTTTGTGCGGCTAATTCGTAGAAGCGCTTTTCGTCTCGCTGTTCGAGTGCTTGATCGATTAGGTGTTCGAGATTTTTTTCTTCTAGTTCACGGATCATTTTTTGCATTTCTGATTCGGATTTTTCTTTCGATACGGTTTTGCTTTTTTCTTCAGGTGTCGTTGCTTGATCTAAGATAGGAGTTAAATGTTCATGCACGTTTGAGATTAAAAGCAGCTGATATAAGGGTAGACGGATAAAGCGGCTCCCTCGTTGGAACACAAAAATCTCCGACAGATTTTCGATTTGTTTTGTTTCGATGTCGATAATCATTTCCTTCCCTTCCACAGGAACAAAATGATACAACTCGTCATCCTTGACGATCGAAAAATATTGGTAAGCGAATACTAAGCGTAGCGTCTTTCCATTCACTTTCGTATAGAACGGTTTCATAAACTGTACTTGAATCATACTATCCCCTCCTATTTGGGATTTCTCTGACTTTGCTAATTATATTATATCCCCATTATCGTGTTACATGTAAGCGATTCCAATACTCGTTGCGTGCTGGAGCATGATCCATATAATTTAAGGTAAGCAGCACTTGGCTCACATCCCTGCAATGCGTTTTACTTCATCATACGAATTTTATAGCTCATTAATGCTATAATCTCCATACTTTTCGCTTTTCAAACTAGCGGAATGTTACTAATTTTATCGATATTTGTAAATCGATTCGGTTACATGAGCTAACCCCGTTTGATCAAATTTATGTAGAATACATTTTCCCCTATTTATACGTATCAAACCGATTAATGGTAACCTTTTTACTAAACTTTCCGTTTTGCTTATCATTCCCGCATTTTCAAGTTATAATGAAAGGACAGACTTTTTTTAGCGAGCTTTTAATGAAATTCGCAATGACTTATGCCCATGTGGAACATGGCGCGTTTTTACGTTAAATATAAATTTACAATAAGTGAAGAAAAAACACAGATCCTAGATGCTCTGTGTTTTTCTAAGGAGCGTATTATTACAATGGGGATATCGATTACAACTCTTGCCTGGGAACAAGCTGCATTTATTCGAACTCAACTAGAACATATCGAGCAATCTTTACATCCATCTGTCACTGAGGACGAGGAACTGGTACGCCGCGCACTTTTTGCCGTACGTAACAAATCGGTAAACCTTGAACGCTATATTCCTGCTACAACTACCCTTTATGCATCTGTCCAGGATGTTCGGCTAACCCATGTCAGCGTTAATTTCAAAACGGAAGAAATTAATTGCGACTGTCCTCAAAATGATTGGTGCCGGCATAAAGTTAGTGTCATCTTGTCGCTATTCCAATACATTGGCTCTGTTCAGGACTGGGCGGCCAAATGGCGTGCGAAAAAAAGTGTCAATTTGCACATGTTGGCATCGAATCGAGCTCCGGAAAACTGGCTCGCCATGGTAGATGAAGTCATGACGCATCTCCTGCCAGAGGGACGTCAAATCGAGAAACAGCTCATCTCGAGCATTTCTGAGAACGCCCATACGAAGCTTAGAAAGCATCTGCCTTTTGAACGGGAATGGCAGCCGATCTATAAATTATTTATGGAAATTGCGATATTAGATAAAATCTGGCAGCACCTAAACCAATTTAATACGCGATTCAATACTGGCGATTACTTTGAGTATTTTTTCGACCGCCGCTTCGAAACGATCCAGAATACCATTCATGAACTTTCCGGAAAATCCCGACTGTTCGCGACAGATCCATTTTTTGACGCTCTTCAAATTATGGTAAGGAACTTTTTACTGGAAAGACAACACTATACCGGCCGAAGACTGAATATTTATCTGTTATTTTGGGATACAGTATTCATCGAGAAAAGACGGGCCGAAGAAGAATTGGATATTCTGAAGCGTTATCTTGAAAACGACGAGCTGAAGTCAAAAATAAGTGAAGATGTGCCTCTTTCTGCGGTATTTAACGTTTTCCATATTGTATTAAAAGAATATGATGCATTAAAGCAACATTTGGAAAGCATTACTTTGGATCAAATGGGCATCTATTTTGGATTGGCGACGTTCGCCTCTTCCCGACAAGATGAAATCTCGACCGAGTTGATTTTAAAGGCTATGCTCCCACTTTTAAATGAGTATATTAATAGCGCTTTGATGCCTTCTCAGCGACAAATGTACGTCAGAAGGATTCATCTTATATATGATAATATCGTTCTTACCGAACAGGAAGAACTCATGCTCTATTCGGCATTCGGTTCCTACGGCGTACAACCTTATTCACACTATCTTTTGAAGGAGAAACGGTACGAGGAATGGGTTGCCCTTCATCAATTATATCCGTCTTCCATTTCATATTTGGAAACTTGCGGCTTGAAGGAAGTTCTTGAAGAGGCTCCTGAAGCAACACTGCCGCTGTATCATTACTATGCCATTGAAGAAGTGAACCAAAAATCAAGAATGAACTATAAACAAGCCGTCCGCATTTGGAAAATGATGAAAAATGCTTCGAAAAAATGCGGGAAAACTAATTTTTGGGCTGATTATATCCATACTGTACGTGAACAATATAAACGGTTACGTGCTTTACAAGAGGAATTAGAGAAAGGAAATCTACTGGTATGACACACATTCAACAAACGCCTTTTACGAAAACAATTCGATTATCTTTGGAAGAACTCACACCAGCTTTCTTTTCTGTAACAGCTTTCAGCGACGATCATGCACCCTTATCTCCCGTTCAGTGGACAAGGCAGTTATTTTTTCGTTATGAACCCAATTTCTTTGGCTTAAATGCAAATATGAGCGATACAGATATTCGCTTGACGACTTCGGAACTTGTTGATTTACTATCGCCTCTATACAAACACCCATTTATTCAATTAAAGGGTGAGGATGAACAATCAGAAAGAATGCTGACTTCGATCAAAGCAATTCAACTGCTGTGGAACAACAGCGCGCTATGGGACTACGCCGTGACGGAAGAAAAAGAATCGGGTGATGTAGCATTCAGTTTTCAGCTGCCTGAAAGCTTTTCGGAAGATGAGTTTGTTCGCACTTTGACAGATAATCAGGACATACCATTAGAGGAATTTGAATCCCTCCTTACCACGGCAGCGTATCAAAGATTGGCCTTTGCGGGTTTACTTCCTAGAGATTTACCGATTTTACTGCCTTTCTTCAAAAATGGAGGGTGGCCATTAAATAAAGATCGCTCTCTTGGAAATCTGAAGGTAGCCATCCGTTTAAGTGAACCCGAGGAAAGTTCCACGGAATGGCTTTTGGAAACGGTTATTAGTTCAACGAAAACTTCAAAGCTCTGGACACCGGCTATCCGCAAGAGACATTTGCCGGTCGAAAAGGCGCTGCCTGAAAAATGGCTCGAATTTGCGGATGAAATTGTTAATCAACAAACCCAGATGCTTGAACTGATGGATCTAAGTGCATATCCTGTCTCCCCTGATACGTTCATACATACAACGATAGAAGATGGGGATGTCCGAAAACTACTCCGTGATGAATTTGCTAAACTCACAGCGCTAGGCTTTGAAGTCGTTTTGCCTGCATGGCTGAGAGAATTAAAGCAGTCCAAGATGCGGGTTCGTGTCAGTGCCAGTAACCAGTCGCAAAAATCCGTCGCAGGGTTGGATGATATTTTGTCCTTCAAATGGCAGCTTTCATTGAATGGTGAGGAAATAAATGCCGAGGAATTCCGGAAGATTGTAGAAGAAAACCGGGAATTTGTACGAGTCGGCGATGAATGGTTCCGAATGGACGTAAATTGGATGAATGAAATCCGCGAGCTGATGGATAAAGCGGAGGAAGAAAACTGGACAGTCCGTGAATTGCTTTTCCGCGAATTACCAAATGAGCTTACCGCCCCGTTGGAAGAAGACGATTCTGAAACGGATGATCCACTCTTTGCTTTTGAAATGCAACGGTCCTTGCAAGATTATGTGGAACAGCTCACGACGAAAAAGGGATTGCCCCCTATTGCAACACCTGTTGGACTGCATGCGGAATTGCGGCCATATCAGCAAGAAGGATTCGAATGGCTGACATTTATGCGCGATCAAAAGTTTGGTGCCGTGTTGGCGGATGATATGGGACTAGGTAAAACCGTCCAAATGATCAGCTATCTGTTATATACGTATGAAAATCTAAACATAGATGAGCCTGCGCTGATCATTTGCCCTACTTCCGTTTTAGGCAACTGGCAAAAGGAACTTGATCGTTTTGCGCCATCATTGAAAGTGATGAGTCACTATGGTTCCAATCGTTTAAAAGGTGATGGCTTTAAAACAGCTTTGCAAAGCGACAAACCTAATGTCGTGCTTTCCACCTATGGGACGATTTCACAGGATATCGAGTTTTTGGAGCATATGGAATGGGGAACCGTGACATTGGATGAAGCTCAAAATATAAAAAATATGCAAACGTTGCAATCACGAGCAATTCGCCGATTAAACGGAAAACATCATATTGCTTTAACCGGGACACCAATCGAAAACCGGCTATCCGAACTATGGGCAATTTTCGATTTCATTCATAAAGGATATTTGGGCAGTTTCGGGAAGTTCCAGGAACAATTCATTGTACCGATCGAACGGGAAGAATCGGAACGCCATAAGGAGATCCTGCGCAATAAAATTCGCCCATTCCTGATGCGGCGTACAAAAAATGACCCTGATTTAATGTTGAATCTTCCCGAGAAGCAGGAAACAAAGGAATTTTGCGCATTAACAAGCGAACAAGCCGCTCTTTATGAAGGCTATATAGAAGATACGCTTGCCCAGCTTGAAGTGATGACAGGGTTTGAGAAAAAGGGCCGTATCTTGCAAATGTTGAGTAAACTAAAACAGTTATGTAATCATCCAGCTTTATATCTTAAAGAACCATTGGATGACGCGAAAGCTCTATTAAACCGCTCCATTAAGCTCAAACGAATTGTTGAGCTTGCGGCCGATATCGTGGACAATGGGGAGCAATGCTTAATTTTTACGCAGTATATTGGAATGGGGCAGTTATTACAGCACTGTTTCTCGGAGCTATACAATATCGATATCCCATTCCTGACAGGGAGCATGCCAAAACAACAAAGGGATAATTTAGTTGATAGTTTTCAGGCAGGCGAGTTTCCGATTTTCTTGCTGTCATTAAAAGCCGGGGGAACCGGGTTGAACCTGACTGCAGCGAATCATGTGTTGCACGCAGATCGCTGGTGGAATCCCGCAGTGGAAAACCAGGCAACCGACCGTGCTTACAGAATCGGTCAAACCCAATTTGTCCAAGTTCATAAGTTCATCACGATTGGTACCATCGAAGAAAAAATTGATAAAATGATTGAAATCAAATCCGCCCTATCGGAAGAATTGATTCAGTCAAGCAACTGGTTAACGGAGCTGCAAGAAGACGAATTAATGGATCTTTTAATGCTTGATACACATGCACTGAAATAAAGAATAGAAACAGAGTCGATTGGTACTAAGATACTAATCGACTCTGTTTTTACAGTCTCTCGTTATCGTAATTCGTTTTATTCCATATTCAATTGTTTTCCTCTACTATGTAGAGCTCTGGATTGAAGGCATCACTACTGTGCGGTCAGCAGCAGTGATTAACTGATCACCACCTTTGAAGCATATTTTCGAAGCGAGGATGGATATAGTGATAGGAGCTTTTTGGAAGGGAGTTTTCTGATTTAAAGGGTAATTTTAAAGGGACACAAACACAAAATGATAGATATAGATGGTCAGGGTTTGTTCAAAATATGAATTGTTTTCTTGGAGAGTTTTTAATAAATTGCTTTAGGAGAGATGAAGATTTTAAAGAATCGAGTTGTTGCTTGGGAAAAAGTTGATGCGAAATAAAGTTTTGATACCTACCTCTACAACATTGCCAGCAGCTTGCAACAAAATTTCATTCGTTAAGGAACAGCCGTTTTCCCCATTTGTTCTGGGAGAACAAAATCAGTGGTCACATCAAGGTTGTGTTGCGGGGTTCCTCCTTTATTTTCAGGCTGTTTCAAAATAAAGAATCGGACATCATCCGCAACCACCTCGGTTGTGTAAATTTTTATATTGTCTTTATTTGTGAATGACCTGGTTTGCAAGCGACCATGAACACCTACCAAAGATCCTTTTCCACAGTAGGTGACGACTCGTTCTGCCAGCCTTCCCCATGCAATGCAAGTAACGAAATCGGCATCCACGTTTCCTTCATTATTCCGGTAGTTACGGTTTATGGCCACGATAAAGTTGGTCTGTACGCGATTACCAGGAAATGTCCTTAAAACTGGATCTCTTGTGAAACGCCCAACTAATCCGACTTGGTTCATCATGTTCACCTCCTCTCTTTCTGAGTCCATGATAAACGAACCAAGCGGATTTGGCAAAACCCGAAAATGTGAAAATCCCGATTGTTTGCACCTCCGAAATTCATTTATCGGTACATCAAAAACTTGTCATATGTTCGTCAAACCATTGGGGCTCTAAGCGAATGCGTCAAAAAATTATACGGGTCAAATATTAAATTTCCCAGTTTTGTTATGTTATACTTAAATAAGATACAAAATTACTGGGGGGACGCTATGAAGACGTTTAAAATGCTTTCATTTGACTTGATCAATGAACAAGGCGGAGTGAATATCCCGATTGTCGACGGCATTGTCATCAACCAGGAAAACAGCCGTAAATCTTGGATTCTGGAATTATTCCTATCCAAAGAACATCAATCGACATTTGAAAAACTGAAAGATTCGGATGAATTGTTCGAGGTCCATGTCATCATTTCTTTTCCAGATAACGAACCTGCACCATTCCAGGTGAAGGTCAGTGATATCCAGGCTATTGGGGAAAAAATCACCGTCTTATTAAAAGGGATGATTAAAACACGCCGAAGCAAGTATGCGGAGGCCTTATTACATTCATTGTTGAGCGAAAATTTATCGAGTGATGAATTGATGGCACGTTTCAAAAAAGGGATGCGTGAACGACCTCGCTTGAAAGAATCATGAGGGGATTAGGTATGGATCGACATGCCTAATTCTTTTTTTGTTTTCAAAAAAAATCGCCCCATATTTAATGAGGCGATCGATGGAACTAACCAAAGCTTTCGATGTATTATCGACTTCCGTTATCGCCATCGATACGTTCGTCATTGTTCGTTACATCGCCATTTTCGTTTTGGCCAGCACCATTGCTATTTGAAGCACCGTTTTCATCAACCGTGGGGTCATTATTCTCAAGGGTACCTGTGTTACCGTTCAATTCATCCCCAAGATCATCTACGTTGGCATTATTATTTCCGTCACCGTCACCATTACCGTGGGAATCCCCTTCAAGCATGTCATCCACACCTTCTTGGACATCGTTTACCCCTTCATTGACGTCCTGTCCAACATCCTCTCCAACATCCTGCACGTCGTTTACAGCATCCTCACCAACATTCTGGACGTCGTTTACAGCATCCTCTTCATTGGCATTATTACACCCAACTAGTAAAGCTGAACCGAGCATTACCGCAAACACTGGCTTTTTCCACATAAAAAAGTTCCCTCCTTTTCAAGATGTACTCATCACACACATCGTGATTAGTCATAGAGTACCCGTGAAGGAAAGGAACTATCCTAAAAAAGATGCCAAACTTTTTAGCTCATTTACAAAATCATGGCATTTCGACGCAAGGCTAGTCTTCTTTAGTTATTTGCTCTTTTAGTTGTTGTTCTACGTATGCAGCTTCGGCTTTACACTCATATGTAAAGTTTGTCCCCAATTTCTTCTGCATTTTTTCGATTGAATCAATTTGCTTCTTTGTCGGTTTTTCACTTAGAATCTTGGCGATGACTTCGTCAATTTTTTGCGCCAATTCTTCATGAAATTCTTGACTCAACAAAACATCTTGAGGGACTTTGTCGAACCAAGCCGCATTTTCGGTAAAATATTGTTGCCAAATTTTCATGAATTCTTCCATCGAAAATTTATTATCATCCCAGCCGATGCTTGCTAAATATAATTCAAAAGACGTCGAGATCGATCGAGTAATGCTTATCTTTACGCCTGAAGATAACTGTTTATACATTAATTTAAAACCTCCTACGTTTCAAAAGCCCTACCATGGATACATCAACCTTATATCGAAATTTCATTTTACTTCCTATTTCCTAAAAATGCAAATTCACGCGCCAGTTTAAAATCATTCTTAATGTATTTATAACTCGGAATTACATAATTATACTAAGAAAGTTGGTTTGTGATCTATTTAAGGCTATTTTGGTTGAACTGGACCGATTGCAAACAAGATATCTGTTTCACAAACAAGTTCACCATCAACTGTCGCTACTGCATGCCCTTTTCCCATAGCACCGCGCAGTTTTACGAATTCCACTTCCAATTTGAGCTGGTCGCCCGGTACTACTTGACGTTTAAAACGGCAGTTATCGATACCAGTCAAAAATGCTAGACGGCCCTTGAATTCCTCTGATTTCAATAAAGCCACTCCGCCTACTTGCGCCAATGCTTCAACAATCAAAACACCAGGCATTACCGGATACCCAGGAAAGTGCCCATTAAAAAAATCTTCATTGATTGAAACATTTTTGATTCCTACTGCACGTTTTCCTTCTTCGACTTCCAGGATACGGTCCACTAATAAAAATGGATAACGGTGCGGTAGAATTTCTTGAATTTGTTCAGCTGTTAACATTGCTATCTCCCCCTTTAATTCCTTATGTAAGTTATCTAAGTTTATCTTACTTAAAAAGAAAACGTACATGAAAAAGGAGAATAGAAAAAAATACTACAAGCCATTCGAAAATGTGATAGGAGTTGTAGTTATTATTCTCTATTCTTTACCGTTTATAATATCCAGCATATGCTGCCAAGTATCTTGTTTGAGTGCATCCAACGGTTCACCGCTCCCAATCACGCCATAACCAATCATTAATCCGGCTGCACCGGCAACAATCAGTAAGACGAGGACGAGGAGGATTCTTAGCCAAATGGGTATCAGTCGAAAATTATACCAGCGAATTGGCTTATCCTGATTCTTTTCACTTCTTTTTTCTTTCTTTTCTTTCTGAGGAACTTTCGGCTGTCTTGATTCACTTTTTGATTCGTTTGTCATGGCCGTCTCCCTTTAAAAAATTTCCGTTTTCTAACGAACTATCGAATTCCATTGATCAAACCGAGCATTTGATCGGCGATGGAAATGGCACGGGAACTAAATTGATAATTTCGCTGTGCACTTATCAAATTAGACATTTCCGTGGATAAATTCACGTTCGATAACTCCAATGAGCCATTTGTGATGCCCACCTCGTCACGATTGACTCCTTGCAAGTCTACTAGAATATCCGCTTCATTGTACCCCAACTCGCCCAAGTTTGCAGGGAGTGCAATGTATGTATCAGAAACATGCTCCATCACTTGTGGTGTCTGCACCTCTGTAATACCAAGTTCAAAAGTGAGTACATCCCCATCTGGATAATTGACACCCAAAGTGCCATCTTTAGATAAACTAAAATTGCTAACACCATCCGGGAAATAAATAGCTTCTCCGTTTGAATCGGCTACGGCGTATCCATCTCCATTCACTAGCATTACTTGTCCATTTTCGACAGGTGTAACGTAAAAATCGCCTTGACGTGAATAAACATTTCTTTGTCCGTTGGCGCCATCCGGCATCAGGATGTTGAAATATTGATTTTCTTTCGTGAAAGCCAGGTCGAGATCCCGGTCAGTTGTTTGCAAGCTGCCTTGGGTAACGTTCGTTTGAATTTGTCCAAGGTACGCACCAACGCCATAACGGATACCGACTGGCGAGTTCCGCACAGTGGGATCTAATTGATCATTGTTGAATTGTTGGTAAAGAAGTTCAGAAAAAGTGGCTTCTTTTGCTTTGTAACCAGCTGTATTGCTGTTTGCGATGTTATTACTGATTGTATCGATTTGGCTTTGCAACTGTCCCAATGTGTTTGTTGCGGTAATCATTGTACGAAGCATAATTTTCCCTCCCTTCTCTATATTCTTCCAATTTCATTTACGGCTTTTTCCATGCTTTTATCGTAGGCTTGCAAAACTTTTTGGTTCGCTTCAAAGGCACGATAGGCTGTCAAAAGATCCGTCATCGATTGGGCTGAATCGACATTTGAGCCTTCCAGGTAGCTTTGTTGCATGGAGAAAGTGACCCCTTCTTGCCCAAAAGCACTTGGTAAATTTGTTCCATCTATTTGACGGTATAACCCATTATCTTGTTTCACTAATGTGTTGGGATTTGCAGAAAAAGATACGCCGAGCGTCGCAGCAAGCTGATCATTTACCAATATATTGCCTTCTTGTGTCAGGTTGAATTGATCACTTGGCAACTGGATGCGTTCACCTTCAGCCGAAAGAACATATAGGCCTTGAGCATTTACTAAATAACCTTCTCCATCCAATGTGAAGTTCCCGTTACGTGTATATGCTTCTCCACCTTCAGGATGTTCAAGACGGAAGAAGATCGCCCCCACTTGTCCAGACTCTTCATCTGTCGGCATTGCACCATTTATTAGAGCAACGTCCGTATTCTGGCTCGTTTCATAAATGGAACCTTGTGCATAGTTTGCTAGCGTTTCTTGCAAGTATACACCTGTGTTAACCGAGCCAATTTGCTGAATTTGCCCAAAGCTTAGTTGGTTTTCGGTTGGAAGATTCGTTCTCCCTACGGCAGACATCAGCATATCAGGAAAAGAACGAATTGTTGATTGATCTGACTTAAAACCAGGTGTGTTGGCATTGGCCATATTGTTCGTAATTATTTCTGTTTTTCGTTGCTGAGACACCATACCCGTTGCGACAGTATAAAACCCTTTAAACAATTATTTCACCTCTAAAATTTATTTTTGTAATAAGTCAGATGTTAAATCAACGTGACTTTTTCGTTTCTTGCCCCATTGCAAGATTGTTGCCATGCTTCCAATATTCTTATTGGAGGGATGGATAGGAATCGATTGTTAAATGCGGGATCCAGGAGAACGGTCGATATTATCCAACATTAGGCCTGTCCCAACAGCCACACAGTCCATCGGATTTTCGGCTACAAAGACAGGAACTTTTAATTCTTGCGTCAGTAATTGATCCATGCCGTGCAATAAAGCACCGCCACCTGTGATGCAAACACCGCGGTCAATAATATCTGCTGATAGTTCAGGCGGTGTTTTTTCAAGAACATTTTTGGCGGATTGGACGATTAAAGATACCGATTCGTGCAAGGCTTTTTCGATTTCCGTCGAGTGAATCTCTATTGTTCTTGGCAAACCTGTTACCATGTCGCGTCCGCGAATTTCCATCGATTCTTCACGGCTACCTGGATACACGGTACCGATTGTGATTTTGATGGCTTCAGCCGTACGTTCACCGATCAACAGTTTGTATTGTTTTTTTATGTATTGCAGAATATCGTTATCAAAGACATCACCAGCCACTTTGATTGACTCGCTTGTCACGATATCGCCCATGGAAAGAACGGCTACATCCGTAGTACCTCCACCGATATCGACAACCATGTTGCCGCTAGGTTGGAAAATATCCATGCCGGCACCAATGGCAGCTACTTTTGGTTCTTCCTCTAAGTACACTTTTTTGCCGCCGGATTTTTCGGCTGCTTCTCTAATTGCCTTTTGTTCCACGCTTGTAATGTTTGTTGGACAGCAAATAAGAATACGTGGCTTTGAGAAGAATCCCTTCACGTCTAACTTATTTATAAAATATTTTAACATAGCTTCCGTCACATCGAAATCCGCAATTACCCCATCTTTTAATGGACGAATTGCCACAATATTCCCTGGTGTACGTCCCACCATTTGACGTGCTTCTTCACCAACAGCCAATACTTTTTTCGTATTCTTGTCGATTGCAACAACAGACGGCTCATTCAGTACAATCCCTTTCCCTTTCACATAGATGAGCACATTTGCCGTTCCTAGATCGATCCCAATATCTTTAGAAAACATTTAATAATTTCTCCTTCCTGCCTATTCCAACATAATACACGTACTAGTATATATCTTTATCTAGACCATTTTACCATATTCACCTACCAATTACACCTTTAATTATGCCAGAAGTGCCTACCAATCCACCTTTTAAAGTGCCTGGCACCCACACAATTTAGACACAATTCTGAATATTTGTCGTTGTATGGGTGCCTGGCACTCATTCAATCCTGGCACTCATTCAATTCTCCGGGCGTAGACATGAAGTCATGCTAAAAAAGCATTTAGTTGACTTTGGAAAGCCAAACTAAATGCTTTTTCAGTAGTTCTGGGACTGCCATTTCTTGCGTGTTGCCTCGCCTCCCCGTAAATGACGAATCGATTTGTGATATGCTAAGATTTCTTTCACTTCATTTGCTAATTGTTCATTGACTAAGAATAATCGTTCAGTTAGGTCTTTATGGACAGTACTTTTGGAATAACCCGTCATTTTCGCGAGGACACGAACCGTTTCACCTGTTTCAATAAGCAGTTCCCCAAGTCGAACGCAGCGATGCCGAATGTGCTCGTGCACGTTCTCTTCCTTTCTATCGGATATAAGAATGTGCCGTTTTGCTAACGAGAGGTGTTTTTTTCGACGTGTTCATATTGTGAGTGTTTCATGGACGTTTGCAACTAGCGATTTAACGTTTATTCACAATATGAGGTTTTTCGATGTTTCAGAACTGTTATTTGCAAGAAACTATCTGAAAAATACAACTCGGCCCAAAATTCACCGAAATGCTGTCCATTTTTATACAACTAGCCATCCATAATTCCATTTTCCTATAACAAAAAAAACGCCCAACCATAATCTCGTTAGACGCCAGAAAAAATGAAAGTCATCAAATTTTCGGGTCAAAAGATTAATTGGGCGTTCCTCATCATTGCTTGTACAATGCGTTTGATCTTTAACTGCAATACATAAGCTTATTGCCTGAACCTAGGGACAATTGGCCTAGCTTACAGTTTGAAGATAAGTAGTTGATTCACCGCTCATCTTCGGTCACAAGAATTAAGCAACAGGGTTACTGAGTCGACTCTATTTTGAGAGACGATTATTTGTCATTCATTAGAATGCCAAGAAATTTCGTGGATTTACATGTTCTCCATCTTGTAAAACTTCAAAGTGGAGATGGATACCGGCAGTTGGATTCCATTCGTTTTCGATTGTCGTCGCCAAAGGTTGGCCTTGCGTTACCGCATCGCCTTCTTTTACCAAAATATCAGAAACGGAGCTGTAACGTGTCTCCATCCCGTTTGGATGCGCAATGACAATTTCATTTCCAGTAAATTCATCCAGCTTTACTTCTTTCACCTCGCCGCTCATTGCAGCAAGTACTTCAAATGGCTCGTTGTTCACGGACAAAGATACTCCCGATGAAGTAGAGAATGTTTGATTAAACACTAATAGTGCCTTTTCTCTAGTTTCTGCATCAGCAGTTACATCATAAAAGTCCTGCAACACTTCTAAGTTGTCTAACGATTCTTCGTTGAAAGGATACTTTAAGTTTTCAGTACGTGCATTCGTTTCAATGACTGTTGAATCTTCGGAAGCTGTTCCATCCTGGACTACTTCCTTATCTTCCTCATCACCAATTAGCGCATTATAACTGAAAATTAGACCGATTAATACTACAGCGATTGCTGCATAAACTGACGGCCAAAACCATGGCTTTTTTTGCCAACCGTTTTTATTAGGAGAAGCCTTGATTTGTTTTTCTTCTCTCATGTTCATCACCTCTGATTGAAGTGTGAACAATATTTTACATTTCTATTCACTTTTTGGAAAAAAATCCTTAATTTTCACAATTTAATTTTTCGATGCTTGTATTTTGATAGTAGTGCGCGATAATTTCATGGGCAGTGGAACCCTTATCCGCCATCGCATCTGCCCCATATTGGCTCATCCCCACACCATGGCCGTAGCCTTCTGTAGTGACGACCACTTGTCCATTTTGCACCTTGACCTGGAAATCGGTAGAACGCAAGCCTAATAGAGTTCTAAAATCACGGCCTGTCCACTCATGGTCCTTCATGCTAACCGTTTCTACCCTCCCCGTATTATTTTTTTGCAAACGGATTTGCTTGATCTCCTCTATTGTCGATTGTGTATTTAGTTTGCTGTTCCATTCTTCGAGTGTAAAAGTAGTCGTCGTTTCATAGTTATCTGCATATTGGAAGTCGGTACTCGAAACGGATTGCAAATAAGGCAGTTCCGTCCCACTATAGTTCACAGAGCTCTCAGTCATCCCGTTGCTCATCGAATGGAACATCGCCGTTATTAACTCTCCATTATATTGAATCACCTCACCACGGGTACTTTCAACAGCCTCACGCACTTTCGCTTCGTAATCCTCGTACGAATCATTCCAATTCTTCTTCCTCGTATCTTCATCGTAAAATACCTGTCTAGCCACAGTCGGTTC
This sequence comes from Ureibacillus sinduriensis BLB-1 = JCM 15800, assembly GCF_000772955.1. Lineage (GTDB taxonomy): Bacteria > Bacillota > Bacilli > Bacillales_A > Planococcaceae > Ureibacillus > Ureibacillus sinduriensis. The sequence goes on along the minus strand of NZ_JPVO01000048.1, from coordinate 125,055 downwards.
AATTTGCGTTTGCCCATAGTTCGTTGACTTCAACACATAGGTTCTCGCTGCAATGCCTTGCGCCTTAAGTGCTTCCGGATGAAAACCAACAGGCATTTCTGCAGCTACCACTCCTATCACATACTCTTCCAGATCAATGGGAATATCACTCCCACTCACCTGAATCGTCAGCTCACAGGCATTCTCGGAAGTTTTGGATGCTATAGGTGCCGTCTTTTGTGGTGCAGCCTCGGATTTTTGGTCAAACTTCATGAAAAGAAATGGAAAGAAAAAAAGTGCGATCACAATGCCTACAACTGATACGACCATTATTGGGTTTCTATAATCTTTAATTTTTTTCATACATATTACTTATGATTGAAATGAAGAAAATATATCTGATCGCATTAGAAAATTATGGTGACATTAAGAAACAAATTTTTGGCTGCCTAAAAACCGACCTAAGGTACGTGCTTCCAACTCTTTCACCACATCGAAAATTGTTCAAGCCCAACGCAACCTATGCAATCAGTAATTAGTTATATACATGAAAGAACTTTGGAATCAAAAAACGACAAAACCCGTTGCGGAGTTTTGTCGTAAAATTTTCACATTTTCAGTTCTATTCGGATTGTTATGAACGTATGCTTGATTAAAATGAAAAAGTATTCTCATTTATAAAGTTTAAGTTAAATTTCAACAACCTCTTCTTTTAATTCCACACTTTGTTCTTCTGTCAACACATCTTCATCGTTCACTCGTTCGATGATGGCACCTAAGGAAGCTAATTTTTTGTGGAAATCAACGTAGCCACGATCTAGGTGGGTTAACTTCGTGACGCGTGTTATACCTTCAGATACAAGTCCAGTTAGAATTAACGCTGCTGCTGCACGTAAATCCGTTGCAGAAACCTCAGCCCCCTGTAATTTCACGGGACCTTCAATGAAGACAGTACGCCCCTCGATTTTCGCCAAAGCGTTCATGCGGCGGAATTCCTCAACGTGCATGAAGCGATTTTCAAATACTGTTTCCGTAATGATACTAGTACCATCAGCAGTCAGTAATAGCGCCATCATTTGAGCTTGCATATCTGTCGGGAAACCAGGATGAGGCATTGTTTTCAAATCAACTGCTTTGAGAGGATGATTTGCGCGGACTCTTAATCCTTCACCTTCTTCAATGACTTCGACACCCATTTCACGTAATTTCGCAATTAGAGCGGACATGTGCTCAGGCACTGCATTTTCAATGAAGACATCTCCACGAGTAATGGCTGCAGCAACCATGAAAGTACCTGCTTCGATTCGATCGGGAATAATATGATGAGTTGTACCACCCAATTCACTTACCCCTTCGATACGGATTGTATCTGTTCCTGCGCCGATTACACGTCCACCCATGCCATTGATAAAGTTGGCTAAGTCAACAATCTCTGGTTCTTTAGCGGCGTTTTCAATGATTGTCGTCCCTTTTGCCAAGGCAGCGGCCGTCATAATATTCTCTGTAGCTCCTACACTTGGGAAATCCAAATAGATTTCAGCACCTTTAAGTCCGTCCACAGTTTTTGCTTCTACAAAACCATGCCCGAAGGAAATTGTTGCCCCCATTGCCTCAAAGCCTTTTAAATGCAGCTCGATAGGACGCGATCCAATTGCACATCCACCAGGCAATGCAACACGTGCATAACCATTACGTGCTAATAATGATCCCATCACCAATATAGAGGCACGCATTTTACTAACGAATTCAAACTGTGCTTCACTTGATAATTGCTTTTCTGCATTTATATGAATTTCATTATTTTGTACATTGTACTCTACATCTGCATTTAGGCTTTTTAATACTTCGTTTATTGTATGAACATCCGCTAAATTAGGAACGTCCTTAATGATGTTCTTGTTCTTTGAAGCTAGCAAGGAAGCTGCTAGGATTGGTAGTACGGCATTTTTGGCTCCTTCTACTTTTACGATACCTCGTAACTTTTGGCCTCCCGTAACAATAATTTTCTCCACAATTCGTCCCTCCGAATTCAATTGTCCAAAACTGTCTAACTTTGTTGATAGGTTATCATTTTATCGCCTTGGCGTATCAGTTGGTTTGGCTTTATCCGATTTTACTCGATATTTTTTGCAAAAATTTTCACGATTCACCAGAGGCTATTTAACCTCATTCATGTAACTTTAAAAATTGATAATTTGATTTTTTGTGTTTTAAATCTTGTTTGTGTTTTTATGAGCAAAAATGAATGAAGTTATAAATCACAAAAACTATCAATATAGTACTGTTTAATTAAGTGTATAACAAGCATCCAAATCACTATTTTACCGTAAATCCCAATAATATTCTACACTTTATATTACGCTCAATTAAACATATTTGTGAATTTTATACGTAACAATAGTAATTAAAAAGCAAAAAAGGGCTTAATTGATATATACCCCAGAAGAAAGTCCCAAAACATAGTTCAACAATATTACCCAGGAAATTTGCCAATATCATGTAGGTCGTCAAAATAATTGAAATGGCGCCAAAAAGTGTACATATTGTTAGTGTTGTTAAAACAATCGGTTGCAATGTTTTAGGTTAAAGAAACTATGTATTTGGAAATAGAATTCTTATATATATTATGTAACGAAAAACGAAACGTCATTTGTCCTTACAGGATATATAATTTGCCCCGTTTAGATAATAACAAACACATTTTTCTAAGAAAAGATGTATGGTAATTGTCGTGACCACGATGTAAAATCGATCAGAAAGTTGGACACACTCGATCCAATTGCAATACTTAATAAAATGTAGATTAACTGAATTTGAAAAACCTTGCCTTTCTTAAACAATTGCTCCAGTCGGAATGCTTGCAGCGCATAAAAAGTAATGGCAATAAAAAAGATATGGGAAATCAAACTCATGATCGCCTGAAATCCTAAAGACTGATAAACTTCCATTAAAAAACCCCCTTCAGAATTAATTATACCCATCCAGAACACTTTTAGAAGAAAATTTGCAACGAGTTCCCACGCTTCCGATCATTATTAATATCCACTAAAAAAGCGGACAGTTACCCGTCCGCTTTAATTTATGAAATTACATATTACCCTCATGAACGCTGATACGATTAATCGCACGGTTTAAAGCTAGCTCAGCGCGTTTGAAATCGATGTCATCTTGTTTCTTTTGAAGACGTTGTTCTGCACGTGCAAGAGATTCTTTTGCACGCTTAATGTCAATATTAGCTGCTAATTCTGCAGAAGGAGCCAATATTGAAATTTGTTCAGGACGTATTTCAATGAAACCACCACCAACGGCTACACGTTCTTGTGAACCGTCTTCGTTTTTAAGTGTAACAGCACCAATAGCAAGTGGGGCAACTGTAGGAATATGTCCTGGAAGAACCCCAATTTCACCTGAAACTGTTTTAGCGATAACCATTGCGACTTCTGAATCGTATACTGGGCCGTCGGGAGTAACAATATTGACTTTAACTGTCTTCATATTTTTGCTCCTTTCGTCCGCAGATTATACCTCTACGCCCATGCTTTTCGCTTTTTCTACTACCTCTTCAATGCTACCAACTAGACGGAACGCATCTTCTGGCAAGTGATCGTATTTACCTTCAAGGATTTCCTTGAATGAACGAACAGTGTCTTTTACGTGTACGAAAGAACCTTTTTGACCAGTAAATTGTTCAGCAACGTGGAAGTTTTGAGATAAGAAGAATTGAATACGACGAGCACGTTCAACTGTTTGCTTATCTTCGTCAGATAACTCATCCATACCTAAGATGGCGATGATATCTTGTAATTCGTTATAACGTTGTAACGTCATTTGAACGCCACGAGCGACAGCATAGTGTTCTTCACCAACAATTTCAGGTGATAGAGCACGAGAAGTTGAAGCTAATGGATCCACCGCAGGGTAGATACCCATCTCAGATAATTTACGCTCCAAGTTAGTTGTTGCATCTAAATGGGCGAAAGTTGTAGCTGGGGCTGGGTCGGTATAGTCATCGGCAGGTACATAGATCGCTTGGATCGATGTAACAGAACCTTTGTTTGTTGATGTAATACGTTCTTGTAAGTTACCCATTTCCGTTGCAAGCGTTGGTTGGTAACCTACCGCAGAAGGCATACGACCTAATAGGGCGGATACTTCAGAACCTGCTTGAGTGAAACGGAAGATGTTGTCGATGAATAAAAGAACGTCTTGTCCTTGCTCATCACGGAAGAATTCAGCCATAGTAAGACCAGTTAAAGCTACACGCATACGTGCACCAGGTGGCTCATTCATTTGACCGAATACCATTGATGTTTTGCTGATAACGCCAGAGTCGCTCATCTCGTGGAATAAGTCGTTCCCTTCACGAGTACGCTCACCTACACCAGCGAATACAGAGATACCGCCGTGCCCTTGAGCGATGTTGTTGATTAACTCTTGAATTAATACAGTTTTACCTACACCGGCACCACCGAATAAACCTACTTTACCACCTTTGATGTAAGGTGCTAATAAGTCTACTACTTTGATTCCTGTTTCTAGGATTTGTACTTCTGTAGTTAATTCGTCAAATTTTGGAGCTTCGCGGTGAATTGAATCACGACGAGCGTCACTAGAAATTTCTTCTCCTAAGTCGATAACTTCACCAAGTACGTTGAATACACGTCCTAAAGTTACATCACCAACCGGTACAGAGATTGCTTTACCTAAATCTGTTACTTCTGCTCCACGTTGCAGCCCGTCTGTAGAAGACATGGCAATTGTACGAACAGAATCATCACCAAGGTGAAGAGCAACTTCAAGAGTTAAAGTTTCAACTTCTCCATTCGGACGATCAATCTTAACAGTTAAGGCGTTATAGATTGCTGGTAATTGACCGTTGCTGAATTTTACGTCAACAACCGGACCCATTACTTGAATAACGTGTCCTAAGTTCATTCTTGTGTACCTCCTATCGAGTTAGGTGCCCGAGCGGTTCATATTGACTAACGATGTATGGCAATATCCGTTCCCCGCTTTTCTTCCTTTTATAAACGCTCGTTGGAGAGTAGCAGCCTATTCTAAGGCTGCTGCCCCACCAACGATTTCTGTAATTTCTTGTGTAATCGCGGCTTGACGCGCACGGTTGTATACAAGTGATAAATTTTTAACAAGATCATTAGCATTATCAGTTGCTGTTTTCATCGCTGTCATACGAGCAGCATGTTCACTAGCTTTACCATCCAATAAAGCACCATAAATCAAGCTTTCAGCGTATTGTGGAAGTAATACTTCTAGAATTGCTTCACCTGATGGTTCGAATTCATAAGAAGCAGATACGCCTTCGCTTGCCGGAGCCAAATCAGTGATTGGTAATACCTTTTTCTCAGTAACTTCTTGTGAAATAACACTGACAAAGTGGTTATAGTACATATAAAGTTCATCATATGTACCATCAGCGAACATACCAACAGCTTTACGAGCGATTTGCTTCACATCCGAGAATGTAGGTTGGTCCGGTAAACCAACAACACTATCAAGAACGTTAAAGTCACGTTTCACAAAATAATCACGAGCAACACGACCGATTGCAAAAATCACGTATTCGTCTTTTGACTTATGACGTTCTTTTAGCGTGCGTTCTAATTGACGTAAAATGCTTGAGTTGTAAGCCCCTGCAAGACCACGGTCAGAACCGATTACAAGGTAGGCCGTTTTCTTAACTGGACGAGATTCCAACATTGGGTGCGATGCATCAGTTGTACCTGAAGCAATGGCTGCAACCACATCTTGTACTTTCTCCATATAAGGAACATAGCGCTTTGCATTTTGTTCTGCACGTTTACTTTTAGAAGCGGAAACCATTTGCATGGCTTTCGTCATTTGACTCGTTTTCTTTGTTGAAGTAATACGGCTTTTTATTTCACGTAAGTTTGCCACTGGTATTTCACCACCTTCTAGTTTTTAATCACAAAACACATTGTACGATCAGAACTTATTCCGATTTAGCAAAAGTCTTTTTGAATTCGTTAAGAGCAGCTGCCATTTCGCCATCAGAAGGAAGTTCTTTAGTAGTGCGAATATGATCTAAAACGTTTGTGTGGTTTACATCTAACCAGCTGTATAATTCAGCTTCGAAACGTACGATATCTTGTACAGGAATATCATCTAAGAAACCACGAGTTAGTGCATAAAGGATTGTTACTTGCTTTTCAACTTTGATTGGTTTGTTAAGGTCTTGTTTAAGAACTTCAACCGTACGTTTACCACGCTCAAGTTTCGCAAGTGTTGCTTTATCTAGGTCTGAACCAAATTGTGCGAATGATTCAAGTTCACGGTAAGCAGCTAAGTCAAGACGTAGTGTACCAGCAACTTTTTTCATCGCTTTAATTTGAGCAGATCCACCTACACGTGATACTGAAAGACCGGCGTTGATCGCTGGACGTACACCTGCGTGGAATAGGTCTGCTTGTAAGAAAATTTGTCCATCAGTGATTGAGATAACGTTAGTTGGGATGTATGCAGAGATATCCCCAGCTTGAGTCTCAACGAATGGAAGAGCTGTAATCGAACCATTTTTGTATGTTTCGTTTAATTTAGCAGCACGCTCAAGTAAACGGCTGTGTAAGTAGAATACGTCACCTGGGTAAGCTTCACGACCTGGAGGACGACGTAATAATAATGAAAGTTCACGGTAAGCTGCAGCTTGTTTAGATAAATCATCATATACGATTAATACGTGTTTACCTTGTAACATGAACTCTTCCGCCATCGATACACCAGCATAAGGAGCTAGGTATAATAATGGAGCTGGTTGAGAAGCAGATGCAGTTACTACGATTGTGTAATCTAATGCACCATTTTTACGAAGTGTTTCAACAACACCACGAACAGTTGATTCTTTTTGACCAATCGCAACATAGATACAGATCATATCTTGGTCTGCTTGGTTAAGGATTGTGTCAATTGCAATTGAAGTTTTACCAATTTGACGGTCTCCGATGATTAATTCACGTTGACCACGACCGATTGGTACAAGAGCGTCAATCGCTTTGATACCTGTTTGTAATGGTTCGTGTACAGATTTACGAGCCATTACACCGAAAGCTGGGCTTTCGATCGGACGAGTTTTTGTAGTATTGATTGGGCCTTGTCCATCCACTGGTTGACCAAGTGGGTTAACAACGCGACCAATTAGTTCTTCACCAACTGGTACTTCCATAATACGGCCAGTTCGACGTACTTCATCGCCTTCTTTAATGCCTAGGTAGTTACCTAAGATAACGATACCAACGTTACCTTCTTCAAGGTTTTGTGCCATACCCATTACACCGTTAGAGAACTCTAATAATTCTCCGGCCATGCAGTTGTCGAGGCCATGAGCACGAGCAATACCGTCACCAACTGTGATTACAGTACCAACTTCGCTTACTTCTAGATCAGATTGATAGTTTTCAATCTGCTTTTTTATCAGCACGCTGATTTCTTCAGCCTTGATGCCCATGAATGTCACCTCTCACATTTCTTTTAATTAACCAACTAACGTACGTTTAAGATTATCTAGCTTACTAGCTACTGTGTTATCAAAAATGTAGTTGCCGATTTGAACACGAACGCCACCAAGGATTGATGGTTCGATTACGTTTGTAATTGTAAGTTTTTCTTTGCCCACAAGTTTACCGAATGAAGATGAAATTTCATCTTTTTCTTGATCAGTAAGTGCGCGAGTTGAGAAAACTGTTGCATCAGCAGAACCTTGTGCTTCTGCTGCTAGTTGTTTAAAACTTTTCGCTAAATTGCCGATCTCGTCAACACGCTTTTTCTCGATAAGAAGTTCAAGCGTATTCACAACGATTGGATTTGCACTGGCAAATACTTCAGCTATAATTTGTTTTTTGCGTTCGTTTGAGAATTTAGGAGAAGTAAGCAATGAAACTAACTCAGGAGTTGTTTCGATCCCTTTTACGATCTCTTCTAAATCCGCATTAACTTCCGCAACAACTTGTTTTTCTAAAGCAAGTTGAAACAATGCATCAGCATAACGATTCGCTATTGTCGAACTCATTTCGCTTCGCCTGCCTTCGCAATCGTTTCTTTAATTAATGCGCTATTGTCCTCTTCAGAAATTTCTTTCCCAAGAACTTTGGATGCAGCAAGAACTGATAATGAAACGACTTCATCACGAACTGCAGCGATCGCTTTTTCTTTCTCAGTTTCGATTTCACGAACAGCTGATTCTTTTAGACGGTTCGCTTCAGTACGAGCCGCAGTAATGATTTCATCACGTTGGACTTCGCCTTGTTTTTTAGCACTTTCGATAATTGCTTGTGCTTCAGTGCGAGCTTCTTTTAAAAGAACTTTTTGTTCTTCCAAAGTTTTAGCAGATTCGATGCGAGCGTTTTCAGCTGCTTCGATTTCTCCTGCGACCAACTCTTCACGTTGTTGCATAATGCCCATTAATGGACCCCAAGCGAATTTCTTAAGTAGCGCCATTAAAATTAGGAAGATTATAAGTGTTGCCAAAACATCCCCACCATTAAATCCGTGGGCACCGGCACCTAGTGTTAGGTAATCCAAATTCACGATTGTTTCACTCCCTTCAAGAGCTATCAAAAATTAGAGAGTTCCGGATAAGTTCGTCTATTACGAATGCCGAAACATTTTAAAATCTATGTTTAGTACTGCTTTACATTCAATTTAATAAAAGATTGCATTTTAAACAAAAGGAATGGCGAAGTTTCTTCTTGTGGAATCATCTTCGCCACATATGTTTTGTTGAGCCGACAATTATCGGTTCATTACGATGAATGCTACTACTACTGCGATGATCGGAAGGGCCTCAACTAATGCTACCCCGATGAACATTGTAGTTTGAAGAACGCCACGAGCCTCTGGTTGACGAGCGATACCTTCTACTGTACGTGAAACGATAAGACCGTTACCAATACCTGCACCAAGTGCACCTAAACCGATTGCGATTGCTGCTGCTAATAAACCCATTGAATATTTCCTCCTTGGAATTGTTTGTTTTTTATTTGTTTTAAGCATCTAATGTTTTACACTAAAAGCTTTATATTAATGGTCTGCACTCACTTTGTGAGATAAGTAGACCATCGTTAACATTGTGAAGATAAAGGCTTGGATAAAGCCGATGAAGATCGAGAATCCGATCCATGCCATACCTGGGATAAGACCACCTAAGAAGCCTAAGAAGCCTGTTCCGGCAATACCTGCAATTAAAGCAAGTAAAATCTCACCAGCGTAAATGTTACCGTAAAGACGAAGACCAAGCGTTAATGTGTTGGCAAATTCCTCGATAATTTTAAGCGGCAATAAAAATGACATTGGTTGGACGAATGTCCCGAAATAATGCTTTGTACCACGCATCTTGATACCATAGTAAGTTGCCAAAACCGTAACCATTGATGCTAATGTCAAAGTTACTGTTGGATCGGCAGTTGGAGATTTCCACCAAAGTTCACCATTGTAAACGATACCTGAGAACGGTAAACCTAACAAGTTTGCTACGGCGATAAACATAATCAGGGTAATCCCTAGAATATGGAATCTACCACCGGTTTTCCAGTCCATGTTGTTTTTGATGATCCCTTTAACGAAATCCATCACCCACTCCATGAAGTTTTGCATACCAGTCGGTTTAAGTTTTAGGTTGCGTGTTGCAATAAACGCGATTAAAAATACGATGATTGCTGTAATTACAAGCATTAAGACTGTGGATAAGTTGAAAGTTAAAAAGCCTATCGTTAGCTCTGGAGCTAAATGATCCATTCTTGCATTCACCTCACTTTCTTTGTTACGTTATTTGTTTCTGACCGACGATACGATAACTCCTATAAATAGGAAAACGTATGGAATCATTAGCCCTATCACTGTGCTAATTAGATGAAAATATTGTGGCAACGTAATTGCGATAGCGACTGATGCAATACCTGACCCAAAGCGTAAAGCTGAACCGAGTGATACTGTTTTTTTCCCTTCACTAATGGAACGATCAAACTTGTCCATTCTTCGAACAAGAATCCAAAAGTTATATGTACCAAAGCAAGCACCGACAGCAATACCAGCAAATACTGTAGGATACGAGGTAAATCCCCATCCTAATGCACAAAGAGCGAGCAAAAAAAATAACGCTTTCTTCTGCATAGCGAAAATGTGATGCAAATCTAGCATTGGCAATTTATCTCCCAAATCTTTTTCGAGTAAAGTTTAAATCGTCCTCTACTTATGGAATCAAGCGTTGCGATTGAATTACAAGCATTTCCAACAGTTGTCGAAAAGACACAATAATAGTAATAAATCCCTCGTTGAATGAGAAATTTCTATTATTCCAAGTTTTCTAAGCTGTAAATCCATCAATACCAGACGCCTGAAAACGTTGCGGATTGACACTGATCAGTTTCAACTGTCAATCTAGTAGAAACTTGATATAACAAGTGTTTCGGGGTCGATTGTCCCCATAAAACCCTTATCATTCTTACCCTTTGTAAGCATACAATAGGGGTAAATTGATGTCAATTGGTTCAGGTTAAAAACTTCACAAGAACTGAAATGTTGTCAAATTCTTGACAAATTTGTGTTAGAAATTAAAACAAAAGGATAAAAGTTCTTTATTGAGTGAATAAAATTAGACTTTCCATCATTTTTTTGCCAAAACCCAACTTTTTATTCATAACATATCTTTAATGAGCCTTTATTATTCACCTTTTTCAAAGAAACTAATTAACGCTTCCACAATACGTTTCGACGCATGGCCATCCCCATAAGGATTTGAGGCGTGGGCCATCGCTTCAAATGCCGCCCTGTCCTCCAATAATTCTTTGGCCAGCTTATAGATTGTTTCCTCTTCGGTACCAGCCAGTTTCAATGTTCCGGCAGCTATTCCTTCAGGGCGCTCCGTCGTATCACGTAATACCAAAACGGGTTTCCCCAAGGATGGCGCTTCTTCCTGTACGCCACCTGAATCCGTTAAAATCAGGAACGAACGGGCCGCAAAGTTATGGAAATCAAACACTTCCAATGGCTCAATCAAATGAATCCGAGGGTCGTTCCCCAATATTTCGTCAGCTATTTCCCGAACTGCAGGATTTAAATGAACAGGATATACGACTTGCACATCATCATGCTCTGCCAGTAGCCGCTTGATCGCCTTGAACATATTGCGCATCGGCTGCCCCAGGTTTTCCCTGCGGTGTGCAGTCAGTAGAATCATGCGGTCGTCTCCTAATTTTTCTAAAACCGAATGGCTATAGTTTTCACTAACCGTTGTTTTTAATGCATCGATTGCCGTATTTCCCGTTACAAATATAACTTGTTCATCTTTATTTTCTTTTAATAGATTTTCTTTTGAGTTTTCAGTCGGGGCAAAATGCAAATCTGCCATTACACCTGTCAGTTGGCGGTTCATTTCTTCCGGGTAAGGTGAATATTTGTTCCCTGTTCGCAGTCCCGCCTCTACATGGCCGATTGCGATTTGATTGTAAAAGGCAGCCAAGCTCCCAACGAATGTCGTTGTTGTATCGCCGTGCACAAGAACGATGTCGGGCTTTGCTTCCTTCATGACACGATCCAAACCTTGAAGAGCGTTCGTTGTGACGTCAATTAAAGTTTGGCGATCCTTCATAATATTTAAATCATAATCTGGCTTGATGTTGAAGGTCTCCAATACTTGGTCCAACATTTGGCGATGTTGAGCGGTTACTGTCACGATTGATTCGATTTTTTCAGGGTGTTTCTGTAATTCCAGAACAAGCGGGGCCATTTTAATCGCTTCCGGCCTAGTTCCGAAAATCGTCATTACCTTCCATTTTTTACTCATTTGAAATGCACCGTCCTTCAAAATAGTTTACGACCTTCCTTTAATAAAGAAGGTCGTAATTTAGTTAGTGTTGGTCGTTGATTAGGCGGCAAATGTTTGTTGGATTGCGCTCTTTGACGTGCGTTTGAAACTTATCCACCAATTTAAAGGGTTGATCCGCCGTCGACGGGTGTATCAGCTAGATTCAGTGAGATGTCTGCCGAATTATTTCCGCCGCAATAAATTGGACTGCATACCGACTTATTTTGTTCCAAATAAACGGTCTCCCGCATCCCCTAAACCAGGCACGATATAACCGTGATCGTTTAATTTTTCATCAAGTGCCGCGATATAAATATCCACGTCCGGATGAGATTCTTGGATGGCTTGTACACCTTCCGGAGCTGCAATCAGGCACATGAATTTAATATTTTTCGCACCGCGCGTTTTTAGTGAGTTGATCGCTTCCACTGCAGAACCGCCAGTTGCGAGCATCGGATCCACAATGATGAAGTCGCGTTCTTCCACATCAGCCGGAAGTTTTGCATAGTATTCCACCGGTTTTAACGTTTCCGGATCACGGTATAACCCGATATGGCCAACTTTTGCAGCAGGGATTAATTTAAGCACTCCGTCCACCATGCCGATTCCCGCACGCAAGATTGGAACGATTGCAATTTTCTTGCCTGACAGCACTTTTGTTTTCGCCGTAGTTACTGGTGTATCAATTTCAATTTCTTCCAGCGGCATATCGCGCGTAATTTCGAATGCCATTAATGTGGACACTTCGTCAACCAGCTCACGAAATTCTTTTGTTCCCGTGTTTTTATCACGAATATAAGTTAACTTATGTTGGATTAATGGGTGGTCAAATACATATACTTTGCTCAATTGATTTCGCTCCTTTTTGTAACCTGACATTAAGTGAGATTTCCCCAAACTAAAATGCAGTTTCACTGTATCTAGCCTAGTATATCAAAAAAAGTCATAACATAAAACAATATGTCGAATGGGTTTTTGGGAACTTTTTCATTTCATTAAAGGAAACAGTAGGGGCCGCGACTGCTTGTTCTATGTAGGATGCTTCTAAAGGGCGGAGTTGAAGAAGGGGTGGCTGAGCCTAAGCGGGTTGGAGTTTCGAATTTGGGAGATTTTCGTTCTATGAATAAATGCGAAGATTAATAGCTAGATGATATAAACTTCATTTGGACAACTAAGAGATGTCCAGTGTACGATTCTGTCACTAAACAACCCTCAATATAACAAATATCTAGCCCAATCAAGTTTGCTGGAGACAGGATTGGACTAGAATTCGCCTGAAATAAATATGTTTCCTCCTATTACAAAGTCGTTTCTTCTATGATGTCATCGAACTCCCAGCAAATTAATCGCAAAAAAAGCTAGTGAGAATAAACTCACTAGCTCAAGCTATTAAATATTTGTTACTAGTTCTTCGTAGATTGGGTATTTGTCCGTCAACACTTTTACGCGTTCTGTTGCTTCTTGTTTTACTGCTGCGTCTTCTGGATTTTTTAGAAGTTTCGCGATAATCAAACCAACTTCTTTCAAATCTTCTTCTTTGAAGCCACGGCTAGTTACAGCTGCCGTTCCAAGACGGATCCCTGATGTTACGAACGGTTTTTCTTCATCATATGGGATCGTGTTTTTATTCGCTGTGATTCCTACTTCATCCAACACTTTTTCAGCCACTTTACCTGTTAAACCAACTGATTTCACGTTCACTAATAAAAGGTGGTTATCCGTACCGCCTGAAACTAATTCCAAACCTTCCGCACTCAACGTTTCTGCAAGTGCTTTTGCGTTTGCTTTAATTTGCTTTGCGTACTCTTTAAATTCCGGTTGCAATGCTTCCCCGAACGCTACCGCTTTTGCAGCGATTACATGCATCAAAGGACCACCTTGAATTCCTGGGAATACCGATTTATCAATCTTTTTGCCCCATTCTTCAGAAGTTAAAATGAGTCCGCCGCGAGGACCACGTAATGTTTTGTGTGTCGTAGAAGTAACGAAATCTGCATATGGCACTGGAGATGGGTGTTCGCCAGTAGCTACAAGACCTGCAATATGAGCCATGTCTACCATGAAATAAGCGCCCACTTCATCAGCAATCTCACGGAATTTTTTGAAGTCGATTTCACGTGGATAAGCAGATGCACCGGCAACGATCAACTTTGGCTTGTGTTCAAGCGCTTTAGCACGAACATCTTCATAGTCGATTACATGTGTATCTTTTGTTACACCGTACTCCACAAATTTATATTGAATACCAGAGAAGTTTACAGGAGAGCCATGTGTTAAGTGGCCGCCATGTGAAAGGTTCATCCCCAGGACTGTATCGCCCGGTTCAAGAATTGTGAAATAGACAGCCATATTCGCTTGTGCGCCGGAATGCGGTTGCACGTTTGCATATTCGGCACCAAAGATTTGTTTAACACGATCACGAGCGATATCTTCCACAACGTCCACATGCTCACAGCCACCATAGTAACGTTTGCCAGGATACCCCTCAGCATATTTGTTTGTTAATACTGATCCTTGCGCTTCCATTACTGCTTCAGAAACGATGTTTTCGGATGCGATCAGTTCGATGTTGGCTTGTTGGCGTTTCTTCTCTGCTAAAATACCTTCTAATACCGCTTTGTCTTGTGCTGCAACTTTTTCATATGCCATTGTACAAATCCCCCTAAAATTTCTTCATTTTTTTATTAATGAAAAATCCTATTACGGATTTTTATCCCAAATTTGTATTTCCTATCACTTCTCTGATTGTTTTAATTAAGTGTGAGTTATTTCTCCACTGTTTCAACTATAAACAGCTCTCGGACCCCCGATTAATTTCGGGCGTGTTGTGGCAATCGTCACAACCGCTTCCCCAATTTGACGTATCCCTGTCCGGATTGGAATCGCTACTTCTTTCAAATGCATTCCGATAAGTGTTTGCCCGATATCGATTCCGCCGTGTGCGCGAACGTGTTCCACGACAACCGGATTCTCAAGTTTCGTATAAGCATAAGCTGACATGGAACCACCTGCATGTTTAACCGGAATGACCGTCACCGGTTCCAATGAGTAGTACTGTGCGGCTTCAGCTTCCAATGTCAATGCGCGGTTGATGTGCTCGCAGCCTTGAAAGACCAAATAAAGATGATGCTTCCACGCAAATGTTGTAAGTTCTTCAAACAGAACTTCAGCAATTTCGATAGCCCCGGAAGTGCCAATTTTGGACCCTGCAATTTCCGATGTCGAGCAACCGATGACAAACAGCTGTTTTGGCGTAAATGTTACTTGTTGTTCTAATTCATTGAGCAGTTGGGACAGTTGTGATTGCACTTGTTGTAATGAATGCATCCAGACACTTACCCCTCAAGCTCGGAGATTTTTTCAACACGACGTGTATGGCGGCCACCTTCAAAATCTGTGCCCAACCACGTTTTCACAATTTCACTAGCTAGGCCAGGTCCGATAACGCGTTCACCCATTGCCAAAATATTTGAATCGTTGTGGCAACGAGTTGCTTTTGCGCTGAACACATCATGAACAAGTGCACAACGGATACCTTTTACTTTATTAGCAGCGATGGACATTCCAATGCCCGTTCCGCAAATTAAAATTCCACGATCAAATTCACCACTTGCTACTCCATCCGCTACCGGTTTTGCATAATCAGGATAATCAACTGAATCACCCGACTGCGGACCAAAATCTTGATAGCTCATGTTAAGTTCATCTAATAGTGACATAATTTCTTTTCGTAAGTTATTCCCACCGTGGTCTGAAGAAATTGCAATTTTCACTACGTTCCCTCCTAGCGTGTATTATCATGAACAGTTTACCACTAATTCAAGAAGAATTACATGTATTTTGCAAACTTTCATATAAACTATTACTCAAAATACGAATATTTTTTCGCATCGATTGAATTTCGTTCACATTTAGCCCTAAATTGGCGCATCAACAACCTCTATAATTCGTGTTTTAATTGTGTGTGTGCCAGGCACTCACACAATTCCGGCACAATTCAGAAAACTCTTTATGTACTATTCAATAAAAAAACCCCTCATGCCGTATTGATGACATGAGGGGGGGTTTAGTTGGAGCGGTCGAATTGTTGGATCATCTTATAAAGTTGTTCGGACTGTCGTTTTAAATCTTTCGATAGATTTTCAACTTGTTCAATCGCGTAGGCTTGTTCTTCCGTCGAACCTCGGACTTCCTCTGCCCCGGCTGACGTTTGTTCTGCGATTGCCGCCACTTCCTGGGATTGACGTGCAGTCGTTTCGATGTTGACCATTTGTTTTTCCACCAATTGCGAGATCATCACCACTGCATCGGCCATTTCCCGAACACTTGAAGCCATCCCTTCGACTGTTTCCGTTGTTTGCGAAACCTTCGAAGATTCTTTTACCGCAAAGCTTACTTGTTCATTCATTTGGTTGACGACGACCGCAACATTTTCTTGCATTGTCTGAATTAGACCCGTAATGCCTTGTACTGCCTTCGCACTTTCATCTGCCAAGCTCCGCACTTCTTCCGCAACGACCGCAAAGCCTTTGCCGTGTTCTCCGGCACGGGCTGCTTCAATCGAGGCATTTAGGGCCAACAGGTTCGTTTGGGCGGCAATATCGCCTACCAAGCCAATGATACGTTCAATTTGTTCCGCATTCTTTTCAAGCTGATGTATATTGCCAAGGGCTTTTTCATTGCCTTGTGCAATTTGTTGGATGCTTGATACCAAGCCTTGAATCGAATCCGTTGTTGTTTCTAAGTTCTGTATAATTTCCTTGGAATGGTTTGCCGAATTAAGTGCACGCGTATTTACTTCCGATGCCAATAATCGTACATCCTCAATCGCTTCGGCAGTATCTTGGACAGCAGCGGCCGCACTCTCGGCCCCTTGGGAAATCTGGCCTACTGTCGAGGCAATCCCTTCCGCTTTACGTGATGCAGAGGATGTTTGTTCCGAAAGTTCAATAATGACTTCATTTGTCTTATTAAAATTGCCCTCGATACTTTCCACCATGTGTCGAAGATTTGTGACCATCAACTGGAATGCTTGTGCAACCGAGGCAATTTCATCCTGGGAATATGGCACATTCACATCCTGCCCTATTTTCCCTTCCGCAACCAACTTTGCCGATTTCTCAAGCTGCTGCAACGGTTTTACTAAGATGATGCTGAAGATAGCAGCCAGGATACAGGACCAAGTGATCCCAAAAACATATGTAAGAAGTTCAAAAACTCTTTGATTTTCAATAAATTGAGAGAAAATCAATGGGTGAAGATAGTGTATAAATACAAAACTTGTTGAATACGTTACGAATGCTAAAATCCCTACAAATAAAACTAATTTTTTGCGTAAGCTGAATGTTGTTTTATTGTCCATTATTCGAAGCTACCTCCAGAAATTTTCATCACTAATTCGTCTATTAATCGGTTTAATTCCAGGTAAGTTTGTTTATACGTAGTAAGATCGCCGCCAAACGGATCCGATACATCTTTTGAACTGAAGGGAACTACGTATTCTTTAAGCGTAAAGGTTTTGCCTTGTGTATTGGGGAAAGAGTGCAGGATCATATTTTTGTGGGCCAAGGTCATCGTTAGGATTAAGTCTGCCCATTCAATATCCTCCTGCTTTACTTGGGATGTAATATGATAGTAGGGTATTTGTTCTTGCTCGATTACAGCTTTTGCATTTTCCGAGATTTCCCCTCCCTCCAATGCATAGATTCCCGCTGACTTCACTTGTACCCCATCAAGTTTTTTATTTTGTAATATAGCTTCGGCCATAGGACTTCTACATGTATTGCCAGTACAAATGAAATAAATATTCATGTGGGTCCACTCTCTCTTTTAAATTATTCGATATGATAAATGAATGTATAAACACCGATGATGATCAGCGCCATACCTGCGATCCATTTCAAAGCGTCGCCTTTTATTTTCAAGCGGCTTTTTGCAAGATATAACGAAATGTAAGATAGTGCAAAAGTCCACAAACCTGCACTGAGTATAAATAAATGCTTTTGTAAATTTAGCATACCAAAAGATATGCTTACTGAAAAGGTGTCTAAACTTGCTGTTATTGCTAAAATTGTGATAGGAATCACGATTGTTTGACGATTTCTTGTCGAAAGTATCAATTGCAGCCCGATTGAAAATAGCAAAATACTCGAAACTAAGTTAGACCATTGCAGTAATATATGTACCATCCAACTCCCAACAGTGAATCCTATAATCGGGAAAATCATATGTAGAAGAGCTGTCCACAATGAAAGTAAGAACCGCTGCTTTACATCCGGTAGCAGTAAGTAAAGAGCCACTACATCAAGTGCTACAATAAGCCCCGTAAGTATCTCTTGCAAAAATAGTCCTCTTTCCTTTATAAGTTTTATACTATCCTATGCCTCGTCCCCTTCTAATATCAATGCAATCTTCCATCTTTACTGTGACATCCTTTGCCATCATTCGTCCTAGATTTGTCTTATTAGAGCCGGGTTCGTGACATTTTTGAGATTGATTTCAACTGATTTGTCTTATTAAAGCTGAGTTTGGGACACTTCTACTTTCCTTCTCCTATGTCTTGTCTTATTAGAGTCGGGTTTGGAACACTTCTACCTCCCTTCTCCATGGTTTTGTCTTATTAGAGCCGGGTTTTGGACATTTCAACCTTCCTTCTCCTATGTTTTGTCTTATTAGAGCCGGCTTTGGGACACTTCTCCTTTCCTTCTCCTATGTTTTGTCTTGTTAGAGCTGAGTTCGTGACACTTCTACTTTCCTTCTCCTATTTTATGTCTTATTAGAGCCGGCTTTGGGACATTTCTGCTTTCCTTCTCCTATGTTTTGTCCTATTAGAGCTTGTTTTGCGACACTTCTACCTCCCTTCTCCTATGATTTGTCTTGTTAGAGCTTGTACCAAGACATTTCTGCGCTCCCCCCTCCTGAAATTGTCCTATTAGAACCAAGTTTTTGACAATCCCCGGTGATCAACTCCAACAAATCGTCCAATCATCCCTTTTTGAGTCGGTAAAATTATTTAATAATTACTACAGTGATTTTGCAATGTCTTAGTGTTCATGTAGAGCGTTCACTCAGCACCCCTTCATATATACTCTTCGAAATGAAAAATTCCAGCTTACTAAACAGAAACATAATCATATTATTTACTCCAATATCAAAAGAAAAAGCTCCACCTTCGTCCAAAGACTAGGCAAAGCTTCATGTTATTCGTTATACCACCTGCCGCCCGCGGCTTTTTCCAGGCGATTCATGATGGCTGCTCCAACGCCATCCGTAGAGGTTGCTGTCGCTAATATCATAGTAGCATCTGTTTTATCGCAAGCTCTTAAATCATCGTAGAGTTTTATGCT
This sequence comes from Ureibacillus sinduriensis BLB-1 = JCM 15800, assembly GCF_000772955.1. Lineage (GTDB taxonomy): Bacteria > Bacillota > Bacilli > Bacillales_A > Planococcaceae > Ureibacillus > Ureibacillus sinduriensis. The sequence continues at coordinate 105,897 of NZ_JPVO01000048.1, read as the reverse complement.
CATCATTTCTTTATCTCCCTCATCTCCATAAGGGAAGAAATAATCGGCACCTAGATTTTCAAAGGAAATTGGCGCAAGAAGCGCAATCTTCTCTCCCTCATTTTTAAGCTTTGAAATAGCATCCCGTACAACCGCTTGATTGCTGTCGATCAGTTGGACAGGTGCGTTTGGTGCATAATGTGTGTACTTCATACCAGGGGCTTTTGGCGTTGATTCCAATGCTTGTTGCGATTTTGTCGGTTGGATGACTTCCCCGATCACTTCCTCAAGCATTTCTTTTGTGACGCCACCCGGACGCAATATAACTGGCGGGTTTACGGTCACATCAAGCACCGTGGATTCGATGCCGATTCCGGTTGCTCCCCCGTCCAGTATGAGCGGGATTCTTCCAAGCATATCTTCTTCAACATGAACGGCTTTGGTCGGACTCGGCTTGCCGCTTCGGTTTGCACTTGGTGCAGCAACCGGTTTCTTAAGCTTTCTTAATAGTTGCAAAGCGACCGGATGATCGGGCATCCGAATTCCTACCGTTTGAAGGCCAGCTGTAACACTTGGCGCCAGCAATCCTTTTTTCGCTCTCATAATCACGGTCAAAGGGCCCGGCCAGAAGGCATCCATCAGCTTCACCGCATTTTCGGGAATTTCTTCTATATAATTCGCAACTTCTTCGATTGTTCCAATATGTACAATTAATGGGTTATCCGAAGGACGGCCTTTTGCTTCAAAGATCTTTTTTACGCCCCTCTCATTTGTTGCAATTGCCCCAAGCCCATATACGGTTTCGGTCGGGAACGCAACAACTTCCCCATTATTTAACAAATCCACAGCTTGTGTATAACTTTTCTCGCTATTCAAATTATTATCCACAAGCATCCGTTTTGTTTCCATCTTTTTCCCCACCTTTTTAGAATTACTTAGGCGGATTAAGAAGTTTATGTGGATAAACCTGTTGAAGGTGCATAACTTTCTGAATATTGTTGATAACTATGCAAAAAGTTTTTTCACCCATTCCCAAACAATAAATGTCACTTTTGGTTTTTCCTCTTCTTTGTCATCCGCTTTTTTAGCTTCTTCTTCGTCTTTATCCTTATCAGCCGAACGTTCACAAACATTTGCGAAGATACTGCACCACCAGTTATCCCCTCGACCTTCGCCAATCGTAAGGACAAGCGAATTATATTGATATTGTGGATAAAACATATTTGAATCCAGTTTTGGTGGTATTAGGTTTTCCCCAATATTGATTTTCACTTCTTCCTCTGAATAATTTTTTTCTACAAATGCAGCAAGCTGTGCATAAACTTCATCATTCTCGAGGTTTGCTTGTTCATTTTTTTGAATTTGAGTGAAGAATGGTGTCAAGTTTTCCACCATTTCCGTTTTTAATTGTTGATCGGCATCCGTATTACTATTTGCAACAACACGAATCTTCAAACTATCCTCCACCAAAGTGCTTCTAGTTTCAGAGACTTCATGAATCACATTGGGCACCAAAATTATTGAACAGACAATCGCTATGGCAAAAGCAACTAATTTTAATAGACTGATAATTGGCTGAATCTCGTTTTTATTCTCATCTCTTGTAATCTCGTAATCATTTAACATAGTAAAATCCCTCCCTGACATCATAATGGACAGGAAGAGAAGGTTTTATACACCTATTTCACAAAAAACAATACGATTTTTTTGATTAATATCTTTTACGATTTCAATTTTCGCTTGTGGAAAACTAGTTTTAAAGAAATCCGCAACAGCTTCCCCCTGTGTATATCCTATCTCCACAGCGATTAAAGCTCGCTGTTTTACTAGATTGGGCAGTTGCTCTGCAAGTTTCCGATAGAGGATCAACCCATCTTCTTCCGCAAAAAGCGCGGAGTGGGGTTCATGTTCCAAAACCACTTCCGACATATCTTTTGCCTCATCAAATGCAATATAAGGGGGATTCGATAAAATTACATCCCATTTTTCATTTCGAAGTGGTTCGGTTAAATCTCCCAGGCGAAATTCAATATCCGCTTCAAGGTTGCCAGCATTAATTTTTGCCGTTTCAAGAGCTGCCCCCGAAATATCCGTAGCCACAACTTCAGCTGTCGGCCATTCTTTTTTCATTGTAATCGCTATGGCCCCACTACCCGTACCAATATCCGCCAACCTCAACTCCGCCTGATGTCCGAAGAGATTTCTCATTCGCTCCAACGTCCCTAAAATCAACTCTTCTGTTTCCGGACGAGGAATCAAAACAGATTCATCCACTTGAAAAGTTCTGCCGTAAAATTCTTCGGTACCTGTTATATATTGCACAGGTCGACCGGAGGCATGCTCCATGACAGAAGCTTGGAATCTTTCCCACTGTTCATAATTGATTTCGTCGTGCATTCGCATCATTAAACCCGAGTAATTCGTTTGATAGAGATGCTGCATCAGAAGTCTGGCAGCATTTTCGTCACGGCCCTTTTCCACCAAAAAAGAAGAAGCCCAATTCAGGGCCTCAAAGATTGTTTTATGCTTCATCGTTTAAGTGGGCAAGTTTTGATGCTTGCTCTTCCAGCATTAAGGCATCGATAATTTCATCGACTTTGCCTTCCATGATAATATCAAGCTTTTGAAGCGTTAAGCCGATACGGTGGTCCGTGACACGATTTTGTGGATAGTTGTATGTGCGGATACGTTCCGAACGATCTCCTGATCCGATTGCCGATTTACGAGTTGCATCAATTTCTTTTTGCGCTTCTTGCATGTACTTATCTGCAACACGGGCACGCAAGATTTTCATCGCTTTCTCACGGTTTTTAATTTGCGAACGTTCATCCTGCATCGATACAACCACACCTGTTGGTAGATGGGTCATACGAACCGCGGACATTGTTGTATTAACGGATTGCCCACCTGCACCAGACGATGCAAATGTGTCCACTCGAATATCTTTTTCATGAATTTCAACATCTACTTCTTCCACTTCCGGTAGGCACGCTACTGTGGCAGTTGAAGTGTGGATACGGCCTTGCGATTCGGTTGCCGGCACACGTTGCACACGGTGGGCACCATTTTCGTACTTGAACTTTGAATAAGCGCCTTGACCGTTAATCATGAAAATGACTTCTTTGTAGCCGCCCATTGCATTCGGTGTGGCTTCCATAATATCGATTTTCCAGCCTTGCGTTTCGGCATAGCGCGTATACATACGGAACAGGTCTCCGGCAAAAATATTGGCTTCGTCTCCACCTGCAGCTCCACGAATCTCCATAATAACGTTTTTGTCATCGTTCGGATCTTTAGGAATCAAAAGAATTCTTAAACGCTCTTCCAAACCTGGTATGCGGCTGTTTAATTCATTGAATTCTTCTTTTACCATTTCGTGCATTTCCGGATCTTTTTCGTTATCCAGCATTTCTTTTGTTTCTGCGAGCTGTTGTTTTACGTCTTTGTATTCACGGTAGACTTCCACCATCTCTTGAATATCCGATTGCTCTTTTGAATATTCACGAAGTTTTTTACTATCACTAACGATATCTGGATCGCTAAGGAGTTCATTTAATCTTTCATAACGGTCTTCCACCGCCTGTAATCGATCAAACATGGGTTCACCTCTAATTTATTAGTATCAATATTTATAGCATATTCCATTTTTGGTAACATGCAATCTACTTTATATCCTTTAATCTTTTGCCTTTATGGAAGGATGATTTCTCATAAATTATATATGTCAAATGATTAAAAACCAAGTTTTTGCTAGTTGTTGTTCTTTAAATTGGCGGATTTTCATGACATTGGCGGCACACAGGATAATATGTATCATTTCCACCAATTTGAATTTGTTCCCCTGTATAAACAGGCTTCTTGTTTTCATCCACACGTAAATTCATTGTCGCTTTTTTATGGCAGAACCAGCAGATGGTTTTCATTTCTTCAATTTTATCCGCATAAGTCAGCATATATCGGCTGCCTTCAAAGAGTTCATTTTGAAAGTCATTTTTCAGACCAAAGCCCATCACTGGTATGTTTAAATGGTCAACGATTTTGGCTAATTGCAATACATGTTCTTTCGATAAAAATTGCACTTCATCCACCAAAACACAGTAAAGCTTTTGTGGGTAATTTTGTACATATTCGAATAGATCGGTATCATCAAAGACTGGGATTGCCTGGCGCTTAAGTCCGATACGGCTTGATACAAATCCAACTTCATCTCTTGTATCGATGCCTGAAGTGAATATTAATACTGGCTTATCTTGTTCTTCATAGTTATGTGCAACTTTCAGAATTTCAATGGATTTACCGCTGTTCATTGCCCCATGCTTAAAAAATAATTGCGCCATTCCAATTAACCTCTTTCTAAGTTGTTCTCTATATACCTAATATAACCTTTTCACACATGAAAAAGTGCCTTGAGATTGTAGAACTCAAGGCATACTTATTTGAAATATCCTCTATGTACATAGTATATCGCATAATATACGGTTTCTACAATTATTCGTTGAAAGTCTGACAATTTCGTTTTGGTTATTTCGATTGGATACATCTTAAAAAAGAAATTTGATATAGATATACGGCTTACCTCAAGTGTATTGTATAAAGCCTGGTTATAATCGTTTTGTCATTCTAAACTCTCCCTATGAATCGCCCAGCCTACATGATAGATTGTGGTTTGTTGAGAAGGTCATTTTCTGCAAGCTTATCCTAGATTGCACTTACAAAATCTCAATGACACAAAAAATGCCTGCCAGTGCGATACTGGGCAGGCATTTTATAAGTCTTACTTAATTCCGTATTTTTTGTTGAAACGATCCACACGTCCGTCAGCAGAAGCAAACTTCTGGCGACCAGTATAGAATGGGTGACATTCGTTACAGAACTCGACAGTAATTTTTTCTTTTACTGAACCTGTTTCGAATGAGTTACCGCAAGAGCATGTTACTGTTGCAGTTTTGTAATCTGGATGAATTCCTTGTTTCATATTCGTTACTCCTCTCGCCCTGAACCATCTGGAACAGAGTTGTTATTCGAACTGTACCTTACATAACCCGAATATGTCGATTACATATGTACACGTTTCATACTTAAAACATTATAGCAAGAAATAAATTCAAATGCAATAAGAAAGACTAATGGTAAATTTTATTAAAAAACTTCGTGTCCTTATACAATAAAATTAAAGTAACCCTTTGCCTTTTGTTGCCTTTTTCATGTCACTGTTCAGCTTTTCGAAAAATTCCTCGTTGGACTTGGATGTACGCAGTTTTCTTAAGAAACGTTCCGCAAAGTCCGGCGCATCTGAAAACGTTTTACGAATTGCCCATAATTTCTCTAATTGCTCGGAAGGAATCAATAGTTCTTCTTTACGTGTACCCGAGCGGCGAATATCGAGCGCCGGGAAGATACGGCGTTCTGCCAAGTGGCGATCCAAGTGAAGTTCCAAATTCCCTGTTCCTTTGAATTCTTCATAGATAACTTCGTCCATACGTGATCCAGTATCGACTAAAGCTGTTGCTAAAATCGTTAAACTGCCGCCCTCTTCAATGTTACGTGCAGAACCGAAGAAGCGCTTCGGTCTATGGAACGCTGCTGGATCGATACCACCCGATAAAGTTCGTCCACTCGGAGGGATGACCAAGTTATAAGCACGGGCTAAACGCGTGATGGAATCCATCAAAATAATTACATCCCGCTTATGCTCTACTAAACGGCGCGCACGCTCCAAAACAAGTTCCGCTACCTTTACGTGGTTTTCCGGAACTTCATCAAACGTGGAGCTTACCACATCCGCGTTAACAGAACGCTCAATATCGGTTACTTCCTCAGGACGTTCGTCAATTAACAGGACGATCAACTCGGCTTCCGGATAATTCGTTGTAATCGCATTGGCAACTTCTTTTAAAAGTGACGTTTTCCCTGCTTTCGGCGGCGCCACTATCAATCCACGCTGTCCAAATCCAACAGGCGCAACAAGGTCCATGATACGTGTCGACATTTTATTAGGTTCTGTTTCCAATTTTACATGTCGATCAGGATATAATGGTGTCAATGCAGGAAAGTGAACACGTTCTTTTGCCACTTCAGGGTCTTCCCCATTCACCGCATCCACTTGCAGCAATCCAAAATAACGTTCATTTTCTTTTGGAGGACGCACTTTACCAGATACCTTGTCCCCATTACGAAGATCGAAACGGCGAATTTGTGAAGCAGAAATATAGATATCCTCTTTTGAAGGCGAATAGTTGATCGGACGCAAGAACCCAAAGCCTTCTTGGTTCACAATTTCAAGTACACCTTCCATGAAGAAGAAACCTTCCTGCTCGGAACGGGATTTTAGTATTGCAAAGATTAACTCTTTTTTTGTTAATTTACTATAGTAGGAAATCTTGTAATCACGCGCAAGAGAATACAACTCTTTCAACGTCATATTTTCCAATTGCGATATTGTTAAAGCGGACATAGCATATCTCCAGTCTTTTTTAATTTTTCATCTGCTTAAAGAGATGAAAGATAGTTTTTTAAATATTTGCATTGCAAAAAACATCGATTTAGCAAATATTTGCCATCATCGTATTTTTGCTTGTTTTTGAAGTTGTGTGGCTATTGGGTTTAAGTAAGAAAGAATAGTAGGAAGATGCCTGATGTTTAGAAGTGGAGATTAAATGTGGATAGTATGTGGTTATCCATAAGAACATCCGGTTTGTTATCAGGCATCATTTGTTAGAAGTATTATTTATTTTACGTAATCCGGTTTTTTTTCGATATTGTGACGTCCTTCAACAAAGCGGACAGTTCCAGTTTTCGCACGCATCACCAAGGAGTTTGTCAAGCAGTATGCCCCTTTGTATTGAACGCCCTTCATTAGTTCACTGTCTGTAACCGCCGTTGCCGCAAAGATTGCATCGTCACCTTTTACTAAATCATCTAAGTATAGCACTTTGTTTACATTAATCCCCATTTTTTCACAACGTAAAACTTGGTCTTCGTCTTCAGGGATAAGTTTTGCCTGGAAATCTCCGCCTAAGCATTTTAAAGCAACAGCCGAAATAACTCCCTCCGGAGCTCCACCGGTACCAAACATAATATCAATCCCGGTTTCATCAAATGCTGTATTGATGGCTGCACTAACATCACCATCTTGGATGAATTTTATACGTGCACCTGCCGCACGGATTTCTTCAACAATTTGTTGATGTCGTGGGCGGTCCAACAATACTGCCACAACATCCGAGATTTCCTTATTTTTTGCTTTAGCCACTGCATGAAGGTTTTCTGTCACAGAGGCCGTGATATCCACTTTTCCTGCCGCTTCAGGACCAACCGCCAATTTTTCCATGTACATATCTGGAGCATTTAGTAGGTTTCCGCGGTCTGCAATTGCCAGCACCGTCATTGCTCCGTTAGTACCTTTTGCAACGATGTTCGTTCCTTCAAGAGGGTCGACTGCAATGTCAACTTGTGGACCGCCGTTGCGAAGGCCAAGTTCCTCACCGATATAAAGCATTGGTGCCTCATCCATTTCTCCTTCACCAATGACAACGGTACCATGCATTGGAATTGTATCGAATAATGCGCGCATTGCAGTTGTTGCTGCGTCATCCGCTTCCTCTTTTAAACCGCGCCCCATCCATTTTGCAGAAGCGATTGCCGCTGCTTCAGTAACGCGTACAACTTCCATCGTTAAACTACGTTCCATTCTACATTTGCCTCCCGATCTCGGCATTAGTCAAATCTTTGCCGAACTATATGTTCATCTATTGTAACATATTTTGTTAGGTCGTTACGGATGAATTCTGTTTATATTATTTTGCTCTTTCAATTGCACTAATTGTAATGGATTCACGTCGAATATCGGCCCCTATCGCACAAAGTTTTTCTATTAGGGAACTATATCCTCGTTCAATATGATGAATATCCTGGATTTCCGTCTGTCCTTCAGCAATAAGCCCTGCCAGAACAAGAGCGGCACCTGCACGCAAATCTGTGGCTGTCACAGTTGAACCATGAAGTTTTGATGGTCCTTGTATAATTGCAGAATTCCCCTCTACTCTTGCAGTGGCATTCATTCGCCGAAGTTCGTCGATATGCTTAAAGCGGGCTGAATAAATTGTATCGGTAACCTTCGAAGCACCTACTGCCTGTGTCATCAGCACTGAAAGAGGTTGCTGCACATCCGTGGGAAATCCGGGATAGACCAAAGTTTTTACATCCACTGATTGAAGAATATCCGAACGATGAATGTACATGCTTTCTTCGCCTTCTTCTATCTTCACACCCATTTCCCTCAATTTTGCCGTCACTGCTTCAAGATGGAAAGGAATCACATTATCTACTGTCACCCCATCACCAATCGCAGCTGCCATGATCATGAAGGTTGCCGCTTCAATACGGTCTGGAATAATTGTGTGTTTTGTTCCTTGCAATTCGTCGACGCCATCGATACGAATCACACTCGTACCTGCCCCTTTGATGTTGGCGCCCATATTCGTTAACAGAGTCGCAACATCAATGATTTCAGGCTCTTTTGCGGCATTTTCAATAATCGTCCGCCCTTTTGCCCGTACGGCAGCCAGCATGATGTTAATTGTTGCCCCAACACTCGCCACATCCAAATAAATTTTGGCGCCGATTAATTCCTCGGCTCGAAGATAAATGGCACCATGTTCATTTGTTACTTTTGCTCCGAGTGCCTCAAACCCTTTTATATGTTGATCAATCGGGCGCGGACCTAAAAAGCATCCACCAGGCAATCCGATGACCGCTTTTTTGAAACGTCCCAGCATGGCACCCATTAAATAATAGGATGCACGCAGTTTTTTTACATTTCCATTAGGCAGCGGGATTGCCTGCATTTGCGTTGGATCAATGACCATCTGTCCATCATTGAAAGTCACTTCACCACCAAGTTCTTCCAATAATGCTTTTAACGTCCAAGCATCTGAAATTTCGGGTATCCCTCCAATAGTGACTGAAGAATTAGCTAAGATTGATGCAGGGATTAATGCAACCGCGCTATTTTTTGCTCCACTGACCTTTACAGTACCTCTTAGACGATTTCCGCCATTTATTTTATAAACATCCATATCCGTTCTCCCTTATGATTGGAAAGTTTCACTTATGATGATCTAACTCGATTGTTAATTGTTCACTTTCTATCAAATACACCGCAACACTTGCATAACCAAAAAACGCAAGGAATTCATCGTTTAATCAAGATAAATTTGTTGGGCATTGTATTTTCGCCTAGAGACTTTTCTTGCCAACATGGTAGGAAACTCGGGAGGCCTACTCTCCGAACATGTAAACGTATCCCGAGTGTAAAATTTCATGCAGCATTTGCTATAAGCATTCATGCCGCATGAAAAATTTAATTGTATTAATGCTTATTATTTACCATTTTCACAATTTAAAGCTTAAATTTATAAACAATTCAAAATTTTTTCTTATTACTATTGTATTTCATTTTTTCTTTATGTTGAGTTATGAATCTAAAAAATCTGTAGTACCCCAAACTTATTTACTTTTGCGCTTTTCCCAGTCAGCCAAGAACCCTTCAATCCCTTTATCTGTTAGAGGATGGTGGAATAATTGTTTCAGTACTTTAAATGGAGTTGTTGCGATATCAGCTCCAGCCAGAGCTACTTCAGTAATGTGCTGAGGGTGACGGATGGAAGCGGCAATTATTTCGCTTTCAATACCATGGATGGCGAAAAGGTCCGAAATTGTGGCAATTAATTCAACTCCGCTTTGACCGATATCATCAAGACGCCCTACAAATGGTGATACGTATGTAGCACCAGCACGAGCGGCCATCAAAGCTTGGTTCGCACTAAAAATAAGCGTTACATTTGTTTTAATCCCTTTTTCAGAAAAGAATTTACATGCTTTCAAGCCTTCGGGAGTCATTGGAAGTTTAACTGTAATATTTGGGGCAATCGCAGCCAATTCCAAACCTTCTTTAATCATTCCTTCCGCATCCAGTGAAATGACTTCCCCACTTACCGAACCATTTACTAATTCCGAAATTTCACGTAAACGATCATGAAAAGAAACATTCTCCTCTTTTGCTACTAATGAAGGGTTAGTTGTAACACCTGATAAAATCCCCCAAGAATGTGCTTCTTTAATTTCCTCAAAATTGGCTGTATCAATAAAAAATTTCATTGTTTTTTCCTCCAGAGTATTTATTATTTTGTCAATCAAAAAAACGAAGAGAAGGCCGATTGAAAACAATCAAACACTTCTCCTGCAAATCATTAATATATCATTTACGCCCTGGCAAATGGTGTATCTAGTTTAAAGAGCATGAGATGCAGTTTTATGTTGTTGTTACTCTTTATCGCTTTACATCCATGCTCCATTATACTCGCCAAGACTTTATCTTCATGCGGCAGGGGTCTTTTCGTCTTCCCAACTATCGTTCACTGCCATTAACGAAGATAAATCAGAAAAGCAGTTCATTTTATTATTTATAGTAGGTATCATTTTTCTAAACAAAATAAACAATTCTGCTTCCTTATAAATTAATACTTTTGTTGAAAACAAATCGAGTATTGGATTGTTTTATGCTTTTTGCGAGCTACCGAAAACGCGCATTTTACCAATAACCGTTTCTTTAATTGCATCCCGTGCAGGTCCTAAATATTTACGAGGATCGTAAACTTTTGCATCGGAATTCAAAATGTCGCGGATTACTTTTGTTGATGCAATTTGATTTTCAGTATTCACATTAATTTTAGCAGTACCCAAAGAAACAGCACGTTTAATCTGTTCGTCCGGAATACCCGTCCCTCCATGAAGTACAAGAGGCATTCCAGTTTCTTCGCCAATTTGTTTCATTTCATCGAAGCCAAGCTTTGGTTCACCTTTATAAGGGCCATGTACAGAACCTAATGCAGGTGCCAAGCAATCAATATTTGTCGCCTCAACAAGCGCCTTGCACTCGGCTGGATCAGCGTACATAATCCCACCAATCACACCATCTTCTTCCCCACCAACTGTTCCTAATTCCGCTTCGACCGAAACACCTTTGGCATGTGCATATTCAACAACTTCACTTGTAATTTTAATATTTTCTTCAAATGAATGATGAGAAGCATCAATCATAACCGATGTAAACCCTGCATCAACCGCTTCTTTACATTTATCAAAACTTGAACCATGGTCTAAATGAATCGCGACTGGCACTGTAATTTTATAACTTTCCATTAATCCTTTTACCATTTGTACTACAGCAATGAAACCGCCCATATATTTCCCTGCACCTTCAGAAACGCCAAGGATAACCGGAGATTTCTCTTCTTCGGCAGCAAGCAAAATCGCTTGAGTAAATTCAAGGTTATTAATATTGAATTGCCCTACAGCATACCCCTCATTTTTCGCTTTAATTAACATTTCTTTCATCGATACTAATGGCATATTCGAAAATCCCCCTCGGACAGTTAATAAAATTAATAAGATAAATATTCCAGACTAATCATAGCAAAAAGCATGACGGCTCTCAAGTATGAGCCGTCATGCTTTTCTGTGGCGAAAGCCTGCGACAGCCACAAAATTTTTATACTCGTCTCTCAAGTTCTAGGAGACGGGATTGTTTTCTGCGCCGAAAGCTTGCGTCAGGCGCAAATATCTTTCTTTTACGCTCTCAAGTATCAGCCGTCATGCTTTTCTGTGACAAAAGCCTGCGACAGCCACAAAATTTTTATACTCGTCTCTCAAGTTCTAGGAGACGGGATTGTTTTCTGCGCCGAAAGCTTGCGTCAGGCGCAAATATCTTTCTTTTACGCTCTCAAGTATCAGCCGTCATGCTTTTCTGTGACAAAAGCCTGCGACAGCCACAAAATTTTTATACTCGTCTCTCAAGTTCTAGGAGACGGGATTGTTTTCTGCGCCGAAAGCTTGCGTCAGGCGCAAATATCTTTCTTTTACGCTCTCAAGTATCAGCCGTCATGCTTTTCTGTGGCAAAAGCTTGCGACAGCCACAAAATTTTTATACCCGTCTCTCAAGTTCTAGGAGACGGGATTGTTTTCTGAGCCGAAAGCTTGCGTCAGGCGCAAATATCTTTCTTTAACGCTCTCAAGTATGAGCCGTCATGCTTTTATGTAGCGAAAGCTTGCGATAGCCACAAAAAAATCAATTAAGCCTGGTAATCAATAAAAAAATTCCGCATTAAAGAAATTTTCACACTTTTTCAGGAACCTTTCAATTAGTTAACCGTTTAATACTGTATTCACTTCATCTCTAACATCCAAAATATTAAATGGTTTTCTAAAATACTTGGCGATCCCTAATTGATTCGCTTCCATAAGAATCTCCTCGCCTTCAAATGCGGTCATCATAAATACAGGCAGGTGAGGATTCTTTTCACGTATTCTTTTTAGAATTTCGATACCGTCCATTCCAGGTATCTTCATATCCAGCATGACCCCATCTATAGCTTCGCGATCAATAAGATTAAGCGCTTCCATACCATTTGCGGCTTGATACACTTTATAACCTTCCTTGGAGAAGACTTCATTTAATAAAAGGCGTATTCCTTTTTGATCATCTACAATTAATATTTTTTTCACAGCAACTTCCCCTTAACGTGGTTATTTTATTATATTTCCCCAAGTACCCTATTCCCGATATTATTATCCTTAAACATAAATTTTCGATAATTTTTTTAAAAATCCCTTTCAATACTCTTACAAAAACTTCACAATTTACTTTTTACTAAAGAAAAAATTATAATACATTGAAGAGGTGAAATTATGTCAAAAATACTTTCTACTCAAATGAGTGGACTATTCCAAAGAATTATACAAAGTGAAGAAGAAGCAATTGAAGAAACTTCACGTCTATTGGCTCAAGCAAGTATTGGCCAAGGAAATATCTATTTTGCTTGTTTTGATGAATTGCAGGCCATTGAAACGAATGCTTTGCACGGCGCGGAACCATTTATTAACCTGAAAAGTTGGTCAACCACAACTCCCCTTACCGAAGCAGATCGCGTTTGCATTTTCACAACAAAAAACGAAAACCCGGAAGCATTAAATCTGGCAAAAAAACTATACGAAAATTTCATCCCTTTTTCGGTTGTGTCAAACGAACCAAAAAGTGAATCCAATGAATTGAGCGAACTAGCATACACTTATATCTCAATGAAAGTTCGGGGCGGAATCCTGCCACACCCGACTAAATTGGGAGAGCGTGTCTTAATACCGAATCTAATGGCCGGCCTTTTTATATATGAAGCAATAAAACTAAACTATGACGAAATGATTTCAGACGACGACGAATTATAGTTAATACATAGCCTCTTTTCTACTCGAAAAGAGGTTTTTATTACCTTTCAATATTATCATACTATAATTAAAAATATAATTAGTAATTTGTATTTTTTTCCTTTTTTTTTTTTTTTACTAGTTCATTTTACATTAAAAAAACTTTTTCCCCATCTCAATCGGGAAAAAGTCTTTTTTATTATCAGACTGTTGATAAACGCTTTCATCCTGCGTTGGTTGTCTCGTTCGTCCCCTCATGAACGTAATGTTCTATTCATCCCTTCACTCGACTGCCCGCCTTGTCTGCCAAGCGTTTTCAAGACAGTCTGGGTGATTTTTCATTTAAGGAAATAGCCTAAAAAAACGTGTAGACAAAGTCGAAGATTGACTTTGTCTACACTCTGGTCTTTTTTATTATTATTTATTTTTAAATGCTGCACCAACAAATTCACGGAATAGCGGTTGTGGGCGCTGAGGACGTGAGATTAATTCCGGATGGAACTGACAAGCTACGAAGAACTTTTTCTCCGGCAGCTCGATAATTTCCACTAATTTATTATCAGGGCTTGTACCAGAGAATACTAGACCCTCAGCTTCCATTGCTTCTCGGAATTCATTATTAAATTCATAGCGATGGCGGTGACGCTCATAAACTAATTCATCATTATAAGCTTGTGCGGCACGGGAACCTTCTGCTAGCTTACATGGATATAATCCTAGACGCAATGTTCCACCTAAATCCACTTCATCACTTTGGTCCGGTAAGAAGTCAATGATTGGGTATGGTGTTTCTTTATTTAGTTCCGTTGAATGTGCCCCTTTCAAGCCAAGCACGTTACGGGCAAATTCAATTGTTGCCAGTTGCATGCCCAAGCAAATTCCCAAGAACGGAATATCGTTTTCTCGAGCATAATTGATCGCAGAAATTTTCCCTTCAATGCCACGATCGCCAAAACCACCCGGCACTAGAATTCCATCTGCATCTTTTAATAATTCGTTAACGTTTTCGGAATTTACATCTTCTGCATTAATCCAATCCACTTCGATATCCGAATCATATACATAACCAGCATGCTTTAATGCTTCCACAACTGAAATATACGCATCTTGCAGTTCAACATACTTCCCAACTAAAGCGATACGTGTTTTTTGCGAAAGATTTTTCACCTTCGCCACAAGCTCTTTCCAATCTGCCATATCTGCTTCCGGCGCTTCGATACCAAAGTGTTCAAGGACAATATCATCGAAATCTTGAGCGTGTAAATTCAAAGGAATATCATATAAAGTTTCAGCATCACGTGATTCGATAATGTCACGTGGTGAAACGTCGCAGAATAAAGCTAATTTATCTTTCATCTCTTCCGATACAGCCTGCTCTGTACGAACGACAATAATATTCGGCTGGATACCCAACGAACGCAATTCTTTTACCGAGTGCTGAGTCGGCTTAGTTTTCAACTCGCCAGCAGCTGCAATATAAGGAATCAACGTACAGTGGACATACATAACATTATGGTGACCAAGGTCTGATTTCATTTGACGAATGGCTTCAAGGAATGGAAGGGATTCAATATCCCCCACCGTTCCGCCTACTTCGGTAATGACAATATCGGCGTTAGTTTCGCGGCCAGCACGTTGGATACGATCTTTTATTTCATTCGTTACATGAGGAATGACTTGTACAGTTTTACCATTGTAGTCACCACGACGTTCTTTCGCAAGAACCGATTGATATACACGGCCGGAAGTCACTGTCGAGTGTTTACCTAAATTAATATCGATAAAACGCTCATAGTGCCCCAGGTCCAAATCAGCCTCTGCACCATCATCTGTTACAAACACTTCACCATGCTGATACGGACTCATTGTGCCTGGATCAATATTTAAATAAGGGTCGAATTTTTGAATCGTTACTTGCAACCCTCTATTTTTTAATAATCGTCCCAATGATGATGCGACAATCCCTTTACCAAGCGAAGAAACAACCCCACCTGTTACAAAAATATACTTTGTCATTTGCAAATTCCTCCTCATACCTACGTTCGCTATTTATATTTAAGAAAGTTTGAGAACTTTTAATCAATCTGTACATAATCATTCATTCCCAATTCTAAAGTTTCAAGTCTAAAAATTAAAACTTTCGACGGAATTGAGATGATTTTGCATCGCGACTTCGTAAAGTTTTCAAACTAAATATGGAGAGTTTTTCATATTTACTATTGACCTAGAAAAAACAAAAAAACGCTCCTCCTGCATTGTTTGCAGGGGGAGCGTGATTGGTTCACGGTCATTCTCCATCTCGAATGGAGCCCAAGTAAAAGATTATATGGAACGCTATAAGAAGTCAAGTGCTTTCATGGAGAATAGCATAATTTTAATATTTTTAGCGAAATGATTATTCGTTCCATGGAGTTTGTTCTTTTTTCGAGCCGATTCAAAATTCAGCCTATTCTGTTTTAGGTTCATAGGCAGTTTGGAAGGAAGTTAAGGAAGTATTGTACTCATTGGGTAAAAATTGGATCATCGTGCGTTTGTAGTATTTTTTATATTAGACCAAGGGAATCAACCTCTCATGAAGACTTTTTACGCTGAAATCTTCCCCAAACAGTGCTTCATCCCCTCCAGGAAGCACTTTTCACACTGAAAGCTCCCACACAAAAAGTGCTTCATCTTCCCAGGTGTATGAAAATTCGAATCGACAAGTTCCCCTTCCCTTGAAGAACCGCCACAAAAAAAGTAGATGGGGAAAATGTCATCCCCACCTACACGTCTTACACAAAAAGTTATTTTTCCAGCTCTTCGTCTAAATCTTCTTCCTCTTCTTCTGTTTCATCATCATCAATGATGAATCCATCTTCTTCTTCGATTAGATCGTCGTCAATGTCAGCGTCCACTTCGTCGATGCTGTCGATTTCTTCTTCAACAAAGTCCAAATCTTCTTCATCTTCGTCTTCAACTTCTTCATCAACAAATTCTTCGAAGTCTTCCTCAAATACAAGATCGTCTTCATCAACAATCAAATCTTCTTCATCGTCTGCAGTAGCTTTTGACTTACGTTTACGCGCTTTGACAGTCGGTGCCGTTTCTTCTTCAATCGTTTCAACTTTATACCATTCACGAAGTCCCCATCCATTTTCATGGTTTAAAAGGAAGCGTCCATCGATATTCATATCTGTATAAAATTGTACAAGTCTATCTTGGATCTCGGCATCAGAAAAACCATTTAAATTTTGAATTTCTTTTAATAATTCCTGGAATCCAATAGCTGTTTTTTTCTCTTCTAAAATTGCATAGGCTAAGTCAATTAACGATTCTTCTGTTAATTGTTCTTTTGTCATTTCACGAATATCCAACTCGTGCACGTCCTTTCTATCAATAAAATCAAGTAATATTTTTTTGTTCAAAACACATTTGCATTAAGTGATGCAACTCTAACTATCACGATTTCTATTGCTGCAGAAAAGCTACATTAGAATAATTCCGTTACAAGCAAGATCTCCAAAAAATCACTAATTTACCATGACGGAAAATGTGAGTGGTTTTCCACCTTACCTGCAAACAAAGATAATACATATCTTAAACATAATATCCATTATATACAAAGTGCTATACACTATGCTAGTTTCATTTACTCTTTTTTAATTTATATATTTCTTTCAACCCTAGATAAAATAAAAAACCCGATAAGAACAGTAGTGGAACAGAACCTAATTGCTTATCATACAAAAAGAAGATGCCAATCAAGCAAGCCAGGATGATTATGTAATGTAAGTATTGTTTCAGCAATTGAAATCCTTCCCTTCTGTCCCATTTATTATAGCTAAATTTGAAAAAATAGTACTAGATTTCTTGAACAAAAAGGAACTATTTTTTCACCAAATGTTGGGTTGATAAAATTATCTCATATTTAAGGCACCAATACCTCCTAAATGGTACCATTTTTTTCGCTATTTTATTCAGAAACACAATGAAATCTCATATTGGTGCTAAATCCTACAAGGAGAAACGATATAAACTGGAAGAACCGTACATTTATTTCCTTAATTAAAAAAGCCTGCTCTTGATCAACATATCAAAAGCAGGTGCTAAAGTGGTCTTACATATTTCTTCTGTATTGCCCTCCGACCTCATACAAGGCTTTTGTAATTTGGCCTAGACTTGCTACCTGGACTGTTTCCATAAGCTGTTCAAAAATATTACCGCCCATGAGTGCAACTTCCTTCAGTTTATTTAGGGAAGCTTCACACTCTGATTGATGACGCGTTTGGAAAGCTTGCAGATTTTGGATTTGCAAATCTTTTTCCTGTTTTGAAGCACGGGCTATTTCCATACTATTGATGCTATCGGCAGAAGGAGGATTCGGATTTAAATACGTATTGACCCCGATGATTGGCAGCTCTCCCGAATGTTTCAGATGCTCGTAATACATCGATTCCTCCTGGATTTTCCCGCGTTGGTACTGGGTTTCCATTGCCCCGAGAACCCCTCCGCGATCATTCATCCTCTCAAACTCTTCCAGCACCGCATTTTCCACCAAATCTGTTAATTCCTCTACAATAAACGATCCTTGCATCGGATTTTCGTTTTTTGATAAGCCATGCTCTTTTGTAATGATCATTTGTATCGCCATTGCACGTCTTACCGACTCTTCCGTCGGCGTCGTAATCGCCTCGTCATAAGCATTTGTATGAAGAGAGTTGCAATTATCCTGCAGGGCCATTAATGCTTGCAATGTAGTACGGATATCATTGAAGTCGATTTCTTGTGCGTGCAATGAACGTCCGGATGTTTGAACATGATACTTCAATTTTTGTGAACGCTCATTTGCATTATATTTGTCGCGCATAACAGTGGCCCATATTCTGCGGGCTACCCGGCCAATTACTGTATATTCAGGGTCCAGGCCGTTGGAGAAGAAGAATGATAAATTAGGTGCAAAATCATCAATTTTCATGCCTCGACTTAAATAATATTCCACATACGTAAAGCCATTTGCCAGTGTAAATGCCAGCTGCGATATCGGGTTTGCCCCGGCTTCTGCAATATGGTATCCGGATATGGAAACCGAGTAATAATTTCGAACTTTGTGGTCAATGAAGTATGCCTGGATATCCCCCATCATCCGAAGGGCAAATTCCGTCGAGAAAATACAAGTATTTTGCCCTTGATCTTCTTTTAAAATATCTGCCTGTACTGTCCCACGCACTACTTGCAATGTCTTTTCCCTAACTTCAGTGAACTCATCAAACGTCAGCTGTCGCCCTAGTTCTTCCTCTTTTTTACGAACTTGCTGATCAATGGCTGTATTCATGAACATTGCCAGAATGATCGGTGCCGGGCCGTTGATGGTCATTGAAACCGATGTAGAAGGTGCACATAAGTCAAAGCCGGCGTACAGCTTTTTCATGTCATCCAAAGTACATACACTGACCCCTGACTCTCCGACCTTCCCATAAATATCCGGACGGGTATCCGGGTCTTCGCCATATAAAGTAACCGAGTCAAAGGCTGTGGAAAGTCGTTTCGCATCATCATCTTTCGATAAATAATGGAATCGTTTATTAGTTCTTTCCGGTGTTCCCTCTCCAGCAAATTGACGTTTCGGGTCTTCCCCTTCTCTTTTAAATGGGAATACTCCTGCTGTATAAGGGAATTCCCCCGGAACATTTTCTGCATACACCCAACGCAGTATTTCTCCATAATCTTTGTATTTTGGTAGTGCTACTTTGGAAATTTTCGTCCCTGACAAGGAGGTCGTTTTTAACAATGTTCGAATTTCTCTGTCCCTAACTTTTGTGACAAATTCCTCACTGGCATAGGATTCCTTGAGCTTCTCCCAATTATCAAGAATGCGTTTGGATTCTGCCGATAATTCTCCTCTTACACTCTCAGCCAACGATTCCAATGATTTCACCAAGACGTCATCCGGTGTATTTTCCAGAACTTGATGGATCGTCCCTTCCAGTTGGTATAGTTTCCGGGCCAACTCCACTTGTTGGGATGCTTTTTTATGATAGTTCCGAACTGTATCGGCAATTTCCCGTAAATAGTAGCGGCGGTTATTCGGGATGATGACATCTTGTTTCTGCGTTTTCACGAATAACTCATAGGATGTTTTCCAATCAAAGTCAAACTTCTCGTTAATTTTGGAAACCAATGCGGCAAACAACGAATTGGTCCCTTTATCATTGAACTGGCTCGCAATCGTCCCGTAGACAGGCATCTTATCCAATTCCTCGGACCATAGCTCGTGAGATCGTTGATATTGCTTTTGGACTTGGCGAAGTGCATCCTCGGAGCCCTTGCGTTCAAACTTGTTAATGACGATCAAATCCGCATAGTCAATCATGTCGATTTTCTCAAGTTGCGTTGGCGCTCCAAACTCGCTTGTCATCACGTACATCGATAGGTCTGTATATTTTGTGATTTCCGCGTCGCCTTGCCCAATACCACTTGTTTCGACGACGATAAGATCAAACCCGGCTGCTTTTACAATATCCAGCACATCACCGATGGATGCGGATAGCTCTGTTCTTGAGCCTCGTGTCGCCAAACTCCGCATGAAAACTCGTTGATCGAAAATGGCATTCATGCGAATCCGATCGCCCAGCAGAGCACCTCCTGTTTTTTGCTTCGTTGGGTCCACCGAAATAATCGCAATTTTTTTGTCCGGGAACTCACGCAAAAATCGGCGAATCAATTCATCGGTTAATGAGGATTTCCCTGCACCACCCGTACCAGTTATCCCTAACACAGGCGTATTTTTGGATCTTTTCTTTGCTTCTTCCACCAGGTGCACCGTTTGCCCGTCTCCCCCGAGCTCTGCTGCGGTAATCAAGTTCGCCAATATTTCTGGGCTGTCAGTGGAAAGCTTTTCGAGCAGTTCCATATAATTGCCTTTTAAGGTTGAAAAGTCGGATTCCTCGATTTGCTTGTTAATCATCCCCTGCAACCCGAGTTGCATCCCATCTTCCGGCGAGAAAATGCCGGCGATTCCATATTCATGAAGCTCCTTAATTTCCCTAGGCAGAATCACCCCGCCGCCACCGCCATAGATTCTAATGTGCGGGGCACCTTTTTCGGCTAAAAGGTCGTACATGTATTTAAAGTATTCCATATGTCCACCTTGATAGGAGGAGATGGCGACTGCCTGTGCATCTTCTTGGATGGCCGCGTTGACGACTTCTTCCACCGAACGGTTATGGCCCAGGTGAATCACTTCTACGCCACTCGCCTGCAGAATACGGCGCATAATATTCACTGACACATCATGCCCGTCAAATAGACTTGAGGCGGTTACAAATCGTACATGGTGTTTCGGACGGTAGACCCCTTGTTTCCCTGTATCGGGAGCTTGTTTTACATTTACCATACTAGTACCCCTTTCAAGAACGTGACCGTTTCAGAAACGTTCGTTTAAAGTTTCCATCCCCATTGAATTGAACAAATTATTTCAGCAGCCAACAAAAACACCGCTTCATGCTACGTGCTAACGTATGCTTTTGCGGTGTGGACTGCATCACTCTTTGAAGTGCAAGATTCCGGATAAGCACATCTTTGTTTGGGCAATCGTGTAGTCGTTAATTGTGAAATGCTTATGCAGCGCCCATCTCCGGAACGCCCATGCTTGCCCTTGAACAACGATGTGGTTAGCAGCCAAAAAGACCTCCTTGTCCGTAACCTGTAAATTCCCCGATTGTACGCACCCTTTTAATATTTTTTCAAAGAGGGCGACCATCTCCAACTCTTTCTTTAAAACATAGCTTTGCGCATCTTTCGGCAAAGTTTTTGTTTCCTGATACATGATTGTAAATTCATCTACCATACTATCTATTAATAAAAAGTACTGTTTAATTGCTTCCTTGAGCTCTTCGATGGTTCCAGAACTTGTGGAAATTTGCGATAGTCGCTGTATTACCTGATGATAGATATTGTCACATACTAGATAAAGCACATCTTCTTTTGTACGGATATATTCATATAAAGTCCCGATGCTAAATCCGGCAGCTTTGGCTATTTCCCTTGTTGTGGCACGATGAAAGCCCTTTTCTTTAAAAAGTTTCATCGCCCCTTCAACGATTTGCCTTCTTCGAATCTCGATGAGGCCTTCATCTTTAATGGATGATTTAACAAGGATTTTCCCATTTTGCTCTGACATCGATTACTTTGTAATCATACGAGAGATTACCAGTCGCTGAATCTCTTGTGTTCCTTCGTAGATTTGCGTAATCTTTGCATCACGCATATAGCGCTCCACAGGATAGTCTTTTGTATAGCCATAGCCACCGAATACTTGAACTGCCTCAGTTGTGACAGACATTGCAGTGTCACCTGCCATTAGTTTTGCCATTGCCGATTCTTTCCCGTAAGGAAGGTTATTCGATTCTAACCACGCAGCGTTGTAAGTTAATAGTCTGGAAGCTTCAATTGCTGTTGCCATATCGGCCAGTTTGAAGGAGACTCCTTGGTTTGCAACAATCGGCTTTCCAAATTGCACCCGTTCTTTTGCATATTCTGTTGCTGCATCCAAGGCACCTTGAGCAATTCCAACCGCTTGGGCAGCGATACCATTTCTTCCGCCGTCCAATGTTTTCATGGCAATGATAAAGCCTTCCCCTTCACTTCCAAGAAGGTTTTCTTTAGGGACGCGGCAGTTGTCAAAGATAATTTCGGTCGTTGGTGAAGAACGTATCCCCATTTTCTTTTCTTTTTTGCCGACGCCAAACCCCGGGAAGCTCGACTCTACGATAAACGCACTTGTTCCTTTATGTTTTGACTCTGGATCTGTAACTGCAAACACTACATAAGTATCCGCAATGCCGCCATTGGTAATGAAAATTTTCGAGCCATTCAGCACGTACTCATCACCGTCAAGCTTTGCTGTCGTTTTCATCCCTCCCGCATCACTTCCAGATCCGGCTTCCGTTAGACAATACGCCCCGATTTTTTTCCCTTCCGCCATAGGTCGGAGGTATTTTTGTTTTTGTTCTTCGTTGCCGAACTTGAATATCGGCCACCCTGCCAACGATGTATGTGCAGATAGCGTTACGCCGGTTGACGCACAAACACGCGACAGCTCCTCTACTGCAATCGCATAAGCTAGATAATCAAATCCAGCACCACCATACTCCTCGGGCCAGGGAATGCCTGTCAGCCCCAACTCGGCCATCTTCTCCCAAATTTCACGGTCAAAACGTTCTTCCTCATCACGTTCACCGGCTGTCGGTGCTACCTCATTCAATGCAAAATCACGGATCATCTCACGTAATTGTTGATGCTCCTCAGACAACTGAAAATTCATCTTCCCATTCCCCCGTTATTCAAAATGTGTTCACGTGCTGTATTGTGTACTGTGTGTACTGTGTGTACTGTGTGTGTGCCAGGCACTCACACAAATCAAAAACTATTCAGACTTTTTAGAATTGTTTGTATACCTGGCACTTATGACGATTTTTTGGATTTCGCTTGTGCCTTCGTAGATTTCGGTTACTTTGGCGTCACGGAAATATCGCTCCACAGGATAATCCATTGTATAGCCGTATCCTCCAAATACTTGGATAGCTTCTGTCGAAACATTGACCGCTGTTTTGGATGCGAATAATTTCGCCATCGATGCTTCTTTGCCGCATGGCAATCCAAGAGATTGGAGGTTCGCCGCTCTATAAACCAACAACCTTGCCGCCTCTACCGCTGTTGCCATGTCCGCCAATTTAAAACCGACCCCTTGGTTGGCAGCAATCGGTTTCCCAAATTGGATTCGCTCTTTCGCATAGTTTACAGAAGCTGATAATGCCGCTTCTGCAATCCCCAAGCTTTGTGCGGAAATGCCGATTCTCCCTATATTTAAGTTGGCCATCGCAATTTTAAAGCCTTCATCTTCCTTGCCCAATAAATTCTCTGCAGGGACTTTCATATTTTCAAAAGTTAGCTGCACCGTCCTGGATCCGTGAAGCCCCATTTTCTTCTCATCTTTTCCAACAATGAACCCTGGCGTATCCTTCTCCACGATAAATGCGGAAATCCCTCGGGAACCTCTGGCAGGATTCGTTGAAGCAAACACAATATATACATCCGCTTCCCCGCCATTTGTAATAAACACCTTTGACCCATTCAGGATATAGTGATCATCCTGTTTAACAGCCTTGGTTTTCAATGCCCCGGCATCCGATCCAGCTTCAGGCTCCGTTAAGCAAAATGCCCCTAAATACTCGCCGCTCGCTAACTTCGGAACATATTTTTTCTGTTGTTCCTCTGTTCCAAAATATAAGATCGGGTTTGTTCCTACCGAAGTATGGACCGATAGGATAACCCCCACTACCGCACTTACTTTAGACAGTTCGTTGATGGCCAGAATGTAGGAAGTAAAGTCCATTCCTGCTCCTCCATACTCTTGTGGAACAGTGATGCCCATCAGCCCAAGCCCGCCCATTTTTTTCAGGATTTCATGGGGGAATTCCCCCTGTTCCATGTTGTCAATGAATGGAGTAATTTCACTCTCTGCAAATTGACGCACCATATCCCGCATCATTATTTGCTCTTCTGTAAATACTAGATGCATAGAAACCCTCCTGACTTAATCTTCGTACACATAGAACCCACGGCCGGATTTTCTTCCAAGCCAACCTGCCGCCACATATTTACGGAGCAATGGACATGGGCGATACTTGCTATCCCCCAGGCCATCGTGCAGGATTTCCATGATTGACAGGCATGTATCCAAGCCAATAAAATCCGCCAGCGTCAGTGGACCCATCGGATGATTCATTCCAAGTTTCATGACATCATCAATCGCTTCTTTCGACGCCACCCCTTCATAAAGGGCATATATCGCTTCATTGATCATTGGAAGCAATATACGGTTTGAAATAAAACCAGGGAAATCATTTACTTCCACCGGTGTCTTGGATAATTTCCTCGTCATTTCTTCAACCGACTGATAAACCTCATCGTTTGTTGCTAGCCCACGAATGATTTCAACGAGCTTCATCACCGGCACAGGATTCATAAAATGCATGCCGATCACTTGTTCCGGTCGTTCTGTTACAGCAGCAATTTCTGTTATCGGCAAGGACGAAGTGTTCGTTGCCAAGATTGCATGTTTGGGAGCGATGCTGTCCAATTCTCTAAATATCGATTGTTTAATATCCATATTTTCTGTCGCCGCTTCAATTACCAGGTCCGCATCATTCGCATCATTCAGATGTAGCGACATCGTAATGCGTCCAAGTATCGCTTCTTTTTCTTCCTCTGTTTTTCTTCCCTTTTCTACGTCTCTTGCTAAATTTTTTGTAATAACCCCTAGCCCACGATCGAAAAACTCCTGCTTCATGTCATTCAGTAACACGTCAAAGCCCGCTTGTGCACAAACTTGTGCAATCCCCGATCCCATTTGACCAGCACCTACTACCATCACCTTTTGAATAGCCACTACTCGCTCATCCCCTGACTTTTGTTTGAGTGTGTTGAACTTCTTTTAGATTTATGAAAATAAAAACATCTTACATTGTCTAACAATTATTGCTTTGGCACTTCGATCAGTATGGCGTCCCCTTGGCCACCGCCTGAACATATTGCGGCGATTCCAATTCCGCCACCGCGGCGTCTCAGCTCGTAGGCCAAAGTCAAAATGATTCTCGCACCCGATGCCCCGATTGGATGTCCCAGTGCAACCGCTCCCCCATTGACATTCACTTTCTCTGAATCTATCCCCGCAATTTGATTGCTGACGAGAGCAACGGCAGCGAATGCTTCATTAATTTCGACAAGGTCGATTTCTTCAATCGATTTGTTTGTCTTCTTTAACAGCTCGTTAATTACAAGTCCTGGTGTTTGCGGGAAATCCTTTGGCTCAACTCCGACCTCTGCATGCCCCAGTACATAAGCAAGTGGTTTGCGGCCTTCTGTTGTTGCCTTTTCCTCGCTCATTAAGACCAGCGCACACGCCCCATCATTGATTCCTGGTGCATTTCCGGCAGTGATTGTCCCGTCTTTATCAAACGCAGGTTTTAATATTGATAACGCTTCCAAAGATGTGTTTTTACGTGGTGCCTCATCCTCCAGCACTGTCGTTACCTCGCCTTTTCTCCCTTTAATCTCGATTGCGGTGATTTCTTCTGCGAATTTTCCTTCTTCCATCGCTTTTATAGCGAATTGATGGCTTCTTACTGCCCATTCATCCTGCGTTTCTCTTGCAAGTTCAAAAGCACCTGCCGTTTCATTCCCGTAAGTTCCCATGTGAACATTTTCTGGATGGAACGCACAAGATAGCCCGTCGAACACCATGCCATCTACCAATTTGGCATCTCCCATTCGAAGTCCCCATCGTCCATTAGGCAAATAGTAAGGTGCGTTTGACATCGATTCCATGCCACCTGCAACAATGACTTCTTCGTCTCCCAAACGAATAAGCTGGTCGGCCAATGTGACACTACGCAACCCAGAGGCACATACTTTATTAATCGTTTCTGTTTTTACCGAATAAGGAATCCCTGCTTTTTGTGCAGCTTGTCGAGAAGGAATTTGTCCTTGCCCTGCTTGAAGCACTGTCCCCATAATGACCTCGTTCACTTCATCCGGTGTGACATCTGCTCTTTCCAATGCAGCTTTAATCGCCTTACCTCCTAAATCACTTGCAGTTAACGCCGAAAGAGTTCCCCCAAACTTTCCAAACGGTGTTCTTGCCCCTTCTAAAATAACTGTTCTACTCAAATCTACATCCCCTTTGTTTTCAAGTTTTACCGCACAGTTTCTTACATAGTTACGAAGGTCTTATGGTTGATATTTCGGTGCAATGTTCAATCTTCCATAAACCTTTTGAAATTGAAGCGTGCTACCATCGACTGAACGCTCGCTCAATTTATGTTTAATAAAAAGGGGAGTTACTTAGAACTCCCTTTTTACACTTATCTATATTTTATAGAATATTAATCTGTTAATCAATTTTAATTTTTCTGATATTACAATTTTTAATAATATTAAACGTTAATTCTCTAATAAAATCAAATTTCTTCTAAACAACACTGTAAACTAAACTTCCACCGTTTCCTCTTCGGCCGGTTCCACTGCTTTTTCTCCGAATACAGAACGTTCCAAAATCTCGGCGATGTCGAATGTGCCAATTGATTCTTCAACCTCTTTTGCTTTCGTTCCATCAGATAGCATCGTTAAGCAATAAGGACAACCGGAAGAAATGACGGATGCACTAGTTGCCAGTGCTTGTTCTGTACGTGCCACATTGATTCTGTTGCCTACGTGTTCTTCCATCCACATTAGACCCCCACCAGCTCCACAGCACATTGCCGTTTCACGGTTACGTTCCATTTCGACAAGATTAACACCTGGAATGGCTTTTAGAATTTCACGCGGTGCATCATATACATCGTTGTAACGACCCAGGTAGCAAGAATCATGGAATACGATTGTTTCATCCACCCGATGATTTAATGTCAGCTTCCCTTCATTCACTAAATCGTACAGCAGCTCTGTATGATGATACACTTCCCCTTCCCATCCAAAATCTTTGTACTCATTTTTAAAGATATTGTAAGCATGAGGGTCGAGGGTAACGATTTTCGTCACATCATTTTTTACGAACTCTTCGATGTTTGCCGCAGCAAGCTCTTGGAATAAAAACTCATTACCTAAACGACGCGGCGTATCGCCTGAGTTTTTCTCTTTATTGCCTAGTATCGCAAATTTAATGCCTGCTTCATTCATTAGTCGGGCAAAGGTTAGAGCGATTTTTTGCGAGCGGCTATCGAATGATCCCATTGAACCGACCCAGAATAAATATTCGAAACCTTCACCAGATTTTTTTGCTTCTTTTACAGTTGGAATGGAAATGGATGGGTCCATCTCACGCCAATTTTCTTTTTCTTTTCGGTTAAGCCCCCATGGATTGCCTTGACGTTCAATATTATTCATGGCGCGTTGTGCGTCAGAATTTACTTTCCCTTCCGTCATTGTTAAATAGCGGCGCAGGTCGATAATTTTATCCACATGCTCATTCATCACCGGACATTGATCTTCACAGTTACGGCACGTCGTACATGCCCAAATTTCTTCTTCCGTAATAACATCACCTATCAACGAAGGGCTGTAAATATCTTCAATAACTGCCCCTTCCGCACCAGCGGCCATCGCCAGCTGATTGCCTTGAGTATTATTGAATGCAAATGCCGGCACCCAAGGTTTTTGTTTTGTCGTTACTGCCCCTGTAAAAGTTAGATGGTCACGCAACTTAACGATGAGGTCCATTGGAGAGAGCATCTTCCCTGTCCCTGTTGCAGGACACATATTCGTACAGCGTCCGCACTCCACACAAGCATATAAATCAAGCATTTGCTTCTGTGTGAAGTCTGTAATTTTACCAACACCAAGTGCCGGCATTTCCGCTTCGTCCTCCGCTTCCTCAAGTGCAGCAAAATCGATCGGGCGAAGTGTCCCAATCCGATCTTGTCGGTTGACAACCGCATTTAAAGTACCCGTGATTAAGTGGAAGTGCTTCCCTTGTGGAATGTAAACAAGGAAGGCAAGCAATGCTAGTAGATGTGCCCACCACATCACAAAGAAGATTACCGCCGCAACCGTAGGCGACATCCATTGGAACAGCCACGCAATACTGGATGCAACAGGCTCAGCTAGCGTAAAAGCATGTCCGTGCCAGATAAGCGCCATACCGTTTCCTATTAAAGTGGCAAACATTAGGACGCCTAAAAACAAATAAACCAATCCGTTTTTAAAGCCTCGTTTAAGCCGGACAAGCTTTTCCATGTAACGGCGGTAAAACGCTACTGCAACCGCTACCAAGATGACCAATACAACAATTTCCTGGAAGAAAGTAAAGACAGGATATAATCCACCAAGCGGCAAATGTGAGTCCGGAGCTAGTCCCTTCCAAATTAAATCGATCGCCCCTAATTGCACTAATAAGAAGCCGTAGAAAAAGGCAACATGGACCAAGCCCATCTTTTTATCTTTTAGGAGTTTGGATTGTCCAAAAACTTTTTCTGCTAAATCCCCTAATCGTTCTTTTAGCTTTAGTTCGAATTCTTCTTTTCTGCCCAATTGAATAAATTGATAACGTGTTTTAATTAGATAAAAGAATAAACCTAACGCGTATAAGAGAACCGCACCAAATAACACCCAATTTGCAATAAGCAATCCATTCATTATTTTTCCCCCTTTTTTCCTCTATTCCCCTTTGTTCAAAATAACTTTTTTCGAGTAGTCTTAAAATATTCTATAATATTAGTAAATTCAAGAACCCTCAATTTTATGTCTCTATTGTAGAATATGAATGAGCATTCAGTCAATGCATTGTTATAATATTTCTAGTTATCGAATAATAGTTTGTTAATAATGCGATTTTTCGCTACCAATCACTTTCCAATCATTACCCCTTCTAGCATAAAAATAAAACCACCCTCTCAAGTGATGGAACACAATTGTCAGTATTGCCAAACAATTGAATCTCCCATCTGCTCAATCAGGTGGTTGCCTTTATTATTCTACTATTTCCAGAACCTTTCGTTTTTCGATCTCTTTCAACCGGATCGCTTCCATTACTCGCTCATGTAAGTCGTCTGCAACATTAATCGAGAACCGTCTATTCACAACAATCTCTTTTAATTCTGATACATGGTTGCAAGTTTCATCAAGGATGGTATACACAGCACCATACTGCATAAAGTGGTGTGTGTCGCTGCCACCTACAACAGGTTTATCCAGTGCTGAGCCCAAAGATTTTACATCGGCAGTATTTTCTTCAATGCCGCGCGTGTGAAGATCTTTTCCGTTTAAATCGAATGCATCCAATTGTCTCAACAGCGAAGGGTCCAAATCTTTCAACGGTGTACTTGGACGGTATGGATGAGCCCCAATCACCAGCATTTCATACTGTGAACGCATCTCCAAGAGCTGGGCAAATGGGACGAACCCACCCTTTTTTGTATAATCATTCAGCTGCTCACGCATTGCTCTCACGTCTTGCAAATCACCGATGCACAAAATATGGCCAACTTCCAAAATATCCACTTCCATGCCAGGAAAAACTTTTAATCCATGAATATTGTAGTAACCATTTTCATAAGGAAAATGAGCATCCAATGTGTCATATACTTCCCTGAAATTTTTCGTATTAAAATGTTCTGTCAATGCAATACCATCCAACCCGCATTCAATTGCTTTCTTGGCCATCGTTTCAAAATAAGGCAACGAAAAATCCACCTTTTTCGACAACTTGGCATGTGTATGAAAATCAAAATTCATCTCAATTCTCCTCTATAATACATAATGTAGGGCATGTACGATAATCAAATAAAAAATGGAAATCATAGTAAAGGCATAATCATTATAAGTGAGCTTTAAATAGCCGGTTTTCAGCTTGATCATTTGCAAATTATTAGCACCATAGGTAAAGCCCTTTGTTTCAAGTGCCTCCACTGTCGTTCTGGAACGTTTCGCACTATTTAATATGAGCGGATAAAAAGAGCGAATAAAAACAATTAAAAAATAGACAATTTTTCTCCAATAAAATAAACCGCTTTTTTCCGGAGCTAATCCGCGTAATCGATATGATAAGATAATTTGCTGAAATTCCTCCAGCAAAGTGGGCAAAATCCGGTATGCATATGCGACACTAAATGAAAACTGTGCAGGAAATCCCAATCTAAGTAGAGCATCACTGAACTTTTCCGGGTTGATGCTTGTAAAAACGGCTACACTGGCCAACGAAATGCCGCCCAACTTGATGCATAACCAAACCATCGGAAGAACCGTCTCCAGGTCACCGCCGAACAGTAGCGAAATGATAAAAAGAATGAGCATTTCTCCAAGTAAACCTAATCCCATTACCCCTAAAATAAGCGGACTTACTTTTGCCCGATAGGTTAGAAACAGCATAAACAGCAAGTACCCTATCAAAACAACATGACTATGGATAAACCATGGAACGATGGCGAAATAGCAATACCATATTAAAAGAACACGAGGATCCAATTTTGTTAAAAGATTCTCTTCCGTGCCATATGCGGTTTTAACAAGCTCATTTTTCACGTACTCTAGCGATAACTTTTCGTTTAAAAATTTACTAATTTCCAACCAACTCACCCCGCTTTGCTGCACCCTTCCAACATTTTGCAAACTCCTCGACTGTTGTACAGTGCGGAAAATTCAATTCATTGCATAAAGCAATAATTTGGGGCGGCACTAATCCTGCTTGGGTTAATGTTTCGCGTTGCTGGAATATCGCATCAGTTGTATCATCCATCAATACCTCGCCGGCATGCATCACAATCATACGATTTGCCCATTCTGCAACCAATTGCATATCATGCGTGGCAATAATAATCGTATCAACATGCTTTTTTAGCTGTTCCAGCATCATGACAACCTTACTCTTCGTAGCGATATCCAGATTTGCTGTAGGTTCATCCAAGATAATGACCGATGGACGCATGGCCGCCCCGATCGCCAATGATACCCGCCTTTGCTGCCCCCCACTCATCAACCGTGCATCTTGATGCTGAAAATCGGTCAAATCAAAATCATCCATGATTCGATCTACTAATTCACCGTAATTTTCGATCTTCCGCACTTTTAAATAATATTCAATTTCTTTTCTGACACTGTCTTCGATAAACATTTCTTCCGGATTTTGAAAAACATACGCAATATGGCTGGATAGCTCTTCTGGAGTTATTTTTCTAAGCGGTTTTCCCAATAGCTCCAAAGAACCTTCAGTTGGCTTCACTATTCCGGTTAATAGTTTAAGCAAGGTGGATTTTCCTGCACCGTTATTCCCAACAAGCGCCACTTGATCGCCCTCGAGAAAATCGACGGAAATATTGATTAACGCTTTTTTTACTTTCTTCCCAAGTGTTTTATACTGAACGGAAGTATTTTTTAATGATAATTTAGGCGTACTTCCCTTTAATATTGTTTTTGGGGAATGAATTTCGGAAAGAGTCCTTCCCTCAAAGCAAGCAACTGCTTCTTCCAAAGTTATTGGATAATGGTCAAGGTTTAAATAATGCGCCGCTTGCGTAACTTGCGGCGGATAGATTTGCCGTTCCATCAGATCCTCAACACTGCAAAGAGCCTCCCGCACAGCCTTCTTCCAAAACACCCTGCCATGATCCATCAAGACAACTTGCTTACAATACTTTGCTATAAACTCTGTATGATGTTCAATGACAATGATTGTCGTTCCGTACTGTTCATTCAGTATTTTCAAAACATCGTAGATTTGGATGGCATGCTGGGGATCTAGCTGAGCAATCGGTTCATCTACAATCAAAATCTTCGGTCTCATGGCAATCGCACCGGCCAATGCAAGGAGATGCTTTTGGCCTCCGCTTAGTTGCCAAACAAATTCATTCTTTAAATGGGCAAGTCCTGTCACTTGGAGTGCCCATTCGCCTCTTTCCATAAAATCCGGTAACCCGTAATTCAGGGGGACAAAAGAAGCATCCTCTTTGACAGTCGGCCTGAGCAGCTGATTTTCAAAATCTTGATAGACATATCCAATCGATTGTGAAAGTGCTGCAACATCATGTACAGACGTGTCCATTCCATCAGTAATCACTTCTCCTTCAAATTCCCCTACATAAAATCGGGGAATCAAACCATTCATCGTTTTGCAAAGCGTGGATTTCCCCGACCCATTTCCACCTACTATCGCTAAAAAATCGCCTTCAAAAACCTGTAAGTTTGCTCCATCTAGTACTCTAGTTTCATTTCCGGGATATGCAAAAGATACATTCCGTATATCAATGAGTGGCTTATGCAAGATGATTCGTGTCTCCTTTAGCTTCCTTCCCTTTTCTTAGAAGGTAGCCGATAATCATAAGTGAACAGAAAGCCGATACTCCAATCACAACCCAAATGACTTGGGAGCCGTAAGTTTCGACAAATTCAGGTTCCCATACACCCAGTTCAAAATCAGATTCAGAAATTGCTTGTGTGACAAAAGCAATTGCAGTCAGCACTAAACTAATAGCGATTAATTTTGGCGTAAAAACCTTTGTTAATGAATAGTGAACCTTGTTATCCCTTGGTTTCATTCCCAACAAAGGCTCAATTTTCCCATACAATCGAGGGACAAGGTATAGTGTCGGAAGCAAAGTAAATAGTGTACCGGAGAAAACAAAATCATTAAGGAACTCGACGCCTTCAACCACGAAAATACTTTTAGCAAGACCAGGGACGGCTTCAAATTCTTCGACCCCGACCACCACTTTTAAAATATCTACAATTGTGGCCAACACCAAAAAGATCCCGTATCCTGAAATAGCTCCAATGGCAACTTGTGATTTTATTTGCGGGTTGCGGACAAGCATCCCTCCGATACACATTCCGAGTGAAAACAAAATGAACTTCTCAACTTCCCCAATTCCACCAAACTGTCCAAGCATCAATTCACCAAAAATCAACTCCCCTACGGATGCCCCGATTGCAGCATATAGGGGGTGGAATAACATGCATAAAGTTAATGGGATAAAGGCAAAAGCATCGATCTTCAATTCGATCACACCCAATTGCGCTGAAGGAACAAGCTCGGTAAACATATTGCTTAATCCATATAGTGACATCGACAAAATAAATACCATCATTTTCTGGGATTGCGTTAATTCATACGGCTTCTTTAACACTGCACATTTCCTCCTAGACATTTATTACCTCCTATTCTAGTTGTGGATTGTAAAGGTGATGTTAAGGGATAGTTAGAAAAATGTAATTATTTTTCATATTATAATTAATGAAAAATATTTTTCATTTTGTGGTAAAATGATTGCAAGAGGTGAGATATATTGAAACTTAAATGGGATCTTTCAAAATTAACCCCGAGTCAAAAAAGAATTGCCGACTTTATTGAAAAAAGTGGAGAACGTATTTTGTATTATTCTGAAACTGAGCTGGCACAAGCTCTTCAAGTGAGCAATGCAACCATTTCACGCTTCTGGAAAAATATCGGATTCGGCAATTTCAAATCCTTTAAAGCCGATTTAATGGAAAAAGAACAACTTTCCCCCGAGAACAAGCTAAGAAATTCATTATTGCAAATCCAAAGCAATGATCTTCTTTTGCATGAACATCTACTTACGATGACACGGAATCAGCTTGCCAACACTTTACGCGAGCTGGACCAAGAACAATTCAAGGAAGCGATCGAGGTAATGTCCAATTGTCGAAAGCTTTATATTCATGCACCCGCTTCAGCGGAAGGGCTTGCTGCACTAATGAAGCATCGGCTAGCGCGGTTTGGTTTGGAAATTGAGATGTTGCCGAAGAGTGGACATGAATTATTCGAGTCACTCATGCATTTAAGAAAAGAGGATGTAGTGTTTTTATTCGGATTTGTGGCGATGAATCGGGAAGCCGGTGTACTGTTGGATTATGCTAAATCGGCAAATTATAAAACAATCGTGATGACAGATTGTCTAATTTCCGATTATCAGGACGAGGCGGACTATATTTTTTATACCAATCGAGGCGAGCTATGGGAGTTCCATTCAATGATCGCCCCTACCTTTTTAGTAGAAAATTTTATACTTGGCATCGGACAACACCTTGAAAATAACTCGCTTAGCAATCTCCAAAGACTTAGCGAATTGCGAAGTCAATACAAAGATCAATTGCCAAGACACCGGTAAATGTAAAAGGCCCCGTCAAAATTAGAATAGCTTCTAACTAACGGGGCAGTTTCTTAAATTATTTGAATACATCTCCACTGCGGATATATTCAATATCTTTCACGTTTGTCCGGAAGTTTGCAACACGTGCCGCTGCGAAGAAGTAATCAGATAGACGGTTTAAATATTTTTGAACAATTGAAGGGACGTCCTCTTCTTCGTTCATTAATGTCACAACTCGACGTTCTGCCCTGCGCGTTACTGTCCTCGCGATATGGAGCGTTGCTGCAGCAGGAGTACCACCAGGCAAGATAAATCTTTTCAATGGCGGCGCTTCATCCGACAGAGAATCTATTCTTTTTTCCAACACTTCAATCGATGATTCTTGTAATGTAATTTTGCGTTCCTTCATCACATTCGCTAAATCGCCACCGCAATCGAACAACTCGTGCTGGATCGTTTCAAGGTCTTCCAGTAAGTCCTTGAATACTGATTGATCCAACTCAGTTACAGCTTTGCCAATATACGAATTCAGCTCATCGATTGTGCCGTATGCCTCTACTCGCAAATCGTCCTTGCTGACGCGTCCACCCATAAGACTCGTTTTGCCTTTATCCCCTGTTTTTGTGTAAAGTTTCATTTTAACTATCCCCTTTTCGATAAGTGTGAATTGCTTCTACAGTCGCTTCAAAAACACCTCTCCCAATTACTTTACCTACCTCCGTAAT
Source organism: Ureibacillus sinduriensis BLB-1 = JCM 15800 (assembly GCF_000772955.1). Classification (GTDB taxonomy): domain Bacteria; phylum Bacillota; class Bacilli; order Bacillales_A; family Planococcaceae; genus Ureibacillus; species Ureibacillus sinduriensis. Next base: position 71,297 of record NZ_JPVO01000048.1, on the reverse strand, counting down.
GGGACCTCCGTATTGCATTAATTCTCCTTGTTGCGTTGCAGCTATCAGTAAACTATCCGTTGTTGTACCTGTTGCAAGTGTATTCGAAATGCAATCATACACCTCTTCTTCCTGCAATGCTTTTGCTTTGCTTTCCGTTGCCGTCATCATCGCTTGCACAAAGGCTTCGTCAGATAATTTCCCATTGATAATCACCCAAGTATTAATGGTTCCAACTTCAAAGAAATTGTTCCGTTTATAGCTTTGGGAAACATCGATCGCATTACCGACCCCAGCTGTGACCGCGATAATCACCTCACCAAAGGGCATTTCGTAACTTTTGATAACAGCCTTGCTCGTATCAACCGCTGTCATCATGCCGACCGTATTGGTGGGTGAAAAGCCCTTGCTAACTAAATATTGTAGATATTCTTCTTTTACATGTTCAATATCATAATCCGGCTTCACGGTGCGGTTCATGAAGTTTGCATACCATCCCAACCCCGCGTTATGAACTGCGGATGATAGCACCCTTAAAGGGAAATGGGATCTAAATTCAATATATTCCTCGTTTAATTTCAAATTCTCCACGGTTATCCGTTTTTCTTTAGTTTGCTCCTGTATAACCGGTAAAATGGTCATCTGCGGCTTCGGCTGCTCTGGATGTGCCTGGATAGAAATTTGTGTTTTATAGACATCCTCGATCCGTTCTTCAAGCAATACCTCATGCGGAGGACCAAAGGCTTTCACTTTCCCATTCTCCATCAACAGCACTTCATCGCAGTAGAGTGACGCCAAGTTAATATCATGGAAAACGGAAACGACGGTTAAGTTACTTTCTATAACTTCTTTGCGTATCATATCCAAAATTTGCTTTTGATGTGCAATATCCAGATGATTCGTTGGTTCGTCAAGCAACAGCAACTTTGAAACCTGCGCCAAAGCTTGGGCGATGAAAACCCGCTGTTGTTCCCCACCCGATAAATACTCCAAGTATTGATTTTCATATTTTTCAATATCGGTCTGCTGCATCGCTTTTTTTACCGCATTTTCATCCTCCGCTCCCCAACTTGAAAAGAAGCCTGATTGATGGGGATAACGTCCAATCGACACAGTATCCCGCACTGTACTGGAAAATGCGCTTGCATGCAATTGGGGTAAAATGGTCATTTTCCTTGCCAACTCGCGTGTTGAATATTCATTTATATCGTTACCATCTATCATGATGGTCCCAAAAGTGGGACTCATAATGCCGCTGATTACTTTCAACAATGTGGACTTTCCACACCCATTCGGCCCCAAAATTCCGACCATCTTGCCTTCTTCTACGTCAAATGAAATATCCGATAGAAGAGGGATTGTCCCATAGCCGCCTGAAATATGTTGTACCTTTAGCATATTTTCACCCCCTACTTCTTCGTTGTTTAAAGAAGATATATGAAAAGACAGGTGCCCCAATAAAGGCTGTAATTACACCAATCGGCAATTCCGCCGGTGTAATGATTGTCCTCGACACAAGGTCACAAAGAATCAAAAGACTGGCACCATTGAAGAATGATAAAGTAAGCAAATGACGATGATCTGTTCCAAAGAGCATCCGTGTCATATGGGGAACAACCAATCCCACAAATCCGATGGTTCCTGAAACGGCGACTGCCGCGCCAGTTAGCATTGAACCTCCCGCCAGGATTGCATACTTTCGTTTCTTTACATTCACTCCCAGAGCCTGTGCCCGTTCATCCCCGTACATCATGGCATTCAATTCCCGGCGGTTGAGCCACAGGAAGACAACCCCCATCACAACAAACGGCAAAATCATTTGGACATAGGGCCAACCACGCATGGATACACTCCCAAGAAGCCAGCCTGTAATCTCCCGCAGCTGCTGGCCAGTAAGCGCGATCATTAACGAAATGCAAGATCCTAAAAAGGAACTAAAGATCACCCCCGTTAAAATCAGTGTTTCCATTTTCATGGAGCGGTCGATCAATCTTGCGAAGGATAATACGAGAATCATCGTAATGAATGCCCCTACCATACCGATAAGCGGCAAAGTATATACGCCTATCACCGGTATTGAAAGGCTGAAGAAGATGGTTGCAACGGCTCCGACAGATGCACCGGAAGAAATACCAAGTGTATAAGGATCGGCTAAAGGGTTTTTAAGCAGTCCTTGGAAAGCCGCCCCGGCAATTGCCAACGATGCCCCGACGAGACCGGCTAAAATTACGCGAGGCATTCGAATGCCCCATAAGATGCTATAAGCACTGGGATTCGTTTTATTATCCCATAAGGTTGACAGTGGGATATCGGCAGAACCGATTGAAACCCCAAGCCAAATGCTGGCCAATAAAATAATGATTGAAGAACTATAAGCAAACACCATACTTTTTTTCACAATGCTACCTCAAAAAATATTCTCTGCATGTTTAAATTTTTTAACGCGATACGATATCGTTTCGTACTGTATTTATTTCATCCAGGTTTCCTGAGTTGTCTCATTACAATCAAGAACTTGATAAAAAATTGTCTGCCAAGCAATGTAGAGCTCAAGCCAAACAACCTGCCTGCCATCAAGTAGACCAAAATAAAAAGTCTCCCCAAACATTAAGGGAGACGGGCTAGTCATAGTAAGAAATCAAACTAGTTGTACTCCCCTTATCCTCGTAAGGTTTGAATCTGTCATCATAAAGGCAGGTCTCCTGGCTTATGGTCATCGTACTCCCTTCCTTCCCATTGCAAATCGTTGCAACAGTGGATTATAGGGCTACTCCCATTTACAGTTGCGGGACAGCGCTGGATTTTCACCAACTTCCCTTTTACTCTTTTTGCTTAGATAGCAAAAAGACCTTTACTGTTTATTTAATTTTGATTTTTCTATTATACTTTATTTATGGAAAAGAATGTATAGCTTTTGGTTGGGTGTTTCGGTAGTCGGGTAATATCCTACTTTCCATAGATCTATTTTTGCTTTAGAACGACTTCAGCCAACTTTTTGATCGTCAAATCATCCATTGGAGGATTATGAAGACCAGCCCGAACATCGCGGTAATAACGTTGAAGTGGGTTTGACCTTTGCAAGCTTTTTGCCCCTACCACACGCATTGCTTTATCAACTACAGTAATGGCTGCGTTGGTGACTGTATGTTTAGCCACATTGACGGCATTTACTATGAGCATGCCTTCTTCTTCCGATAGCGGATCGCCGCTATTTTTTAGTTCCACATAGCATTGTGCAGCACCATATAATGCAAATCGTGCTTGCGTAAGTGCTAATTCAATTTCGCCAAGCAATGCTTGCACATTGGGTAAGGACGCAATTGTTCCTTCTATACTGTTCGGTGAATGGTTATTCGCGAATTGAACTGCATAATCTTGGGCAGCTTGAGCTATTCCCAAATAGGTTGCCGGAATAATCAATTGCCAGCCATTCAATTTAGAACCGGCCGCATAATCAGGAATCTCTACTAAATCAGATTCGTCCAGCTTTACTTCATTTAACACTAAATCATGACTGCCGGTTCCCCTCATCGCGATGACATCCCAAGTCTCTTCAATGGCAAGTCCCGGTGTATCTTTATGTATTAAAAAGAACCCGATTTTTCCCTCTTCCTCAATCCAGGCTGAAGTTAAAAAGTAATCCAGCTCTGGTGATCCGGTTGTATAGCTTTTACGTCCATTAATGATCCATTTGTCCCCATTGCGTTTTGCCGACGTTCCAGGACGCCCGCCCCGAATCGGGCTACCTGTTGCCACTTCGCTTACAGCGCGATTGATGATTGCCCCATTTACTACCTCTTTTGCAAAAGTGGCCAACTTAGCAGGTTCCCAATATTTATTTTCAAATAATTCACCGACCGTTAAAACCGTCCAACCGATTGATAGCGCCGTACTCCCATCAAAGCTCGCCAGTGTTTCTTGCATCAAAATTGCGTCATATACATTAAAACCATCTCCCCCTAACTCTTTCGGTAAAGTGATTTTTGTATATCCCAAATCTCGCAGCTTTTGAATATGGGCGTAAGGAAAGATTGATTGCTCATCGATTTGCTGGGCATTTCCTTTAAATTCCTCTTCCACGGATTTCAGCTTTTCTAACCATTTCCGTTGTTCTTCGGTTTTTATAAATAAACTTTTCAAACAATCATCTCCTTACTCAAACTAAATCCGATCTATTGCTTCTAAAGCCATTTTACTTTTTGCTTCTTCCCTCCGTCAATTCATAGTGTCTTAATAAGGATTACAATGCGGTATTAAAAGCAATAAGCCTTGCGCGCTAGCCTATGTATGTCTTGCCAAGTTGCGAAACATAACAAGCATTAAAAAAAGAGAGCAACATTTGCTCTCTTCAAGTTTAAATATATAGTCATAGATTATGGGCGCATAAATTGTTGTGTCCAATAGTTCCCGTTTTGTGCGTATCCGACCCCGATATGAGTAAAGTTGGAGTTTAAAATATTGGCGCGATGACCCTCCGAATTCATCCAAGCTTCGACAACTTCCTGTGCCGTCTGTTGCCCCTTCGCGATGTTTTCGCCAGCTGCCCTATATGAGATGCCCAGAGATTTCATTAATTCAAATGGTGTGCCATAAGTAGGGCTGTTGTGACTAAAATAATTATTTTTGGACATATCATCCGATTTAATTTGCGCTGAATTCATTAGTGGCTGATAAGCTTCAAACGGTTTCAATCCGTATTTAGCCCGCTCAATATTCGTATAATCGATCACTTGTTGGGCGAAACCAGTTTCATTTTCGGCAGCCGGTGCTTGGTCATAGTTTTCTGCCCGTACAACAAATGATGCCATTTCCCCACGTTTTACAGTTTCATTTGGCGAGAATGTTGTCGTGCTTGTCCCTGTTGTAATGCGGGCATTATATAACGCTTGAATATAATAACGGAAACCCGATGATGAACGAACATCTTTAAAAGGGTATGTAATAGCGGAAGGAAGCTTGATATCAAACGCATTTACAAGGATAATGGCCATTTCGGCCCTTGTTAATGATTTTCCCGGTTTAAAAGTATGATCTTCATAACCTCGTATTACTCCCCGTTCATAGAGTGCGTTGATTTCCTTAAAGGATGGCGAGCTTGAATCCACATCCGCAAAGTTTTGTTTTGTGTAAGAGGAAGCATCAATATCCAACGCCTTTGTCAAAATTATTGCTGCTTGTTCTCTTGTCAATAACTGATTCGGTTTAAAAGTTCCGTCAGGAAAACCATTGAGTACCCCTCGATCATATAGTGCTTTAATTGCTTCATAATGTGGGTTTGTTGGCGACAAATCCGGAAAATTCAATGATTTCGCATCGGCTGCGGGAACCGATATCACTGCCGCAGCAGTAATGGCAGCTAAATAAGCCGTGTATTTTTTTTTCATAAGGTACCTCTCCTTTAGCAGTCTACGCAAACCTTATCACAACTTTTTCTATGAAACTAGTACTATTAGTAACAATTGGATGATAGTTATATTGTATATAACCACATTTCATAGTATAAAAACGTCCGATTTTTCAAAGAGTTGCCACTAGATTTGATTTATGGAATGTAACCTCCCATTCAGCTAGTTCTTTTGTCTCTCTTCATATAAAAAAACCAGCCCCCAATTTGCTAAGGGACTGGTTGATTTGAAAGATGAAATTACATTTTTTCGGGAGCTGCTACTCCTAGTAGACGCAATGAATTTGCTAATGTCACGCGCACAGCATTGATTAGCGCAAGACGTGCTTCAGTTAATTCCTTGTTGTCTTGGTTCAGCACTTTTTCTGCATTATAGAAACTATGGAATGCCGCTGCCAAATCCTGAATGTAGTTTGCTACTCGGTGAGGTGTACGGTGTTTTGCCGCCTCGGCTACCACTTGTGGGAATGCACCCACTTTTTTCAGTACATCCTCTTCTTTTTCTGCTGTTAATAGGTCAAGATTTTCTAATGAAGCTTTGAATCCTTGCTCATCTGCAGAACGGATAATCGAGCAAATACGCGCATGGGCATATTGTGCATAGTAAACAGGGTTTTCATTCGATTGAGATACGGCTAAATCGAGGTCGAAGTCCATATGTGAATCACAAGCCGTTTTTACGAAGTAGTAACGAACTGCATCCAAGCCCACTTCTTCAACCAGTTCCCGCATCGTCACCGCGTTTCCTGTACGTTTACTCATTTTGTATTTTTCGCCGTTTTTATAAAGCTGCACCATCTGGATAACTTCCACTTCCAATTTTTCACGGTCGTATCCAAGCGCTTGTATCGCCGCCTTCATACGTGGAATATAGCCGTGGTGATCGGCACCCCAAATATTGATTAGCTTTTCGAAGCCGCGCTGGATTTTATCTTCATGGTAAGCGATATCAGGCGTTAAGTAAGTGAATGAACCATCCGATTTAACCAGAACACGGTCTTTATCGTCCCCGAATGTAGTTGAACGGAACCAAGTTGCTCCCTCTTCTTCATATACATGGCCATTTTCCTTCAATTTGTTTAAGGCTACATCGATTTTGCCGTTTTTGTACAAAGATGTCTCCGAGTACCACACATCGAAGTTTACACGGAAGTTTGCCAAATCATTTTTTAATTTATCCAATTCAAGCTTCAAGCCATGTTCACGGAAAAATTCGAAGCGTTCTTCATCTGATTTTTCAAGGATTGCTCCACCGAATTCTTCGGCTAATTTGCCGGCAATTGTAATGATATCCTGACCATGGTAGCCATCTTCCGGCATGGACGCCTCCAGCCCTAGAGCCTGTTTGTAGCGCGCTTCTAATGAATGTGCAAGATTGTTGATTTGGTTGCCCGCATCATTGATATAATATTCACGCGATACATCGAAGCCTGCAAAGTCGAGCACATTGCATAATGAGTCACCGAATGCAGCTCCACGGGCATGGCCTAAGTGCAGGTCGCCAGTTGGATTGGCCGATACGAATTCGACTTGGACTTTTTCGCCGTTTCCTGCTGTGGAACGTCCATAGTTGTCGCCTTGTTCTTTTACCGCTTTTACTACATCCGCAAGGAAGGCTTTTCGCACTGTGATGTTAATAAAACCAGGACCGGCAATTTCTAATTTTTCGATTTCCGTCCCTTCCGTTTCAATGTTCTCCAAAATGCTTTCCGCAATTGTACGCGGCGGCTTTTTTGCCAATTTTGTTAATTGCATTGCCAAGTTAGTCGCAAAATCACCGTTCGCTTTATCTTTTGGTGTTTCTAAATGAATTGTGAATTGTGTACCTGCTTCCACTAAACCTGATTTTTCAACTGCCTTTTGAAAGGCTTCTTTAATTGCTTCTTGCAATTGTTCTACCGCATTCATTCTAGTACCTCCGAATATTGTATTTCTAATGTATATTTTCCAACAGCTTGACCACTAATGATAAGATCATACTGGACGTTGAATGTTCCACTCATGCTTTTATCTTCATTATAATCATAGGATAAATGCCGTGTTTTTGTGACGATTGGCATGGAGCCGAACTGTGTATCATACGCCCCTATTTCTTCTTGGACGATGTTGAATGGCAGACGCATCTTCACACCGCCACCACGCAATATCAAAGCTTGCTCATTACCCATCTTCACTGTTGTACGGATTTCTTTTTCCTCGAGTCGCTCTGTATAACGTAAGTAGGTCTTGCCGGACTTCTCTACTAATGAACCATCTAACCACATTTCGTAATTTTCTCTATCTCCATCAACGGGAAGAATTGTGGAATTCAACTTAATTTTTACTTTTGTTTCCGCACTATTCATTCTGTGGTCACTCCAGACTCTCATTGCTATAACCTTTATATTATATATTAAAGCCTAATTAAAGTTCAATCATACCATAATTATGATGAAGTTTTAAAAAAATCCAAAAGCATATGCCTTTGGATTGAATGATTAAATACTTGGATTTTTCTTTTCCTTCTTCAGGAACTTATCATAAATGGTTTTTAATTGTTCTGCTCGCAACTCGATATCATGCTCATGCATGTATTTTACGGCATAACCCAATGCGACTGTCATCGCACCCGCTACACTTGCCCCTACGATAGAACCGGCAGCCGGAACGAATTTCACGATTTGACGGAAGACTGTTTTTCCAATATTCCCAACAACCGTAGCGATGATTAGTTCCTTCGCATTTTCTTTTGATACTGGTTTATCATATAGGGTTGAAAGTTTAATCATCAAGCCTACTTGTATTCCTGTTAGTGGGATAAAATCCGAGCCTGGTATAGGCGATGCCCCAACAGCTGCAGAAGAAGCACCAGCAGCCAATATCCACTTATTGGCAATAGAGCTTTTGTCTTTTAAATTTTGCGCCATGAGGACATCTTTAGACTTTTTTTCCAGAACTTCCAACAATTTCGTTTGCAACATTCCGATGTTTTCCCCTGTTCTTGAGGAGATAGGTACGACCGGGTAGGCGTAGTCGGTATGATCTTGTATATACTTTACTAGATTTGGCACATCATCCGCTGCATCTATTTTGTTTAACACAATAATAATATCGTTTGTAATTTTTTCAATTTTTCTAAAGTTCTTTAACTCGTTCTCCGATAAGACGGTCCCAGCTGCATTTAAAAAGAATATGACGACATCCGACTGTTGGTAGTATTTTATTGTAACATCCGAGTTTTCCTCCACTACATCATCCAAGCCAGGTGTATCCACAAAAACGATATTCTCTTTATAGACATATTTCTGGATTTGGACTGTTTCTCCGGGTTGGGCACCCACACTTGCCAAATCTTTATCCATCAGTTTATTGATAGTGGACGACTTCCCTGAGTTTACGTCCCCTACCATGGATATGAGGATTTTTCTGGAGAGCTGTTCATTTATTTCTTCGGATTTTTGATCAAAGGCTTCTTCGAATAATTGATCGAAATTTTCTTTTTCAAATTCTAGACTCATGTGGAACACCCCTATACAAGAATTAACTTCTGCGAAATTTTAGTTTATTTATATATGAAAAAAACATAGAAAATTAACAAGAATTTTCTATGTTTTTTAATCCTTACTTATTTAACCCAACCTAAAATCATTTCCCTTAGTAACTTGGCAGCTGTATTGACCGTCATTTCGGAATGGTCGTAAATAGGTGCTACTTCCACTAGGTCAAAACCAACTACATTCACCCCGCTGCGGGCAATTTCATGGATGGAGGCCAGTAATTCTTTGGAAGTGATGCCACCGCAATCCACTGTACCTGTTCCTGGAGCATGTGCCGGGTCTAAAACGTCGATGTCGATCGTAACGTATACATTGCGGCCAGCTAATGTCGGCAACACTTTTTTAAGTGGCTCCAGCACCTCGAATGGCGAAATATGCATCCCATTTTCTTTTGCCCATTCGAATTCTTCTTTTAATCCAGAGCGGATGCCAAATGAGTAGACATTTTTCGGTCCGATTTGATCTGCAATTTTACGAATCGGCGTAGCATGCGAGTATGGCTCCCCTTCGTAATCGGTACGCAAATCGGTATGAGCATCAAAATGAATGATTGCCAAATCATTATACTTTTCATAAACAGCTTCCATCACGGGCAGTGAAACTAGATGTTCCCCTCCCATACCAATCGGCACTTTGCCCGCTGCTACTACTTTTCTGACGAATTCTTTAATTTCCTTTAATGATTTTTCCGGATTTCCAAAAGGAAGCGGGATATCCCCTGCATCAAAAAATTTCACATCATCCAATTCACGATCTAAATATAAGCTATATTCTTCCAATCCAATTGACACCTCTCGAATACGAGCCGGGCCAAAACGGGAACCTGGGCGATAGCTTACTGTCCAGTCCATTGGCATTCCATAAAGTACCGCTTTCGATTCTTCGTAATTCGGATGGCTTTTAATAAATACATTCCCTGCATAAGTTTCATCAAATCTCATTTATTTCACCTTCAATTCTTATTTTCAACTTCACATTTCAAACTACATGAGCGTCTCTTGGATGGTTACCTCATTTAAATGAATCTATCGATTTCACTTTATCACATTTTGTCTGCTATTTACTCCACTCAAACTAAAATTGGCTAAATATTTTAAGCATGTCCATCGCCTCTATCAATTACACAGCATAATCAAGGCATCTCCCGCTTTTATGCAGGAATATTGCAATAAGTAGGTCTTTTGAAACTTTTTTCGACTTTATTCGTAATATGATAAGGGAATCGATTTATATATTCTTTCCAATCTCCCAAGATCCTCATCGCTTTTACAATACAGCTTACTTGAAAAAAGTATAGATAATTTTAGACAAGTTGCAACAGTTTTTTTACGTATAAATTCGATTAAAGGCTACTATTCAAGTCTATACTGTGTGTAGTATAAAAATGGATTGGGGTGAAATGCGGTTGAAAAGGGAAAATTATAGACGGCAAATAAAGCGAAAAAAATGGATCAAATATACAACCTTTACTGCGGTTGCGGCTGTCTTTGCAGTTGTTGTCGGTTTTATCGCTTTGCGTGTATATGCTCAAATTGCTGGTGCTCCACCTTTAACCGTGCCAAAAGCATCCGTATTTTTCGATAATAATGGAAATCGTATCGGCGATTACTTCTCTGCTGAAAGACGCTATTGGGTTGAGTTGGATGAAATTTCGCCTTACTTAATAGATGCAACCATTGCCGTTGAAGATAAAGATTTTTATGAGCATAATGGTTTTGATTACTCCCGAATTGCCAGCGCACTTTTAACCGACTTAAAAACGCTGAGCATGGCAGAAGGTGCGAGTACCATCACCATGCAATTGGCTCGGAACCTTTACTTGACACTGGACAAAAATTGGACAAGGAAAATCCAGGAAGCTATGTACGCATACAGACTGGAAGTTTTTTATGATAAAGATGAAATATTGGAAGGTTACTTGAATACGGTTAACTACGGGCATGGTATGTACGGGATAGAAGCGGCCAGCCGTTATTACTTCGGCAAATCTGCAAGCGAACTAACTTTGGCAGAATCCGCTTTGTTGGCAGGTATTCCAAAAGGGCCAAGTATTTATTCGCCTATTAATGATTATGAAAAAGCAGTCGGTCGACAAGCCGTCATTTTAGAGCTGATGGACAAGCAAAAATACATTTCAGCCGAGGAAAAAAGCCGGGCAAATTCCGAGGAGATTGTCCTGAAAAATGAACAGTGGACAGCTACCAAGTCCAAGGCTCCCTACTTCTTGGATGTGGCATGGCAAGAAGCGACCGAAATACTAGAAAAGGAAAATCTTAATATACGCGAAGGCGGCTGGTCGATTAAAACTACTTTGAACCAAGCACATCAGCTCGCCGCAGATGAGGCCATCATGGACAATATGCCTGATAGTGAGTTGCAGGTCGGCTTCATCAGTATGGACGTGGAAACCGGACAGGTGACCGCCCTAGTTGGCGGACGGGATTATGAAGATAGCTCATTTAACCGCGTCACGCAAGCAGTCCGGCAACCCGGCTCTTCCATTAAGCCATTTCTCTATGCCGCCGCTTTGGAAAATGGCTTTTCTCCACTTACATTTTTGGATGTCGGCGAGACCATTTTCACCTATGATAATGGTCGGGCAACTTACAAGCCACAAAATGTAAATGGACAATTTGCAGACGGCCAAATGTCGCTCGCACAAGCAATTGCCATTTCGGATAATATCTATGCTGTCAAAACATTGGAAAAAATCGGCTACGATCAATACCGGGATGTCTTGGACCGCTTTAACCTGAACTTCTCAGAAGCAAACAATCCGTCAATCGCTCTGGGAACTACCGAAAATTCCCTATTTGATCTTACAAAAGCCTACAACACGATAGCCAATGGCGGGAAAGAAACAAAGCCGACGACTATCCTTGAAATCAAGAATGCGGATGGCGAGGTTGTATATGAGTATAAAAAACCGAAGAGCAAACAAGTCATCTCTAAAGAAAATGCCTTTTTATTAACTGATATGATGACAGGTATTTTTGATCCTGTGTATAGTGATTACTCTCCAGCCACTGGTGTATCACTACGCCCCCGCATGACGCACACATACGCTGCAAAATCGGGCACGACGGTCAGTGATCAATGGTTGGTCGGTTATACACCTAGCGTGACAGCCGGTGTATGGAATGGATATGACCAAGGGAAGACTTTGTCCGTACAGCAAGATATGGCTGCTTCCAAACAAGTATGGATCGATTATATGGAAGCCATCAATAAAGGAATGCCCAACGAAACTTTCAAAGCTCCAAAAGGCGTTGAAAGTGTGTTGATTGATGTTGAGACAGGAAAGCTTGCAACAGAGGCATGTCCTAAACAGAGAATGGTTTACGTGAAAACCGAAGATATACCGAAAGAGAAATGTTCATCTTTTGAATTCTTTGATAAAGATTCTTGGGATGACTTCCTGGACCTATTCCCATTTGAAGCGTTTAAAGGAATTTTTAACTAACAAGAAAAGCTCCTTCTTGCCCGGCGTTAATTCCGCCAAACAAGAAGGAGCTTTTTATCTTCGGTAAATTGGTATATTAAGATAAGATAATCGACATTTTTTCATAATGATAAATTTTATGGCAAACGAAAGTATGAGATTCATGGGGCATCCGGCTTGGGAATTTTCAAATGCCGCATAAGTCTCAAACATTTCGTTAAGCCAAGTGTCCTAGCTTACTAATGAAGCTTAGTTTTAGTGTACTTTTTTTCAAACTTAGTTTCAACAACGGATTAAATCCTCTATTAAATTGTCACATTTTGTTCAAACTTGCGATCGATTTTTCAATCAAAACTATTGACATAATATTATTTCCAAATATAACTTGTTATTTTTTTACCATCAAATCGTTTCGAAGCTGCTCATCACTTCTTTCCCACATCTCCATATTGTGAGATTTCAAGAAGTCTGCCAGTACTTCTTTTGATACATCGTCCATATAATCGACCATAATTTTACGCTTCATCGATTTGTCCATTTTATTGACATGGTCTGCCAAGATTTTGTATCCACGACGCTTTTCTTTGTTCACAACCATTTCACAGGCCGTTACACCAGCAAAATATGGACCATCTTCCTTAAAGTCAATCGTAACCCAAACAAGCCAGTACGGTTTTCCACCTTCGGAGTCCTCACGATTTGTAGTAAATTTAATTCGGCGCTCTACTTCACTTTTCGCATGCATCGCCCCAATATCAATGAATGCGTTTCTTTCCTCTATATCAATGAAAACTGGCGATACATTCTCTAACGATAACGAACCGATACCAAAGCCTTTATGCCCATCAGTCGGGTCATTTTTGATAATGGTAAAGCCCAACTTTTGTTTCGGTTTTTCTTCATTTGTCATATTGTAAATCCCTCCATCTAAGCCTATTATAAAGAATATACACTAATTTTATCCACTTGGGAGGATGTAAAATGCCAATTGTAACTGTAAAAATGTTAGAAGGTCGTTCAGACGAACAGAAAAAAGCGTTAGTAGAAAAAGTAACCGCTGCAGTGGTAGAAACAGTTAACGCACCACCAGAAGCTGTCACTATCGTAATCGAAGAAATGTCGAAGAACCATTATGCAAAGGCTGGCGTTCGTGCTAGCGATCAGTAATTACGAAAGAAATTTCTTATTGTGCACGGGTAGTTGCGAGGTTGATTATGAAAAGTAAATTGATTACGATTAGTCTCATTTTAATGCTACTTGTAGGGCTATGCTTCATTTTCATTAACCCCATCCAAAAATTCTTCATTAACGATACGAGCGACTACCTATTAGAAACGACGGCTGAAGAAGCCCGGAAGAATGAAGATAAGGAAGCAAGCTTTGATTTTGAAGAAACGCAATCTCTTTCCATCGTCGATATTTTAAAAGCTCAAGCAACGCGCAAGGACATAGCCGCCATCGGGAGCATTACAATACCTGAAGTTGACCTGGAACTGCCGATTGTAAAAGGTGTCGGAAAAGAAGCCCTTGCAGTCGGTGCCGGGACAATGAAGCCCGATCAACAAATGGGTATCGGCAATTATTCCTTGGCAAGCCATTACTTCGAGGGAAAAGATATTTTATTTGGTCCCCTTTATAACGCCCAGCTAGGGGATATCATCTATCTTTCCGATTTAAGGAACGTCTATGAGTATGAAATCACGGTTAAAAAGGTTATTGAAGCGACGGATGTCCATATTATCGATGAAACGGATGAAACGCTTTTAACGCTCATCACATGCGCTGAGGAAGGGACAAAGCGTTTGGCCGTACAAGCATCATTCAAAAACAAATACGAAATCGATAAAAACCCCTTACAAGGCAAGGCCTCATAAGGGGTTATTTTTATGCCATTTTACGGCGACGTGCAAGAGCTATGATACTTGTAGTTACTAATAAAATACCTAGCAACACAATCAATAAATTAGACTTGCCATCCGTTTGCGGAAGCTTCTCCGCATTTGTGTTTTTACCATTGTTATCAGAAGCATTTGCAACATCCTTATCAGAGCCGTCATTTGCCGACTCTACAGCCTCATCATTTGGACTCGATGGGTTACCATCTGAATCTGTTGAATCGCCAACATCTGAATCAGTTGGATCATCGCCATCTGGATTTGTTGGTGTTTCACCTGGTTTGTTTGGATCTTTCGGTGTGTCACCTGGTTTGTTTGGATCCTTTGGCGTGTCACCTGGTTTGTTTGGATCTTTTGGCGTGTCACCCGGTTTGCCAGGGTTTTCGCCAGGATCTGTTGGTGGTATATAGCCCCCACCTCCGCCGCCGGATGGGATTGGTTTTACTATTGCTGCACAAGAATTGTCAACTGTTATAACACCTAAAGTTGCGATATTTTTGCCATCAGCATCTAGTTCAAACACAATGTAATTTCCTGGTTTAAGTTTGTTCGGCTGAACTGTAACTTCCCCATTTTCATCTGTTGTTTCTGTCGCAATAGTATCGCCTACAACATTTCCTTTATACTCCCTAATCTCAACCTTCACATCTTTACGTGCAATTCCATATACGTTTTGCACTGTTAAAGTAAACATCGGACAAACTGGAGCTTGAATTAATTCAGCATTACAATCAAGTTTATAGTCAACTGTAATTGAACCTAGGAATAATTCATTTTCATAAATATTGTAGTTTCCTGATTTAAGGATTGTAGTATCGACAGAAATTTCACCATTCCCATTTGATACAATATCTTTTGCCACAATTTTTCCGTCTGAATCCTTAACTGTCACTTTTACATTTGGGCGTACCTTGCCATCTTGATCTTTCACAGCAATCGTGAACACTGGGCATGCCGGCGCAGGTTGAACTACAGCCTCACATGTTGTATCAACAACAAACTCACCCATTTTCTTTGCATCCTCTAATGTAGATCCTTCATAAACTACATATTTACCCGGTTCCAATGGACTGAAAGTTACTTTTCCTTCTGCATTAGTAGTACCAGTAAATTCTTTTTTGGAGTCTACATTTTGAATCAGTATAGTAACACCGGCTTCTAGTGTTTTTCCATTTACATCATTCACAGTTAATGTGAAATCAGGACATGTCGGGGCTTCTTCCACTTCTGTTAAGCAACCATCTTTATACGTAACATTCACTTCGGAAAGAAATTGCTTATCTTCATATAAATCATATTTACCCGCTTTAGTTGTCGGAGGTATTGTGATTTCACCTTCAGAGTTAGTGGTATCTGTCTTTATCACAGTGCCATCCTTATCCTTTAATGTAACTGTTACGTTCTGGCGAGCATTACCATCTTTATCTTTCAACTTGATAGTAAATACTGGGCAAGAGTTGACAGGTTGGAGTTCCGCTTCACAATCGTTCTTCGTGAACTTGACAGTCGTCTCACCTAGGAATTCTTCACCTTCATGGACCGAGTACTTTCCAGCCTTTATTGCACCCTCACCTGTACGCGGGATAACAAGCTCACCAGCATTGTTGGTAATTTGTGTAGATACAACACGATCACCATCTTTTAAAACAACTTCTTTGTTTGCAACAAGATTTCCATCCACATCACGAATCGTTAACGTAAATTGCGGACACATGTTAGCTTCCTCTACATCTTTTACGTTTTCCACTTCTGTTACTTTGTTTTCATTGCCCTCAATATTAGTATCGTTGTCAAGCCCGAGGACAAATGTGAAATCGCTCATTAATTCATAGCCGTCAGGAGCAGCTATTTCCTTAATTTTATAAGTACCATAGTTGATATTGTTAAATTCGAAATATCCATCTGCATCGGAAGTTGCACTTGCTATCACATAGTCCTTTTTACTAGTGCCTTTACCAATTGTTTTGATTAATTCAAAATTAACGCCTGATAAAGAAACTTTCTCCCCTGTTTCAGGATTGAATCCTACCTTTTGTAGCTTGGCATTTCCCTTTGTTAGTGAAAAGGATGTATCGGAGCTACTAAATGCAAAGTTATTTGAATAATTGTATTCAGTTTTTTGATTTTCACTTGTAGTAAAACCAAAATCAATTTTCGCACTATTGCTAAACGGATCACCCTGCTTAGCTAATGCTACAGTGTCATAACGAACTTGATAAGCTTTATTAGGATTAGCTGGATCATTTAAAACTAATTCAAATCCACTATCTGACGAAGTAGTTAACATATCTGCAGTCGGCTTTTTCCATTGAGTATAAGAAATAGTACCAGTTATTTGGTCCACACTTGTTTCTTCTCGGTACTCAATTGTATTTGGGTCTAAAATTAAACTCTCAGAAACTTTATCAGTCAACGTAATAGAGCCAAGAGCAGAACGCGATTGATTAACTTCTATTGTCCATTTTAGTATATCTGTTGAGTTACTAGATGAGTTACCACTAACAGATTTTTTGATAAGTTGATTCGCATTATTCACAGTCACTTGAGCAGAACCGATGTTATAAGATTTACCTTGTGGTGTAGTAAATGTTGCACCGTTTGTATAAACGTTTCCTGGGTCGTTTTCGTTATCCGACTCGATACCAAGAATATCATTTGAATCTTTCGTTTTATACTCTACAAAATAAACTTTATTTTCTGCACCACCAATTAAGCCATTGAATGTTAAAGTAAAGCTTGTATCAGAAATCGGCGATACGGTATAACCTGCACTAAGTTCATTCCCCTTAGTCCCTTTTGTATCATCCCCGTCTTCTGAACCACTTTCTTCAAGTTGATACTCATATACTTTAATAGAATCCTGGATGATTTGATGACCTGTACCCAGGGTATCTGTTAAAGTAGCTCCATTAATGTTTGTTTTATTAATGTTAACTTTAATTCCCCAAGTAAATTCCTGTGTTTGATAGTTAAATGATCCTGCTTTACTACCATTATTTTTTGTTGTCGTTTCAGGATTATAATCGGAGGTTTTCGTTAATGAATAGGAATCAGTTCCACTGATCCAAGTTGCAGTTGCGGAATTTCCATATCCATTTTCATCAACAGAACCATCTGGAGCAATGTCAAACTTTGTAGTATAGACAATTGTCGCTGTGCTTCCTTCAGCTATATTAATGCCAGTAATTTCAAAGCCTTTGCTTGGATCATTGTCTTTAATAGTAGTAGTATAACTACTATCTGTTGTTCCAGACACCTCTACCGATCCCTCTAAAGTATGCTTACCAGTTATTGAGCCAAATTCAAATGTATCATCAAGCTTCAAATTAGTGATAGGTGCATTATCCGCCTTAATACTTATTGTCCATTTGATTTTCTTGTTCTCAAAATCAATCGTTCGTGATTTACTTAATATGCCTTCTCTTAAAGTATGGGAATCTTGTGCTGTTTTCCCGTTACCACTCACTACTTTGTTAATAAATTCTTGTCGATTTTCTGTGTAAAAATCTTTTTCATTGTAGATAGCTTTATACTTGATTTTATAAGCCTTTGCAGTATCTCCAAAGCTTATCTTAAATTTATTGTTACCTTCATCCTCTTCAATACTATAGCCAGAAATTTCAGTTGAAGACTCTTCCTCGCCTGTTTCTGTTACTTGCACTTCATACACTTTAATCGAGTCAAAGTCAATTTCATGTGGGCTTTCAAGTGTATCTTCAATCCAAGCCTCGGATTCGGGAATGAGTACTTGATTATAGTTATATCGAATTTCCCAATGAGATTGATAGTTTGTATTTTCTTCATCTGCATCCAAAGATTTTTCAAGGGCTTTCCCGTACGTAACCGATTGGGAAGCAGAAGCTGTTTCAGTAACTCCACCATTAGTGAATGTTACAGTATTTGCAAAGGTTTTTGCCCCTTCTCTTTCTGCAGCACTTAAGTCTACTTCTGTTTTATAAGTGACTTTATAAGCATATCTTCCATCCTCTAATGAGATTGGGAAGTTTTCTATACTTGTTGAACCAATAGAAGCACTTGTATCAACTCCATTTAGGTTCACCGCATATTTTTCCACCGTAATGGAATCTTTTATAACAGAATGCCCACTAGCTGGATTGTCAGATAGAACCGCACCACTTAAATCTTTTCCTGCTTTATTAACCCAAACTTCCCAATCCATTTGGTGATTACCATCCACTAACTGTGGATTCCCAATGGCACTTTTAGACACTTTTTCATTAGTAGTTGATGGTAAGAATTTCAAGGAAATTTTTTGTGTTCCTTCCCCGCTTGTCGGAATCTCTAATTCTTGTTCTAATTCATTTGACAAGTTATGAAATCCTGATGTAAAGCTCATCGTGAATTGAACTGGTGCGTCACCAACAAAATCAATCGGCAAATCTTCGTCCAATACCACTTTCACGTTATTATCAGTGGTAGAGTATGAATAGGCCGGGTTTATACCGTCATTCTTCTCCTTATTACCAAAGAAAGCTTTATCGAAATCAATCAGCGAATTCGGAAGCTGGAATTCAAACCAGCTGCCTGCTGCATACATTTTATCTAACACTACGTCAAACGTTACTTCAAATTTAGCAGCTGTATCTTTTGTTAATTCTTTGTTGTAATCAACCGTCACCTCTTCACTATCTATCATCATTTTGAACGATGATAGCGTTGCATGAAGTTCTTCTGGGTCAGTGACAGCCTGTAGAGTACCTGGTTGTATTCCATCTACCAGTTCACCATCACCTGCTTCAGCGCCTTCTTCGGCTCCTGGTTCAGTGCCAGTTTCAGTGCCTTCTTCAGCCCCTGGTTCTTCACTGCCTGGTTCAGCACCTTCTTCGGCCCCTTGTTCTCCGCTGCCGTTTTCAGTACCTTCCCCGGATCCTTGTTCTCCACCGCTGTTTTCAGTACCTTCCCCAGTTTCTCCACTACCAGCTTCAGTGCCGGCTTCGTTTCCGGTATCATTATTAGTTCCGTTGTCTACTTCTGGTAGAGGTTGATTTTCATTAGCAGGTGTACCTGTTGCGTTGTCCTCTAGAGCTTGAAGGTCTGAAGAATTGTTCAGATCCTCACTTGCAAACACCGAAATCGGCGACAGCAACGTTTGGAACACTAGTAGGACGACTATGATTCCTATATTCAGTTTTCTCATTGGAATTATTTATTCCCTCCTTTTATTCGTACTGATCAACTCTATTTATTTAAGTTATGAAACTACTAGTTGTTATATATTATTCTGGGAATTCGTCTATTTTAAGTAAATAGAGTTAACCTTCACCATTCTACTTATCTCCTCTTAAACAACTCTTAAATATTCAGCAATTTACCACTAGAACTATGAAAATAATCCTAAATAACCAATTAAATAGATGGATAGCCAGCTTTAATAGTTCTAAGATACTAGTATATTTTCTCTACACCCCTTTTGGGTAATACATTTTATACTTTAATATTTTGCCATCCCCTAAATAATGTGGATAACCATTAAAAAAGAAGTCTACCTTCTCTTGTAGGACCAAGAGACTGGTAGACTTCCTCTTAAATAAACATGATTTCTTTTGGGTAATACACTTTATAATCTACTTTAATATTGTTTGCCATTGCCGAAACGATGTGGGAAAGCTCGGAAAGTTCTTTAATTTCACCACTTGGCATTTCCATGTAGATTGGTTTTTTTGTTGATTTCAAACCTGGACGGTAAAAATCATACGGTAAGTCCGATGTTGAATCCGGCTTTATATAATACTCAGGATCAAGCCCCACCGATCGCACTTGTTCTACGAGCCACGCAAAACGTTCCGGCTCTTCTTCGGGATTCAAATCGACATGCGCAAATAAATCACGATTGACAAATCGTCTGCAAAGATCTTTCAATATGGCATCCTCTTCACTCATCCAGAATTGGAAGTATGCTAGTAGTACATTTTCATCGAGGGCCAAGTAATCTTCCAACGTTACCTCATTTTTAAAAAATGATTGAAAGTGTGTCGGCTCGAATTTGAATTGATAACCCTCTTCATATAACTTCTTTGCTCGCTTAAGTATATGGTTCAGGATCGCTTCGGCACTACGGGAGACTGGGTGAAAATAGATTTGGAGATACATTTGATAACGGGACATAATGTAATCTTCAATTGCATGCATCCCTGTCGCCTTAAAGACGATCTGGCCTTGCCTTGGGCGTATGACTCTCAAGATTCGTTCCATATCAAAGTGGCCGTAGCTTACGCCTGTAAAATAGGCATCCCGCTGCAAATAGTCCATTCGGTCGGCATCGATCTGGCTCGAAATGAGGCTGACCGCCAACGTATTCGTATAGTTTTTCTCAATCACCAATGCGACTCTCTCTGGAAAATCCTCTGACACTTTCCTTAATATAGCATTGACTTCTGTATTGCCCAATAAAATGAGTCGTGTAAAGTATTCATGGTCAGTATGAAAAACATTTTCAAATGAATGGGAAAACGGTCCATGCCCTAAATCATGAAGCAAAGCCGCACATAGAACCACAAGCCGTTCACTTTCATCCCATTGCGGGCGTCCGCGAAAAACATCGTCCACAATGCGCCGGACAATTTCATATACACCGAGCGAATGATTAAAGCGACTATGTTCCGCACCATGAAAAACGAGATATGTTGTGCCCAGCTGTTTAATTCGACGTAAACGCTGAAACTCTTTCGTACCTATTAAATCCCATATGATTTGATCGCGCACATGAACATAGCGGTGCACAGGATCTTTGAACACTTTTTCTTCTATTAATTTTGCACTTGCGTAATCCTCCACACTCCGCACCTCACTCTCTAAAACTTACCTTTTATTATATGGGAGTTCTCAGCGAATTACATCAAGCACCCACTAAATTACTAGAAATTAACGTATGTTGATGGATTTTTCTTTCATTCATCTAGAAAATTTGAAATTCTATGTATTAGGTAGCTCCTGAAGCAGTTCTATTCCAGAGAGCGCAGTCTGCTATAATTACCGCCTACTAATTCAAGAAGGCAGGAACAGTGGCTTGAGCTTAAATCGCTCCAACTCTTAATAAATAACTTAATCCCTATAGATAGTGTTCAAAAAAGCCATCCCCGATTGTTAGAAGATAGCTTTCTGTCATTATTTTTTAAGTTTTGCTACAACTTTTTCCATTAACTCTTCTTCAGTTAATGCATTTACTGGCCTTCCATTTACGAAGGTGAATGTTTTTTTCCGTCCTGGTCCACAATATGAATGACAGCCAATTTCAATCGTTGCATCTGGATCTAATTCTTTTAACTTAGGAATTAACGTTTTTAAATTAACGGCCTGACATTCATCGCAAACTTTAAATTCGTTTGCCATTTTGCCAACAACCCTTTCTGCTAATAATATCTTTCTTATCGCAAACTATTTTCCCGATATGTTTTTTAATCTAACAGATATTTTAGCCTATGAAAACAGTCATCATCAAGTAAAACGATATTTCTCAATCAAAAGTACAATAAGCGCCACTTTCTCTATCATCATCTTTTTTCCCTTTCCACTTAAAAGAATAAAAAAGAACGAATCTAATATATAGATTAAAAACATTTGAATAAAATTGGAACTTCTTGGACATTATAAGTTTTGTACAAACAAATCAAAACTATGAACTTTACAGGAGGTTTTAAAAATGGTCAAAGTAAGACAAGATGCTTGGTTAAAAGAAAACGACGAATTATTGGCAGAGGCGGTCATTAGACACGTGAAAGAAGGCAGTACCCAGTTGAACGCCTTTGAGGAAGCCGGTGATGCGTTAAATCGAACAGCAGCAGCATGCGGTTTCCGTTGGAATGCTGTAGTGCGCCGATTATATGAGAAAGAATTAGCTGAAGCAAAAAAAGAAAGAAAAGAAAGAATGAGAGTTTTAGGAGTGAATGGTAGACGCCGCACTCAAAGTGTCTATTTGCTGCCAAATGCTCAACCAACAGAAGAGACGAAATCAATTCCCTTATCAGCTCTCAATCTGGATATTGTTATTGCCTATCTATTGCGTTTACAGCATCAAGGCGGCAATGATATGGAAGCAACAAAATGGCGCCATATTGCAAATACATCAACTGAAAAAATAAAAGAGTTAGAACATCAGCTAAAACGACTAGAACAAGAGAATAAAGAAATTCGCGAAGATTATGAGCAATTTGTGCAAATTATGAATCGTGCTCGTAGATTAGTAACACTGGACGAGGACGACAACCGCGTTGCTCCCGTTTTCAAGATGGAGAAAAATGGTAATTTAGTTGCCAACTATACGACCGGCAGTAATGAAAAAGAAAACGTGGATGTGCCGAATTAAGCACACTCACGTTTTTCCTTTACATATGAATCTTACTTCTTATTTAGCATTTTTTCATTTCGTTCAAGTACACGATTTAAATAAAAAGTATATAGTTCCAGTTCGGTTTCATTGAACAATTGAACGGTATTTCGATCACTTATTCGGTTCAACACGGCTTGCAATCTAAAAACGGTCTCCTGAACTGTCAAAGGTATATTCAATAACTCACTCAAACTAGCCATTACTTCAGGCTGAATGTTTGGATAGACAAATTTCGTTTCTTCTTCTTTTTTGCTAACCGTATAGAAATCTTTTACTAGTTTCGCGCGCTCGCTGCCACTTCCTTCAATACAAAGGTAAATTTGGACAGCAATGCCCTGTCTGAGCCGGCGTTGCGATATACCGGCGAATTTCCTTCCCCCGATACTTAAATCATAGGAACCCGGACAATAGGAACCGATAATTTCATAAGCTTCTATTTTGTCGCATGCTTCAGGGAAGAGCAATTTAATAAGATACACCATTACCTCATAGCCCTCATTTATGTTAATGGAACCCTTTTGTTCTGATAATATAATTGAAATATTTAACACGCCACTATCCAATACTACGGCTAGTCCGCCAGAATTACGAACAATAGCTTGATAGTTTCTTGAATTTAAAAATTCAATTCCCTCTTGAACGTATGGTAGTCGATGATCCTGTATGCCAAGGACTACCGTATGATCATGAACCCAAGTTCGGATGGTGCTGCTAGATCGTGTTTGCCCGACCAGCTCGCACAATGTATCATCCATCGCGAATGACTCCAGAGGGGTTTTCCCTTTCATTGTGATGGATTGATCAATAAAACGCCATGTATTTTGTTGTAATAAAGGATGCATTTGTTTGGTACTCCTTCTAACCGAATAATAAGTTAAGCATACACGAAAAGCATTTCATCCATCAATTCCAGCCGGTCACTTTTTGGATTGATAACCTGCTTTGCAAAGAAATTTGAATCAAGTTACTCAAAAAACAGCAAACTTATTCGGAACTGAAAGAATGTCACTCTTGTCAAATTAGTGAATTTCGGCAAGTTGTGCCGTTTCTTACAAGGAATTATTTTGATTTTATGCTAAGATACTTGTGAATGATTATCAATTAAGGAGTGTTATCAAATGAATGAAGCAGCAATTACATTGGATGGCTGGTACTGTTTACATGATTTCAGAGCAATCGACTGGACATCGTGGAAATTAGTTTCACAAGAGGAACGTACAAATGCAGTCAATGAGTTCGTACAATACTTGGAAAAATTAAACGAAGCACATGTTGCCAAAACCGGCTCCCATGCATTCTATTCAATTATTGGGCAAAAAGCCGATTTTATGCTTATGATTCTTCGCGAAACACCTGAAGAACTACAAGAACTAGAAGCGGAATTTAATAAATTGGCGATTGCCGACTTTACAGTGCCAACATATTCTTATGTTTCTGTTGTTGAGCTATCAAACTATTTAGCCAAAGATTCCGATGAAGACCCTTACCAAAACCCGCATGTACGTGCAAGATTATATCCTGAGTTACCGCGTACAAAATATGTATGTTTCTATCCAATGGATAAACGCCGTGAAGGTAATGATAACTGGTACATGCTTGATATGGAAGAGCGTCGCAAGTTAATGCATTCTCATGGTTTGATCGGTCGCAGCTATGCAGGGAAAATTAAGCAGATCATTACAGGTTCTGTCGGCTTAGATGACCATGAGTGGGGTGTGACTTTATTCTCCGAGGATATGCTTCAATTCAAAAAAATCGTGTATGAAATGCGTTTTGATGAAGTTTCTGCAAGATACGGCGAGTTTGGTGAATTCTTAGTCGGAAACTTGTTGGATAACGATAAATTAACAACTTTCTTAACTGTCAAGTAACCAAGAAAATCATGGGGTGCTGGGATGGACAAGGATGCTTTTTAGTCCATTCAAGCGCAACAGCCAGCATTCGCTGCTGGATAGTGTCAATAAGTTGAAGAAAAACGAGGCGTAATCGATAAATTTCGATTCTACGCCTCGTTTTTTTCTTGGTCTTCCTTTGTTCTCAAAATCAAGATAATTGTATTGATGAAAAATCCGATACAGATTATTAAAACAAATAAATACCAATGCAATGGCTGCTTGAAAAGACTTGCGATAAAAAAAGAAATCATCGCACTGATGACTATTGAAACCCAGATACCCACTTGCACAGGATCAACCCCTATATTCTATTCGGTAAGTTACGATTCCCCTTTGAAATAATTTACAAAAGCTCGCGAACCTTTATTTAGTTTCATTTTATTAATAATTCGATCATTTTATACAAAATCTGTGAACTCTTTCTCCCTTTATACATACATTAAAAACATGGGCGATTTTTTATTATTTTTTATTCTTAAATGGGAACAAACGCATAAAGTGTTATGAGGAGGTATGCCATATAGCTGTTTTTTTAGCCAATGATGCTCAGGTGCCCTTCTTTGCACGAATCAAGTGTGATAATGCAAAGGAGATGGGGCGAATTAGGCATGTTGCTTAGCAGGCAATGTCGGTGTTATATATGGTTTAATGCCGAATCGCTTCCAACTTGTTAAAGACTCATGTTAGTCATTATGCCTGCCGGGGACTGTCCGACCCGGTGGTTCAATCAATGGATTACCGGACGAAAAAATTATATGGTTCTTTCTTGTTCAAACAAAATGTTCTGTCTTACTGTTTAAAACTGAAAAAGCAAAAAAAGATGAAAGGGTGTTTTTTTTGACATATCATAATTGGGGTCAATCGACTCAAAATGGGCAACAAGCATATCCAACTTCAAATGGGCAATTTCCTTCGGGACAATTTCCTGGTGGTCAGTTCCCTTCTGGGCAATCTCCTTCTGGGCAGTTTCCTAATTTTCAATTCCCAACTGGGCAAATGAATACTCCTCCAAACCAAGCTGCATCACAAGGTATGATAAATCCAATGAGATCGGCGGCAGCTTTTCGTGAAGAATCGTATATTGAAAATATTTTAAGATTAAATCGCGGTAAAATTGGTACCTTTTACTTTACTATTCCTTCAGGTGAAGTAGGTGAAAATCAAAACGGGGGTACTACCAGGGTTGTCCGTGGAGCTGTCGTTGAGGCGGGCCGGGATCACGCCATTATTGCCGAAGCCGATACAGGTCATTATTACCTGTTCCCTATGATCTACTTTGATTTTGCAGAGTTTACTGAACCATTAACATATCTTCAAGGATCTCCTTTCCCGACAAGATAATGATAAATAATGAAAAAAGCGTAGACAAATTGCCTACACTTTCGAATCCACTTCTTTTTTCGAAGTGGATATTTTTTTCGTTGTCTATTTATTATTTTTTGCTTTGCTTTAAGTATTTTAATGTAGCCAACCCGAGTGTTTTTGCGGCAATCAACATGGCGCTTTCATCAAAATTAAATTGGGCATGGTGATGTGGATAGGCATCCTTCCAAGCTGGATCTTTTGCACCTGTAATAAAAAAGGTCCCTGGCACTTTTTCTAAATAATAGGAGAAATCTTCCCCAACCATTAATGGCGAGCATTCAATGACGTTGTGTACTTCCGAGATTTGGCAGGCAACATCCGCAAGGAATTGCGTTTCCTTTTTATGATTCACAACCGGTGGGTAACCTCTTGTAAAGGCATATTCATAGGTCGCATGGAACCCTTCACACACCGATTTAAGGAGGAGCTCAATCTCATTTTCTATCTGGGTGCGCACCTGTTCATCAAAAGTGCGGACTGTCCCTTTCAGTTCCACTTTCTCGGCTATTACATTGAAAGGATTAATGGCTTCGAAATGCCCAATCGATACAACAGCTGACTTCAATGGATCGATTCTTCTGGATACGACCGTCTGAAGTTGCGTAATAAATTGGGATGCAACTAAAATCGAGTCAACTGAATGATGGGGTTCTGCACCATGGCCCCCTTTTCCTTGAATCGTCACTTCCAGCCGATCCGCTGCAGCCATAATGGCACCATTACGAACGAGTACGTCCCCAAGTGGTGCCGGTGCCCAGAGATGAGTACCAAAGATGACATCCACTCCGTCCAGGCATCCATCTTCTATCATCGGCTTTGCCCCCCCTGGAGCAATTTCTTCGGCAAATTGATGGATAAAGACAATGTTTCCTTGAAGCTCGTCTTTCATCGCTACCAAAGCTTTGGCCAGAACTAGAAGGGTCGCTGTATGACCATCGTGGCCACAAGCATGCATGACACCATCGACTTTTGATTTGTATGGAATATCATTTTGCTCTTGAATGGCCAGTGCATCAAAGTCCGCGCGCAATGCGACCGTTTTCCCCGGCTTTGCCCCTTTCAATGTGGCTACGACACCTCGACCACCAACCCCTTCGCGCACTTCAAGCCCCAATTTCCGATGATAGTTTGCTATATAATTTGGTGTATGTATTTCTTGGAATGATAATTCCGGATTTTCATGCAGGAAGCGTCTAATCGAAACCATTTCTTCATAATGGCTTTCCAATATTGTGAACAATTGTTCCATAGATTTTTCCCCTCTCATTATAGTAGTTTCAACAATATATGTTGATTTTCACTTAAGTTTACCGTTGATATGAAAACTGTATCATGTTTTGGGATGATTAAATATGAAACTTTTTTAGTAAATTCAAAAAATTGGCTCTCTGGTATTCTAATAAAAGAGAATTACAGGATTTCACCCGTAATTCTCTTTTTCAAATCTATTAATGATTGTGTTTTAATGTTGCGATGAGCAGAAGAACCCAACCTACTAAGAACAGTACTCCACCAATTGGGGTAATTGCTCCTAATATGCCGATCCCTGATAACGCTAAAGTATAGAGACTTCCCGAAAAGAAGAATATCCCCAAATTCATGCAAATTGCTGCTATTTTCAATTGTTTTGCGGAACCAAACAATCTTGGGCTCATTAAAATACCGATAGCTAATATCGCAATGGCATGGAACATTTGGTACTGCACCGCTTTTTCCCAGATGCCGATTCCATAATCATCCAATACGCCATCCAGAGCATGTGCGCCAAACGCACCTAACGCAACTACTAAAAGTCCGTGAATTGCACCTGAAATAATCGAACCTTTCATATTTAACCTCTTCTCTATGTATGTCTATCGACGGTTCTTGCCTATAAGTAAAATCCGTCTGTTTTTGAATCTCCTTTAAATCTTAAAAGTCAAAAATCGATTCACCGTTTGCATCATTTTCTTCCAGCTTTGCGCCATTGAAGGAGTTTGTATTTTGAATAATATTTTGCGGTTGTATCGGCATTGGACTTGATTGGAAACTTTGGGCTGGATAAGTTCCCCCGATTGTGGAGGAATTTTGTCCATGAGTTGATGTCTTTGTTCCTTTAGATAATCCCACATTGCATAATGCTCGAATCGCACTTAATTGTTCCCGCAAATACTGTTCATCCGCATGGTTTTTAGTACTGGCTACAAGGTGCTCAATTTCTAATAATAGCGCTTGGTAAGAAATCATTTTTTACCGCTCCCCCAATGTTTGTTTAGGTGAAAATTGCATGCAATCAAGGCCTGAAGATTGCTTGACGACTACAGAGGGAAGCTGCTTGGTTTTAAAGTTATACGCTGTGCAAGACCTTGGATTACGCTGATCCCAAGTCACACGGAAATATTGGCATTTAAAACAATTGACCTTCATGATGACTTCCCTACTTTCTATTTCAATTTAACAGATTTTACATACTGTGAAAAGTTATGCGAATCTGTAGGTTACTTTGTTGACCCTGGCGTGTTTTGTTCCGCCTTAAAAGTAAATTCTTGTAGATTCCGTTTAAGCGGGTACTGTTCAATCCTATCTTCCACTCTCATCCAAACACCATTCGATTTGTTTGTGTCCCCATTCTCTTAACTTATCATTAATTTTCGAGAAAGGTTTGCTGCCGAAAAATCCCCTGTGTGCACTTAGAGGACTAGGATGTGGGGCTTGGAGAATGAAATGATGATTCCCATTTTTTTCAATGATTGTTCTTTTCGTTTGTGCTGGTTTTCCCCACAACACGAAAATTACCGGCTCAGGGCGTTTTGCTAATTTTTCTATGACTGAATCCGTAAATTGTTCCCAGCCTTGCCCTTTATGCGAATTCGCTTCGCCTTGCCTCACCGTCAGTACGGTATTTAATAGGAAAACACCTTGCTTCGCCCATTTCATTAAAAACCCACTATTCGGCAACGGACAACCCAAATCTTGTTCCAGCTCTTTGAAGATATTCCGCAAACTTGGCGGAAGCGGTACGCCTTCTTTTACAGAAAAGCTCATCCCATGAGCCTGACCGGGACCATGATATGGGTCTTGTCCCAGAATGACAACCTTCACATCATTAAAAGCAACTGTCCGGAATGCACTCATGACTTCCTCTTTAGGTGGGTATACTGTTGCCGCACTATATTGTTCTTCTAAAAATTTTTCCAACTCCGAAAAATAAGGTTTGCCAAATTCCGGAGCGAGGATCGCTTCCCAATCATTATTAACTATTTTCATTAAAACACACCTCACTTTAAAACTACTTTATCTCGTTACCCGTTTCAATAGGAGATTCTTTTCATAATCGGCCAATTTTGTGAAAAAATAATTATATGGATGAACAGATCTATAGTTAGAAGGATTCGATTTCCACTTTGTGTCTCAACTCTTTACTGGCACCATACTTTTTATA
Source organism: Ureibacillus sinduriensis BLB-1 = JCM 15800 (assembly GCF_000772955.1). Classification (GTDB taxonomy): domain Bacteria; phylum Bacillota; class Bacilli; order Bacillales_A; family Planococcaceae; genus Ureibacillus; species Ureibacillus sinduriensis. The sequence goes on along the minus strand of NZ_JPVO01000048.1, from coordinate 42,013 downwards.
AAAACTGGCTATTTTTATAAAGTCAGAATTATACTATACTTTAGGACATTAATTTCATTACGCAGTTGAAGGAGCAATCGATTATGGCATTGAAAAAGACATTAACAATCGCAGGTTCAGACGCTTCAGGTGGTGCAGGACTGGAAGCGGATTTGAAAGCATTTGAGGAACATGATACTTACGGTATGGCAGCCGTTACCGTGATCGCTACAATGGATCCTGACAACAACTGGAACCATGGCGTATACACTTTACCTATCGATGTTTTGCAAGCCCAATTAAAAACAGCATTCTCCACTGGGATCGATGCTTTAAAAACTGGTATGTTATCCACTGAAGAAGTGATTCAAACTACTGGTGAAGCAATTAAAGCAGCCGGCGTTGAAAATGTTGTGATTGACCCGGTAATGGTATGTAAAGGTGAAGATGAGGTTCTAAACCCAGGTACAGTCGACGCGATGATCCAATACCTTTTGCCGAACGCCCTTGTTACGACACCTAATCTTTTCGAGGCTGGACAACTTGCTGGTACAGGCACACCCAAAACTATCGAAGAGATGAAAGCAGCCGCAGAAAAAATCAAAGCCCTTGGTGCAAAAAATGTAATCATTAAAGGCGGACGTGCACTTGCTAGCGATAAAGCGATTGACCTATTCTACGATGGCGAAAAATTCTACTTGCTTGAAACACCTAAAGTGGACACTACCTATAACCATGGTGCCGGTTGTACATTTGCGGCAAGCGTTACGGCAAATCTTGCAAACGGATTATCTGTTAAAGAAGCAGTCGTTGAAGCAAAAGAATTCGTCGCAGCTGGTATACAGCACGGATGGAAACTAAACCAATATGTAGGACCCGTTTATCACGGTGCAAAACCCCGTCTCGGCGCACCCGAAGTAACAATTACAGAAGTCTAAATTTTTTATGTGCCAGGCACACAAACAATTCGAGTTCAATTCTGAATTTTCGAAATTGTTTGTGTGCCTGGCACTTTTTATTCTAAGCATTTTCTTTTCATAAAGTTGCCATATTGACTATAATTATTAATAAAGTAAACTCTTGGCTCCCGGGCATACTACATGACTGTGGATCCCCATGCGGTCAATATTTGGTTGGCCACTGCAATGCTGCTTTTATGTTCCGTGACCTCCTCGCTAGAGTTTGAAACTCCTCTGTGCTGAAGGAACATTCAGGTTGTCGAAGCAAGCAAGAGTAAAGATGTGAAAGGAGAATTAAGATGAAGGAAGTACAAGTTAACGAGCTCCAGGAATTGCTTAATTCTTTTGCGAACAAAGATGTCTATATTCATCTGGAAACAACGAATGGAGCATATGCGTCACATTTCGACGAGAGAGTATTTAATGCGGGTGCTTTCATCCGCAACGTAAAGATACGTTATGAATTGGCTAAAATCATAAGTGACACTCCTCACCGAGTAGGTCTAAAAATGAACCATGGCTGGGTTTATGCACAAGGTATTACTCATTACGAGTTAGATGATAAGGGCCGTTTATTAATGGCCGGTCTAGATTTTACAGGGAAACTTGCTGTTGCACTAGAAATTAGTGAAACACCATTTTCTTATTAAGGAGTGGATTTTACATGTCATTACAACCGCAACGTCAAATTTTAGTTGTCTTTCCCCACCCGGACGATGAAGCTTTTTCTTCAGCCGGAACAATCAGACTTTACAGAAATATGGGTGTCCCTGTTACATACGCATGCCTAACCTTAGGTGAAATGGGGCGAAATCTTGGTAACCCGCCTTTCGCAACACGTGAATCTTTACCCGAAATTCGCCGCGAAGAATTAAAAGCAGCTTGTGAAGTGATGGGAATCGATGATTTACGAATGATGGGATTACGCGATAAAACGGTGGAATTTGAAGATGATGAAAAAATGGTCAGCCTCGTTAAAGATCTTATCGATGAATTAAACCCTTCATTAATTATCACTTTCCTACCCGGCTATTCTGTGCACCCAGACCATGAAGCAACTGCACGTGCAGTGTTCGAAACGGTTCGTCGCATGCCAAAAGAAAATCGTCCAACAATTTATGCGGTAGGATTCGCCAACAACACAGTGGCAGAAAAAGGTGCGCCGACCGTTCAGATTGATGTAAGCAGCGTGAAGCTTGATAAAGTAAAAGCACTACAAGCCCACGCTTCACAAACTGCATGGATGATTGAAGAAAATACAAAGCGTAGTGATGAAGGCCAGCCAATGAGTGATAGTTGGTTGCATTATGAACGGTTCTATCAGGTTGATTTGGAAGATTAATGTTAATAATTTAAGGAGTAGGTAATCATTACCTACTCCTTTTCCATACAACAAAAAGTATATTTATACTGTTGTAAAATGCATCACTCTTTAATACCATTAATTAATCAATACCTATTTTTAACATTTTATTCAATTTCCATCCACTCATTAATTTCAGAATTATTTAACTTTTTTCGAACATATTTACACATGAATATTATACCTATATAGTGTATAAATATACAAAACAACCACTACTAAAAAGAGGGACTGCACATGACAAAAAAATTCACTTCATATACATGGTTTCTTTTTATCTTTCTATCGTTAATTGGAATTTTCTTATTTATCACTCCAGTTAATACGGGCGAAGGTTTGAAAGTACCCATTGCAATAATGGCAAATACACTCTCTACCAATGTCGCGAGCTTTATACACTGGTTTGCTTACATTGTCTTTATCATTGCTGCCATCGGTGCCTTAATCATAAAATTGATACCGCAAACCGATGAGAGGACTTTGCTGGATTCTTTATTCCGTGTCAATTGGTTCTGGACGATTATGCGCGTTTTGGCTGTCATTTTCGCCAGCATGTACTTGTTCCAAATTGGGCCAGAAAGCTTTACAAGCGATAACACTGCTGGATTATTAATCACTCCGGACGGCGGATTAGTGACCATGATGTTCTCGTTATTCTTATTTGCCGGCTTGCTTCTACCTTTATTAACAGACTTTGGATTGCTGGAATTCTTCGGTTCCATGATGGTAAAAATTATGCGACCATTATTTAAAATCCCGGGAAGATCCGCAATTGATTGCCTTGCTTCATTCGTAGGAGACGGGACAATCGGCGTCCTATTAACAAGCAGACAATATGAGGAAGGCAATTACACAGCACGTGAAGCGGCTACAATTGCCACTACATTCTCGGTTGTTTCCATTACTTTCTGTTTTGTAGTACTTGATACAATCGGCTTGAACAACTATTTCCTTCAATTCTATGGTTCAGTCATACTGGTATCCATTATTTTGGCTTTCATCATGCCTCGGATTTTCCCATTGCGTGGTAAGCCTGATACAAACTTTGATGGATCTACACCGAACGAGCGTAGCGAAGAAGTCCCTGTTGGATTTAACTCTTTTTCATTCGGTTTAAACAACGCTTTAGAAAAGGCAGACAGCAATAAAAATCTCGGACAAGTAATTGGTTCCGGATTTAAAAATGTACTTGAAATGTGGTTTGCCATTACACCTGTTATTATGGCGTTCGGTACCATTGCTTTAGTGCTTGCTGAATACACTAGCTTCTTCAAAATTCTAGGGATGCCATTCGAGCCAATTCTAGCCGTATTGCAAATCCCTTTTGCAGATCAAGCTGCCCAAACAATGATCGTTGGGTTCGCCGACATGTTATTGCCTTCGATCCTGGGAGCCGGCATTGATTCAGAATTAACTAGATTCTTCATCGCCACCGTATCGGTAACCCAATTAATTTACATGTCAGAAGTCGGTGGGTTAATTTTAGGTACGAAACTCCCAATCAAAATTTGGGATCTGTTCCTGATTTTCTTAATTCGTACAATTATCTCAATCCCAATCGTTGCAATTCTTGCACACCTACTATTCTAATGTATGAGGACTGGCTAAAAGCCGGTCCTTTTTTCGTTAGTTTATCTTACAAAGTTAGCAAGATTCTGTTTGAAGCGGAATTTTTTGAATAAAAAAATAATTCGCAAAAAACATTGGTTTTTATGATAAAATGAGTCAATGCAATAAAAACGGAGGTTACAAATCGATGGAAGTAGTTAATTCAAACAGTATCGCTGTGGAAAAAGTATTAATCGCATATCAACATTTAAAAGATGTTGTGTTACATACACCACTTCAAAAAAATGAATACTTATCCGAAAAATATAAAGCAAATGTCTATATTAAACGTGAAGACTTGCAGCACGTGCGTTCTTTCAAGCTTCGCGGTGCATTCTACAAAATCAAGAAAATTGAAGACGATGCCCGTAAAAGCGGCGTGGTCTGTGCAAGTGCCGGGAACCATGCGCAAGGAGTGGCATTTGCCTGTGCTCACTTGAATATTAAAGGGGCAATTTTTATGCCTCTGACGACGCCTAAGCAAAAAATCGACCAGGTCCGTATGTTTGGACGCAATAATGTAGAGATTATTTTAGAGGGCGATACATTCGACGATTCCGCCAATGCCGCAAAGAACTATAGTCAGGAACATGGTATGATTTTCATCCATCCTTTTGACGATCTAGATATCATTGCTGGGCAAGGCACTGTGGCAGTTGAGGTGTTAAACGATATAGAGGAGCCCCTCGATTATATCTTCGCCGGAATAGGCGGAGGTGGCTTGATGGCCGGTCTTTCTTCTTATATTAAAAACATATCTCCCAATAGCAAAGTAATCGGTGTCGAGCCATCTGGTGCAGCCAGCATGAAAGCTGCCTTTGATAATGGCGGGCCAACAACCCTGGCTAAAATCGATAAATTTTGCGATGGCACGGCTGTCCAATGCGTAGGTGCGAAAACATACGAAATTTGCAAAAAATATTTGGATGATATCGTACTAGTTCCCGAAGGCAAAGTCAGTACAACGATTTTAGATTTATATAATAAACATGCGATTGTGGCAGAACCTTCTGGTGCCCTTCCTGTTTCAGCACTTGATTTCTATGCGGAAGAAATTGAAGGAAAATCCGTAGTTGTAGTCATTACCGGCGGAAACAATGATATCAGCCGCATGCAGGAAATTAGGGAGAAATCCTTATTATATGAAGGGTTGCTCTATTACTTTATCGTTAACTTCCCTCAACGGGCGGGGGCACTGCGTCAATTCCTAACAGTCGTTGTGGGGCCAACCGACGACATTACAACCTTCGAATATACAAAGAAAAACAATAAAGAAAGCGGCCCTGCCCTGGTCGGCATCGAAGTGAGCCATCCCGAAGACTATCATGGCCTCATCAACCGCATGCGCTTTAACGGCTTTGAATTTACAGAAGTCAATAAAGACAGCCAACTCTTCGGGTTGCTGGTTTGATAGAATGATTGGAACACTCGAATTTGATTCGAGTGTTTTTGATTGTGCAACTAGACCCTGAATGTTAACTAGTTTGTTTTGTTTACGGAGCGCGGGCAGTTTTTCGAACGATTTCATTCTCATTACTAGCGGACGCTCTCTTTTTATGAGCGGTTTCTCTTTTTTTTCGAGCGACTTTCTTCTTCTCGAGCGTTTTCGCACTCCTTACGAGCGGACTCTCTTTTTATGAACGATTTCTCTTCCTTATCGAGCGTTTTCACCCTCCTTACGAGCGGGCGCTCTCTTTTTACGGGCGGGTGCTCCACATTTACGGGCGACTTTCTTCTTCTCGAGCGTTTCCTCTCTCCTTACGAGCGGACTCCCCCTTATTACGGGCGATTTCTCCACATTTACGGGCGACTTTCTTCTTCTCGAGCGTTTCCTCTCTCCTTACGAGCAAACTTTCCCTTGATACGAGCGGTTTTCCACATTTCTGAGGACTTTCTTCTTCTCGAGCGTTTTCGCTCTCCTTACGAGCGGGCGCTCTCTTTTTACGGGCGGTTTCTCCTCTTTTTCGAGCGACTTTCTTCTTCTCGAGCGTTTCCACTCTCCTTACGAGCGAACTTTCCCTTGATACGAGCGGTTTCTCTTTTTTTTCGAGCGACTTTCTTCTTCTCGAGCGTTTTCGCTCTCCTTACGAGCGGACTCCCCCTTATTACGGGCGATTTCTCCACATTTCCGAGCAACTTTCCTCTTCTCGAGCGTTTCCACTCTCCTTACGAGCGGACTCTCTCTTTTTATGAGCGGTTTCTCTTCCTTTTCGAGCGACTTTCTTCTTCTCGAGCGTTTCCACTCTCCTTACGAGCAATCCTATTTTTATTAGCCCTTCCCCCCCGATATAGAAACGTCTGCCTATCTATTTGTTATATCTATCCCTCTCATCCAACTTTTCCATATCAAATATCTCCGGGATATTATATTTCCTATTTCTATATGCTCCTGTGTGCACCATATTCAGTTTTTTCAAGATTCGTTTTGCTGCATGACGTGACTCGACCTTTAAAAAGTCCCTTAATTCGCTGTTGGAAATCCATTCATTAATTAAATAACGATAATCTTTCATAGCCTCGTATAAAGAATCGTTACTTTTAAACTCACAAACTGGACACTTGAAATATCCATGATTCCATACCATCACATTTTTAAAGTCACATTTTTTGCATAGTACTCCTTTGCGCAGCTTATTTGGATTTAATTTAGGCTTCCAATCCTTTCGATGATATAAATTCGTCAATTCAACTTTGATCCTTTCAACATCGTGGGAGGTTATTTTTCTCTTGCTATGTTTGTTTGTTATCTTCTCTAGTTCCATTTGTAAGCCGCTAGCGTGGAAAATCGGGGTATCTTTCGGAACTGATCCAATAATTGTTGAATCATTTACTACTATAATTGCGTACTCTATCGGGAGATTTATGTTGATTTCACGTAATCTATCCCTCAAAAAATGATAGTGCCGTTTTATTTGAGCTATGGGGTTTTTAAAAGCATCTATTGTTCCGTCAAAGTTCGTACGAATTAATTGATGTTTGGACTCATCGATGTCTATTTTCCCACTAATATTTTTCACTTCAATAAGCCAAATAAAATGCGGAGTTAGTAAGATAGTGTCGATTTGATGGGTGTTGCCAGCGTGATTAACCGCTTCGTAATTATGGAGTAGATAATGGGGGCTTGGGGGATTCAGTTCCTTCCACATACTTTTTACCAGTTGTTCACCTAAATGTCCTTTGTTATGAATGGTATACATTTCCTTATAGAATTGAAATTCACTTTCTGTTTCTGGAAGCCTTCTCAAAATCGATTCCAATACGATTAACTTCCTTGATTTTGGATGTTTCATTTTATCTTCACCCTTTTTAACAGTATTTTATATGGAACATAAAACTCTAACAAAGTCTAAAATTCAAAGTCATCATCCAAATTCTCTTTATCACAATAAAAAAAGAGAAGAAACTTCGATTTTCTCGAAATTTCTTCTCTGAAAAATTTATTTTCAATTAGGTCATCCACTATCCTCTCAAAACCTACCTCGACTAACTTCCCAACAAAGCACGGTCTGAATTCATTTTTTCACCGCGGATTTTTTCGAATTCGGACATTAAATCCGGGATGGTTAGAGTAGGTTTTTTCGCATCATCGATTGATAGAATGATTTGTCCTTTATCCATCATGATTAAACGATTCCCCAGGTCAATTGCCTGCTGCATGTTGTGGGTAACCATTAATGTTGTTAAGTTCCCTTCTTCCACCAGTTGCTTTGTTAATCGAGTAATCAACTCGGCACGGGATGGGTCGAGCGCTGCTGTATGTTCATCCAAAAGCAATATTGATGGCTTTGTGAATGTTGCCATCAATAAGGATAACGCTTGGCGCTCCCCGCCCGAAAGCATTCCCACTTTTGCATTAAAGCGGTTTTCGAGTCCCAATCCCAATTTTTCAAGTGAAGTTTTAAAGAAATCACGACGGCCGCGGCCTACACCTTTACGCAATCCGCGTTTCGTATTGCGCGAATAAGCAATGGCCAAGTTCTCCTCAATTGTCATCGAAGGGGCGGTACCTGCCATGGGATCTTGGAAAACTCTGCCGATGTACTGGGAACGTTTATATTCCGGTAATTTCGTTACCTCATTCCCTTCGATGGTTACTGCACCAAAGTCAGGTGTTAAGGCACCGGAAATCATGTTCATCATCGTCGATTTTCCTGCTCCATTACTTCCAATTATCGTGACAAAATCACCAGGTGCCAAGTGCAGATTAATATTATCCAAGGCAATTTTTTCGTCCGGTGTTGCTTCATTGAAAATCTTATTTATGCCCTCAAGTTTAAGCAAGGTGATCCCCTCCCCGCAACAATTCTCGTTGTTGGTCAAGTCGTTCGTTCCGTCTTTTTTCTTTGCGCAGTTTCTCACGGCGCTTATCTACCAGTTGCGGGATAACTAAAGCCAAAACTACAATAATAGCTGTAATCAGCTTCATATCAGAAGTATCCAGCCAATCGATGCGCAATGCAATGGCATAGATGATTCGGTAAATAATTGCCCCTGCAACAACAGCCAATGTCGTACGGAAAATTGTCTTTGTTCCAAAGATTGCTTCCCCGATAATTACCGATGCAAGACCAATTACAATCATCCCGATTCCCATATTGGCGTCGGCAAATTTTGAGTACTGTGCGATTAAAGCTCCAGAAAATGCAACCAAGGCATTTGATAGACCTAGCCCTAATACAATTAAGCCATCCGTGTTTGCTGAGAAGCTGCGAATCATTCGCTTATTATCGCCAGTGGCGCGAATTGCCAGCCCCACCTCTGTTTTTAAGAACCAATCTGCAATAAACTTGATGATGAGTGTAATGATTAGCACTACAAAAATGGTACCCCAAGTATTTGGAGCGGTTTGAAAGCCCAACGAATTCTTAATAAAGTTTTCTAAGGCATCATCAACCCCTAAATTACTCCAAAAACTTTGAAACTGTGAAAAAATTGTATCAGCATTCATCAGTGGAATATTGGGTTTTACAATTGCATTTTCTGCAGATAATCCCATAATACGAAGATTGATTGAATACAACGCAATCATCATTAAAATTCCTGAAAGTAATGGATTTATCTTTCCTTTTGTGTGTAGTAGACCCGTCATACATCCTGCAATAAATCCAGCAACAATCGCCATCAATGTAGCTAGTATCGGGTGGTAGCCGAGTGCAATCATCATTGCAGCCGTCGCTGCCCCGGTTACGAAGCTTCCATCAACCGTTAAATCCGGAAAATCTAACACCCGGAATGTTAGATACACTCCGAGTGCCATAATTGCATAGATGATTCCTTGCTCGACTGAACCAAACATCGCTGTAAACATATTGAATCATCTCCTAACTAACTTCTAATTTATTCGTATACTTCCGCGTTCCATGATTCACTGATTTCAAGTCCTAAATTATCAGCGGCACCTTTATTAATAAGCAATTTCAAGTTAGCAGGATATGCAGATGGAATTTCGGAAGGAGTTGCTTCACCATTCAAAATTTTCACTGCCATCTCACCAGCTTCATAACCGATATCATAGTATTCGAATCCGTAGGCACCTAATCCGCCACGTTCAACTGAATCCAGCTCCCCTACCATTAGAGGAAGTTGGTTAGCACTTGCCACTTCAATCACTGATTCCAGCGCTGACACAACTGTGTTATCAGTAATGATATAAAGTGAGTCTACCTTGCCGATTAATGATTCTGTTGCCTGTTTTACTTCCGCCGATGTAGAAACGGCTGCTTCCTCAATTTCAAGACCGGCCTCTTCCAGTAAACTTTTAACTTGTTCAATCTGGGCTACAGAGTTTTGCTCACCAGTGTTATATACTGTCCCGACTTTTTTCGCACCCAATTCATCTTTCAAGAATGCTACAGTATTTGCTATCGTATCAGGATGCAAATCAACAGTACCGGTTACATTTCCACCCGGCGCTTCCATAGAATCAATTAATTCCGCACCTACCGCATCTGTTACAGATGTAAAAATAATTGGAATATCTGATGTTGCCCCTTTGACTGCTTGGGCTGATGGCGTTGAATTGGCAAAAATTAAATCAACACCTTCATTCACCAAGTTTTGGGCAATTGTTGTATTCATGCTTTGATCGTTTTGGGCATTTTCCTCAACAAATTCTACATTTAAACCAGCCTCTTCCAGGGCCGCTTTAAACCCTTCTGTTGCTGCATCCAATGATGGATGCTCCACGATTTGTGTAATACCAACTTTGAAGGATTCCGCCTCTTCGGTTGTTCCAGTACCACTATTGTCCGTGGATTCAGTCGTTTTTTCATTGCCCCCACCACAGGCAGCTAATAAAAGTACGAGTCCAAATAGTAAAAATGTCATCTTTTTCGCACTATTTTTCATTCTGTTTCCCCCTAATTTTTCTCTCTAACTTGCTTGATTCATTTTGAATAAATATTCAAATCTATTTTACTATTCAAAAAAACCGAGTTTGTCGATTATATTACAGCTATCTTTTTTAATAGTCAACAACATTTAGAATGTTCTGAATTCTACTACCTCAAAATACTTCTACCACTAAAACAATTCGGCACTTTAAATCGCTAAAGTAAAGGGTTTTTACAAGGAATTAATTATTTTAGAAAAACATAAAATTTGTGACAAAATTTCAACACTCCTTCATCGAATTCAGAAAAAATCAACTTCTTGACTCCCCAATATAATAAGGATTTGACATATGTGTGAAACTATAATAATATAATTCTCTGTGTTCTTTTACCGTGGTTCGAGAACCTCCCACGCAAAAAAACTAAGGAGAAATGAATATGAAGGTAAAATTTTTGGCAACAACGGGAATCATTGCAGCTCTTTACATCGCTGTAACCATGTTAGTTGCACCGTTTGGATTTACGGAAATTCAATTCCGTGTTTCAGAAATGTTTAACCACCTAGTTGCGTTTAACCCACGCTATATGTTGGGGATTGTCATTGGCGTATTTATCTCCAATCTTTTCTCGCCACTAGGCTTATATGATTTAATATTCGGAGTTGGCCACTCGATTATTACACTTGCCATCTTCATCTTAATCTGCAAGTTTGTAAGTAATACATGGCTACGTTTGATCATCAACACGTTTTTATTCACGTGTACAATGTTTATTATCGCTTTCGAATTAAATCTTGCACTCGAACTTCCATTCCTATGGACATGGGTTACATGTGCAATCGGTGAATTCGTTGTGCTGGCAGTTGGTGTCCCTATCATGCACCTATTAAATAAACGATTAAACTTCAAGGATTTAATTTAATACTGAAACCAAGAACAAAAGTGACTATTCTAAGGAACGTTTCCTATTATAATGGGCCACTTTTTGATTCTTGGTTTTTTTATTATATAAAAAAGCAACAATTTAATTTGTCAGAAAACATTGACAAAGGGAATGATTACCTCTACAATTCTAGTTAACTAATTGTTCGGATACGGTAGCAGGCTGTGGGAGCACAGCCACCGTTTGAGCAAAGCAGAGTTTAGACGAGAATAGCAGAGTAAATTGATGAATAAGAATAGTAGCGGTTTTTGGTCGCTTCAGAGAGCTAGTGGTAGGTGAAAACTAGTGCGGACAAAATCGTGAATGGGCCTTATGAGAGCAGCTGGCATTCGCTAGTTGACGTATTTCCTACGTTACAAGGAAGTGTTTTTATATTTGAAATCATTATATTGCTGTAAAAACACGCCAAGGTGGGAGTATGCAAATGCTTCAACAGAGGTGGCAACGCGGTATCAATCGTCCTCTACAAAAGGAATTTCCTTTTGTAGAGGGCTTTTTTATTGTCTAATCTAACCTGCTAATAACAATTTCAGGAGGATGAATATTAATGACAATCCACTCTTTCACAAGCCATGTAAAGAAAAATGCTAATTTAGCCTACGAAGAAATGCTTCAAGCCGCACAATTGATTTTCAATGAAGAAACACCGAAAGATGCGATTGCCGAGCTTTTAATCGCCTTAAGCAAAAAGGGTGAAACGACGGAAGAGATTGCCGCTCTTGCAACAGTCATGAAATCATATGCCCTTCCAATAAATCTTGCAGAGGGCAGCTATCTTGATAACTGTGGTACGGGGGGCGACGGATTACAGAGCTTCAACATTAGTACAACATCTGCTTTTGTATTGGCAGCCAATGACGTTTTGGTTGTCAAGCATGGCAATCGCAAAGTTTCGAGTGCTTCGGGCAGTTCGGACGTTCTGCAGGCATTGGGGATTCATACTGATTTTACAATTGAGGATTCAGTTCATTTACTCAATAAAACAGGTATTACTTTCCTGCATGCTCCAAATGTACATCCTAAATTGAAGCGTATTGGTGAAGTTCGTCGTGCTATTGGGAGACCTACCATTTTTAATATGGTTGGCCCATTAACTAATCCGGCCAATTTAACGACACAGCTTGTGGGCATTAACCGTCCTGACTTCGTGCGCAATTACGCAGAGGTCCTCCGTTTGTTGGGTCGCAAACGAGCAGTCGTTGTTTCAGGTACACAAGGAATGGATGAGGCTTCACTTGATCAGGATAACTCTTTTGCCCTTCTTGAAAACGGCGAAATTAAATCCTTCTCAGTTGATATTAGCGCACTTGGTTTAACCCCTGCCCCAGTCAGTGCACTACGTGGTGGTAATCCGGAAGAGAATGCGAGTATTTTAAGAGAATTACTGGATGGCAAGCAGAGTGCCTATTTCGATGCTGTTTTACTAAACGCCGGTCTAGCGTTATTTGCAAATGGCAAGGCGACTTCGGTTAAAGATGGTGTTGAATTGGCCCGCGAAAGTATTTTATCCCGAAAGGCACTTGAGAAACTTGATGCCGTCGTTGAATATAGTCAATCCATTTTAAAGGAGCGTGCAGTATAATGACGATTTTGCAGAAGATTTTAGATTACAAGGCAACACTTATCCCTTCACTTCTGGCCGAAGATCCGAAGTTTGAAGTGGAACACAAGTCCCGCGCCTCTCTATATGAAACTTTAAGAAAAGCCGATACACTACAGGTGATTTCAGAAATGAAGCGCGCCTCCCCTTCAAAGGGGCCCATCAATGAAGGCGCAGATCCAATTGAACAGGCTCAGAAGTATGAAGAGGCCGGAGCAGCATGCATCTCGGTTTTAACGGAAGATAAATTTTTCAAGGGGTCTTTCCAGGACTTAGCGGCTATCGCAAATAGTGTGGATATCCCCATTTTGAATAAAGATTTCATCATTCATGAAGTGCAAATCGATTATGCCAAAGCAGCTGGCGCTTCAGTGATTTTATTAATTGTCGCCGCATTAACCGATGAGAAATTAAAAGCCTTCCATGAGTATGCAAGCGCACTGAATCTTGATGTTCTAGTTGAAGTTCATAACGAAGAGGAATTGGATCGAGCCTTAGCCATCCACCCTAAAATTATCGGGGTGAATAATCGCAATCTAAAAACTTTCGACGTCGATCTTTCCCAAACAGAACGATTGGCCCGTAAAATGAATGCCCAAGAAGATATTGCGTTTATCAGTGAAAGTGGAATCTGGAATGCCGGGGACGCCGAAAGAGTAGCAAAAGCCGGGGCTCGTGGCGTCTTAGTCGGCGAATCGCTCATGGTAAGCGGCGATGTAGAGCATGCTCTTTCCTCATTACAAGTCCCGCTTTCCAGCTTTATAAAGGGCGTGAAGTAATATGGCAAAGGTGAAAATATGCGGACTTAAGGAAGAAGAACATGTTCTGGCAGCAGTTGAAGCCGGCGCTACATGGATTGGGTTTATGTTCGCACCGAGTAAACGCCAAATTTCCATAGACCGAGCCAAGGAACTTGCAAAGCTGGTTCCCCCTGAAGTGAAAACTGTAGGTGTTTTCGTGAACCCTACCGGTCAGGTAGTGCAACATGTAGTTGAAAATGTCGGCCTTGATTACGTCCAATATCATGGCAGCGAGGAACCTGCTTTTATAAAACAGTTAGGCTATCCTTCCATCAAGGCTATTTCCATTCGCAGTTATGAAGACGTACAAAATGCCAGCTGTTATGATGTGGATTATTACCTTTTTGACGCCCCAGGCACAGACTATGCCGGTGGTAGTGGCCATGTATTTGAATGGTCCTTGCTAGAGCGGCTTTCCATCCCAAGAAGCCGTGTGCTATTAGCAGGTGGACTGAATAGTGACAATGTCGCCCGGGCCATTACCCAGGTTGCACCTTTTGGAGTCGATGTTTCAAGTGGTGTCGAGAAGAAGGGCGAAAAGGATAGCAGGCTGATTAAACAATTTATCGAAGCTGCAGCTAGTACAGGTGTAGCTAAATAAATTTAGATTCATTTTTTATCATATTCCTTAAGGAGTGAAATAGGATGACAACAGAAATTAAAGGACGTTTCGGTCGTTTTGGTGGACAATTCGTTCCTGAGACATTGATGACCGCTCTACAAGAATTAGATGAAGCCTATGATGCGGTTAAACTTGATGAAAGTTTCCAAGAAGAACTTCGCTATTACCTAAAAAACTATGTTGGCCGCGAAACACCGCTATACTTTGCAGAACGCCTGACAAAAGAATGCGGTGGAGCCAAGATTTATTTAAAACGTGAGGATCTCAACCATACAGGTGCACACAAAATTAACAACGCCCTTGGGCAGGCGCTGCTCGCAAAGCGCATGGGCAAGAAAAAAATTGTCGCCGAGACTGGGGCCGGCCAACATGGTGTTGCAACCGCGACGGCCTGTGCCCTTCTAAACTTGGAATGCATCGTTTACATGGGGGCTGAGGATGTTAAACGCCAAGCTTTAAATGTTTTTCGTATGGAGCTGCTAGGTACAAAAGTGGTGGCGGTCGATAAAGGCTCCGCCACGCTAAAGGACGCCGTTAATGAAGCGTTGCGACATTGGGTAACGAATATTGAGGATACACATTATATCTTAGGCTCGGCAATGGGCCCTCACCCATTCCCTACTATTGTGCGTGATTTCCAGCGTGTTATTGGAGATGAAACACGGGCCCAAGTTTTGGAGGCTGAAAATCGCCTGCCGGATGCTGTAGTGGCTTGTATTGGTGGAGGCAGCAACTCCATCGGTATGTTCTATCCATTTATACAAGATAAAGATGTCGCATTGCATGGAGTGGAGGCTGCAGGAAAAGGCATCGAGACGGGCAAACATGCTGCAGCAATTAACCGTGGCCAAACAGGTGTATTGCATGGTGCCTTCATGTATCTTTTGCAGGATGAAAATGGTTTTGTTCAAGAAGCGCATTCCATTTCAGCGGGTCTTGATTACCCAGGGGTAGGTCCCGAACATTGTCATCTACATGACATCGGTCGTGCAACATACGGGAATGTGACGGACGAAGAAGCACTTGAGGGCTTAAAATTACTATGCCGCACAGAAGGCATTCTTCCCGCCCTGGAAAGTGCCCATGCTGTCCACTATGCTGCAAAATTAGCCAAAACCATGTCGCCTGATGATATTCTTGTCATTTGTTTATCTGGACGTGGGGATAAAGATGTCCATACAATTTCTGAAGCTCTTGGAGGTGATTTAAGATGAGCCAATTAAAAGATGCCGTGTTATCTGCTACCTCTCAGGGCAGTAAAGCCTTCATCCCTTATATAATGGCGGGCGACGGCGGCTTGGAGAAATTGAAACCGATCATCCTGAAGCTTCAGCAGCTCGGGGTGACGGCGATTGAAATAGGTATTCCATTTACCGATCCTGTAGCGGACGGTCCAACCATCGAGAGGGCTGGTGAACGCGCTTTGGCAAACGGGACTACTTTGCGGAAAGTGATTGAAACGTTGACCGGCTTTGCAGATGAACTCACCGTTCCACTTGTTGCCATGACTTACTTAAATCCGATTTTAGCTTACGGCGTAGAACAATTTGCTGCAGACGCCAAAGCAGCTGGTATACGTGGATTGATCATTCCTGATATGCCTTTGGAGGAAAGTGCAATTGTCCACCCTGCACTCTCCAAGGAGAGAATTTCCCTTGTTCAACTCGTTTCATTAACAAGTACCCCGGAGCGAATGGAACGGTTGACCAAAGCAAGCGAGGGCTTTATCTACGCAGTTACCGTAAATGGGATTACAGGCGCCCGTTCAAGCTTCGCCAATGAATTACAAGAGCATTTTAAAAGGATTCAATCCTATACGGATACCCCTGTATTAGCAGGCTTTGGCATCTCTACTCCTGATCATGTGAAAGACTTCGGCTCTTTTTGCAGCGGTGTGATTGTTGGAAGTAAAATTGTTGAAAGTATCGTAAATGAAGATTGGGCAACAATCGAGGATTTAATCGGCGCTTCTAAGGTAACTCCTGTGAAATAATATAGCAAGGCATCCCTGACATTCGGAGGTGATGCCTTGCTTTATTACCTTGCTTTCCACTCTTCCAGCGTCATCATTTCAAATTCTTCAATTACGTCAAGACGAAGTGGACAAATTAATTCAATGGAGTTTCCATCCGGATCAGAAAAATAGATTGCACCATGTGCGTGCGGATTATTTGGGAGTACAAGCGGCTGTTGTTCTTTTGTAAAACCAAACGAGGTACGTACAGGTATTTCCAATTTATCCAACCATTTTTTTGCGCTTTCTAGATCTTCAATCTCCACCTTGAATGCTAGGTGACGTATCGAAGGGTGATATGGAAGATGGACCTCCTCACTTTCCCAAAGACCTAACCAGCTTTCTCCTTTCACTATCCAAAAAAATGCTAATTTCCCCTTTCGGAATGCCATTTCTAAACCTAACTTTTTATAAAACTCAATGGAATTATCTAAATTGCTTACCGGTAAATGAGCTTCATATATTCCTCTAATCATTCCTTCAACTCCCTACTTTTAACTGATTATACTCCTAGTAATGGTTTTTCGGATTCATTCTTTAGTCCAATATTAAAAAGCACAGCCTTCGTTTCAGAAGGTTGTGCTTACTTTCTATCTATGAAATTGCTCTTTGGTCCAACTTTGCTCTTAATTTTTCAAGCATATCAACTGTCATATTTTCCAGGTTATAATCCGCTTTAAAGCCCCACTCTTCCTCGGCAGCCGAGGAGTCAATGGAATTCGGCCAGCTATCCGCGATGGCTTGGCGGACCGGGTCTACATTGTAATCCATTTTAAATGTTGGGATATGCTTTTTGATTTCTTCAGCGATTTGGGATGGCTCAAAGCTCATTGCCGTTATATTAAAGGCGTTACGATGTTTCAGCTTCGAACCATCAGCCTCCATTAAATTGACAATTGCTTGTAATGCGTCTGGCATATACATCATGTCCATATAGGTACCCTCAGCAATGTACGATGTGTAACGTCCTTGCTCTATTGCCTTATAATAGATATCCACTGCATAATCCGTTGTTCCACCGCCTGGAGGGGTTGCGTATGAAATTAACCCCGGGAAGCGGACACCGCGCGTATCCACACCAAAACGGCTGTAGTAATAATCACATAGTAGCTCCCCTGCTACTTTGTTGACACCATACATCGTCGTTGGACGTTGCAGCGTATCCTGGGGTGTGTTGTCCTTGGGAGTCGATGGACCGAAAGCCCCGATTGAACTTGGCGTAAAAAATTGCAAATTTAATTCTCGCGATACTTCAAGGGCATTCATCAACCCACCCATATTTAGATTCCATGCAAATTGAGGATTCTTTTCGGCAGTTGCAGATAGTAACGCAGCCATATGAATCATTGTATCTGCACCGAAATCTTTGGAAAGATCATGCATTTTCTTCGCATCTGTTACATCCAGCAACTCGAACGGCCCACAAGTATCCTCCGGTTTACGAATATCTGTAGCTAATACATTTCCCACACCATATATATCACGCAATTTCACAACCAGTTCCGAACCGATCTGTCCTAATGCACCCGTGACAATTATTTTTTTCATGTTCGCACCCTCCCTCGATGTTAAAAAAGCCTATCTCACTATTTTTTTTAAAAACTCTCATCTACGCAAACAAATGTACACTACAAAAATACAATAAAACACTGTTATATCAACGTTTATAGCGATTTTTATTATACTTCGTTCTTTTATAAAAGACAATATGAATTTTTAGTCTTTTCTATTTATGGCTCTCCCCTATCATATGCAGGCCTTTTCTTTTGGGTATTTGACATGGACTTTTTCCGAGTCTTTGCAAACTGAAAATCAAACAAAAAAGCATTTCCAAACGTTAAGTCGTGTCCGACAATTCAGAAATGCATTCATGATTTTTTTTATAATTCACTATAAAATTTGTTTAACCCTTGCTATATGAGGGTACAAAGTTAAAAAGCAAATAACTGGTCGCTATTTTAAAACTTAAACCGTCTGCAGCGTTTGATGCATTACCCTACTGTAGATAGCTAAATCTTCTTCATATATACTATTATATGTAGCCAAGCCTTGGTTTTTTATCAATTCGAATGTAACCTCATCAACCAAATTGGCCTTTTCATTCAGTCGTTTGGCATTATGCCATGCCGTCTCTTCGAAAGTGATATTCATTTCATGCTCTTCTATGATAATCGACAAAAGATGCTCATTCGTATAAAGCTCTCTTTCCGAATGCTCCGCTTTAATTTCCATTATCTCCAGTGTTCGACTCAGCGATTGCTGTAATGCTTCCCGATCCATGGCATGACCAAGTTCGTGCATTGTTAGCGTTATTACATACTGCTCAAATGGAATTGCTGCCTCAATTTCTTTCCATGCTTCCACTAAACGGCATGCATCAAATCCCACACAATTACTGATAAAATTATATGTCATATTAATTCCCGACTCATCCTGCTTCACTTCATTATGCATTCCAACAGCCTGAATCGTAGAAGTAATTAACTGATAAAGATACTCTTCATTGTAATAATCTTGCATATTGTTTTTCATTTCCCCTTTAATGTCGGATTCCAAAATCAATAGTTGCAAAAATCTCAAGCGAGATTAAATATATCCTAATCGTAGGGAAGTTTCAAGCAACCAAGTTGGCAAATTTTTGAAATTGAAACTCTCTTCTTGATAAGGCTGAGATGTCGAACAAGTAAAAAAGGATATTTAAAGCCAATGCTGGCTTTAAATATCCCTTTTCGTCACAAGTAATTACTATGGTTTTAGGTAATAGTGAGATTACTAGTTTAATAAAAGATTATTAATTACTTTTTTTACGGCCTCGACTGTTTTTACTGGCCTCGCCGCCTTTGCGGCCGGCTTCTTCACGACTCATTTTGCGGTCATTGCTGCGGCTGTTATTGTCGTTGTCGTTATTGTTGTTGTTATTGTTTTGATTAGCTTCTCCGCCTTTACGGCCGATTTCTTCATAGAATTCTTCCCCGTGGTTTTCCGCAGTAGCCTCTCCGCCCTTACGACCGATTTCTTGATAGAATTCTTTGCCATGAGTTTCTGCAGTGGTTTCTCCACCTTTGCGGCCGATTTCTTCATAGAACTCTCTGCCGTGGTTTTCTGCGGTAGTTTCCCCGCCTTTTCGACCGATTTCTTCATAGAATTCACGATCATGATTTTTGGAGGTAGCTTCTCCACCCAAGCGTCCCGCTTCTTGAACAGTCATTTTTCCATTCTTTTCACCGTTATTATTGCGTTTGTTAGCCATATTGAATTCCTCCTAAAAATTTTTTCAGCTTACTATTGGTATAAGCTTATTAGATATATTCCCAGGAGTTGGATGGATAAACATTTTTCTGCCGGTTCCCCCATTTTTTATGCTAATATTACATGAAAAAGCTTAATAATACTGGTTTTTTCGCACATTATTACAATTTTATTGCATTATCTTTTCAATATACCCTTTGCATATGAATGGTAGTTGGGCATGCCGCAAATTGTACATAAAGATAAGCGAAAGCTATGGTCTATCACGCAACATAATCACGATTTGCGTTCCTTCCCCTAATGTACTATTCAACTCAAACTTCGAATTTTGCATCAGCGTGATTTTTTTAAATGGATTCAGAAAACCAAGTCTTTTGCTTTGCCCTTCAAGCAGCTGCTGTTGTTGTTCATTCGACATTCCTACGCCGTTATCCTCAATAACGATTCGAACATATTCACCATCTCGTTGGATTGAAATCACTATTTTCGCCTCATGTTCTTTGTTTACCAAGCCGTGATGGATGGCATTTTCGACCAAAGGCTGCAAGGTCATGGACGGGATTTTGCAATCGATGGTTTCATCAATATCCAGTTCCACATGCAATTGCTTAAATCTTATCTGTTCAATTGCTAAATACGCCTCCACAAGTTCCATTTCCTCTTCAATGCTTATGATGCTTTGCTGTTTTTGGAAGTCCAGTTTTGCACGGAAGTAAATCGAGAGATACTCCAGCGCCTCCCTGGATTTCTCTACATCCTCGTAACTCAATCCAATTATTGAATTCAATGTATTATAGAGGAAATGAGGGGTGATTTGCGCATAATAATACATTAACTCCTGCTTAACAGATGACTCCACCGCTTCTTTCATTGCAAACAAAGATTCGATATGCGATATAAATTCCTCTTTCATGATCGGTTTTCGCATTATGGCATTGATTCCTTTTTTATAGAGCATTTCCACATCATCCAGCCGGTCTGTTCGCGATAGTAGAATAATCGGTAGCTCAGTGATCTGGAAAAGTTCTCGGATTTCTTCTATTACATTCCAAATAAAATCCTTTGGCATATAAACATCGATAATGATTAAATCCAGGCGTTTCGTTGAAATGAGGGCTTGTACACCTTCCACACCGTTATAGGCACAGACAGTATATCCATTTCCCGCCAACGCCTCCGTCATTTTCAACAAATCATTTTGATCCTGATCTATGATAAGAACTGTTTCTTCTTTTTTCCCCTCTACATACACAGGAAATTTTGTTCCTGCGGCGAAATCACTTCCTTGCATTGATTCCATTGCGGCAGCGGATTGTTCCATCGCATCCTTGACGACAAAGTACCCTTCATAAATCGGAATGCTGATTATGACAGTGGTTCCTTCCCCAACTTTTGATTCTATCGAAATGTCGCCATTCATCAGCTTAATATATTGCTGGGCTATGCTAAGTCCCACCCCGAGTCCGTTCTTTCGGTTTTGAGGAACATCGGGAACTTGGTAAAAGGTATGAAAGACTTGATGCAATCGATGTTTTTCTATACCGATACCGGTATCTTTTATCGTTATATATGCAAATTTCCCTTTTTCATAAACATCTACAACAATCTCTCCGGCTTCTGTATATTTAACGGCATTATGCAAAATGTTGCTAAGAGCCTGTTTCAATCGTTTCTCATCCGCCATTACTATCGGTATGTTTGATGAAATATGATTCTTGATTTTGACTTTATCAGTTTCTTTAATAAAAAATGAAACTTCATAGATTAACTCATTAAGTAAGTGTAATGAAGTCGGGGTTATTGCAAATTGCATGTGTCCTTTTATTTTTGAAGCATGAAGGAAGTCATCAACGATTCTTCTTAGTTTTTTTACGCCAGCCCCCATTGAAATAACAGCTTCCTGCTGCTTAGTCTTTAATGGTCCCGCATTCCCATCCATCAGCACTTTCGATGATTGCAAGAGCTCATAAAGCGGCTTATTCATTTCTTGTGAAATCTTAACTAAGAGTTCATCTTTTATTTCATTCTGCAAGAGTAGTTCCTGCGTGAGCCGATTCACTTGTTTATTCGCTTTCTCATTTCGATAACTGATAAAATAGGCGATTGAAATCATCAGTATTAATTGGGCCATTTTCGGCCAATGCTTCATATCGACCTCAAATAACAATTCCAGACCGAGCGACGCTGCGTAACAAATAAAAGCTACTACCGAAACAAGTAAGATAATTGCATCTTGCCTATCACGTATGATTGCCCTCACAATTATAAACAGCGTTAACAATAAGCCGCTGCCAATTGTGATAACTGGTATGATTTGAACAACGATAGGCGGGAATTCTCTATAAATCCAACTGACAATGGGATTTTCTATACTATAAATATATGTAGCTATAAAAACGACACCAGTGATCGTCCACATGACATATTTTTTTACACTGTCTTTATATATTTGATAGAAAAATAGGGTTAAAAAAATGACGGCCAGATGAAGCGATAAATACTGCCACTGCCAAAGCAGCCTATTTCCCATTTCGGGTGCATAGTTTAAAAGTAATTTTTCATTTTGGGTAGCTGTCGAAACTCCCTGTGCAAAACAATACAGCGCAAAATATAAGTCCGCTGCTGCTCTTCTCCTAATGATAGTAAAAAGCAAGAAAATCAGCCCTACTAAAAATGAACCAGCAATAATCGCGCAATCGAGGATGGTTGCCCGTGCTGTGTAATTGCCAATAGCCTCCGCACCCCCAAATACAATCGGTCTTACAATCCCCCCATTCGATTTATACCGGTGTGCCACTTGTATAACGATTTCAACTTCACCGTTGGAGCTCTTGGCGAACGTATTAAATTTCCTTTCCATAAAACTATAATCTGATAGTTTGGTTGTGGGATTCCCCATTCCCCCAACTTCAACCCCATTCATAAAAACTTTATTGGCATGTCGAATGGAATTGATACGAATTCCGTAAACTTCATCCTTTGGTACTTTTACAATGACACGGTATGTTCCGACTTCCACGTCATTTTCCGAATTAACTTGGTTTTCCCAACTCCCTGGAACTTGAATCAAGCTGGGGGATGATGCTGTCTTTTCTATTTGGCTGGGGGTCAGTAATTCATCTGCATAAAATTCCCATTGCCCATTTAATTTTACCGTTCTTTCTGATGTTCCATCTGTTGTATCGATTACACCCTTTTTTACATTCATATTTGATGGGTCTATCGGGAATAAACCTAGACAAAAAACTGTAATGGTGATTGCGAGCATACAGACGGAAATCATGATTGCCCACTTTGTTTTCAACTGATTGATCCTGCCTTTTTATAGTATAAATAGTAATTTGTAACTCTACCTGTGTATAATAATAGCAAAGTGTAATATTCTGGTGGTGAATAATTTGATAAAAGCGGTATTAATTGACGATGAACAATTGGCCCTAACAACATTGGAAAAAAAATTAGCTGAATTCCCGGATGTCCAGGTTCTTCACTGTTATCTAGGAACCGAGTTCAAACTTCACGATCTACATCATCTGGACGTGGACGTTATCTTTTTGGATATGGAAATGGGGGAACTGACTGGTCTGGATTTAGCGGATTCGATTCAACTTACTTACCCCAACATACAGATTGTATTTGTAACGGCGCATGCGGATTATGCTGTACGGGCATTCGAAATAAATTCATTGGACTATTTACTTAAACCAGTTACTTCTGCACGTCTAAAAAAAACATTGGGCCGCCTTCAGGAAGCTCTTGATCAAATTAAGGGTCCTTCCACTACTTACTTAAAGAATTCCGAAATCCCATTCGAAATTAAATGTTTCAAAGAATTCCAATGTATCCATAATGGCCAGCCCATTGCTTTTAAAACAACGAAAACGAAAGAATTATTTGCTTATTTTGTTATTCATCGGGATGTCCCTATCCATCGCGATGTATTGATCGAAGCTTTATGGCCCGATCAAGATTACAAAAAATCAAAAATCAATCTACATACGTGCTTATCTTATTTGCGCAAACTTTTAAACAACTATGGGTTCTCTGACTGTATTTCTTTAGTCAATCATAGTTATATATTTTCTTTAAGAACAATATCTTGTGATTTGCACCAATTTCAACAGTTAGTGCAATCCATTGAAAAAGTCGATGAATCTACCATTCATTTCATTCATGAGTGTATCGAATTGTATAAAGGACCTTTATTTGAGCTTAACCACTATGATTGGGCAAATGCGATTGCTGCACGCATATCAAGTGATTACTTAGGCGTACTTGACAAAGCCGCGCAGTACTTTGCTGCCACTGACAGCAGCAAAATGCTGTATTATCTGCAGTTGCAGCTTCCCTTATTTCCTTATGATGATAAAAAGGTGGCAAAATGCATGTCCCTTCTCATCGAGCAAGGCTATCGTAATGAAGCCATTAAGCTCTATATCGATTTCAAAAATCGGTTGGAGAAAGATTTGAACGTTGCCCCTTCGTCCGAGCTTGACGAGCTATACCATCGTATCGCGTTCGTTTAAAAAGTGTTGCAAAATTATTTTGCAGCACTTTTTCTATCAACTCATAGCTACATAGCTTAATATATACACCGGCTCTTAAAAAACTCATAAATTATTTAAAAACCGATTACGATGCAAATCACGATAAAATGGTAACATTCAAAAGGGATGAAAATAAAAATCTGCGTCCATCTTCTAAATAAAGTGCAGATTTTTGGATATTAAGCTCGGCAATTTTCCCTTCCACCTTATACACATGCCAATCTTCCCAAACTTTTATCTCTACTTCAGAGTTATTCGTATAGGCGATTTTCAATTGTTCACTAAGTTCCTGCAATGCCCATTCATCCAATTCGGGCTTCTCAACATCGTCATCCTTCTCATGCCATTCCCGAAGCAACTTCACATGCTCAGGCAGCATCATTGCATTCCATTTAATATTTCCACGGTCTCGAATCACCCTTATTACCTCTTTTCCCACTGTTTGTGATTGAACTTTTACATCTTATGACCACCCAGAAGCTCCGCACGCCTTAATGCGGTGCCGGCTTCTGTATAGGAGACTGCGCGCAGAACTGCTGTTGAGCCATGTTTTGCCCGCAAATAATCCATTGTCGCCCCAAGTTTTCGCCTTTTCCATTTTTTATTGTCGAACAGGCTAAGCTGTATGGAACGTTCCGATTCTAATTTGGATATACTAATCGCAATTTGTCTGGCCGGTCGCTCGGCATAATATTCATCGAACAATTCCTTGCACACTTTAAAAATTTTCATCGTATCATTGGTCGGTTCATCGATTGTCCGCGCTCGATTGAATCCTCCTCCAAAGGCATCCTTACTATAGTTAAGCCCAAGTGTGATGGTTCTGCCTGCTTGCCCTGCTTCCCGAGTCCTCCTTGCAATGTCTTCACACATTTCCAAGATAACTGTGAGTATCTCGTCCCGATTTCGGTAATCGCGCATCAGCACTTGCCCTTTTCCGAAACTGATTTGCCCCTGTGCAAGCGGTGCTCCAAGCGGCGATAAATCGATTCCCCATGCATGATGGTAAAGCTGATTCCCCATAATACCAAAGTGGTCCTCCAACGTTTTTAAATCGGTCTGCGCCAAATCACCAATCGTAAAAATTCCCATATTGTTTAACGAACGCTCCGTTCTTCGGCCAATTCCCCACATTTCCGACAGCGGTGAGATGGGCCAAAGTTTTTTCGGTACATCTTCATACGTCCATTTTGCAAACCCGGTCTTTTTTGCATCTAAATCGAGTGCAAGCTTTGCCATTAGCATATTTGGCCCCATTCCCACTGCACTTGGAATTTGGAATTGCCGAAGAATACTATCCTGGATGAATCTGGCTGTTTCTTCTGGCGGCCCGTGTAATTTTTCGGTACCGCTAAGATCGACAAAACTTTCATCTATGCTATAAACGTGGATTGCTTCTTTAGGGACAAACTGATTGATCAAATCTGTGATGGCCATCGACATTTGTACGAAAAATTCCATTTTCGGTTCAAATAGACGAATATCGGGATGTTTGGGGATTTCGAAAAGACGCGAACCTGTTTTTATGCCAAATCGTTTTTTCATCGGTGGTGAAGCCGCAAGCACAATACTTCCTTTTTGTTTAAAATTCCCCACGACGGCGATGGGCACTTGAAGCGGATCGAGATTTTCCAGCATCGCCATGCAGCTGGCAAAAAAGCAGCGCATATCAATACACATGATGGACCGGCTGGGTGCCTGTTCATAAAATTTAAACGTATCGCCACCGGGATATTCAGTTATATTTAGCGCATTCCCATCCATCTTTTCCACCTCCCAATTCCTACATTCAGTCTATGCGAACATTTGTTCTTTTATTCATTCTAAAATGAGACGCTTGAGACGGCAAGAGGAATTATTTGGGTATCTCCTGTGAAAAGGAAGCATGTTGACCACATAGGAGAAAAAAGAGAGTGAAGCAGAATATATAGCAAGTATGCAGGGGTAAAAGAAACCGTAGACGTTTCGATTGACTTGAGGAATGTTTTTGCTTTGAGAGGAACGAGCGATATGCATGAGAAAAACAGTAGACTATCTATGAAGCAAACTTTCAACATGAAAAAAAGCTCCGAAACTTTTACAAGTAACGAAGCTTAGTATTAACCTTGAAGTTGGTCGCTATTATTCAATAATTTCTGTAAAGAAGCATGTTTTCATATGGTGGATAAATGTATCGCCCAAATCTGTAAATGTCGCAACGCCGCGTTTATGAATTGCCGTTTTGAATCCTTCGGCATCTGCTCCCGCCACCGTCAAAAAATCGCAAATGTCTGTACAAACGCCGACAACATGCACTGTGTCCACATCGAATGCTTTTAATTTTTCTGCTAATCCAGTGTTGAAGAAAGCATTGTAATTCGATTTCGGTTGGTAGATAACATGGGGGTTGGATTCATTTTCGGTAAACCAAGTCAACAAATCCCCATATAATTGCTGGCCCTTTGTCCCTGAAACATTATGAACGGGCCACAATTGAAAGTGGTCATCATATTCATCGTGTGCATCCATTGCGACCACAACTATGTGGTCATTACGCAAAAATTCATTCGCTTGCTCGACTATATACGGGACAATCTCCTGCGCCGGCTTTCCTGCTGTCAAACTGCCATTATCTGCAACAAAATCATTGCTCATATCCACGATGATCAAAGCTTGATTTGGCATATTTTCTCCCTCCAAAACCATTTTAATCTATATTATAAACTATCTTTACTCAAAATTTCGTATACTAATTTCAAAAATGGTCTCTAAGCTGATTTTTCCAAAAATAAAACTCCCCAAAGCCATTACAGCCCCAGAGAGTCGAAACTATTGTATGTGAAATATTTAATTTGTTGCGGGAAAAAAGTTTAAGATTTTGTAAATTTACATTAAAAAGGATGCATTCAACTGATTATTGTTCGTAACCCTCCCTGGACACATCAACCGAGCCGTCAATTTCTAGAATCCCTATTTTCACTTCTTTAATATCGAATACTCCTTTTTTTCTTAGCTGTGTGTTTAACTCTTGCATTGTTAAGTTTTCTTTGTTCATTAATTGTGCATTTACGGAACCGTTTCTAATAATCACTTCCGGCTTCCCATCCATCCAGCGCTCAAACGTTTTCTTTCTTGTCAGTTTTTCGGCACTCCACATTAAGAGCCCCCAAATCGTTACGATAAATATAATATGAGTAAATTTAAAATCTCTTTCATGAATCATTCCACCGACGATATCACCCAACATTATGATAAAAACGAGGTCGATCGGTGTCGTCTGTGATAACTCTTTTTGCCCTATCATTCGAATGATAATTACTATACTTACTACGGCGACTAAAAATTTCGCCGCAACCCCCAAATACATCTCCAAGCCCATCCCCTCCAACAAACAAATTTAAAAAGCACCATTACACCAACGATTGCTGAGAAAATCCCCGTCTATATAGACCTTTTACCCCTACTGTCCTATTCCACATATTGAGCCACAGTAAACAATTGAGCGCTAGCTATATCCACTACTTTTATCCGTTAAAAAAAGAAAAACATACTTGCCATTTAATAGCAAAACCTAATGAAGAAGGATTTGCCCCAAATGGCAGTATGTTTATTTTTAAATCATTAATGGTAACCTTTATTCCTCAACAATGCCCGCATAAAGATTGGGACGGCGGTCATCGTAAACCGGGATTCTGCTTCGCACTTCCTCTACTTTCGTGAAGTCAACGTCCACAATAGCGAGTTCTTCCGTTTCTGAGCCTGTCCAAAGCACTTCACCCCATGGCTCGATAATCATGGATTGGCCGTTGAAATTTTCCACTTTCCGTGAAATGCGGTTAACGGCAATTACGAAACATTGGTTTTCAATTGCACGGGCCTGCAACAAGGTTTTCCAATGATCGATTCGGGGGGTTGGCCATTGCGCGGAAACAAATAATACGTTCGCCCCGGCTAAGGCATGTGCCCGTAGCCATTCAGGGAAACGGATATCGTAACAAATTACGCCGCCAGCTTCAACTTCACCCAATGCGAAGCGGTTCATTTCATTGCCGGATTCTAAATACTTGTCTTCGTTCATTAATCTGAATAAATGAACTTTGCTATACTCACTAACCAGCTTTCCCTCGTTATTATACACATACATTGTATTATAGAATTTCCCGTCTTTTTCTGTTGCAACGGAACCTCCAACAATATGAATACCCAGTTCACTCGATAAGTCTTGCAAAAACTTTTGGGAACGAGCACCCTCTTTATCTGCTAACTCGCCTAGTTTTTCAAGTGCATACCCGGTGTTCCACATTTCCGGCAACACAACGATTGCTGCCTCTTTGCTTGCTGCTTCGCGGATTAATTGTTCGGCACGTTCATAGTTTTCATCCACTTTCCCGAACCCTACATTCATTTGAATACATCCGATTTTCATTCCACTAACCCCCTAGACTTTTTCCCTTAAAAGTACTATTATTCCTACATATCCAATTGCAATTATATTCTGAAATCTATACAAAGTATAGCGTTCAGCCTGAACTGATCCGAATGCTAAGCAACTCTATAAATATTGAAAAAAGGGGTGTAACATGAAATTATCAAATAAACTTCAAAAACTGCCTACCCAATTCTTCGCCTCCCTGGTTCAAAAAGTAAATGCAGCAATTGCCGAGGGACGCGATGTAATTAACTTGGGACAAGGGAATCCCGACAGGCCAACTCCTCCCCATGTCATTAAAGCGATGCAAGAAGCGGCCGCCGATCCACAAACACATAAATATTCACCATTTCGCGGAATCCAGGAATTGAAAGAAGCCGCCGCAAATTTTTACAAACGTGAGTATAATGTGGACATTGATCCAAACACAGAAGTTGCAATAATAGGCGGCTCAAAGATTGCTTTGGTGGAACTTCCGATGGCGGTATTGAATCCGGGTGATACGATGCTTCTTCCGGACCCTGGCTATCCGGATTATTTATCGGGCGTCGTGATTGGAGATGTTCACTTCGATACAATGCCGCTACTTGAAGAGAATGATTTTTTGCCTGATTATGACGTATTATCAGAAGCAGAGAAAGAACGTGCAAAGTTAATGTATTTAAATTACCCAAACAATCCTACAGGAGGTACTGCTACTTTAGAGTTTTTCGAAAACACTGTCCAATTGGCCAAAGAAAATGACATAGCGGTGATACACGATTTTGCCTATGGTGCATTAGGATTTGACGGGGAGCGTCCGCCCAGCTTCCTTCAAGCTGCAGGAGCAAAAGAAGTAGGCGTGGAGCTTTATACTTTATCGAAAACATATAATATGGCCGGTTGGCGTATCGGTTTTGCAGTAGGAAATGCCGATATTATTGAAGCGATCAACTTAGTTCAAGACCACCTTTTCTGCAGTGTCTTCCCCGGTATCCAGTATGCAGCAGCCGCTGCGTTAAACGGTGACCAACATTGTGTGGAGGAACAGCGGGCAATTTATGAAAACAGGCGCAATGTATTCATGAATGAAGCGCGTCGAATCGGGTGGGATGTAAAAGCACCCAGCGGTTCTTTCTTTGCATGGTTAAAGGTGCCAGAGGGCTATACAAGCGAAGCCTTTGCAGACCTGTTGCTGAATAAAGCAAACGTCGCTGTCGCTGCAGGCAATGGCTTTGGGGAGTATGGTGAAGGCTACATCCGAGTGGGCTTATTAGTAAGTGAAGAACGCTTGCTGGAAGCAATTGGCCGTATTGAGAAATTGGAGTTATTTAAAGGAGAAACAGCATCAATAACTAAGTAAGTTGAATCAGGGTTCTTAGTGCGTTACGACTTGCATTAAGACCCCTTTTCCTAGCGCTTCATGTTCCTAAAAGAAAAAGCATCCACAGGTGTGGAAGCTTTTTTATTATCGATTAGCCATCCATTCAGGCTTGCTAAACCCTTGGAATTCTGAATCAATGATTTCTTCATATTTAGCAGATTCAACGATTTCGATTAAATCTTTTGCAAGTTGGCTGTCTTTATTATCGGATTTTACCGCTACAACGTTACGATAATTTTCATTCATATCTTCTAAGAAAGCTGCATCCATTAGGTCTAAGCCTGCTGCCAATGCAAAGTTGCCCGGTACTGCTACAAGATCAGCGTTTTCGATTTGACGTGGTAAAGAGCCAGCTTCTACCGGTTGGAAAACCAAGTTTTTGTTGTTTGTTGCGACATCTTTTTCTGAAGCAGTTAATTCATCCGCCTCAGGGTCAATTTCGATTAAACCTTGTCCTTGTAAAGTTAATAGAGAACGTGCCGCATTTGAAGGATCATTTGCAATTGCTACGGTTGCACCTTCTTTAATATCCTCTACGGATGCATATTTTTCCGAGAAAAAGCCCATAGGCGCTGTAGGTACTGAGATTAATGCTTCTAAATCCATGTTATTTTGTTCTTCAAACGTTTCTAAATAAATTGTATGTTGGAACAGATTCGCATCAATGTCTCCATTATCCAATGCATTATTTGGTTGAACATAATCACTAAATTCAACTAGCTCCACAGTGTAACCCTTTTCCTCTAATTGCGGAATAATCGCTTTTGAAAGCATGTCACTATATGGACCAGCTGTTGCCCCTAATTTAATTTCTTTACTTTCTTCTGCAGGTTCATCACTTTCATTTGCTGAATTTGTTGCTTTTTCATCATTTCCCGAACATGCTGCCAATACAACAGCCAATGCGAGTGTAAGGAATGGTAATAAATACTTCTTCATTTTTTTCTCTCCTATCGTTTGTCTAGTGATTTCGCAAACTGTTCGCCAATTAATTGAATCAATTGTACAAAGATGATTAAAATGACCACAGTTGAAATCATAATTGTATTATCATAACGGTAATAGCCAAAGCGAATTGCCAGATCCCCAATACCGCCCCCGCCAATCGTACCTGCCATGGCAGAGTAAGCGACCAAACTAATAACCGTTAGAGTAATCCCTCTAATAATGGTTGATTTTGCCTCCGGTAGCAATACATCTTTAATGATCATCCAAGGTGTAGCACCAACGGCAATTGTTGCCTCAATGACACCCTTATCAATGTCCCTTAATGATGATTCGACTAATCTTGCAAAATAAGGAATGGCAGCAACTGAAAGTGAGACACTTGCCGCAACGGGACCGATTGTTGTCCCCACCAGTATTTTGGTTAAGGGGAACAATGCAACGAGTAAAATAATAAATGGTATCGAGCGAACGAGATTCACCGCAAAGCCAAAAATATTTTTTACAAATCGATTTTCCCAAAATAAGCCTTTATCCGTAACATATAATAGTACGCCTAGCGGCAGACCAATAAAGATTGAAATGGCTAGTGCAATTCCAATCATAACAACCGTTTCTTGAAACGCCTTCCAAATGTCTGGCAGCATGGTTATGAAATACGGAAAATCAAACATGTTTAACCACCTCCACTACCGCACCACGTTGCTCCATATATTTTTTTGCTTCATCCACTGTCGATTTTTCCCCTTGTAACTCCATAACGAAAATACCAAGTGGACGTTCTTGAATATATTCGATTGTGCCATGCAAAAAATTCCCTTTTACATCAAACCGCTGCATTGTATCTGAAATCACACCTTCTCCAGCTACTTCACCCTTAAATAGTAGTTTTATAACTTGTCCTTTTACATCTTTCAGGATTTCATCGGGAATCTCAAAAGATACAACACTATTAATAAATTCTTGGGTTAACGGCTTAATTGGTTGGGCGAAGATATCATATACTGCTCCTTCTTCAATCACTTTCCCGTCTTGCATTATCGCCATTCGATTACAAATCTCTTTTACAACATTCATTTCATGTGTAATTAAAACAATGGTAATTCCCAACTTTTCATTAATTTGTTTTAATAATTTCAAAATCGACAGTGTTGTCTTTGGATCCAATGCGGAGGTTGCCTCATCACATAGAAGGATGGATGGATTGTTGGCAAGTGCACGCGCAATCCCGACACGCTGTTTTTGTCCCCCACTGAGTTGGGCGGGAAACACATCTTCCTTATCCGTCAAGCCTACCATTGCGAGTAACTCTTTTACTCGTTTATGAATTTCATTTTTGGGTGTTTTTGCTGCCCGTAAAGCAAATGCGATATTTTCTCCGACCGTCTTTTGACTAATGAGATAAAAATGTTGAAAGATCATCCCAATTTTCAATCGTGCTGTTCGTAATTCGCTACTCGAAAGTTGGGTTAGATCAATTCCATCGACAAGTACTTTTCCGTTAGACGGTCTTTCTAGTAAGTTGACACAACGTAGCAACGAACTTTTTCCTGCACCAGAATAGCCAACTATTCCAAATATGTCACCTTTATTAATTTTTAAGGAGACATTATCAACACCGACTACCTGTTTGTTTTTAGATTCATATATTTTTGTAATATTTTGAAATTCCAGCATATCTTTCTCCTATCTAGCAATATAAAAGCAATAATTCCAACTAAATATGTATGATTAATCAGAATACAC
Organism: Ureibacillus sinduriensis BLB-1 = JCM 15800; assembly: GCF_000772955.1. Taxonomy (GTDB): domain Bacteria; phylum Bacillota; class Bacilli; order Bacillales_A; family Planococcaceae; genus Ureibacillus; species Ureibacillus sinduriensis. The sequence goes on along the minus strand of NZ_JPVO01000048.1, from coordinate 9,536 downwards.
ATAATAATTTAAATTGTCAATATTAAAAGTAAATTCAAATAAGAATGCTACTCATTTCACAAAATGAATAGCATTCCCATCACGGTTCGATTTCATTGTATCCAGCTTTACTAGACTACTTGCGTGAAAATGAACTCATTTAAATAGACACTTCTAATTGAAATCTTAGATATCCTGGAACAGCATGGCCGTCTCTTCTTCGAATTTATCAACGATGATGGCATTGTCGAGCAGCTGACGTACAATTCTTTCTGTTTCGGCATACAGATTCGTATAAGCAACCGCGTCATACATAGTCGAACGATACTTTGCCACAATGTCTTTAATATTTGCCTCCTCAACTTCAGTCGGATGGCAAAGACTGGCGATATCAAAGATTTCATCGCCCGTTCTCTCAGGGAAATATTGATGAGGTTCAGTACTATCGAATATACAGAGCTTTAATTCTGGTAGGATCACCATGTCTACAGAGTTTGAATCGAGTCCACACCATACCAATCGGGCATCAAATCCTCGCTCTTGTGCCACGTCAACCAATTTTTTCATCATCGATGATTTGCCTGTGCCAGGATATCCTTTGATAAACAAACGTGTTTCCAGGTTTTGCGTAATGCTTTGGACTGTATCGCGTGCACCCGCAGGCGTTAATGTGCCCAGCAATCGATGTGTTATTTTTCCCCTTTTTTCGAGCTTCTTACCTCCAAACACCTTGATTATCAGCTCATCGATTTTAGCATCCAGCCCATTCCAATCCATATGTCGGCGTGTTTCCACTTCCCAATCATCATGAATTTTCAGGGCATTCGAAAGCGCTTGAAAACACTTTTGATAATATTCATCTTTCTTATTGGATAAGTGCAGGAAATCTTCCTGCTTTTCAATAAGCTTCTGCCGATCCACACATTCTTCCAAGGATACGACTTGAATATCTGAGCCGGTTGAATCAATCGTAAGGTTTGTCGCTTCAAGAAAGAGAATATTATGTGGCTCCTTTACAAAAACTGCTTGAATCGTATTCTCGAAAAGCGGGTCGTGAAAGTATTCAATATCCAGGCCTTTATTGCCGTAATACATGCCGAGCTTGCTTAAACAATCAGCTACTGTAAAACCATGGGCTCCCTTTAATAAATAAACGGTTTTCGCCTCATTTATAATCTCTTTATAAACATGTTTCATCCCCTGACCCGTCAATGCTTGCCCGAAAAAGTGAGTCACTGTAGAGCTCAAAAAGACGCCATCCTTCCATTCGTTTGTTAACTTATTTTTATGTCAACAGCCTAAAAAAGGTGCCTGGCACTCATTCAATTCCGAATTGTTTCCAAATTGTTTGTGTGCCTGGCACCCATTCAATTCTGAATTGTTCCCAAATTATTTGTGTGCCTGGCACCCAAACAATTCTCCCGAACAATAAAAAAATCCGAATGCGGTGTGGCATTCGGATTGGATGTTATTGTATGACGCCTAGTTCACGGCCTACTTTTTCGTAAATCGCTAGGGCATTATCCAGCATTTCTTTTGTGTGGGCAGCGGTCGGCATGTTGCGGACACGCCCAGTTCCCTTTGGCACTGTCGGGAAGACGATTGCTTTTGCATAGACTCCTTCTTCCACAAGGCGTTTTGAGAAGGTTTGCGTTAATTTTTCATCCCCAATAATACATGGAGTGATTGGTGTTTCCGAAGCGCCGATGTTGAATCCTAGCTTTTTCAAGCCAGCTTTTAAATAATCGCCGTTTTCCCAAAGTTTATCGTGTAGTTCCGTTGAATCGATAATCATTTGAATCGCACGCGTGATCGCTGCCACGTCACCAGGTGTCACGGCCGTAGAAAACAAGAAAGGACGAGAACGAACTTTTAACCAGTCGATTAAATTTTTCTTACCTGCTACATAGCCACCTACAACCCCAATCGCTTTTGAAAGTGTACCGATTTGGAAGTCGATTTCATTTTCAAGTCCGAAGTGCTTCACTGTACCTTTCCCCTTACCTGTGACGCCCGAACCATGTGCGTCGTCCACGTAAGTGATTAAATCGAATTCTTTAGCGATTTCCACAATCTCAGGTAATTTCGCAATATCTCCATCCATGGAGAACACACCGTCAGTGATGACCATTATCTTATTATACAAACCTGATTCTGTTGCTTCTTTTGCTTTCGCACGAAGGTCTTCCATATCCGAGTGATTGTAGGCAATAATTTTCGCTTTTGATAAACGGCAACCATCAATAATCGAAGCGTGATTCAATTGATCCGATAAAATTGCATCATTTTTATCCATCACAGCCGAAATGGCGGCCATATTACAGTTAAAGCCAGATTGATAGGAAATGGCAGCTTCGGTTCCTTTGAATTCCGCCAGCTTTTCTTCCAATATCACATGAAGATCCATTGTTCCGTTGATAGTACGAACCGCTCCAGCACCAACACCATACTTATCGATTGCCGCTTTTGCAACTTGTTTCAATTCTTCATTCGTTGCTAGTCCTAAATAGTTATTGGATGATAAATTGATTAATTGCTTTCCGTTAACTTGGATGATTGGACCATTTGCCCCTTCCACCGCATCGATTTCATTGTATAGCCCTTGGTCACGCAAAACTTCCAGATTTTCGTTCAGGAATGTATTCAAAATTTTAGACATCGATTCATCTCCCCTTGCATCTTAGTTATATAAATTTTAGCATAATCACAGCTTTTTTCGATATGCGGGAATAATCAGAAAATATATGAAGAAAAACTGTTTGAAATTATTGACAAAATGTTAAGTATACATTACATTATAAGTAACATATGTTAATTAAACATAACATTTTGTTTGGTATATTTAACAAGGAGGCAAGAAATGCTAAAAAACCGTGTTAAGGAGCTGCGGGCAAGAAACAACTTTACCCAAAGCGATTTAGGAAAGCTGGTAGGGGTTACAAGACAAACGATTGCCTTTATTGAAAAAGGGGAATTCTCCCCTTCTATTACTCTTGCTTTAAAGCTATCGAAAGAGTTAAAAGAACCATTGGAACAAATATTTTGGCTAGAGGAGGAAATAAGATGAATATTCGCTTGCTATATCCGTTTTACAACATTTTAAGTTGCATCATTCTTTTATTTATCGGGTGGGGCTTTACACGCAGCACCACTACAGTTACTGAAAACTCGATGGAATATACACTACACCCTGTCGCCGTTATCGCTTGGTTCGTTTTAGTACTATTCATTATTGCCATGGTCGTCCTTGTGAAAAAGCACAATAAAAAAAATCCTGACAAGAAAATAAATACCTTCTCCATTAAACCCCCGGAATATAATGAAGAAGATGAAATGTATCAATTTGCCACAATGAACGCAACAAAAAAAGTTTATACTTTTTTGACATGGGCATTACCTCTGATACTTGCCCTATTGCTATTTCCTATTCCCTTCAGCAAATTCAGCATTTTCGCCATCATTGTGTGCGTCATCATTATTCAAAACCTTATTTTCTTCTTTGAAATGAGGAAATTTAAAGAGGAATAGAGAGATTCAAATAAAAAACATCTCGCCAAAGCTAAATTTCTTTGGCGAGATGTTCTATATTCTTTGGTGAACGGTCATTTGCTAGACCTTCACTATCCAATCTACTTTTAAGTAGTCTTTCAAATAACGGCAATGAAATTTGCACGATATAACCTGTGAATAGAGCGATAATTATCGAACCTAATCCGATCGGGCCTCCAAGCGCCCAACCGATCATGGCAATCATCGCTTCCATCGCTAATCGGGCATTCCCTATGGAACAACCAAATTTTTTACTAAATAGTATCATGAGCGTATCACGGGGACCGGCTCCAAGCTTTGGTGAAATATATAATGCACATCCTACACCTAATACAATGACACCCCCCAGAAAATAAAGGACATCAAACAATGCCGATGGTGAATTTGGCAATAACCAGTTAAAAAAGTCGATAAATACTCCACATAAAATCATATTCAGACATGTGGCAAGTTTCGGCCATTCTTTTAATAACAAAGAAGTTGATCCTACAATAATGACCCCGGTAATTATAGCCCAGGTACCAATTGATAATCCAATTCGCTCAAATAAGGCAATGTGCAGCACATCCCAAGGACCTACCCCAAGTGCTTTACCTTCTACAATCATGGAAACGCCAAATGTCATCACTGCCAATCCAACAAAGAAGAATAGCCATTTCCACATTAATTCTCTTTTCACTTTAAAGCCTTCTTTCCAATAATGCATTGCTCTATTTTATTTACACAATATGCATTCTATTCAAACGCAAACTATTCTAATATACTTTTACTATCATACAGTTAACTTTGCAAATTTACCACCTGTTACTTGAATTAAATCATCCGGTTTTATATGGATTTGCATCCCTACTTTCCCTGCACTGACAACTACATTAGCTAATTCCACAGCCGATTCATCAACAAAAGTTGGAAAACGCTTCTTCATGCCAATAGGAGAACAACCTCCCCGTATATAACCCGTTGTAGCCAGTAAGTCTTTGACAGGAAGCATTTCAATCTTCTTTTCCCCTGCCAGCTTTGCACAAGTTTTCAAATTCAACTCTTCAGAAACTGGAATGCAAAAACAAAGTATTTCCCTGTACCCGCTGTTGCTACTAATGTTTTAAAGACATTAGCGACAGGGTGCCCCACCTTTTGTGCAACCGACACCCCATCCACTTGATTATCTTCAATTGAATACTCGATTAACTTGTAGTCTATTTGTTGCTGATCCAATAAACGAACAGCATTGGTTTTCATCGTTTTTTGTTTCGCCATCGATCACACTGCTCCTTGCTCGATATAATTTACAGATTCATCATATCAAATATATGGAAATAAGTTGCAATTCCCATAATTAATCGTGCAATAAAAAATGCCCACCCAAGCAATTCATGCTCTGTAGTGGACATTTAAGGACTTATCATACAATCAGGGAAAACAACGGCTGTGGCAATCTAAATTCATTTTCCGCCGACTGCATTTGGTAGGTATACCTTGAAACGGCTTTCGTGTACTTGTTTTCGAATACCATACTCTCCAAATGAAGCCTGTTTTGATTTAGAGGTTTAGTCAACCACTGAGGAACCATGAAATCAAATTGTTCATGTGGAATTCGGTTCATACTCTCTTCATCGCCGCTTGCCATTTCAGCGACGGATGACAGCACTGGTCCCGAAATTACTCCTTCACCCTTTACCTCTCCAGGTGAATCTGTATAGACCGGATGCTCTTCTTTCATTTCAAGTGATGAGGAGATCCCCTGTTCACTTTCCTCATTCAGTAAAGCTTGATCTTTTTCAAAAAGATCTTTTTCTGTCTTTCCGGATAGTAAATCTTCCAAAACCTTGAGCATCGGATTCTTTTTTGCTTGGGTGTAAATAGCATTCTTTTTATAGGCGTCATTTGCTTCTTTTCGCTGCATTGCACGCTTTCGCTCTTCGAAGTTACTATTATTATTTAGAAGAAAACTTGATACTCTCATCAAAATCACCCTATCATAGGAAAATAATCACATCGTATGTACTATCTTAAATTAAAATGTAATTTTCTACAAATAGTTTAATTACTTTTTCATAAAATAGCAGGTAGAAAATTCCTCCACAAGATAAAAATGTGCAAAGCTCGAAACTTTGCACATTTCCCAATTACAATATATGATGATTTTCTTCTAAGATCGTTTCAGCAATGTTCACCGCATGATCGCCTATACGCTCCAGATTACTAATTATATCCGCATAGATAATGCCAGCTTGTCCTGAACATTCCCCTTTATTTAATCGATGTATATGACGCTTGCGCAACACTCTTTCCAGCTCATCGATTCGGTCTTCTTTACTCAATACTTCCCTCGCAAAGTCCTTACTTTGCTTGTCCAATGCAAGTACTGACAAGCTTACCGTATCTAGAACCAATTCATACATTTCCTTTAATTCCCCGGTAGCTTCTTCACTAAATTTCACGCGATGAGAATCCTTTGCTTGAATTAGCTCCACCAGATTTTCAAAGTGATCCCCCACACGTTCAATGTCGCGGATATTTTGGAATAGCGAATGATGTAATTTAGAATCATTTTCCGATAGGGATTCCTTCGATAATTCAACTAAATAATCTGTAGTCACTCTGTCCAGATTATTGATGGCTTCCTCAAGCTGGATGGTCATATTCGCATGCTTACTACCACCTGTAAACAAATAATCCATCGACTCTTGAAGTCCTTTTACAGAAAACTCACCCATCCGGACAACTTCTTCTTTTGCTTGTCCAAGTGCAATGGATGGCGATTGCCCTATCAATGTTTTATCTAAATATTTTGCACCGTACTCAACTGATGCATCCTCACCAGGAACAATTTTGGTTACCAAGACCGCCAATAATCCTACAAATGGTAATTGTATCAGAGTATTAACCACATTGAATGTACCATGTGCAAAAGCAATCTGCATTTTCTCTTCAAGTCCAAGGACACCGGAAATCCAGTCCACATAGTTCACAAATAGCGGCAGGATAATCAGGAAGATGATTGTACCGATCACATTGAAAATTACGTGTGCAGCGGCTGCACGGCGAGCTGCCACTGAAGCTGCCAAAGCTGCCAATACAGCAGTAATCGTTGTACCAATGTTATCTCCAAAAAGTACCGGTAGTGCCCCACCTAGCGGAATTAAACCTTCCGCATAAAGACCTTGTAAAATCCCGACTGTTGCGGATGAGGACTGCACGATTAATGTAAAGACTGTCCCTGCGACTACACCCAGGATGGGATGGTCGCTAAAGCTAAGTGTTAAGTCAACAAAGGCATCCCAATTTCGTAATGGTTTCATTCCATCGCCCATCATTTCAAGACCAATGAAAAGACCAGCAAATCCAAAAAGTATTTGGCCGATATTCTGGATGCGATCCTTTTTAAAGAAGAACAATAATACAGCACCCAATGCCATAATTGGGTAAGAATAAGCACCAACATCAAATCCAATAATGAATGCCGTTACAGTTGTACCAATATTGGCTCCCATAATGACACCGATCGCCTGGCGCAGTGTCATAAATCCGGCACTTACAAGCCCCACTGTAATTACAGTGGTTCCTGAACTTGATTGGATTAGAATCGTTACAACAATACCGACTAACACACCCATTATCGGGTTTGTCGTAAATCTATCTAAAATTTCGCGGAGTCTGTCACCTGCAGCTTTTTGCAGACCATCTCCCATGTACTTAATTGCAAATAAGAATAAACCTAGACCCCCAAGAAATTGGAAAATCATTGTTTGCCATTCCATCTATGTGTTCCACCCTTTCGATGTCTTCGACACTATTATTCATAACTCAACAAAGGATGTAAATGTTATTACAAAATTGAAATATAAAATTTACATTACATTTACAATTGAACGATAAAACGTTCAAAATTTTTATAGTTGCAAAATAATTATGTGTTATTATTTTAAATTTAACCTCGTTTTAACTTCCTATTAACCTTATTATCTCCCGAACTCAACTACCGATTCAAAAATCACTGCCAAGCTCATTAGAGTATCGGTATCTTTCCATAAAAATGTAGGTATTCGGAAATAGGTGTAATAGAAAATAACTAAAATTGCAATAATAAACTCAAGTTCAGAAAGTGAAACATTGGAGGGGCTATAGATATGGTACATCGGGCATGGATTGAACTAAGTACAAGTAATCTCGCACATAATCTCCAAATCATCAACGAAAGACTGCCAGTAAATACTGAACTGATGGCGGTTGTTAAAGCGAATGCTTATGGACACGGCAGTCAAGAAATCGCGAAGGAATTGCAGAGACTCGGTGTGGGGGCAATTGCGGTAGCTACTTTATATGAGGCCATCGAAATTAGGAAAGCAGGCTTCCAAAATGACATTCTAATATTAAGCTTTACCCCTATTGAAGAATCCTTCAAGCTATTAGAATGGAACTTAATTCAAAATGCAATCGATTACCCATATGCCAAAGAGTTGAATGCTGCAGGCGGACATTTTCGAGTTCACATAAAAGTGGATACCGGGATGAATCGTTTAGGCGAAAAACACACCGATGTATCAAATATTGAATCCATCTTCCAGTTGGAAAATTTAAAGATTGAAGGAATCTATAGTCATTTTTCGAGAGCGGATACCCTTGATCCAAGCGATATAGAATTTACCAAAAAACAAATCAACCGCTTCAATCGGCTATTGGAACAATTAAAATCATCCGGCATACAACTTCCGAAAACCCATATCCAAAATAGTTACGGTATGCTAAATTATCCGCATCTCAATTATGATTACGCGAGAATCGGCACTCTCATTTATGGTATAAGAAGCCACTACAACCATACGAAACTTAAGCTGCCTTTACGGCCTGTCCTATCCATAAAAACAAAAATTATTATCATTAAAGATGTGCATGCTGGAGATACGATTGGTTATGGTAAAAACAATACCACAACCGAACATAAAAGAATTGCTGTCCTCCCTATTGGGTTTGCAGACGGCATCCCGGAAAAGCTATCCAGCAATCAAGGGGAAGCATTGGTCCGGGGAAAGCGTGTCCCCATTATCGGCTCGGTTTGTTTGGATCACATGATGATTGATATTTCAAATGTCGACGACGTCCAAGTAGGTGATGTTGTGACATTAGTGGGGACAGATCATAATGAAACGATTCAAATCGAAGATGTTGCAGTTAAGATCGGCACCGTGAGCCACGATGTTTTGAGTACTTTGGGCCCTAGACTGAAAAGGGTGCTCGTTTAAATGACCACACTATAGCTTTAAAATAAATTTTGAGCAAATACCTCGTTAATTCTTCTTTAGTGTTTTTAAGTTTGGCTTTTTTAGTAAAGTTTGATCATTTCTTCTTGTGTTTCTCCACAATCGCGCCAGATTGTTGAAGAGTGTTATTTCATTGACCTTGCAATTTCTAATTATTTGATTCTTCGATAAACTGTAACTCAGCATTTCTATAGAAGTACCATCTTGGGCCCATCTAAGTAATCCTCCAGTGATGAGTTCTCCATCTTGGTCTACTTTGCCACTATTGCCCCATTCTGAAAAATATCCAATGTTTCCGTTTATATCAACTTGTTTACTATGGGGTGAACCATCATAAAGTACTCGAGTTCCTTTTCTCAAATGAATAGAGACCATCAAATTTGTATCCTTGCTGTCCATGTAATGTAGCATTAACCAAGGAGATGTTTTGATATCTAATGTCCAATCATCAGGAATCTTTGTTGGAGTTAAAACTGTAAATTCAACTTCATTCTGTATTTCAGCTATAGTTTTGCTATTGTGATTATACTTTATTTCTTTAGCCATAATCAGCGTTGGTTTAAAGTTAAGTAAGATTGATTGATAATTAAAAAACGTTTCAATAATACCAAGCTTCTACCTCGATTCTAGTCGAAATTTAGGTATTAGGCTTTCCTATTTTTCACTTTTTATTATAAGATATTGCCCTTTTAAAAAAGCCCTTTCCGGTACTGCACCCCAAAAGTTAGAGTAAAAAAACTAACTTTT
>NZ_JPVO01000049.1 GCF_000772955.1 Ureibacillus sinduriensis BLB-1 = JCM 15800 | reverse complement strand
CTGTATTTTTCGTTGCAATTCTCTGCACTTTTCTCTTGCAAAATACATCATTAAACTCGAAATCTCAGCTCGTCCCTTTCCAGTCACTTTTAAAGTGTTTAAACACCAAGGCATACAACTTCCTCCTTCGTTCGATTATATATTTTATTCTTACCCTTGAATTTGAGCGTAGCGCTAATCTGATAGCTCAAATTTTATACCAGGTCTTCTATAAACAGATTTAAGACTTATCTCAAAAACTTTTGTTCAGCTTCGCTATAAAACTTTCCTAATAATTCTCTATGTTTGATTAGCTGGTCACGTCTCGCCAACAATTCATTTAATAGTTCATTGTAAAAAATATCTGAACAATCTTTTGAACAGAATCGTGTTCCCAATCCTTCTATCCAAGAAACATAAACATTAAAATACTCATCTGCTTCATTGCTAGATACCTTTTTATCACAGCGGTGACATTTGAAGCTCCAGGCTTTTATTAAATCTTTACGAAAATACTTTTTCTTATATCCTACTTTTAACTCTTCTAAATTTAATTCTATTGCTGTTAACTCTGTCATCATTTGATAATCTAGATCCACCTAATACACCCCTATCTAGTTACTTGATTATATATATACTAACTTCCACCTTCAAAAATATCAATAGTATATATTTTCCCATAATAAAATACATACCATTAGTATATGGTCATAAACCATTTTCTCATCAATCCTAATGGTGAGGTGATTTAATGACAGATTTAGTAACAGTAATAGGGGAGAGGATTCGTAACTTTCGAAAAGAGCGTGGTCTAAGCCAAGAAGAACTAGCATTTCGTGCTTCGTTGCATAGCACATATATTGGACAACTCGAACGTGGGGAAAAGAATGCTACAATTGAAAGCTTTGTCAAAATTTGTACAGCTCTTGATATTTCATTAGCTGAACTGTTTGAAGATAACCCCGATCGTCCGAAAGTTTTTAGCTTCGAATTGGAGAAGATTATATCACTGCTAGAGGATCGATCAAAAAAGGATCAATGCGCGGTTTTGGATATCATAGAATCATTGTTGGCATGGAAGGACAATGAATAACCATTAATTGTTACCGTGGGGGACACTACAGTTGTGTATCAGTGCAATTACGATTTTCCATAACGCACCACACCTCTATGTTTCTTGCCATCGAGAGAATGACACTAGGTTATTTACATTAAAAATTTATTGTTTTTGACGATAAAATTACAGTAGATATCTACGGAAGTATAGTAGATTTCTACTTCATTTTCTACAATATAAAAGCATGCACAACCTATTATAGTTTTAGGCGTACATGCTTTCTCTTTTAAATCACTGCATGATGACGTTCTACTTCAGAACTGTCTACTTTTTTATATGTTCGGTTATTCACTACAGCTATACTATGTAGACTTAATAACTTGTGAAATAATGCATCATGGATGTAGCGCTGTAGTTGTTTTCTCCCCGCCTCCCCATCTAAATGTAACACTTCTCTAAAAGTTGCTTTTCTAATTATTTCTCCTTGTTTTAAAGCACCTAAGTATTCATTTAATTTTTCATACCATTCTGGATAGGTACCAGACATATTCCAATCATTTAATTTACAACCAATAAAATAATCTTGAAGGAGATTTGTAAACGCAACATCTTTTGTTAACATATAAACTTTAGCATATGCCTTAGTTCCATTATTACGAATACTGATTCGCATTATATCTTGAATTGTATCGACTACTTGGTCATTCAATTTTATCGTCTCAATACTAAGATCTTCAAAGCGGCGTACATGCTTTATTGTTATCGCTTTAGTATCTGACCCCTCCCCACAAATCGCTTCATGTTTATTAATATAAAATGGATCTGATTTATGGATGGTACCTACTAATACTAAGGTTGTGCATTGAGAGTATTCGTTAGACCCTTTTACGTTTCCAAAGTGATTAATAAATACTCGTCCTTCTTTTATTTCACGGTTTAATAAGCTTTTAAATCGATCCACGAAACGTTTAAAACATAGTACTAAAACAGTTTCATTCGTTGAAATGATGCTAATATTCCGAGCCAAATCAGTTGAAATTTTAAGGTCTTTCATTAGATTTGATTTACTTGATGACATAGTATAGTCTACAAAAAATGAAAGGTTTTCATATGATTTAATAGGTGGTATATCCAACATTCTATGACTTTGTAACGCTCGATACTCCATATCAAATTTAGCTGTGCCATCCAGTATTACTACATGGTACTCTGAAAAATCATATTGTATAGTCCTATTTGTTACTATGCTTAAATTTCCTTGTTGATTGCGACTGATTCGCCCACCATTTTGAATGACAAATTCAAAATCTTTTAATAGATTTACATTCTCACCTGTATACTTTTTGTACCATGTATCACTATAGGTGAATGTAAAGCTGGGGTTTATCGGTAATAATTCATTTCCATCAGTTTCTGTTAATTGCTCCCTCAACCTTTTCATTAAATGATTTGTCTCCGTCACCTCCTTTGTCCCTATGTCTTGCTGCATACTACGTACATCAAACAAAAATTCATCAAAATTTGCATTATGTACAGTCGTAACTTCAACAATAGGAGGCTTTTCATCAATTATTATAAGTTTGCGCTCATACATATTTCCATCTTCACAACGCCATTCTCTGTATTTATTTAGACCATCCGCTTCCATCTTCAATCTAGTATGAGTCATAATGACAATTGGATAGTTTTTTTGCTCTTGATGTTTCTTATAAATCTTGCAGTCTTCCTTAAAAGGACATGTTCTACATATGCCGTATTGATACTTATCTAACTTCTGCTTACAGTCTTTATAAGTATAGGCACTTTCCATTACATAAGCTGCCGCATGTAGCTTATAAAAGGGAACATCAATAGCTTTGCCATCTATGTCTACAAAAATTGTAAACTCACCTAATTGCTCAAATAAATTTTTAGCTGTTTCTATTCTTTCAACTACAATCACTGTGCCTGATTCTGCTACTGCATGAGTTAACATATACTTTAAATAAGTTATCATGCTTGTGCTCTTCCCCCCGCCAGGTTCTAGTGGAGCTACAGTAATATCATTAGTTTGCAAGGATAACTCATGGATAATATTCGCATAGATATTTAGAGTAGTTTTATCAACGAGTAATTGTTTACTTGCCAATGTTTGTAACACTTCAGATAAAATTCCTTTTACATGACCCTTTACAATTGCTTTAGTTTGCTTTAATGGTACCAATTCAGTAGATCGCATATCATCTAGTGAGATATTTTCATATTTTTCAGCTGGTTTTGCTTCTAATCTTTTACACAATACTTCGAGATCTGACCAACCTTTTTCCTTTGCTATCCAACTTAAAGGTTTACCGTTTCCAATAATGCAATTGTCAGCACTAGAACAATGGCAAATTAGCTTATCATAAAATAAATATCCAGAAGGATTACTATCATTATGAATAGGGCATCTAAATGATACTCTATCTGCTTTTACTGAACCTGTTAACCCTTCTGCATCTAAATAATCGATAAAGCATTCAAGTACTTCTTGAACTTCTTTTGATTGACTATCAAATGACAACGACCCGCTCATTTTAAATTTCTTCTGGGCAGCGGGAAAAGCCTTAGCTAGCTCCTCCTGCGTATATACATTGTCACGATTCCATAGTACGATTTCTTCTTTGCTTACTTCCCCCTTCTCACTGTAATCTTTATAGTTATTTGTTAACGGCAATCGAAAACAATCATTAGGAGAACTCCGTCTTGGGTCCCCTCCAAAAAACTCAATCAATTGTTGTTGTACATTTTTAAATCGAATAACCGATTTTTCTAGCTTTTCATCACTAGAAACATCCCAGAATGCTTCTTTAACTTCATAAAGCAACTTATGTCCAGCCCGTCCACGGTAAACAAGTGTAGGTTGGAGAGGAGCAGATAATATTCTTTTAATCTGCTCTTCCTTAGTCCCTCCTTCACTATCAATATCAACAAAAAAGAAACGTATTCTTTTGATATTCTTCCTACTCATCGCTCCGTTCATGTAAAAACAACATGAACGTCTCTGTTTCTCACACAGTTTTAAAAAATCTGATAACTCATTACGGATATTCCCTCTTTTTAGTACAGGTTTTAAGGAACTTGGAAGTTTTGCTTTTTCCTCTGGTGGCATTTCTTTATCATCAATATACGACTGAATAGGAAACTCATCCGATTCACCCATTAAATAGTCTATTACATCAAGTAGTTGTTTCATTTTCATTTCCCCCTCTTAAAAGAGGACATTTGCCTATATATATAATAAGAGAATGTCCCCTTTTATAACTTCTGTTTGATTTGATGTAAGGTTGAAAAAGCTGTAAAGTAGAATTACTTTTTCAAAAATTGTTAAAAGTACCCACTAAATTTCTTTTCATAGTGTTTGTAGTCTGCTTTAACTCTTTTCAACCTCCACACAGGACATATACGCAAACTATTTAGAGGAGTTAAATATTTTTTTAAAACAATCCATTTCCCAAGAAAATAATTAAACGATAATAAAGTTAAAAATAAAAAAACAGTTACTAACAAATAGACTGTTAACAACTGTTCCTATGTATTTATTCGATCATTACTTAAAAGATTTTAGTGAAAAGAATGCGCGGGTTACAAAATATGTATATTGTCATCTTATACTTACCCAACCGATAATTATGGTGAAGGTTTAACATACTGGATATTATTTGTACTGCTTACTTCTATCTATTCCGAGTAATTATTTTTCTAATCTTTTATTGAGATTCTTGTAAAGTAACCTCCGCAACACCCTTCAGAAAAAATTTCCCAGCGATATTATGAGCCCCCCACAAAACATAACTGAAAAGCCTTTCCCTGTAGGTATAGGGGGGGTAACTAAAAGACTTTAAAAAGAACTGCTATTTTTATTAAATTAATAGTATTTACTATTTGAGTGCATTTCTGTTTATAATGGGGCCTTTGTTAATTAGTGCTGCTTCCTTCCTCATAGTTCAATTTAAACTTCTTCCATAGGTCTAACACATACTCACCAATTAATCACTACTAAAATTATATATATGTTTTAATTTCATTTCTTATTTAACTCTTCTTTTCATCCCTCGTATAAAAGTTACGTAAGGCAATTTAATAGTTGCGGGGAATTGAAAATGAATAGTAAAGGAGAAATACATATGAATGTAGATATTACTAATCGTAATGCAGAGATTGAGAAGCTAATTGTAAATACCATTAACAAAGCATTACAAGCCGTTCATCATCAGTTTATTGAAAGTGGGTGGATGTCACTTAAGGACGGAGCAAAGTACGCTGGTGTCTCATATAACACGTTTATAAAGTTTCGTGTGATGGGATTGAAGGTTTGCGAAGTAGATGGTGTGAAACGGGTGTCACGTAAAGAAATTGATAGCTTTTTAGAACGTCATAGTTTCTAAATGATATAATTTATGAGGATTTTCTTTTAGTTTCATTTATAATGTCACTAGAGGTAAATCCTCTCTTTAATCAATTGCCCCCGCAACTGATTCAGGAGGAATTATCATGGCAAAGAAAAAAGCATCCTCAATTAAAGATTATACGCTCAAAAATGGCGAGAAAAGATACAAGTTCCAAGTGTATTTAGGTGTTGATCCGTTAACTGGCAATCAAATGCGTACAACTAAACGTGGCTTTAAAACAAGAAACGAAGCAAAGTTAGCGTTGGCTCGTATAAGATTAGATGTTGCCAATGGTACGTATCATCAAGAACGTGCCGAAACTTATCAAGAATTATACGATTTATGGATTGTACAGTATGAGAAAACTGTTGAAGAAAGTACATTTGTAAAAACACGTGGTTATTTTAAAAATCACATTCTTCCTTCAATGGGCAGCTATAAAATCGACAAAATTAAAATAGATATTTGTCAAAAACATTTTGATGAATGGGCTTCAAAGCTTTCAAAGGCTAGAACGATTAAATCATATGCAGCTTTAGTTTTAGATTTTGGAATAAAGCGTGGTTATCTTCAAACAAATCCATTTACTCATGTCGAAACAAGAATCAAAACAAAGAAATTGATTGAAGCGGAAGATAAAGATGAAAACTTTTATAATCGTGAGCAATTGATTGATTTCTTGAAATGCTGCCAATTATCTCTACACTATAAATCATTTGCTCTCTTACGTTTACTAGCATTTACTGGTATGCGAAAAAGTGAAGCATTAGCCCTTACATGGAATGATTTCAACATAAAAGAAAATGAGCTTTCAATTTCAAAAGCAATCGGTAGGGGCGAAAGGGGTAGGCTATATTTAAAACCAACGAAAACTGGCTCACCTCGTACAATAAAAGTTGATGAAGACACAATTGCAATCTTAAAAGAGTGGAAGAGAATACAAAAACAAGAATATCTGGTCTTGGGTCACAATACGATGAAACCAAACCAACTAATCTTTAGTAACTCAAAAAACGAACTCATTCAACTCGGTCAAGTCGAAAAATGGATGTATAGTGTAATAAAGAAGCATTCGTTAAAGAAAATTACACCCCACGGACTAAGGCATACACACTGTTCACTTCTATTTGAAGCTGGAGCATCAATTAAAGAAGTACAGGATCGTCTTGGTCATACCGATGTGAAAACAACAATGGATATTTATACGCACGTTTCGAAAAAAGCTCAAGAAGGTGTAATCCAAAAGTTTGTTTCTTTTCTTGAATAATAAATCATTGAATACATTTTGACTACGTTTTTGACTACGTTCGATTGATATTCATTGAATCTATATGAAATAATGCAAAATAAAAAACCCTTGATTTTCAAGGGTTTTGACACTGTTTGAAATCCAAAGATTTCGTATTATGGAGACGGCGGGAGTCGAACCCGCGTCCAGAAACTCCAATACTTAAGCGTCTACGCGTGTAGTCTGCCTATTTGCGATTCGCGAGTCTTTATGCCGGCACACAGGCGTCCAGATCGCTAGCTTGGAAATCTCTTGTTGGTGACTCAAGCGGCACCACCAACCGTATCCCACTAAAGTTGGGCCCTACGTTATCCACATGGGCGATGGATAGGCAGAGCGCTTACGAGCTTACGCTGCGAAAGCTAAATTTTGTTGTTTGCCAGTTATTATATAACTTCCGTTGATGACGGAGCCGAGACCTCCGACGCGCAGCTCAAGCTTGAACCATCCCTGTCGAATCCGTAACGTCCCCCTATATAAGAGAGATGTGTTTTCACACATACGGCATTAAAGGCGATGAATCTTTAGCCTTTAGCTACTGGCAACTTGTATACTTAGTATAAAACAATTTCTGATAAACGGCAACACATCTGATTCTTCCTATCTATCCGAAATGTGCCAAAAGGGAATCTACTATCTTTTTACCCGCGGAATTGTTTGATAAACATTGATTAAACCTGATTCTTCGCCTTGAACGCACGTTCCGTCTCATGGTTTGCTTCCACTCACAAGTACATAAGATTTCCATCAGTATTGGTTCTTGGCTTTAAACACTCTTTCCATTTCCCTTTTTGCTTCCTTCTTCTTCAAATCATCACGCTTGTCGTAGTTTTTCTTACCCTTCCCTACGCCAATCAATAGCTTTGCATAGCCGTCTTTGATGTACATTTTTAGTGGTACGATTGTGTAGCCTTCTTGTTTTGTACGGCCGAGCAGTTCGCTGATTTGCTTTTTATGCAACAGCAATTTTCTGACACGTAATGGATCATGGTTGAAGCGGTTGCCTTGATCATAAGGGCTGATGTGCATGTTGGAAATCCATGCCTGGTTGTTGCGGATTTGGACGAAAGAGTCCTTCAGTTGGACCTTCCCCGCCCGGATTGATTTGATTTCTGTTCCTTGCAAGACCATTCCGGCTTCAATCGTTTCTTCGATGAAGTAATCATGGTTTGCTTTTTTGTTTTGCGCTAAAACTTTTCCTGTTCCTTTTGCCACAAGCGACACCTCACATTTTCTAAAAGCGAAACCGCCCTGCTTCGCCCCAAGCTTTTTAGAATTCCCAAGGCAAGCTTGAGGGAGGCTGGACGGTGCAATTAGACAACTTTAATGATAAGAAGTTTCATATTTTCCTATCATTCAATAGAACACCCCAAGTGCGAAGTTCCTCACACTTGGGTGTATTTCATTATCGTTTTTTCGATTTTTTCTTTTTGTTTTTCTTTGCGACGCCTTCGTAAAATCTTTGTTTTTGTTTTACTTTGCGTCCGCCAGAGCTTGAGCCACCTGAACCACCGGATTCTCCACGGCGCCCGCCTTTGCCTTTATCATCGCCGTCTTTTACGCGGCGTCCACCACGACCTTCTTTGCCTTCGCCTTCAGATCGTCTACCTGAACCGGCATGGATGACTTTCGGTGCGCTTTTGCGTGTGCGGCCACCATATGATTTCACCATATCGACCACTTCGAAGTCAACAGAGGACTCTTCTATTGTAACATTTGCGACGCGAACCTTCACCTCATCACCAATACGGAAGATACGGCCCGTGTGCTCCCCGACCATGATCATTTGGCGGTCATCGAAACGGTAATAATCGTCCGTCATATTGCTGATGTGGACAAGTCCTTCAATGGTATTTGGCAGCTCCACGAATATCCCGAAGTTCGTAACGGAAGAAACCATTCCCTCGAACTCTTCGCCGATTTTGTCGGACATATATTGCGCTTTTTTCAGTGCATCTGTATCACGCTCGGCATCGACTGCACGGCGTTCACGTTCAGATGTATGATCGGCGATTTCATCCATTCGCTGCGCCCATTTGAATGTCGTGTCTTTCGATACATCGCCTTCGATTAAATAAGTACGGATCAATCGGTGGACGATCAAATCCGGATAACGTCGGATCGGTGATGTAAAGTGCGTATAGTAATCCGTTGATAATCCAAAGTGACCGATGGATTCCGGGTAGTACTTCGCTTGTTGCATCGAACGTAGCAGCATTGTCGAGATGACCGGTTCTTCCGGCATTCCTTCGATGGCTTTAATAATTTCCTGCAATGCTTTTGGATGCACTGAGTTTCCTGAACCTTTCACCACTAACCCGAAGTTCGTCACAAACTCGAAGAAGCGTTGCAGTTTCTCCGGTTTTGGGTCTTCGTGGATACGGTAAATGAATGGCACGTTCATCCAGTGGAAATGCTCTGCCACTGTTTCATTGGCTGCCAGCATGAATTCCTCGATTAAACGCTCGGAAACCGTGCGTTCCCGAAGGATGATATCTTGTGGCCAGCCGTCTTCATCGACCAACACCTTCGATTCTTTGAAGTCAAAGTCAATCGCACCGCGTTCCATCCGTTTCGTTCTCAGGATTTCCGCTAAGTCCGCCATGTCCTTGAACATCGGTACAAGCTTTTCATAGCGCTTCAGTAACTCTTCATCATCCTCTTCCAGGATTTTATAAACATCCGTGTACGTCATACGTTCCACGGTTTTAATGACACTTTGGAAGATTTCATGCTCGACCACTCGTCCGTTTTGGTCGATGGTCATTTCACAAGATAGCGTTAAACGGTCCACTTGCGGATTTAATGAACAAATCCCGTTCGATAGGCGGTGTGGGATCATCGGAATCACTCGGTCCGTTAAATAGACACTTGTTGCTCGATCGTAAGCTTCCTCATCGATGATTGAACCTTCCGTTACGTAGTAGCTGACATCGGCAATGTGAACACCCAGCTTGTACGTACCATCTTCATTTTTCGTTACCGTTACGGCGTCATCCAAGTCTTTCGCATCGGCGCCGTCGATTGTGACGATCATCTGGTCACGCAAATCACGGCGCCCGACCAAGTCAGCTTCCGTAATTTCTTCCGGCACATCCCCGGCTGCATCCACCACTGCTTGCGGAAACTCAGGTGGGATACCGTGCTTGTAAATGATCGATAAAATATCGACACCCGGATCATTTTTGTGTCCGAGAATTTTCGTGATCATCCCTGTTGCGGATTTGATTTCATCCGGCCAGTTGGTTACTTCCACGACAACTTTGTGCCCGTCCACCGCTCCAAGGGAATCTTCCTTTGTCACGAAAATATCCATATTTAATTTTTTATCATCCGTTACAACAAATCCAAAGCCTCTGTTCGCTTGGTATGTACCGACAAAAGTCGTTTGGCTGCGTTCAATAACCTTTGTGACAGTACCTTCCCGTCGATCGCCCGACGTCTCTTTTAATACACGGATAAGCACGATGTCTCCATTCAATGCTCCGTTGATTTCGTGAGGCGGGATAAAAATATCATCCATGCCCTCTTCTTCAGGCGTTACGAAGCCAAATCCTTTTGCATGGCCGATGAATTTCCCTCGAAGCAGGTTCATTCGTTCCGGCAGTCCATAGCGGTTGGCACGCGAACGGACAACCGATCCTTCGTCTTCCATGCGGACAAGGGTCTTGATTAATTCCTTAAATTCCTCTGCGTCTTCCAGTTCGAGGATTTCTTCTATTTCATCCACCTTCAGTGGCTTGTAGTCGTCTTGTTTCATTAAATCTAATATACGCAGTTGCAATTCATTTTTTTGTGTCATATATTTTCCCTCCTTTTTGCAATACTAAAACTATCTCTCGGCATTATTCATTTTCCCAATCGAGTGATTGCAAAAAATCA
Organism: Ureibacillus sinduriensis BLB-1 = JCM 15800; assembly: GCF_000772955.1. Classification (GTDB taxonomy): domain Bacteria; phylum Bacillota; class Bacilli; order Bacillales_A; family Planococcaceae; genus Ureibacillus; species Ureibacillus sinduriensis. The sequence goes on along the minus strand of NZ_JPVO01000049.1, from coordinate 160,097 downwards.
TACACCGTTTCGTGCACTTGTTGTTTTTCTTTATCGAGCGTGATGACATGTCCGGAATGCTCGAACCACTTGATTTGTTTATTTAAGGATTCCACATCTTCATAAATAATATGAGCAGAATGCGGGTCAATAATTTCATCATTTTTGGATTGTATGACGAGAATCGGCGCATAGACCATATCGAGCTCCTGTCGAACGTCGGTGATGAGCTGCTGCAATTGCGGCAAGGAAGGCATTCCTTTTTCCCGAATTGCCTCTACTTCTTGTTCGATCATCGGCTCCGATTTTCCTTCAAAACGTTTATAGTCCTTCGCAAATTTCAGGACGCCTTGGAACATCTTGTCGGTTGTTTTCATGGACATGGGCGAGCACATCGTAACGATTCCCTTTACAGGCTGCATTAAACTTAGCTTTAATGAAAATACGCCGCCCAACGATAAGCCCACGACGGCAATTTCATCGTAGCCGGCTTCTTTTAACGTTGCGTAGCCCTTCTGCGCGTCTTCCCACCATTCATCAGGGGACGTTCCGATAAGTTCCTCAGGAGGAACACCATGCCCTTTGTAGTGTGGGGCATGACATGTATAGCCTTGCTTTTCCAAAAAGCGCCCAAGCATCCTCACATCCGAAGAACTCCCTGTAAATCCGTGCAATAGCAGGACGGCACGTTTCCCTGCCTGAAAGAAAAATGGTTTGATTTCGGTATTACGCATAGTTGGCCCTCCAAAAGTTTCTTCTATATACAGTATTTTCTCCATTTATTATAAATTAAAACACAGGCCGCTTGTTGTTTGTGCTCTTATAATTTTTATTAGGAAGAGTTTTTGAGCGGTTATTTGCGATTTCGGGTGGATGATTCGCAGATTTTGCCTCATGACCTCGCGAATTGGCATTTCAACCAAAATTCCCCTCGCCTACATAAGTTTGGTAGGTTCTGAAATGAAATTAAAACGCCTAACCATGCTCGGTTAGGCGTTGCATTCTTTATGAATCACTATTCGTTATATTTTTACGATTGCTAAAGTTAAAATAAAGAATAAAACTGCAAGAACGATTGTTATTCTATGTAAGACCAAATCCATGCCTCTTGCTTTTTGTTTACCGAAAAGTTGTTCAGCTCCACCTGAGATGGCACCTGATAATCCCGCACTTTTACCGGATTGTAATAAAACGATCACGATTAATGCAAGGCTTACGATAATAAGTAATGTTAATAACAAAGTATGCATAACTCCACCTCCTGAAATAGAAATTTCATTAGAAAACTTGACTTATCGCCAAGCTTTTTTGGGTGATAAGCCTTCATTGCATTTATATCTATAAGTCCGTTAGTCACTTACTTATAGGTCAACAAGGTACAGTATAGCAAAAATAGCCTGTTAATACAATATTCAACGACAAAATGATTGACAATCGGATACTTCCTTCTATTAAATATCTCCCTCAAGTTAACTTTTCACACGGTACTTTTTTAGAAAAATGGAGCCATTCCCTCTTTAATGGAACGCTTCCAGTTTTGCTAAACTCTCCCTTTCTTCTATTCTAATAGTCGTTTATTCTCTTTTTAAGCAAAATAAACTAACTTTTCTGAATTTTATTGTAATTCTAAAAACTTTATCATAGAATGATAAACAAACAATTGAAAAGGGGTTACATCAGTATGAATACTTTACAAAGAATCGGGAAATTCGCCGGTGATACGTTCGCGCTTTGGGTTTTGGTCGCCGCCGGACTTGCTATATGGATACCTGAAAACTTTACATGGTTAGGGAACTATATTACGCCATTACTCGGAATTGTCATGTTCGGTATGGGGATGACCATCAAATTAAATGACTTCAAATTGATCTTGCAACAGCCAAAAGGAGTTGCGATTGGGGTTGTTTCACAATTCGTGGTGATGCCGACCCTTGCCTTTATCTTGGCCAAGGCTTTCGCATTGCCACCTGAGGTTGCTGTCGGCGTTATTCTTGTAGGCTGCTGTCCGGGCGGTACTTCGTCCAATGTAATGACTTTCTTGGCTAAAGGCAATACAGCATTATCTGTAACCATTACTTCCATTACTACGTTGCTGGCACCGATTATGACACCTGCACTTATCTATTTATTAGCCAGCGAGTGGTTGCCGGTTTCATTCTCTGCAATGTTTATGTCCGTTGTCCAAGTAGTATTGGTTCCAATCATTTTGGGGATTGTTGCACAGTTTGTCTTCAAGCCTGTTGTTGACAAAGGGGTTGCCATCCTGCCGACAGTATCGGTAATCGCCATTGTGTTGATTGTTGCAGCGGTTGTAAGCGGAAGTCGTGACCGCATTTTGGAAACAGGGCTGACAATTTTTGCAGTTGTTATTTTGCACAACGGTTTAGGTTATTTATTTGGATATTTGATTGGCAAACTATTCAAGCTTAACTACGAAGATAAAAAAGCCGTTTCCATTGAAGTCGGCATGCAAAACTCCGGGTTGGGCGCAAATTTGGCGATGGCGCATTTCGATCCTGTAGCCGCAGTGCCTAGTGCCATCTTCAGCTTCTGGCATAATATCTCCGGGCCGATTTTGGCAACTTACTGGAGTTCAAGAGCTTCCCGGAAAAATAAAAACGAAGAACAACCAGAAATTCCGGAAGTTGTAGAAGCATAATGACCGTGGACCACCTCGAAAGTATTGAAGAATACTTCCATGGTGGTCCTTTATTGAATTCACCGCTATCCCCATCCTTTCAATCTACCCATATTTCACAATTTGTTACATGAATTTACAATTCTTCACAATACTTTACAATCTCTAAACTCTAACTAAATAACTAACTAATAGAATTAAAACTGAAAATACTATTCTATTAGGAGGACTGGTCATGCCCGGTTTACAAAAAAAATGGTTATCAGCAGCTTTAGTTGGTGCAGCTGCAATATCTTCTCTTAGTGTTGCACCAGTAAGTGCAGAAGAAACTGAAAACAAAACGAGTGCAAAAAATGTCATCATGTTGGTGATGGATGGAAGCAGCGATAATGTTAGTACGATTGCCCGTTGGTATAAAGGCGAGAGTTTGGCTTTGGATAATATTTTGACAGGTGCTGTCCGTACATATTCAGCTGAATCCGCTATCACGGACTCCGCCCCTGCTGGTACTGCCCTTGCGACTGGAAATAAATCAAATAGCGGCTATGTAGGCGTGCTCCCTTCCCTTGTTACGACTCCGGGGGTTGAAGCAGTCGCGCAAGAAGATGCATTCAAACCTGTTGCAAACGTATTGGAAGGTGCAAAAAAATCTGGACGGGCTACAGGGATTGTTTCCACTTCAGAAATCCAGCACGCTACACCGGCTGCATTTTCATCCCATGTGAAGAGCCGTTCGAATTATGATGATATCGCTGAACAACAAGTGTTCCAAAATATCGATGTCGTCCTTGGCGGCGGGAGCGACCCACTGAACAAATCGCGTAAAGACGGCGACGACCTGCTAACTGTTATTGAAGAAAAAGAATATGATTACGTAACAACACGCGATGAATTGTTATCATCCGATTCGAATAAAATCTGGGGAAGCTTCGCACCGAAAGCTTTGGCTTATGAACTGGACCGGGAAAAAACAAATCCGGAACAGCCTTCTTTAGCTGAAATGACTGGCAAGGCGATTGATACTTTAAGCAAAGATCAGGATGGATTCTTCTTGATGGTGGAAGGAAGTAAAATCGACTGGGCGGCACATGCCAATGACCCTATCGGAATGGTTACCGACTTCTTGGAGTTTGATGAAGCTGTGGCAGAAGCGCTGGAGTTTGCTGAAAAAGACGGGGAAACATTAGTAATAGCTGTTACAGACCACGGCAACAGCGGGATTACAATCGGTAACACAAACACTGATTCCACTTACGACACGACACCGGTTTCTGCTTATATCGATCCATTGAAAGAAGCGACAATGACTGTTGAAGGGGCTTTAAGTTTACTGAAAGAAGATAAATCGAACCTAGCCGAAGTTGCAGCAAGCTATGGATTGAAAGATTTAACTGCCGACGAATTACAAGCGTTGCAAACGAGTGAAGACGTAGGTACAACACTGGTGAAGTTATTGTCCACACGTGCGAATATTGGTTTTACGACAGGCGGACATACTGGCGATGATGTTTTCCTATATTCATTCGGCCCTTCTCGTCCAACAGGATTGGTGGACAATACAGATTTAGCTCTTACGATGGCTGGAGCAATGGGCTTCAATTTAGATAATTTAACACAAACGCTGTTTGTCGATGCTAAAGCTGAATTCGAAAAATTAGGCTTTACGACTCAAATCGATACAACAAACGAGAATAACCCGGTGTTTGTAGCAAAAAATAATGACCGCACAATCATCATCCCGGAAAATAGAAATACCGTAACAATCCAAAATGGCGATTCAAATGGCAACACTCGCCAATTTGATTCTGTTGCCGTCTACAATGACGAAAAATTCTTTATCTCTGAAGAAATGCTGAACTTTGCCAAACAATAATTTGGATTGCCTCATAATTGTCAGTACACTTGACAACTATGGGGCTTTTTCGTTCGAAGCCGATTGATTCGATTAGTAAATATAAAAAACGCTTGAGGGTACTATTAGTCTCAAGCGTTTTTCCCCTATTAAGTAAAGCTTTCGGCTACTTTCTGCTTCCTCTTCCTTATCCAATCTTCCACACCACCGGTCCCGATCAACACACCGATAATGATCATCATACAGCCAAAAATTTGCGAAAGATGCATTTGCTCATTTAAGATGACCACTGCACCGATTAAAGCAAAGATCGTACTTAAATTATTGAAAATCGCCGTTTCGGCGGTCCCGATTTTTTTAATCATCGAGTTGAATAGGCTATGTCCAACAGCGGTTGCGAAAATTGCCGAGAATAACAATACCGCCCATAGTTTCCCATTCAAATGTGTGAAGGCTGTGAACGATGTTGGTGAGATGATTAGACTGTACAAAATCATCACCATTGACCCAATTGTCAACATATAAGCCGTCACCACAAGAGGAGGGATCGTCAATGTGACCCGGCGGATGATGAAAAAGCTAAAGGCTTGAACGATAATGGATGCCAGCACATAGACGTCCCCCAAAACAAAAGCGGTCACGGCGGACACATCATCCACAACTGCTATGACAATCCCCAAAAAGCCGACAACAAATCCTGTGAACCTTAGCTTCGTAAGCGAAGTTGCTCTCGTAGCCACCGCAATGATTGCAGTAAATAGTGGTGCCAATCCTAAAATAAGAGACGCCTTTACAGCAGAAGTTTCTTGTATTCCCGTAGCCAGCAAAGAATGATGTGCAATGACCCCCAACAGAGAAGCCAGCAGCACAAATTTCCACGGCATTTCTTTGTAAACTATTTTTTTCCTCATCACGAGTAAGATCAGGAACAATGTGATGCCAGCAAGGAAAATGCGGACCCCTTGCATAACAAGAGGCGGAATATGCAAGACAAGCAATTTTAAAAGGGATACATTTATCCCCCATAAGAACATCGTTAAAATCATCACTCCATATACTTTCAGCAAACTGTTCCCTCCCCTAGAAGTTAATAGGAAAACTCTACATTTTTTATACATACCCCATTATACTTGACTTGGAAATTATTTCATTATTTATTTTTGGGCTATTGATTATACAGAACGTTTGTTCTAAAATGGAATCAGATAGCTATAAAGGAAGTGTTGTGAATGAGACCTAAACTGACCAAAGAAATTTCTATCCAAAGTTTCAACGATTTCTATTGGCTAAAAGAAGAACTTCAATCGTTTTGCAGGGAAAATGGGTTAAGCGCCTCAGGCTCCAAAATTGAAATCTCCGCACGGATCAAAACGTTTCTGGAAACGGGAGAAATCGTAAAACCTTCCAGAAGACCAGCAACAAGCAAGAAGGTGGAACATCGAGAATTAAGTCTGGATACCGTCATATCGGAAAACCATCGTTGCAGTCAGGATGTTAGAGCTTTTTTCAAGACAATGATCCCGAAGTTCCATTTTTCTACTTATATCCAAAACTACTTCAAAAACAATGTCGGCAAAACTTATCGTGATGTGGTAGATGCTTGGTATGAGGAAGCAGAGCGGTTGAAAGACCCCTCTTATAAGAAAAACATCGCTCCTCAATTTGAATACAATCAGTTTATCCGCGATTTTTTTGCAGACCCCAATAACCATTCAAAAAGCCGTGAAGAGGCAATAGAAGCCTGGAATGAGGTGAAGAAACTTCCCGGCAGCAACAAGTATAAACCTAGCCTATAGATGCCACTATCCGTCCACCGCTGAAATCGACGCTCCCAAAGTAAAAAACCACCCGATTCAACTTGAATCAGGTGGTCAATGACAGTTCCATCTTAACGTAAGTTATAGAATGTTTTTAAACCAAGGTATTGGCTCGTTTGTGCTAGTTGGTCTTCGATGCGAAGTAATTGATTGTATTTCGCCACGCGGTCTGTACGGGATGGTGCGCCTGTTTTAATTTGGCCTGCATTTGTTGCTACAGCGATATCTGCGATCGTCGCATCCTCCGATTCACCAGAACGATGGGAAATGACAGCCGTGTATCCTGCACGTTTTGCCATTTCGATGGCATCGAATGTTTCAGTTAATGTACCGATTTGGTTAACTTTAATAAGGATTGAGTTCCCCACACCTTGCTCGATCCCTTGAGAGAGTTTGTTTGTATTTGTCACAAATAAATCATCCCCCACAAGTTGAACTCGGTTACCGATACGTTCCGTCAGTAACTTGTGGCCTGCCCAGTCGTTTTCATCAAGCCCATCTTCAATGGAGATGATCGGGTATTTCGAAGTCAGCTCTTCATACCAATCAACCATCTCTTCGGATGTTTTGACAACACCTTCACCATCCAAATGGTATTTGCCATCTTCTTTATTGAATAGTTCCGAAGACGCCACGTCCATTGCAAGCTGCACTTCTTCACCCGCTTTGTAGCCAGCTTTTTCGATTGCTTCCAAGATGACTGTAATCGCTTCTTCGTTTGAACCAAGGTTAGGAGCAAATCCGCCTTCGTCACCTACAGCCGTGTTGTATCCTTTTTCTTTTAACACCGCTTTTAAGTTATGGAAGATTTCAGCACCGATGCGCAGTGCATGACGGAAAGACTCAGCCCCTACAGGCATTACCATGAATTCCTGGATGTCCACGTTGTTATCCGCGTGTGCACCACCATTTAAAATGTTCATCATTGGAACCGGCAGTTGTTTTGCATTAACGCCGCCAAGGTATTGATATAATGGGATGTCAAGGTAGTCCGCTGCTGCGTGTGCAACAGCCAAGGAAACACCAAGAATCGCGTTGGCCCCTAACTTCCCTTTGTTTTCCGTGCCATCCAATTCAATTAGAGCTTTATCGATTACGACTTGATCCAGAACGGAATAATTGCCTTCCAATTCTTCGGCAATAATTGTATTCACGTTTTCCACTGCGTTTAATACACCTTTGCCAAGATAGCGAGATTTGTCGCCATCACGTAATTCCACCGCTTCGTACTCACCTGTTGATGCGCCTGATGGTACAATTGCACGGCCAAAAGCGCCTGACTCAGTAAATACTTCTACCTCAACTGTTGGATTTCCACGTGAATCTAATACTTCGCGAGCATAAACTTGTGTAATAAATGGCATAATAAATCTCCTTTATTTTTCAATTTTTTTATACTTTTATCAAGTGCACTCACTATTCGTTGTCAAATAGCGGTGTACCTGTCATTTCCTGTGGCTGTTTTACATTGAGCAATTTCAGCATAGTCGGGGCAAGATCTGCCAAGATCCCTCCATCCCTCAAATGAATATCCGGCTTCGTCACAATGACAGGGACAGGGTTTGTTGTATGGGCGGTCATCGGTTGACCTTCCAACGTAATGACCTCATCAGAGTTCCCATGATCCGCTGTAATGATTGCCGATCCACCTTTGGCAAGAATGGTATCAACAATTCTTCCCAAACATTCATCCACCGTTTCGATGGCCTTGATTGTTGGTTCAAGCAATCCGCTATGACCCACCATATCTGGGTTGGCAAAATTTAAAATAATGGCATCAAATCTATCTGCCTCGATTTCAGCTACTAATGCATCCGTCACTTCGTAAGCACTCATTTCGGGTTTGAGATCATATGTAGCAACTTTCGGTGAAGCGATTAAAATTCGCTCCTCACCCGGAAACTTCTCTTCACGCCCGCCACTCATAAAGAAAGTTACATGTGGATATTTTTCCGTTTCGGCAATCCGCAGCTGTGTTAACCCGCTTCTTGAAATGACTTCACCGACAGTATTCACCAAGTCGACTGTTTCAAATGCTACATCCGCATTTACATCCCCACTGTAATGTGTGAAGGTAACAAATTTTAAATTTGTAGGATGCTTTTCAGATAGCTTAAAGCCGATAAATTGATCATTCGTAAATACAGTAGAAAGCTGGATAGCACGATCCGGCCGGAAGTTAAAGAAGATGACCGCATCATTTGTATCGATTGTGGCTACAGGCCGCCCTTCTTCCGTGATGACAAACGGAATGACGAACTCATCCGTCGCATCTCTTTCATAAGAAGATTCGACTCCGATTTTGGCGGATGCCGCCGTTTGCCCAATGCCATCCACCAATGCATTGTAGGACAGTTGGACACGCTCCCAGCGTTTATCACGGTCCATTGCATAATAACGGCCGTGTATGGAAGCAAACTTTCCTACCCCAATGTCGTTCATTTGTTTTTCTGTCTCTTCGATATACCCGACTGCCGTTGTCGGACCTACATCACGGCCATCCAAGAAGCCATGCACATAGACTTCATCCAGGCCATTCGCCTTCGCTAATCGAAGTAGGGCAAAAAGATGTTCATAGTGACTATGAACGCCGCCATCGGATAATAAACCCATTAAATGCAGCTTTGAATTATTTGCTTTTGCATGCTCCACAGCGGCCAAAAACTGTTCATTTTTGTGAAAATCGCCATCCCGAATCGCTTTATGAATACGCGTCAAACTTTGGTAAACGATTCTGCCGGCACCGATGTTTAAGTGGCCCACTTCGGAATTCCCCATTTGACCATCAGGCAAGCCGACCGCTTCCCCACTGGCAGTCAATGTGGAGTGGGGGAACTGTGCCCAATAACGGTCAAAATTCGGTTTCTTGCTTTGAGCTACCGCATTCCCAAATATTTCATCGCGGAAGGCAAAGCCATCCAAAATAATTAATGCAACAGGTTGTTTAGGCATTTGTTTCACGCCTCCAATACTTTTACTCCGCTCTCGAATCGGCGGAAATTCTAATGCCAAAAGACGGGAGTGTCCCCGTAGTTACTGCGCTTTATTTAATAAAGCCAGGTAAGATTCTTGGTCAAGGCTTGCGCCACCGACAAGAGCTCCATCAATATGCTCTTTTAAAAGTAATTCCTCGATATTTTCCGGTTTGACGCTGCCGCCATATTGAATACGGATACTTTCTGCTGTTTCTTTCCCGTAAAGCCCTTCTACCACTTCACGAATTTTGCCGCACACGGCATTCGCATCATCAGCCGTTGCTGTTTTTCCTGTACCGATCGCCCAGATTGGTTCGTAGGCAATGACCATATGATTTACTTCTTCCGGTGTGAATCCTTCCAGTGCGGCCGTTATTTGGGAAGAAACCTTTTCTTCCGTTTTCTGCGCTTCGCGTTCTTCAAGCGTTTCACCACAGCAGATGATCGGAACGATGCCATTGGCCAATGCGGCTCTTACTTTTTTATTGACAGCTTCGTCTGTTTCGTTGAAATATTCGCGACGCTCCGAGTGGCCCAAAATCACATAATCCACATTAATAGAAGCAAGTTGTGATGGGCTGATTTCACCTGTAAAGGCGCCTTCATTTTCGTAATGCATATTTTGGGCACCAATAGCCAAATCAGTTTCCATCGCAATATCGACTAATGTCGGTAGGAAGATCGCTGGGGCACAGATGACTGCATCCACTTTTTCTTCTGATGGGACTTTTTCGCGTACGGATTCTGTAAATTCAACTGCCTCATCAAATGTTTTAAACATTTTCCAGTTTCCAGCAATGATTGGTTTACGCATGAAAATGCCTCCTTATTTATCGTTTAGGGCAACAATACCCGGAAGTTCCTTGCCTTCCATCAGTTCAAGAGATGCCCCTCCGCCTGTGGAGATGTGATCCATTTGGCTTGCCACTTCAAATTTCTCGACAGCTGCCGCAGAATCTCCACCGCCGATGATCGTATAGCCTTTCGTTTCCGCCATCGCGGAAGCCACCGTTTTCGTACCGTTTGCGAATTTGTCCATTTCAAATACACCCATTGGACCATTCCAGATGATTAGTTTCGATTCTTTAATAATGGATGCGTAATGCTCGGCTGTTTTCGGACCGATATCGAGCCCCATCCACTCCTCGGGGATTTCTTCGATTCCTACAACTTTCGTATCGGCATCTTTTGAGAATTCACTTGCTACGACCGCATCGATCGGCATATGCAGCTGTACGCCTTTTTGCTCCGCTAAATCGATGAAACTCTTTGCCAACTCAATTTTGTCTTCTTCCAATAACGATTTTCCGATTGAATGGCCTTGTGCTTTGACAAATGTATAGGATAATCCCCCGCCGATGATCAAGTGGTCCACTTTATCGAGAAGGTTTTCGATAACACCGATTTTATCCTTCACTTTTGCTCCACCAATGATCGCTGTAAATGGTCTTTCCGGTTCAGATAGTGCTTTCCCTAAAACCTCTAGTTCTTTTTCCATCAACAGGCCGGAAACCGCCGGAATATGTTTTGCAATTCCTTCAGTAGATGCATGTGCTCGGTGCGCTGCTCCGAATGCATCATTTACATAAAGATCAGCCAATTTCGCGAAAGATTTCGATAATTCTTCGTCGTTTTTCTCTTCCCCTTTATGGAAACGTACATTTTCCAATAAAACGATGTCGCCTTCTTGCATCTGGGCAACCGTATTTTCCACATTGTCGCCAATGGATTCATCCAGTTTGATCACCGACTGACCGATTAGTTCGGAGAGGTGCTTGCCTACTGCCGTTAAACGCATCACTTCATTTACTTCGCCTTTCGGGCGCCCTAAATGAGAGGCAAGGATTACTTTTGCCCCCGAGTCCACCAATTGCTTGATCGTCGGGATTGCTGCTCGAATTCGCGTATCATCCGTAATTTCGCCATTTTCCATCGGCACATTGAAATCTACTCTTACAAAAACTCGTTTTCCTTTTACTTCTACGTCATTCATCGTCTTCTTTAAAATCATGGAAGAAAACCCTCCTTCAAATCGTCATTCGTTTCAGTATTGTTGCCTATATACTAATTCCCCTATCTAGACGGAATATAGTTTCCGTCTACTATCGTACGTTGTTTATTTACCTCGATGGTTCTCGGTAAAACTTCCGATTCTGTAAAAAAAGCGATGGGTAGTTTTATCCATCGCTTCCTTTACCCTCCATTATTATAAATGGTAACATTTATAAAGGCTATACTTTTCACTTACAATAAGCTAAATATGTCATAATAAATAGACGCATTGTGCTACTTCATAAGAATAAGTATGACACATTAAATCAACCATTTTAACGGATCATTATTTTTGTGAAACATAAGCAGCTAGATCCAATACACGGTTTGAATAACCTACTTCGTTATCGTACCAAGCAAGTACTTTCACCATATTATTATCCATCACCATCGTCGATAAACCATCTACAGTGGATGAATGAGGATTTCCGTTATAGTCGATCGATACTAAAGGCAATTCATTGTAATCAAGGATGCCTTTCAGATCTCCACTTGCCGCTTCTTTCAATACGCTATTGATGTCTTCAACCGTTACACTTGGCGCATTCAACTCCACTACAAGGTCCACGCAAGATACGTTCGGTGTCGGTACACGCATCGAGAATCCATCTAATTTCCCTTTTAACTGTGGCAATACTTTGGAAACCGCCACAGCAGCACCTGTCGTTGTTGGAATCATTGATAACGCAGCAGCACGTGCACGTCTTGGATCGCTATGCGGGAAGTCCAGGATGCGTTGGTCATTTGTGTAAGAGTGAATCGTCGTCATCAACCCACGTTTAATGCCAAATTTTTCATCCAAAACTTTTGCCACTGGCGATAAACAGTTCGTCGTACATGATGCATTTGAAATCACATCTTCTGATGGCGAATATTCCGTATGGTTTACGCCCATTACGTACGTTGGCATTTCACCTTGGGCAGGTGCTGAAAGAATCGCTTTTTTCGCACCAGCTTGAATATGTTTCGACACTTCTTCCATTGAACGGAAATGACCTGTTGATTCAATCGCTACGTCAATATCCAGTTTGCCCCATGGTAAGTTTGCAGGGTCTCTTTCGGAGAATACTTGAACCTTTACACCATCCACGATAAATGCATTGTCTTCAGACTGTACATCTGCATCGTACACACCGTGAACTGAATCATATTTCAGAAGGTGGGCAAGTTGATGAGCGTCAGAAAGGTCATTCACTGCCACAACTTCAAATTCACTGTTCTTGATTGCCTCGCGGAACACTAATCTACCAATACGTCCAAACCCGTTAATTGCAATTTTGATTGCCATATCAATTTCCTCCAAATTAAATAATATTTATATAACATTTCAATAGGCGATTACAGTTTTGCCTATATAAAAATAAATTAACCATATATTCATGACTCTTTTTTCACCAATAAACTACTTATTCAAAATGGCATTTGCTGCCCCTTCATCCGTAATGAGAATTGTTTGATGTGCGGTCTCATTCTTGAAATATGCCTGGATTGCTTTTGCTTTCAGAGTTCCCCCGGCAACCGCAATAATATGCGGACTTTGCTTCACCTGTTCAAGCTGGATACCAATTGTATTAATCCGGTATATAATGTTGCCGGCTTCATCAAAATAATAACCAAATGCTTCTCCAACCGCTTTTTTCTCATCCAGCATTTTGATGACGGATTCGCCTGAATCACGCCTATATGCCATCTCCTTTGCCGTCCCGATTCCGTGTACGACAATATCGATACGGTCGTAAAAATCGACCACTTCCTTTACAATCGGTTCTTGGATCATCGTCATAAAGGCTGTTTCGCTGAGATTTTCCGGTAAATACAATGTCCGAAAATCCGCCCCGCACTTTGCGGCAAATTGGGAAACGAGCGTATTTGCCTGAAGGTTCATTTCATTGCCCAGACTTCCACGCGCTGCAACAAACGTTAGTGTACTCAATGATTTTGAAGGAGATAGAAAGTTTTTTAAAGCTGCCACCGTGCTGCCGCCTGTGATCGCAACGGTGAAATCCTTTTTGGCGATTGCCGTTAAATAGTCGCCCGCTTCTTTTCCTAAAAGCAATTGGATACTTGAATCAACATCCATATCACCTGGAACGATGATCACTTTCTTAATGCCCAAGATTTCAGCCAATTTCTTCTCTTTTGTACTAAGACCGGAGACTTCCTGGAACATTTCTTTTAGCTTTTCAAGAATCTCGTACCCTTTATTTGTACAAATCATGCCTTTTTGTGTCGTTTCAATCAGATGTTGATTGTTTAACAGTGTAATCTCATTGCGGACAGTCCGCTCGGAGATATGCAACGTTTCCAAAATCATTCTTCTGCCGATCGGACCCGTAACGGCAATCGTCTGCAAAATCCGGTATCTTAACTGAACAATCGATGACAATTCCGGTACAAGAAGATGAACAGCTTGTTGAGAATCATTTTTCAAAAAATACACCTACAACTTTCATCGGGTACATTTTCGTCCCACTAGAACATTTTTGTCCCACTTGAATTAAAAAAATATTCTATACTTAGAGTATACATTTTCCAGTTGAATTCTACAAATATTTTTTATTTATTTTTTTTAAAAGTTCCAAAAACAGTTATCCTTGGAGCGCCTCATATAGTGTGACATAATCCAGGTTGCCATATTGAATCACTTGGCCATCCTTTTCAACAACCGGAATCATCAACAAATATTTTTCATGCAAGCTTTCGTTCTCTTCTATATTAATGATCTCAATTTCAAATTGGACATCACTTTGAAGGATCTTCAAAGTCGATAATCCTTCTTCGCATAATGAACAACCTGGTCTAGTATAATAAGCCACTTTCACGATGAATTCCCCCATTTCATTTCTTCCTTTTAAGAATCGCAAAATTCGGTTGAATAATCAACTTGTAACTACACAAACTAAATTTGTACGATTTTGTACACTAAAATCTGGGAGGAATTATACAAATGGACAATCAATTTATGAATGAACCTCAAGCAACTCAAGGGAATATGCCACTTTCAATGAACCATGGTGCACATGAAGTACTGGACGTACACGAGGTTCTGAGTGCTGCTATAGGTGCAATGAATACGTTTATCTTTTTCCGTCCTCATGTACAAGACCAAGAGCTTATGAATATCTTGGACCGACAATACGCGTTCATGCTGGATGAATATAATATTACGGCTGAATGTTTCAAAACTGGGCAAGATCCAAGCCACCCTACCCGCTCTTACAAAATGCAAATGGGCAATGATACAAACTATGGTTTATCACCTAGCCAACCGAAAAAACCGATGACTTCGGCAAACGAAATTAACGACGGCATTATTTCAGGTTTCTTATTAACTTGCCATAAAACTGCAGCAACTGGCAAAACAACTGCGGCTCTTGAATCGACAAACCCTGTTGTACGCCGCGTATTGCAAGACTCCATCCAAAACTGCATCGAAATGGCTTACGAATTATCACTTTACCAAAACAAAAAAGGGTTGTACCAAGTTCCACAACTTTCGGCTGCAGACATGCAAACAATGTTGAATATGTATGGCCAAGCTGAAAAAGCGAAAGATATGCCTAACTAATATTTTATTCGACACGAAAAGATCCATTTGATGAGGGCTCATCAAATGGATCTTTTTTAAAGTACTTTGCCTAAAAATGCCTTCGTTCGTTCATTTTTAGGGGCATCAAAAATGATTTCGGGTTTTTCCTGCTCAACAATGTAGCCGCCATCCATGAACACTACACGGTCTGCAACTTCCCGTGCAAATCCCATTTCATGCGTCACCACTACCATGGTCATCCCTTCCAGTGCCAATTGCTTCATAACATCCAGCACTTCTTTAACCATTTCTGGATCAAGTGCGGATGTTGGTTCGTCAAACAGCATCACTTTCGGTTTCATGGCGAGGGCACGGGCAATTGCCACACGTTGCTGTTGTCCGCCTGAAAGCTGCTCCGGATAATTATAGGCTTTTTCTTTAAGGCCGACTTTAGCCAACAATTCCAATGCCAAATGTTCCGCATCATTTTTTGAGATCTTCCGTATATTCATCGGTGCCATCGTAATGTTTTCCATGACCGTCATATGAGGGAAAAGGTTGAATTGCTGGAACACCATTCCCACTTCCGTCCGGATCAAGTTAATATCGGTTTTCGGATCATTGACTTTGACGCCTTCAATATAAATCGCACCATCCGTAATTTCTTCTAATAAATTAATGCATCGTAGAAATGTACTTTTCCCCGAGCCGGAAGGACCGATGACGCAAACTACTTCTTTCTCCCGAACCTCATAGCTGATCCCTTTCAACACTTCCAAATGGCCAAATGATTTATATAAGTTTTCCACTTTGATCATAGTTTAAATCCGCCCCTTTCGACTTTTACGCGGATTGTAGCTATTGCTGAATCTCTTTTCCACATAGGCAATAAGCTTCGTTAATAGATAAGTCAGTACCAAATACATAAACGCCGCCACCAAGTATGGCTCCCAAAAACGTTGGTAAGCTCCAGCCACCACTTTAGCCGCATATAAAATATCGCTTGCCGCAATTACCGTTACGAGGGATGAATCCTTCAATAATGCAATAAATTCATTGCCTAAAGGCGGGATCATTCTGCGGAAAGCCTGTGGCAAAATGATTTTGCGCATCGCTTGACTATGTGTCAATCCAAGCGAACGGGCTGCTTCCATTTGCCCCTTGTCAATCGATTGGATCCCGGCACGGATAATTTCGGCATTGTATGCAGCGCTATTTAAAATAAGCGCTGTAATACCGGAAACCATGAATCCAAATGATTGCCCGAATACTGCCGGGATAAATGCCAAATGGATGATTAAAATTTGAACTAGCATCGGCGTGCCTCGGAATAAATCTACATACAGCTTGGAAGGCCAATAGATCCACTTCTTTTTGGACGTTTCCCCGAGCCCCAGTAGAACCCCCAGGATGATACCGCCGATATATCCACTAATTGTTAATACGAGCGTAATCCAAAGTCCACGCAAAAATAATTCACGGTAGTTCCAGATTATGTCCCAGCGCAGGTCAAAGATGTCCATCTGAAACACACCTCCATTCATTCATTATTCGATCTCTTGACCTGTAATTTCAGCCAATTTTCCATTTTCTTTAATCTTTTTAAGACCATCGTTCAACATATTCAACACTTCTTCGTTGCCTTTTTTCACCATCAAGCCATAGTACTCTTTTTCAAAACTATCATCTTCGATTGTTTTAATCGGAGCATCCGGATTATTTTTTAAGTACTCCATGATCACCGTGTTATCCCCTATTGCAGCATCGGCAGCGCCATTGATTACTTCTTGGTAGGCAATCGGCTGGCTTTCATAAGCCAAAATGTTCGGGTTTGTTTGTCCCAATACTTTTTGGGCCGCTACGTGAGAAGTCGAGTTGATTTGCACCGCCACTTTTTTGTCCTCTAAATCCTCAATCGAAGTGATGTCGGTATTGTCCTCTGGAACAACAATCATTAACGTGGCTTCAAAGTAAGGATCCGTGAAATCATATGTTTCTTTTCTTTTATCCGTGATTGTGATGCCGGCAGCGCCGAAATCAAGTTCCCCTGTCGTGATTTGCGAGAACACCGGCTCCCAGCCTACATTTTTCAATTCGTATTCAAAGCCCATTTCCTCAGAAATCGCATCAAGTACATCCACATCGATCCCGACAATATTGCCGTTATCATCCATTGATTCGAATGGTGCGAAAGTTGCTTCCGTCCCACCTACTATTTTCTTAGTGCCATCTTCACTTGCACTTCCACTTCCACTCGATTCACTTCCTGCTCCACAAGCAGCCAAGATGATTGACGCCGCGGCAATTGGTGTAATGAAAGTAAATAATTTCTTTTTCAACATTATAATTCCTCCCGGGATTCTATTATTCTTTCTAATTAACTATTCAGATTCTTTAAAAATCGTAAAATATGTTTATAATTATACAAAGTAATTAATATTTAAACAACCTATTTTTTTATAAACATATTACTTGTGTTTATCCTTCCTTCGTTGCAGCAGATAGTTTATATATAGTGGTAAATCTTCTCAATTTCCCCCTAAACCCAGACCGCTTTATATTATATATGTATCGATAAGCACAAAGTATGACTAGCAGAACTCTATTTACACCAATCGAATAGAAAGGGATTCAACTCTTTTGCAAGCTCCATAAAATTGAATAAAAAAAATGACCCGAAGAAGTTTTTTCAAACTCTTCGGGTCATTTTTCTCTTTATCGTTTCAAACCTCAAACAAAACTAAACACCTAGATCATTACTTATAAAAAATTATATGAAAAGATTGGTAAATTATAGTTTAAAGAGAATGAATTTGGGATAAAATGAATTGGTACAGTAATTGCATTTTATCCCTTATATTTCATTCCCTCTGGATCTATTAGGCTGCTAAACTAATAGGTCCATGGAAGGTCTACCTTATTAAAATTCATAGTTGAAGCAGTAAAATGGCGCCCTCGGAGGGAATCGAACCCCCAGCGGAAGAACCGGAATCTTCAGTGTTATCCATTACACCACGAGGACATTTAATATGAGGAAAACTTGCTTGCAACAGTTCACCTTAGCTATCTTACTTCATTTACATAAACTTAACATGCTTTGGGCCAAAACGCCAATATAAAATAAGACTTTTCTATTATACAAATGTATACAGAGTAATTCAACTATAATTTATAGTTAAATTTGATTATATTGTGTCTAAATAAAGCATTATTTAAACTGTATGCAATCGATTTTAACAGAAAACTTTAAACATCTTGCTTTACGTCTTATTTGAAAAATGGGTCATAGAATAATAGCGGATAAAAACTTGCAAGATTTTAACGAAGGTTAGTGGTTTATATTTGACCTTCCTTGACTATTCTGTGTATGATATGTGTACAGCTAAAAGGTAAGTCTTTTAGCATCAAGTAACCAATCGAATGAATCTTTTTAAGGAGGATTTACAATGAATTTAATCCCTACAGTTATCGAACAAACAAGTCGCGGAGAACGTGCATATGACATTTATTCCCGTCTTTTAAAAGACCGCATCATCTTATTGGGCAGTGCAATTGATGATAATGTTGCAAACTCGATTGTTGCTCAATTATTATTCTTAACGGCAGAAGATCCGGAAAAAGATATCTCTTTATACATTAACTCACCGGGCGGATCAATCACGGCAGGTATGGCGATTTACGATACAATGCAATTTATTAAACCGCAAGTATCAACAATCTGTATCGGTATGGCTGCATCAATGGGTGCATTTTTACTGGCAGCTGGCGAACCGGGCAAACGTTTTGCCTTACCGAATGCGGAAGTGATGATTCACCAACCACTTGGTGGCGCTCAAGGCCAAGCAACTGAAATTGAAATTGCTGCAAAACGCATTCTGTTCCTGCGCGATAAATTGAACAACATCTTGGCGGAACGTACTGGCCAATCATTGGAGCGTATTGCCCAAGATACTGACCGCGACAATTTCATGACTGCCGAACAAGCAAAAGCTTACGGTCTGATTGATAATATCATTACACGTGTCGAAGATAAATAATAATGTAAAATGGTGAAAAGGGCAAAATCCTTTTCACCATTTTTTTGCGCAAAAAAATGGCATCTCATGCATGATTTCGAGATGCCTCCATTGCGAGCGTTTACAATAAATTTAGCCCTATTCTTCTTTTTGAATAAGTGACACTAGTCCATTCACGGCGTCTTGTTCGTCTTTCCCGTCGGCAATTAGCGTGACTGTTGTGCCTCTTGCTATGGCCAAACTCATAATACCCATGATCGACTTAGCGTTTACTTTTTTCTCGTCTTTTTGTAAGTATACTTCCGATTTGAAACGGTTTGCTTCCTGCACAAACAATGCCGCTTGTCTTGCCTGCAAACCCGATTTCAATTTTACTTCCACATTGGTTTCAACCATTTACGATACTCCCTTTCAAACCGTTCATCTCTTACATTTATCTTATCTAAATTGTATGAAAAGAACAATAATACAATCCTATAATTTTGAAAACTCCCGTAAAATTTACATTTGTAATCATTTTTCACTGTTCGTCGAGTGTTATTTAATGGTTTCCCCGCGTCTCAAAGAATCGGCGATCTCGTCGATTTTGCGTAATCGATGGTTTACGCCCGACTTGCTTACCGCCCCGGTAGATACCATCTCTCCAAGTTCTTTAAGTGTCACATCTTGGTACTCGACCCGAAGCCTCGCAATTTCTCTAAGTTTTTCCGGTAATTGATCCAATCCGATCGCGTTTTCAATAAAGCGGATATTCTCGACTTGACGGATGGCTGCACCAATTGTTTTGTTGAGATTGGCCGTTTCACAGTTAACGATTCGGTTCACACTGTTTCGCATATCACGCAAAATCCGTACATCCTCGAATTTCAGCATGGCCTGTACAGCCCCAACAGTTCCCAAAAAGTCAGATATTTTCTCGGCTTCCTTTAAATAAGTGACAAAGCCTTTTTTTCGTTCGATTGTTTTGGCATTCAAGTTGAATTTATTCATTAATTCGGCCAAAGCTTCACCATGCTCTTTATAAAGCGAATATATCTCAAGATGATAGGCGGAAGTTTCAGGGTTATTTACAGAGCCACCTGCCAAAAATGCACCACGTAAATAAGCGCGTTTCTGATTTCTATTTGAAAGTAATGAAGTCGAGAGAGAATGATTTAGTTGAAAGTCCTCAGACAAAATATCCAAATCTGCTAGTAGTTCACGAGCACCGTCTCGAACACGGCAAATATATACATTATTTTTTTTCAGGCGCATTTTTTTTCGAACTAGCAATTCCACATTATATGGGTATAACTTTTTGACAATCGTATATAACCTTCTGGCAATCGCGGCATTTTCGGTCTGTACATCAAGACTGAGCTGCCTATTTGTAAAAGATAATGTCCCATTCATGCGAATTAGGGCAGAAACCTCTGCCTTTAAACAATTATCATCGGATTCTATTTGCGTTAATTCCTTTTTCGTTTCGGAAGCAAATGACATCTTTTCCCCCCCTTTCACTATGTATGAAAACAATCATACCACACTATTTCATGCCGGCATCTTGTATGTTTTTTACAATCGTGTCAATGTGTAGTCGCGCAGCCATTTGGCAATTTTATTTGACTCATGGCGAACAACGCCGGATTGGATTGTGGCGATTTCTTTCTTGATAACTTCGAGTCCCATATTTTCTAGCTTCTCGATATCAAACAACACAGGTTCTGCATTCTCTTCTTTATAGTTTTCTTTTATCGGTGATGGCAATTCGACATCATTTACTAGAATCGCATCCAGACAAGGTTTTCCCACATGATCATAGATTGCCTGCACATGATCGGTAGCCCGGTAATTAAGCGTCTCCCCTTGCTGCGTCATCAGATTGCAAATGTAGATTCTCTTCCCTTTTGCCCTCACCAATGCCTTGCCAATTTGCTTGACGATTAAATTCGGAATGATACTAGTATATAAGCTACCAGGTCCAACAAGGATAAAATCTGCTTTTTCAATTGCACGAATTGCTTCAGGAAGCGGTTTCACTTCACCTGGAACTAAAAAGACCCGTTTGATGGGCAATTGGGAATGAGGGATTTTCGATTCCCCCTCAATGATGGAACCATCCACCAGTTCAGCGTGCAGGGCAATTTTTCTGTTCGCAGCAGGGATTACTTTTCCGTGGACCTTTAATACTTTGCTCATTTCAGCAATCGCATGGCTAAAATCACCTGTTATGTCCGTCAAAGCAGTAAGCATTAAATTTCCTAACGAATGGCCGCCTAAATCCTCTGACTCGGAGAACCGGTATTGGAACATTTGTTCAACCAATGGCTCTGTATCGGATAGTGCAGCAATGACATTCCGGATATCACCAGGCGGCGGTATATCATAGTCATCACGAAGGCGGCCTGAAGAGCCTCCATCATCTGCAACTGTGACAATCGCAGTGATGTCGAACGGATAGTTTTTTAATCCGCGCAACATCGTCGAAAGACCCGTGCCTCCTCCTATGACTACAATCCTTGTTTTTTGTTTTCTCATTCCGTCAATCCTTTCTGCGGTTGATATCTCGGTGGGTAATTGCGGTTTGATAGCTATTGCTGAATAATTTCCCATAGTGTTCAGCCAACGTTACGGAACGATGCTGCCCACCTGTACAACCAAAGGCAATTACAAGCTGGGATTTCCCCTCATGGATATATTGCGGAATCATGAATTGAAATAGATCCGTTAGCTTCAGGATTAATTCCTGAGCTTCGCCTTGGGCCAATACATAGGAAGATACTTCTTCTTGTAGCCCTGTTTTAGGGCGCAGTTCTTCCACATAGTAAGGGTTTTTAATAAAACGGACATCAAAAACTAAGTCTGCATCGATTGGTATGCCGTTTTTATAGCCAAAAGACATCACATTAATTGAAAATTTGGGACTGGAAGCATTGGAAAATTCTTTTCCTATACGTTCCCTTAATTGTCTTGGTTTCAATTTGGATGTGTTATATACGAACTTTGCCCGCCCTTTCAGCTCACTGAGCAATTCCCTTTCCTTCTGGATTCCTTCTAGAGGGGCTCCGTGCGGGGCAAGCGGGTGCGAGCGGCGGGTTTCTTTATAGCGCTGAACAAGCGATTCGTTATCCGCATCCAAGAATAATATGCGTGTATTAACATATGCTTCTTTCTCCAATATATCTAGGGCATCGATCAGGGAGTCAAAGAATTCCCCTCCACGCATATCCATCACTGCAGCAATTTGCGTTATTTTTCGTTCCGATTCCTTCATTAATGCCAGAAAGGTTGTTAATAGAGCAGGGGGCAAATTATCAATGCAATAATATCCTAGATCTTCAAAGCTTTGAACAGCAACTGTTTTTCCAGCTCCAGACATTCCTGTAATAATGACTATCTCATGTGTAAATTCCTGAATATTACCCATGTGATCATCTCCCTTTTTAAGTCTCTTTGGACGATTGAAACCTTTCATCGATTAACTCATAATCCATTGTATAAGTAAAAGTGCCATATTGGATGCCTTCATCCAACGCGGCAAACAATAAGTTATTCCGGTCTCCTTCAGCCATTGGCAGTTGACGCAACGCTTCGATCGGGTGCCACTCCAAAATGCCTTCTCTTGTTTCCTGAAATTGCTCGCCTTCGATGCCATATGCAATAAATGTATAAAGCATCCACTCGTCCACGGTCTTTTCGCCATCTTTGATAATCATTGTGTAAACCCCTTTTAAGTGGGGGCTTGTAGGCGTTAAGTTTGTCTCTTCTTTAAATTCTCGTTGTGCCGCTTCAAAGATCGATTCTCCACTTTCCATCTTTCCTCCCGGAGCAACATACCAACCTCTTCTTGGCTTTTGGAGAAGCAGGACCTTTCCATCTTGAATGGCTAATAAATTCGCTATTCGTTGTATGACAACCACCTCAAATCATTTGTTACCCTATATTACGTATTATACCTT
Source organism: Ureibacillus sinduriensis BLB-1 = JCM 15800 (assembly GCF_000772955.1). Taxonomy (GTDB): domain Bacteria; phylum Bacillota; class Bacilli; order Bacillales_A; family Planococcaceae; genus Ureibacillus; species Ureibacillus sinduriensis. The sequence continues at coordinate 137,301 of NZ_JPVO01000049.1, read as the reverse complement.
ATGAAATAGTCATTGGCGTAATTGAAAAGCTTGATTTCTCTTGAATTATGACGCGATGCAAGTTTCTGCAAGCCGCTTTTTACTTTTTGAACTCACAGCTTGCCTGGAAAATGCGCAATCAAAGGAAATCTTTAAAAGTAGCCTTTTGTGGGCGAGCCTTTATCTTACAATGGCATCAACCGTCCGCTGCTCACAGAGTTATACTTTATCTAATTTAGTAAGCTATTAACTATTAAAATAATGGCACCACTGCTAGAATTAACTCTTTTTACACAAAAAAAGTTGCCTCCTCTGTTGATGGAAGCAACTAAAAAACTAAAAAGGGGGGTTAAAGCTTATACCCCCATTATAGCCTTTCTTTATTTCAAAGAGATTACAGGAGAATTAAAACCATATTAATTCTGGCTAATCTTCTCGGTTAATTCTTCTACATAGTGCTGTGCGGATTGGGCTGCAATACTTCCATCACCTGTTGCTGTAACGATCTGACGAAGCATTTTTTCACGAACATCCCCAGCAGCGAATATACCTTTCACGGACGTTTCCATTTTGTCGTTCGTCACGATATAGCCGTGTTCATTCAAAATACCCAAGTTTTTGAATGGCGCTGTTAATGGATCCATTCCAATATAGACAAATACGCCGTCCGTCTGGAATTCTTGTTCACTGCCATCGATTGTCGAAACAAGTGTGGCACTGCCAACCTTGCCATCTTTTTCATTAATTTCTTTCACTGTGTGGTTCCAGATGAAATCGATCTTCTCATTTGCAAATGCGCGATCTTGCAGGATTTTCTGAGCACGCAATTTATCGCGTCGGTGTACAATCGTAACTTTATCGGCAAAGCGAGTAAGATACACGCCTTCTTCAACCGCAGAATCTCCTCCTCCGACAACAATCAGATGTTTCTGTTTAAAGAATGCTCCGTCACAAACTGCACAGTAACTTACGCCGCGACCGCCAAGCTCTTTTTCTCCCGGTACACCCATTTTTTTATACTCTGCACCCGTTGTGACAATGATTGAACGAGTTTTGTATTCTTTCGAACCCGCTTTAATCACTTTATATTCTTCACCGTCAATGATTTCGGATACATCGCCATAAGCATATTCGGCACCGAATTTTTTGGCATGCTCGAACATTTTAGTTGAAAGCTCAGGCCCCAAGATTGTTTCAAAGCCCGGATAGTTTTCAACTTCCTCTGTATTGGCCATTTGCCCACCAGGAATACCGCGTTCAATCATTATAGTAGCTAAATTCGCACGAGAAGCATATACTGCTGCCGTCATCCCCGCAGGACCTGCACCGATTATTACTACATCATAAATTTTCTCTTCAGCCATACAAAAAGCCTCCCTATAGAAAAGCGCACTTTTATACGCTTCTATTTATCTAAAAAATACTAGCTTGATTAAAGTATATTTCCTTCTTTTATTATCCTAGGACAATCTGGCTGCAACTTCAACTTTATTGCCTGCTAGTCAAATGGAAGGTATTCGATTAATTCTTCAACATACTTGGTCAACGTTGCAGTGGATAAGCCAAATTTTTGCGCATAGTGCTTTTTCGTCACTTTGTTGCTGTTGATCGTCGAAAAGAACATATACTCCACTGCTGCAGCCAATGCTTTGATGTTTTTAAATTGGTATTCATCTTTCAGCGCCCGTTCACTTAATACAAACCACATCTGGAATAAATATTGGATTTCCGATGTAATGGTTTCGATGCTTTTAAAAAGCTCCTCCGCCACTTGCATTGAACGGAGAAAATGCCTTTCCATCTCTTTTGATTCATCAAATTGATGGCCGAGTGCATATGCCAAGCAAAGCTTTTCAACCCCGCTATATTTTGCAAGATCGATAATTTTAGGATGTGCAATTATTTCTTGCTTATAAGCTGATTTGCTGAGCAAGAAAAATCCAAACATGCGGTGTGTGCTAAATTCACTGGAAATTTTTTCGATAATAAAATCCCGGTTATTTTCCAAGGATTCGCTATCCGCTTCCGGTTCCACATCAAGCCACGGTTCAAACCCATCCTTTGAAGGATCGATATCCACAAGTATTTTCCAAGCCTGCTTCCCTTCTTCCACATGGCCACTGAAGTAAGCGGCCTGCGCCAACCAAAAATAGAAGCCAGTGTCCCCGGCAAAGCCTTTCCGTTTCATGCTTTGAAGCCATTTGTAAGCCATATCATGCTCACCGATCAAAGCTAATGTCGCTCCAAGCTTATAGCGATTTTCCCAGTCGTATGGGTTGATTTTCTTCAGCATTTCAACGAGCTGGGTTAAATCTTGTTCATCCTTCTCATAGTATGCAATAACCGCTAAGTTGCATAATGCATGCAGATTCCCCAAGTTTTCACGCAAGACTTGATGCAGCAATGCTTTTGCTTGTTCCGCTTCCTCGATATAGAAATAAGCCAATGCTAAGTTATTGTAAGCCGGCCATAAATCCGGGAAACGTTCAATCAGCTGTTCCAGAACCTCAATTGCTTCGTTGAATTGGCCGTTTTCCATAAAACGGCGTGCTTTTTCCTGAGCGACTAACTTTTCGGAGTCTTCTTCATTGAATGGTTCTTCATCAGTTTCTTCGAATTGAACAAATTCGATGATTTCTTCCGCCTCTTCTACATACATTCCGTCGGGTTCCATTTTAATATACATTTCTGCATACTTTTGGGCATCGCGCACCATCCCGATGCAACCTGAAACTTCTGCCAAGAAAAAGACATGCTCCGGTTCACTTGGCTCCAAGCTGTAGGCGGTATGAATTAGTTCATAGGCTTTTTCAAAGTTCTGGGCTTCCATTTCCAAAATGCCGAACTGCATTAATACATGCGCATCATCCGGGCTAAGCTCTGCTGCCCGTTTCATATATTTATACGCTTTATCCATTTGGTCTTTATCCATGGCTTTGAGCGCTTTATTGAAATAATAATCACCGTTTGGAATAAACGATACAACATTATTTGGTTTTTCTTTTTGACGTTGATTTTCCAAAGTACATCCTCCGAACTAAATTCATTACACCTTGGCGTAATTACATTGCTTCGCAAGCCCGAAAAGCCGCTAAAACAAAGCAAAAGGAACGTATAGTACGTTCCTCCACAATTAAACTTATTATAACATAATTACGCGATACGTCATTATTTTAGTATTTTGTACTTCTAATTTATTCCCGGCTTTTAGTGAATAGGGTTGATCATTATATATTTTTGGTGCTTGCCCTTTTCTCGGCATGTCTTGTTTTTAACACTTCCAGTACATCATACACATCCACTTTTTGCTCCTGCAGCAGCACAAGCAAGTGATAAAGCAAATCTGCGGTTTCCCACTTCACTTCCTCAGCGTCCCGGTTTTTCGCTCCAATAACGACTTCCGTTGCTTCTTCGCCGACTTTTTTGCAAATCTTGTCGATCCCTTTTTCAAATAAATATGTCGTGTAAGCACCTTCCGGCATATCGATTTCACGTTGGCGGATGATATTCACCAACTGCGGAATAATGTCGACAGACCCGACGTCCGTCTTTTCTACTATTGTATTTGTGAAACAAGTCGACGTTCCGTTGTGGCATGCAGGTCCTGCCGGTAAAACCTCGACTACCAACGCATCCTTGTCACAATCCGCTTTGATGGAAACAACCTTTTGTACATTTCCACTTGTTTCCCCTTTATGCCAAAGCTCTTGTCTCGAGCGGGAATAAAACCAAGTTTCGCCTGTGTCGATTGTTTTTTGCAGCGACTCTTCATTCATGTAAGCTACCGTTAACACATCTTTCGTTTGTGCATCCTGTACCACTACTGTTATTAACCCTTTGTCATCGAACTTTAATCCTTCAATCATCTGACACAAACCCCTTTTTCGCGTAGAACCGATTTCACTTCAGCAACGCTCGTTTCTTTATAATGGAAAATGGATGCTGCCAGAGCGGCATCCGCATCTACTTCTTTCAATACTTCGACAAAATGATCCGCGTTCCCGGCACCGCCGCTTGCAATAACAGGCACTGTCACGGCATCACGGACAGCTTTTGTCAGAGCTAAATCAAAACCCGATTTTTCACCGTCTTGATTCATGCTTGTCAGCAGGATTTCGCCTGCACCAAGGCGGACCGCTTCTTTTGCCCATTCCACTGCTTGCCAATCCGTCTTGTTGCGTCCACCATGGGTATAAACCATCCAAGTGCCGTCTTCCTCTGAAAATTTGGCATCAATCGCCACAACGATACATTGGGCACCAAAGAAATCAGAACCTTCCTTGATTAGTTGCGGACGTTCCAATGCAGAAGTATTTACCGAGACTTTATCCGCACCTGCACGCAGTATCCGTTTCATATCTTCCAATGTGCGGATTCCTCCACCCACCGTAAACGGAATGGCCAAGCTTGAGGCTGTTTTTCTTACGACATCGACCATCGTTTCACGGCCTTCATGGGAGGCGGAGATATCCAAAAAGACAAGCTCGTCGGCCCCTTGCTCATCATAAAACTTGGCAAGTTCAACCGGATCTCCCGCATCGCGCAGCTCCACGAACTGAATACCTTTTACAACACGTCCTTCTTTTACATCAAGGCAAGGGATAATTCGCTTCGTTAGCATGTTAGCACCTCCACACCTTTTAACCATTGTTCGAGCAAGAACACTCCGAACTCACCCGACTTTTCAGGGTGGAACTGCATCCCGCAAACATTGTCGGCTTGCATTACCCCAGGCACTTGGGCATCAAAATATTCCGCACTGGCCACTAGTTGTTCCCGATTGATATGGGTTGCATAAAATGAATGCACAAAATAAACATATTTACTTTCCGGTAGATTGATGTCTTCCAACCATTTCGGCAAGCATTTGAAATCAAGTGTATTCCAGCCCATATGAGGGACGCGATATTGGATGCCATCCGTTGTTTCACCCGAAAACCGGGCAATTTTTCCATTGAAGAACCCGAAGCCTTTCGTCGGAGCGACTTCTTCGCTTTCCTCGAACAGCAATTGCATTCCTAGGCAAATGCCTAAAAGCTGTTTGCCGGCATCTACTTGTTCACGGATAAAACCGTCCAAACCTGTTTCAGATAGGCGTTTCATTGCATCAGGAAATGCCCCCACCCCCGGCAGGATCAGCGCATCGGCAGCCGCCAATTCGTGGGGGGTTGCAGAGACGACAACTTCGCAATTCAGTCTTTCCAACGCCTGTTCCACGCTGAATAAATTGCCCATGCCATAATCAATTACGCCGATTTTCATGTCAACAACCCTTTCGTCGATGGTACGCCCTTCACCCGCGGATCGATTTGCACCGCATCATCGATTGCCCTCGCCAAGGCTTTAAAGATGGCCTCGATAATATGATGCGTATTTTGGCCATAAGGAACGATGACGTGAACATTCATGCGTGCTTCCAATGCAAATTTCCATAAAAATTCATGCACCAATTCCGTATCAAATGTGCCTACTTTTTCTTTCAATATAGGTTCTACCCGATACTCCAAATGCGGCCTGTTCGAACAATCAATGACCACTTGCGCCAATGCATCATCCATCGGCACGAAGGCATTTCCGTAGCGCTTGATGCTTTTTTTATCGCCAAGTGCTTCACGGATGACCTGCCCCAAAACTATGCCGATATCCTCGGTTGTATGGTGATCGTCGATATGCGTATCCCCATCCGCGAGTATTTTGCCATCAAACAAACCATGTTTAATGAATAAATCGAGCATATGGTCCATAAAAGGTACACCTGTATGTACTTCTGCCTTTCCGTCACCATCCAGATTCAATTCAACGGAGATTTTCGTTTCGTTTGTATTTCGTTCAATCTTGGCAAACCGTGTCTTTTGTTCTGTCATATTAATTGCCTCCTTTTGTCCAGCCACGCGATTCTACTGCGCGGGCATGCCCTTCCAATCCTTCCATTCTTGCAAGACGCGCAATTTTCGGGGCGTTTTCTTCCCATGTTTTTTCACTATAGTAAACAACACTGGACCGTTTAATAAAGTCATCCACATTCAAACCACTTGCAAAACGTGCTGTACTATTCGTTGGCAGCACATGGTTTGTTCCGGCAAAATAATCTCCTACCGGCTCCGAACTATATCGGCCGATAAAAATCGCACCTGCATGGCGAATTTTCAAAGAATCTTCCTCGGCATTGGCCGTGACAATCTCCAAGTGCTCCGGAGCCAATGAATTTACGGCACCAATCGCCTGCTCCAAATTTTCCGCAATATAAATTTGACCAAAATTTTCAATTGATTGTCGGGCGATTGTTTCCTTTGGCAGGCTGCTTAATTGTCTTTCCACCTCAGCGGCCACATCTTCTGCAAGTTGTTCACTTGTTGTAATGAGCACTGCACAAGCCAAAGCATCATGCTCCGCCTGGGACAATAGATCTGCGGCAATTTCATCAGCGTAGGCTGTGTCATCTGCCAGTACTGCAATCTCACTCGGTCCTGCAATCATATCAATGGCCACTTCACCAAACACTTCCCGTTTGGCCAATGCAACATAAATATTCCCTGGTCCTGTAATCTTATCAACAGGGGCGATCGTTTCCGTTCCGTAAGCAAGTGCCGCAATTGCCTGTGCCCCACCAACCTTGTAGATTTCATTGACTCCCAAAATGGATGCGGCCACGAGAACGGCATCAGGGAGTTTCCCATCTTTTCCCGCTGGGGAAGTAATGACAATTCGTTGAACTCCTGCTACTTGGGCAGGAATGACATTCATCAAAACGGAAGAAGGGTATGCTGCCAATCCACCGGGCACATACAAACCAACCGCATCGAGCGGGATAATTCTTTGTGCCAACCACGAACCATTGTCCAGAGGAAGCTTGTAGCCATCTCGTTTTTGAGCTTCGTGATAGTATCGGATGTTGGCGGCTGCTTCTTCTAAATCCTTTTTAAGCTGGGGGTCGAAATTCAGCAACGCATCGTCGATCTCGGTTTGAGCTACGCGAAAGTTGTCTAATTGAACGCCATCCCACATTTGGCTATATTTGCTGATAGCTGCATCCCCATTTTCACGCACATCCAAAAGCACCTGCCGAACAGTTTTTAATTGTTCCTCATTTCCACCTTCAAGCTGCCTTTTTAAAGATATAATGTTCGATAACTTAGTAATTTTCACAAATAGCCCTTCTTCCTAACCGACAATATTTTTCATGCGTGACACTAATTCTTGTATGCGTGCACTTTTCATTCGATAACTGACCGGATTTGCAATCAACCTGGAGGAAACATCCGTAATATGTTCGTATTCCACCAGACCGTTCTCTTTTAACGTTCTGCCGGTTGATACGATATCAACAATGCGGTCGGCCAAACCGATCATCGGCGCGAGTTCGATGGAACCGTTCAACTCGATTATTTCAACTTGCTCACCAATTTCCTTGTAATAATTCATGGCAATATTGGGATATTTCGTTGCAATGCGTGGCGCAATCTCATTCATCGTTGTGTTCGGCAAACCTGCCGATGCAATATAGCATTGGCTGATTTTCAAATCCAGCAGTTCATGTACATTTCGGCGCAGTTCCAATAATGTATCCTTGCCCGCAATTCCAATGTCCGCAACTCCATGTTCCACATAAACAGGTACATCCATCGGTTTTGCCAAAATAAACCGAATCTGTTCTTCTGGTATTTCGATCAATAGTTTACGGGACATTTCCACTTCCTCCGGCAAATTAAATCCCGCATCGATCAGCATCTGATATGCTTCTTCAAAAATTCGCCCCTTCGGCATCGCAATTGTTAAGTGACTCATTCTGCTCCATCCTCCTGGCTGACATACACGACTTTGTCAAAGTGTTTTGTAAAGGCTTTTTCATCGGCCAATCCTTTAAGGGACTGCAATGTCACACGCTTCCCTTCCGCTCGATAAGCGCCTGCCATTTCTAGCGCTTTCGCAAACAACACTTCTTCAAAAATGATGGCAACTGTTTGATCCGGGGACGGTTCTGATGGTAGTACTTCCAAAATTCGATCAACACGGATCCCGAAACCAGTGGCCCCTACGTTTGTTCCAAAATGCTGCAATAACCCATCGTAACGGCCCCCATTCCCTAATGCGAAGCCACTTCCTTGGGCAAATACTTCAAAAAGCATGCCCGTGTAATAGTTCATATGACTCGATAATGTAAAGTCTAATGCGACATATTGCGTTAAACCGCCCACTTCAATTAGTTCCATTAGCTGCTGCATGTATTTGAGGGAATCATTTTTACGTACATACTTCTCTATTTCCCCAATGGAGACAAAATTTGTCGCTTCACTGATAAATTGCAGTAGTGCATTCGATTTCGTTATTGGTAGATCGAAGCTTTCAACCGCTTCTTCAAAGCCGACGTAATTGCGTTCAACTAATAAAGTTCGCAAAGTATCCGCTTGTTCGCTGCTTTCTGTGTAGTCTTTTAAAATACAGTTCAGTACTCCGGCATGCCCGATCGTAATCTTGAATGAATCGATTCCAAAAGCTTGGATTAAATGAATCACTGTAATGATTACCTCTGCATCCGCGAAAACTGATTCATCACCGATGATTTCGATGCCCATCTGGCCAAACTCCGCCGGACGTCCACCTTCGGATTGTTGGGCCCGGAAAACATTCGCAAAATACGATAGTCGCAATGGAATCTTTTCCTTTAACAATTTTGAAGTTGCCACCCGTGCAATCGGTGTGGTCATATCCGGGCGCAGCACGAGCGTATTGCCTTGACTATCCACCAATTTAAATAATGAAGCATCGTAAATTGCGGATGCTTTTCCGACTGTATCAAAGTACTCAAGACTTGGTGTTTGGATAAAATCAAAGCCACGTGCACGTAAAAATTCACGGCCTATTTGGCGCACCTTTTCTGTTTTTTCATATGTGATGGGGAATGTATCACGCATTCCTAATGGTTTTTCAAACATTTTTATCGATGACATAATGACACTCCTATTACCTTTACTTTAGTACACTAGAGAATTAGAGAACTGATATATTAAAGTAAATTCTACCGAACTACTATCCATTCGTCAATCCTCTGATTTATAAAATAGTTTATTTTCATAAAATATTATAAAAATTATGATTACTTCCATTATACCTTTTCTCAAGTTAGTAGAGAAATTTGTACTGCAAGGTGGCAAGAATCTGCTTAGGAGGAGGGTTGATGGTGTGAAGGCTGGGTATAGAGTATTAGTAGAGATTATCGTTTTATGTTGCCGATGGAGTGGTTTGCTGGAGATTGTATAATTGAGAGTTTTTCCAACAAAAAAAGAATCTGGAGCACGCTCATACTCCCAGATTCCTGCAATACTTATTGATTTTTTCTTTTGGCCATTTGCTCGGCTGTGTAGATGATTTGCATTGGATTTCCCCCAACCATGCTGCCGGCAGGAACATCTTTATGCACCAAGGTTGCGGCAGAAACAATCGCCCCATCTCCTATCTCCACTCCGGGCAAGATGGTGGAATTGGCGCCGATCATCACTTCACTGCCTATCTTCACGTCGCCTAAACGATATTCCTCAATTAAATATTCATGGGCCAAGATTGTTGTGTTATAACCGATGATCGTGTTATTGCCGATTGTAATTCTTTCAGGAAACATTGAATCCGGCATCACCATCAGTGCAAGAGATGACTTCTCACCGATTTTCATATGTAGAAACGTACGATAAATCCAATTTTTCATACTCATGAACGGCGTGATTCGGCCAATTTGAATGAATATAAAGCACTTCATCACTTTCCAGAATGACACCGTTTGATAGACTTTCCATAATGAGTTTGCTCCTTGAACAGGGTATCGTTCCGTCCTTCTCATCAGATTAAGATTCCTCCACTATCGTTAATAGATCGGACATATGCTGTAAAATGTAGTCCGGATTAAATTGGCTCAAAAACTGTTCTCCTTTGATGGACCATGCAACACCGGCAGTCTTCACACCTGCTTTTTGACCTGCAATAATATCATGATAATTATCCCCAATCATCATGACCTCTTCCTTATTGACGCTTAATTTTTCAATCGCCAATAGAACTGGCTCGGGATTAGGTTTGACATATTTTACATCGTCCAATCCGACCACCAATTCAAAAAGATGCTTAGCTCCCATCAGTTCCAACCCTTTTTCAATCATTGCACGCCTTTTTGTCGATACAATCGCAAGTCGGATCCCTTTTTCGTGCAGTTTTTCTAACGTATCGACTGCTCCTTCATATTCCGTCACCAATGTGTCGTGGTTGGCCAAGTTCCATTGTCGATATTTCTCAATCATTTCGTCTAGTTCGTCTGGTATTATTTGTTCAAAGGTTTCTTTTAATGACGGTCCAATGAAATCCATGCAATCTTTTGGCGAATATTGCCCAGGAAATCGTTCTTCTAGTACATGCATAAAAGTTTGAATGATAAGGTCATTGGTATTTAATAATGTTCCGTCAAAATCAAATAGCAAAGCTTTCATGGTGGTTTTGCAACTCCTTTATCTCTTTACGAGCCCCGTAAATTGCCTACTTTTTTTTCACTTTATTGTTGGCGTTATTTTTCGCATTGTTGCCAGCAACTTTCTCTTCATCGAGATAACGAACTACTGGACGCACCTTCATTCGTCTGTACACAATGAGAATAATCCCCAAAACAATCGCTAAAATCGATACGACTTGTGCAGAACGCAATAATTCCTCAATCAAATATAAACTGTCCGTTCGCATGCCCTCAATGTAGAAACGCCCGATTGAATACCAGATCATGTAACTGAAGAAAATTTCTCCGCGATGCAAGTTCACTTTTCTTAAAATCAGCAGGATAATCAGGCCAACTACATTCCAAAGTGATTCATATAGGAACGTTGGATGAACATATGTACCAAGATCTTGGACGTACATTTGTTCAATAATCCAATTCGGGATCATTAGATTTTCCAAAAATTCACGGGATACTGGGCCACCGTAAGCTTCCTGGTTCATGAAATTGCCCCAGCGTCCGATAATTTGTCCAATCAAAAGACTTGGCGCAAGAATATCTGCCACCTTCAAAAAGCTGAACCCTTTTTTCTTACAGTAGATGAAAGCAGTAATGACAGCACCAATTAAAGCGCCGTGAATGGCGATACCACCGTTCCAAATTTGGATTATCTTCTCGGGGTTCGCTCCGTAATACTCCCACTTCATTGAAACATAATAGATGCGGGCAGAAATAATCGAGATTGGGATCGCCCAAATTAACAAATCTGCCAAGAAGTCTTCAGGTAATCCTCTTTTCACAGCCTCTCTTTGGCCAACAAAATAAGCTAGTACAATTCCTAAAGCTATCAAGATTCCATACCATCGTACTTCCAAGTTCCCTAGCGAAAAAGCAACAGGGTTTATTGCAAGTAAAACTTGTTCCATTTAAATACCCCTCTCATCTAGAACATCCTTATTAAGGCGTTAATAGTCATCCATCTCATCTTGAATTGCGATGACTTCATCTAATCTCCTGGAAAATTCCTGTGCCGCGTTTACACCCATTTTTTTCAATCGGTAATTCATCGCTGCTACCTCTATAATTACAGATACATTTCGTCCTGGTTGGACAGGAATCGTTAATTTGGTAATTTCTGTATCAATGATTTTCATTTTCTCTTCATCCAAACCTAATCGATCATAGGTTTTATCCGGATCCCAGTTTTCCAGCTCAATGATTAATGTAATTCGTTTTGTTGGACGGATTGCACTGGCGCCGAACAAGGTCATGATATCGATGATGCCAATCCCCCGGATTTCCAGAAGATGCTCCAAGAGAGGTGGTGGACTGCCGATGATCAAGTCTTCCGTTTCTTGGCGGATTTCAACACAATCATCCGCAACTAGCCGATGTCCCTTTTTTATGAGCTCCAGGGCTGTTTCACTTTTACCAACACCGCTTTTTCCGATAATTAAAACGCCTATTCCATATACATCGACCAGCACTCCATGCACAGCTGCTGTTGGCGCTAATTCACTTTCCAGGAAATTCGTCAACCTACTGGAGAAACTTGAAGTTTTCATTGAGGTGCTCAATACCGGAACATCATTTTCATTGGAAGCGGCAATCAATTCCACCGGCACTTCCAAACCTCGTGAAACGACGATAGCGGGAGTTTCATGTGAGCAAAGTTTCAACATCCGCTCCTTTTTTAATTCCGTTGGGAGCATTTCAAAAAAAGATAATTCAGTTTTGCCGATTAACTGAACCCGATTTGCAGGATAATGTGTAAAATAGCCTGCCATTTCAAGTCCTGGCCTCGAAATATCACTCGTTGTAATATAACGGCCAATCCCTTCATGCCCGCTTACTAGCGTTAAATTGAATTTTTCTACGACTTCCTTTGTCGTTACCTGCATACTCATTACCCCCTATCAACCTGTGATCCATACACTTGGCATATAGTACCTATTTTAACATGTTACACATAGATTGTATTTAATCTTGTACCAAATCGAAGGGAACGGTGCAATAAATCTTGCGGCCTGATTGCTTCTTTCGAGAATGAATGGAGCGCACTTCAGTTGGGAATTCTCCATAAACCGATTCGAACCGCCAACAACATAAAAAGGTGCCTCATAATGGTTGAGGCACCTTCAGACTGTTGACAAACGCTTTCATCCTGCGTTGGTTGTCTCGCTCGTCCCCTCATGAACGTTTTGTTCTATTCGGGTCTTCACTCGACTGCCCGCCTTGTCTGCCAAGCGTTTTCAAGACAGTCTGGGTAATTTTCCGTTGAAGGAAATAGACTAAAAAAAAGTGTAGACAAAGTCGAAGATCGACTTTGTCTACACTCTGAAGGTGCCTCCAAATGGTTGAGGCACCCTTCTTTACTATAATTTAATTTTCAGCGGGAAAATAAACTATCGGGTGTGTTATACCGGACTAACACCATGTTTGCGCTCCGTGAATGTCTGGTTTTTCGATTTATAGGCTTCTAGGCGAAGCTCCAACGTCCTGCGAAGTTCATTCGGTTCAATGATATCATCGATAATCAACTCGGACGCAAGTCGGTACACATCAATTTCTTTTCGGTATTCTTCACGCTGCTGTTCAATAAATGCTGCCTGTTCCTCTTTAGGCAATGCTGCAATCTTGTTGGCATAGACCGCATTCACTGCGGCTTCCGGGCCCATTACTGCAATTTGTGCGCCTGTCAATGCAATGCATACATCCGGTTCGAAAGCTGGGCCGGCCATCGCATAAAGTCCTGCACCATAGGCCTTGCGGACAATGACAGTAATTTTCGGCACAGTTGCTTCACTCATCGCAAAAATCATCTTCGCACCATGGCGGATTATCCCCATCTTCTCGACCTGTGTACCAATCATGAATCCCGGAACATCTGCCAGGAAGAGAAGCGGGATATGGAACGCATCACATAGGCTGATGAATTTCGCTGCCTTGTCTGCTGAATCATGGAATAACACGCCGCCTTTGACCCGGGGCTGATTGGCAATAATGCCGACAGACTGGCCATTGATGCGCGCAAAGCCGGTGATGATTTCAGATGCGAATAGCTTTTTCACTTCACAGAAAGAACCTTCATCGATAATCCGGTCAATCAAGTGGTACATGTTAAACGCCGCGTTTTGATTTTCCGGGATAATTTCCTCAATGGATTTCTCAAACGTTGCGGGTAGTTTTGGCTCTTCCACTTTCGGCTTATTTTTGAAGTTATCCGGGAAATAGCTAATGTACTGTCTTGCATAGGCAATTGCCTCTTCCTCCGTTTTTGCAAGCACATCGCCGCAGCCCGAAACCGAACAGTGCATTTTCGCGCCGCCCATCGTTTCAAGATCGACTTTTTCCCCAATAACCATTTCCGCCATACGGGGCGAGCCTAAATACATGGAGGCATTCCCTTCCACCATGACAACCACATCGCAAAAGGCAGGGATGTACGCGCCGCCCGCTGCTGAAGGGCCGAATAGTAGACAGATTTGCGGAATGCGGCCCGACAATTTCACCTGATTATAAAAAATCCGGCCTGCTCCACGACGGCCCGGGAACATTTCCAACTGATCCGTAATACGCGCACCTGCCGAATCCACCAAGTAAAAGAGTGGTACCCCTAATTTTTCGGCAGTCTCCTGGATTCGTATAATTTTCTCGACCGTCCTTTTTCCCCAAGAGCCTGCTTTGACTGTTGAATCATTTGCCATTACACACACAGTCCGTCCGTGGATTTTTCCGATACCCGTGACGACGCCATCTGCAGGTAGGTCGCCTGCAAGTACATTGGCAAACGTTCCATCCTCGGCCATTAACCCCTCGTCAAACAGCAGCTCCAGACGCTCGCGAACAAATAATTTCCCCTGTTCCTTATTTTTCTCATGGTATTTTTCATGACCGCCTTTTAACACGGTATCTTTCATTTGTTGATAATTCTTATCAGCTGTCAATTTTGTCATTTCTCCCATCCCCCTTTATTTGCCATGATAGACTGGTGAGCGTTTCTCCTGAAAAGCTTTTAATCCTTCCAAACGGTCTTCCGTTTGGAGTAAACGGCTATAAGCTAATGTTTCGATCTGCAGTCCAGTCGAAATATCCGTCTGCATCCCCTGATTGATGGCTGTTTTCGCTTGAATGAGTGAAAGAGGCGCATTTTTTCCTATCTCGTGTGCGAGAATTTTGGCCTGATCGAGCAGTTCTTGCGGTTCCACGATGTGCTCCACAATCCCGTATCGGTATGCTTCCTCTGCCGATATTCGCCGGGCTGTATAAATCAGTTCCTTCGCCTTCCCGATCCCAATAAGGCGAGGGAGTCGCTGCGTCCCCCCCGCACCCGGGATGATCCCTAGAGCGGTTTCAGTCAATCCGAGTTTCGCCGTGCTGCTGGCCATTCGAATATCACATGCAAGTGCAAGCTCAAGACCCCCGCCAAATGCGACCCCATTTATCGCCGCTATGACAGGCTGGGCAAGCGCTTCAAAGTGATTCACGGTTTTGCCGATCAAGGCAATCGTTTTACGGGTCTCTTCTTCATTCATTCCTTTTCGTTCCTTCAAGTCCGCACCCGCACAAAATGCTTTTTCTCCAGCGCCTGTAACAATGACGGCACGGATGAAACGATTATAGTGAATCTCTTCCAACACCTCGTTGATTTCATGTAACATTTGAACGGATAACGCGTTGGCGGCCTCACTTCTGGTAAATTGAATGACTGCTACACCATCTTGTATCTCCACTGTTACGAAATTTCGCATGATTGTTCCTCCCCCCGTGCTATTGCCACCAGTTTGGATGATAGTTTTTTACCGACAATCTGCTCCATATAGAGTGCTGTTTTCTGGATTTTATCCAGGTTGACGCCTGTTTCGATGCCCATCCTATGAAGTAAATACAATAGATCCTCAGTCGCCACATTGCCTGTTGCCCCTTTCGCATACGGGCAGCCGCCAAGTCCCCCGATGGCACTGTCGAATTTCGTAATGCCGTGCGCAAGACTCGCCATAACATTTGCCAATGCCGTACCGCGTGTGTCGTGAAAATGCATTGCAAGCCGATCCGCTTTGAAATGACGCAACATTTCCACCAACAGGGCATCCACTTGTGTCGGTACCCCGACGCCGATTGTATCGCCGAGCGATATTTCCGAAACACCCAGATCAAATAATTTTTCAGCCACGTACACGACTTGTTCTGGTTTTGTATAGCCATCATGAGGGCAAGAAATGACGGTGGAAATATAACCCCTTACCGTCTTGCCGGCAGCCAGGGCGCCATCCACCACTTCTTTCAATACAGGAAACGTCTCATCGATGGATTTATTGATGTTCGCTTTGTTATGTCCCTCACTTGCTGACATAAAGATGCTTACTTCATCGACTTCAGCTTGAAGTGCCCTTTCCAGCCCCTTGCTGTTCGGTACAAGTGCAGCGTAAGTAACGTCGGTGTTTCGCTTAATTTCTTTCAATACCTCTACAGCGTCTGCAAGTTGCGGGATCCATTTTGGATGCACGAAGCTCGTCACTTCAATATAATTCAGTCCTGTTTCACTTAACCGATTAACAAGGCTGACTTTGTCGGCACTTGGAATGAACAACGTTTCATTTTGCAATCCATCGCGTGGTCCGACTTCTTTAATTTGTACTTGTTTCGGCAGCTGCATGGGCTACACTCCCCTTATTCAATTTCAAGCAAATCATCGTCTACGTTAATAAAATCCCCTTCCGAAGCAATAATGCGTTTTACTGTTCCTGCTTCTTCCGTAGCAATCGGAATTTCCATTTTCATGGATTCTAAAATGACAACGTCCTGATCAGCTGCCACTTGCTCCCCTTCCGTCACCAAAACCTTCCATACTGTCCCTGCCATCGTTGCTTTTACTATTGTCATATATTTTCCCTCCGCGTAATATAGAATGTAGAGAAGCGGCACGCGTTCGATATGTTCTCGCCAAAGTCCAATCATTCGCGCCACTTCTCGTCTTATTTACCGACTGTTGTTACTTTTGGTAAATAATATTCCTCTACAAACTTCGTCGTTGTCATGCCTTTTTGGAACTGTTCATGTGTCACCGTTTCCAATAACATCGGTATATTTGTTTGGATTCCCTCGACTTCATAGTTACGTAAAGCATCCGCCAATTTTGCACATGCTTCTTCCCGCGTCTTTCCAAACACGACCAACTTTGCAATCATTGGATCGTAGAATGGTGTAACATCGCTCCCGCTTTCTACTGCTATCTCATGGCGGATTCCTTCACCCTGTGGCAATTCAAGTTTCGTGATTTTTCCTGGTGATGG
This sequence comes from Ureibacillus sinduriensis BLB-1 = JCM 15800, assembly GCF_000772955.1. Taxonomy (GTDB): domain Bacteria; phylum Bacillota; class Bacilli; order Bacillales_A; family Planococcaceae; genus Ureibacillus; species Ureibacillus sinduriensis. Next base: position 120,558 of record NZ_JPVO01000049.1, on the reverse strand, counting down.
ATAGAATGTCACCGGGTGCTCAGCATAAATTCGCACCTCGATTGCATGCCCTTTTTTCTGGATGTCCTCCCTTGTAAAAGCAAGCTTCTCGCCATCGGCAACCTTCAGCTGCTGTTCCACAAGGTCCAGTCCTGTAATCTCCTCCGTTACCGGATGTTCTACTTGGAGCCTAGTATTCATTTCAAGGAAATAGAAGTTTTGCTCCCGGTCTACAAGAAACTCGATCGTTCCCGCATTTGTATAACCGATATGCTTTGCTGCATCCACAGCGGCATCAAGCATTTTCTTACGTGTTTCTTCGGATATGAATGGTGACGGTGCTTCCTCCACAACCTTTTGATTGCGCCTTTGGATGGAGCATTCGCGCTCGAAAATTGGGACGACATTTCCATGTTCATCAGCCAGCACCTGCACTTCGATATGATGCGGCTCTGCAATAAATTTTTCGATGAACATTGTGCCATCTCCGAAAAAGCTTTGTGCACGTTTTTGATTGCCTTCAAATGCTTTGCGAAGCTCCTCCTCATTGTTCACTAGCTGCATTCCGATTCCGCCGCCCCCGGCAGAAGCTTTCAGCATAACCGGATAGCCAATTTCCCCGGCTATTTTTGCTGCTTCATCCGTATCGGCAATCGGATCATTGACACCTTGCACAATCGGCACACCGGCTTGTTCCATCGTTTTACGCGCTTCCAGTTTGCTGCCCATCATTTTAATGACATCCGACTTAGGTCCGATAAACGTCAACCCTTCGTCTTCCACCCTTTTTGCAAAGTTGGCATTCTCGGATAATAATCCGTAACCCGGATGTATTGCATCGGCATTTGTCTGCTTTGCCACATCCAGAATGGCATCAATATTCAAATAACTTTGAGCGACAGGCGGTTTGCCTATACAGAAGCTTTCTGTTGCCTCTTTAACATGAAGGCTGTTCGCATCGGCTTCTGAATAAATCGCCACTGTGTCGATGCCCAGTCTTTTGCAAGTTTTTATGATGCGTCTTGCAATTTCTCCCCGATTCGCAATGAGTACTTTTTTGAACATAATCCACCCTCCTACTGCAATGTTTTGACGAAGCCTTTGAACTGTTCACGAAGTTTGAACTTCTGTATTTTCCCCGACGCTGTCATTGGATAGCTGTCAATGAAAAAGACATAACGGGGAATCTTATGCCTTGAAATTTTCCCGGTACAGAATTCCTTTATCTCTTCTTCAGTCGCATTTTGTCCTTCTTTCAGGATAATCCAGGCTACGGCTTCCTCTCCGTACTTCTCATCCGGAACCCCCGTCACCTGCACATCAAGCACTTTTGGGTGTTGATAAAGGAACTCTTCTATTTCACGAGGGTAGATGTTTTCGCCACCGCGAATGATCATATCCTTCAGTCTACCGGTAACTCTTACGTACCCATTTTCATCCATTGTGCCAAGGTCGCCGGTATGAAGCCAGTTGTCTTTGTCGATCGCCTCTTCGGTTGCAGCTGGATTGTTGTAATAACCTTTCATTACGACATATCCGCGTGCACAAATTTCGCCTTGTTCTCCTCTTGGGAGCTCCTCGTTAGTACCAGGCTTCACAATTTTCACTTCAACATTCGGCAAAGCACGGCCAACCGTTTCTACTTTAAGATTGAGTGGGTCATCCGCTCGGGTCTGTGTGATGACGGGCGACGATTCAGTCTGACCATAGCAAATTGTCACATCTTCCATTCCCATTATGTTGATGACGTCCCTCATCACTTCAATCGGGCAATTGGAACCTGCCATGACGCCAGTCCGTAATGATGATAAGTCAAACTCCTTAATATTCGGCAAATTGAGCTCACTGATAAACATCGTGGGCACCCCATGCAGCGCCGTACATTTTTCTTTTTCTACAGTACGGAGAACTTCCTCTGGATGGAATTCTTGTACAGGAACCATTGTGCCTCCAGCGGAAACGATGGCCAATGTTCCGATCACACATCCGAAACAGTGGAAGAACGGTACAGGAATGCAAAGACGGTCTTCGTGAGTCAGCTTCATGCATTCCGCAATATTGATCGCATTATTGATCAGGTTGGAATGCCTGAGCATAACGCCTTTAGGGAAACCGGTAGTTCCTGATGTATATTGAATATTAATGACATCATCATATTTTAAGGATTGTTTGCGCTTCTCCAGCTGTTCATCGGACACCCCGCTGCCATTTGCCAAAAATTCATCGTAGCTGAACGTGCCGGGATATTTTTGATCACTTATTACAATTACAGTTTTCAAAAGCGGAAGGCGCTCACTTTGCAAATGTCCAGGCTCGCAGTCTTTCAATTCTGGGCAAATTTCATATAATGTCTCGATAAAAGAATGGTCCCGATACTGGTCGATTAAGATAATGGCCCTTGAATCGGATTGCTTGAGCAAAAATTCCAATTCACTTGTACGGTAATTTGTATTGACCGTTACTAGCGGCGCACCCATCTTACCCGAACCGAACTGTAGACCCGGCCACTGATGTACATTCGTCGTCCATACCGAAAAATGATGGCCTTTCTCCAGTCCGATCGCCATAAGGGCTTTTGCCACCAAGTCACTGTGCTTATTGAACTGGGCATAGGTCATACGCAAATTTTCGTTCGTATAAACCAATGCCTCTCGTTCCGGATATTTTTCACACTTCTCTTCTAGCAACTCACCAAGCGTTTGATACACCAATTCTGCCACACGCATTCCTCCCCCTATGAATTTGTCAAAGTTCTAACAGCCCAATAGTCGTGAAATAACGACACGTTGGATTTCGGATGTACCTTCCCCGATTTCCATCAGTTTGATATCGCGCAAATGACGTTCCACATCATACTCCGCCATATAACCAGAACCTCCATGGATTTGGATTGCCTGATTGCACGTACGGAATCCCATCTCAGAGGCAAAAAGCTTCGCAAAAGCCGCTTCTTTTTTGAACGGCTTCCCATGATCCTTCAACCATGCTGCCTTCATTACCATATTGCGGGCAAGTTCGATTTCCATCGCCATGTCAGCTAATTTAAACTGGATTGCCTGCAACTTTGAGATTGATTGGCCAAATTGTACACGTTCCTTCGAATATTGCAGTGCCTTCTCAAACGCCGATTGTGCAATGCCGACTGAAAGTGCAGCGATTGAAATACGGCCGCCATCGAGCGTATTCAAGAACTGACCGAACCCTTTCTTTTCATCACCCAGCACATTTTCGCGAGGCACCCGGACGTTTTCCAAAATGATTTCACAAGTATTCGATGCACGTACACCCATCTTTTTATAATCAGAACGGATAGTGACACCCGGTGTGTCGGTTGGGACTATAAGGGCCGTAATGATGTTTTTTCCTCGTTCATCCTTACCTGTTACCGCTGTCACAACAACCTGCCTTGCATAACTTGCATTTGTAATCCAGCATTTTTCACCGTTGATGACCCATTCTTCACCGTCAAGGTGAGCTTTTGTCCTTGTGCCCCCTGCATCGGATCCTGCATTCGGTTCTGTCAGTCCAAATGAACCGAGTGTCTTTCCTTGTGCCATTGGAACGAGATATTCTTGTTTTTGTTCTTCTGTCCCAAAGTTATAAAATGGTGTTGCCCCCAGACTGACTGCAGCTGCATAGCTCAAGCCCGTACCTCCGCAAGCGCGGCCGATTTCTTCCACCGCCAAAGCATAGGAGATTGTATCCCCTCCCGAACCGCCATATTCTTCAGGAAACGGAATGCCGAATAAGCCGAGCTCCGCCATTTTATCAAAGCTTTCTTTCCTGAATTCATGTTTCTCATCCAACTCACGCGCATAAGGAGCGATTTCTTCTTGCGCAAACTCCTTCACCATGTCACGAATCATTTCTTGTTCTTTTGATAGTTCAAAATTCATCCGTATTCCCCCTTAGTTTTGACTACTCGGCAGAACCGACTAGTCGGTTTGTACATGATTTTTAAAAAACCAGGCTTAGGTGACTGGTCAACTAGTTATTCCTGCAAAATGTATTTTTTGTCTTTTGCCTCTTGATTCCCTTGTTCTGTTAAAATACCCCTTAAAATCAAGTCGTTAAAATGCAATGTAATTTCCTTCATTGTTAAACTGCCATTTTGCCGGTACCATTTGTATGTCCAGTTGACCAACCCGATGATAGCCATTGTCGTAATGGTGGTGGAAATCTCAGGTCGGAAATGCCCGCTTTTCTTTCCATCCTCAATCACCTGTTCAATTAACTTACGGTATTCCGTCCGTTTTTCTTTGATAATAATTTTTAATTCGTGCGGTAAATACGCACTTTCATCATAAAAGACGGTAATATGCCGCTGATAAACATCAAATACATTTGTAAACGCATACAACATGGCGCAAACTTTATCGATTGGCGTTTCATTTTCGTCATATGCAATTTTTGTTTCATTTAACACATGTGATATGAACACATCATGTATTTCATATAACAAAGCATCCTTGGATTTGAACTTATGATAAAAGCCACCCTTGGACGTTCCCGCTGTTTCGACAATTTCATCTACCGATACACCGTGGTAGCCCTTTTGTTGAAATAGGTCCAGTGCTGTTTCAATGATTCTTTCTTTCAGCGATTGTACGACCAACTTCATCTCCCTCCCCCATCAATCACCCCTTATATTTCCGTTCCATTTCTTGTGAAATACGGTAATTTTTTCGCAAATTGTCGATATTCTCTATTTACAATATAGCATCCATCCACTTTCGAATCTAGTAAAATAACATATATAATGTCGAACATACTATTATTTTCTGCTTTATGCATAGTTTTTCAGATTTTCACTAATAGTGAAATCAGCTTCCGTTTTCCCTTTAATTTCCTCCACTGAAACACCAGGTGCGGTCTCGATAAGAACCATGCCATTTTCCGTAAAGTCAAAGACAGCTAAATCAGTAATAAGCCGGTGGACGACCCGTTTCCCAGTCAACGGCAATGTGCACTGTTTTTTTATTTTTGATTCCCCGTATTTTGAAACATGTTCCATAATCACGATGACCCGCTTCGCTCCTTGAACCAGATCCATCGCTCCACCCATGCCTTTTACCATCTTGCCCGGGATCATCCAATTCGCCAAATCGCCTTCTTGCGAAACTTCCATTCCCCCCAGAATCGCCACATCGATATGTGCTCCACGGATCATGGCGAAACTTTCGGCGCTGTCAAAGAAAGTTGCCCCCGGTACAGTTGTAACCGTTTCTTTCCCGGCGTTGATTAAGTCTGGATCCACCTCGTTTTCGTAAGGATATGGACCAATGCCCAACAATCCATTTTCCGATTGGAGCAGTACTTGATAATGACTCGGAATTTCATTGGCTACTAATGTCGGCATCCCGATTCCAAGATTCACATTCATCCCGTTTTCGATTTCTTGTACCGCGCGTCTGACAATCCGCAGTTTTACGTCCGTCATCCAATCGCCTCCTCAACTCTTGTCGTCCGTTTTTCAATCTTTTTTTCGTAGCCTTCTCCCAAAATTACATGTTGCACATATATTGCCGGTGTATGAATTGCATCCGGATCCAATTCCCCCACCTCTACGATTTCCTCCACTTCAGCAATGGTGATTTTTCCTGCTGTAGCCATGATCGGATTGAAATTACGTGCAGTTTTCCGATAAATAAGGTTACCTAGTTTGTCGGCTTTCCATGCTTTGACAAAAGCATAATCCCCGGTAATCGCACGTTCCTCAATATATTCCTTGCCGTCAAATATCTTTACTGGCTTTCCTTCTGCCACTGGTGTTCCAACACCGGTCGCTGTATAGAATGCTGGAATGCCGGCCCCGCCAGCCCGAATTCGTTCTGCCAATGTTCCTTGTGGTGTAAGCTCTACTTCCAGCTCTCCACTTAAGAACTGCTGCTCAAATATTTTGTTTTCACCTACGTATGAAGAAATCATTTTCTTTATTTGTTTGTTGGAAAGTAATAATCCCAAGCCCCAGTCATCGATGCCGCAGTTATTACTGACAACCGTCAGATCTTTAACGCCTTTTTCACGAATTGTCTTGATTGCATACTCCGGAATACCGCAAAGACCAAACCCGCCAACTAAAATAGTCGCGCCATCCTGCATAGTTCCAACTATTTCGTGTATTGTTTTTTCTACTTTGGACACAAAATCCCTCCTTCGAGTAAATTTACCTCTATTATAAGCATATGATTTCCAACTAGTAAACTACTATATTCTAAATTTTACTACTATTTGAAAAAATGATATTTTCATCGTAAAGAGGCAATAGTCATTATTGACTATCGACCAGCTGAGCAGAGTGCCTCTTATTATTTTATGAGTGTCTTGATGAATTTTATGAATTCTGTTTTGTTCATTTTTAATCACGCTAAACGCAAAAAAGACAAAGCCATCATCATGACTTTGTCTTCTTAGATTCAGTAATTGAATTATTTTTGTTGAGCTAACCAAGCAGCCGCTGCTTCAGCATCTTCACCTTGCAACAAACCACCTGGCATCCCGCCGCGACCATTTACAATGACATCATGAATTTCATCTTCAGAAAGTCGGCTGCCGACATCTGCCAACGAAGGTGTATTACCCATACCTTCTAAATTACCGCCATGGCATGAGATACAATTTGATTTAACAAGTTCTTCACCATGTCCTGCATCTGCGCCACCAGCAGTATCACCTGTACCTGTATCTGTTGCTTCGTCTGTCGCCTTATCTTCCGTAGCTGTGTCATTACCTGTATCTGTTGCTTCGTCATTGCCGCCACCACAAGCAGCCAGGAATAATGCTGAACCGAAAATTAGTGCCAACATTGCTTTTTTCATTTTTGAACCCCTCCAAAAAATTATATTAAAATTACGATTTACATTGGTCATTATACCAAAGTTATACACGTTTGAAACCTTCGCCCAGAACCTCATAAGCATCGGAAACTATCACAAAAGCAGTCGGATCAACGGTTTGGATGATTTGTTTCAGCTTTGTGAATTCTGATTGATAGACAACAACCATCAGCATAAGACGTTCTTCCCCGGTATACCCGCCAAAGGAAGGCACCTTTGTAACGCCTCGATCAATATCCGCATAGATTGCATCACGAATTTCATCTTGTCTGTTAGAGATTATATACACCATTTTTGATTGGCTAAAACCTAACTGGACAATATCGATGGTCTTTGTCGTTACAAAGAGACCGATCAACGCATACAGGCCCTTTTCCAAATCAAAGACCAATGCTGCACTAATTGCAATGATGCCGTCGATTAAAAGAACGCTTGTCCCTAATGTGAGTCCGGTATATTTGGTAATAATTTGTGCCAATAAATCAGTACCACCAGTAGAAGCATTCCCTTTAAATACGAAACCAATACCTAAACCGACAATAATTCCCCCGAAAAGAGCAGCCAATAGTGCATTTGTCGTTAAAGCACCCATATTGCTAAATACTATAACGAAAAATGGAAGTGCCAACGTCCCGACAAATGATTTCAGCCCGAAATTTTTGCCTAAAACGACTACCCCTGCAATGAACAGCGGAATATTAAAAGCATATTGAACAATACCTGCATTCCAACCAAAAAGACCATTTAAAATGGTACTAATCCCACTGACGCCTCCGGAAGCTACTTGATTGGGGAATAAAAATGCGTTAAATCCAAATGCTATAATTGCTGCTCCAAGAAGTACATAAATGTATTCCTTAATGCTATCTTTTGTAGAATTGGATACATTATTCTTGTTAATTTTGCTCATATATTTCCTCACTCACATCAAGTTCTCATTTTCAAAATTTCTCCTGCATGATTATAACAAACAACCTGAAAAAAGAGAACTTTAGTAAGATGAAGGGGTTTTGCAAGGGAATTTCCAATATTATTGAACAACCTCCATTGCTTCTTTAAATAAGACAAAAAAAGGATAGCCCTTTTAAGGACTACCCTAGCGCGTCTATTAATCTTCTTTGAAAATGATTGACCATTCGCTGCGTTTTTCCAGCATTTCTGCTGCCAGTTCTTTTGCACCTTCCAAGCTGTGATTCGCAGCCCAGCCGCATTGTACTTCGTTACATGCAGGAACTTCATTTGCTTTTACGACATCTTGTAATGTTTTTTCTAAAATTGCTAATACTTCATCGTAATTATCATGATTTATCATAGTTAAGTAAAAACCGGTTTGGCATCCCATTGGGCTCATGTCCACAACATGGTCAGTATGGTTGCGGATATTTTCCGCCATTAAGTGCTCGATCGAGTGAAGGGCATCCATTTTCATATGTTCGACATTGGGCTGTTTAAAACGGACATCATATTTTCGTACAACATCGCCATTTTGCCCTTCTTTCATACCTGTTAGGCGGACATAGGGAGCAGCTACTTTTGTATGGTCTAGATTGAAGCTTTCGACATTCATTTTTGGCATTTTTCAAACCCCGTTTCCAAGTATCGTTGATTGTTACAAAACCGATGATTTTTTTTGACTACCTCCTCCATTTTACAGGACATTGCCGTTTTTTTCACTACCGGGGAGGAATCCTTATCAGCTTACACTAAATATTGTTCAAACCATGACACAATTTGTTCCAATCGTTGAACTCTTAAGTTCGGTGTACCGGTACGGGATAAATTGTGATCATTGTCCGGGAAGCGTACAAAGCTTGTTTCTTTTCCCTTTGATTTTAGAGTAATAAATAACTGTTCACCTTGTTCAATCGGGCAACGGAAGTCGAGTTCACTGTGCAAGATCAATAAAGGCGTCTCGATATTTTTGGCATATTTCAACGGGGAATGATCCCACAGTTTTTCCGGATCCAGCATATCTGTACCGATTTGCCATGGCGTGAAATAATATCCGATATCCGACACACCAAAGAAACTTACCCAGTTCGAAATGCTTCGTTGTGTCACTGCTGCCTTGAAACGATCGGTGTGGCCAACGATCCAGTTGGTCATAAATCCGCCATAGCTTCCGCCTGTTACTCCCAGGCGATTCTCGTCAATCCATGTTTCTTCACGCAGTACGTAGTCAAGACCAGCCATGATATCTTCATAGTCGCCACCGCCATAATCCCCGCGCACGCCATCCACAAATTCCTGGCTATAGCCATGGCTGCCACGCGGATTAACATATAGTACACCATAGCCTTTTGCCGCCAGCAATTGCAATTCGTGGAAAAATGAGTTGGCGTACATCGTATGAGGGCCACCATGTATCTCAACGATTAAAGGGTATTTTTTATTTTCCTCGAAATTAGCGGGTTTTATCAACCAGCCATGGACTTGCCAATCATTCGTGCTAGTATAGGTAACCGGCTCTGCTTTAGCTAGTTTTACCTCTGTTAGCCATTCATCATTGAAATGAGTGACTTGTCTTCTTTCACCTTTTGCAATTTCAGAAATAAATAACTCACCCGGGAAGGTTGGATTCGATACACCGACCAATGCAAATTGACCGTCCTTGGAAATGGCATAATCGTAAACATGCTCACCCTCCGGAGAAGCAGGATAAATCGCCCCTTCCAGGCTGGCATAATAAAGTTGCACATCTCCCGAGGTGGATAGTTGGAAGTAAAGATCGTTCGTCTCCGTCCACATAATGCTTGGGGCATTCACCCCTTGCTGTGTATCAGCCACAGCATAATCACCTACTGGACTGTCGATACTCTCTGTTAGGTTTTGGGTCGTGCCATTTTCTATATCATAAATATAAACATTTGTATGTGTAGCGTTTTTGTATGAGGCATCACTTCCGGTATAGGCGATATAGCTGCCATCATATGAAAACTTCGCTCCACCGTAATAGCCTTCATGATCCACTAGCACCGTTTCTTCATTTGTCTCGACATCGACCATAATCAACGGCTGTCTAAAATCATAATCTTCGTGTTCCTCACGGTTTACACCGATAATGATCTTTTTGGCGTCCGGTGAAATATCGTACAACGAATGAGAATACTTACCTTCCGAGAATTGTTCGATTGATTCATCTTTTAATGAAAGTATGGCAATTTGGGAATGCACCAATTGCTTTCTTAACCCATGCCCTTTTAAACCATCCATTTTATAACGCATTTTATCCACTATATAGGCGGTTGGTTTTTCATTATCTTGTTTCTTTTCTTCGGTTTTGTCTGTAAAAGCAGCACCTTCTTTTAAACTGCTTGTAACCCAGATTTTCTCTCCGCATGGGGACCATAAAAAGGAATTGATACCTGACTCAACATTGGTGATTTTTTTGGCTTCCCCACCTGATTTATTCATTATATACACTTGATTTTTTTCATCTCGATTGGAGATAAAAGCAACTTGCTCACCATTCGGCGACCATTTGGGCGAAGATACACGTTCTTTCCCAAAAGTCCATTGCGTCACTTCATCTGTCTCTACATTCAAGTGAAAGATTTCCGAGAAGTATTTATTTTCCTGTTCATCTATTTTCGTTTTGATAAACACAGCTTCCTTATCATTTGGAGAAAGCTGTGGATTTGTAACAGATTGGATTTTGAATAAATCCTCTTTTTCTACAACTCTTTTTTCTGCCATCATTTCCACCCTTCCGAAATTTTATTTCGATTCCCGTAATATAAATATTATCACATGGAGTGCCTGGCACACAAACAATTTCGGAACAATTCACAATATTCACGTTTGTTCAGGTGCCAGGCACACAAACAATTCTAATACAATTTTGAAAATTCTTAATTGTTTGTGGGCCTGGCACTACTAAAAAAGTGGTGTCTCTGTTGAGAGACACCACTTGGAAATTTATGTTATTTCGCTTTAAGGACTTCTTTTAAGGAACGACGTAGTATTTTTCCGGTCGAGTTTTTTGGTAGTTCGTCTAGTAATTCAATGGCATTTGGTACTTTATACTTTACAAGCCGTTGTGCACAGAATTCCTGAAGCTCGTCTACTGATGCGCCGCCATCTTTCAGCACTACGTAAGCATGCACCGCTTCTCCCATATTTACATCCGGGAAACCGACAACTGCAGCTTCGACCACATTTGGATGTGTATATAGCACTTCTTCCACTTCGCGAGGGTATACATTAAATCCTCCGACAATGATCATGTCTTTCTTTCGATCGACGATGTAGAAGTAGCCATCTTCATCCTTTGTTGCTAAATCTCCTGTATACAACCATTCGCCCCTGATTGCATTTGCTGTTTCTTCGGGCATCTTGTAGTAGCCTTTCATCACATTTGGACCACGAACGATCAATTCCCCAACTTCACCTATAGGCACTTCCGTCCCATTCTCATCGACTACTTTGTTTTCAACGTTTAAAATCGACATTCCAATGGAGCCAGCTTTTCGCTCACGATCTAGCGGGTTGAAACATGTTACCGGCGACGCTTCGGAAAGACCATATCCTTCCGACACTTTCACTTTAAACTTCGTTTCAAAATCTTGAAGCACTTGAATCGGCAATGGCGCACCTCCGGATACAGCTAAACGCAGATGCTTGAATTGCTTGGCATCGCCTTCGTACTGATAGAGGAAATTATACATTGTCGGCACGCCAGCAAAGACGGTCGCTTTTTGACTTCCCGCAAGTTCATAGATTTCACCCGGGCTAAAACGCGGTGCCAATAAAACTGTGGCTCCCTGCAATAGCGGTGCATTCACAACAACTGTAAGGGCAAATACATGAAATACCGGCAATGTTGCAATTACCCTGTCTTCTGCCGTCATACCAAGATAATCACCCACATCACGGGCATTGGAATACAAATTTCGATGAGTCAGCATGGCCCCCTTCGGATATCCAGTAGTGCCGGATGTATATAAAATAATTGCCACATCCTCTTCTTCTACCTTAATCGGGTCGACCGATTCCGTTGTGGATGCCAGAATCTGAGAGAACGACTTTGTTACCTCTTGTGCACGATTTGATAGTCCATTCAATTTTCCACTTAAACCGTCGCCTGTTTCACAAATGATATAGTTCTCTACCTGTGGAAGAACTTTCACCCCTACTTCCACTAAAGGCAGCAACATATCCAATGCGATGACGGTCTTCACGTCACCATTTTGAATGATATACGCAATCTCATCTTGTGTGTACATCGGATTTACAGGAATTGCAGTTGCTCCGATTCGCATGGTTGCATACAGCGAAATTAAAAAATGTGGTGTATTCCCCAACAATAACGCCACATGATCCCCTTTTTCCACCCCTATTCGCTGAAGGCCTGCTGCAAATCTACCAACACTCTGTTCAAATTCACCGTATGTAGTGTCTCTCCCTAAAAAATGATATGCATGTTTTTCGGGTTGTTCTAATGCGGTTTGTCGAACGCGTTCAACTAAATTCAAAACACCCATCCCCTTTGCATTTGACTTTCGTTCACACTTCAAATGTAAACAAAATAAAAATGAATAACTATTCATTTACCAGATATTATAAAATAAATATATTAGTAAAACAATATTTTTCTGTATTTTATGACTATTTTTCCATTGAAAATTAAACATTATTCTACTTATAACATTTCTCGCTTTACTCTTTAACGTGAGCAATATATCTCCAACGAATCAAATTATAATAAATAATCTCCAGGATAATTAAAAAGACAAATGCAAAAACAACTTCTTTTACGATGGAGACATTCGCAAAATTTTTCAATATATTTTGCAGTGCAAAGAACGCAAAGAGGCTGTGGCATAAAGCTACACCCCATGGCAGGAAGAATTGCGGCAATAAAAGCTTTGTTACCAATGATTTCAGCTCATTATTTGAAATGCCCATACGTTTCAGGACATCAAATTTTTTCTTCTCCGCTTCCAAACTCGTGTGGAGCTTAAAGTAGATAAAACTTCCCGCTGCCAATAAAAAGACGGCCGCCACCAACAACCCAACTAAAGTAAATAATGAATAAGTTGATAGGATATAGGAGTAATTCAACCCGGCGTTTTCAAAATAGTATGGAAGCTCATACTCTTCCTTTAAATATTCTTCCGCCACTTCTTGTTGAAGGGCTACACCCACTTCGTCCGCTTCCACCCACTGTGGGATATCAAATGTAAACAAATGATATCCTGGTTCTTCATGTGGATAAATGCTATATGGCTTCACCAATCTTCTGAAATCCACATCACTAATAATAATGGAATTCAGGCTGACAATGGAAGGCGGGAAAATAAGCTGTGGATAAACTTGATCTATCGTAAGCTTCACATTATTTTCAAGTAAAACGGTCTCTACCCTTTTCTTTGCCAACTCTTTTATCGAATCCTTCGAGTAGGGGATGAACATCGCTTCCCCTCTGGACAAGCGCACCATCGGATACCCGTAAGATATAAGCAGATTATTAATATCAGATTCTTTAAAAACCTCCACTTCAAACTTTGTAAAGGAGGAAGTCTGCTTCAATACCGTAAATCGCGTTAATTGATACGATAATTCTTTGTCCTCCAATTCGCTTATAAGGGAGGATATATGATCCCGCTCTTTTGGATTATCGATATGCCCCTTATATATTAGCCCCAAAGGATTTAATTTATCATACTGGGAAGTATAGGAAGACAATGTAGCCAATAAACCAATCGATAAAAAAGCCAGTGTCGTCACAATCGTCATGACAAAAAACATTTTCCCATTGTTCTTTAAGATAAAGGTTTGCTCCGCCATCGGCAGCATCCTTGATTTTTTCCAATAAATCAGCCTTCTGCCTTTCAATCTGTCAACAAAATACTGTGTTGTATCGGTGAAGAACAAATAGGTTCCTATTATGATCAAGAATGGGATGAAAACGGAAAAGACAACCATCGTCTGTCTCGTCGTCAGCAGGGCCAGCACATATCCGATAACAATCAGTACTATGCCCAGGATTGCCTTTGCCTTCGTAAAGTCCACATCAATTTGAATATTTTTGTACCCATTTAACAAATCAATGACTTTTCGTTCAGGGGAAAAATGCACACTGAATAGCGATATAAGAATAAAGGCACTAAAATAAACGCCAATTGTTAATAAAAACGGCTCCCAGGAAAGATACAATGGCAAATCTTCCAGCATCAGAATTTCGCGGACAATCATAAAGAAAAATTTCGAGAAAGCATAACCAAAGATAATGCCAAGTATGATGGAGATGGAACCGATGATAATCGTTTCCAGAAAAATCAACCTCGAAAGCTGTCTTCTTTCCATGCCCAAATGGAGTAGAATGGCGAATTCCTTTGCCCTAGCCTCTAAAAAGGCCCTCATCGAGTAGAATATAAAAAACCATGTAAACACCACTAAAATAATTTCTGCCACAACCATCCAGATAATGGGGACATTCCCTAAAAACCCGTCCTCGATTTCCGGATGGAACATCAACATGGAGTATATAAAAAATACGAATACCGAGAAAAAGCTCGCCATAAAATAGGCTGCGTAGATGCGGATATTCCGGATAACATTACGGTAAGCGAATTGATGAAAGGTCACCCACTTGCCCTCCCCCCAATAAACTAAGGACGTTTAGTATTCGTTGGAAAAAAGTTTGGCGTCTGTCATCGCGGTGAATTTCATTGAAAAACTCCCCATCTTTTATAAACAAGACCCGATCACAATAACTGGCAGCTATTGGATCATGCGTTACCATCACGATAGTCGCTTGTCTTTCCCGATTAATATTGCTTAACAATTCAAGAACTTCGCGTGTATTGTGCGAATCCAAATTACCCGTTGGCTCATCTGCCAAAATTATGGCCGGTTCATGGATCAAGGCCCTTGCAATTGCCACTCTTTGTGCTTGTCCACCCGAGATTTCATTCGGTCGCTTATGTAAAATTGCCGTTAAGTCCAACCTTTCGGCAAGAAGGCTTAAACGTTCTTCCATCACTTTTACAGGTTTCTGATCCAGCGTTAAAGGGAGCACAACATTTTCTTCCACCGTCAGCATGGGCAATAAATTAAAATCTTGGAAAACAAAACCAAGCTCCCTTCTTCTGAAATAAGCCAATTCACTACTATTTAAATTCTGGGGCTTCATCTCATTAAAAATGATTTCTCCGGATGTTGGGCGATCAATGGTTGAAATCAAATTGAGCAGGGTGGATTTACCACTGCCGGATGGCCCCATCACAGCCAAAAACTCTCCCTTATCAACCTCAAAAGAAAGCTGGTTCAGTGCACGGTTTGTCACTTTTCCCTCATATACTTTTGTCACATCTTGTACTTGTAAAATTGACATCGTTTCATCCCTCTTTATCGTAAAGTTCATAGTTAGAAGAGTTGCAACATTTACTGAAATGTAAGAGTTATTGTCGTACCCACCCCTACTTCGGATTCAATTTCGAATTGATGGCCCAGTTTTTCGCAAATTTCGCTTGCCAAATATAAACCCATTCCTGTCGATTCGCCTGTTTTTCTTCCATTCTCTCCTGTGAAGAAGGCTTTTGTCACTCTCGTTAAGTCGGATTTGGGAATCCCGATTCCTTCATCACGAATCGTCAACTTTACTTCCGAACCGGCTTTTGTTGCAGTGACGAGAATACGTTTATTTTGTTCAAACGTGTATTTTACTGCATTTGTAATAAATTGCACTAAAATGAATTTTAACCATTTTGAATCACTTGCAACGATCAACCCTTCTTCAATATGTGTTTCCGGGAATACACGATTTGTTATAAATAAACGCTTATTTTCGTTGATTGTTGCATTCACAATTTGTTTCAGGCACACCTGCTCTATTTGCATATCGTCCTCAAATTTTTCCAGCCGTGCATTCATCAACACCATTTCAAGCCCTCTTTTGATGCGATCGACTTCCTCTTGTACGCTTTTCTTATCAAGCGGCGCCTCTTCCTGCAATAACAATTCAAGCACGGATATAGGAGTTTTCATTTGGTGTATCCATTGATTCAAAAACTTCTCCTGCCTATTTTGCGAGGCATAAAGTACCTGAACCTCATGCTGATAAACTCGGTATAGTTCCTGCAAATAACTTTCGGTTTGGAAATGTTCCGGAGACTTCGCATTTTTTTGCAATGCATCTTCCATCGTTTGGGGCAAATTAGTGATTTTATTTAGGTAGCTTTGTCTTCTAAAATACCGGAAACCCAAAAATGAAATAATGAGTATCAAGCTGATAATCATCGTGTAAATGGCCGTGCTCATATTACGAAATCCGTCCAGCCAATAAAGCGACAGGATAAAGAGTACAATCAATATCTCAAACAATACGAAGGAAATATGTTCTTTTATAAATAACTTCATCCCCATTACTCTTCCTCCGGGTTGAGGACAAAGCGATAACCAGCTCCACGCACTGTTTCGATGACGGAACTTACACCATAATCGGCCAACTTTTTGCGAACCCGCGTCATATTGACATTCAGTGTATTTTCATCTACAAAGGCTTGGTCATCCCATAGCTCCTCAAGCAATTTTTCCCGGGAGACTACCTTTGGGGCCTGTCCCATCAGTAAATCCAGAATAATGCATTCCTTTCTTTGCAAAGGAATTTCGATCTTCTTTTTATGTAATTCCATACGCTCGAGATATAAAGTAAGCTGGCCCAGAGATACCGTTCTTTCTTCTTGCCGGGAAGAATATTCACCATACGTTCTTCGTAAGTGGCTTCGAATCTTGGCCAGGACAATTTCATAGTTGAACGGCTTTGTTATAAAATCATCGCCGCCATTTTCCAATGCGAAAATTTGGTCCATTTCCCCTGAGCGTGCCGAAATGAAAATAATCGGGCATTTCGTAAACTGTCTTAATTGCCTGCACCAGTAATATCCATCATAAGAAGGTAAATTAATATCCAGCAAAATAATGTGGGGCGCAAAGGCGAGCGTTTCTTCAACTATTCCTTCAAAGCTGTTGACAATTTCAACTTCATATTGATATTTTCTCAATGTATCCGCTAAAAGAGAGGCGATTTTTTGATCATCCTCTACAATAAAAATCCTTGTTGTTTCCATGTTCATTCCCCCGTTCTTATTGGAATGCTATAATTTTATATAAAAAGCTCCATAATACTCTAATTCATGGTTAACTTCTGTCTAATTAGTATTCACACTTTAATAGTGTATCAAAAAAGAGTCCCCCCATAAACAGGGGACGCGCTAGTATGTATCTCTTTTGCGACACAGGATGGATTTCTGTAATAAGTTAGCGGTGATTAGATTGGTTCAAGCCTATTTTACAATAAAAAAATGACTCTAAAGTACTTAGAGTCACCTAACTTTTAATAAATTAATTTCAAGAAATCTTCTTTTGTTACGGCACCAAAGTAATGTGTTGTATCAATGTCACCCATTGCTTCAGCAATGCTTGTACGATCATACTTCACACCGACCAACAGCTCCTCAATGTCCGCCACATCCCCGACACCAAAAAAGTCCCCAAAGATTTTGATTTCTTCAATAATCCCCTTATTCACCTCTAGACGTATATCAATGCCGCCTGAAGGGAACCGGTTTGTTTTTTGTATATTGAAGCGTGGCGATTTCCCATAATTCCATTCCCATTTTTGGTAACGTTCCTCGGAAATTTCATGGATTTTTTTCCAATCTTCCTCAGTTAACTCATAGTATTGAATCTTATCTTCGCCGCCAAAGATGGATTTTAAAATTTCCATTCTGAAATCTTGAATTGTCATTGGTTCTTTTAGATAATCCGAAATGTTACCTACACGGGAACGTACCGATTTTATACCTTTTGATTCGATTTTATCCTTTTTCACCTTTAACGAAGATACCACCGCATCAACATCCGTTTTAAACATTAATGTTCCATGACTGAACATCCGTCCTCTAGTGGAATATTGCGCATTCCCCGACACTTTGCGGCCTTCCGCCAATATATCGTTTCGCCCTGAAAGTTCTGCATTGATCCCCAATTTCTCCAATGCATCCACAACAGGTTGCGTGAACTTCTTGTAGTTATGGAAGCTGTTTCCATCGTCCTTTGTCAAAAAGCTGAAATTCAAATTGTTTAAATCATGATAAACTGCTCCACCGCCGGATAAACGTCTTACCACAATAATGCCATTATCTTCAACATAATCTGTATTGATTTCTTCTATTGTATTCTGGTTTTTCCCAATAATGATGGATGGTTGATTAATATAGAACAGCAGGAAATCATCCTTCTCGATATCCATATTTCTCAAAACAAATTCTTCAATCGCCAAGTTTATGCGTGGGTCTGTAATCCCCTTGTTATCAACAAAATACACTGTCTTCACTCCTCTATAGCCTCTATTTTACACGAAATATCAAGAAAATCACGAGTTATGCCATTATTAGTAAGTTTCAATGAAAAAAGCTGTCCCGTTTAATATTTAGTCAGCTTTATGAGGTTTCAGGCTCTGCGTGAAACTGACCTGTACGAGCATGAACAAAAGACCGATTCCAATAATGCTCATTATTTGCGAGTTCCCCGAAAAGACAGAGTAATACATAAGGATAAACGCCAATATGATCAATCCCCAAGTAATAAGGGAATAAATTTTATAAAGACCCTTAAGCATGACATATTTTTCCCCATCATCAAATTGGTCAAAGTATTGTTGTTGATAGTTTTTCGATTTGGGATGCGGCATTTTGAATGTAGGATTCGTAATTTTAATAATATTTTCATTCGGAAATAAGCTGAAAAATGACACTGCCATTAATAGGAAGCTAACAAGGACAATCTTCGGCTGACTTTCCCTTAGTAAAATAAAGCCAACAAGTGTGGCAATCGTTGCTAGCGAGAAGGCGACTTGTATGTATATCGCAGCTGAATAAGCTTTTCTCTCCATCTCGGCTAGATGTTCATCTTCCTTTTCAATTTCCACTTCAATCTTGCTACCCCGCACGGCTTTATTTATGTTGAGACGGGCAAGCATTAAACATAAAATAACCGATAAATTAACGGCAATTAACAAATTCTCATCCATCACCCGATCATTAAAACTTGCTTTCAATCCGTATAAACCATAAATCAATATTCCTGTATAAAAGACAAACAACTTCACGACAATTCCTCCTCGGCAAAAATAAATATATCTTCAATCGGCTCTTGAAATACCTTTGCTATTCTAACCGCAATAATAAGGGACGGCATATATTCATTTCTTTCAATTAAACTGATCGTTTGTCTGGAAACTTTTGCTTTTTTTGCAAGTTCCGTCTGGTTAAGCCCATCCCTTGCCCTTAATTCTTTGAGTCGAGTTTTCATTTCTTCACCTCAATTCGATAGTAAATGATTAACGTCATTTTGACAACTATATTAGTCAAAAATAAAAAGAACTGTTACATTCTTTCGTGATAAGTGGTCTAAGGGAAAATTCTTGATTAGTTGTATGAAAGGATTTTACAAGATGAGAAAAGTTATGTTTTTTGTTCAATCATTATTGTAAAAAAAAATTATTTTAATAGACGGGAGGGTATTGACGAATTCAAACTGTTATAATACAATTAAAAATATCAAATCAGTAATATAACAGATATCCAAAAAGGAGGGGCGAAGGCATGTTAGAAAACGTTGTTGAGTTTTTCAAAAACTTACCTGATAAAGTATGTGTGCAATGTGGAGACAAAATTGAAGAACAAAGCGAATGCTACAACAGCACTTGCGAAAAATGTAACGCTCTATAGTCGTCGTCATTCGTTTTATTATTGATTTTTGGACCCTCATCTATAACAGATGAACCTATAAGTAAACTGCTTACACAACAAACCCCTCAAAGCACGCTCATGCTTTGAGGGGTTTTTCCATCTACTGAATGATTGGATGTACATTGACTACTTCCTCGAAAAAGGTCCGTCGCAAAAACATAACTTCACCCTTCGTGAAAGTAGAAAAACAGGCTGCACATGAATTCCATTTCTGCAACCTGTCCTAATAATGTATCTTCTTACTCGTGATCATGTTCACTTTCATCTGAAGAATCATGGTCGGTGTGGTTCATCTCTCCATCGGCTTCAGACGTATCCACATGTCCTTCCATATTCATATCCATTGAATTGTCACTATCATCTTCTTTTACTTTGCTCATATCCGGTTGGCCCACGATAATTTTTTGTTTTGGCATTACGTGTAATCCACGTGCCGTTGTATGTGCATACATATAATATACTCCATCGTGATCAAAAGTTATTTCTGCTTTATAAACACCATCAGCTTCCAATTCGCCATCAATCATTTGTGCATCCTCACGGAAACCTGATTCCCATACTTCAAACTCGACAGATTGTGCATCATTCACATTTTCTTTATTCTGTGTGATATGGGCAGCCAGTTCTATTGTTTCATTTACTTTTACTTCCTCTGGTGTCAGGATGTCGACTATAACTTCCAATGCAGCGGCATCGATCGGCTCATCATTTGTATCCACTTTTGCTTCATCCGATGCGCAGCCAACTAACAATGCAGGCACTGCCAGTAAACTTAGTAACCATTTTTTCATTGATTTTTCCTCCATCACCATCTGTTTATACTTTTTATCTTTCCAACACTTCACTATTTTAGTCAAAATGGGAATGTTTGAACCAACATTAGTATAACGTACCCATGTTCACAATACTATCGATAATATTGTGAACATGGCTTCCCTGTTTCCCCTGAACCAAACGTGCTGAACATACAAAAGAGCAGTCTCCAAATCTCGGAGGCTACTCTTTTCATCAAGCATTTTGCATTTCAAACAAATCGTTCAATAATTCCAGTGCAATATTTTTGCCCTGTAATACACAATCCGGCACACTTATTCCTTCGTAGGAACTGCCGACAAGCTTTACATTGGGAAAGTGTGTAGACAAATATTGGTTCATTGCTTCCATGCGGTTATCATGGCCTACCGTGTATTGGGGCATGGATTCTTTCCAACGTGAAACTACTGTAAATAGAGGCGCGTCTTTCAATCCAATTGCCTTTTCCAGATCCCGCAATACGTTTTTTTCGATATCGCTATCCGATAGTTCAACGATCGCTTCATCCCCCACACGCCCGATGTAAACCCGCATTAAATCATATCCCTCGGGGGCAACATCATTCCATTTATGGTTACACCATGTACACGTCGTGATGGCAAAGTCACTGTTTCTTGAAACAAAAAAGTTCATGGCGTCCTTATACTTTTTCGATTCTCCCTGCTTGAAAGCCATTGTTACCGTTGCAATCGTTGCATATTTCATTTTGGGAAGCCCGTCAAAAAGACCTGAATGATCCAATACCTCTTTTGCTGCATTAAACGGTGTTGTCATAATGACCGCGTCACATTTAATAGGGGCTATATTGTTGGAAAAAATTTGGACCGTCCCATCATTCAACCGATCGATGGATTCCACTTTAACACCTTTGTAAATTGAACTTGACGGTAATTGTGAGGCCAATGATTCAATTAATGTTTCTAATCCGTTTTGAAATGTTTGGTATCGCTCAATATGGTCATTTCTAAATGACTCACCCGATTTTTTTAAGCCGAGGATCAAACTTCGGTGTTCTTTCTCCAGTTGATAAAACTGCGGGAACATGGATTTAATGCTTAAATGGTCGATGTCCCCCGCAAAAGTCCCAGCAAGCAATGGTTCAACCAAGTTTTCTACAACCTCTTTACCGAAGCGACGCCTGAAGAAATCACCGATTGGTTCATCCTCTTCATCTTTAATCTTCGGTAATAGCAAATCCCCAGCAGCGCGAAGCTTGCCACTTAAAGAAAATAATCCGGAAGTAATGAATGAGGAGACTTCAAGTGCCCCGCCAAACGTCAATAGATTCGGTATAGGATATAGAGTACTACCTACTGCCACGTAAGTTTGACCGTCGTTATTCGGAATCATTTGTTGCTCGATACCCAGATCCCTCGCCAAATCGCGAACACTATTTTTATAATCTAAAAAAGATTCAGGACCCCGTTCAACAATAAACCCATCTTTACGCAAAGTTTGGATTTTTCCTCCTAAGCGCAAAGAAGATTCGATTAAAACAACGTCCACCGGCAAGTTATTCAGTTTTGCTGATCTTTGTAAATAGTATGCCGCTGTCAACCCGGTGACGCCACCACCAACTACAGCAACTTTTCGTCTGTCCCCTGTCACCCTCATCACACTTCCTGCACTCAATTTAATGCGATAACTTGTTATAAATAGCGTCAACCATTGCATCTATGAATAGGGGATGCGTGTTTGGCATTGGAGGGCGATGATAGTTCGCTCCAAGCTCATCACATACCACTTTACATTCATAGTCATTATCATATAAGACCTCTAAATGCTCCGTAACAAATCCTACCGGAACATAAACAAATGAGCGGTAACCTTTTTCTTCGTAAAGGTCACGAGTTAAATCTTGAACATCCGGCCCCAGCCAAGGTTCCGGTGTTTGACCTGCAGATTGCCAACCCACTTCCACGTTTTTAACACCAGTCGCTTCCTGGATTAAACGTGCAGTTTCAATTAACTGTTCTTCATATGGATCGCCGGCCTCTTTAATTTTTTCTGGCAAAGAGTGATTTGAAACAATCAGGCAAGCTTTTTCACGTTCTTCATCGGCCATATCCGCGAATGCCGCATTGACCGCTTGCTTCCAGTATTCTATGAACTTTGGTTCGTAATACCAAGACTCTACAGATGTCAACTTCATGTTGCTTCCTAATTTTTCAATCGTTTGCTGCGCACGTCCATTATAAGATTTGATGGAGAATGTTGAGAAATGGGGCGCCAGCACGATAGAAACCGCTTCTTCGATACCGTCATTGACCATTGCTTCCACTGCATCTTCAATGAAAGGATCGATGTGCTTTAAACCGATATATAACTTATATTCCACTTCATCTTGCACTTCGTTTAATCGAGCTTCCAAGCTTTGAGCTTGTTTCTTTGTCATTTCGGCAAGCGGGGAAATTCCGCCGATTGCTTTGTAACGGCTTTTTAAATCTTCCAGATGCTCTTCCGATGGTTTACGCCCATGACGAATGTGTGTGTAATATCTTTCAATGTCCTCTTCTTTGTATGGCGTCCCATAGGCCATTACTAATAATCCACGTACTGGTTTCAATCTGTTCACCTCATAATTTTGTTCGTTTATGATTTGCTTCTATATCAGTTACTCCACTATCCAAAGCTAAACTAAAAATAGTTTAGTTGAGCGCATATTATCATAGTTGGCTTACTCGCTCACGGCTATACTCATGAATGAAGGTTGTAAGACGTTTTAATACATCCGGATTCACTTCCGGGAAGACCCCATGACCCAGATTGAAAATGTGCCCAGGCACTTCAAGTCCTTGATCGATAATATCTTTTGTTCGTTGCTCTATTACAGACCAATCTGCAAGCAGCAGCGATGGATCAAGGTTCCCTTGTACAGGTTTTTCAACACCCAGTTCGCGTGCTTTACGAATTGGCATGCGCCAATCCAAGCCGACAACATCGATTGGAAGGTCATTCCATTCGTTGACTAAATGGCTAGCCCCAACACCAAATTGGATTAATGGTACATTTTCTTTGCGCAGTTCACCAAAAATACGTGTCATTACTGGTTTAATGAACACTCGGTAATCCTCTACATTCAAAGCGCCAACCCAAGAGTCGAAAATCTGGATGGCTTTGGCTCCGGCTTCCACTTGTGCAGCAATGTCTGCAATGATCATATCACCCAGTTTATCCATTAGGGCAAACCAGCTTCGCGGTTCTGAAACCATGAATGATTTTGTTTTATTATAGTTACGGGAAGGACCGCCTTCAATCATGTAACTTGCTAAAGTGAACGGTGCACCTGCAAAGCCGATCAACGGAACATTCAATTGCTCCTGTGTAAGCAATTTGATTGTTTCTAGTACGAATGGTGTATGTTCCTTCGCATTGAATTCCCCAAGTTTCTCGACATCCGCAACTGTTCGGATAGGGTTCGAAATAACCGGGCCAACTCCTGCTTTAATTTTCACATCGACACCGATACCTGGTAATGGTGTAACAATATCTTTATAAAGAATTGCCGCATCCACATTATAGTTTTCTACCGGTAATCTTGTTACATAAGCACATAATTCCGGTTGATGAGTAATTTCTTCAAGAGAATATTTTTCTTTGATTGCACGGTATTCAGGTTGAGAACGGCCTGCTTGACGCATATACCATACTGGAGTGTATTCTGTTCGTTCACCCTTTGCAGCGCGCAGTAATGTATCATTAAATGCTTTCATCTAAGTACCTTCCCCTCGACTTTAAATTAATTACGCTCTCGCATCTTTTTGAGGCATCTTCCAAATTTGAGTTTTTAGAATTGTAAGCCTTTTCTTGCTAAAACGTATTATTATTCGACAAGATAGTTATTTTATTCAAATAGCTATTTTGAGCAAACAATGAGTGTAAATGTGTCATTGATATCCGTTTTCAAATATATACTTTTAGCGGGATATTGTATAGTTTTATCGACCAAATGTCATAAAATTGTTCTATAAACTAACGTTTTCCATCAAAAGTTTTGACAATAAAATCTTATTTTGTTCTTATTAAAATAAACAGCGTCAAAGTAGTGTTTTAGAATCGATTGATGGAGGTATTGCAAATTTACTGATACTTTCAGTTGGAATGCAACTTTCAATAAAAGGGGTCTGATGCATATGTATATTTACTTAACTTCCGGAACTGCTGATTTTATGGATAACTTGCGAAGAAAATACTTGCCTAAAGAGAAGATGATCGTGCTGCACGGTGCAGGCAACTCCGTTCTCCTACATGAAACCGAAGGAAAAACTGTTTTTTCAACACCTCGCAAATACGAAGTCATTGACAGTGTGAATCCCATTGAACAAACAGGGTACTTTGTTTTCAATAACATTCCTGTGTCGGATGAAGGCCGGCCGGTATTCGAGAAACGGTTCTTAAGCCGTTCTCGCGCAATCGAAAACGAACCCGGTTTCATTGCCTATCGCTTACTGCGCCCACTGGCCTCTGATACGTATATTGTGCTTACCCAATGGACTGGTCCCAGCTCTTTTGAAGCGTGGAAAAATTCGAGGGCCTTCAAAGAAGCACATAGCAAACCCGACCGTACTACCCCCGGCGTCCAGCAACAGAACATTTTCAACGCCTCAAGTTACGTAACTACTTATTCAGGAAAAATTTCTGAAGAAAAATAGCCGGCATTCCCATTATTTACGATAATAAAAGAAGGAGTACGAAAGCCATTATGCAGCAGCTTTCGTACTCCTTTTACATTAATATTCACGCGAAGGATCCTTTGTCATGAGGAATGTTAGTTCCCCGACTGCAACAATAAGAATTCCAGTTACAAAAAACAATGGTTGTCCCACAGAACAAAGCATGACAATAATCGCTTGTATGACCATAAAGAGCCTCAATACTTTTCGGACGGCATTTTTACGTTGTGAGCCATGCACCGGGTAAAGTCGATCCATACGAAAATCACCTGATGATAACAGGGCATATTTTAATTGGATCGTAGTGGCGAAAGACAAAGCCCCTGCAACAACCCAGGTCACTATGGGGATATTGACGAGCAATGCGATCAATCCAGAGATAGCGGTTAACCGAACCCATAAATAAAAATGATCGTCCGTTCGGATAAAAGTACGGTATACTAAATAGCTTTGTGTGCCATTTTGATTATGTTGCACAATCGAATAGATGAAATTCAACCAGCCTCGTCTCCGGATAGAACCATGTAAATGTGGAACGTCCGTAAAGTAGTTGGCAAACCGATAAAAGCCCATCATTCGATTTTGCTCAACCTTTACAAAATGTTCATAAGGAATGGGCTGTATCTTCACTTTTTTCGCTAACGTACGATTATACACAAATAATAGAATGATGAAGATGATCACATAGGAATACCCCTCAGTAAGAGCGGATTGGATCGTCAGAATGGAAAGTACCCCCCTTGCCATCCGATCTATACTTAAGCTGGCCCCACGGTTTGCATACCGATAGTTGAACTCGATATGCACATTCAAGTACTTTAAAACGATAATGACCGCCACGCACAACCAAATCTGCCCTGAAGATAATTCCGTCACGGCCTTCAATAATGGTATTGCGACAATATAGATAACGATGGCAAGTCCAATTTGCGACCAAAATGTCCATTTAAGTGCACTGCTAAAATAGGTGGTCATTTTTGATTCGAGCGGCAGCAAATACACCTGGTCCGGTTCCCTCAGCAGGGTAACCGGACGACTAAGGGCCAATAGGAAGCCAATCGCCAGTGCCACAATCCACTCTGCTGGAAAAGTGGCATCCACCACTTTCAACCATTCGCTATACTGATAGCCCACCGCACCGATGACAAAGACCAACACAATTGCCAAATGCCCAGTAAACACGAAGCGCATATATTTTTGCACTTCCGTCATATAATGGTTAAACCGCTTTGACCATACATCCTGCAAATTATTCATGGTCTTGCTCCTTTGTCATGGCAATATAAAGGTCATCCAAAGTTGCATTTGGCATCCCGAAGGCACCCCGTAGATCGTCCATCGTCCCTTGTGCTCGCACTCGCCCTTCATGCAGCAATATAATCCGGTCACAATGCTTTTCCGCTGTCGATAAAATATGCGTAGACATCAGGATGGAAGCACCATCCTTCTTCTTCTCATCCATTTGTTCCAACAGGGATTGAATCCCCAGTGGATCAAGCCCAACAAAGGGTTCGTCTATGATATATAATTGTGGGTTCACTAGAAATGCACACATAATCATTACTTTTTGGCGCATCCCTTTCGAGAAATGGGAAGGAAACCAATTTAAGCGTTTCTCCATGCGGAATTCCTTCAACAGACTTTGCGAGCGCAATTGTAATGTCTGTTCATCTATACCATAGGCCATTGCGGTTAACTCAAGATGCTCCCTCAGAGTCAGCTCGTCATATAACACGGGCGTCTCCGGGATATATGAAAACGAAGAGCGATACTTATCAAGATCTTCGCTTAATGTCACGCCATTTAATCGAATTTCGCCTTTTTGAGGCAAGAGTGTTCCAATAATATGCTTAATCGTTGTACTTTTCCCAGCACCATTCAAACCGATTAAACCTACCAGCTCACCTTCACCGATAGTAAAAGATAATTCTTTAATTACTGGTTTTCTTGTATAACCACCTGTAACGTCTGTTAATTGTAGAACTGTCATAAATTTTTAGTCACTCCATTCTTTCTTCAGTTTAACAAAAATTGTGAATAGAATCAGTTCCCATATGTTAAAATTACTTTAAAATGTTTTTGAAAGGATGTTCCAAATGAGTGATTGCATTTTCTGTAAAATAATTGATGGATCCATTCCAAGCACAAAAGTATATGAAGATGAAAACGTATATGCATTTATGGATGTTTTCCCTCTAACAAAAGGCCATACATTACTTATTCCCAAGCAGCATGTTCAAGATTTATTCGAAATGCCCGAAGATGTGGCGAAAAACCTTTACGCTGCCGCTCCAAAAATTGCCAACGCAATTAAAACGGCCTTCCAGCCACAAGGCTTAAATACGATCAATAATAATGGCGCCTTTGCAGGACAATCGGTATTCCATTACCATCTGCATTTCATTCCACGCTACGATGAGACTGATGGGCTTAAGGTTACATGGGAAACAAAGCAAGGGGAATTCACAGCTGATGTACTTCAATCTGTAGCTGCACAAATTAAAGAACATCTATAATAGAAGATACTATAATATTAGTATTCTATTACATGAGGTTGCAAAATATATCTATAGAGATTAAAATCAATTTAAGTTTCGCCAACGGCAATGAGTGCACGTTGGGAATCTAAGAGAATAGAATTGTAGAGGAGAGTTTAGAAAATGAATACGAAAAACTTAGTTTTAATGGCGCTTTTAGTTGGCGTAGGTGCAGCTCTTTACCTAATCATACCGGGTTATGGAGAAGGGATGAAACCCGACTTTATGCTGACAATGATGTTTATAGGGATTATCTTATTCCCCACATTCAAGGAAACATTATTATTGGCAATTACAACCGGTGTCCTGTCCGGATTATTTTCAACATTCCCCGGTGGCTTTTTCCCGAATATCATCGATAAAGCGATAACAGGTATTGTGTTCTTTGTAATTGTATTGGCACTACGCAGTTTAATCCAGAAGATAGCTGTAGGTGCAGTACTTGTCGGGTTAGGTACAATTCTTTCAGGAACTATCTTCCTTTCCATGGCATCCATTTTAGTTGGCTTACCAGGAGGAAGTGCATTTACCGCATTGTTTGTAGCTGTTGTACTGCCTGGCGTTGTAATGAATGCAATTGCGTTTATCATCATCTACCCAATTATTACAAACCTTTTAAAACGGGCAAATTTCAAAACATCCGTGTCACAAGCATAATTTCGGGTGCAGACATAGTCTAATACGACTTGTCTGCACTTTTTTGCATTTTAAACCTTTCATGCATCCCTTCTTTTTAATTTGTACAATTCATGGTTTAATATGGTTAAGAATAGGAAATTTTATATTAAAGGAAAAAAATATAATAAGATACATATCACAAGGAGTGAAATAAATGCGTGCAAAACCTTTTTTAATCGGATTATCGGCTGGTGTGGTCGGAGGGCTGACAGCATTGCTCTTTACAACACCGCAATCAGGGAGACAACTTAGATCGAATATCAAAAGAAATTCCAACATTGCAAAATCATATCTTGGGGAAGTTAAGCACCATTCTTTGAGCGTAAAAGATTCGATTGCAACAATAAAAAATGAAGTGAACAATAATATCCCAGAAATAATGGATGAATTAAAACAATCCATTTCAAAATTTACCCAGCAGATTGAACCAGATACTGCAAAATTGAAAGAAGAAATAGATGGATTACAGAAATCTATTATAGAAATCGAGAATAATCTATCGGAATTAAATAATAAGAAGAAGAAAGATGAAGAAACTGAGTAATTCTTTCTTACTAAAAAATGGTTTTTTCATGAGTATATTTCAACCTTTTTTTACTAATTTATAACATTTTTTCACCTTAATTCAATTATTTAATTTTTCTAACTTTAAACTTTTTTCTTTTACTGCTATAATATTTTCATAATGTAAATGAAAGAAGGTGTTTGCTTTGTCAGAAAATTCATACACTATGAAAGAAGCCATGCTTTACAGTCAACGAATTGCACAATTATCCAAGGCATTATGGAAAGCGGTTGAAAAAGATTGGCAGCAATGGATTAAGCCTTACGATTTAAACATTAATGAACACCATATTTTATGGATAGCATTTCATTTAAAAGGAGCATCCATATCGGATGTTGCCAGATTTGGTGTTATGCACGTTTCTACTGCTTTCAACTTCTCAAAGAAACTTGAGGAGCGTGGCTTACTGGAGTTCTCTAAACGTGATGATGACAAACGGAATACGTATGTGGAACTTACGCAAAAAGGCTCTGAGTTAATTTTGGAAATGTACGACCATTATTACGATACACATCATTCAATCCTTGAAGGATCTCTAGCATTAAAGGAACTATATGGTAGATTCCCAGAGTTCTTAGATGTTATGGCCGTTATTCGTAACATTTATGGTGAAGATTTTATCGAAATATTTGAACGTTCATTTAAAAACTTCAAAGATTCTATTGTTGAAAACGAAAATCAACAACTGATTGTCGAAAGATAATATGAAACACAGTGGCTAGCTTGTATAGTGCAAAATTGAATATCAAGGATTATTATGAGTGTAGCGATACACTCTTTTTCTTTTCACTTTTTTAGGCCTTTGTATTTTTTTTTTGAAATAGTGTAGCAATTCCCTTTTATATCATTTACAATATTTTCACTGCAAAAGTAAGTAAAAATAAAAATTAGATGCTCACAATAAACATACATAATCATTGATCTAATTTCGTCCAGACTAACAGCAACCTTGAACAAAATTCATGAAAAGGGGTCGTCCATCTTGCATTGTTGGAAAACAATTAACATAAAAAAGGAATATGGCTCCACATGGCTAACAATTATGGCGATATCACTCTTTATAATTGTCTTTT
This sequence comes from Ureibacillus sinduriensis BLB-1 = JCM 15800, assembly GCF_000772955.1. Lineage (GTDB taxonomy): Bacteria > Bacillota > Bacilli > Bacillales_A > Planococcaceae > Ureibacillus > Ureibacillus sinduriensis. The sequence goes on along the minus strand of NZ_JPVO01000049.1, from coordinate 90,646 downwards.
CCCTATCGTTTTTAGCTTTCGGTCGTATCCATCCAGCATTTTATCGAGATGATGTTTTCTGGTTATTTGTACTTAGCTTCTTGCTCATTTACCCAATCCATAAACTGCTTCATTACTATTCATTATTTGAGTATAGAAAGTCGGTAAAACTAAGAATGAAAATAGAGTATAAATTCATTCCAATCATCAAAATGCGCATAAAGGCAATCATTCCGAAAAAACGATATGTATTCACCCTATCAATGCCTTTCATTGTAATTAATGGCCTCCTCATAACGATTGCCGTTACTTATGAAGAGTACGCACATTTTTCATGCTTACTGTTGGCTTATCATTGTAGTATTTGTTTTATCGACTTATTATTTATTAAAAATTTAATTCGTGCTCCAAAAAATTCCGTTATTGAAGAAACACCTAAAGGGTGCGAAATTCTAGTTCCGTCAATTATTTAGTCAGCTGTTTTGCCTATAGTTTCTGTTTTTTTGGAGAGAAGCATTTACTTGTGTTATATTGACATTTTTTGTATCCTTAAAGGAAGTGAAAGAGGGGAGGAATAGATTTGCTACTTCTAATTGTAGTGCTATTCTCGGTATTTTATTTATTCCAAATTAATCGGATGACTTATGCATTGGTTACGCAAAAAGATATCCCAGAAGAAAAACACGAAAAAATATTTCGAACGATAAATATATTGGTCACTATTTTATTAATTTCATTTTATGTTGAAGTTTATGTAGCATTGTAAAAATAGGTTTCATAGCATGTACTTAATTTTTGGCTCGCGGGTGTGCAACGATTGTGGACATCATGATCTTAAGGCTGGGTTATAATTGCCATATTCTATGGCAATGTCCCCATGATAGACTATGGAAATAATCATGTTTTACACTCTAAAAAGAGCTAATGGCTAAGCCATTAGCTCCTTGTCACTTTCGTTCCTAATATTGTTTCCTAATTATTAGTAAATGTATGCTGCACCTACAATAATCAATAGGATGAACAATACAACCAATAGAGCGAAACCATTTCCATATCCGCCACCATAGCTATTTCCCATTACGACACCCCCTTTCAAAGACTATACTATGCTTGCATGCAGACCGTGCATAGGCAAACGAACATGCAACCATTTTGTTTTTGAGGCGTTTATGATATAGTTACTATTGATTTCAATCCAAGTTAGGAGAGTATAAACACATGAAAAAACCATTTTTAGCACTAACACTAGCTACTTCTGTTTTCGCTTTAGCAGCTTGTAGTAACTCTGGCGACGAAGTAGTAGTATCCTCTACTTATGGTGATATTACAAAAGACCAATTTTATGAAGAAATTAAATCACTTGCTGGAAAAGCATTGCTGGAGCAGGTTGTTGTTGAACAAGTTTTAGAAAATAACTACAAAGTTACTGATGAGGAAATTGACGAACAATTTAAATCGGTAAAAGAACAATATGGAGAATCTTTTGAAGCTGTATTGGCACAAAACGGGTTAACAGAAGAAGCATTTAAAGAAAATGTACGTTTCCAACTTTTACAAGAAAAAGCCACTAAAGATGTGGAAGTAACCGATGAAGAAATCGAAAAATATTATAACCAAGCTAAATATGAGTTGAATGCTCGCCATATCTTAGTTGCTGATGAAGAAACTGCCTTTACTGTAGTTGAAAAATTAAAAGGCGGCGGAGATTTTGCAGAATTAGCAAAAGAATACTCTTCTGATGGTTCGGCAGCTAATGGCGGTGAACTCGGATGGTTTACAGTTGGATCAATGGTTGATGAATTCAATGACGCTGCTTACGCACTTGAATTGAATGAAATTAGTGAACCAGTACAATCCCAATTCGGCTATCACATTATCGAAGTTACGGACAAGCGTGAAGTCAAGGACTACGGGACTCTAGAAGAGAAAAAAGAAGAAATTAAAGAAGCGATTGCTGCCAAAAAAGGCGACTTTACTGCAAAAATTACGGACTTGCTAAAAGAAGCTGATGTGGATATTAAAGACGAAGATTTAAAAGAAGCTTTAGACACTTATTTAACTAATACAGAAGCTGATTCTTCCGATAAAAAGGCGGATGCTTCCGAGAAATAAAATGCAAACGCGTAAACTCAATTGTTTACGCGTTTTTTTCTTAGATTTTTTTAACAAATTCCGACTTTAATTTCATGGCGCCAAACCCATCGATTTTACAATCAATATTATGGTCTCCATCAACAAGTCGGATATTTTTCACCTTGGTCCCCATTTTTAAAGTAGAGGAACTTCCCTTTACTTTTAAATCTTTAATTACCGATACTGTATCCCCATCGGTCAATTGATGACCATTAACATCTTTTACAACCAATACTTCCACTTCAATCGGTACTTCCACTTCTTCGACACTCCACTCATGAGCGCATTCCGGACACACGAATAACTCTCCGTCTTGGTATGTATATGGCGAATTACATTTAGGACAATTTGGCAAACTCATATCTCTTCTCCTCACTCTCTACTTTGGTCAAGCCTTAAGTATATAGAAAATGCTTCCTTTCATCTATTACTTCTTCAAATCTTGGTGCAAAACTATTTTAAAGGAAAAATATTTCTTGTTTCTGCACAAACTAATTATTAAAAATGAAGGTGTGTTTTGATGAGAAAATTCCACATATCAATTTTAGCTTTTATATTGCTTCTCTCTGGATGTTCTTCTGAAAAATTTGAGGCTGAGCATGATTTTAAGGTAAAGGATTTCGAGTACACAAATCATCGAAACAAGCGAATATCCTTAAATAGCTTTGAAGGGACTCCTTGGCTCGCAATGTTTGTTTATACCCGATGCAACACAGTATGCCCACCCATGACTTCCAATATGGTGGATGTACACAACGCAATTGAAAAAGAAGGAATCAAAAATTATAAAATTGTGGGATTTACCGTAGACCCTTCCCACGATACCCCGGACATCCTAAATAATTATTTAACTTATTATCCAATCAACGATCAATCAAAATGGGAGCTGCTAACAGGCTATGAACAAGCGGAAATGACTCAATTCGCATTGCAATCATTCAATACAGTTGTAAAAAAACTTAGAGGCTCAGAGGATGTGGCTCACGATATCAAATATTTCCTTGTCGATCAAAAAGGAACGGTTGTAAAATCGTATGATGGCTATAGCGAAGTTCCTACCGAGGAAATCGTGAACGACTTGAAGAATATTCAATAGAGCGTTTAGTAACACCATGCAATTGGACAAGAGGTATTGTTTGGCAGAATAAACCTGTGAATTCGGCATTACGAGTTAGTCTTTCTGATCTGACTTAAATTTAGAAGGCACTCTTACCAAGAGTGCCTTGAAAAATTACTTATTCAAATGTTGGTTTGTAGAATGAACGATTGTCTAGCGGGAATAGTCTTTCGGTAAACTCACCAGGTTTCGTTTTTGCTAGTGCTCTCGTCAACATATTCATTTTCGCATCAATATTATCGATATAGTGGAGGATTTCAGCCTCCTGAATCATTGGCTTCTTCGGACTGCCCCACTCTTCTTTGCCGTGATGGGACAAGACGATATGTTTCAGAATGACGACTTCTTCACCATCAATATTTAACTCTTTGGCTGCTTGGCCAATTTCATCAACCATAATGGAAATATGGCCCAATAAATTCCCTTCTACCGTGTAAGTGGTCGCAATTGGACCAGTAAGTTCCTTCACTTTTCCAATATCATGCAGGATGATTCCTGCATAAACCAAATCCCGGTTCAAGGAAGGATACAGATCACAAATGGCCTTTCCAAGCCGTAGCATGGAAACAACATGGTCAATCAATCCGGACGCGTAATCATGGTGATTCTTGGAAGCTGCCGGAAATACGGTGATTTCCTGTTGATACTTCTTGAGAATGTATCTAGTGATACGGGAAATACTTGGATTCTTAATTTCAAAAAAGAATTGTGTCAATTCTTCATACAGCTCTTCTTTCGGCGTGGCAGCAGAAGGAAGAAGGTCATTGATTTGAATGCCCTCTTCTGGTTTGGCAATTCTTATTTGTTTAATCCGCAGTTGGTTTTTTCCTCGGTAATCATGGATTTCGCCGCCTACTTGGACAATTACTTCGGGACGATACATTTTTTCATGATCTTCGCCGGTATCCCATAGCTTCGCCTCAATATCCCCACTCTTATCTTGCAGGATGAGTGTCATGAAAGGTTTTCCTACGGTTGTAACTCCTTTAGTAGCTTGCTTGATTAATAAATATTGGTTTACTTGTTCACCCGCTTGGAGTTGTGTGATTCCTTTCATATGGAAAACACTCCTTTGTTATATATACTAGTTCTTGACTGATACTACTATTGTAACATGCAAACCCGGCTGTTACGATTGAAATTCATAAGAACTATTTACTTCAGACATCAGACATCAAAATTGAAAGCACTGAATCCACTTTCTCTAAATTCCAGTGAATTATCCACGTATTTCTTGTATAATGTACTATATCTTCTATAAAAAGGGGTAGGGATGATATGGAGAATTTTCGTTTCACAGCTTTTGAGAAAACAGGGGAAATTTTATTTGATGAAGTTTGGACTTTTGAAAGTGAAGAAATAGCAAAGATAGAAGGACAAAAACAAGTAGAGGAAAAAGGCGTGGAGAATAAAACCCATCGTCTTGTAAACTCTACTGGAAAATTGTTTTTATTCCACGTTTAATGATGAAAGGCGCCCCGAAAAGCTCGAGGCGCCTCTGATTATTTCCCTTTGAACTGCTGTGCTCTTTTTTCAATAAATGCCTTGATTCCCTCCAAGTGATCCTCGGTTTTTCGCATCTTCACTTGCCCTTTTGCTTCCCTTCTCAAAACGTTCGTTAATTCAGCAATTTTTTCGCCATGAAGAATTTCCTTTGTTTCGAGCATGGCCAAAATTGGGGAGGATAAGAACTTCCCGACTAGCTGATCGACAAAACTATCCCCTTCTCCTTCGTCAACCTGATAATCAACAAGGCCCAATTGATGGGCTTCTTTAGGGCTCATTATATCGCCGGACCAGATCAGTTGTTTTGCTTTAGGTGTACCAACCCGTTCTCTCATAAAGAAATGGCCGGCACCATCCGGTATCAACCCGATACCTATGAAATTCATGGCAAGTTTGCTGTTTTCCTCGGCCACGATAATATCGCATCCCAACGCCAAACTAAAGCCCAAACCAGCAGCAGCACCCCGGATTTGTGCGATCGTAATCATCGGTAATTGATAAAGGGCTAGAACCATTCTTGTTATATAGTTCATAATGTTCTCGAAGTCCTTTGGTTCTCCTGAAGTGACCATCATCTTTATATCGCCGCCGGCTGAAAAGATATTCCCTTCCCCTTTAATAACGAGTATCTGAACTTCAGGATTATCTTTTAAAAACTCCAGGCAGTCCGCAAGTTCCTGCATCATTAAAAGATTCATCGAATTAGCAACGGTTGGTCTGTTAAATGACAAAGTTGCACGACGATCAGCAATCTCCACTTTTATTGTTTCATAAGCCATATTTTTGCCCCCTTGTTTTAATGAATAACCATTCAGTAAATATATTCAATTTTTCGCTGCCTTTTCCCTTTAATTACTTAAATATTTACCAACAATTCTTCCGGTAAATAGACATCCACCGACGAAAGTCCCTTCCAAAGATCTGTAGCCGTGAATGCCTCCTCCACCAAACCCGCTTACTTCACCCGCAGCGAATAAGCCTTGAATCGGTTCACCGAGCTCATTTAGAACTTGTCCATTTAAGTCAGTCTGTAATCCACCCAATGTCTTTCTCGATAAAATATTCAATCTTACAGCAATTAGACGGCCATTATTGGCATCAAGTATTTTATGCGGCTTCGCTACCCGGATCAATTTGTCCCCTATATATTGTCGGGCACCTCTCATGGCCATTACTTGCAAATCCTTTGTAAACTTATTATCCAATTCCCGATCCCTCGCCAGGATTTGGTCCTTTACCTTGATAAAATCCAGCAACTCATTGCCCACCAATCGATTCATGCCATCGACTAAATCTTTTAGGCTTTCTGCTAGAATAAAGTCTTCCCCATGTTCCATAAAAGCTTTTACTGGTGCAGATGGACCCGGTAATACACGCTTAAGTACTTTTTGTATACTTTTATTTGTAAGGTCGGGATTTTGTTCTGAACCGGAAAGGGCGAATTCTTTCTCGATCATCTTTTCCGTAAGAATGAACCAGGAATAATCATACCCGGTTTTCATAATGGCCTCCAAAGTGCTTAACGTATCGAACCCTGGAAAATTGGGCGGTGCAAAACGATTTCCCAATGCGTCGAACCATAATGAAGATGGTCCCGGCAATATTCTGATGCCGTGATTATTCCATATCGGATTCCAATTTTTAAGCCCCTCAGTGTAGTGCCACATCCGGTCTCGATTTACTATCGATGCACCGGCTTTTTCCGAAATTCCCAGCATACGGCCATCGACATAGGCAGGGACCCCGGTAACCATATTTTCGGGCGGGACCCCTAATCTGCTTGGCCAATTTTTGCGGACAAGCTCCAGATTCGCTCCAATCCCTCCACTCGCCACTATGACGGCATCACCATAAAACTCAAAATCCGCCACTTCTACTCTGGAACTTTCTTGCCCACGCTCGATTGCACTTTCCTCGAGAATTTTGCCTTGTATTCCAATCACCGCACCATTAGCAGTAAGTAGTTCATCCACTTTATGACGAGGTTTATAATCGAGTAATCCTTCTTCGGAAGCTTGCTTCACTTTTTTGGCAAATGGTTCAACTATTCCCGGGCCTGTACCCCAAACAATATGAAAACGCGGGACTGAGTTCCCATGACCTCCTGCCAGCGCACCTCCCCTTTCCGCCCATCCGACAACGGGGAAAATTTTAATGCCAAGTGATTGCAACCAGTTATATTTTTCTTCAGCTGCAAATTCGACGTATGCCTTTGCCCATTGATAACCCCACTTATCTTCATCCTCTAGTCGATCAAAACCGGCAGTCCCCATCCAATCTTGCCAAGCCAATTCTTTAGAGTCCTTGATGCCAAGTCGTCTTTGCTCAGGTGAATCGACCAAGAATAGTCCTCCAAACGACCAAAAAGCTTGTCCCCCAATTGAATTTGCCGGCTCCTGGTCAACCAGCAATACTTTTTTGTCCGCCTCGATTAGTTCACAAGCCGCAGTCAAGCCCGCAAGTCCGGCTCCAATAATTATTACATCATATTTCACATACCCACCCCTTTTTGCTTTAAGCTTATTTAATAGTGTTCTTTATTGACTTTTGATTCCCTTTAAAGCGGGCTATTTTTATTTTCCAACGGAGGCAATTATTCGCTTTATTGCGTTAAATGAATAAAATCAACAAATAGTTCTCCAACTAACATTGGGACCTGAATCGCAATAATATTCTGACATATAGTGTGATTATCCTGAAAATGAAGATTATCCTCTGTTAAATCTCGCTCCCTGTAACACGAACATTAAAACTAAAATATCATATATTGTTCGTATTATAGTTATTTTTGAAAGCCTTTTCATCTAATTTTTTAAATTTTTCTAGAAATTATATTGACAAAACTGAACAATAAGGATTATGATGTTAACAATTAAATCAACGAAAAATATTATGACGGAGACATGCTCGTTCGTTTGAAATCTTTAGAGAGCTGATGGTTGGTGAAAATCAGTGTTTTCTGCGATTGTGGTTCCACTCCAGAATAGATCGGCTGAAAATTAAGAGTATGCCTTTCCGAGTCATGCACGTTACGCATTTGCTTAGAGGTTGCACAACCAGAGGTTTTGCAACGAATAAGGGTGGTACCGCGTAAGTATGATAAGTTTGCCTTTCGCCCCTTACATTATATGTGAGGAGTGGAGGGCTTTTATATTTTTAAAGGGCATAGAGAATAGTCAATATTTTGTGATTTAAGATGTTAAGCATCAAGTGCAAACATAATTTTCGAAATATTTTGTTAAATAAATTTTAAAGGAGCGTATTATCAATGGTAACAAAAACTGCAACTGCCACTAATTTAATTAATGTATTTATTGCTGATCCACTTAGCGAAGATGGGATTTTCCCTCTCCGACAGGAAACAGATTTAAATCTAAATGTTGTGATTGATACGGGGCTTGCACCTGAACAATTGATAGAAAAAATTCAAGATGTTCATGTCCTTTTAGTACGCAGCCAAACAAAAGTTACTCGTGAAATTATTGCGGCTGCCAAAAGTTTGAAATTGATAGGCCGTGCAGGTGTTGGGGTAGATAACATCGACTTGGCCGCTGCAACAGAACATGGCGTCATTGTTGTGAATGCACCGGATGGAAATACCAACTCTGCTGCAGAACATACAATTGCGATGATGACGTCACTTGCCCGCCATATTCCACAAGCCTATAATGCATTGAAAAATGGGCTTTGGGATCGAAAAACTTACGTAGGGGTTGAACTAAAAAATAAAACTTTAGGTGTCCTCGGATTCGGGCGTATCGGAACTGAAGTGGCTTACCGTGCAAAAGGGCAACGCATGAATGTTATTGCCTATGATCCTTTCTTGACGGAAGAACGCGCAAAAGAACTTGGCATCACAAAAGGTTCAGTGGATGAGGTTGTTCAAGCTGCTGATTTTATTACGGTACATACCCCACTCCTTCCTGAAACACGCAACTTGATCAATAAAGACAAATTCGCGATCATGAAAACTGACGTGCGCATCATTAACTGTGCACGCGGTGGAATTATTGATGAAGATGATTTATATGATGCGATTGTTGAAGGGAAAGTAGCAGGTGCTGCCCTTGACGTTTTCGTAGAGGAACCGGCGACAAATCACAAATTATTAACTTTGCCTCAAGTGATTGCTACACCACACTTGGGTGCGTCGACAATTGAAGCACAGGAATCTGTTGCGGTTGATGTCTCAAACGATATTATTAAATTCTTTAAAACCGGTACAGTGACGAATCCCGTGAACATGCCATCCATTCCAAAAGAGTTATTGGCACAGGTGGAGCCATTCTTTGAACTAGCAGAGAAGTTGGGGAATTTCCTATCACAGGTAACGACGGAGCCAATAAAGGAAATCAATATTTCTTATGCTGGTGAAGTAGCAAACTATGATGTCCGTCCTTTAACATCAAACAATTTAAAAGGCTTGCTGCAAAAGAACCATGGGGACCATGTAAATGATGTAAATGCCCGTTACCTATCTGAACGCATCGGCATTAAAATCAATGAACATAAAACTACAACTGCCAAAGGGTTTACAAATTTAATATCAGTCGAGGTGAAAACTGAAAACGAAGTCCATACCGTGGCTGGTACATTGCTTAATGGTTTAGGCGCAAGAATTGTCAAGGTTGAAAATTATGTTGTCGACGTAATACCTCAAGGCCACCTTCTTTATATTAAAAACACAGACAAACCTGGTGCAATCGGCCGGGTAGCTACCAAGCTTGCAGAAAAGGATATTAACATCGCAACAATGCAAGTAGGACGTGACCAGGTCGGTGGCACAGCTATTATGATGCTGACAATCGACAACGATGTAACTGCCGAAGATTTAAACTATGTAGCGCAGCTTGAAAATATCGATGAAGTAAAAGCAATTACACTCTAATAAATAAAATGCGGGATACCTCTCTAGTTTACAGGGAGGTATCCCATTTTAGGATATATAATGCCCACCATAAACAAAAATAAGAAACAGAGATATTCAGATTCAGGTAGAATACTTCCAGAAGTAACCCCAAGACCAAAGTCGGAGTAAGCGACAATAAAAACAGATGGAGAAAATTGATTATTTTCATCCATCTATCCGAAACATTCTGATTATAGGCTCTTCATTAGCTCCACAAACTCTGTTAACGATGTAACTTCATAGGTTGGTTCTATTTCACCATCATTTACATTACTCTCCCGGTTTATCCATACGTTTCTCATGCCGACACTTGCAGATCCTTTAATATCTGTATTTAAGTTGTCGCCGACCATAATCCCTTCTTTTGCCGTTATCCCAGCCTTGGCCATCATAAATTCGAATAATTCCGGATCCGGTTTGCCTTTACCAAAGTCGCCTGAAATAATGACATGGTCGAAATAAGGGAGAATTTCCGGGGTGATTTCAAGCTTCAGATTTTGCAGACTAGGTGCTCCATTTGTCAGTAATACTAATTGATAATCGTGCTTTAGTGCATCCAGCACAGCGTATGTATCTTCATATACAAAAGGAGATTTCTTTCGTTCCTCCACAAAGCGCTCTCCTAGTTCGGCCCCAAGTGTTGGTTCCTCGATTCCTAGAACCATTAAGCCCTTTGTCCAAGCTTCCTTGCGATATGTCGGAATAATTTCTTTCATTTTTTGAAATGAATCGGTTGAATCATCAAAAGTGCCCCAAAGTCCCTCGAAAGGGTTAATTCCTATCAGGACCGTGTAATCATATGTTTCATACGATTCATATAATTTACGAGCTTCCAATCTTACTGCTTCTTCCAGTTTAGCAGGATCGACACCACATTTTTCATGTGCATATGCACAGGTTTTTTCGAACGCCGTTTTAATGCTTTGCTTATCCCACAATAAAGTATCATCCAAATCAAAAATAATTGTATTTACTGACATGACCTATCTCCTAATAATAAGATTTATTTGCTAACGATTGTCTAAAACTGCACTCTCATTTTATTTTACCATATTTTCAGAATTGTTAGGCAGGTCAATTTCTAACAGGTCTCGAATTCAATTTACCTGTTTGTTCCACGCTACCATTAGCCCATCCACTAATAGTTATACAAGCTATAGTAATAGCATATGTTCCTTTAAACACCAATTTGCTACAAGAAAAGGGAGAGAGAAGATGATTAAAAAGTTTGCATCTGACGCTCTAGGACTATCGGATATTGGGAAAGTAATTGAATCATACGAATATGATACAACAGAATGTGATGATTACTTATTATATGAAAAAGGAGAACACATTTATTTTCTTATTAAAACAAAAACTGATGAATATTGTTTCACAAATTTGGCATTAATTCATGTCGACGGAGATTCTGCCATAAGCAAAAAACGCACCCTAAAACGCTATGACTATAAATACAATTCGTTACGCCATGTCTCCTTTGAAACTGCCGGAACAATCGATCTGGATATTGAAATTAAATTTACTGTTGGTGAAACCGCTTTTAATATTGATATTCATAAAAACTATTCAGTGAAAGCAAAAGATTTATACAAATGCTTAGTTACCATGGAAAGGATCATGCGTGAAAATGAAAAGCACCGGAATTATATGTTTGATAGTCTGGAATATGCAACAAGAAGTCTATCATCATCCAACCATGGTCCATCTTCCCCTGGAGAGTCATTTAAGTCCATTGTCGAGTTTACAAATCATTGGTTAAATGAAAGCAGCCGCAACTATTCAAAAGAGGATTACAGCGATGTGTTTGAGCTATTTATTCGTAATTAGATTATTCTTAATAACCCGTACTCCACATTTTGCAAGTACGGGTTTACATTTCTCTATTAAGCTTCTTTTTTCCACAGTTTTCTTGACTATTAAAAGAAAAAAGAATAGCATTTTGCTATTCATTCGTTAACTATTCATAGTATACCGGTTTCGTCCGTTGCGTTTCGATTCGTAAAGCGCATCATCCGCTAGTTTAAAAATTTCCTTATATTCGGTAACCATACCATTGCTATTTGTACTTACCCCAAAACTGATTTGAATGGCGATGTTTTCTTCATCGGTTTCAAATATTGTATTTGAGATTTTACCATAAAGATGATCAATCAGATCCATCAATTCATTTCTCGATGACACTTTTACCATCCCTACAAATTCATCCCCGCCATATCTGGCAAAAATGCTGTCGTAAGATGATAAAAATTCTTTCGCTAAATTTGATATAAACTTTAGAACGTCATCTCCCACGAGGTGCCCATATTGATCATTTATTTGTTTGAAATAGTCCACGTCCAATATAAAAAAGCCGATTAATTGGGCAGTTGTTTCAGCGTCCTTCAACCATTTTTCAATAGTTTTCTCAAAGTACCGGCGATTATAGCAAGACGTTAAAGGATCCTTGGTCGAGATGGATTCATACTGTTTTTCATTTTGAGTCATTTCGATTTGGATGATGTTTTGATTTAAATTGATTTCTTTAATCTTGAGCAGGATATCGATATAGTCTTTTTGAATCGCAATCAATCGGTCTTTATCACCCAACTCCGTGCTTACTTCCACAAGAAGCTTGTTGATTTCCTCCAATAATATTAAATCATTATTCCTGGAAGCAAAATCCTTCGCTTTGAGCAAAATATCATTTGCTTCTTCATATCGCTTTTGGGCTTTAAACCAGAATCCTTTATATTGCAGTGCATAAATTGATGTTTTTATCATCTGCTTACCTTCCATATGGGAAAATAAAAAATCAAAAAGCTCTTCAGCTTTCTGAAATTCTCCCAGATCCGTATAGCCCTTCGATAGGTTCAATCTAATATAAACCACTAATTCATCTTCTTGCTCGTGGTCAAGCTGCTTCGATAATCGCAAAGCTTCCAGAAGAACTTCCACGGCGTTTTCCGGCTGCTTTTCAACTAGATAAAAAACACCCAAGTTATTATAAATTTTGCATACAGAATAAATATCATTTACTGCGATGGCCAATGATTTTGCTTTATTTAAATATTCCAGATTTTTCTCCTGGTTTCCGAGTTCCCCACAAACGCTTGCGTACGTATTTAGATAGGAAATTCTCTGACCGTCCGTTCCATAATCATCAATCCACTCGGTTAACTTTTTCAAATCTGCAATACAGGATTGAATATCCCCTATATTGTAATATATTTTACTTCTATTTAAATTCAAGTCTATCAATAAGCTATAATTTTTTTCTTGTAATGCGAGACTTGCTGTTGGATCAAATAAACTAAAAAATTCATCAAACCGCCCCTCTCTTACTAGGGCATCCATCGTAATCTTCAGTTCTTCTAGTTCTTGCAACTCATCACTCCCTAACCAATCCCCACTACTTTTCTCATATCTATCATATTTCATTTATACATGATTTTTTACTTATTTACAATTGACACAATAAAATAATCGCACAAAAGGGAATTTTCTGTCTTCTTTCTACTATATCATTTTAACTATATAAATAAAATAACAAAGTCATTTAATCCCCTTTTTTTTGCATACATAGACTTATTTTTGTCATTTTAAAAGAGAGTAGTGTATTATCACTCCCTATAACTCTCTCTCTATCTTGCCGTTACTAGGGTGACCTGAGGACCTTAATGGCGAGTGAAAAAAGAGGCTTTCCATTCGTTAATCTACTAATGGTAGCCTCTTATGCTTGACATTAAATTAAATGTTGCCATCCCCGCATTTACTCGAAAGCGCTTCTTTATAGCAAATTTCCGGTAAATGGTGATTCTAATAGCGGTTCAAATTTCTTTCTAGTGGATTGGTATTGTTCAATTATTTTGGCTTCGTTTTTTTCAATGTATTCCACACGTTCCAGTAGATCTTGGGCTAACTGCTTGGAATCCGTGGAAACGACCAAATATTGCAATCCAACTGATTCCGCAAAATCAAATACTTTAAACCGGTATCCCAATGAAATCGCAGGAACTTTTGCAGTCAAGGATAAAAAGTTTGCATGCAGTTTAAAGTTGATAGTTCCTTTGCATCTTGATAGTTTGGCGATCAACTCATTTTCCGAATAAAGATTTTTATCAAGTATCACATTATCCGGATCATTTATTTTGTCGTATAACCTTTGACAGGAAGGTCTATCATCGGCCCATACAGTATAGATCATGATCTTATAACCCGCTTTGATTAACGTCTTTGCTGTTTCCACTAACTGTTCCTCAACAAACGTTTCATTCGCTCCATATAAACGATTGAATGTAGTGCCCCAGTTGATGCCAATTACTTTTTTCTTCTCGTTGGAAATATCAGTATTTGGTTCCTGCAATAGTAAACCGGGATCCCCGATAATTTGCACTTTTTTGGCCTTTTCGCTGCCGATCATAATTTCGATCGCTTTTTTCGTTAGTGGCCCCCTAACTCCTACAAATAGTGCGCGATCAATTACTTCATCCAGCACTTCAACATCCTTTTGCTTAAAATTTTGTTCCAACGAATTTAATCCGTCATTTATTAATAAATCTAAATTTCGCTTTTCAATCCAATCCAGGCCTGTTCCCCATATAACGACGGATTTCCCTTTTTGAATGGCATTTTGGAGGATTTGGAGATATCCCGGCAATAAGAGGGAGCCCCCCCCCAATACTACCGTATCATATTTCTCGATTTTTTTTAGATCAATACCAGGTACAGAGGGGGTGAGGTCTATTCGCTCCTTATCTAAATACTTGCCGCATACATCCTTGAAGATGTTCCATAATAGTTCATCCCCTAAATTATTGAATCCAATCCAACCTATATATAGAAGTTTTTTCATTTTTCACTTCCTCCTTTTAATGTATCGGAGTAAATTTTCAACATATCCATCACCACGTTTTGGATATTGAATTTCTCTTCCACCATTTCTCTGGACTCTTTTCCATATAACTTCATTTGCTCTTTATCCAGTAAAAGTTTTTTAAGTTCATCCCTCAAGATATGTCTACTGCACGCTGTTTTGGAACCATGATCTCCAAAATAGTGGTTCCATGCTTCATCGATATTATTTTTATTAACAGTTCCAAAATATCCGTGGTTTCCTACTGCTATAACCGGTTTCCCAGTAGCCATCGCTTCTAACGCTACACGTCCCGTTCCGACCACACAATCGGCTATTGAATAATAACCGTGCATATTATTTTGTTCCCCCATAATGTGGATAAAAGTTCCCTTGCATTGTTTCTCGATCATTTGCGCTAAATTTTCTATGTCAACTAACCTGTCGCCACCACCCACCACAATGACATGAAGATTCGGGATGGACTTTAGTTTAAGATCCTTGCAAGCTCTTAGAAAAATGGAACAAACACTTGCCTTTGCCCAAGTAATCCTGCTGGCATAGAGAACGACTATCGAGTCCTCCGGTATTTTCAATTCTTTTCTTAATTCTTCGGATGAAACATCTTGCGGATACTCCTCCAGATTAATGCCATTTGGTATTAAGACAGGATTTTGAATTCCAAAGGATTTTATATAATTACTTAGTGGTGGACTTACACAAATGATCGAATCGGATAATTCGAGAAGCTTACGAATTTCATGATCCGGATAATAAGTTCCATGTACAGTTAAGACTGTTGCAATTCCCTTATTTTTGGCTGCCTTGCCCGCCAGGTACCCAGAGGGGAATTGATGGATGTGGACTAGCGTGATTTTCTCCTCTTCAATAATGCTTTCGATTTTCTCAACCAACTCTTTTTCCAGTTTTCCATCAGGATTAACAGTACGGGGAATATCAATATGATGAATCGGGCAATTTAATGATTCAAAGGAGCCTACCAAAGTACCTGATTTACTGGCAGCGATTGCGACAAATACGTCATTTTTTATTAGCTCTTTTGCCAAACCTAACACATGGGTTTCAGTTCCTCCGATATATAAAGCATCGATTACAAGTAAAACTCTCTCGTTATTCACTTTTCGCCACTTCCATAGAACATTTTGGATCGCTGCTTGTCATGTAGGCGATAATAATAGAGAACATCTTTTAGATTCTCTATTTTTAATTTGGCATTCAAGAATTTTACGATGAATTCATAATCCTCTGCTCCCTTTATCCTTCTGGTCGGCCCCCCAAGCAAATCAAAACATTTACCGTGAAACAGGATTGTTCCATGACACACACAATGCTTCCCTAAAGCATAAATTTTTCGAATTTCCTCCCCATAATGGAGCCAATTCGCTTCTTTGCCGCTCTCTTTATCACCGTCACTAAACGAACGGTAATTTGTTCCTACTAAACTATACTCAGGATTATTAAGTAGGAATTCTACTTGTTTTTCCACCCGGGAAGGATGTGAAATATCATCAGCGTCATTCAGTGCGATATATTCCCCTGAACTCATGAAATATCCCGTAGTAAGCGCCCCGGCAAACCCTGTATTTACGGGAAGATTACATAAAATTACTGGAAAAGGTGGATCTGAATTTTCTATCCATTGTTCTATGATTTGCTCTGTATTATCTGTCGAGCCATCATTTACAAGAATGACTTCAAGATTTTTATATGTTTGAGATAGTAGTCCGTTTAAGCAATCTTCAATGTAAAGTGATGCATTATAGCACGGAATCACGAAACTAACTAACCCTTCTTCTCTTTTCTTCATAGTTATCACCTCTAAATTAAACTATGAATTCTATTTCACATTGTTTGTGCGTTCTACTTATTTTTCAAACTTTTTTTAGAAAGGTTGGTAATTTCAACACATTCACCCAAACAAAATCTATCAATCAAACATATAATTCAACATACTGTTTAAGAAAGGAGATAAATATGTGGCAATTGCGTTTAATTCTTAGTTCTCTTGAAGGCTCGACAATTGAAGTTTCTACAGAGTATTCCAGTGTCACTGGAATATTGATAGAAGTCAAGGGCGACTATATTGTGCTTAGAACTAATGCCGATTTAATTTATGTTCCGTTAGCAAGTATCATCAGTTTTTCTTACTAAAAAAGGGAGGTGCTTAAGTTGTTTGAAAATAATCTGTTCAACCAGCTTCGCAAACTAGTTAATCAAGATATTAAAGTGGCGGTTGGTGAAGAATTGTATAGCGGGGAACTAATATCGGTTGATAATTTCGTACTCAGGTTAAGAGAATCTACCGATACCTATGAAAGAGAGTTCAGAAATGTAGTAGTACTTTTATCCGAAGTAAGTTTTATCCAAGTACCAGCGAATTAGATTGAAGTGAACCATCAAAAAATACGGTTCAGTAATAACATAATAGATTGTTGTTTGATAACCGGGCAAGTTAACGCGCCCGGTCATTTTTTTGTATAAAAAAAGACAGAGGGATACTCTGTCTTTAAGTTTACTGGCTGATTCGCGTAGAATACAATTCATTTAACATGTCGATTTTCTTTTCAATGGCATCTTCAAAAGTCATAATGTACGCTGCCGGATCTTTAGGATTATGGAATTGGGTGATTTTCCCGGTATCAGGGTTAACAAACTTCGTTGATGCTCCACAACCGATGCCCAAAATTGTCTGAACTTCTTCCATAATGACAATATTATAGATACTCTCTTCACCCGGTTTACAGTAGCCCACGTTCTCTAAGTTGCCCAGGATATTTTTCTGGCGGTATAAGTAATATGGGACATACCCATTTTCTTCCGTCCAATTGCTGGCCATCTCCATCATCTTCGTCACTGTTTCACGGTCAGCCACTTTATACTTGTCCTTATTATGGGTCATTTCAGAAGCACGCTTGAACGATAATGTATGAACCGTTAATGACTCGGGTTGCATTTTCGCACTTTCATCCAGTGAATGCTGGAATTCCTCGATTCCTTCATTTGGGAGGCCAATGATTAAATCCATGTTGATATTATTCATTCCCGATTGTCGGGACAACCAAAACTTATCAATTGTTTCTTGAACGGTATGATGACGTCCAATTGCTTTTAATGTTTCATCAGTGTAACTTTGTGGATTAACGGAAATCCGATCGATTCCCCACTTTTTAAGAACTTCGATTTTCTCGGGAGTAATGGTATCAGGTCTCCCAGCTTCCACAGTAATCTCACGAATTTTGTCCGGATTTGGGAACGATTCGAACATCGTTTTATATAGGGCATCCATTTCATGCGCTTCAATGGATGTAGGTGTTCCCCCTCCCCAGTAGACGGAAGTGATATTCATATTGTTGTCTTTCAACCATTTGCCCATTGCGCGTATTTCAATGTGCAAGCCATCAATAAACGATTCAACGCGGCCCGCTTTACGGTTGCTTTGGATTGCATATGCCGGGAAAGTACAATATGCACATTTTGTCGGACAGAATGGTACCCCGATATACACGGAAAGTTCTTTACCTAGCTCATCCAAGTCAGGAATCGTAACCAGCTGCCGTTTAACAATTTCCCGCATCAGAGCAACTTTCGAATCTGATATGCGGAAGTCCTTCTTTAATATCGCATAAATATCGTCATCATTCATGCCTTGCTGGCGATATTTATGGTAAAGCTTTGTCGGTCGTACACCTGTTAAGATACCCCATTGCTGGGTCATTCCCGTATATTGTTCAAGGACATCCAGCATGACATGGGAGAGGGCGCGTTTCATACGGATGCCCTGTTCCTTTTCAGTACCTTCTGTTTCATATTGAATGGAATAGTTGCTTGTATATGCTGATCCATCTACCGCCAATTCACATGCAGTATGGATTGTATAATCTTCATCTATTGAATGTTGGAAATGGAAGGATAGTTCCGCATCTTCGGCAGCTACGACGATTTTGGAGTCCTCGTAGAACAAGTTGGCGATATGATTCAGAACCCGGTTCCAATCCTCTTTAAACACTTCATTTACTTCGATTTTTTTCATCACTTGCGTCTCTCTTCCCTATTAATTTCAGGCATTACCGTTAACAACAAAGGAGATATTATCCAGTTGCAAAAAAATTTTAATTTCAAGCGTTAATTATAACATGTCTTTTTAATATAACAAATGGTGCGGGGAAAATGGTATTTTTTCGCTTGTAACGTTGTGTTGTGCAAGTTTAGTAAATACACTTCTAATAGTGTACTAGTTGCAAGGACGATCAAAACAACATTCAGGAGGCATATCCTACGGTTTGTTAAAACCTTAAAGATAATATTGCACGAAAAAATCCCAATAGCTTGTTATAAGCTTTTGGGATTTGAACGGATTACAATCCATCATACAAGGATTGAATTGGTTTTACTAAAACGCGGTTTACTTCTTCAATTATTTTGCTTAGTGCCATTTCTGCTTCCAGCATCGCTAAAATTGTCGGGCTTGATTGGGCTAATTGTGCTGTTTTTTGTGCGTATAGCAACTCATCTTTCAATAATTCTTCGCCGTTCATTTGTTTTTGTTGCAGCTTCATTTGTACATCGCGGAAGTTTGCAAACAGGACTCTCGCCTCTTCATCCGCACGCACCGCTTCGACTGCGTCCTTTAGAACTTTGAACTCATCTGTTTGACGCATTGAAGCCTCTAATTTGTTAATGTCATTATAAATGTTAATCACAATTTTTTCCCACTCTCTTTTTTAATTGAATAGGTACACAATTAAACCTTGTACGATACCTATTAAGCCACCTAAAATAGCACCCAGAATTGTAATCATTTTCAACTCTTTGGAAGCAATGCTCAACACAAGTTCCTCCAACTTTTCCAATGGGAAAGAATCTACTTGTTCACGAACTACTTCATCTAGGTTTAGACGATTCAATACATCTTCCAGTTTGCTTTCTGCTTCCTTGAAGCCTCTATCAACCAATTTTGGCAATAATTCATTTTTTGCGTAATCATTGCCTTGTGGCCAATAAAAACTGATTGGCTTGTTTAAATGCTCCCGGATATTAAGTTCTTTTTTCGCGTAATTCTGAAGATTGCTCAAAATCGATGCGAAATCGACTTCCTCCAAATAATTCATGATAGGCTGCTGCTTAACTTTATCCCATTCTTGAGAAATAATATTGACTAAAAGACTTTTTGTGCCCGGCGCCTTCAGGAAATTGATTAACTCCCGTTGGATTTTCGTAACAATTGAAGCAGAATCCCCCAAAAACATTTGAATCATTCCGCCAAAGGAACCTTTCGATCCCAAGAAATCATCCATCATGTTTTTGATTGTTACTTCCCCTTTAGGTGAAAGGAAATACTCCTCCCCTTTATCTAAAATATAAGAAACAACTTCAGGAATTTTGCGATCAACCACTTGGTGCACATTGGCCGGTAGTAATGCCTCAATCGATTTAGTGGATAAAGTGTTTTTCATCGTATGGAATTGCTTCTCAATAATTGCATCGACTTTGTGTTCAATCGTATCGGGCAATTGGTCAAAACCGCCCTGAGTTAGCCAATCATTGATTGTTTTTTCATTTGTAAAGAATGTTCCTTCTACTTTCTCCCTCGCAAATTTCAAAACAGTTGATTGAATTTCTTCATTGAAGAGCTTCTTTTGAAATACTTCCGGTGTCAGAAGGTAATTTTTTACTGTGACCCCAATTTGTTTTGATAATTCCTGACGTCTTTTTGGCATTAAACCAGGTGTGAATGGCAGACGCCACTTCTTAATGTATAGTGCATTATATGGACGGAACAACATTTTAATGGCTAGAAAGTTTGTAAAGCCCCCGATAACTGCACCGACTATTGCCATGAAAATAATGGTGATCATTGCATTTTCCATTTAAACCCTCTCATTTCTTTCAAACTCCACCCTATTATATCAGAGTCATATCTCATAAAGATAATGTTAGCCATTCTCTCTAACTTTTAGTACGATTAACTTATATTGAAAGTTTCAGGGGGGACCCAAATGATTCAACATTTTCATTTTAAACCTTTGTACAAAAATGATTTACTGCCGGGGTGGGCAATCTCGTTCTATTATAAACAGCAGTTATTTAGGGCTGAATATAAAAAAGATGGCCAGATTGCATGGTTGGGAGACAAGCCTGCAGAAGAACACATTTCAAGTGTTGAAAAGATGGTCCATGAATTAATGTTATTTCATGTGTATGATTGAAAAAATAAACGAGTTCGCTTTGACGAACTCGTTTATTTTGGAAACCTAGCCAGGGAGCTTCTTCAGCCATCTTTAGTCATTTACTTTATACCTTCTACTAAATACTAAGTAAAAATAGGTTGATGCGATTAAATAAAGAAAGCCTGTTATCGAAAATGCATAAGCATATCCCCAATAGTTTCCATACGTCGTCACCAGCCAGGCGGCCGGGAGCCCCATTGTAGCCCATCCTATATTAAATACCATCTGGCTGACCGAATTCCCCAGCCCTTTATATTTATTATGAACAACATCCATTGCAATGGCACTTTGAATTGGATTTCCCGCATTCATCAACGCTTGACGCATTAAAAACCCAATTGAAGCAATAAGCAGCGAATTGGTAAAAGCCGTTAAAAAGAGGAAAGGAATGGACAATAGCTGAAAGATAACCAAAGCTCTTACCTTCCCCACTTTTTTCACAAGCAATGGTCCAATCAGCATCGCGACAGCTGTCATGGCAGATCCCAAAGCAATAATTAACCCAACATATGAATTGGATGCGTCAAAACGGTTGGCGAAATATAGATTCAAATATGGGATTACCAACCCTGAGCCGGTACCAATCAGCAAATTGGCAATTCCGAATAATATAATCATTTTAAAATTCTTTTTAAAACTGCTCTCTTCGGAATCCTCTAGTTCATCCACTGTTTTTACTAATTGTCCTTGTTGATTTTCAACTTTTGAAGAACTTAGTGATAACAAAGGGAGAAATCCAAAAGCGAAAATAATCGCTCCCAGAAGCAACGATCCGCGAATGCTTGCCACTTCACTAAAATGAAATACGAGCTGGATTCCATCTGCAGCAAATCCTCCAAGCAAATTTCCTATTACATTGGCGACTGTCACCAAGGCAAAATGAATACTAAACAAATTCATTCTTTCCGTTGGAGTTGAATTTTCCGCCAAGAAGGGAACACCCGAAACTTGAACAAAAGCCCATACAATACCTGTCAAGAAAGCAAACATTAAAATCGGCTCTTCAATCGAAACAACACTTCTTCCAAAAAGCATGATGGCCGTAACAAAAGTTCCTACTAATAATATCGATTTACGGCCAATTCGATCGCTTATAATTCCTGCCGGTACCAACATTAGGGCAGTCGCTAATGAAGTAATCGAAATGACACTGCCATTTACCGTTTCCGAATAGCCTAATTCGCGGATGTAAAGATTATACATCACACCAAATACACCCATCCCGATTTGAATGAGAATATTGGAAAGCATGAATAATTTAATATTCCGGTTAAAGGACATAATATTCAAAAACCAATCTTTGAGCCTTTTACTCATGGCGAATACACCGCTTCCCGCACATTAATTCGATACTCTAAATATACGGTTTTCGTTATTAATTGGCAATAGTATTTTTGTAATATTTCCTCTTTTCTTATTAACTTAATTAAAAAAGGTTGATCCAAAAATCCCGGACCAACCCCTTCAAGTTAATTTAACGCCCCAGCTTGCAAACGGTACATCGTTTCGTAACGACCGCCTAATGCAACAAGTTCTTCATGGGTACCTCTCTCAACAATTTCCCCTCTATCCAATACTAGAATTTGATCTGCATTCTTGATTGTAGATAAACGGTGGGCAATGATGAACGTTGTTCTTCCTTTTTTCAGTACTTCCATCGCATGCTGGATAATTTCTTCTGTTTCCGTGTCTATATTCGATGTAGCTTCATCCAATATCAAAATGGCTGGATCGAAGGCCAATGCACGAGCAAAGGAAATCAACTGTCGTTGGCCGGAGGAAAGTGTGCTTCCCTTTTCAATGACAGGCTCATCAAGCCCTTTCTCGAGATTTTTCAGCACTCTTTCCCCACCAACTGCCTCAAGCGCTTTTTCCACCGTTTCTCTTGAAATGCGTGGATCTCTTAAACTTACGTTCGTTTCAATTGTTCCTGTGAATAAATATGGATCTTGCAAAACAATGCCCATATGCTCCCGGAATGATTGGCGGGAAATCGATAAGATGTTTTTGCCATCTATCATGATTTTTCCCTTTTGCGGGTCATAAAAACGGAACAGCAAGTTCATAATCGAGCTTTTCCCTGAACCTGTATGACCGACAAGGGCGATTGTTTCTCCTTTTTTGGCGGAGAAATTGATGTTCTTCAACACATAATCATCGTCCTTATAAGCAAATGATACATTTTCGAATTCGACGTTCCCCTCATATCTTGGAATCGATTCCTCACTGACTGCCTCGCCCTTGCGATCAAGTAGCTCAAATACACGGGAACCAGCAACAAGAGAGCGTTCCAATTGGGAAAATTGGTTGACGATATTTACAATCGGACCGAACAAGCGCGTTATATAATCCACGAATGCATATAACGTTCCAGCTGTAATCACCTCAACCGTCGTCATCGATTGCGTACCGAAATAATAAATAAAAATGACAAAAAACAATAACCGCAAAATATTTACTAAATTAAATGATGTTGCGGAATCCAAAAATAATAGTTTTCTTTGGTATTCATAATGTTCATTATTCATCTCGGCAAATTCATCTTTCATCTGCTTTTCACGCTTGAACGCTTGAATAATTGTCATGCCTTGAATGGATTCATTGATCATGGCGTTAATATCGGCAATTTTCGTACGGACAACATGATTATATGAAGACGCGTACTTCCGATATGCAATCATCCATATATAGATGATTGGAACTACTATTAATGCGACGAGCGCCATTTTCACATTCAAGATGAAAAGAGCCACATAAACTCCCAAAATCGATATGAAGCTCGTTACAAATTGCGATAGCACTTGGACATATAAATTATGGATGGCTTCTGTATCATTCGTTACACGAGCAACAATTTTCCCTGCCGGCAAGTTATCGAAATAGTCAATGGACATCGTCTGAATATGTCCAAAGACATCCTTGCGCAACTTTTGGATGATACGATTTGCGCCAATTTGCAAATATATGAACATAAAATAACGAAGAACCGCCGTTGCAATAGCCAAAACCAAAAAGACGATAAGCAAATTGATAATGGGTTCGAGCTCAATTGAACCTGGCGTCATATAATGATCAATAATATGCTTTGCAATAAATGGTCCTGCCAAATCCGTAAAAACAGCTAGTGTTAACAATATTAATCCAATAAAAATTGGCTTTTTAAAAAACATGGCATATTTGAATAAACGTTTACTAGTACTCATTCGCTAGGCACCTCCTCTAGCTGTTGTCGATCATATTGTTCCTTGTACCAGCCTTCATTTCGAAGAAGTTCCGCATGTGTTCCCTCTTCGATTATTTTCCCTTCATCCAAAACGATGATGTGATCCGCATGCTGAATCGCGGATAGACGGTGGGTTGTAATAATGGTTGTTTTGCCATTTCGCACACGGCCGATGTTTTCAATAATCTTCGCTTCTGTTTTGGCATCTACTGCAGATAGCGAATCATCTAAAATGAGGATTTCCGGATTTTTGATCATGGCACGAGCAATCGAAACCCTTTGCTTTTGCCCACCGGATAATGAAACGCCTTTTTCGCCGACCAAAGTTTCAAGACCTAATGGAAGATTTTTTAGGTCATTCTCAAAATAAGCAAGTTGGACAGCTTCATCAATTTCTTCTTTTGTAGCATCTTCTTTACCAAACAAGATATTTTCTCGGATCGTTCTTGAGAACAGCACATGATCCTGGGGAACATAGCCAATCCATTCAAGCAGCTGTTCCTTTGTCAGCTTTGCAATATCAACATCCCCGATCGTAAATTGCCCTTCTGCCATCGGGTATTCCTTCAGCAATTGCTTAACGAAGGTCGTTTTACCTGCACCTGTTTTCCCGACAATGCCGAGTGTTTGGCCCCGTTTGACATGAAGGGAAATATTTTGCAAGTTTATCATTTGTGACATCGGGTATTGGAATGAGAATTCATTGAATCCAAGGGAGTTTGGACTATGAACCTTGATTGGATCATTCGGATCTTGAACATCCTGCTCATAATCCAACGTTTCTTGTACACGGTCCAGCGAAGCATTTCCTTGTTGCATGACATTGATTAGTTCGCCGATTGCAATCATTGGCCAAACTGCCAAACCTAGATACACATTAAAAGTAACGAGCTGCCCAACTGTCATTTCCCCACTGGATACTAGGAAGGAACCAAGGCCGAGTGCTACAACATAACTAATCCCGGTACCCACTTTAGTGATTGGGCCGAATAGTGCATTGATTTTTGCTACATGGATATTTTTCTCGTAAACTTCTTCACTCATATCAGCGAAACGCTTTTCATCTTTCTTTTCTTGTACATAGGCACGAATCACACGGACACCTGCAACAGATTCAAGGACATTATCATTCAATTCGCCAAAGGCATCCTGCGCTTTCATATAACGTTCATGTACAATTTTCCCGTAATATTGCATGAGGACGGCCATTATGGGAATCGGAAGCATTGAAAAGATGGTTAGCTTCCATGAAATTAAAAATCCCATCGCCAAGATAATGGCCCCCATATAGATTGTGGAATCCAATAACGTCATGATCCCGAAACCTGCAGTTAAAGAGACTGCATTTAGATCATTCGTTGCACGGGCCATCAAATCCCCTGTACGATTTTTTTCATAAAAGGTCGGTGTCATTCTCAAGAATTGGTGCATTAGCTTCTTACGAAAAATCCTCTCCAACGTAAGAGCTCCACCAAATAATTGATATTGCCACATAAAGTTGATCACATAACCGAAAACTATGAGCAACCCGAGCCATAACAAATAATTCCACAAAGAATCCTTTGTCATTGTCCCCAAGGCAATATCATCAATTGCAACCCCTATTATCCAAGGGGGGATAACTTCTGCCACATTGGCAATCATTAAAAGCACTACGGCAATTAAATATCTCTTCCAATAAGCTTTAAAAAACCATTTCATTTTGAATAATACTTCAAACATTTAAGCACCTTCTTCTAATTTGTGTTCACTACACTATCCACTATCTGTACACTCTCTTTTTAATAACTTCCTTGTGTAGCGCTTTTTCATAATCCTCTCTCCTCTTCCATTCTTTCTTATAAGCGCACAAAAAGGCACCTATCCCTTCTGTGAGATAGGTGCTCATAGTAAAAGGATACAAGTAACCAATACCTGTATCCTCCGATTAAAATTATGCGCGTCCTTCGTTATAAATAAAAGAAAGCTCGAGGTAGGTTTGGATTATCATATTTAATTGCTGGCGGCAAAATGTATTTAATTCTCATAATCCTAACCTCCTTTTCCTTTATTTATAATTACTTATAAAGCGTAGCATATCCATTTTTTGAAAGTCAACAATTTTTAGAAAATAGAAAAACTTTTACGATAACTTAACAATCAACCTGTTTATTTTATGATTTCATTTAAATGAAAATGTCATCATACAAAAAAATATCTTTGCGATAATCCATAGCCACTATTTGTAATTTGCCTGTAAATATTTTATCATTGTATTATTCAATTATTTTTAATTATAGGAGGTGTACTCTTTGTTCGTACCCCTCATTCGGGCGAGGAACAAAGAATGTATTTGGACGTAGACATAGTAGAGCTAACCATTAAGCTGGCGGCATTTTTCTTGTTGATTGCTGCTACGGCATTTTTCGTTGCAACTGAGTTTGCAATCGTAAAAGTAAGAACAACTCGTATTGATCAATTGGTTGCTGAAGGCAACAAAAAAGCAATGAAAGCTAAAAAGGTTGTATCGAATCTGGATGAATATCTTTCAGCCTGTCAGTTAGGTATCACCATTACTGCCCTTGGTTTAGGTTGGTTGGGTGAGCCAACGTTTGAAATGATTTTACATCCTTTATTCGAATTAATGAATTTAGATGCAACTGTCTCTTCACTTCTTTCATTCATTATTGCGTTTATGTTTGTTACCTATTTACATGTTGTCGTAGGAGAATTAACACCAAAAACGTTTGCCATTGTAAAATCGGAAGAACTAACTTTGCGTCTTTCTGGTCCATTAATTGTTTTCTATAAGGTAATGTATCCATTTATCCATGCTTTAAATGGGTCTGCGCGTGCATTGTCAGGTTTATTTGGATATAAAATGGCATCAGAATCCGAAGTAGCACATTCCGAAGAAGAACTTCGTATTATTTTAACAGATAGTTATAAGGGTGGAGAAATCAATCATTCTGAATACGAGTATGTTAATAGTATTTTTGAATTCTCCGACCGTACTGCGAAGGAAATCATGGTACCTCGAACAGAGATTGTGAGTCTCGAAAAAGACTTAACAGTCAAAGAAGTATTTGAAGTAATGGGGGTTGAGCAATATACTAGATACCCTATCATCGATGGAGACAAAGACCACGTAATCGGACTGGTAAACTTGAAACATTTGCTTACCGCCTATATAAAAAATCCTGCAAACGGCAACAAGCCTGTACTGGATTATATGCAACCCGTTATTCGTGTATTTGAAACAGTTCCAATCAGTGATTTATTACTTAAAATACAAGGTGAACGAATTCATATGGCTATCCTAATGGACGAATACGGCGGAACATCAGGTTTAGTAACGATTGAAGACATTATCGAAGAAATCGTCGGTGATATTCAAGATGAATTTGATGATGACGAAATCCCGGAAGTACAAGAAATTAGTGATAATCATTACATTATAGATGCTAAATTGCTGGTGGATGAAGTTAATGATATACTTGGCATTAGCATAGACGATGAGGATGTAGATACGATCGGCGGCTGGTTCTTAACCAAACGATTTGATGCAGTGGAAGGCGATACCTTCGATTATGACGGTTACGAATTCAAAATCAAGGAATCCGACGGCCACCATATCCTCTACATCGAAGTTTCCAAACTGCCCGAACTAGAAGAATCGGATTTGGAAGAAAAACCAGAACAGTGATTTAAAGAACGAAATTTATATGTCCCAAAAGATTAGGCAATAAGCTTTTGGGTTATTACTTTTAATAGATCTGTGATGTTTTGCAATAATCGCTTAAGCGATTTTCGCAAAAAACGGAGCCGCCTCAGGACCTAAATGAGGCGGCTCCGTTTTGTCATGTTCTAAAGTTTTGCCAGGAGGAAACTTTGTGGAGCTATATACAAATTTACGAGCTGGGGAAAAAGGCGCTTGGTTATCAATTGGCACCTATTTAATTCTAAGTTCGATCAAACTAACAATCGGATATTTTGGTGAATCAGAAGCATTAAAAGCGGATGGATTAAATAATACAACAGACATTATTGCATCCATTGCTGTATTAATCGGTTTACGCATTTCCCAACTGCCGCCGGATACCAATCACCCCTACGGACATCTGCGTGCAGAAACAATTGCTTCTTTAGTGGCTTCTTTTATCATGATGATGGTAGGTCTTCAGGTCCTTCTTAGTTCAATAATGAACTTATGGGACCCCATCAGGGAGACACCCTCTACCTTAACCGCCTATGTGGCATTAGGAAGTGCAGTTGTAATGTATTTGGTATACAGATATAATTTGGCCCTTTCAAAAAAAATCAATAGCTCCGCAGTAAAAGCGGCGGCTTACGATAACCGCTCTGATGCATTGGTAAGTATCGGGACAGCCATCGGGATCTTCGGGGCAATCATCGGTTTCCCCATTATTGATACGTTAACCGCTCTGGTTGTGGCCATTATTATTATTAAAACCGCCATCGAAATCTTTTGGGAATCCGTCCAAACATTGACGGATAGTTTTGATATTGAAGAAGCCGAAACTTTGTCCGTGCTTATAAATAACGTTACCGGCGTTATCGATCTAATCGATTTTAAAGGAAGATCCCACGGCAATGTAAGCTTCATAGATGTCACGGTAACAGTAAATCCCTATTTGGACGTAAGGCAGAGCCATCAAATTACGGAAAAAATTGAATCGACCGTCAAAAAATTCAATCCATATTGCATGGTGCTTGTCCATATAGAACCGCATGAACTTGCCAAAGCGGTGGACGAGGATTATCATTTTTAGCATGAATCGTTTTTTCTAGTTTAGGATACGCAGCCTGTCAAAGAGGCTGCTTTTTTATTTAGAAAAATGCTGATGTGAGCCTTACAATGTTTGGCAATCCGTTTCTCAGACTATTAACTGTTCTATCCATTCTTATTGGTCACGAGTTACATTCGCTAGGACTGTTAACAAATCTCCTCCCATTCATTCAAACGACAATCTGTAAGAATGTTAATAGTAAAAAGATCTGCCTCATGTCCCAGCCTCCCCGTTTATCGCAGCCTTTGCAGTCATTGCATACCGCTTCCTTCTGTTAGCCCATGCTTCACTGCATAAAGAGCAGCTTGCGTACGGTCTTGAACCTCCAGCTTTGTAAAAATATTGGAAATATGTGTTTTAACAGTCTTTTCCGTAACAAACAAAGACGAAGCAATTTCCCGGTTACTTTTCCCTTTCGTCAGCTCCGCTAGTACGTCTCTTTCCCTTGGTGTTAGTGCATTTTTAACGTGGGGTAAATTCTCTTCTTCGCGAAGTGTTTCTTCCAATTGAGTGGTTGCTGCCGGATGTATAATATTTTCTCCACTAATGATTTGCCGAATGGAATTGACCAATTCATCCGGTTCTATATCCTTTAATTGATACCCTGCAGCTCCCGCCTCAATGGCAGGCAACACATGATCTTTATCCGAAAAGCTAGTCAACATTAAAATATGAACTTGTGGCCATTTCCCTTTTATTTTTTTGGTTGCTTGAATTCCGTCCATGTCCGGCATGACTAAATCCATTAGTACAATATCGGGTTGCAAAGCATCAACAAGTTCGACGGCTTCTATTCCATTTTTCGCTTCCCCTATTACTTCGATATCCTTCTGCGTTTTCAGGAAAAAAAGCAACCCGCGCCGAACGACATGATGGTCATCCGCAATTAAAACTCGAATCATGTTATCCCCCCTAATATGGTAAACGGATTAATAGTTCCGTCCCTTTCCCAATTTCACTTACCCAATCGGCTGATCCTCCAAGTGTGGCTGCACGGTCTTTGATAGATTGCAATCCGATTGAAGGAAGACTTCTTTCGGGCTCTATAACAAACCCTCTTCCCTCGTCCTTTATGACCAGCATGATATCTTTCGGCGTAACGGTAATATAGATGGTGGCATCTTGTACCCCCGCATGCTTACGTACATTATTTAACGCTTCCTGGGTTATGCGGAACAGTGTTTCTTCAACGCGTGATGGAAACTGGATGACACCCGAGACATTGACAGATAATTTAATATTCAACATTTCTGAATACGCTTTGATCGCCTCAATTAGCCCGCTCTCCAACCCTTTCGGACGTAATTGCCAAATAAGCGCCCTCATTTCGGTCAATGCGGACTGTGTTAGCTGCTGGATTTCTTTAAATGTCTCCTTGATCTCGGCAGTTTCACTCATCTCCATTCCTGCACGGGCAGTTAGCGTTACAGAGAACAACAACTGATTAACAGAATCATGCAAATCTCTTGCAAAACGATTTCTTTCCCGTACGAGGGCGACTTCTTGTTCCTGTTTTGTAAGATTGATACGCTTGATTGCCGAGCCCATTTGAAACGCCACCGACTCCAGTAATTCTAGTTCTTCATCTGTAAATTTGGTTGTGTTGGGGGAAGCGACATTTAAAATTCCAAAGCGTTCATCACCGGATTGAAGTGGGACAGTTGCATGATGTGTGATATTTTCATTGTCCCCTGTGTTCGACTCAATTGCTGTCTCGATTCTTTGGCACTCAATAATATTGGATGCCTTTTTTAGTTCATTATTCCTATAACGGGATACACACCAACAGCCACCTTTTTGTAGATGTTGGCAATTGTTGTAGCTAAGCGCTTCCGGTAAGCTTTCTTGGGCCACCAACTCGATTTTCCCTTTTTCATTGATAAAAAAAATCCAACCCGTTTCAAAATTCGTGCCCTTTATAAACTTGCCTAAAGCACCCTTTAACATTGGGATCAAATCGGTTTCTTCGTTTAATAATTCCGCGATTTCTTTTAGAATTGTTATATTTGAATGATCATTAACGGACAAGCTTTTTACACCTCGCAATAGTCCCTTGAATCTTAGTTTCATTTAGTAAATCCAACAAGGTTTTACGGACAACTTTAACTGTTTTTATACAAACTATCATATCATTGAATAGCACAATATCGCATGCGGATGCTTCTCATACTTTTGAATGAAATACTGTCATTTTTTCCTAAAAAAGTTTAAGGAAATTTAATAAAACTAGGTTGCTTTAAGTGTATAATAGAAACGATTATATATTTGCAAGGGGGAGTATGAATGCAAGTAGCAAGTCCGGGCACCTCCAATGCCTATCGCTTAGCCTATGAATCAATTAGGAATTTGATAGTAAGCGGTGAATTAACTGGGGGTGTAAAGCTTGTAGAAGAACGATTAGCCGAAAAAATTGGAGTAAGTCGAACACCCATTAGAGAAGCTATTCGCCATCTTGAACAAGAAGGTTTAATCAAGAACAGACGAGTTTACAAGCCCACAAAGGATGATTTAATTTACGCATCAGAATTCATCACTTTAATTGAAAGCTATGCTGCAAAAAATGCGGCTCAAAATATGTCAAAGGAAAAATTGAGCCAGTTAAAGCAAGCCATGAAAGAGTCCAAACAAGGTACTGTCGATGAAATTGTAAGCGCAAACAAAAAATTCCACGACCTCATCGTATCAGAGTGCTGCAACCCTGTAATGATAGCAGAATTGCAAAAAAAGAATGCTATTTTAAGTTTATATAGACATTCTCTAGTGAAAAATATGAGGCCGCTATTATATGAGGATCATGAAGAGATATATAGAGCAATTGCCGCAAGGAATGGTGAGCTTGCTTCTGAATTAATGAGGAGACATTTAGAAGTGGACCTGAAATACATGCTTCGTTATTCAAGCTTTTTATAGTCAAGTCGATAATAGAGCATATATTAGACGGTGCTATTATTAAAATATTTTAAATTCAAAATAATTTACTTCTAATTGGGAACAAATTATAATCAAAATTGCAAGAGAGTTTGATTATAGGAGATGCTAAATGAAAAAACAACTTGAGAATAGTTTGCTTTTTATATGGCTAGTGTCATTAATAGCAACGCTCGGTTCCCTCTATTTTTCCGAAATCCGCAGCTATGAACCATGCGAATTATGCTGGTATCAACGTATTCTTATGTATCCGATTTTGTTAATGACAACCGTGGCCTACATACAAAAAAATGCACGTATCGCAGTCACGACTGCCGTTTTTTCATGCATAGGCGGTGCAATCTCCCTTTATCATTATGGTATTCAAAAGCTTGACTTCTTAACTGAATCGGCTCCTGCTTGTGGACGAGTTCCATGTACGGGAGAATATATTAATATGTTTGGCTTTATTACCATACCATTTTTAGCCGGTGTAGCCTTTCTATTAATCGCTATTACTAGTTTCTATATGATAAAAGTTATGAAGGGAGAAAAACTATGAAAAAATTGGGAATTATCGGCGCAATCGTCGTTGTACTTTTTGCTGCTATTATTATCCTTACTAATTTAGCCAATGAAGATAAATTAGAAGGAAATCCTTACGGTACAGATAAACTGAACCAATCCACAATCGATTTACTAGATGATGAAAATTACCAAAACATCATCTTGCCGGAAGCCCTGAAAGAAAAAATTGATTCTGGTGAGCCTGTAGTTGCTTATATGTTCAGCCCTACATGTGTACATTGCCAGGCAATGACACCTGCTCTTATGCCTATCGCTAGCGAAGTAGGCGTACAAATCGATCAATATAATGTTCTAGAATATGAGCAAGGTTGGGATGATTATAATGTAGAAGCAACCCCTACTTTAATCTACTTTGAAGATGGCAAAGAAGTAAATCGCATCGTTGGGGATTATT
This sequence comes from Ureibacillus sinduriensis BLB-1 = JCM 15800, assembly GCF_000772955.1. GTDB lineage: Bacteria > Bacillota > Bacilli > Bacillales_A > Planococcaceae > Ureibacillus > Ureibacillus sinduriensis. The sequence continues at coordinate 58,018 of NZ_JPVO01000049.1, read as the reverse complement.
CTAAAGATACTGATGTCATTTATGATTTTCTGGAGCAAGTCAAATCATAAGCTAATGAAGATTATAAATAAGTAATGAATAATCGTGTTCATTTTTGGACACGATTATTCTTATTTTGGAGGGAAAATATGTTTCAATATGAAATCGTGCAAGAAGGACTAACTGTAGAAGAATTATTGCGGGAAAAATGGCGTCTTGGAAAAAAAATTGTACATGAACTACGTATGGCAAAAGCAATAACGCTATCAGACGGTTCTCCTGTATTATGGAAAGATCCATTGAAAGCCGAGACGATACTAAATTTCAAATTTCATGTACCAGCCTCAAATTACAAACCGACCGTCAACTGTGAATTGACAATCCAATACGAGGATGAGCATTGTCTAATTGTTTCAAAACCAAAAGGAATGGCGACCCATCCCAATGACGAATATGATGTGGACACTTGCATGAATCATGTAATGGCTCATATTAAAGAGAATGGTGGTCACTATGCGGAGCATGTTCATCGCTTGGACCTGGGGACGAAGGGTTTATTGCTAGTTGCAAAGCATCCGATTGCGAAGTCAATTTTCGACCGCATGATTGAGGAAAAATCGATCATTCGAACTTATGAAGCAGAAGTGCAAGGAAACATCCGCCAAGAAAATGGGACAATCAATGCTTCCATAGGAAAAGACCGCCACCATGCTACTCGCCGTGTCGTTTCCTCATCCGGACAGCATGCCATCACCCACTTTGAAGTGGTCAAACGTTTTAAGAGTACATGCTTGGTTCATTTAATACTAGAAACCGGCCGCACACATCAAATCCGTGTGCACATGTCCCACATTGGCCATCCAATTGTGGGTGACACAATGTATAATGCGCGACAAACAGCTTCAGGGGACTATGAATTACATGCCATCCAATTGGAATTCGAGCATCCATTTCTAAATAAGCTGGTTACTGTAGTGGATAAATAAAGAAGTCAAAAAAGAGTCTCTTTTCGGTGGCAAGGTGCTCACACGAAAAGGGACTCTTTCTCGTTTATCTTTATATATTTTCTGGCTTGATCAGTTCCATATATTGTTGAACCATTGTCTCATTCATTTCTCCTGTTATAATTTTTATTATTTCTCCATCAGGGTTAATTAAAAAAGTAGTGGGCAATGGCTTGATATTATAGGCGTTCATCACGCTTTTTTCTTTATCGATCACAACAGGGAAAGTTAATTCTTTGCTCTCAATATAATTTCGAACCGCAAAGTCAGATTCCGCGATATTTACCGCCAAGACTTGTACACCTTGATTTCGATATTCTTGATATTTCCGATCAATAATCGGGAATTCCCTCTTACAAGGTTCACACCATGTTCCCCAAAAATTCAAGAATAATCCTTGCCCTGCATATTCCGATAACCTATGTTTTTCACCATTTAAGTCTACTAATTCAAAATCTGGTGCTTCGTCCCCGACTTGCAGCATCTCTACTTTCTCTTTAGTAGAACTGGAGAAAACAGTAAAAACTATTGCCCCAAATAGCACAAGTAGAATTAAAGACCTAACGATCGACCTTTTTTTCTTTTTATCGTTCATTCGCGCGGATCCTTTCTATTATGATCAAATATAATTATTTACGTCTCCATAACATGACCATGGATATAGTGATGATGATAAATGCAGTAAATGATAAAAATGGTATTGTGATAAAACCAAACCAGTTAATGTATTGACCTGAGCAAGGAACACCGTTTGTACACGCGCTAAATTCACCCAAGGAGGGAATCTTCTGCAAAGCATAATGATAACCGGACAAAATGACTCCAATAACTGATATTGGCAAGATATATTGATAGATATTTCTATCATTACGGTAAAAAGCCATTCCTAGCAGAATAACCAAGGGATACATTAAAATTCGCTGATACCAGCAAAGAGTACAAGGAACAAACTTCATTTGTTCACTGAAAAATAAACTTCCTCCCATTGCAGTAATAGCGGTAATCCAAGCGAGAAAAAGTGGTTTATTGATCATTTGCAGCTTCCTCTACCATGTCCGCAAAATCATCCATTGTCATTCCCTCAAACTTCTTTCCACCAATAAATATGGCCGGTGTTGAATTGACTCCCAGATTTTTTGCCATTTCCATGTCTTTATCCAAAAGTGCATCAGCTTGATTCTTGCTGAATGCCTCACCTACTTGTTTTAGCTCTTCCTCGCTCGCTATTTTCGATAGGATTGTTGTTAAAAAGTCTTCATCCATGAAATTTTCTAGTCCATCTGCAGTTGCTTGGTTCGCAAACAGCAAGTCATGAAACTCCCAGAACATTTCGTTGCCAAGCTCTTCATATACTGTTTCTGCAAAAAGAGCGGCCATTGAAGAATCCACAGCTATAAAAGCATAATTCATAAAATAGAACTTTGCCTTACCCGTATCAACAAATTCCTCTTTTATAAACGGCACCATTGAATTATTGAACTCGCCGCAATGCGGGCATTTATAGTCCCCAAATTCAATGATTTCCACAGGTGCATTTTCATCCCCCATAAACGGTTGATTTGCATAATCAATCTCTGCTTTTTCTTGACTGGCATCCGTCAGAACTATTATTCCGATGATACAAGCAGCGATGATCCCAACAATCCAAAATATTTTCTTAGACATATTTAAAAGCTCCTTCCAAACTACACACTGTAGTGTTAATGGGTAAAAAATTTACGCTAATGCGTAAATAAAAAAGATACTGATCAAACTGAATACAAAAACCGACCACATTGCGACTTTTACAGGTACCTTGATTTGATTACTTTTTAATGGATTTAACATATATTCGATTCTGTAATTTACAGAAGTTTCCGCAAAAGAAGCATACGCAAACGACTTAGTCTCAAGCTTTCCTACCTTTAGCATCTTTAATAGTGCACTGCCGATGTGAAGTGATGTTTCCTGATTCTCTATCGCCAACTCATCCGCCATCACTTCTTGGACTACGCGGTATTTCTCATTCAACCATTTTAAAATTGGTATATAAGGCAATGTGATCGAACTAATTGACATTAGGAAGATCTTTAATGGATCATGATTGTCCAGATGGTACATCTCATGATAGATTACCGCTTCCAACTCTTTTTCACTTAACAAGTTTAATAGACCCGTTGATAGAATAATTTTTGGTGATAAAAAACCGATCGTGATGGCAATTGGAACAGGGTAGGAAATAATCATGAAGTTTTTATCGTTATTTTTGTATTCATTATTGAATCTGTTCGTCAGGCTTTCGCAATTATACTGTTGCAGGCGGCGTCTCATTTTAACGGTTTGGATAATCTGTGTAGCAATTTTCCAAAGTGCAAATAGAAAAGTGCCTATTACCAAAATATCGACTGCATAAGTTAATGATGTTAATCCTATTAATTTTAGCGTATTATGACATACCTCAAAAATATTGAATCGCAAATTTGAACCCGAAATCAAAGAAGTTAAGTATAGGCCCATTTGGATAAAAATTGACCCAGAAACTAATAAAGATAAGTAAAACATAGATTTAGACTGACGTTTATTCATCATTTTTTTCCTTTTTCAATTCTTTGATTTTCATTTCTAGCTTTTTTACAAGCGCATCGTCAACTTCTTCAAGCGCATCCAGCATATGGCTTACAACCACACTTCCAAACTCATCCATCAGTTCATGCGTCATCTCTTTTGATTGGGTATTAATGAACTCTTCTCTTGACTGGACAGGTTTATAATAAGATGATCTGCCAATAAGCTTTTTTTGCAATATTTCTTTTTCAACTAAACGATTCATAACAGTCATAACAGTGTTAAAGTTAGTAGGTTTCTCTTTTTCCAGGATAGCCTGCACCTCTTTGATCGTCATATCTTCCTGGCACCACAGAATGTCCATAATCTTGGATTCCAGTGGTCCAAAAAAACGATTCAATCCGCTCTCTTGTATATTAAATTTTCGAATTTTCAACAATGCCCACCTCACATTACTCATTGTAGTGTTAGTTAAATGATACGTCAATCTTTATCTTTCCACTCACTTTTTACATTTAAAAACTGCCAGATGAGTCCATGAACAGACTTATCTGGCAGTTTATATTAGAAATCAAATTTGAAACTATCTGGATTTTGGCCAAAGCGCTGATTTTTATTTAATTGGTTCAGGCTCGTCATTTGTTCGGAAGACAACTCAAAATCAAAAATTTGAACATTTTCTTCAATTCGACTTGGAGTAACCGATTTTGGAATCGAAATGATATCATGCTGATAATGCCAACGAAGGATTACTTGCGCAGGAGATTTCCCCACTTCTCCAGCAATTCTTGCGATTGTTTCATCTTGGAGGATTCCCCCACGGCCAAGCGGTGACCATGCAGTAACTGCAATATCGTTTTGCTTACAGAAAGTGCGCAATGGTTCTTGTGTCAAGTAAGGGTGTAACTCGATTTGGTTTACCACCGGTTTTACATTTGCTTTTAAAAATACTTTTTCAAGATGATGTGCATGGTGATTTGATACACCCGGCACGCGAATCAGCTTCTCTTCATAGAGACGCTCAATCGCCCGATAAGTATCCACAAATTTCTCTTCGACCGGCCAATGGGTTAAATACAAATCCACATATTCTAGACCCAGTTTTTTCAGGGATGTGTCAAATGCACGCAAAGTGTTATCATAGCCTTGATCGGCATTCCATACTTTCGTTGTAATAAAAAGGTCTTCCCTTGAAACTCCTGAATTGCGGATTGCTTCCCCAACCTCTTCTTCGTTGTAATAAAGTGCAGCGGTGTCAATGGCACGATACCCGATTTTGAGTGCTTCACTCATGGCCAGTATTGCTTGATCACGATTTGTCATTTTGTAGACACCCAAGCCTAAATAGGGCATTTTCACTCCATTAGCCATGATTTTTGAAGGAATTACGATAGTCAATTTAATCACTCCTAATTTTCTCTACCTTCATTATATGATGAAATGCAAACATACCAAAACAATCACTTTGATATATTTCCTCCTAGGATTTGCGTCTCTCTGAACGTCTCTACCGAAAGTTATGCAAACTCGCTATTTTCTATTATTTTCTTCGTTTTCCCGTTCTAACTAATAGTTTGATTAAATATACATAATAAAGGACTATTTCCTTATGCTTTATCCGTTGAACTATGCAAATTTGGGGAGGTTGAAGACTATGATGGAAACACCATTATTGTTAACTAGCTTTTTAGAGCGGGTTGAAAGATATTATCCGGAGAAATTCATTGTTTCGAGAACTAGCACGGATACGATTCATCGCATTACCTATAAAGAATACGTAAAACGTACGCGAAAACTGGCCGATGCTTTAACAAAACTGGGCATGAAGCAAGGGACGAAGGTCGGCTCTTTTGCATGGAATCATCATCGGCACCTTGAGGCTTACTTTGCAGTACCATGTGCCGGTGCCATATTGCATATGATTAATATTCGTTTATCTCCCGAACATATTATTTATGTCATTAACCACGCCGAGGATGAAATTTTACTGATTGATGGTGAACTTTTCCCACTATTTGAAAAAGCAATTCCCTATTTAAAAACAGTTAAACATATTGTCGTAATGCAGGATAGTATGGACATACCGCAATCCAACTTCCCTAATATCCACTCATATGAAAAACTGCTGGCAGAAAGTACCGATACTTTCGATTTCCCACAGAATCTAGATGAGAACACTCCTGCGGCAATGTGCTATACAAGTGCTACAACGGGAATGCCAAAAGGGGTAGTTTATACGCACCGCGGGTTAGTTCTTCACACTCTTGCTCTCGGGCTGGCTGATAGTATGGGGGTACGCGAACAAGATGTTGTATTACCCATTGTTCCAATGTTTCATGTAAATGCATGGGGCTTACCGTTTGCATGTGTTGCATATGGCTCCACGCAAGTATTGCCAGGTCCTGCTTTCACCCCATCCTTGATATTGGATTTAGTCGAACAGGAAAAGGTTACTTTAACAGCCGGGGTGCCTACCATCTGGTTGGGTGTAGCACAAGAACAAGAGAAAAATCCCCGCAACATCTCTTCCTTGCGTGCAGTCGTTTGTGGAGGATCCGCATCGCCAAAAGGGTTGATCAAAACGTTCGAAGATAAATTCAAGGTTCCATATATCGTTGGTTACGGGATGACGGAAACTTCCCCAATCGTCTCCTTATCCAATTACACGTCACAAATGGACGATTGGACGGCAGAGGAAAAAATGGATATCCGTGCAACACAAGGGTTGACCGTTCCACTTCTTGATACAGAAGTAGTGAATGAAGCGGGTGTTGTTCCATGGGATGGCCGGACAATGGGTGAACTTCGTGTGCGAGGTCCATGGATTGCACACGAATACTATAAAGATGAACGTTCAAATGATGCGTTCAAGGATGGTTGGTTATATACCGGCGATATAGCGGTAGTCACTCCTGAAGGCTATATTAAAATCACCGACCGAACGAAGGATTTAATCAAGAGCGGCGGTGAATGGATTTCCTCCGTCGAATTAGAAAACGCTTTAATGACACATGAGGCGATTTTCGAAGCAGCCGTTATCGCCATTCCTCATGAAAAGTGGCTGGAACGTCCATTGGCCTGCGTTGTTTTAAAGGAAGGAAAAGTTGCTGATAAAGATGAGTTAATTAGCTATTTAGAGGGGCAATTTGCAAAATGGTGGCTTCCGGATGATATCATTTTCCTTGATGAAATTCCGAAAACTTCTGTCGGCAAGTTTTTGAAAGCAAAATTAAGAGAAGAGTTAAAAGATTATTGAATTGAGTGGAAAGGGGTATCTCCATATGGGGTACCCCTTTAGACGATAGCAGTTGGAAAAGTACCAGCTACCCTTAGGGAATTTTAGTAATGTCAATTTTTCCGTTTAATGCTCTGTTTTTCATCATTATTATTATCGAGTTCATCGAATTGGATCGGATCCGGGAAACGCTCATCTTCTTCCAATTGTGCACCATCACGCATCCGTTCCATCTGTTTTCCAAGAAAATTTAAATCTTCCATATTATTAGCCATAGTACCATTTAAGACTGGTTTATCCCTTTCCATATTTATCCGCCTCCTTACTTTATTGTTCCCCAATTAAAAGAATTGAACCTTTTTTCAATATAAGAAATTAATGTAGTAAAGTTATTTTATTTGAGCTATACTTAATAGAGAGATTCTATATACACAAGGAGGATACTTCCATGGGTTTAGTATTAATTCTTGGTGTTACAGTAGCATTCTTAATAGCTATCTTTACAGCTGGCTATGAAGGCGATTACACATCAAACAAATAGTCTCTAACCTTTAGAAACTGGGTCAACATAAGTTGTCCTAGTTTCTTTTTTTATTGGAAAAGTTACTTTTAGCATAATCTCTTGACTTTGTTAACTATCGAAAATATACTTAGTTACATAAAGTAAGTTGATTATCAAAAATAACAAAAGGTGGTATAGTCAATGCCGACACACTTTCATAAAAAACCCAATATGTATGTTTCACACGTTCAGTTAAAAGTTTCAAATCTCGACCGATCTATTCATTATTATGAGTCAATCATCGGATTTAATGTGCTGGAGAGAACAAAGTCATCGGCAGTTCTAACTTTTGATGGCACATCAAGCTTGCTCTCATTGGAAGAAGTGCCGAATGCCCAACCATTGCGCCGTGGTCAAACAGGGCTTTATCACTTCGCGTTGCTGCTACCAACCCGAAGCGACCTAGGCAACTTTATTCAGCATACGATACAGCAAAATGTGCGGGTAGGTGCAGGTGATCATCATGTAAGTGAGGCATTTTACTTAAACGACCCAGATGGAAACGGTATTGAAGTTTACACGGATCGTCCTGAACAAGAATGGTTGTGGCAAGAGGATGGGATGGTCTACATGACAACGGAACAAGTTAATGTCCAATCGATTCTTCGTGACGCAAACGGTACTTGGAATGGTTTACCGAATGGAACGGTGATGGGACATATCCATTTATCCGTAGCCGACTTAGCGGAAAGCGAGAAATTTTATACGGAAGCTTTAGGCTATGAAATCGTGACTCGTTACGGAAATCAAGCATTATTCATCTCCACTGGAAAATACCATCATCACATCGGTTTAAATACGTGGGAGAGTTTAGACGGTACCCCCGTACCGGAAAATGGTGTTGGACTAAAGTCATTTACCATTGTGTTGGATAACGAAACGCAAGCTAATAAAATCAAAGATAACTTATCATCAATGGGCGCAAAACTAGAGCCGTTTGACGGAGCTCCAAAGTTTAGTGGCGCGCAAGCCTTCTCTACGGTTGATCCATCCGGCATCCGCATCGTTTTCACTTTCGACGGAGAATAAGTACTAGGTAACTTAGGAAGACACTATATTATTGTGTCTTTCCTTGGTTGCTTTTTTTATTTTTGCAGGAACATGTTATCTGGATAGTTCTAGTTCGAAGATGCACTTTCCTTTCAAGCATATGTGAGCTCTTTAACTGCAAAGCGCGCTTTGTGGCTGCTCTATTGGACGGCTTTTCTTCATTTTTCCAAAAGTTGTCTTTTGGCATGCTCTATTGGACAACTTTCCTTCGTTTCACCAAAAGTTGTCTCTTTGAACCGCTCTATTGGACAACTTTCCTTTTTTTCTCCAAAATTTGTCTTTTAGACCAGCTCTATTGGACAACTTTTCTGCGTTTCTCCAAAAGTTGTCTTTTTGGCATGCTCTATTGGACAACTTTTCTTCATTTCTCCAAAAGTTGTCTTTTAAACAAACTCTATTGGTCAACTTTCCTTCTCTTCTCCAAAAGTTGTCTTTTAGTCAAACTCTATTGGACAACTTTCCTTCACTTCTCCAAAATTTGTCTTTTAGACAGCTCTATTGGACAACTTTCCTTTTTTTCTCCAAAAGTTGTCTTTTAGTCAAACTCTATAGGACAACTTTCCTTCACTTCTCCAAAATTTGTCTTTTAGACAGCTCTATCGGACAACTTTCCTTCACTTCTCCAAAATTTGTCTTTTAGACCAACTCTATTGGACAACTTTTCTTCGATTCTCCAAAAGTTGTCTCTTTGAACCGCTCTATTGGACAATTTTCCTGCGCTTCTCCAAAAGTTGTCTTTTAGACCAACTCTATTGGACAACTTTTCTTCGATTCTCCAAAAGTTGTCTCTTTGAACCGCTCTATTGGACAATTTTCCTGCGCTTCTCCAAAAGTTGTCTTTTAGACCAACTCTATTGGACAACTTTTCTTCGATTCTCCAAAAGTTGTCTCTTTGAACCGCTCTATTGGACAATTTTCCTGCGCTTCTCCAAAAGTTGTCTTTTAGACCAACTCTATTGGACAACTTTTCTTCGATTCTCCAAAAGTTGTCTCTTTGAACCGCTCTATTGGACAATTTTCCTGCGCTTCTCCAAAAGTTGTCTTTTAGATCAACTCTATTGGACAACTTTTCTTCAATTCTTCAAAAATTGTAGCTTTAAACCGCTCTATTGGACAATTTTCCTGCGCTTCTCCAAAAGTTGTCTTTTTAAACAAACTCTATCGGACAACTTTCCCTCGCTTCTCCAAAAGTTGTCTTTTAGACCAGCTCTATTGGACAACTGTCCCTCACTTTCACTAGAAGGTGTCCTTGTAACCAGCCCTAGAAACATGTTTTCTTCACCGTGATTTCCCCATTCACGCCTTGCTCACTATATGTTCTTTATCCCCGGTGTTTTTATCAATTACTACAATATTCAATTTCAGTCAAAAGGCGAATTTTTTGTCAAATGTCTTCACGGTACAATAGAAAAAAAGGGGGATGAATGATGGATAAGCATTGGCCAGATCAATTGCAAGTAGTTCAAGTACGTGTTGCACGGCCTACTGATCAAATTGAAGAAGTGGAACGCTTTTACTGTGAAGGAATCGGTTTGGAGAAAATTGGCTCCTTTACTGGACATAGAGGGTATTCCGGATTATTAATAGGCTTGCCCGATGCAAGCTATCATCTCGAATTTACTCAACATATCGACGGCAGCCCTTGTCCAGCACCGTCCAAGGACAATTTACTTGTATTTTATATGCCGGATCGACAAACAATTGGACACATTGCACAAAGACTTAAGGAGATGGGCTATTCAGAAACTGCACCTGAAAATCCCTATTGGGAAGAAAAAGGGGTGACGATTGAAGACCCCGATGGCTGGCGAATTGTATTAATGAATACTAACGGGATTTAAAAATAAAATAAAGCTCCATCTGTGTAATGCACTACACAAATGGAGCTTTATTTTATTTTAAACCAGGAAAACTTTGCTGGCGAAGTGCTTCGTAAATGATGATGGCAGCCGTGTTCGACAAATTTAATGAACGGATATGCTCACTTTGCGGGATTCGCAAACATTTATCCCGTAATTCATAAGCAAATTCTTTGGGTAATCCTGTTGTTTCTTTTCCGAACATGAAATAGATATCTTTTTCTTTGTCGCTAAAGTCGTGGTTAGAATACGGTTCGTCGCTATAAGTCTCGATCAGGAAAAGCTCTCCATCTTTTGAATACTCTATGAAGTCTTCCAAACTGTCGTGATACACAATATTGACTGCATGCCAATAATCCAAACCCGCACGTTTTAGCATTTTATCATCCGTCGAAAAGCCCAGAGGCCGGATTAAATGCAATGATGTATTCGTACCCGCACAAGTGCGCGCAATGTTGCCCGTATTGGCCGGTATTTCTGGTTGATATAAAACAATATGCAATGGCAAATCTAAACACTTCCCTCTATTACTATATTTCATTACCTGGTTCGGCTTTGTATGCATTATCTCAACCATGTTGATCGAGAAATTAAGATATTAATAATTTAAGCCCTTTGTCGATTTCTCGAAGGACTTCCTCATCCTTTTCAACAGCCTTTGCCTTTCGCAAAGCTTCCTCGGCATGCGGCCCACCTATTTTTCCTATCGCCCATGCAGCTGTTCCACGCATAACGGGACGTTCATCTTTATTCATGATTGCGATTAAATCCGGTATTGCGGATTGTTCTTTAAAATGGGCTAAGGCAATGATGGCATTCCGCTGGATCGGCTTCTTCCCTCTCCATGAACCAGACATATAGCCGAATTTGGACTTGAACTCTTTGTTCGACATTTGAAGCAATGGCTGCAACAGAGGCTTCGCCAATTCGGGATCGGGTTTGAATTCATCGTGAATCCAATTGCTTTTCCCTTTATTTTTTGGGCATACTGTTTGGCACGTATCACAACCGTAGATGCGGTTCCCAAGCTCCTTTCGAAATTCATCCGGCAAAAAATCCTTCGTTTGCGTCAGGAAAGCTACACAACGTTGTGAATTCAATTGGCCGCCTTCGATTAAAGCGCCAGTTGGACAAACATCCAAACAAAGTCGGCACTCCCCACATTCATCTTCCATCGGTGTATCGGGTTTGAAGGGGATATTCGTAATCATTTCCCCAAGGTACACATACGAACCAAATTCCGGGGTAATGATGGAACAGTTTTTGCCGCTCCACCCTATGCCGGCCCGTTCTGCAACAGCACGATCCACAAGTTCTCCAGTGTCAACCATCGACTTCGTTTGAACATGTTGAACGCGTTCTCTCAACCACTCCTCAAGCAATTTCAAACGTTCACGCACAGCAACATGGTAGTCCACTCCCCATGAAGCTCGGGCAAAAATACCCCGACGTGCCCCCTTTTTCCCTGTTGGCGCATCTTCCATTTTCGAAGGATATGCAAGGGCGATGGAGATAATACTTTCGGCGCTATCCAAAAGGAGCAGGGGCTCTGTTCTTTTCTCAATATCCGATTCTTCAAATCCCGACTGATAGCCTAACTGTTGCTGCCGTTTCAATCGATTTTTCATTTCATGAAAAGGAGAGGCATGCGTAAAACCGATCTTATCAACACCGATGGATTTTGCATATTCAATTAGCTCTGATTGCAATTGTTCGATTTTCATCTTCGCATTCATCTCCTCTTTTTGGTAAAGTATAGTATATACGCTGATGTTGCGAAATTTATAAATGTAGGTGATTTGCTTGAACATCTCATTAAATAAAGAACTTCTACAAACGAACGACCAATTAAAAATCGGCATTATCCATTATACCAAAATAGTCGTATCAGAATCTCCTCAAATGATAAAAGGCCGTACACAACTTTATCAGGAAAACCTGTATTTGGAACTGGCGGAAAATCCCGTTACGCAAAGAGAAGGGATCGCTGAATGGCGCACTGTTTGGAAGTCATTTGGAGCAGATCCAAATCGCTATCGCCACTCAGCGGAAAGCTTAATGCGCCGCATTGCGAAACAAAACTATCTAGCACCTTTCCATTCGGCAGTTGATCTCAATAATTTTTTCTCCCTTCAATACGAGATTCCAATTGGCATCTATGATGTCGCCAAACTCTCAGGAGATATCGAAGTATCGTTAGGGGATGAACAAACTGGATACGAAGGGTTAAATGGCCGGTTCAACTCATTGAATAAAATCTTATACAGTAAAGATCAAGAGGGCGCATTTGGCAGCCCATTTGTTGATTCAGTTCGGACAGCAGTCACGGAAGAAACGTCGGAAGCAATTCAGATTTTCTATTTAAGGCCTTCCTTGGATGAATCGGAATGCAATCAGTTATTGCAAAGTGCAGGAAAAATGTTTACCCAAGTGAACGGCGGCGACTCCCAAAGCTTTTTACTAAACAAAAATAATCTAGCAATCTCGATAGAGGGGTGAATGTTATGAAAAAGATACCATTGGCAGAAGGGGTTAAGTTAAAGAGTATTTTAACGAAAAAAATACAGGAACTTATCAACGAAATCCATCAAGTTTCACATACTGTTGTGGAAAAAGGGCAAGAACCGAAATCATCTGGCAGAACAATCGCTGAAGTGGAGGCTGAATTAGCACAAGTACGCAAAGATTCCCGCATACTAGACAAGCTGATTTACCGTGCAAATATCGATAACTCGGTAACTTTCAAAGATGAGGAATTCGCGATTGTCGAAGCCATTGAACTCGCTTCCCAATTACGTGCTGAAGCCAGTTTATGCAAACATCTTGGGCAGTCCGAAAAAGAAACACTCTACCATAGTGCAAGCGATTCCATCATATTCTATAATGTGGCCCTGTTCGACCCAGCGGAATACCGCAAGCGTGCAATAGAACTAGAAAAAGAGGCACACCGATTATCCAATTCAATCAATGCCAAAAACTATCAGGTTGAAATTGAATTTGATGATTCAGCTTATGTTTAAACTCGGGGCGGTGAGACTCCAAACCGGGGCGTAATGTTGTCATCCGTTTTTTTTAAATACCATAGTCTGCAAACCGATTACCTGTAACCTGTTACCTTGTGACCAATAACTAATAACCAACCATAGTCAAAGTTACAAAACTCAATTACAGTAATCTTGAATATGACAGCATTTACGTTAGAAACCACGATTTTCGCTTTGGCGTAAATCGTGGTTTTCTACTAATCCGAACGGATTCTCTATATTTATTCAACCCCTGGTAAAATTCGCAGTACTTTTCCATCAGCATCCAATATTGCTTCAACCCCCAGCGGGATGGCAACATTCGGTTCGCAATGCCCGATCATGAATCCGGCAACAGCTGGTTTCCCCAATGGTTTTAGATACTCTTCAAAAAGTGCCCATACATCTTCCAATGTCCCACCATTGATATCGGTGAAGTGTCCGATAACAAAGCCGGCTGCCTCCTCCAATTTTCTTGAAAGCCGCAGCTGATTTAGCATGCTATCAATATTTTCCAGGGACTCTCCAATATCCTCCAACAACAGAATTTTACCGTTTGCATCAAATTCAAACTTCGTTCCTAACGTATTCACTAAACGAGTGAGATTTCCACCTGTTATTTCCCCACGCACATTACCGGGTACTAACGTTTGCAGAGGCGTCAAACTCTCGTCATACTGGATTTCAAAAGGTGTAAAAAGCTGCTGGAACATTCTTTTCGAAAGGTCCGAAAGCTCGTTCGCCCCTACAGAAGATAGCATTGGTCCATGGAATGTAACGATATCTGCATATTCGGCAAAGGCTGTATGAAAGCACGTTACATCGGAAAAGCCCCAAAAAACTTTTGGATTTTCAGACAGCAATTGATAATCAATACGGTCAAGGATGCGGGCTGCTCCATAACCACCCCTTAAGTTAAAAATTGCTTTTACCTTTGAGTCTTGAATCATATTGTGTAGGTCATTTAATCGTTCATCATCTGTCCCTGCCAAATACTTCCCTGTTAGCCCTACTGTTTCCCCAAACTTCACCTTTAGTCCGAGCTCTTCCAGAAGGGCTAGTTTTGCAGGCAAATATTCCATGGAAAATGGTCCGCCTAAAGCGACCACCCCCACTGTATCTCCCTCCATTAATCGCTTTGGTCTAATTTTCATAATAACTTCCTCCTGACAAGATTTATATGAAGAACATGCTATGAACTATCCTACTACAAACTCGCTTAAATTATTTATAAAAAAGATGTTTATAGTTTTAAAAAGAGGGTAAGAGAAAATAATGCTGGCAGTTGCAATATGAAAATATAGTAAATTGCTTGTTTTTTACTCTATTCTCTTTAAAACATGCAATATTTGTATTAATATAAATAAATAAACACTAATTGGAAAAGGTAGGAAACGGAATGAAAAGTAAAACTAAACTGGGCATACGTTCGAAAATTACCTTTGGCTATGTAATTATTGTTCTAGCTTTAATCGTTTCGGCCCTTTATTTAAATACCCAGATTCGATCATTGCAAGAAGATCGAAACCAAATTATTAAGTATGACTCCCAAATTCTTACACTTTCGAATAATATTGAAAAAAGTTTATTGGAAATGCAAGCCGGTAAACGGGCATTTATTATTACAGGTGATGAGCGATATTTGGAAAGGTATTATAAGGCAACAGAGGAATGGGAACAAGACTATGATACATTATATACTCTATTAAAAGGAAATTCTGAACAGCTCGAAAGATTGTCTACCATTAAATCTACCATCAATCATTGGATTGCTACTTCAGGAGACCCCGTGATTGATATGAAACGCGAAGGAAGAACAGAGGAACTCAACGATCACTTTACTACCGACGAAGGCCGTACCGACATCGCTATAATGGAACAGCAGTTTGAGGAATTCAGAATTGCAGAAAGTGAAGCCATCCTGGCTAATACTTCCCACTTGGATGAACGGAATAACAAGATTACTATTGCTCTTACCGTATTTCTCATAATTGTAACGTTAACTGCCATCACATCCGCCACAGCCGTGTCAAACTCCATTATCAAGACGGTGCGTAGTGTTACTAATTCAATACATAGAATTAATTCTTCCGAAGGAGATTATGGGGAACGTATCAAAGTAAACACAAATGATGAAATTAAAGAGTTGGCAATTGCGACAAATGAATTATTGGATACGATGGAAAATCGGGAATGGCTGCAAACTAACCTTGCCAAACTTATGGCGAAATACCAAGGAATTTCCTCAATAAATAAACTTTCGGAAATTTTCCTTTCAGAAATAACGAAAAGTACAAGGGCTACATATGGTGCTTTTTATGTGGCAAATAAGAATCTTGACGAAACTGAGTACATGAAAACAGCTTCATTTTCTAGTTCCAGTCAAGAAATAGGTCGAGATTCGTTCAAACTTGGTGAAGGGTTAATTGGACAAGTAGCCGTGAGACAGGAAGTTTTCCATTCCAGCAACGTACCGAAAGATTACAAGCTGATCCAAACCGGTCTCGGAGAAACTCCACCGAAAAGTATTTTAATCGTACCAGTCAAATTTGAAGATAAGATTATTGCAGTAATCGAACTTGCTTCTATTGAAGAGTTCGAAACGTTGGAAATCGAACTGGTTGAAAAAGTAGTGGAATCGTTCGGATTAACCGTAAATAGTATCCTGGATCGTATAGAGATCGTTCGATTATTGAATGAATCAAGGGCAATGACTGAAGAACTGCAAGCCCAATCCGAAGAATTGCAGTCCCAATCCGAGGAATTGCAATCTCAGTCCGAAGAATTGCAAATGCAAACAGAAGAGTTAACGATTATTAATGAACAGCTGGAGGAAAGAACGAAAGATGCCGAAGCAAAAACAAGAGAATTGGAAATTGCAAAGAAAGAGCTCGAAGCAACTGCAGGCCAACTGATTTTAAGCTCAAACTACAAATCCGAATTTCTTGCCAATATGTCGCACGAATTGCGTACACCTCTTAATAGCATCTTGATCTTATCCGAAATGCTTGGTGAGAATGGCAACAACAACTTAACCGAAGAGCAGGCTGAATTTGCCAAAGTCATCCATTCTTCAGGTCAGGATTTACTTGCATTGATAAATGATATTTTGGATTTATCCAAGGTTGAAGCCGGAAAATTGGATATACTTTTTGGGGAAGTCAATATGGATGAGCTTCCACATTTATTGGAGCAAACCTTCACTCCTATTGCGAAACAAAAAGATTTGGAGTTTAAAATTGTTAAATCTTCTGATGTGGAGGATATTTTCCATACAGATGAAAAACGCTTTAATCAAATTCTAAAAAATCTTCTATCCAATGCGTTTAAATTTACTGAAGAAGGTTCTGTTACATTAGCTATAAATAAATTAAATGAACATCAGCTTTCAGTGGACATGCAGCAATTAAGCCAAAATTGGCTGGAAATCGCCATTACCGATACCGGCATTGGCATATCGAAGGATAAGCATCAGTTAATCTTCGAATCATTCCAACAAGCAGATGGTGCAACTGTTCGTAAATACGGGGGTACAGGGCTCGGATTGTCCATCAGCAAAGAGTTCTCGAAACTGCTTGGCGGCTGGATTGAACTTCAAAGTGAAGAAGGTAAAGGAAGTACATTTACTTTAATCCTTCCTAGCTTGCCAAACGGCATTAGTGAAGAATGTTTACAAGAAATAAACAAAGATCCAGCAGAAGTTGGACATGAAGAAGTGGCGGCGACCCAAATTATCGAGGAAATCCCACCACACGCTGAAATAAAGGAACTGGAAGAACTTGACTCCATTACAAACCTCCCTTCCTTGAATACAGAAAGTGATATCTTTGAAGGGAAAAATGTGCTGATTGTGGATGATGATAATCGAAATATATTCGCACTTAAAACCGCACTCGAACACAATGGCATCAATATATTGGTTGCCAAGCACGGACTGGAATGCATAGAGATAATGAAATCAAATAACGAAATAGACCTAGTATTGATGGATATTATGATGCCTGTTATGGATGGATATGAGACCATGACCCGCATTCGGGAGGACTTGCGAATGACTGAAATCCCGATTATCGCAATAACTGCAAAGGCTATGAAAACCGACCGGGATAAGTGTATCGAGGCCGGTGCGTCGGATTACATCAGTAAGCCGATAAACTTGGAACAATTATTCTCTGTTCTGCGTGTTTGGTTAGTTTCCCAGGGGAGTATGAATAACGATGACGCAACGGTCTGATTTTGATTCTAAACTTGAATTAAGTAATGAGTATACTGATTTGGAAATTGATTTATTGTTAAAAGCTGTTTTTCGATTATCCGGTTATGATTTCCGTTTATACAACAGGTCTTCCATTACACGAAGAATCGAAAACCGTATGCGCATAAGTAACCTTGCAACCATCACCGAGTTAACAAATAGTATTATTCACAACAAAGACTATCTACATCAAATTTTGAATGATTTCTCGATTAACGTGACTGAAATGTTTCGGAATCCATCTTTCTTCAAAGCATTTAGAGAGGAAGTAATTCCAAAACTCCGGGACTTTCCAGAAATACGTATTTGGCATGCAGGATGTGCGACCGGCGAAGAAGTATTTTCTATGGCGATATTGATGGAAGAAGAAGGCTTAATGGATAAAACCGTGATTTATGCAACCGATATGAATGAGGATGTACTTGAAAAAGCAAAAAACGGTGTTTTCCCTATCCATAAAATGCAAGCCTATACGAAAAATTATCAGCTTGCCGGAGGAAAGGAATCCTTTTCCCAATATTATAAAACAGATCGGCAATATGCTTATTTTCATAAGAGCTTACTTGAAAATATCATCTTTGCACAACACAATTTAGTCACTGATCAGTCATTTAATGAATTTCATATTATTATTTGCCGGAATGTTTTAATTTACTTTACCCAAAGGCTGCAAAACCAAGTACATCATTTATTCTATGAAAGCTTGATGAACGGAGGCTTTCTTGGTCTTGGCGATAAGGAAACACTCCGCTTTATCGATATAGTGTCAAGCTATAATGAAGTAAACGATAGTGAACGTATTTATCAAAAAAAGTAGAAAAAAACGGATACCCCTAAAAGTGGGTATCCGTTTTTTCATTCGCTTGGACTTTCAAAAGTACAAGACACATATCATCTGGTTGATTTGTTTGATTTTCCTTTGGCAATAGCTCATCCAAAAGCAACTGTGAAGTGCTCCATTTTCGCTCTGATAGAGTCCTGATGCGCTCCTCCGCCTCAAACTCATCCGGTGTAATGGCTTCAAGTAAACCGTCTGTAAATAAAATAATTTGAGCTTCTTTTTGATAGTGTATGATTTGTTTTTCTACTTTGATTTCCTCAAAAAACCCAATCGCGCAGCTACCTTGATTTAAGGGCACAATATGTTCTTCATCGATAGTTACATATCCATGAGGATGCCCGGCATTTACATATTCGATTGTCTTCATTTCGGTATCGATCACTAAATAGATCGCCGTAAAATAGTATGGGATGGATTCTTTTTCATTATGTAATTGCGCCATATAACGATTGAGTTCATTAACAACATCGACCGGGTCTACAATTTGTTTGATTGCTTCCCTTAATACAGAGGAAATAAACATACATAACAGCGACGCTGATATACCATGGCCCATCATATCCAATAGAATAACTGCATACCGATGATCGTTTATTTTGTGCCAATAATACATATCCCCCGCCAAATTGAATGAAGGCAAATAGGATACCTCCACTTGGATATTCTTTTCTTTTATAGGTGGACTGAGTAGACTTCTTTGAACATTTGTTGCAAGGTCCAGCTCATATTGGATCTTTTTTTCGTGTTGCGTATGCCAGTCCAATTCCGCCTTCAAGCGTAATGCTACGCGAATCCGCGCCAATAGCTCCACTTTATCGATTGGCTTTGTTATATAATCCATTCCACCTATATCAAGTGCTTCCGCTAATTTATTTTTATCATCCAACGCTGTCACAAAAATGATCGGGATGTCTTTGTAGCGTTCATTGGCTTTAATAACTCTACATGCCTCCAACCCATCGATTTCAGGCATCATAATATCCAGCAATATTAAATCCACATGTTTTGAAAATGAATTTGAAGCCTCAAGCTGAAGGTAATCAAAAAGTTCCTTTGCCGAGGTTAAGGAAACGCAATCATTATAGCCTTCGCTATTTAATATTTTTTCTATAACAAACAAATTTACTTTATTATCGTCTACTAGAAGAATTGTCACTTTTCTTTCCCCTATTCAAGTTATATTAGTTAAATATAAATTCATCTATTAATAATAGTTTTACAGAATCCAATTTTTTAATCTAGCATTACACTCTTATTTCTTTATTATTTTATGTACTTTCTGATAGGTTGGCATACACTAAAATGTCTTACTCATATCCTATTTCCCTATTTCTCATAAAAAAAACCACTTCAACTATAAAAAATGTCGAAGTAGTTTAGAATGTATATTTTGTCGTGTATCCTATAATTACAGGTAGTAGAAATTAACTGAATTTTACTCTTTGTTCCCTTTATTTCCTTGGTTTCCTTGGTTTCCTTGGTTTCCTTGGTTTCCTTTTTCTTGCAATTTATTTTGGGCATGTTGCTGTTTTGTCTCTTGTTTATGCTCCTGCTGCTGTTGCTTTACCGCCTGTTGTTCAGCTGGCTGTTGTTGTTTTTGGACACGGTTTTGCTCAGCTTCAGCTTGTTTTTGTTCAGCCTTCAATGCCTTTTCTGCAGCTTTTTCCTGCTGTTTGACCGCCTGCTCAGTCTTAGGTTGTTCATTCTTCTTCACATGTTCTGCTTGTTTTGTTGTTGGTGATTGAGCCTGTTTAGCATCGGCCTTTTGAGATTGTTCCGCTTCAGCTTTTTTAACTGGAGCAGCTGAAGTTTTTTGTTTTGCGTTCACAACATCCGGAATTTCAGAAGGTGTCTTACTTTTCGCTTCTTCCTCAACAATCGTTTTATTACCTACATTTTCATTAGTAGTGGCGGAATCCATACTTGGTTCCTCATTCTCTACTGTTTTTATTGCTTCATGAACTTCTACCGTTTCCACTTGCATTTCTTTTCGTTTCTTTTCTGATTGTGCCAATTTTTTTGCAACTTTTTTGTCCAGCTTTTCTTGTGCTTTCTCAATATTTTTGGAGATCGCTTCTTTTGCTGTTGGGTTGCTCACCTTTTCAAGTACTGCTTGAAGAGCGAGGATATTGGCAGAAAATTTAGCAATCAGTGCAGCACGTTCTGAGTCTTCTTCCTTCGATCCTTCTTCATTTCCCTCAGCTTCATCTAGAGTATCTTCTTGGTCTGTTCCTTCTGTTTCTGTTGCATCAGTAGGAACTTCCGCTTCAACTTCTTCTGAAGACTTGGCATCTTCCACTTGATCAAGTGCTAAAATCTGTTGTTCAATTGCCTTTTCCAAAGCTTCCTTTGCTAACTCCTCTTCACCTGCAGCATATAATGCTTGGGCTTCCGCTAGTCGTTCTTCAGTTAAAGATAATAACAAGGTTGCCTCTTTTTGATCATCAAAAGTTAGTGCCAGCTTCATATTTTCAGAAAACTGTTTTAGGAAATAAAAAAAGTCGCCTGGTAATAAAGACGGCTCGTATTCAACTGTCTCCTCATCAACCTGCTCTTTGCCTGTTGCCTCAGTTTCCTGTTCATCGGAAGGATTTGCCATAGTCGATTCCTCTAGGATGACTTCACTATCCTCATTTGCCGGAACTGTTTCTAGCTCTTCATTAATGGATTGTTGCTCATTCACAACAGTTTCATTTTCATTAGTAACTTCCTGTTGAATTATTTCTTGTCCCTCTTCTAGGGTTGGCTCATCGGCAAACACTTGCGTTGAACCTATAGCCAAAGTTGCGGCTACTACACTTGTAGCAAATACATTTTTCATTTTTCCATTTAATATAGACATTAAAGTCCCTCCCATTTTCTTGGAAGAAAATAGAACTACTCCTTAATAAGGGTAGATTCTGTCTTCTTCATTTGGTAGCCCAGCCATCATAGTTAACCCTTAGATCTGTAACTTTGCGTCTCTATCTTTCAATAGATTTGCCTTTTTCAAATGAGGAACAAATTTATCGTTCTTATCATTTCTTTTAATATAGTTTATATTCTACAAAAAAACTATATATAATATTTACCAATAGTTTTTATTCTCGCCCTTAAGACAATGTATGTGGCTGTAAACTTTCCTACCTTACGCTCAGGGAAGTTGACTTACCAACTCTTATGAATGATTCTTTGCCTTTTAAGATTTATATAAATGCACATACCACTTTTATGGTAAAATCATTAAGTTGTCTTAAATTTATCTAGATTAGTAGGATTGGTATTTTATATGAAAAATCGAAAATTAAAACTCACTACTTTGTTAATGACACTTATTATAGCCTCCGTGCTATCAACCTCTTGTATTTTACTGTTCGCATCCTACCACCATGAAAAGAAATCACTAACCGATACATACTTATCTTTAAATTCATCAAAATCACAGAAGCTGAGCAGCACGGTAGACTCCTTGTTTAAATCCATGAGGATAAGTTTGCAGGAAACAACAAAGTTTCTTTCTAATAATCCCGATTTGACAGATGAAGAGATTCAGGAGCACCTGGAACTACTTCGGAATAATAGTCGATATTTCAATTCTTTAACATGGATAGATGAAACCGGCTTGGTTCGGGATATAGCACCAATCAGTGTAGGCATTAAGGGGAACTTTGTAGCAGGAATTACAAAAGAAGTAGTTGATGCAAAAAAACCGATGCTTACAAAGCCATACATGGCATCGACAGGTCGCATGATTGTATTGATGAGTGAACCTCTTTACGATAGTGAGGGAAATTACAGGGGCATCATTGGCGGCTCCATCTACTTACACGAAAAAAATGTCCTTAATGAAATTTTAGGTAACGATATCATCGATCAGAACGGTTCCTACTACTATGTAGTCGGGCCAGACGGTGTTTTATTATTTCATCCCAAAACAAATCGTATCGGTGATGGAGTAAAAGGCAATCCAATCATACCCAAACTTGTACAAGGACAAAGCGGCAGGGAGCGGATCTTCAATTCAGAAGGCGTTGAAATGTTGGCAGCATATAATTACCTTTCAGAGATGGGTTGGGGGGTTGTACAGCAGACACCTGTTTCGTATGTGGATGGACAGCTCAAAGAACATATACAAAATCTTCTCTTGATCTTCCTGTTCCCTTTTATCATTTTACTAATGGTTTCTTTAAATTTCGCCAGAAAGCTTGCCAAACCATTCATTGACTTGGCTGATGTGGTGAACCAATTTGGTACCGATGCGAGGATTAAACCCCCTGTTTTTAATTCACACTGGAACCGGGAAGCGGATCTTTTAACGAAAAGCTTGATTATTGCCATTGAGGCTGTCGAAAATAACAACAACTTACTGAAAGAAGAAGCGATGACAGATGCACTGACAGGCCTGTCAAATCGAAAAAAGCTAAATAAATCGATGTCCCGCTTAGCAGAGGATAGACAACTATTTTCTTTGATAGCCATCGATATTGATCGATTCAAATTGATTAATGATAATTATGGCCATCAAATGGGAGATAAGGTTTTAAAATTTTTAGCAAGAACCGTTCAATCCAACATGAGGGCGGGCGATGGATTTTATCGTTTTGGTGGAGAAGAATTTATTCTATTGTTGCCGGATACAAAGTCCAAAGAAGCCTACTTGATTGCGGAAAACATGCGTACGACAATAGCAAATACAATTAGTCCTGTGGGCAAACCCATCACCATTTCACTAGGGATATCAGAATTTCCTTTACACTCCAACACTATAGAAAATCTATTTTTATTTGCCGACAGAGCCCTGTACCAATCAAAGGAAAATGGAAGAAACCAAACGACAGTATGGGTACAGGACTAGTAACAAATATTAAAAAACGGTTCCGACTATCAGAACCGTTTTTTTTATTTCTACTGTAAGGGAGATAGCGGTTTTGAATCGGCATCATTTTTTATGATTAGTACTAACCCAAACTTTTAACATGAAAGCCTATTATTCATAAACGGTAAAAAAGCAGCCACGTATAGTGATTGCCTCAGACTGTTGACAAACGCTTTCATCCTGTGTTGGTTGTCTCGTTCGTCCCCTCATGAATGTTTTGTTCTATTCATCTCTTCACGCGACTGCCCACCTTGTCTGCAAAGCGTTTTCGAGACAGTCTGGGTAATTTTTATTGAAGGAAATAGCCTAAAAAAACGTGTAGACAAAGTCGAAGATCGACTTTGTCTACACTCTGAAGCAGCCCGTATAGTGACTGCCTTTTCACAATTATAGTTTAAAATGCTGAATGCTTTGTTGCAGTACTTCCGCCTTTTCCCCTAAATCTTTAGACACACCATTGATTTTTTGGATTGTCGCCACTTGCTCTTGAACTGCTCCACTCACTTCCGCTGCAAGAGCAGCCGTACTTTGGGAATTGGTCGACACTTGACTTACAGAAGCTGCAACTTGTTCAGCTGCTGCTGAAATTTCTTCTGTAACAGAAGAAATATCCGTAACTTGATCTGTGATTTCGTTAATGGCAACATGGATTTGCTCAAATGCGTCACCCGCTTCTTTAATGAGCTCCACCCCATCTTGAGCATTCGCTAAACTATAACCAACAGCTTGTTGAACAGTCTTTGCATCCCCGACGATTTCCTGAGTCAAGCTAACAATTTGGGTAGCTGATGCTTTCGATTCTTCAGCCAGTTTTCGGACCTCATCTGCGACAACAGCAAAGCCTTTTCCATGCTCTCCTGCACGTGCCGCTTCAATCGCTGCATTCAACGCCAGTAAATTTGTTTGCTCCGTGATGCTTGTAATGACTGTTGAAATATTGCTAATTTCAGTAATTTGATTTGTCAGCTTGTTGATTAACTTTGTAACCCCTTCTGAAGATTGGTAGATAACTTGCATCTGATTTTGTGCATCTCCCACAGTTTGTCCACCAGATGTCGCAACAGCTTTTGTTCTGATTGCCTTTTCTTGCAGGGATGTTGATGATTCTGCAATACGCTGTACGCCACTTGCTGTTTCCGTCATAGCGGAAGCACTTTCATTGGAAGATAGGGCGTTTTCTTCAATAGCTTTCGCCGTAATCTCAATATTGCTCGACACAGACTGCGAAAGGTTATTTACTTCCTCTGTGCTTGCCAATAGTTCCTCCGCTGATGATGCGACTAAATTCGCATTTTCATTTGTATTTTGAATGATGGAACGCAATGAAACCTTCATCTCATTAAATGAATCCACTAATGTTTTAATTTCATCTTTTGAGTGTATTTTTAAATCCGCTTGAGATAAATCCCCTTCCGAAACAACTTTTACAGCCTCTGATAAACGTTTTACCGGGTTTGTAATCATACGGTTCAATAGTAAGACAATCCCAATACTTACTAGAACCGAGATAATAATAACGGAAATTATTATCACAATCCCCATTGTCGCCTCACTAGCTGCCTCTTCTTTTACTGAATCAATAATCTCATATTCTCTTTCTTGTATTTCTTCAATTGTCTTGACAAGAAATGTACTTGGATCATCTGCGTCCACCATAGCAATCTCTGCAGCTTCCGCAGTATCCCCATTCTGGACGGCAGCAATCAATCCCTTTGCCAAATCGGCCAATTGATTTTCATACTGGATTGCAAATTGGATTTTATCATTAAATTCCTCATGAGTATTAATTTTACTTAACTCATCCAAGTAACCCGCTACCTCATCCAGACGCTGTTCCAATAACTCCAACTGTTTTGGTGAATCGTCGAGTACGTATGACCGCATTTGCACTTGCTGCAAAGGTACATAGCGTCGGACATTATTAATAACAGCTAATTGTGTAATATTCTCCTCGATTACCTTTTCATACTCATCATTTAAGTGGTTTAAACTATAAATACTAGTCCCGCCGATGAATATCATTAATATAATTACGGCTGAAAATGAAGCTAGCATTTTTTTGGCAATACTCATATTTTTTCCCCCGATTATTAATATGTCAATTAAATATACATTCCTTATCATATACTGGAATATTATTCTATACAATCAACTTTTCTGCTCAATTATGTCTTTCAATCTAATATCAAAAAGTAATTAGTCCTGGACTTTTTCCTATTACTAGAAAAATAAAGCAATAAACTAATATTTCACTTGTAATTTTTGTAATTTATTCGAACTAGTTGAAAGTAATTTGATAAGTTAAAATTATTCAAATATTATGAAACACATGGTCGACAGGGGTATTTGTATGAACAAGAGGGGGTGCTGAAGGCAACAAACGAACTATGATAGCATTTGTTAACAGATTAAGGAGGTGTTCATATAGGGGAAACACCTCCTTTTTATATTAAAGAGCACTTATTAATGTTGAGAGAGTCCTAAGATTTTTATATCATCAAAATTTCTCTTATATCTTCCACTGACAATGACATAGCGATTTTCGGGTCGGCATCAACAACTTCTGTAATGAGGTTTCTCTTTTTTGCTTGCAGAGTATTCATCTTCTCTTCGATTGTCCCCTTTGCTACCATCCTAATGACATGGACATCATTTTTTTGCCCCATCCGGTATGCTCGGTCTGCTGCCTGATCCTCAACTGCCGGATTCCACCAGAGATCATACAGAATAACCGTATCCGCCCCTGTTAAGTTTAATCCAGTGCCTCCAGCTTTAAGGGAAATTAAAAATAGCTCTTGTTCCCCATCATTAAACCGGTTGCAAAGATCTACCCGTTCTTCAGAAGGAGTTTGCCCGTCAAGATAGAAAAAGGTTTGTCCACGCATCGTTAATTCCCTCCCAATGAGCTGCAGCATTTTGGTGAACTGGGAGAAAATCAGTACCCTTCGTCCAGATACTTTGGATTCTTCGAGAATTTGCATAAGCTGTTCAAATTTTGCTGAACCGCCCCCATAACCTTCTATAAACAAAGCAGGATGGCAGCAAATTTGGCGGAGCCTTGTCAACCCAGCCAAAATGCGGATCCGATTTTTTTGGAAAGTCGCCTGATCCAGATGCTTTAATGTATCGTGACGTAGTTTTGCTAAAAAGGCTGTATAAAGTTTCTTCTGTTCAGGAAGCAACTCGGTAATTTCCAAGGTTTCATGTTTTTGCGGCAACTCCGGCAGTACATCCAATTTAATGCGGCGAAGCAAGAATGGCCGTACCCGGCGGGCAATTGATTTCCGCGGTAAATGGCTGTATTCCTCTAGTCCTTGGAAAAGTTGCGGGAATACCACATGATAGATGGACCATAGCTCTTCCAGCGAATTTTCCACCGGTGTACCAGTCAGTCCAAAACGGTTTTGCGCCTTTAACTTTTTAACCGCACGAGCTGTTTGTGTATATGGATTTTTAAAACTTTGCGCCTCGTCAAAGAAAATGGTATGGAAAGTTTGATCCTCATACCACCTCATATCCATTCTAAGCAGTGGATATGACGTAATGATGACATCTATTCCATTGGATTCTTTTAATAGTTTTTCTCTTTCTACCTTTTTCCCATCTATGATGATTGCTTCTATTTCCGGTGAGAATGCAGTAATCTCATGCAGCCAGTTATATGTCAGAGAAGACGGACAAACGATCAAAACGGGAAGCTTTAGTTCCCGGATACTGGCTAGCTCGGAGACAATAAATGCAATGCTTTGCAATGTTTTCCCAAGTCCCATATCATCTGCCAGTACACCGCCAAATCCGAATGCAGCTAGGGCCTTCATCCATTTGTAGCCCTGTTTTTGATAATCTCTTAGGATTGGATCCAAGCTTTCTGGCACATCAAATTGTAAACCGGACGGATGCATTAATTGATCGACAAACTGGATGAAAGATTCTTCCGGTGAAAATACTTCGCTTTCTTCGATTAAATCGAGAAATCTCAGTCCTTCAAGAATAGGCATGCTTAAACTGGCTTCAAAGTCGTCTTCTTGGGCAGGTATGGCCGTTAGAAAGCGGCGTATCTCCTCAATTTCTCTTGTTTCCAATGAAAACAATGAACCGCTGGGAAGACGATAATATTTTTGTTTGATTTGCAATGCCTTCAGAATCTCTTTTACGTGCTTGTCGGCAATGCCATCCATTTCAAATTTGAACTCCAGCCAATCTGTACGGTCTTTGGGAACCTTCACGCGGATTTTAGGAAACACATTTTCCCTTACAACGCGTACCCGGACAGCAGTAGTTGCATAAACTTGGGCAAGACTTTGAAGTTTTGGAACGGTATGATAAAGAAACTCATATTCCAATTCCTCATTTTGCATATAATAACCGCCTTCGGTAACCGTAAATCCACTGTCCTCCATTAGCTGCAAGATTGCCTCTTCTTTATTTATATCTCTAATGATCATAGGACCTATAGGCGTTTCCCGGCTTTCCAGTGGTTGAATTACCACGTTTTCATAGTGGAATTCAAGCCCTGCAAGGAGACGGGTTTTTAAACGATCCAAATAAACTTTAACGATTAAAGGGGTTTTCATGAACTGTTCTGTCACCCCTTTGGACAGCTGTACATTTCCGATTTTTTTTAGACCGGGCACCACTTTTTTCATAAAAAAGTCAACTTGATCTTTTTTTATCGGAATCGTATTTGTCGCTGGCGTCACGAGCATCCGCTTCAATTGAATTAACCGATCGCAATCCTGACCTTCCAACTGAAAGATTTCCCCACCGCTGATTACAACATTATAGGCATCCAATATCGTCAAGTGGTTAAATCCCTTCATGTGAAGTTGATAGTGTTCATTGTTTTCGGCTAAATAAAATTGGATCGGAGGCACCCCTTCTTGAAAACACAAACGGGTATATGAATAGTCTTCCTGCTCGAGTGTTGCAAAGGGGACTTTTAGAAGTAAAGGTTTGAGCGCTGGCCACGCGGATGGCGGTATAAGCAACCATTCATCGCCAACGTTATCTTTGTTCTCCTCGGACTTCACCTCAAAATACACTCTTTCATCTTGGGCCACATGTACTAGCTGATGAATCAAAGCATCCACATCGGTTGAAAAACATTGCATGGCAGGGTCATATTTAACTGTCGACGTTAATGCACTCGCCTTCCCTTCACGGATGGCTTGTAAAAACTTCCGCATGTTGGGCACCTTTTTTGACGAGATTTCCGCTTCAATGCCAAACAAATATTCATTGTCGTGAATCGGGATTGGCTTAACATTAAAACGTGCCTCCACTACTTCTCTTTTCTCGAAATGAAGCTGATGACCACTCTTCCGACCTGTTTTTTCAGTAAATAACGTCATGAAGTTATCCGTTATTCCGCGTTCCCCAATTTGTTCATTATGTATGGAGCCAGAGGGAATGCCTTGTTTCTTTAATTCATAGAGGGCGATGAGCACCGCAGCAGTATGTTGGCAACTGTGTTTAAAATTCGGTAACGTTGGACAGCTGCATGAGGATTGAAATTCGCCATTATTTGAGCGCATAATTGTGACATGGAATTCTTCGGTCCCTTTAACAATCGCCTCACAAGTTTGTGGAGTATGGTTGGTGAGGAGTACTTTACCGGCACGATAAAAGGAATCCCCTCTTTTAAAGGAGACGGTCCCACACAAATCTTTTATTGTTTTTAAATTGATCCTGATGTCCATGTAAGGCAGCTCCTTTCCCGAGCAGATTTTCTCCGATTTAAAAACTTCTAGTTACATTTTATCACGGAATGAGAATGGGTTCGAGAATTGGGCAGATGGAAGAAATTGACAATATGATGACCATCACATTTTTTGCAAGTATAGGACAGAGCATTCGATTAAACACACCAATAAACCACTCGTTTTTTCAGATACGGTAAAAAAAAAACACAGATGTTGAATCATCAACATTTGTGCCCTAATTAAATATATGAATAAGAATCAACCACTAGAGATTATCAAAATCACTTTCACTTGCCAGCCAGGTAGTGACTTCATCAGGATGTTTCCTTTTCCCTTCGGGAGCAGATTTTTTTGGATGCCCTAAATATAGAAAACCTAAAATGTCCCCATTGTGGGGTAGTTTAAATAATTGCCTCATCTCTGGATGATAAGCTGATTTACCGGTCCTCCAATATCCTGCCAACCCTACTGCATGAGCTGCCAAGAGCATATTTTGAATTGCTGCATATACCGCTCCATGCTCCTCCTGAAGTAATGCTCTGGGATTGTCGCTTGGATTTACTGCGACTGCAATAATAAGTGGCGCTCGAAAAGGTTTTTCCTCTATTTTGGTTAGTTTCTTTTGGTTCGCTTCACTTAATGGGTCTTCCATCTGCCGCTCTTCAATTTTTGCGAGTGTTTTCCCCAATCGACTCCGGCTCCCACCGGTCAAGACAAAAAATTTCCACGGTTCTGTTCGATAATGACTTGGAGCCCATGTTCCCGCCTCCAATATTTTGTCAATTAAATCCTTTGGAACGGGCTCGCTTGAAACGAATCCAATGCTTCTTCTAGATTTAATAGCTTCAAAGATATCCATGAACATCCTCCTTTTTAGCAGTATATTTTCGAATGGCTTGCAATGTAACAATTACGGTAATTAATCGTTCAAACCGCATTCATCAATAACTGTCTATTTAATGCACCTTCTTTTGGCTGGCACCTAACATTACCCCTGGCATTTCAAAGTCTTGCTTTGCTTGGCTCTATGTATTCTATACCTGCATCTTTCTATATGTAATCGCAATTTGCCGAACTCAGCATTCCAGCAAAAAATGGTGATACTGCCGAGATAATAAAAGTTGATTTATAATAATGAAGAGGTAGTTTGCACAAGATAATGAAAAACAGGAGGCGGCAGCCCCCTGTCTCATACTTATATGAAGGTGTTAATTTTTATGGCGCGCAGTTGATGATCCCTTGTTCCGTCTTTGTTCATCTGGAACTTTGGGCTGCTCCTTAATCTTTCTCTTACTATCCGGACGTGAATTTTTCACCATAATTACCCCTCCAGTATAAGTATTATTTTGACTACTCTTCAATCACTGCGTAATGCTCAATGTCCTGATCCTTGATAGGGTTGCGACATCAAGCATCACAATTGTAGCCATCCTTAGATTAACCTGAATGGACGGAATTATTCTTCGATAACCGATTTGCCAGTCTTTCAAAATATATTTCAAAATATATTCTAACAAAAAAACCAGGAGTCTCGTTATCCCTGGTTGTACCCTATTCGCGATAATATATAATAAAGGAATTCTGCTGTAAGTTAGTCTATACAAAACTCAAATGAATAATTGATGGGTAGACTGGTCTTCTTTCTTATCAGTAATTAATTCTCCAGCAATGCCCCGCCAATTTCTTTCTCCATGAGATTTTCGATTTGTCTTATTGCCTCCTGTTCATCCTTTCCATCCGCAGAAATTGTAATTTCGGACCCTTCCCCAACAGCCAACGACATGACACCCATGATGGATTTAAGATTCACACTTTTCCCTTTATACTCTAATGAAATATCAGCTGAAAACCGACTTGCCAAATTGACTAGTTGGGCAGCAGGACGAGCCTGGACTCCTAACCCGGAAGTGATTTTGAACGTTTTCTTCAACATAGATACACCATTCCTTTCACAAATGCAATGGCAAAAATCATCTATCTTCTACAATTAAATAATAGGCTTTTACAGGGCCATGGACACCAACCACAAGATTCATTTCAATGTCGGCACTATTACTTGGGCCCGATACAAAATTTATGCAGGAGGGTATTTTTCCTTGTTTTTTTTGCATGCTGTGGATAAAGGAGGTCGCCTGTGTCATCCGTGGTACAATTGTACTTTTGGGTATGATGGCTATGTAATTAGTTGGAAGCAAGCTTACAGAACGACCTTTCCCTTTGTCGCTGAACAAAACAACGGTTCCTGATTCTGCCAAAGTCATATCAGAAAATGTGATGCCAATATCTGATTTCTCAGCTTTGTGAATATTATCAACTCCGCCTCTTGGATCCCATGATTGAACATCCATCCCCTCACTGATTGCTTGTTGGAAGTAGGAATTTATTCCGTATTCTTCAAATCGTGGATCATCAGTGATTATTACGGATTTCCCATCCATTTGTCGGATTACCTTATCCAGCGCTTCATTTAATGAGCTGATTGTGACTTCTTCTACAGATGTATGAATTTTCTTGCATTGTTCTTTAAGAATATCCACCAATTGATCTTGGGTCGCCCCTTTAAACACTTCATACTGAGGCTGATGCTTCCAGGTAGGGCGTGATACTTTCTCAGTTCGGCGCTCCCTTCCCAAATTTTTCGCCAGTTGGTTTAAGAAACTATCCTTATTTTGAATGCTGCCTGTCTCCATTACTGATCTCCACCCTTCTCGCGGTGTTTATACCATTCCCTGAAGCTTTGTTTGCTCGGTTCCGGGAAATCACGAATGTCGGTCCAAGGCTTGATTGGGCCTGGCCCCTTCGTTACCTTTCCTTCTTTGACCAGCGGACCCATCACCGCCGGGGCAACCTTTGATCCCATGCTGTAGAGCTTCGGTGAACTAGCGGCAATAGAAAAACCTTTCATTGCAAGTTTTTCGCCAAATCCCGCTTTCCCTTGTTCCTCAACGATATTTCGGCGATGCTTAATGAGCAAATCATGTAAAGGGATTTTGACCGGACAAGCTTCCGTACATGCACCACATAGGCTGGACGCATAAGGCAGCTCCTTATAATCATCATAACCACCGAGTAGTGGGGAAAGAACTGCGCCAATTGGCCCTGGATATATCGAGCCATAGGAATGGCCCCCAACATGACGGTATATTGGACACACATTGATACAAGCAGCACAGCGGATACATTGGAGTACTGACTGAAATTCCGTCCCCAGAATTTTCGAGCGCCCATTATCAATTATTACTACGTGAAATTCCTCGGGCCCATCTACTTCCCCTTCTTCCTTTGGCCCTGTCAATCCAGTGATATAGCTAGTCAATTTTTGGCCGACTGCACTTCTGCATAGCATTCCTACCAAAATATCAAGCTCTTCCCAGGTAGGTACAATTCTTTCCATCCCCATAAATGCTATGACCGTCTTCGGGAGAGTCGTCGTAAGCCCTGCATTTCCTTCATTTGTCACTAGGGTGATAGCTCCTGATTCAGCTACTGCGAAGTTGCAGCCAGTTATGCCGATATCGGCATTCAGAAATTCCTCACGCAATTGCTCTCTTGCAAATAATGCGAGTTCTTCCGGTTTGGAGGATTTAGTATAGCCCCTCTTTTCCTGGAATGTATCACGGATTTGCTCTTTATTTTTGTGCAGCGCAGGCGCGACGATATGGGATGGTGGATCGTGATCATCGAGTTGAAGGATATACTCTCCCAAGTCCGATTCGATTACCTCGCAGCCGAGCTTCTCGAGATTTTCGTTCAAGCTTATCTCCTCTGTCACCATGGACTTTGCTTTAATGATCTTTCTGGCCTTTTTGTTTTGAACAATCTTTGCGACGTATTCATTGGCTTCTTCGGGTGTGTTGGCAAAGAAAACATGCCCCCCCTGTTTGGAAACATTTTCTGCAAATTGCTCAAGATAATAATCCAGGTTTTCCAAAGTATGCTGACGTATTTCTTCAGCTAGATTCCGCCACTCTTCCCAATTGCCGAGTTCTTCTTGCGCAATTAGCTTCCGGTCCCTTAATCTTTCTTGGGCGGAACTTACCGCTTCTCTCATAAAATCATTTTTCAATCCTTTTTCCACTCTTCCAAAAAACTTATCGTCACTGATTTTCATTGCCACTTTGCGTCACCCCCTTGGACTCGCTACTATTTAAAACTTGTGCAATATGCATTACTTTGATTGGTTTCCCCTGGCGTTCAATTCGTCCGCCGATATTCATTAGACACCCGCAGTCTGCACCAATTAACACTTCTGCCTGCGTTTGTTCAATATGTTGTATTTTTTCATTCACCATTTGTTCCGAAATCGGCACCATCTTGACCGAAAAAGTTCCACCAAACCCACAACAAGTTTCTTTGCCCGGAAGACTTTCAAACTCTAAATCTTTTACATTTTCCAATAGTTTTATAGGGGCTTCTTTCACGCCTAATAAACGTGTCATATGGCAAGATGTGTGGAACGTTACTTTTTTTGGGAATGTCGCCCCTAAATCTTCCACTTTTAAAACATCTACCAGAAACTGTGTAAACTCGAAAGTTTTATCTGCCAAAGCCTGTGCTTTTTTCTGCCATTCCTCATCGTTCTCGAATAAATGGACATATTCATGAATCATTGCACCGCATGAGCCGGAAGGGGTAACTACGTAATCGGCAGATTCGAATGTTTTTATCATATGTTTTGCAACATTTTTTGTTTCTTTGTGATATCCGCTATTGTAAGCTGGCTGTCCACAGCAAGTCTGAGCCTCTGGAAAACTCACTTCGCAGCCATTCCGTTCCAGTATCTCAACAACGTCTTTTCCGACACCTGGATAAAATACATCAGCCAGGCAGGTAATAAATAAAGAAACTTTCATAACATCCCCCATTCAAATAATTGCATTATGAGCGTATAACTTTGATTGGCAAATCCATCAACTCTTGAATTTGATCCTGGTTTGTTTTTGAATCTGTAATGACGAAGTGAATGGCATCCATATTTGATATACGCGAAAAAGCCTGTACGCCGAATTTCGTATAATCTGCCAGCAAGTAAACTTGATCCGATATTTCTATCATTTTCTTTTTGACCAAAGCCTGCATTTCATTTGAGTCACTAATGCCGCGTTGTGCATGAATCCCTTGGCAAGAAATAAATGCTTTATTGACATGGTAATACTCCAAAGCGTTATTTGTTTGAGGGCCGACAAAAGATAATGATTTTTGAAGGAGTGAGCCTCCCACAGTAATGACAGAGATTTTCTCTCTATTCACCAACTCCATGGCCACCTTCATCGAATTAGTTAACACGGTCAAAGGGATATCAGGCAATCTTTTTGCCATATACCAGGCAGTAGTACTAGCATCCAATATTATGCGATCGTTTGCTGCTACATATTTAATAGCCTCCTCGGCTACTGCCATTTTTTCCTTAACATTTCTTATTTCTCTCTCGAAATAGGGAGCCTCCAAATCGTGATCCTTTATACTTACTGCACCACCATGGCTTCTTTGGAGTTTCCCGTCGTTCTCCAATTTTTCCAGATCGCGGCGAATTGTTTCCTCTGTCACCTTAAAAATCTGACTTAACTCTGAAACCCGAATGCTCCCTTTTTCATTTACTAGAGCCGTAATTTTTTCATGTCTCTCTGCTACAAGCATTTTGCCACCTCTGATAATCTTATATCTCATTGGATATTTATATATTTTTGTTTATGTTTGTTTTTTTGTAAATATTAACATTACCTAACAAATAAATGTAGCACCAAATGTAATATTACGAAGTAAATTTAGTTCGGTTCTTCCTTTAGTTATAGCCAGATTTGGAGATCCCTTTATTTTCGCTGTGATAATACCCTTTCTTCATATTCCAGAACCTCTGCTAACCAATGTTCCTTTACAGGTACATCCATTTGTTCGCAGTAATAGTTCCAGATAGCTCCAAAGGGATATGTTTTAAACTCTTCCAGTAGGGCAAGTCTCTTTGTATAGTCCCCTTTCTCCTGCAGCTCTTTCAAATGCTCATTGGGCATTAACATAGCATAGAGCATTGCTTTCACCATGTTGCGTGTACCAATGGTCCATGCTGCAATACGGTTGATGCTCGCATCAAAGAAGTCAAGACCGATCATTACTTTATCAATTGCATCATTCCGGACTATTTCCAATGCAATCTCTTTTAATTCTTCGTCAAAAGTTACAACATGATCACTGTCCCAACGAACAGGTCTCGACACATGCAGAGCTAATTTTTCATTAAACAATAGCATGGAGGAAATTTTATTTGAAACCATCTCGGTCGGGTGATAATGCCCTGTGTCAAGGAGGCAAAGCTTGTTATTTTTTAGTGCATAGCTCAAGTAGAATTCATGGGAACCAACGACATATGATTCAGAACCGATTCCAAAAAGCTTGCTTTCTACCGAATCAATATTGAATGTATCATCTACTTCTGCTGCAAAGATTTCATCCAAGGATTCTTTTAAGCGTTTTCTGGGTGTTAGTCTATCACTAGGAATATCTTTATAACCATCCGGTATCCATATATTTGTCAAACACGGTGTTCCAAGTTCTTTTCCAAAGTATTCGCCGATTCTCCTGCTAGCAATACAGTGATCAATCCAGAATCTGCGTATTTCCGGATTTGGATGGCTTAAAGTTAATCCATCTGCTGCTTTTTCGTGTGAGAAAATTGTTGGATTGAAATCTAGGCCAAGACCATGTTTCTTTGCCCAGGCAACCCATTTTTCAAAATGTTTAGGCTCTAACTTATCTCGGTCCACTATCTCACCATCAGTTTCTGCATAAAGGGCGTGGAGATTTATCCGGTGTTTTCCAGGAATAAGAGAAAGCGCTTTCTCAAGATCCATGCGCAGCTCCTCCGGTGTCGTGGCTTTGCCTGGATAGTTCCCGGTAACATCTATTCCTCCCGATAGTTCCGCTTTATTCACCTCAAATCCATCAATATCATCCCCTTGCCAACAATGGATTGAGATGGGGATATCCCGCAATTTTTCAAGGGCTTCCTCTACCTGAATGCCCCATTGCTCATATTCACTCTTCGCTAGCTCAAATTGACTTTTCAAACTCATACCTTTACCCCTTTGCCGCATTAATTTAAGTTGCGATTCTTTTACGGAAAATTTAAAAGAAGCTCACTTTTAGTACCCCAAAGTTAAACTTCTGTTTCCCCTCAATTCATGACACTATATCATCACTATTAGACATATTTTTTCACTTCAAAGGAGTGCTTGATAATCCTCCTTGCGTTATTAATATCTTCGATTTCGCCCAGTGCTATAAACTGTGCAACCAGATTTCCAATAGCTGTCGCTTCCACCGGTCCTGCATACACTTCTTTTTTTGTTACATCCGATATTAATCGGTTCAGTAATTCGTTTTGGGAACCACCGCCGATAACATTGATTTTGCTGAACTCTTTTTCAAATATATCCTCTATTTCCGATACTGCCTTCTTATAGCCAATTGCAAGACTATCGAATACACATTTTGCAATCTCTCCAGGGTGCTCAGGTATTCTTTGGTTTGTTTCCGAGCAATACTTTCGAATTTCTTCAATCATATTATCAGGTTTCAAGAAACGTGGATCATCCACATTTACAGTCGAAACAAACTCCGGATGTTGCCTTGACAAATCTGCTAGTTCAACAAAAGAATACCCATTATTGTAGTTCCTTCTCACCTCTTGGATCATCCAAAGACCCATGATATTTTTTAGAAAACGAAATTGGAAATCCATCCCACCCTCATTTGTGAAATTGTAATCCAAAGCTTTTGTCACACAAATCGGAAAGTGATTTTCTACACCGATCAGAGACCACGTTCCTGAACTGAGATAAATTGTATCTTCCAATTCAGGTACAGATATAACAGCTGAGCCCGTATCATGTGTTGCTGGTAGAATGACTTCCATATCGAACCCAAATTCTTCTACAAGCTCTTCCCTTAATGTTCCCAATGTTTGTTTAGGCATCTTAATTTCTTGGAACATATCCATGTTCAGGCCTAACTTGCAGATAATCTCTTTATCCCACTTTCTGGTGAAAGCGTTAATCAATTGGGTGGTTGTTGCATTTGTATATTCGTTTGCTTTCTTGCCTGTTAGTAAATAGTGAAGATAATCGGGAATCATCAAAAACGTCTTTGCTTTTTTTAACACTTCCGGATTTTTCTTTTTTAATGCATATAGCTGGTAAATTGTATTAAATTTTTGAAATTGAATCCCTGTTTCTAAATATAGACGTTCCTTCAAAAAGAGGTCGGTTACTTCCTCCATTATTCCATCGGTACGAGGATCACGATAGGCAACAGCATCAGTCAATAGTTGATCGTTGTCATCGAGTAAAACAAAATCGACCGCCCACGTATCAATCCCGATGCTGACAGGCTTAATGCCCTTCCTGTAACACTTCTTAATACCCACTTTAATTTCATTGAATAAGCCATCTATATCCCAGCAAAAGTGTCCGTTTTTCTCAACGATGCAATTTTCAAAGCGATGTATCTCTTCCAAGTTCAGCTTGCCATTTTTAAGGCTTCCCAGAATGAGTCTGCCGCTTGAAGCCCCTATATCAACAGCTAGACAATTCTTTTCCATTCAGAACCTCCCAAAGCTACGTTAGCATTTCTCACTAATAAATAAATGATCTGACCCATTATCATGATGGAGCGAATAAGGGCCAGAAGTTTGACTATTGAAAAAATTCAACGCGTGAAAGCTGCTGGAACTCCTCCATCAACTGTAATCATGCAACCCGTCGTCTTCTCGGCTTTCGAAGAAGAAAAGAATAAAATTGACTCAGCAATATCCTTAGGATAGATATTTACTAATAACGTCGTTCTCTTGCGGTAATGCTCTTCTAATTGATCTGGTTCAATTCCATATGCCGCAGCACGTTCTTCACGCCATCTAGATCCCCAAATCGCCGAACCTTGAAGAACCGCATCAGGCAGAACCGAGTTAACCCGGATACCATATTCCCCACCTTCAACAGCAATACATCTAGCCAAGTGTGTTTCCATCGCTTTCACAGCGCTATAAGCGGATGCATTTTTCCCCGCATACAGGGAATTCTTGGATCCAATGAAGACCATACTTCCACCGATTGCTTGATTTTTCATCAGCTTAAACGCTTCACGGGCAACAAGGAAATAGCCTGTGCCAAGTACATTCATGTTTAAGTTCCATTCTTTTAACGTCGTCTCGTCGAATGGGCTTGAGGTTGCCAAACCAGCATTATTGACGACAATATCGACCCCCCCATAAGTGAGCGCGGTCTGTTCAAATGCTATTTGGACTTGTTCTTCGCTTGTTACATCCATTTTCACGGCAATGGCCCGGCCTTCGCCGTACTGCTCGTTGATTTCTGCAGCTACTTTTTCAGCACCTTCAAGGTTCAGGTCGGCTAGCACGACGTGTGCACCTTCTGCAACAAATTGACGGCAAGTCTCGCTTCCTATACCACCTGCTCCACCTGTCACAAATGCCACCTTTCTAGAAAACTCCGCTTCAGCTGGTGCCAATGATAGTTTATAAAGCTCAAGTGGCCAGTACTCAATATTGTAGGATTCATTTTCATTTAATGAAACAAACCGCCCAAGAGCTGTCGATCCCTTCATAACTGCAATCGCACGGTGATAGAGAGCACCACTTACTTTGGCCATGGCGGTATTTTTACCCGAGTTGACCATACCGATTCCTGGAATCAAAATAACGCGCGGAGCAGGTTCGAACATCACATCCCCTTCATTTTTGTTCCTTTGGAAGTAAGCTCTATAATCTTCTTTAAAGCTCTCAACGTCTCTCTTGATGGCTTCGACCAACTGATCAACATCTTTTGTAGAAGGATCCCAAGCGATGTATAAAGGCTTCATCTTCGTGTGTACCAAGTGATCTGGGCAAGCAGCACCGACTTGAGAAAGTTCAGCTGCGTCATTGCTATTCACAAACTCTAGTACATCGTCAGCATTGTCATAGGCTAACAGCATCTTCTTTTCATCACTAACTGCCCCACGAATAACAGGCAATACTTTAGCTAAAATTCTTTTTTGATCTGCTTCATTTAAAGAGTCATATTTCTTCCCACCGAAAGTCGCATTTTCATCAATACGAGCATTGATATATTCTTCAGCTTCATTAATAACAGAGATCGTTTTATCGTAACTTTCTTTTGCTGTTTCTCCCCAGACAACCAAGCCATGCTTTTCCATTAAAACTAGATCAGCTTGAGGGTTGTTCCGTACACCTTCAGCAATCATCTTGGATAGAGTAAACCCTGGGCGAACGTAAGGTACCCATACAAAACGATCCCCGAAAATTTCTCTTGCAATTTCCTTTCCGTTGTCTGCACAACAAATACTGATAATTGCGTCTGGGTGAGTGTGATCAACATGTTTAAATGGCAAGAATGCATGAAGCAATGTTTCGATGGAAGCACGTGGATGTTTGCTATTAATCATGCATTGAGATAAGTATTCTACCATCTCTTCATCTGGCATTTCATCACGTTCCATAAGAGGAAGGATATCTTCAAGATTTAAACCGGTGAAATTTCCCGACGTCATTGTCGCAAGATCCGAGCCGCTTCCTTTTACCCACATCACTTCTATATCACGGCCACGAAAGTCCTTTTCAACTGTTTTCATCGATGTATTTCCGCCACCCCAGTTACAAACAGCACGATCCGCCCCTATTAAATTAGAACGATAAACAAGTTCATCTAGACCTGCAGTTAATGTATTTGCTTTTTCGATATCCCATAGATTAATTACCATTTTTACCTCCATTTTACTTTTATTTACTTCTGTTTTCAGAATATCACCTTTGTTTATTTTTGTATATACAATAAAATATTTTGTTTTATATTTTTTTCGTTTTATTTCTGTTTGTTTTATTTCTGTTTGTTTTATGTCATTTAATATCTTTCCGTTTCGAAATCAAAGTGGCATTGTTACTAGTATGAAATCCAATTATTTCGCTTGTGTCGCATTAAAATAATGCAACACAAATTTTAACTCTGACTTTTTCGCAACTAAAAAGGAAGATAAATAAAACTGAAGATTCAGAAATCACTCGTGAGACATTAGCGTTGTTTAATTTTTGCTATAGATCTTATAAAGTAACTGTAGGTATGTTCAATAATTTCCCTACTTTTTCAAACAGTGAGGCATTATGACCAATAGATATTGCACAATGATGTGTAGGAGCTTCCGCAAACCATCGTGTCATATATTCATCCGGGTGCTTTTTGAACTTCACTGGTGTTTGTGTATTCCCGATTTTCATCGTAGGGCCGTTTGTAGACTCAGCTTCACTAATGATGAGCTTTAGTTTTCCATTCCCCGTTTGTGTAACGTTTAAAGTAGTGAGTGGACCCGTTTTCACCTTAGCCTCTACCGAAACACCCGTCCCCTGTTTGCCATGATATAATCCCATTCCTCTAAGAATTGGTTTTCCTTCAGAGATTGCAATATGAAACGGACCATCATGACCTAAAAGAATTGTTTCATCCTCATAATCTACGACTACAATTTCTGAAAAGCTTCCCCCTACTCCCAAAATGTCACAAATTTTCATAGCTAAGGCCGTTTTCAAATCACCCTCTCCAGCGCATGGTATACCTCGTGCTGTCAAAAGTGAATGTCCCACGATAAAACCACTTTGAAGTTTTTCATATTCCCCACCAGGTGACCCGTGATAATAATAGGAAAGGGCATCTAAATTACACTCTCGGACTAATTTCTCCTGGGCTGCGGCTACTTTATAAGACCACTCCATTTGATCGTGGGATGGTTTTTTAGCAATCGGATCTGAAGGTGAATCGCCACTAATTTCAAACATCTCATATACTTCATTCATTTTCTTACTAATTTCTGACTCTGTAACTTCACTTACTAATTGATTCAATTCGCACATTTCTAAAACTTCAATATGAATACCCGTTTGTGCTTGAAGCATAGTAAAGTCACTATACATATCGAGCATGCCACTATAAGTATTACCAAGAAATCCAAAACGGCTAGATTGTAGCGTACGGGAAACAGCTGCCGCTCGAATCCATTCGCTTATCTCCTTCCAAGCACGAATCGCTTCTTTCCTTTCATGAGTTATTTCATTCGTTAAAGAAATAGCAGGTGTGTAATTTAACCCTAATAAGCCATTCACCACATGAAATGGAATTTCAGCACGATTGAACGCATTCGAAAATTCTGGAATTGGACATGCTCCACATTGGGCTAGCCATTCTCCAGTTGTGGTTTGATCATAATTGATTCGTGCTGACGGCTGCAAATTCAAGAAAATCACAGGTGCTCTACAAATCTGATGGATTGGCAGAACTGTTGAACTAGTACTATACGTGGCTGCATGACAGAAGACTAAATCTACATTTTTACTATTTAGCCATTCACCCACATTACGACCTTCTCCTTCGGTGTCTACTAATCCATAATTATAGATTTCACCCCATGTAGACATTTTCTTTTCAATAAATTCCCCATATTCTATAAGTCTTTCTCTTAGTCCAGGGAACTGATTCCAATAGGCTTGTAACCCAATTGAGTACAAGCCTATTCTAGGTTTTACAGTATCTTTAAGTGGTAATAGTTTATTCATTCTTTCCACCTCACTTATATGAATATGAGAATAATTCCCAATTCAAATGTTGGTTATTTTAAATAAAACACTTCTCGTAACGGTTTAATCGGCTCTACTTCATTAAAGTCAAATGACCCTTCTACCATTTTCGAAGTAAGAGCATTCCACTTATTACAAGCATCACTTTTTGCGATATAGGAAAAGGCTTGATCAACATCATCGCATTCAAAGCAATAAAAGAATTGATTTCCGTTTTGAAAGATCGAGTAATTTGTTATCCCTGCTTTTGAATGCTCCAACATAATTTCTTGCCAAGGCTCTTCGT
The DNA here is from genome assembly GCF_000772955.1 of Ureibacillus sinduriensis BLB-1 = JCM 15800. Classification (GTDB taxonomy): domain Bacteria; phylum Bacillota; class Bacilli; order Bacillales_A; family Planococcaceae; genus Ureibacillus; species Ureibacillus sinduriensis. The sequence continues at coordinate 16,192 of NZ_JPVO01000049.1, read as the reverse complement.
GCATCTTCAGATACTCATCTAGGCATTCATTTTTTATCGTCCAAGTCCAGGCGAACTTATTGCTTTTGTCCATACTAAACCTCCACTTATTAGAGTTCCCTATAATTTAGTTAAAAAAGGGCCTGCCCCCAACCTTGGTATCAAGGTTCAATGATGTGAACATGCTTCCTCACCATCTAATACTTTTTGATAGGGCAGACCCTTGCTATGCTTCTATTAATTAATAAACATCTTTCCACTCATCAATATTTTCTGCATCAAAGCGGAATGGATCGCCTAACATAATTTGTGTCCCATCACCATCTTCAACTACTTCTTTCTCACCAAGTCTACCCGCCTCAAAGGATTCGCCAACTTTACCTGTGATTTCTTCTTGAACAAGTGCATATGAAGCAATTCCAGCACCGTATCCAACATCAATTGGGTTCCATAAGAACATTGCCGGAGACACACCACTTTCGATATAGCTGGCCATTTCACTTGGAAGTCCAAGACCTGTAACAATAACTTTTCCATTTAACCCTTTATCAGTGATAACCTTACCTGCTGCAGCAATCCCAACTGTTGTCGGCGCAACAATCGCCTTTAAATCAGGGTAGGATTTTAATAACGCTTCTGTCTCAGATACACTTTTATCTCTTAAATCATCACCATATGCTACTTTTACAAGCTCAATATTTTCATAGCCCGGCTCTTCAAGTTCTTTCTTCATCCATTCAATCCAAAGATTTTGGTTCGTAGCTTGAGAAGTTGCGCTTAGTACAGCGATTTGACCTTCTCCATTAATCATCTCAGAAACAGCCTCAATTTGACTGCGACCGATACGTTCAGGGTCCGCTTGATTGACATGAACGAGACGGCTGTTAGCGTTTACAGCAGAGTCAACAGAAAGAATCTTGATTCCTTGATCCATTGCTTTTTTTAGAACTGGTTCTAATGCATCTTGATCATTTGCAGCAATTGCAATCGCATCAACCTGTTGTGTAATAAGCTGTTCAATAATTTGAATTTGGCCTTCCGCAGTTGGCTGGTCTGGGGCGCGAAGAATGACTTCCCCTCCAACTTCTTCAATTGCTTCTTGGAAACCGTCCATCATTTTTTCACCATATGGATTACCAGTGTTCTTAAATACCATTGCATATTTTGGAGTGCCTCCATCAGAACTTGCTTCGCCTCCCTCTGTTTCTGTACCTTGGTTTGTTTTCTGATCACCACATGCAGCAAGCATTGCCACTGTAAGGCCAACTACAGCCCATTTTGATAAAAACCTTCTCATCCTCTTTCTCCCCTTTTCATGAAAAAATTTATATACATTGTAGGTTGAACATTTTATGCTTCACCTGCTAGTAACTAGTTAGTATTCCTCTTTTTAACGAATCTACTGAATATACCCTTCAAATTTAATTTTGGAATAACCACTGAAACAATCAACAGAATCCCAATAATAACAAGCATCGTTTGGGATGCGATATTTATCAAACCTAAGCCGTACTGAAGATAGCCGATGATGAAAATAGCAATAATTGCGCCAAGCATTCTCCCTTTCCCTCCAGCTGTACTAATTCCACCAAGTGCTACCATTGCAATTACATCCAGTTCATAGTTGGTTGCAATGTTTGGTCTAGTACTACCCATTCTCGAAGCAAGGAAAATTGCTGTGATTGCTGCCATTAAACCTGCAAGAACGAAGACAATGATTTTTATTTTATCGACTTGAACTCCCGAAAAGCGGCTCGCTGTTGGATTGTTCCCCATCGCAAAGATTTGCCTGCCAAAAGTCGTTTTATGAAGGAGCAATGTAAACCCTATTGCAAATAAAACAAATACAAGCAAGATGAACGGAATTCCAGCTACATGTCCCCAACCGAAGAAACTAAACCACTCCGGAAAATTACCGGATGCTTGGTCCTCCAAAATGACATAAGCCAAACCGCGATATAGGATCATGGTTCCAAGTGTCACGATTACAGCGGATAATTCCTTAAACTTGATGATCAATAAACCGTTAATCAATCCACACAATGCGCCCACTAAGAGACAAATTATTATCGCTGCTTCCATTGGCACACCAAGGTTGTTATATAGCGTTGCCATGACAACTGATGATAGTGCAACTGTTGAACCCACAGAAATATCAATATCCCGGAGGATCATAATCATGACCATTGGAAATACGATGAACGCTTTATCCAAAAATATCATTGTTGCATCCCGTAATCCCGCTCCATTTAAAAAGTAGGGAGATAGATGCGTATTAATGGCCAACACTAATAAAAATACTAAGATTAACAGCCATTCCCACTGAAGGAAAAATTTCTTCAGAGAGAATTCTTGTTTATTGGTCAGTGTTCTTTGAACATATTCATTTTGATTAACCACTCTCTGTTCCATCGTTTAAATTTTCCTCCTCAGCAGGTTATTTCGAACCACACCTCGCTTAACAAGTGTGTTAATAATGACGGCAATTAAAATGATTGAACCCTGTATTGCCATTTGCCAAAAGGGCGATACATTTAATAAAGGCAATGCATTGTTCAAAAGTCCAAGAAGCAAAGACCCGAGAATAACACCAGACAGTTTCCCAGATCCCCCTGCAATACTTACCCCTCCTAGAATGCATGCTGCAATGACCGTTAACTCATAGCCAGAAGCTGTATCTCCTTGGGCAGAAGCGAATTTTGAAACCCATAAAACACCTGATAGCCCAGCTAATCCACCCATAATTGTATAAACTAGCATCAGGATTTTTGTCTGACTGATTCCACTTACCTTAGCAGAATCAGGATTACTGCCAACTGCATAAATTTGTCTGCCTGTTCTAGTGTGATTAATGAAATAGAATGCTATTAGATAGATGACTACCGCTATAACTATGAGCGTATTTATCCCAAGGATCTTGCTTGTTGCAATCGAAACAAAACTTTCAGGCATTTGATAGGAACTAATCCACTGTCCATCACTTACTGTAAAAGTTAAGCCCCTAAAAATATTCATCATGGCCAGTGTTGCGATAATAGGAAGAATCCCAAACTTGGAAACAAGGAAACCGATCACGATGCCACACACAATCCCTATTATGGTACCTAGCAAGATAGCTAAGATCGGATGTAGCCCTTGATTTGCACTGACAGTTTGAGCTGCAATCATACCCGAAAGCGCTAACGTAGCCCCTATCGATAAATCAATCCCCCGAGTAATTAATACAAGCATCATACCGAGGGCAAGAATACTTAGAATAGCCGTATTCGTTATCATGTCATTAATATTTTCCATCGTCAGGAAGCTCGGGTTTCTAGCTTGCACGGCCACACATAAAAGAATAATAAATGCTAACAATCCCAATTCCCGAAACTTTGAAACTATTGCTAATTTCGAAGTTTTTTTCGCCACTTGTACGCTGTTTGAATTTCCTAATGTACCTTCAGCCATATTGTTTCACCTCAATTCCCTTTCTAGATTCCTCCCCCTCATCTTTACTTGAAAAATCGGACATTGATGCTTCTAGTATGGCCTCTTGTGTTACTTCTTCCTTATGAAGGAACTTTGTGATCCTACCCGAACGCATCACTGCAATCCGATCACTCATTCCTATCACCTCAGGCATTTCCGAAGAAATCATAATAATTCCATAGCCTTGAGACGCTAAATCATTAATAATTTCATAGATAGCAGATTTAGCACCAACATCTACCCCTTTTGTTGGTTCATCCAGGATAATGATATCAAGGTCAGCTGTTAGCAATTTTGCAACTGCAACTTTCTGTTGATTGCCTCCGGACAAAGAACTAACTAAGTCAAAAATACTATTTGCTTTCACATGGACTTTTTCTGCTAATTTTTTTGCTAGATCCGCTTCTTTCCTCTCATCTAGCCATCCTTTTTTACTGAAATTTTTTAGTGTTGGTAATGTGATATTTCTTCCTAACCCCCATTGCAGGACAAGGCCCTGTAACTGCCTATCTTCAGGTAAATATCCAATTCCAAGTTTCATTGCTTCCTTTGGATTTTGAATACTAACTTCTCGACCATTCACTTTAATTTTCCCTTTGTCATAGGGCATGATTCCAAAAAGTGATTGACAAACTTCTGTTCTACCCGCACCGACAAGACCAGTTAGACCCAATATTTCGCCTCTATGAAGAGTAAAAGAGATATCAGCAAAAAAACCGATTTTCCCAAGACCTTCAACCTCTAATAATTTTTCACCGATTTCACTCTCCTTTTTAGGAAAAACTTGTGTAATTTCTCTTCCTACCATCGCAACGATTAGAGCATCATTTGATATTTCATTTACGCCCCAAGATCCAATGTACTTGGAATCTCTTAGCACCGTCACCTGACTTGCTAATCGATACATATCCTCAAAACGGTGTGAGATGAAAATGATGGATGCCCCTTGGTCTCGCAAACTCTCAGCTATTTTATAAAGTTCTTCACTCTCTCTTGCTGTTAATGCAGCCGTCGGTTCATCCATAATGATGATTTTGGCGTTTGTGGAGATTGCTTTTGCTATTTCGACAATTTGTTGCTGTGCCACACTTAAGGATCCCATTTCAGTTTTTGGGTCGAGTGAGGATCCTAGTGATTGGAGGATTTCTCTTGCCTCTTCATGCATCTGCTTCCAAAGTAGACGCCCTGTTATTTTTTGGACCTTTTCATGACCCATAAATATATTCTCCGTAACCGTTAAGTCCGGGTAATTTGTCACATGCTGGTAAATAGCCGCTATGCCCATTGTTTGTGCTTCTTTTGGGTTTGAAAATTTTACTTTTTGACCGTATAAAACCATTTCTCCTTCATCCGGGGAATGAACCCCTGTAATAACTTTTATAAACGTCGATTTTCCGGCACCATTTTCCCCCATCAAAGCATGAATCTCTCCTGGCCTTAACTTAAAATGTACATTGTCCAGTGCAGTAACCCCAGGGAACCTCTTTGTAATCCCCTTTAACTCAAGAACATATTCTGACATATCCTCACTCCTAACGTTTTGGATCTTTTCAAATTTCCGTTCCATGTTGGTAACGCTTACACTAAGTTTACGTTTTTTATATTTTTTCAAAAAGGAGAGAACTTTCGGTTATAGGGGGTGATTTTTCTGTTATACAGAATCACTATCGAAGGAAATACAAATACTTTCGTAGATATTCACGACACTAAGCAGAGAAATTGAACATTTCTATTTAAGACCCATACCTCTTCTGAATGCGGAGTTATCGATAAGCAATCCGTTTAGAGTTTCATAATAAAAAAGCCCCCATCGCCGGATGGAGGTTTATTTAAAACTATTTAGCTTTAACACTTTCCTTATACTTTGATGGAAGTTGTCCGTAATACTTTTTGAATAATTTACTAAAGTACTTTGTATCAGCGTATCCGACTTGTTCAGAAACTTCATAGACTTTTAGATTCGTCGTAAGTAATAGCTCTCTGGCTTTGTTTATCCGAGTACTTGTAACGAACTCATGTACTGTTTCACCGGTTTGGTTTTTGAAGTATTCACAAAAATAAGTTGGATTCATATAGACTTGTCTTGCAATTCTTTCGATTGTAATACTTTCTTTCATATTTTCAACAATCCATGCCCGTGCAACTTCGACTTGGTTAAGTACTTTATCTTCACTAACAATCTTAAGTTTATGGAAAACACCCATAACCCACGCTTTAATTTCTTCATTCAGTTCCGCAAAGTTCCCTATATTTTTTAATAATCTAGAAGTGTCTTGAATATCCAAAAGATCCTGACTCAACCTTGGTGTGCATTTAATAAGATAATTAATCATCTGAATGCTTAGCGACTGCACAAAAAGTTTGATTTCACTCGGCACACGAAGTGTTTGAAGCTCACTGGCGAAAAAGGTTACGTTCTTTATTAATTCTTCCTCGTTCATACGCTCTAACGACTGGATAATTTTGTGAATCGATTGTTGTAGTTCGGTTGCATGCTTCGTTTCACTTTTTCCCAGTATTAATTGTTCCTCCATCTCTTGCTGCAATATCTGGTCTTCGCCATAGATAAGACGGTATTGCATAAGTGCCAGGATATCCTTGGTGACGGTTGGCAAAAATGCCAAGTCCGTAAATACATGACTTATTGCAATCGTATTCGAAAAAAGTGTATACCTTTTCACATTATTTTTAAGTGCTACAGCAAACTCATAGACTTCTTTTTTGAAGTTCTCACTATTGTCGTTTGAATTATTGATCAGAATCCAAAAAGAAGCTCCTTCCCCTTTCCACCTCCAATATTTCTCTGAGAATTCATTAAGCATTTCATCAAAAATATTTTCGTGAGCAAGCATCCATGTGTTCCATTCGTTCTTTTCCATTGCCCGTGAGTGGCTTAATACCTGGTCAATCCTAATATACATTAATGTATAATTTCCTGACGGGAAATCATTTGTCCAATCCATGATCGATACGTCTATTTCAAAACCACTTGTAATCTCATTCAGTTTTTTTAGTTCCTTCATGTACGTTAGTTCCGATGATTGCTTCTTCATGGTTTCTAGTTCTTCTTGATTATGCCGATTAATCATGATTTTTTCTTTTATGGACTCCAATTGGACTTTAAATTCTTCCCTGTCAATGGGCTTGATTAAGTAATCATACGCCCCTTCGCGAAGTGCGGCTCGAAGATATGAAAAATCATCAAAGCCGCTAATAACCATCGGACTAAACGAAGTGAATTTCTTCATCTCCTTTATAAGGGTAAGTCCATCCATTATCGGCATCCTGATATCGGTTATTAGAATATCAAAGTCAAATGGCTCTTCCTGATAAGCATCCAGCAACTCTTGGCCATCACCAAAGGTTGCTACTACATCCCACTCTTCACCACATGAGAGAACTAGCCTTTCAATCCCACGACGAATCCGATTCTCATCATCAACAATAATTGCCCTAATTTTTTTCGAGCTCATTGTTCTCTCCCTCATTTCCAGCGTCTAGAGCAGGAATCCTAATTTCTACTTCAGTCCCTTGACCAGGAAAACTTGAAACACGAAGACCAAAGCCATTGCCAAAACTCATTGTGATACGTGCATGTACATTGATTAGTCCGAAACTGGAATCACGCTTGCCCATCGGATCGGATTCAAGCAATACCTGAATGTTGTCCAGCACCTCTTCTTTTATGCCTGGACCATTATCCTTAATGAGAAACACTACCTCTTCCACCCTTGTATCTGGATTTTCGATGATGCTTATCGTAATTTCGATTGTCGTAATACGTCCATATACATAACCATACTTAACTGCATTTTCAACAATAGGCTGTAGAATAAACTTTGGGGTATAATACTTTCGTGCATCAATCTCTTCATGAACGACAAAGTCTATCTTATCCTCAAAGCGAATCTTTTGGATAGTCAAGTAATCCACCGTCTGCATCAGTTCTTCCGAAATAGAAACTAGCGTTTCCCTATTACTAATGGAGAATCGCAGCATCCTCCCCAGTAGAGTAACCATCTGCACGACTGTTTCCTTCTCATCATCTTCAACAGCCATTGCAATTGTTTCAAGTGTGTTGTACATAAAATGAGGATTTATTTGTGACTGAAGTGCGTATAATTCAGCTTCCTTTTGTTTCAATTCAATCTGGTATTTATCGCGAATTAAATCTTTAATTTCCATTACCATTGAATTAAAACTATTCGCAAGCATGCCTACCTCGTCTTTCGTTTCAATTGACAAGTCTACATTAAAATTCCCCTGTTCAACACGCTTCATAAGTTTAATTAGTCGATTTAGTGGACTGGATACATTCCAGGCCAATAAAATGGAGATGACGGTACTTACTACAACGAAACCAAGAAAAGCGATAATTGTTGCGTTGCGAACTAAATCCGTTCGTTCCGTTAAGTTTTTAGCTTCAATACTATGTACTAATGTCCATCCCGTTTCTTCAATGCTGTGTATACTGATTAATTTGTTGCTTTTTTCGGTCGTCGTTCGAAAGCTCCCTTTTTGAATTGGGTAGTTAATAAAATCGTCATCTATTGTTCCAATTAAGTTTTTATCCGTATGATAGATGATATGTCCATGTTGATCCATCAACCATAAATTTGCTTCTCCCTTATCAGTAAGCTTTGTTATAACATCCTTCAAAAACGTTACTTCGACAGCTATTAGAATAGTTCCTAAGTTCGTACGGTTTTCAAGATCCGTTAATTGTTTCATAAGCAAGATAAATGGCGGATTTCCATCAAATTGAAGAGTTGTTTGTTTTGGCAGAATGTACATTCCTTCTGTCCCTTGCAACTCGATATTTTGACCATAAGGTATCGAATAATTGCTAAGATCAAAATTCCTATACGGAACTTTCACGCTTTCGTAGACCCGGTTTTTCGATACCACAAAAACCCCTAAGATGTCGGGATTCCCCCCATTAATATATGTTCTGGATAAATAGCTATTAATTGTGAACTCATCTTGCAATAGGGATGAACGATTTTGATGGGCATCTTTTCTTAATACGCCAACTACTTGGCTTGAATTATATAGTAAATCTGGCAAATGGCTTATTTCGCTAACTTGATTGGCGATGTTCTCGTTTGCTTGTTCCAATAACTTGGGGATATATTCTCCAACTTGTTCCTCGATCGACTTTGTATATTGACTATAGGCGATATATCCCAATAAGGACATTGGGATAACAGTTAGTAAAACATAGGTTACAATCAATTTAGTTCGAAGACGATAATTTCTAAAGTTTAGCCAGTTAAAAGTCATATTGATCCACATTTTCTTTCGTAAAATCTATCGGCTCGCCCATAATCACCATGTCACTTTTCACCCTTATTTTCCCCACTCCTGCAATTTCTTGGTGGTCATACGGTTCAATATGATTAAGTGCATTTTTGGCAAGGGCAACCGTTAAATATCCTAATTTCTTCGGACTCCATAATGTCACGACTTGGGCTGAACCATCTTTTAAAAATTCATTCATCTGATTTGGAGGGGATAATCCAACAACCGCCACTTCCCCTTCCTTCTGCGCTTCCTTCACCGCTTGTGCTGCAGCAGGAGGACCTTCCGACGAATTCCCAATAATCCCTTTTAAATTCGGATGGGCAATTAATAATTCTTTCGCAAGAACGTACGCTCGATGTGGATCATCATCATGTGCAACGGTATCGACCAGTTTCATATTAGGATAATATTCTTCTTGCTGAACTTTAATCCAGTGAAGCCATTCATTAAGATTGGCGGCAGATAACGGGCCAGTTAAAATCGCAAATTCCCCTTCTTCATCTGTATTCCATGCAAGGATGTCCATCAAATGCCTGCCTAGCGTCTCAGGGTCAACCATGTTAATAAAAAAATCTCTTGCTTCCGGGATTGTATCTGCATCCCACGTAATGACCTTAATCCCTTTATCTTTTGCTTCCAATAATATAGGGGCAAGCTTTTCGGGGTCATTTGCAGAGATTGCAATTACATCAACATGTTGTTTTATTAAATCTTTTATTATTAATATTTGTTGAGAGGCATCAGTAAAGGTCGGTCCAGTATAAATGACATTAACGCCTAAATCTTCCCCTGCTTCTAGTGCACCTTCCTTAACGGCATTAAAATATGGGATATTGATCTGTTTAGGGACAATAGCAATCGTCAATTGTTGTGTTTCGTTTTTCTCCGCCTCTTCCATCTCGATATCTTCAATTGTATAAACAACTTCAAACTTTTCATTATCCGGATCCTGTGAACTGCAACCGCTTACAAATAGAATGAAACAAAAAAGAGAGAAACATATTCTCATATTCTATTCACTTTCCTTTCATTCTGGATAGGTAGAAAGAATGTAAAATATGAAAGCGTTTATATATTATTATCTATCTTATCAGATTATTCCAAAAAATTCCTTACTATTTTATCATACTATCAAGTCCCCTAGTTTGGCTATTATCCATTTTGGCTATCAGTTACCTGAACAACTATCAATCTACCTGATTTAGATTGGCGAATAAATTCCATGAAGATGAAAAACTCACAAACCTCGAGTTAACAAAGTTCGTGAGTTTTTTTCAAAGTTATAACTTGCCTTAGAAGGAAATTTGGTTATAACACATCTTTATTTAATTTTACCCGCTGTAAACGCAAAGCATTCAATACGACCGATACGGAGCTGAATGCCATCGCCGCACCGGCAACCCAAGGTGCGAGGAAACCTGCTGCTGCGATCGGAATGCCGACAATATTATAGGCGAATGCCCAGAATAAGTTTTGCTTAATATTTCGCATCGTTTTGCGACTCATTATAATGGCATCCGCGATGCTTTTTAAATCGCCCCTAATTAGAGTAATATCCGCTGCTTCCATTGCAACATCCGTTCCTGTTCCAATGGCCATCCCGATATCAGCTGTAGCGAGTGCAGGTGCGTCATTGATCCCATCACCGACCATTGCTACTTTTTTTCCCTGTTGCTGGAGTTTTTTCACCACGGCTGCTTTTCCTTCAGGAAGAACCTCTGCAATAACTTCATCAACGCCTACTTCTCTTCCAATTGCTTGGGCCGTACGTTCGTTATCTCCTGTCATCATGATCACTTTGATGCCCATATCTTGTAATTGACGAACAGCTTCTGGAGAAGTTTCTTTAATTGTATCTGCTACGGCAACCAGACCTGCATATTTTCCGTTGATTCCAACCAACATTGCCGTTTTTCCGTTCCCCTCCAGTTCTTCCATCATTGGAAGTACAGAAGTAATATCAATCCCATATTGCTGCATGAGTTTACGTGTACCTATGATTACTCCTTGGCCCGAGATGGTCGCTTGCACACCGAAACCAGGAATCGCCTCAAAATATTGAATATTGCCAAGCTCAATGCCCTTTTCTTCAATACCGTGGACGATTGCTTGTGCTAAAGGATGCTCTGATTGCTTTTCAGCTGCACCAATCAGAGATAAAACTTTATTTTCATCTTGATTTTCTGCAATTAGTACATCTGTTAATACAGGTTTACCATGAGTGACTGTACCGGTCTTATCGACTACGACCGTGTCGATTTCTTGTGTTTGTTCTAAATGCTCCCCACCTTTGAACAGGATGCCAAATTCTGCTGCACGGCCGGAGCCTGCCATAATGGAAGTTGGAGTTGCTAAACCAAGTGCACACGGACAGGCAATTACAAGAACCGCAATTAGCACCTCTAGTGCAGGGGTAAATTCACCAGGATGTATCCATATGATCCATACCAGGAAGGTAAGGATCGCAATGCCCACCACAATCGGCACAAAAATACCTGATATTCGGTCTGCCATACGCTGAATGGGCGCTTTCGAACCTTGCGCATCTTCTACCACTTTAATAATCTGTGCTAATGCTGTGTCACGCCCCACCCTTGTTGCTGTCATTTTAATGAAACCATTTTTATTTATAGTTGAGCCGTAAAGTACGTCACCGTTCATTTTATCCACCGGCAAACTTTCACCTGTCAGCATTGATTCATCAACAGCTGTTGTTCCTTCTGCCACTTCACCATCAACAGGAATTTTTTCCCCTGGTTTGACGAGTATCATGTCACCAATGACAACTTCTTCTAACGGTACTCTCTTTTCGGCTCCATCACGTACTACGATTGCTGTTTTCGCTTGAAGCCCCATTAATTTCTTAATTGCTTCAGACGAACGCCCTTTTGCTTTTGCTTCAAATAATTTTCCCAAGAGTATAAGTGTAATCAGTACAGCACTCGTTTCAAAATAGAGGTGTGGCCCATGGTGGGTACCTGCTGTAACAATTGCTTGATAAAGACTATAAAAATACGCTGCGGATGTTCCCAGTACAACCAACACGTCCATATTGGCACTGCCGTTGCGCAGCGCTTTATAAGCACCTACATAAAACTGCTTCCCTATAATAAATTGAACCGGGGTTGCCAAGATCAATTGTATCCAAGGATTCATCAAGAACTCGGGTACATATAAAAACGATGTGAATGTAAAATGTCCAACCATCGTCCATAGTAATGGCAAAGAAAAAATTACAGAGAATATAAATTTACGTTGTTGATCTTTAATATGCATTTCTCGATGGTCCGCCTGCTCTTTGCCATCTTGTTTTTGATGCGCCCCGTATCCAAGCTTTTCTATCTTGGCAATAATGTCCGGAATCGTTACCTCGGAAGGATTAAACTCAACCATCGCTTTCTCAAGAGCTAAATTGACGTTTGCGTTTGCAATACCATCCAATTTTCCTAACACTTTTTCTATACGCGTTGCACATGCCGCACAAGTCATCCCTGTTATATCAAATTCTGTTTTCTGTTTGACAACTCCATAACCAAGTGCTTCGATTTTCTTCTCCAAATCTTTCTCATTTAGCATGGACGGATCATATTTAATGGTTGACCTCTCAAGTGCCAAATTGACAGATGCCTCATCGACACCTTCCATTTTTTCAAGACCCTTTTCAATACGTGTCGCACACGCTGCACAAGTCATTCCTGTTATTTGAAGGCTGGCTTCTTTCACTTTGCCTGTTTCTGCACTCATCATTCTAACCACCTTACTTTAATACCTATATGGGGTATATTTTTATGAAAATAAGAGAGTGCTATACTAGCACTCCTAGACTACTTCATATCCTTGATCTTCAATTGTTTCTTTAATTTTATCTAGTGAAATTTGTGAATCATTGTAAGAGATATCAACTAAAGCTTCTGCTAATTTAACGGTTACTTGGTTTACCCCTTCCAATTCACCAACGCTTCCTTCTACAGCTTTTACACAATGTCCACAAGACATACCTTGAACATTCAATGTTACATTTTGCATATTGTTCTCTCCCTTTTAAAAAGTTTTGTCAGAAGCTCATACATATATGAGCAATATTTAGCTAGCTAAAACAAGTTATTTTTTCATCAGTTTTTGGATGGTTACGACTAATTCATCAAGCACCGCCTCATCACCTTCTGACAGACGATCTACAACACAGCCTTTTAAATGACCCTCTAAAAGTATCTTGGCTACACTATTTAACGCAGATTGTGTGGCAGAAAGTTGTGTAATAACATCATCACAGTAAACGTCTTTCTCAATCATCCCTTTTATGCCCCTGATTTGACCCTCGATTCGATTAAGCCGAGTAGTCAAATCCTTTTTGACTCGTTCGGAATGATGACTTTTACGTGTACACGACACATCGTCTACAGGGAAATCTAACTCTTCCATTAGTTCAACCTCCTAACATATTTTTATATTACCATACCCTAGTGAGGTATGTAAAGCGTAAATACTTTTTCTTGTATCTAAAATTGAAAAAGCAGAAATGGTCAACTTATGAGCAAGAAAATAGGGCATGTTTAAGAAGATTCACGTAAGAAATCCTTCATGTGCAAGATTATCGGAAAACAAGAAATCCTCCCTATACTGTAGGAGGATTTTAAGAATTACTTATTTAATTGTGGGGTATTACCAAGACTTACAATCTTGAACTCCATGTCATCAACCGGCTGAATTAAGATGTAGAATTGGTTAATTCCTTCCTTCAAGCTTCCTTGATAGCTATTTTCCAGTTCAACATCAACTTTTGCAACATATTCTACTTGTGTTTGATTTCTTTTTAATTCCTTTAGTTCCACTAATTCAACTTTCTTAACTCCCTTTTTCAAAAGATCATACGAAAAAGTCTTGGAATCGATTAATTGGCTTTTTGCTAAATCCAGATTCTTTACCAAGTTATTAAAGAAGATGAGTGCAGGATTCACATTAAATGGTATGTCTAGATCCAAGTATGGCTTTTTGCTAATTCTCCATCCAACCTTTTTAACGTGTTGAAACTCTACAATATAAGCCTCACTTGTTCCAGTATCCCCCACCGGTACACTTAATCGGTAGTACTTTGTTTTGCCGTTGTCTTTTAAAAATTCCGCAGTTGCCTCACCCCATTGTAACAATGAACCTCCATCCGCCTCAAGTTGAGCCATTTTCCCTTTATGTTCAATAATTCCTTGTTTCTTTATAAATTGTTCTGCAGCAGTATGTGTTAGTGCAGTCTTTAAAAATGACAATAATTCCTTTTTTGTATCTATATCTTTTGCCAGGTAACGATATGTTTTGCGTTGATAAATAAATGTTTTATATTCTCCTTCTTGATAAAGGCCCCCAGACTGAACAGCACTGGTTACATGGGCTAATTTGGAAGCTAATTGAACCGCCCCTTTTTTGCTGAGTTCTTTGGTTTTCACACCTTGAGTAATCTTTTCTTCCTTTGCATGAGCTATATCCGGATTCATCGCTGGTCCAGTTAATAATGCGATTGCTAATGCAGAGATCATTAGTTTTTTTACTTTCATTCTCGAAATCCTCCCTGCAATTTTTTACATTTACTTAGACTTCCATTTCTGGCAAAAGTTTCACTCAAACTGCATTAAAAAGTGTTCAATTTATTCAAAGGGTAAATAAGATAAAAGATAGGGCATAATTATTCATGAGGAATTAAATTTTATTCAGAGTTATTTAATAAATTGTAATAGTTGGGGATACTATGAAATTACGTTGTTCACTAATACGTTAAGTTTTTATTCTAATGAGCTGATTGACTCAGTATATTACCGAGCAATGAATACACTCCTTATCTTAAAAAATATTAAACGATATCGAAATGAAGTTGCATTAATGATATTTAACATATTAGAAATTAAAATAGTTTCTAAAAACGTAGGTAGTGCAAGATATTATTTAGCTGAATTGAATAAAATTAAAATAGATGTGATAGATAACATGTATCTACAAGCAATGATAAAGTATTTTACTGCCATCTTAGATCTAATAAGTCGCAAATGTCAGGAGGAGGATGTATTGAGAATCGCTGAAATGTTTGATTTTTTAGGAATGGATACAAAAAAAAATAAATGTCTAACTTTTTGCGACAAAGTAAAAACACTATATGATATTGTCTAATCATAATTATGATATTTTTGCAATTTTGATTATTTATTATCTTTTTATGATATATAAGTTTTCTAAAACCTACATTGAAACAAAAAGTACAAAATGCTCTCTATCATTTGTGAAAAGGAATTGGCAGGTTATGTCGATTCCTTTTTTATTTATGCAAAAAAGGAAGCAACAATTGCAGCAGCTGAAATGGAAGCTAAATTAAATAAGGCGGTTATCCCTCATTTAACAAAATCAATTCTTATCGTTTTCTATCGCAAACCTGAAAATGCAAAAAGCTCACAAACCCTATTATATTAAGGTTTGTGAGCTTTCTTAACTTATTAATCGTACGTAGATTAACCTAATGATACCGGTGGTCGGGGTCGAACCGACACTCCAGAAGGAACACGATTTTGAGTCGTGCGCGTCTGCCAATTCCGCCACACCGGCATATTCATATAAAAAAAATCGGCCTTACCGATAAGATAATGGAGGCGGCAACCGGATTTGAACCGGTGATAAAGGTGTTGCAGACCTGTGCCTTACCACTTGGCTATGCCGCCATTAATTACTGTACTTTAAAAAATGGCTGGGGTACCTGGATTCGAACCAGGGCATGACGGAATCAAAATCCGTTGCCTTACCGCTTGGCTATACCCCAAAAATAATGAAGTAAGTAATGTAATAAAATAAATGGGGCGACTGATGGGAATCGAACCCACGAATGCCTGAACCACAATCAGGTGCGTTAACCACTTCGCCACAACCGCCATTATAATATTTTATTTTCAAGATAAATGGGGCGACTGATGGGAATCGAACCCACGAATGCCTGAACCACAATCAGGTGCGTTAACCACTTCGCCACAACCGCCATTATAACTATTATGTTTAATTTTAAATAAATTGGCAGGGGCAGTAGGAATCGAACCCACACTGACGGTTTTGGAGACCGTAGTTCTACCTTTAAACTATGCCCCTATAAAAGGAATGGTGGAGGGGGACGGATTCGAACCGCCGAACCCTAAGGAGCGGATTTACAGTCCGCCGCGTTTAGCCACTTCGCTACCCCTCCAGATAAATGGTGCCGGCGAAAGGAGTCGAACCCTCGACCTACTGATTACAAGTCAGTTGCTCTACCAACTGAGCTACACCGGCATTTATCTATATGGTGGGTCAGGACGGAATCGAACCGCCGACACTTAGAGCTTCAATCTAATGCTCTACCAACTGAGCTACTGACCCATATATTTTATATTAAAATGGCGGTCCCGACCGGGATCGAACCGGCGATCTCCTGCGTGAC
>NZ_JPVO01000050.1 GCF_000772955.1 Ureibacillus sinduriensis BLB-1 = JCM 15800 | reverse complement strand
CCAATTAGCTACATAATAAAAACTCTAACTTTAAGGGGTCACTACCTTCTTGAATAGAATTGTACTTTTTTTCAGCAATCGGGCCAGATTGTTGAATAAGATTTAAAAGATATTGTGAAGGAATATTCAATACGAAAGGTCAGTTTAGTTTATTAAGCATAATTACATAATAATATTGGAGGTGTTTTAATGCTTACGGTTAGGAATGCTGAAAGTTACCTAAAAAATCTGATTAGTGAAGATACCGATGATATAAAAAGTGCTTGGGAAACCTTTAAAGCTTTTTGTAGAGAAACAGTTGAGGGGGAAGAGGATAAAGAAATTTTATTTCAATGTGGTGTTTATAATTATTCTGGAGAAGATCTATTTCTTTTTGACTTTGTACGTCAGTTCACAATTTATGAAGAAGATAATTATTCACACATTGAACAACTACACTGCGAATGCTTATTAGAACCAACAGATGAATTGAAAAAGTTAGAGGTATCAGAATGGTCGATGGATTATGGTAATATAGAAGATTTTTTAAATCATATAGAAAACCTTCAGGAATTTAAAATACCTTTAAACTATAAACCGAAAAAATTAGAAATATATCAAGAAAAAATTTAATATTCATTCGACAATTGGGTGCATATATGAAATAGAAAGTAATGATTTTTAAGGAGTTGAAAATCTTATGATTATTAAAATCGACTTTGGTGACGATTTTATTCAATATATTTCTTGTTCATCCAAAGTAGGAAGGAAGATAAACTGTATTCAGGGGGACTTTATAGAGTGGATTTTTGATGAAGAAAAGAATATAGAATATTGGGCTTTAGAAAATGGTAAAAGAATTCACCCTAACTATGACGCAAATGCACTTGTTGAATGGTTAAACAATGTAAGATTTAAAAGAGGGATTGCTAAAGCGAAATTAATTAGGAATCCTCAATTAGAAGTAAAAAAGACAGTATTTTATTAGTTTGATACCAGCTTAGTTTATTCAATTAATGGGCGCGATTGTTGAATAAGAAGGCGTTATTAAATTAACTTATCTATAGTTTAGTGTAGTTTTTGTTTCCAACTTTATTCTCGTCATTGGAATTATTAGAAGCATTTACTTTAAGGCAAATGAAATCTTTCCAGGTGGCAACAAATAAATAGAACTTTAGTCAAAAAATAGGGGCAAAGGTTACTATGATCATAGCCCTCGCCCTTCTATTTATTAGATAACCTTTATTATACCTTTTGTTAAAAACCAGATTTTTCTACAACATGAAGGTAGTAAGGGAATAAGCGTCCCTTCTTATTATGGGTAGATTCGGAAACTGCATCAATGTCATTTCCTAATTAATGAAGCTATTTCTTGTCAAATATAATACTGAAAACTGTCCCATGCTTATCCGAATTGACGATGATTTTTGCATTGTGAAGATCGATTAATTGTTTTGCTATTGCCAAGCCTAGCCCGGTCCCCTTTATATCATCGGTTGTGTTGGTACCCCGGTAATACCGATCAAATAAATTATCCAAATCCGCTTGGGGAATGCCTTGTCCACTATCAGTGATACTCAACACTATACTTTGTGCTTCATTGACTGCTTTAATTTCGATTGGCGTCCCGGCTGGCGTATGATTTTTTGCATTGCTGACAATATTCTCGACAACGCGTTGTAATAATAATTTATCCGCCTGGATCACGACATCTCTGCTTGAATACACAGAAACTTGTTCATCCTGAAACGCTTGCAACCAATCCCTTAAATTGACACTTTCCTTATTTAGTTCTATTGCTTTATTTTTTAACAGATACGTAAAGGTCAGATCTTGAATTAGGGCGTCCATATAATTTGCTTTTTCTTGCATGATTTTTGCAAAAGCGCGCATTTCATCAATCGACCAATTATAGTCATTTGAAGCAAGCATTGTGGAATAGCCATAAATTGAACTTAGTGGTGTTTTCAAATCATGTGAAAGCCCTGTAATCCATTCCTCGCGAAGTTGTTCGGCACGCTTCAATTGACGCTCATTATAGGCGAGGCGGTCTGCTAGATGATTAATCGAATCATCAATAGGTTGAAATAATTTAAATTTCCGTTTCAATTTCCCTGACTTATTATGATGGACTTTTCTATCAAAGGTCTTCTTGTAGTCAAATCGTGCAATTCTTTCAATACGCGATAGGATGTAAACAATCGGTCTAACGAAACGATTGGAGATGCCAAGAGAGAGAGAAATGATAACAATCAGCAGGAATATATGGAAGATTGTAAAGAATATAATGAAGAGTACAATGCCTCGATTTAATGGTTCTTCAAATGGTTTATAAAGTTTGTTCGGCATACGGGCAACAAAGGTTGTTCCATCTGCCAATGTTTTGGCTTCTATCCATTCTTTCTGTTCAAAAATATCCGAATTGTTGGCAAGAATATCTGGTAAATGCAGGAGCTGCTTTTTCTCACCCCAAACGATATTCCGCTTCCATCTTTCATCATAAAGTTCGATTGATATACTTTGTTTTTCCATCTCTTGTTTAAATGAAGGGGGAATACTCCCTGTTTCGGTCCAACTTTTGTATACTTCGACGAATATGGGCTCGAGTGGCGACTTCGGTATAAACAGCAAATAGTGATTAGGAAGTTTCCACGTGTGCAGCCCTTTTTTATCGAACTGTACGATTTCCTCTTTTGTCATTGAACAAACTTCGCAGGTTTCACCGGAATAATCCAGTACTTTCATTTGGTTATTCAGCAAGTAAACTTGCCCACTATTTTCGATCGCCTGTTCAATTAATGAGTCGGATAGCTGATATCCATCTTCGGTTTTTAATACTTCACTCTCCATCTCGAACGGATCCAGCGTATGAATATCATTGCCGACTTTATCAAAAAGATAGAAGAAAAAATAAAGGATGCTTCCAATTGTACCGATAATGATTAATAGGTAAAAAACGACAAAATATAAAATGAATCGGAAGGTTAGTTTCCCGGAAGATTTCATTGTGGATCACCGACGAGCTTATAGCCAACTCCACGCACCGTGACTATAAATTTTGGCTTACTTGGGTCTTTCTCAATTTTCTCGCGGAGTTTCCGGATATGTACCATTACTGTATTATCGTCAAACAAAAAATCCTCCCATACCTGTTCATAAATCTTATCCTTCGACAACACCTGCCCAGCATTTTCGCATAGATACGTCAATAAGTGGAAAAGTCTCCCACTAATGATTTCCCGTTTGCCGTCTACCATTAGTTCAGCAGCCTCAACATCAAATGTAAAACGTTCGAATCGATATACATTTTTTTTAGGTGTTGCCTGCATTAAATAACGGCTTAACTGCACTTTAACCCTTGCAACAAGTTCTAGTGGATTAAAGGGTTTTGTAATATAATCATCCGCACCATTCATAAAGCCTCGAAGTTTGTCGGCATCGCTACTCTTGGCAGTTAAGAAGAAAATCGGGGCATTGCTTTGTTTCCGGATCGTCGAAGCGACATCAAGCCCACTCCCATCGGGAAGCATAACATCCAATAAATAAAAGTCATATTTGTTCTTATTTATTAAACTGGAAGCGTCCCGGACATTTTCGCAAAGCTGAATCTGCTGAAAGCCCTCCTTCCTTAAAATAATCTCAATCATATCAGCAATTGCACGTTCGTCCTCCAAGACGAATATTGATGCATTTATCAAAATGGCCACCTACTTTTAAGGTTATCATAAGGTACTTATCATATTTACATAAGATACCAATGATACAATATATTTATAAATTACCATAAAGGAGTAAAAAAATGGAGTCAAAAAGAGTGTATTTCATCGATGGCTTAAGGGGGTTCAGTTTACTGGGAATTCTTCTTGCCAATTTACTTATATTCCAATATGGCATGTTTGGTAAAGATTATCTGGATTCATTGTCTGCAACTGACGGGTTTGCGTTAAAGTTTGTAAAAGTGGTAGTCGAAGGATCGGCCATGCCGATTTTTACATTAGTTTTTGGGTATTCTCTCATTAAGTTGGTAGAGTCGATTAGGAAAAGAGGCGGGAAAAGTCGTTGGCATATTGTTCGCCGCAGCATTGGATTAATTGTAATGGGCTTGTTGCATACAACCTACTTATGGGATGGAGATATTCTGCTATTTTATGGGGTTATCATGCTATTCCTAATCGTATTCATTAATCGAAAGCCTAAAACGCTTCTTATTTGGGGAGTTGTTTTATTTGTCATAATTACCGCATTAGGATATGGATATATGGAACCAACTGGGGAAGAAAAGCAGGAAATGGATCAATATATAGCCCAATCATATGAAGTTCTTGGAAATGGAACATACGCTGAAATCTATGATTTCCGAAACAATGTCATTCCACCTGGCTTCGGAGAATCGCCGTTATTCATTCTGGTTATGCTAATTTTTGCCCCTATCTTCTATGCGCCGATGTTTTTGTTCGGTATGGCTTTGGCAAAAGTCAGGGCGTTTGAAAACATGGAACGAGAACGGAAATGGTATGCCGCAGGATCAATACTTGTTCCAATCGGGCTGATTTGTAAAGCATTTGCCCAAGTGGAAAACAATTGGACGGGGGTTTTGCTGCAAGGCGGATCTACTTTGTTATCAATCGGATATATTAGCTTGTTTGCATTGCTGTATAGCACTACGTATCTATCAAGAATGTCCAATGTTTTCGAAAATGTTGGTAAGCTATCGTTAACCAACTATATTTTGCAAACGGTTATTTGCACATTTACCTTTTATGGATACGGATTAGGTTTCCATGAAGAACTTGGGGTGCTGTGGGGCATATTATTTGGTTTAGCAGTTTATAGTTTGCAATGTATTGGCAGTACAATGTATTTGAAGAAGTTTAAGCGCGGTCCACTTGAAGTGATTTTGCGGATGTGGACGAATTTTTCATGGAGCGGTAAAGCAAAAGTGAAGAAAGTAAATCCGAAATATGTGGAAAGCTAATTTGACGCCCAATGAAGAGGAAAATATAATGTGAACGTTCCTTGGTACCTTTTTAAACGTAAGGTATTTTTGAATAACAATAATAGTCGATTATCGAAATAAGTTGAAAGGCATTCTACTAATTTGTAGGCAAGCAAATAGTTTTATTGGCATTTCTCGTGTAGGAGAGATGCCTTTTTTATATAAATGAATGGCCTTGTGTTAACTTAAAATAAAATAGGTTGACGTAGTTGTGCTAGTTTAATATACTATTCCTAAATATGGGGGTTTGGGAGGTATAGCATGACAACTACAATAGAAAAAACAACAAATCGTTCTCGTACTTTGCAAATGGTGCAAATTTCAATGTTCTCTATATTAATGATGATAGGAGCCAATATTTCCTCATTCTTGATTATCGGGGGAGTCCCGATTACACTTCAAACATTTTTTGCATTGCTGGCTGGAATTTTATTGGGCAGCCGTACCGGTGCAATCGCCATGCTATTTTATGCATTTATAGGACTGGTTGGCTTGCCGGTTTTCGCCAAATTCTCTGGAGGAATCGACTCACTCATCTCACCTACTTTCGGATTTATTGTTTCGTATATTTTTGTGGCCTATGCCGTCGGGGAAATTGTTCGAAAACTGCCTTCGGTGAAAGGTTTTGTGATCGCAGCATTAGTAGGTACGGCCATCAATTATCTCATTGGGACAAATTGGATGTATGCTGCCTATAAGTTTTGGTTTGAAGCACCAGCGGGATTTACCTATAAAATGGCGTGGGCATGGATGGTTGTGCCATTGCCGAAAGATATCATACTGGCTGTCTTTGCGGGGATTTTTGGATATCGCCTCAAGCCGATATTATTCAAAAGTGTAAAAAGTAATGGATGGCGATAGGAACAAAGGAGAGAACAAAATGCGGATTCATGGCCAAGAAGTGAAGGGAACTGATATTGACAAGGAAACACGCTGTCGGCATTATCACTCCGAAATCGATCGGATCGCCATTAAATTTTACTGTTGCCATACATATTATCCTTGCTTCTCCTGCCACGAAGAGGAAGGCTGCAATGCTCCAAAAGTATGGCCAAAAGATCAATTCGATCACCAAGCGATATTATGTGGAGCTTGTGGACATGAGCTTACAATTAATGAATATCTGGACTGCCAATCGGAATGTCCTAGCTGCAAGAGTTCCTTTAACCCGGGCTGTAGCCTGCACAAGCATTTATACTTTGAAGCATAGATATTTAGGATGGATAATACTATAAAACATCGATCATTGAAGTCTGTCAATGGTCGATGTTTTTTTGGTGAGGATAAGACCTTTCCCTATTGTAGGCATATTCTATTGCCCTAGATAATAGACTCCAAATTTACCGGCGTCGGGCAACTGGTGCAAATAGCTGTATACGACACTATATTTGATTCAAGTAGTGATGAGGATGAGGGGACACTTTTCAAAGTCAATTCATACGATAAGAGGGTAGCGACGTCTGAAAGGAGTAAAAAAATGAGTGACTTACTTTCATTACTGCTCTTGGGGATTGCAGTAAGTCTTGATAGTTTCACTGTCGGCTTGACTTATGGAATGCGAAAGGTAACAATACCGGTTAAATCATTTATTATCATTTTTGCCTGCACTTTCATCGTCTTATTAACCGCAATGGGCATTGGTTCGCTCATTGAATTATTCATCTCTTATGAAGCGGCTGAAAGAGTAGGTGGAATTATACTTATAACAATCGGTATATGGGTTCTTTATCAATTCCTGACTTCCCAGGATACTTCTGAACAACGGAAAAGCACTATAAAAATTGTTGATTTGGAGATTAAAAGATTGGGACTTATCATCAAGATATTAAAAAAGCCGACAGAAGCCGATTTCGATCGCTCAGGCACTATTGGAAGCACAGAAGCCTTATTTTTGGGATTGGCACTTTCTCTGGATTCATTTGGTGCAGGCATTGGTGCGGCTTTGATAGATTTGCCTCCAATTTTATTCTCGATTGTAGTCACGGTTTCCAGTGTCATTTTTGTTATGGCCGGCATTAATATAGGTTTGATTTTCCGAAACATGAATTGGGTGAAGAAACTTACCTTCCTTCCAGGAATTGCTTTAATATTGATCGGAATTTTTAAAATATGAGAGCTGGTTTTATCTGTTTACATAAGCGTTGATTCAAAAAATTGAATTAGCGCTTTTTGTAATTAACCTCTCCTATTAAATTGTCCAGCGAGTTTTGTAATCATATTTTTCAATTATATTCTTTTAAAAGATATTCTCATATTTCGCTTTCTCCTACATATAATTTTATAGTACTTCACTCTTAGGCGGATTCTATAAGGAACTTCAAAGCTAAATAGTTCAGGAGTTTTGAGGAACAGAAGTAGTTTTATTGAGACTATCATTTGCCGGTGATCAAGGAAAACGTATTACTAGGATATGGAGGATTATTGTATGAATGTGTCAGAATACTACCGGGAACCAATACAAAAAGTAATGAATGAACTCGATGTAACACATCAAGGATTAACAGATTATGAAGTTCGAACGAGGCATAAAAAATATGGCTATAATGAACTGCGTGAGAGCAAACAAAAGAGTGCGATAGTTATTTTTCTTGAACAATTTAAAGATTTTCTAGTTATTATTCTGATGGTAGCAGCGTTGATCTCTATATTCTTAGGGGAAGTAGAAAGTTCCATCGTTATATGGGTGGTTATCATCCTTAATGCCATCCTGGGGACGGTGCAACAGATAAAAGCGGAAAAATCACTTGATAGCTTGAAGGAAATGGCTGCCCCGATAGCAAGGGTTTTAAGGGATGGACAAGTTGCTGAAATCCCCTCAAAAGAGGTGGTTGTTGGCGATATTCTTATGTTGGATGCCGGCGATTTTATTAGTGCGGATGGACGTATTATCGAAAGTCATAGTTTGCAAATTAACGAGAGTTCCTTGACGGGAGAATCCCTGCCGATCCAGAAGATGGTGAATGTAATTAATGACCAAGAAGTAGCTCTTGGAGATAAAACAAATATGGTCTTCTCCGGTAGTTTCGTAACAAATGGTCGCGGAAAAGCTATTGTAACATCTATTGGCATGAATACCGAGATTGGGAAGATTGCCAATTTGCTGGATAATGCAAAGGAAAAGAAAACCCCACTTCAAGTCAGCCTTGAGGATTTTGGAAAAAGACTAGCAATCGGGATTATTATCATTTGCTTAATAATTTTTGCACTGGATATTCTCCGTGGTCGTGAGTTGGTAGATTCATTTATGTTCGCAGTATCTTTGGCAGTTGCGGCAATCCCGGAGGCATTAAGCTCGATTGTGACCATTGTTCTTGCCTTTGGGACACAAAAGATGGCCAAGGAAAATGCAATTGTTCGCAAGCTCCATGCAGTAGAAAGTTTGGGGAGTATTTCAGTCATTTGTTCAGATAAAACGGGGACGCTTACTCAAAATAAAATGACAGTTCAAAAATTACTTGTGGGTGAAAAAGTAATCCAGCATGATCAATTGCAGTTGGATAATAAAGTACATCATAAGTTGATGCACCTAGCTTTACTATGCAACAATTCTGTTGCCTTTGAAGAGAAGGAAATTGGTGATCCAACCGAAATAGCTTTGGTACGTATGGGCAACCAATACAATTTGGACGAGCTGAATATACGCGAGATGTATAAACGGTTTGGGGAAGTACCTTTTGATTCGACAAGAAAATTAATGAGTACGGTTAACCGGGTGGGCGATCGATATATCATGATTACAAAAGGGGCGGTTGATGTGCTACTGTCCCGAATTGTAAAGATTGAAAATGCGCAAGGTGTATCCAATATTACAAAGCAGCAAATAGAAGCGATAAAACAAGCCAATCATAAGTTTTCCAATGAAGGGTTACGAGTACTTGCTTTTGCTTATAAAGAAGTGAAATCGATCGGTATAAGCTTAAAAGATGAAATGGATTTAACCTTTGTAGGCTTGGTGGCAATGATGGATCCGCCTCGGGCAGAATCGGCACAAGCAGTGACCGCTTGTATCAAAGCTGGCATTAAACCCGTGATGATTACAGGGGATCATAAAATTACGGCAACAGCAATTGCCAAAAAAATCGGGATTCTCAAAGATTCTTCAGAAGCGATCGAAGGTAAAGAAATAGAACACTTAACAGACAAAGAACTGAGGGATAAAGTCCAAAACATCTCCGTGTATGCCCGAGTATCTCCGGAACATAAAATACGTATCGTCAAGGCATGGCAGGATAAAGGAAATGTTGTGGCAATGACAGGGGATGGAGTGAACGATGGACCGGCGTTAAAGCAAGCTGATATCGGAGTAGCAATGGGGATTATGGGGACGGAAGTTGCAAAAGATGCTTCTTCGATGGTTTTAACCGATGATAACTTCTCGACTATTGTTAAAGCCATTTCAAATGGCCGAAGTCTTTATGCAAATATCAAAAATGCCATTAAGTTTTTATTATCAGGCAACACTGGAGCGATCTTGGTCGTTCTCTATGCCACACTTTTTGCATTACCGGCTCCATTTGCACCCGTTCATTTACTATTTATCAACTTGTTGACAGATAGTTTACCTGCCATTGCAATTGGTTTGGAGCCGCACAATAAAAAGCTGATGGATGACAAACCTAGAAATGTCGATGAATCGTTATTAAATAGGAAGTTTGTCTCGCAGGTAGGGATGGAAGGGGTAATCATCGCAGCCGTGACCATTATTGCCTTCCAAATAGGGTTGGCCACAGGGGACACGATGGTAGCCAGCACAATGGCCTTTGCAACATTATGTTTATCAAGATTGTTCCATGGATTTAACTGTCGTTCAGATGAATCAATATTTAAAATAGGGTTGTTTTCGAATCTGACAGTTTGGATAGCATTTCTTATTGGATTCGTATTGTTAAATACCGTCTTGATAGTTGGATTGTTCGAAGTGGCCATACTTAGCCGCCCCCAATTATTAATGGTTTATGGTTTGGCGATCGTCCCATTAATTATTATTCAGGTGGATAGATTATTCTTTATAAAAAATCGACACTGATATTGAAATTTGAATGTGTTCTGACGGTTGCAACGCTCCGACCCTTTTGGATATGATGTTCAAAAGGGTACTTTTTATAGTGAGGAGAGGGATTGAGATAGAAGCTTTTGCCGATTATTTAACGAAGATTGATGAACCACAACAACGGAAGCGGGTAGAAGAAATTTTCGAGTGGATACTGGGGAAGTTCCCCAATTTACAACCGGAACTTAAATGGAATCAACCGATGTTTACCGAGCATGGCACATACATCATCGGATTCTCCACGGCCAAGCATCATCTTAGTGTTTCACCTGAAGAATTTGGCATGGAGCACTTTGCCGATGACATTGCACAAGCTGGCTACAGTGCGACCAAAGGTTTATTTCGAATTAGATGGAATGAACCGGTAAATTACGAACTACTTGAGAAGATGATAGAGTTTAACATAATTGACAAAGCAGACTGTACAACTTTTTGGCGGAAATAAATCATTAAATAAAGAGTATTGACAACAATATATATCGATTACTTTATAAGTTGGTTCTTCCTTTAAGGAGCCAACTTTTTAATTTTTCAAATATGAAAACTTTGTATATGTTGGCCTCGTCTAATAGTCGAAATGGAGGAGAGAAAGTGGAAAAGTTGGTGGAATCCTCAATTACAACAGGGAATCATGCAGATTTAGTTGACGAATTAATGCGTACATACGGTCAAGAAATTCAACAACTCATCTTCGCTTATGTGCATAATGAGACAATTGCTGAAGATTTGACCCAGGAAGTTTTCGTAAAATGTTATAAATCGCTGCCCTCCTATAAAGGTAAATCAACCATTAAAACTTGGCTTTGGCGAATTGCGATTAACCATTCAAAAGATTATTTGAAAAGTTGGTATAACCAGCGTGTGAAGACCGCAGATAATTTCGGTTTCATTATAGGAGAAGACAGAGACAGTGTAGAACGAACAATTATTCAACAAGACGACGATGCACAATTAGCATTCGCAATCATGCAGTTGCCCATAAAATATCGAGAAGTCATTTATTTTTATTATTATGAGGAGTGTTCAATTAAAGAGGTGGCTGCTGTACTCGAGGTAAATCAAAATACCGTTAAGACAAGGTTGCGCAAAGGCAAATCACTATTAAAAAAAATGCTGGAGGATTCGCAATGGAAGAACGATTAAAAAGGGTGAAAAAGGCAATGAACACCCACACATTTGGTCAGGTGAAGTTCACGGATGCCCATCATCAAAAAATCAATGAAAGGATAGAACAATTGCAGGATGCAGACATTACAAATGTAATTCTATCACTGCTGACTGGTGAAAAGACAGGCTCTGAGTTAACGCAATTACTTCATGTCAGAGGAATTAAAAGCATCCTTAATAATGAAGGGATTATATATACAACTCTCCATACTCAGGAACAGCAAGGAACTCTTGAATCCTATTGGTCCGAGGAAGATGAAAAATATTATAAACTAACAAAAAAAGGTCTGAAATTATTACAGAAACAGCAGCTACGGGTCAATCAAGAGAATGCATTAAAGGATTTATTGAATGAGGTGACGCCTAATGAAAATTAGTCACTTTTTAGAAACGGTAATCACTCAAATACGGTCGAGAGAAGCGAAGGAATATGTGAAGACTGAATTAAGTCAACATATACAAAAATCGAAACAATCTTGGCTAGAAAGAGGATATAGTGAATTACAGGCTGAGGAAAAGGCGGTACGTGAAATGGGGAGTCCTCTGACGCTTGGCAAGTCCCTCAATAAATTGCATAAACCAAAAATAGATTGGTTATTAGTTTCATTGTTAAGCGTCACATTGTTACTTAGTTTTTTGCCAATTATCGCTTTAAATCTAGAACAATACTTAGAAACAGCTAATTTGAATATGACAACAATGCTTCAGAACAAAGTGATTTCAATAATCATCGGATTTTTATTAGCCATTGTGATTATGTTTATTGATTATCGAAAATTAAAAAGAATGGGATATCTGTTTTATGCAGCTGGTGCAGGGTTGATTTATGTGCTTACTGTTTTCTCGAATAAAGTTGTTAATGGCGAGCTGATGATTTCTTTTGGCATTTTTGATGTGCAAGTCTGGATGGCAATTCCTTTATTTTTATTAGCGTGGGCGTCTCTTCTTAGTACATCTTCATTTAAATTGTGGCAGGGTGCTATCTTATTTCTTTTTTCAGTTTTTCTATTCGGATTAGTTCCTAATTTATCAATGCTATTTATTTATATTGCCATAGTTGGTGTTCTTTTCTTACTAAGCAATTTTACTCGGAAAGAGAAATTACTTGTAAGTGGGAGTGTAATTGGTCTAGCGATTGGCATCATCATTTTATATGTAGTTGCTTATAAGAATGGAAGCATAGCCCCTTATCAAATTAGTCGTCTATTGGGTTTTATTAATCCTGAAGAATATGCTACGGGTAGTGGTTATATTTATGTAACATTAGAAAATGCACTAAAAAGTGCGGGATTGTTTGGTGCAGAAAATGTTAAGTATATTCCTGAAGCACATACTACACTTGTTTTTGGAAGTTTAATTCAAACATATGGCTATGCAATCGGTATGGTAATCATGATGATCTTACTAGCTTTTCTTGTACGATTTTGGCTGATTTCCCGGACGGTAAAAGAGTCTTTTGGAAAGTTGCTTATCATAGGATGTGCAACCCTTTTCTCGACACAATTATTTTATAATGTAGGGATGACCTTTGGTATGCTTCCAATCAGCTCAATGCCCTTGCCGTTTATGAGTTACGGCTTAATGCCAACTGTATTGAATGCTTTTATTGTTGGGGTAGCCTTGAGTGTATATAGAAGAAAACACTTTAGTAGCAAAATAATATACGGAAGTACAAGATATGAATAAGTATCTTATTAAAACAGTAGGAAGGGATGGGGGCTAAGGCAACCATTTTCCATCCCTGTTAATTTTTTGTTCAGTTTGACGAGGATTCAAGTTTAGTAGATAGATTAATCGGTATTTTTCTAGAGTTGATGAGGGTAATCAGCAAATAAAGAATCCCTCCGCCAATCGGCAAAGTATATGGAGGAATCAGTTCAAGGAGAAAGCCAGATACCACCATTGCAACCGGGGTCATGATTTTTCCGATGCTTATACCAATACTCATTACTCTGCCCCTGTACTCTTCCGGTATTTCTTTTTGCATGAAATACGCAATCGGAATATCAATAAACGCTATCACGATCCCGAAGCAGAACATTAGCAAGCAGTAGTAAATTCCGTAAATCATATGGCTGAATGATGCACTCTCAAATATGAGCGGAAACCCTGTGGCTATCATACAGATAGATAAGAATATAGTAAGTAATCTCATCAGCTTTGAATAAGGCATTCGTTCTGTTATCTTCTTGACAACAAGGGCCCCAGCAATCAGACCGAGCGGCAGTGATGCCTGGATGACTCCAAATAGTCCTGATCCAAGTTCCAGTATAGTGTTTATGATATATGGAATAGGGATGGTGACTGCAAAACTCAGAAAGAAGTTTAATGAAATCAAAATTAGGAACAAACCCATTATATTCTTGCGTTCGTATAAATAATGAAACCCATCTTTTATATCCTCGATAAAGTCGATTCGAACAGTTTTCTTTACCAACTCCTGTAACTCCTTGTTGAAGTTAAAATCAATAAACATCATCGAAAATCCAGAAATAAGAAAGCAAATACCACTAAAAATGATAAAGGTTCTTATATCGAAAAAGGCGAAGACCATTCCGCCCAGCATCGGACCAAGTATGGAAGATACTGAGTCAATGATTTTTCCAATGGAGTTAATATTCATCAATTTTTTACTAGAAACAATATTAGGTTTAGCCGCCTCCATACCAACTCCAAAGAAAGTAACAAATATAGTCAAGCAGAAAGCTGTAATATAAATGAGTAATAGGTTCAAGCCTGAAAAACTACTTATCAGATAAACTGAAATCAGCAAAATTCCGCTGAGTATTTCCATCAGTATGACCATCTTCTTTTTATTAACCTTGTCTGCAATAACTCCTGCAAATGGATTGATAAGAATCATGGGCAAAGTCCCAAGCAGTAATGTGATGGTGAAACTTAACGCCGATCCTGTTAACTTTAAAACATAAAAACTAATGGCAAAATTATAAATTGATGTTCCAAAAACGGAGATGATTTTGCCCGAAGAATAAAGCGCTAAATTTCTTCTCTCCGTTTTACCATTTAAATGTGCGTCCATTCGTTTTGCCTCCTTGTTTATACTGTGGTAAAAAAGAGTATACGGGATTGGCTAAACCCCCGAGCAATAGGCAAAAGGTGAATTTTAACGGTAATAAAATAAAAAAGATAGGGTTAACCCTACCTTTTACCAATAAACAAATAATTAAATACCTCTTCCCCAAAAACGAAATAATCCTCATAGCGTCCACCCTTGCTGATTAAGTCGGAGGTAGTTTCTTCAAGAAGTTCAAAATGAAGTGCCTCAATTTTTCCCCTTATTTTTGAAGGAATAAAGTTATCGCGGTACTGAGGAAGAACTTTACTAGTGGTGCTGAAATTTTTAAACGCCAAGTAAGTTCCGAGCAAGTATGCCTCCTTCTTAATGAATTCGTCCAATATTTCCAACAGAAAATCAGTGTGCTCAAAACTGTAATTGCTCGTCCCCGCATGATCTATAATGATGTCAGTTGAATGTTTTTTAATTGGAATCTCCGAGAAGTCCGAACAGATAAATAGGATATTTTTCTTGATTCCTGTTCTCTCCAATAGCCCTTTTAAAAATTTCTGTTTCTCAATATTGTGATCAACCGCAATATATATACAGCTATCGGGTAGGGCATCATAAATCGTCCTTAATAAAAAACCGACTCCCGTACCTGGTTCAAGAATCACTTTGCTTTCTAAATTTAATCCTGTAATTTTTCGTTTTAGTGTTTGAAGTCCTTTTTGAAGGGTCTCCAAATAGAACGGATCTGTGTTTAAAATATATTCAGATATGTAGTCATCTGCATTTGATATTGGAATAATATCATTTAAAGTACCGGTAATAAGAATGCCTGCTTCCACCTTATATGTGCGGCAATGGCAGGCAAGTTCGCCTTCAATGATTTGATTTCTATTAATCGTACCGTTTTCTAAAGTAAGAGGTTCGCCACATTTTGGGCAGCAAAGGAGGCTTAAGTAGCTTATATCAATTCCCATCGGTACTTTTGTGTGTCCAGGCTTCTCGTTATATTCCTCGATTTTCTTTTTTATTTTTTTATTTGCCGCTGATAATTTAGCAATTTCCTCAGCTATTTTCTCATATTTATGATTGAATAAAGATTGAAAGTAAGCATTTTCTTCATAGCCAGCAAGCATCCCTAAGTTTTTGAATATTAATACTGTTTTTATTTCATTCAAGCTAAAGCCCATTGTTTTGAATTCCATAATCATTTCTAAATCCTTTTGGCAATTATCGTCGAAATAATATTGTCCGCCTTTTTTCTCGGGAACCAGTAAACCCATATCCATATAATGACGTATGGTATCCACTGTTATATTATTAACTTGTCCAAACTTACCAATCTTCATATAAACCCTCGTCTCTCTATTTGGATATCTCTATTTAAATGGAAAATCTAATTCGGGAACTGATAGTTAGGTATATACTTTATCTAATTATATAATTAAGATGGAAATTATATCAGGGATAAGTTATTAAGGACGGATGAGTGGCAGTGATTAGGAAGAACTTTATTTTTTACTATGAAGAACAATCTGAGGAATAGAATACGGCGTCTTCAGAGCGCAATTGGCCAACATCCAGAATTAAAGCAAATCAATCATGTATTCCTTAGCGAGACAAATAAACGAATGGCTTCAATTGATCGAAGTAATGAGGAGGAGGATATATGAGGACAATACAAGCACATTTAATCTTGCCGCCCGATACGAATCATCATGGAACTATATTTGGGGGGAAAGTACTTGCGTATATAGATGAAGTGGCAGCGATAGCTTCTATGAAGCATGCAGGAGGCAACACTGTAACTGTATCGATTGATTCTGTTGATTTTCTTTCGCCGGCACGTGTGGGGGATATCCTGGAACTGGAAGGTATAGTGGTTTATACAGGAAACACATCAATTACCGTATTTGTGAGAGTAACTTCTTTTCAGGTAAAAACAGGTCAAAGTACATTAACTACTGAATCATTTGTAACGATGGTAGCGGTTGATGATGATGGGGAGCCCCGTCAGGTACCTCAAGTTGTAATCGAGTCAGAAGAACAGAGGAGACTCTACGAACAAGTAAAATATCAACGAGAGTTAAAACTTAAGAAGAAGTAATAGTGCAAGAATAGAACACAGTAATTACTCCATAAAAAAAGAATGCTGACATTAGCTGGATCCAAAACGGATCCAGCTATTTTTGTGGTCTCTCCACCCAAAAATAAAATTCACATAACACTTGCAAATAGTAATGATTACTATTTATAATACAACTTATCAACTAAATCGTAATTATTACGTTTTACGATTTACGAAATGAACCTAGGAGGAATTAATAATGAGAGTGAAAATTACACTGGCTTGTACAGAAACAGGAGATCGAAATTACATTACAACGAAAAACAAGCGGACGAATCCAGAACGACTGGAATTGATGAAATATAGCCCCCGTCTAAAGAAACGTACTTTACATCGGGAAACGAAATAGTATCTGTTATAGGGAGTAGTACAAGGGAAGTAAGCGTAATGAAATTCTTGCGAAAGAGTGATAACATGGCCAAAAAATCAAAAGTCGTAAAAGAACAGAAACGTCGGGCGCTGGTGGAGAAGTATGCAGCAATCCGAAGGGAGTTAAAAGAGCAAGGGGATTATGAAGCGCTCAGGAAACTTCCGAGGGATTCGTCTCCAACGAGACTGAAAAATAGATGTGAGGTTACAGGTAGACCAAGGGGTTATTTAAGGAAATTCAAAATGTCCCGGATTGCTTTTAGAGAGTATGCACATAAAGGGCAAATTCCGGGAGTGAAAAAATCCAGTTGGTAACAAGGTAGATCCAACTATTGCACATTGCAAAATGAGTGCGCAGTCAATTAAATCACTAGAATTGAAGGAGATGGATAATATGAAAAATAAAATTCCGGTTACAGTCTTAAGTGGCTATCTCGGCTCTGGAAAGACAACAGTTCTGAATCATATTTTGCAGAATAAAGAGAATCTAAGAGTAGCGGTTATAGTAAATGACATGAGTGAAATTAACATAGATGCAGAACTTGTGCAAAAGGGAACTGGGCTATCAAGAACGGAAGAAAAGCTCATCGAATTATCAAATGGCTGTATTTGTTGCACATTGCGCGAAGATTTACTAGTGGAAGTAAAGAATCTTGTCGATCTAGGGAACATCGACTATATCGTCATTGAATCAACAGGTATCGGTGAACCCATTCCAGTTGCACAGACATTTTCATATGTTGATGAAGAATCAGGAATCAACCTTCCCGAAATTTGCAAATTAGATACGATGGTAACGGTAGTTGATGCAAACCGTTTTTGGCATGATTTCCAGTCTGGAGAAACTTTGTTGGACCGAAAAGAGGCTATAGGAGAATTGGACGAACGGGATATAGCCGATTTACTAATTGACCAAATTGAGTTTTGTGATGTCTTAATACTCAATAAATGTGATTTAGTGTCGGAGGAAGAGCTAGCGAAATTAGAGCGAATCATCCGTGCATTGCAACCGGAGGCAAAGATTATACGAACAACGAAGGGGATTATTGATCCAAAGGAGATATTAAATACAGGCAGATTCGACTTTGAAACGGTGGCGAATTCTGCCGGATGGTTAAAAGAGTTGGAACAAGGCCATGAGAATCACACGCCTGAAACTGAGGAATATGGAATTTCATCCTTCTCTTATACAAGAAAAATGCCTTTCCATCCCGCTCGCTTTAAAGAATGGAGCGATCAGATGCCGCTTTCGATTATTAGAGCAAAGGGAATTGTTTGGAGTGCGGCCCATCATGATTATGCAATCTTATTCTCGCAGGCAGGCCCGTCCGTCAATATCGAACCGGTTTCCTATTGGGTTGCTGCTTTATCAGAACCGCAACAAAAGCAAATATTAACGGATAATCCTGAAATGCAAAAAGAGTGGGATGTGGTATTCGGGGACCGTATGACAAAAATCG
This sequence comes from Ureibacillus sinduriensis BLB-1 = JCM 15800, assembly GCF_000772955.1. GTDB lineage: Bacteria > Bacillota > Bacilli > Bacillales_A > Planococcaceae > Ureibacillus > Ureibacillus sinduriensis. The sequence goes on along the minus strand of NZ_JPVO01000050.1, from coordinate 156,660 downwards.
TCATCATAGGTACAAACCTCGATAAAGAACGAATTACGCATGAATTGGATCAATGTTTATTAACAACGAATGAATTCAATGAATCATGGGAACAGATAGAAGACCCGTTTGAGTGGATTATTCAAAAAGCGTAATCTTGAACCCAGCATTAAAACCAACTGGTTATAGGTTGGCTTCAGATTGTTGACAAATGCTTTCATCCTGCGTTGATTGTCTCGTTCGTCCCTCTATTCACTCGACTGCCCGCCTTGTCTGCCAAGCGTTTTCAAGACAGTCTGGGTAATCTTTCATTGAAGGAAGTAGCCTAAAAAACGTGAAGACAAAGTCGAAGATCGACTTTGTCTACACTCTGAGCCAACCCGTTAATAGGCTGGCTTTTGCTATTCTATTGAACTTAGTAGTTTTCCTCAATCAAACCATGCCTTACAGCGTATGCCGCAAGCTGTACACGATTATCCAGCTGCAGTTTTTCAAGTAAATTTTTAATATGGTTCTTCACCGTATTTTCGGCAATGTAAAAGCTCTGGGCAATCTGCTTGTTTGTGTCCCCAGCGGCTACTCTTGATAGAATCTCGCACTCTCTTGGTGTCAAACTAAGGGGACTAGGTTCATCCTCATACGTATTCCGGTTTCGGAAGCGATAGAGTAATCTGCTCGCTATTTCGCGGGAAATTTCCTGTTGATTTCCCAAGAGAGCATGAAGGTATTCAATCCAGTCCTCCGGCTCCATATTTTTTAATAAATAGCCTTGTGCCCCGTATTGTATGGCTGTGAACAAATCTTTCACATCATCCGACACCGTTAACATGACAACATGTGTCTGAGGGTAGGCTAAACGTATTCTTCTTACCGCTTCAAGTCCATTTAACCTCGGCATGTTGATATCCAGAAGTAGCAAATCGGGTTGGAATTGCCCACAAAGTTCTAATGCTTCGAATCCATCAGTAGCTTCACCTACTATGGAAAACGATCTATCCGCCTCAAGTACACTTCGAATTCCTTCTCTTGCTAAGGGGTGGTCGTCTGCAATGATTACACTATAGTACGGCATTATTGTTTCTCCTTTGTGACGATTATTTCGGTTCCGCCATTTTGGCTATTGATAACTTGCAGTATTGCGCCGAGCTGCTTTGAACGTTCCTCCATCATTGATAGTCCGTATTGCCGGCTCGATTTCTTTAACATATCGATTCCACTTCCGTTATCCACAATTTTTAATTGCCATCCGTTTGTGTTTGTTATTTCCCTCATCGTAATGATTGCTTTGGATGCTTGTGCATGCTTACGGATGTTTGCAAAAGCTTCTTGAATAATGGCAAAAATTTGGACTTCTTCCTTTGTTGTGAAGTAATTATGGGGAATCTGGATGTCCTCTTCTACTTCAATTCCCGTTACTTGACTCCATTCAGAATGCCATTTCGTTATTCTTGTGTGAAGCGAATCATCTATTTCAGGCTCTGAACGCAGATTGAAGATCGCCTGGCGCACATGATTATCGATAGTGGATAGAGCGCGGGAAGCCGCTTCGATATCATTTTGTTTAAGTTTGATATTCATATAGAAAATGGATTGAGCAATCCCGTCATGCAGCTCCCGAGCCAGTCTTTCCCGTTCTTCATAGACGGCTCTTTTGGATTGTTCACTCACAAGTTTGTTATTCATTGCTTTAATTGTGCGAAACATCCAGATTGAAAACAAAAGGGAAAGCACAAAAGTTAGAATTGTAATATATAAATTACCTGCTTCCATTGATAGAGAGTGCAAAAGAAAGTCATGGCGAATGTACTCGAACCCACCGATTAATATCGTAGGCAAAAGTACACTGATAAATTGTAAAAGGCGATAAGACAAGCAATTCCTCTCCTTAGTGAATCTAAATATTCTTCTACAAGTATAACTAAAAAACCAATCCTCTTGATAGCCCGGATGAGCTATTTACACAGAAAGCCTTACGAACTTACAATTAGCTAGGAATCAAGGATAGTAGATAACTGGATTATCGAATCAAAAATACCTTAATAAGGAGCAATATGATGGGAACAGTTCAAAGCCCCTCCACCGAAAATAAGAAACAAAACGGCAATTCGGTGTACCGTACGATATGGAGGTGGCATTTTTATGCTGGGATACTATTTGCCCCTTTCCTACTTATTCTGGCAATAACGGGATCAATCTATTTATTCAAACCCCAGATTGAACAGAACCTTTATCAAGACTACTGGGTGGTCGCACCTAATGGAGATAAATTACCGGCATCTCAGCAAATAGCAAAAGCAAAAGAATTATACCCCGAAGCATTAGTAACCACCTTTCGACCGGGTGAATCCGAGTCCCGCTCAAGTGAAGTCGGCATAAGTCAAAAAAATGAGTCTTTCACCGTATTCATTGATCCATACTCGGGTGAATCACTGGGGACATTAAATAACGAAGATCGGATCATGGATCGAATTGAGGAGTTCCATGGGGAATTAATGGCGGGCACTATAGGCGACCGTATTGTGGAATTAGTGGCTTGTTGGGCAGTAGTGTTAATCGTCACAGGTTTGTTTCTATGGTACCCCCGTAAGAAACAAAATATTTTCGGTGTCATCATCCCCAGGTTCAATAAAGGGAAAAAGATATTGCGAAGAGATTTGCACGCCGTTCCCGCATTCTGGATTACGGCCGGAATGCTGTTTTTAATTATGACAGGGCTCCCCTGGTCTGGATTTTGGGGAAATAACTTTCAATCCATCGTCACAAATTCAGGAGAGGGCTATCCACCTTCAGTATGGATAGGCAGTGCACCAGCATCTGACGTTAAAACAAAAGACATTGCAGAAGTCCCGTGGGCGGCTGAAACTCTTGATGTACCAATTTCGGATATTCAAGGTTTTACTAAACTACCGATTGATGATGTAGTGGCAACCGCAAATAGGGAGGGAATAGTCCCTGGGTATACGATTTTCATTCCAAACGATCAAGAAGGTGTTTATACTTTATCAGCCTTTCCCCCAAAAGCTGAAGATGAAGCAACTATGCACATAGACCAGTATTCAGGCGCAGTCTTGGCGGATTATCGCTACGATAATTATGGGGTGGTTGGAAAGATTGTCGCATGGGGCATTACATTGCATAAAGGTACTCAATTTGGTTTAATCAACCAAATCGTAAGTCTTCTTATTTGTTTAGGGATGATATTGGTTGTTGTGAGTGGATTTTATTTATGGATGAAACGAAGGCCGACAAAAGAAATGGGGGCACCCAAAGCACCAAGTATTACAAAAGCAAAGATTTTCCTTTTTGTCTTAATAGGTTTAGGTATACTCTTCCCGCTTGTTGGATTGTCGCTTATATTCGTATGGATTGTTGACTTTTTGGTAATTCAAAGAATCCCGGCGGTCAAGAAATTTATGAATGCATGAAAACAAAAGGATGGAGTATAACCATGGAGAAAATGAAGTTCTTATTTACTGTTCTGACGGCGTGCCTTCTGCTAAGTGCATGCTCCCTCAGTGAAGATGTTGCCGAACTTTACGAAAAAGAAAGTCCTCTTAAAGCGGAAGTAACTTTACCAGAATTCTATTCAGATGATCACAAGGAAACGATTGAAGTCCTTTTGATCCAAGATGGAGAAAAGGTGAATGGTGCCGATTATGTTCACTTCGAGATATGGAAGCAAGACGGCACGCTTCATTATTATATGGAGCCGGCTAAGGAAATGGGCAACGGAATTTATGCTCTAAGCAAAGACTTTAAGAGTGATGGCCTCTATTACCTCAAAATTCACGCTAGCAATAACGGTTCCATCATTTCACCCCAAATGCAGTTTGTCGTAGGTGACTTATCGAAAGAGGAATTAGAATTCTTGCAAAGTGACATACCTGTAATCGAAAGCAACAATGAACATCATCATTAAAGTAGAGATGGTTTTGAAGAATTTAACTGGCATTGGTAAGATTTTGGCTATCAATTAATTGGAGGTTTTAAAAATGAAGAAAATATTACTTGCTACATTTGTGTTTGTATTCGCCACTGCCACAAACGCATTTGCCCATACTCATTTAGGCAGTTCGACACCGGAAGAAGGGCAAGTCGTGACCGAACAACTAAGCGAAATCACTTTAAACTTTGAAGGGAAAATTGAGCAAAGTAGTTCGTTTGAGTTAAGCACTATGGAAGGTCAAAGTATTTCTATTGAAGAAATCACTATAAACGAAGGAATAATGACAGGTACAGTTGCAAATCCATTGGAAAATGGGGAGTATCAAGTTGAATGGAGCATTATTGGTGCGGATGGCCATCTTATGGAAGGGGAATACTCATTTACGGTGAATGTACCCGAATCCAATACTGCGTCCGAATCATCAGATGAAACAGAACAGGAAACTACACAAGAGATGGCACAAAACAATGAGCAAGCAACAAGCGAGCAAGTGGAGGAAACAGAGGAAAGAGAAAAAACTTCACCTTTAATTCCGGTAATCATTATCGTGTTGCTGGCAGTTATCATTGGGTCTTTCCTCGTTATGCGAAGAAAGAAATAATGATCAATAGATAGTAAAAACGCATTTTACAATTGTAAAGTGCGTTTTTGCTTCTTATTTTGAATGTATCATAAAAGTGAAACGATGTTGATCTAGTGTGAAATTTTAAAGTACAGCTGGACAAAATATTTTCCCCACGTAAGTATCTTGCTTGCCAAATACTAAAAAATGCTTGTTTTTGGATCATTTAGAAGGAAATCGCAGTTGAAGTGGTAAAGAAGTAGTTAGGGAAAACTTTAAGGGTGTGATTTCTGAATGATTAGGGCAGTGATTTTTGATTTAGATGGTACATTGCTAGATAGAGATGCTTCAGTGCGAAATTTTATTGAAGATCAATATTATCGTTTGATTAAATGCTTAGAATATATTCCGAAAGAACAATACATTTCTAGATTTCTAGAGTTGGATTGTCGTGGGTACGTCTGGAAGGATTTAGTTTATCAACAAATGGTAGCTGATTTCAAAATAAAAGAAGTAACATGGGAAATGTTGCTTCAAGATTACGTTACCGAGTTCTGCAAATACTGTATCCCCTATTCTAATCTGATTAGTACTTTGGAAAGTTTAAAAGCTCACTCTATCCGGTTGGGTATGATTACTAATGGAAAAGGGGAGTTCCAGATGAATAATATAGGAGCGTTGGGAATTGAACAATATTTTGAGACAATTCTCATTTCGGAATGGGAAGGTATAAAAAAACCACATCCAGAAATTTTTCAAAGAGCCCTTAATAAAATGGAAGTGAATGCAAGTGAAAGTTTATATGTAGGGGACCATCCTGAAAATGATATTAAGGCTGCTAAAGCTGTAGGAATGGTTGGCGTATGGAAAAAGGATTTCCACTGGGACCGGGTTCACGCTGATTTTATAATAGAAGATTTAGAGGAATTGCGATTAATCATCCAAGAAATAAATAAACTATAGCCATCGGGTATGGAGGTAGAAAAATGCCAATTAGGAACTCGGCAAAGGCAATTATAGTTCATGGAGATAGGTTGCTTGCCATAAAGAAGAAAGATAGAGACGGTTATTACTATATTTTACCTGGTGGCGGCCAGGAACATGGGGAGAACCTTCACGAAACCCTGAAGCGAGAGTGTATAGAGGAAATTAATGCCGAGGTAGAAGTAGGCAATCTACTCTTCATACGTGAATATATTGGGAAAAACCATGAGCATTTTGAGTTTGATTCAGAAGTGCATCAAATTGAATATATGTTTTTATGTAAACTTAAAGAGGATTGCCGTGAAATTGGCAATGGAATTGTCCCTGACGAAGGGCAGATTGGCGTGGAATGTTTGCCTTTATCTGAGTTATTAAGCTACAGACTTTACCCTCAAGCAATGAGAACGCACATCATTGATTGTATGACAGCAAAGAATCTACCGGTCTATTTAGGGGATATTAATTAATCTAAAAGTGTTAGAATATTAATTTTATCCCCTTAATGAGGGGATAAGGTGTTTATCGTAAAATCCGTTTGGGAGAGGGCTGTGAAGAGTGGATAGATTTTGGATTTTTGAAATGGGTATGGCAATATCCGAAAACAAAAAAGCCGGCTGTTAGAAAAAAACTGGAATTGGTCTCCCGTGAAAAAGAAATTATTTTTTAACTTCCACAAAAGAAGTAGAGCACTTGATAAATAGAATAAAAGCCCAAAATCAATTGGGCTAACAAATTAGAAATCTATAGTGTATACGAGATAGGAATATCCGCATTCTATACTTTCGCATGAATTATTTCTTGGTAAAGAATTTCAATTCCCCTTGCCATTTCCTCTTCCGAGCTATAAGCAAACGACAGGCGGATATGCCGGGCATCATTCGATGCATAAATATAGCCGGGATTAATAAGTACCTTTTTCTTGAGTAACTTCATAAATAACTCGGTTGTCACAACAGGCTTGTGAAACTTCAGCCATACGTAAAATCCACCTTTCGGAGATTCCCATGAAGCAACGTTGCCAAAATACTGCGTTAGCAAGTTTTGCATGACCATTGCCCGCTTTTTCAGTTTTAATTTCAGGTGTTCAATATGTTCTTCATACTTGCCTGTCCGTAGCCAATAATTGACGACTTGTTGAGAAATTGCACTCGAACCATAATCCATTTGCATTTTTATATCGGCTAATCGTTTAATGACCGCTGTGGAGGCAATGACCCAACCGATTCGCAAGCCGGGGCTCAATGTTTTTGATACACTGCCAATATAAAGAACCTGACCTGTCTTATCCATGGATTTAATTGCCGGCGTCGGTTCATCAAAAAGCAATTCAAAGTAAACATCGTCTTCAATTATCGGCAATTGTGCCGCTTCGCTTAAAGCATATAAATTCTTTTTTGCATCCAAAGCCATACTCTTGCCGGTAGGATTTTGAAGGGTAGGAATTGTATATAGAATGGCTTGCCTCTTTTTACGGATTCGGTCAATCTCCCCGGCAGTGAGTTGATTATCTGCCAACGAATATAAATTCATTCCGAAAGATTGAAAAGTATGAATGGAATTTAAATATGAAAAACTGTTTTGAAAAACAAATGATCCGGTTTCTAGTAATCCAAGTGCAATTAATTGAAGCGCTTGAAGCCCTCCCGATACAATGCAGACGTTTTCTGGAGAGGTTTCGATTCCCCGCTTCCTGACATATTGGCTAATGGCTTGACGCAGACTGAAATCCCCCTGAGGAGAAGAATAGCCAATTGCTTTACCATCCAAATGTACCTCGCTAAGTGACCTTTGGAGTTCAGCGGTCGGCAATAGTGACGGGCTGAGTTCGCCTGTCCCCAGCCGGATGACGGTGTCGTCTTGCTCAAATTCATTAATCATTTGAATGGTTTGATAGTTTGCTTTATGGATGCTCGTTTCAATATAGTGTTGCCAGTTTGTTTGTTTCTGTTTCACAAGCAAATTCCAGGAATCATTTGAAACATATGTTGCGGAACCCTTTTTAGCAGATAATAATCCATTCGCCTTCAGTTCATCAATAGCCTCTTGAAGTGTGCTACGGTTTACACCAAGCGATAGGGCAAGCTTACGCTGTGGAGGCAACTTTGTACCAAGTGGCCACTCGCCATTTTGTATCTGTTCGGTGATCCATTGAACTATCTGCATGGATAAACTCGTGCTTAAGCCGCGATTCGGTTGCCAGTTCATTTCTCGCCTCCTTTAAATTGGGTGGGAATAAAACCATCCAATTGGACCTTTTTTCTATTTATAACACATGTATGATAGAGAAGAAAGGAGTCGGTGAGTATGGAACCTTTACTGCACGGAATGTTGCTCGCATTTGGACTTATTTTGCCATTAGGCGTTCAAAACATATTTGTCTTTACTCAAGGTGTGTCACAACCAAGTTTAGCTAAAGCCCTGCCCGCAACGATTACTGCCGCGATTAGCGATACGGTTTTGATTTTACTTGCTATTTTCGGCCTGTCATTGATTGTGCTTCAATTTGAATGGCTTCGAATTGTTTTATTGGTAGGTGGAATCCTTTTTCTAATGTATATGGGAAAAGTCATTTGGGCATCGCCTGCTGCTGATATCGCAGGGGAAACTGCCTTGCCTATAAAGAAGCAGATCGTTTTTGCCCTTTCAGTTTCATTGCTGAATCCGCATGCACTATTAGATACAATCGGTGTGATCGGGACAAGTGCCGTAAAGTATAATGGGCAAGAACAAGCAATGTTTGCAGTTGCTTGTATAGTGGTGTCATGGATATGGTTTTTTGGCTTGGCCATTTTTGGGGCAACTTTGAAGAAAATCAATATACCAACGGGGATCTTTATTTTATTTAACAAATGCTCGGCCGTTTTTATATGGTGTACAGCATTGTATTTATTTATAGGGTTATTTTAAATAGCCAACAAGCGCCATAAAACCGTGAAAATTCTATAGGCAGATGTAACTGACAGGTGGGCTTAGGCATTTACACCAATACATTCGTCTAGAACACTTTTTCCTATGTGCATATATTGTACTGAGTTAGAAATTGAGGAGGTGTTTTGGAATGGGTAAACATGTTGGCGGTGAGTTCGAATATAGCAATGGTGGAAATGGTTCTTGGTTCGCTTTATTAGTAGTATTATTCATCCTTCTAATTATTGTTGGTGCATACTACTTTAGCAATGGATACGGCTACTAATTAACTACACAAAAGAAACCAGCCCTCCGTCATTTTCGGAGGGCTTTGCTAATGGATCACTTTAAAGTTCCCATGACTTGGGACGACTGAAGGCAAACTGGAAAGTAAATAGTCTTTAAATAAAAAGGGGACAGTTTGGGTTGTTTCATAGAGGATGTTTCTGTTTTTTAGTATCGGAAAGTCATACCCTGTTAACCGATAGCTATTGAGCACAACCCGAAAGTATTGCTGGCTTTCCATGGGCATGCCCTTGTAGGTCATATTTTTAACACGTTGACCGACAACCTCCCTGACATCGATTAAATATGAAATCCCACCCCAAAAGTCATATTGATATGGCTGAGGGGTGTCGGGGAATATATTTGTACTAAAATCAATTTCCCCGTCCCGATTAATAGCAAATACAGCTGCACTTTGTTCTATCAATTGTTTGATTTCCATCGTTGATAATGTAACGACTCTTAGTTTGTGCTCATGAGGTGCGTTTTTAAGTAAATCGCGATTTGTAATGTTGCCTCTCAAACCGCCATTATCCCTATACATAAGGTCAAAAACAGAAATTTGGGCACCTGTAGCTTTTAGTTGCATGTCGTGCATGAGCTGGATAAAGGGATGGCTTGAGAGCCGTGATGTTAATATTCCTTTGTATGAATAATCCCCAAGTATGGATGTAAGCTCTTTATCTAACCATTGCTCGACTTCAAATGGATAAGCGAGAGTAGGTGAATTGACCTCCAGCTGATGGAAGATTGCTTGGCTATTCCTATTATCTAAGTCTATTTGCACCTCAAAAAAACCGTTGCCGTGAGAAGTAGGTTGTATAGTTAAAGTGTTGTGAATCCTCTCGTTAATAAATAAATGTTGATGACCTGTAATGAGTAAATCAATGTCAGTAATCGATTCTAAAATCTCATTTGCTTGATTTTCGCCATTACGCTCTTGAAACACCGCACCAGTTGCAGGGTCCTCGGTAAAACCGCCATGATAGGAAACTATGAGATAGTCGGGAATTTCATATATTTTTACATAATCCACCCAAAACTGCAGTGCGGTTAAAGCATCCTCGAACTTAAACTCCTTTACGTATCCATGCTCGTCCCAGAGCGGAGTAAAGTGGGTGGTTGCACCTACTACAGCGAATTTTTTTCCGCGAATATTTTTGACAAAGTATGGTTTGGCAAATTCGCCAATATTACAGCTGATCCAAGGAAAACGGCACTCAGAATGCAACTGTTGGATAGTTTGCAAAGTATCATGGAACTCATGATTTCCGTAAACCGCCACATCATAAATTCCATTTGCCAGCTCTATCATTGGATGTGATTTATTGCTGATATGCTTGTAATAAAATGTAGCTGGGCTACCGTCTAGAAAATCTCCATTATCGATTACTAAGTCCGCTTTTAATGCCTTCATCTGATTGGCTAAAAGCTTGAAGCGGTCCAGTCTTCCGTGTAAATCACTCGTAATTAAAACGGAGAAGGACATCAATTTCACCTCAATTCGTTTTCTATTTTTATAGCATATATTTAATATGGTAAATGAAATTTTACTCATTTACATCATATTGGGATATATGCTACACTTAATTTCGTAAATAAAACTATATATTGTGTTTGTTTTAGTTAGGTACTACTACATGTAGTTTAATAGGGAAGTTAGGTGTAAGTCCGACGCTGTCCCCGCAACTGTAATGCTAACGATGATTCGATGCCACTGTGTACATCATGGGAAGGGAATCAAAGGTCGAAGCTAAGCCAGGAGACCTGCCTAGTGAAACAGTATAATCATTTCTTCGGGGGTTGAGAGATGGGGACGTTACCTATTTGTTTGGTATTATAAACGTTTCCATTTTCGGAGCGATCTCTTTTCAAAGAGGTTGCTTTTTATTTTTGTCAATATTGGCTTGAAAATGTATTTTTCTTCTACTGTTTACACAATGTGCAAAGTGGTATTGGAGTAGAGATGAACATAATGGAGGAGTGGAATTAGATGAAATTATATACAAAGACAATATGTCCTAAATGCATGTGGGTAAAATCGGAATTACAAAGAGCAGGTCTAGAAGTTGAATTGATCAATATCGACCAGGATGAACATGCCAAGCAAACGATTATTGATGCGGGCTTCTTTACTGTGCCTGTTTTAGAATTCGAGGGCCGTTTGATTGGGGATGTTCAAGAGATTGTTTCTCAAATTGAGCTGGTTGCAGGGTGATTGCATATTCTAGCCGTACCGGAAACGTACGTTATGTGGTTTCCAAAATACAGGGTGAAGCAATTGAGATAGAGGAAGGATTACAGTTGGACAAGCCCTATCTACTAATTACATATACAGATGGGCTTGGGGATATTCCAGTAAAAGTTGCTCATTTTTTAGAACGAAATGGGAACCTCTGTAAAGGGGTAGTTGTAAGCGGGAACAGCAACTTTGGAAATCACGTATTTGGTGGTGCAGGAGAAAAAATTGCATCACGATACCAAGTCCCTTTAGTTCGCAAGCTAGATTTGCGTGGATATAAAGGGGATTATGAAGCGATTCAACAGTTTTATGAAGAGAGGGTCATTGGATGAAAACATACTTGAAACTAAATAACGATGTACTGAATCGATATAACACGACGGGACAGCTTGAACTGGAAAAGGATCGGGAAGCGACGCGTCGTTACTTTTTGGAATATGTAAATGTTCGACTGCGATATTTTATTGATATTGAAGAAAAAATTCGTTATTTAGTAGAGGAAGGTTATTACGAAAAAGAATTTATTGAACTCTACGACTTGGAATTTATTAAACACTTATATAAAAAAGCCTATGACTATAACTTCCGATTTCCCTCTTTCATGAGTGCAAGTAAATTTTACGATAGCTATGCGATGAAAAGTCGTGACGGGGAAGAGATACTTGAAAAATATGAAGATCGAATTGTAATTATTGCTTTGTATTTAGCGCAAGGGGATACCGATTTGGCGGAACGTGCTGTGGAAGCCATGATGGAGGCATATCAACCGGCTACACCAACAGCTCTGAATAGTGGTAAGAAAGCTCGTGGGGAGCTGGTGAGCTGCTTCAAACTATCGATGGACGATTCGATGAACAGCATTGCGGAAAATATCGGCTATTGCTTGGAATTATCCCGTCTTGGTGGTGGTGTGGGTGTGAACTTAACCGACCTGCGTCCATTGGGCGATCCCATCAAAGGAATTCTAAATCGTGCGAGTGGCGTGATACCGGTTGCGAAATTGCTGGAAAACTCTTTCAGTTATTCCAATCAGTTAGGGCAACGTAACGGCTCAGGGGTAGTCTACTTGAATATTTTCCATGCTGATATTGAGAATTTTATTTCATCCAAAAAGCCAAATGCCGACGATAAAATCCGTCTCGCTACATTATCAACTGGAATAATCCTGCCAAGCATTTTCTTTGATCTTATGAAAAAGGATAAAGACATCGTACTCTTCAGTCCATATGATATTCACAGAGAGTACGGTAAGCGAATGTCGGAAATTTCGATTTCGGAGATGTATTATGAATTGTTGGATAATCCAAGAATCCGCAAAATCAAACGCTTGAATGCGCGGAAACTATATACGGAAGTGAAGAAAGCCCAGTTCGAATCAGGTTATCCATTCGAAATTTTCGATGATAATGTAAATGAAGTGCATCCGCTAAAAAATATCGGCCGAGTGGCAATGTCGAATTTATGTACAGAAATTTTGCAGCTCCAGCAAAAGAGCATTATCACAGATCAAGATGAACCGAATGAGTATGGGCTGGATGTTTCCTGTAATCTTGGTTCGATCGATATACATGAAGCGAGTAAAGTTGAGGATTTTGGTAGACTGGTTGATACAGCAATGCGTCTTTTAACAAATGTATCCCAAATGACGCATATTAAAAATGTTCCATCTGTTGCGAAGGCAAATAGACTAATGCACTCTGTAGGCCTTGGTGTAATGAATTTGCACGGCCATCTAGTGACTCAAGGAATCATGTATGGGTCAAAGGAATCCGTTGACTTTATCGATGGTTTTATGGAAGCGCTCAACTATTATTCTCTGAAAAGTTCGATGGAGATTGCTAAGGAACGTGGTGAGACGTTCTACCAATTCGATAAGAGCGAATATGCAAACGGCAACTATTTTGAATCTTATATCAATAAGGAAGAAAAGGAATTTCGACCTGAATCCATTCGTGCTCTTGGAAATGTGCCGATCATTACATCGGCAATGTGGAAAGAGTTGGCGGAGGATGTGAAAAAATATGGATTATTCCACTCGTATCGATTGGCTGTTGCTCCGACGGGTTCTATAAGCTATATCAGATCATGCACGGCATCGATCTCTCCGTGCACAGAACGCGTCGAAGTGCGTGATTACGCAGATAGCCGCACGATTTATCCAATGCCATATTTAACGAATGACAATGCTCACCTCTACGTGGAAGCCTATGATGTGAATGCGTATGATCTGATTGATTTATATGCTGCTGCACAAAAACATGTCGATCAGGGAATCTCCATGACACTCTATGTAACGGATGCTTGGACAACTGAGCAGTTAGCGAAAATCTATATATATGCTTGGATGCGAGGCATTAAGTCGGTTTACTATGTACGGCAACGTTTGCAAACATTGGAGGAGTGTGTAGCATGTCAAATTTAATCTATGAGGCAGTCAATTGGAATAAACCAACGAGTGAGCTCGCTCAAATATTTTGGGACCAGCAATGGAAGCAAATTTGGTTTCCTGAAGAAATTGCGGTGAGTAAAGATGTAAAGCAGTGGCAAAACTTTGAGCATCAAGAGACTTATAAAAAGGTATTTGCGGGACTTACATTACTAGATACCGTACAAACCAATATCGGGATGAACCAAATCGCAACGTATGCAACGGATTTACAAGAAAAAGCAGTATTTACTGTCTTTGGGGCATTTGAAGCGATCCATGCAAAATCCTACTCCTATATTTTTACTACTCTTTGTACAAACTCTGAAATTGACGAATTGTTTGAATGGGTAAAGAAGAATGAGTATCTTCAGTACAAAGCAAATAAAATTGGGGATATTTATAACGCCATTGAAGAAGGAAATCAAGAGAGCTTATGGAAAGCTATGTTCTCATCAGTAATGCTAGAATCTTTATTGTTCTATTCGGGCTTTTTCTATCCTCTTTATTTGGGTGGACAAGGGATTTTGCGTAACTCAGCAGAGGTCATTTCCTTAATACTACGCGATGAATCTATTCATGGTGTTGCAGTAGGGTTCTTTGCCCAAAATCTCTTCAAGCAATTTTCAAACGAAAAGCAAGATGAATTAAAAGTATGGGGTTACGAACTACTACTGGATTTGTATCAAAATGAAATGAGTTATACAGATGATGTGTACGCGGAAACGGGCCTTTCACCGGACGTAAAGGCCTATGTGCGCTATAATGCCAACAAAGCCTTAATGAATGTTGGCTTTGATGCAATGTTCCCTGAAGAGGAAGTAAATCCTATTGTGATGAACGGTATCCGCAATGAAGGATCCACATACGATTTCTTCAGCCAGAAAGGATCAAGTTACGCAAAAGCGAAAATGGCGCCAATAACCGACGATACATTTGACTTCAAAAATAGAATATAAGACGAAAACTCACAGAAAAAGTAAGCTTCTGTGGGTTTTTTTGATAACCAATTCAATTGGATTTTGCCCTACGACAGTTAATTGCTAATACTTTAGTCTTCGGGTTTACTATTTATGTCATTATTTGTAGAACGATTATAAAAGGAATATAGTAATATTTTGCGAATTATAAGAAGCAAGGGGTGATAAATATGTCTGAATTGACAGTGCTATCCAAGGCATCAACTGGTGAAGAACTTATTTATAACAAGGCTACGGTGAGTAAACTATTGGGTGTTCACGAAAAGACCTTGAGGAGATATTGCACTCTAATGCAAAACTATAATTACAAGTTCCAAAAAAATAGAAATGGACACCGGCTATACTATCAAAAAGACATTGAAACAATCAAAAGAATTATCGATCTCAAAAATTCAGGTTCACTCACTTTGGAACAAGCCGTGAAAGTTGCGCTAGGATTCGCAGCAGAGGATGAAAGAGGCCAAGTCAATCATGAAGCCGACTCATCAGAGTTTGATTATAACCATCTGCTTCAGGAATTTTCGGCATTCAAAAATGATCAAATGGAGTTCAATAAAAAGCTATTAGAACAATTGATCAAACAAGAGCACTATATAAAAAACAGCATTGAGGAAAGAGACAAAAAATTAATGTTTGCGATGAAAGAATCCATGGAAACGAGAAGACAACTTGCCGCAGCAACCGAAGCCGAAAAAGATAGGGAGAGAAATAGAAAAGTATGGTGGCAATTTTGGAAATGAAAAGGGTTTTCCATAACAAATAAGGATAGCTTGCGGATATATTATCGCAGGCTATTTTTGTGGCATTTACTGTTTACTAACAAATAAAAGTAGGCGTATAGTAAAATAGAAAAACTTTTGAAAGAAGGATTTGATGTTAGCTGAACTAAATAAACGCCTCCAAAGATTAATGCCGATTTTAACTCCCCTCAGCTTAATAGTGGGTGTCTTACTAGAAGACTTCGGGGGGCAATTGCTGTTTCTTGTTCCTTGGTTATTTGCATTTATGACATTTGCTGGAGGTTTGAGTTTGAATTTCCGAGGCTTAAGAAGCTTTGTGAAGTATCCTTTGGTAATATTAATTACTATTGCTTTCTTACATATACTCATGCCATTATGGGCATATTTTATCTCTAATCTATTATTTGATGATCACTTATTAATCATCGGGTTTATTTTATCAGTCGCCGTCCCTACTGGAGTGACAAGCTTTATCTGGGCAAGTATTTGCAAAGGGAACCTTCCTCTTTGTCTATCCATCATATTGATTGATACAATCCTTTCTCCGCTCGTATTGCCAACCTTAATTCACATTGCAGTAGGGGAAACGGTTGAAATTAATACGATGTCCATCATGCTCGATTTATTCTGGATGATTGTATTGCCCTCCATTATGGCCGTGTTGCTGAATGAGTGGACAAAGGGCGAAATAGATCGCACACTTGGGAAAACGCTCGCTCCTTTTCAAAAGCTGAGTATTTTTCTGATTGTGGCCATTAATAGTAGTACTATTGCCCCCTTCTTGAAGAACATCACATGGGAAATTGCTTGGATTATCATGGCTGTTTTATTGATAGCGTTGTGTGGGTATTTGATGTGTTTGGTTATTGGCCATTTCCTTTTCAAAGACTACGGGATAATAACAACCGTCGTTTTCACGGGTGGAATGCGCAATATCGCTGTTGGTGTCGTAATAGCAAGCACATACTTTCCGGCGAAAGTCGTGATGCCGGTTGTGTTTGGTATGCTGTTCCAGCAAATACTCGCTTCCCAATTTAGTAGAGTAATGGAAAAATATAAGGGGAAATTCTTTTCTGATGGTGATTTCTTGGCCGAGAAGCCAAACATCTAGCATGAAAAAATCAGAGTGGGAGTGAATGATGGAATACACCTTAATATACGAACAAAATTCTAATGCGTTAAACGATGTATTAGTTTCCTTGGCTGCAAGGAATGGTAAAGAGATAAGTAATTAAGTTACCGTAAATGAGTGTCATGCCGAATCAACCGGATGATGCTCTTTTTTAATCAGAATATCCAAATAGTGCTAAATACACTTTATTTTAACTATTTACTAGTTTACAGTAATGGAACAAATAGAGGTGTTTAATTTGAAAGTTTTCAACTATTTCCATCCATTGGTATGGAGTATTTTGCTCGGCACCATTTTTACCCGTGCGGCCAGCTTTATGACCATCCCATTTCTTGCATTATATCTTCATAATGAGTTAAATGCTTCTCCGGTACTAATCGGAGTCACCCTGGGGGCAGCTCAGCTATTTGCAACCTTTGGAGGAATCTTCGGAGGATTTTTGACGGATAAACTGGGAAGAAAGCTTGTCATTATCGTTACGATTTTTGTCTGGAGTGGAGTGTTCATTGGCTTTGCCATCGTTCAGAGTGTGATATTAATTGCCGTTCTTAGTAGTCTGAATGGATTGTGCCGCTCCTTTTTCGAACCGGCTACGCAAGCTTTAATGATTGATTTTACAGAAAAAGAGAAACGTAGAAGGTTATTTTCGATAAGATATACAAGTATCAACATAGCGGGAGTCATCGGTCCTGTTTTAGGTGTATGGATATCCAGTTTATCGGATGCAGTAATGCCATTCATAATCACTGGCATAATGTATGCAGCGTATGGTTTTGTTCTAATTGTCCTACTAAACCATTTTGAAATGCGTCAGCAAATAGCCGCAGAAAGACAAACACTTCCCCAAATGTTGAGGGTAGTAGGAACAGATACAAAGCTTTTGCTTTTACTGGCAGGAGGAGTTCTAATTAGCCTAGGGTACTCACAATACGATTCTACACTGCCTCAGTTAGTTAATCTTTCTGTCGAAGAGGGAGTACAATTATACTCCGTCTTACTCGTCGTTAATGCCGCGATTGTACTATTGTTACAGCTGCCAATCAGTGTTTATACGGAAAAAATCTCCGCATTTAAAAGTTTAAGTTTCGGGATGTGTTTCTTTGCATCTGGATTTATTCTTTTTAACATTTCATCGAGCTGGACATTGTTTATTGTGGCGATGATTGTCTTTTCAATAGGGGAAATTTTTGCGTTTCCGATGATGAATGCAATGATTGAGGAGATTGCACCAGATACTCAAAAAGCTACATATTTAGGTGCATCCCAACTAAAAAATATCGGGGGATTTATTGGGCCAATTTTCGGTGGATGGCTTCTGACCCATTTTGTTGGGGAAGTATACTTTGTTATGGCAGTGATTGTATTACTAAGTCTTGTCTTTTATAAAAAAGCTTTAGCGTTGAATAAAGTAGCATAAAAATATGGGGGGACTCAAAATGGACGAAAGGTATCCGATTGGACAGTTTACATGTGGTGAAACGATTTCTTTAGAAGATATACAGCGCTGGATTGAAGAAATTAAAACATTTCCAAAAGAATTGCGTGAAGTTGTAGAAGGGTTAGGTGAAGAAATGCTCGAAAACACTTACCGGGAAGGAGGCTGGACTATCAGGCAGCTTGTCCATCATATTGCTGATAGTCATCTGAACTCCTATATACGGTTCAAACTAGCACTAACAGAAACAAATCCAACTATAAAACCGTATGCGGAGGATAAATGGGCGGAACTTCCGGATTCCAGCCTTCCTATTGAAATCTCATTAAACATAATCCAATCATTGCATGAACGATGGGCATTCTTACTTGCAAATCTTACGGTTGCACAACATAAAAGGAATTTCATTCATCCGGATTCCGGTGATATTCCCCTAGAGATGAATGTCGGACTCTATGCATGGCATGGGAATCACCATCTGGCCCATATCCGTAATGCCATCCAAAAAGGTGCCTCCCTCTCCTAGCAACAGGAAGGGGGCACTTTCGTTATTTATTCGATGGAGAAATCCGTTTCTTTTTTCTTTGCTGCTTTAATACTTGCGATAAAAGCAGCTGAACTAATTTGGTCTCCGCTGTTTGATGCAATGGGTGGACTAAATTGAATTCTTCTAATGGATCACGGGTTAAATTGTATAATTCAAATTCGGCTTCAACCGGTTCCGTTTTGATCGTTTTAATCATCATTGTTGCCTCTTTTGTCTCCGAAAGCTTCGTAGTGAATAGTTGCTGTGTTTCGATATCTTCGGAATTAGGCGTGCTCCAAAATTGCGGGTTGTCAAAATATCGGGTATATTTCCAGATTTCCTCCGTCTCTCCCCTGCCGGTAGGCAACTTAATAATAATCGTTTCTAAATGGTTTGGTTGGCTAACGGATGAATAGGGTTCACCCTGTATTGTTGTCTGATTCAAGCCCTTTGTTGCTTCATCATCAGTCATAAAGTAAATCGGTTCGTCAACTTTTGGTTGAGATTCTTCTCCCTTAATGAATGAAGCGAGATTTCTTCCAACAAAAGGATGGACTTCAGAGTGGGTTTTGCGTAATGTTTCTTGAACATTCTCTATGTTAATACCGGCCAGTCCTAACAATGTCGGAAGAATATCTACATGACTTGTTAATAGGTCGGTCTCTTTTGGTTCTGAGAATAATTTCGGGCTATGGATGACGAATGGGACATGCAGCGCCTCTTCATATGCGTTATGCCATTTTTGGAAAAGCCCTCCATGTGCTCCCAGCAAACTGCCATGATCCGAGGTGAAGATGATGATGGTATCTTCATAGAAAATGGAATTGGCCAGCGCGGTATAAACTTTAAAAAGTTCTTCGTCCACTTTCTTATGAAGTGAATAGTATAGTTGTCTATAAAAATCCGAATCAATCGTTGGTTGAAAGGCTTTTTGGTATACATCCCTAAAACTCGCCTGAGCCTTAGGTTTTGTGCGTAAATTTTCCTTTGACGAAGGTGAAGGTGGAACCTCTGGTACAGAAGGGTCGATTTCAAAGTTGAAACTAGGGCTAAGCCTCGATAATGAGCCGAAAAGTGTGATATCGTGCGGGTTAACCAAAGACGAAACAATCAGCCAAGGTTTTTGACGCTGCATTGTATTTTGTTCTAATGATTGAATTAATTCCACAACCTCTGCTGCATAAATTTCGTCGCGTCCACTTAACCCGACTTTTGCTGAGGATCCAGAATTTCTAGGGTCTGCTCCATGAGGTTCAGGTCCAATCCAACCATTAAAGCCATACTCCTTTAAACGATCTGCTTCTGTGTAGAGCTTTTCTTTTGCAACATCGGGAATGCCGGTGGTTTTATCATAACTTGGCAGTGCATTGTGAGTACCGGGAGTTAAAATATCCTCATCGGATAGGTGCCATTTTCCCCTCCAAAATGTTTGATAGCCTGCTGTACGGAAGTAGTTTCCCAAAGTAGGTACAGTATTAGAATCAAGCCAATAAACGTTTGGATCGAATGCTCCTTTGGCTGCTCCAGTTGTTTGTGTGACACCATGAAGAGATGGATAATGGCCGGTAAAAAGCGTCGTTCGGCTAGGGGAACAGGCAGTGCTTCCAACATAATGATTTATAAAAGAAAGTCCTTTTTCACGCAGAATTTCCTGCGTAATTAAGTTATCCCTTCGCCATTCTTTCAGCGTTTCAGTTTCATAACAAGGAGGGTAACGTTGCTCATCGACGATTAAAAAAAGAATATTGGGTCGCTTGAATTCTTCAGACTCATTTGCCGAATACAAATTTTTCACCCCTTTATTCGGCTATTATATGCAGAACTGTTCATAAAGGTTTGAGTATTTGTACAAATTACTATTGGAGGAATCCTTTCAATGCATGAATTCGTTAGTAATGAGATAGAGAAAGGAAGGTTTTAATGTTTTTTAAAGTTTATAGAATGATACATATTATTTGGACAGCCATCTTTGCTTTTTTCATTTCAATCCCTATATGGGAAGGTGGCTTCGAAAGAGTTGTGTATGCGGATGCCTTTTTTGTAGCTCTCTGGATAATAGGAGTTGTGTTCTTATTTATTAAGAAACTAATGAAACTAGGGTTTGCTTTGACGATATTGCCATTGTTATTCGCCATTTTTCAATTTATTTTTTAATGGAACGATATTTGACATAACACCATATGGTTCTATATAATCACAATATAACACCTTTAGGTTATATTTAAGTAAAAGGAGCCATAACACATGTCAAATGAACAAAATAAACTGCCTGACATTATCCAAACAGTATCAATAGAGGCACCAATTCAGAAGGTTTGGGATTATGTTTCGACAGCAGAAGGAATTGCGGAATGGTTTATGCCCAGTGATTTTAAATTGATAGAAGGTCATGAATTTACAATACAGTCCCCATTCGGTCCATCTCCATGTAAGGTAATCGAAGTTGTAGAACCGACAAAAATTTTGATTGGTTGGGATACAGATGGCTGGGAGTTAACATTCCTCCTGAAGGAAATAGGGAGTGAAACGCAATTCACCGTGATTCACGGAGGTTGGAAAGAAGGAGAAGCGATTGTACCGAAAGCACAACAACCACAATCGGCAATTCGCAAAACAATGGATCAAGGTTGGTCAGGTATAGTCCGGAAATTAAAACAACTGGTTGAAGCTTAATGAATGCGGAAGCTCATAAAGTCGATGTATTTCAAGCGGTGGCCGATCCGACCAGAAGAGAGGTCCTTCAATTACTTTCAGAGAGCAGTCAATCGATTGCTGAGCTGTCTTCACATTTTGACGTGAGTCGAACGGCCGTTGTAAAGCATCTGAATGTCTTGACGAAAGCTGGATTAGTGCGTGGGGAGAAGAATGGGCGAGAGAAAATCTATTACCTTCAACCTGAACCCTTGCAGGAATTAAAGGATTGGCTCGCCTACTATGAGAAATTCTGGTATAACAAATTGGCAAAACTGAAGTATGCAGTTGAAAACGACACGTTAAATAAATAATTTTAATTATAAAAGAATCTACTTTGGAGCATGTGTCCAAAATAGATTCTTTTATTCATATTACCATCTGAAAGCTCCTGCCAAAGCGATTCCAGCAATTGCACCGATTGCGATTCCAATACCTAATCCGCCTCCGCCAAAGCCCCAGTAGCCAAGACCAAAGCCGCCAAAACGACGACTTGGCATAATCCAAACCATGTCCCTATCAACCCTAGTAATAGTACCAACGTGTCGACGGCCGCATTTTTCCGTTATGTGGACTCTTTTGCCAATGTGACGGCAACATAGATCGTATGCTTCTCTTGGATTCATTCTATTTCCCCCCTTTTTGCTAGACTAATAATCAATATATGGAGCTAAATTAATTAGACACGAGTTATGAGTCCAAAACATATTCCCATAGCAGCAATAAATTATAGAAATAACAGTTTGGAATGGGGAGAAGTAGATGTCAGTCGTAGATACGAAGCCGTTATTGCATAAACTAAATGAAATGTCCAAACAGCAGACGGAGGTCAAGATAGTAGAAATGCATCGCGAAGTTCTGTGTGAACAGTTAAGGGGATACTTCCCTGAAGCTTCATGCGATGAAATCCAGGAAGAGCTTTTATGGAGAGGGATATTTGAGCCATCTGAAAGTAATACTTTAGAAAACGTTTTAAAGAGGCTTGAAGCAAAACGAGTCTGGAATACGATTCAAAAAGAATATGACTATTTAAAAGAAAAATGGAAAGGACCAGATGTATCTATATTTATTTATCCACTTACAAAGCATCGGCCTATTGTGGACGGTAAAGAAGTAACAAAGAATGGAGTCTCTTATAATAATTTGTTAATTTTATTCGTATCCGCAGAACTTGAAACAGAAGAATTGAGAGCTTTGTTTGCACATGAGTATCACCATATATGCAGACTTGCTTACCTAAATAAATCTCCACATGAAATTGAGCTGCTAGATTCTCTGCTAATCGAAGGAATGGCAGAATGTGCTGTTGGGGAGTTATACGGTGAGAATTTGTTATCCCCATGGACAAAGGGATATTCACAGGAAGAGTGTATGAAAGTATGGAAGAACCACTTTGTGGAAGCAATCAAATTAAAAAGTGTGGATAACCATTTCTCATATTTATATGGCAATGAGGGAGAAGGGCTGCCAAAGTGGATCGGCTACTGTCTTGGCTACAAAATTGTCCGCTCTTATCTGGCAAATGGGGGATCATCCAATCAGGAAATTTTATATAAAGTACCTTCCCTAACAATACTAGAAGGTTCCATATTTAAATTTTAGCGAACTTTCTTGCGGAACCTCGGTTTATATGTTTATTCGCTTCATCGTATAAACATATAAACCAGTTACTCACAATTCGTAAGTAACTGGTTAAAATCACTTCATCATACGTTTATCGTGAAGCTGCTTCTTTCGCGGCATGTAACCCAATGGTTCTATTTTTGTTCCAAATGGAGGTCCATTGGTTTAATGCCACAGGTATTTCACCTTGATACGTCGCAATTTCAATTGTGATTGCAGGGATACGTTTTTCTTTTATCATCCAAGCTGTGGAGTTCCCCGAGCCATATTTATAGTTATATGCGGCACCTTTCGGCTTAATAGGATTATATCCCGTTAAGTTGGCAATTTTATTGACAAGTTTGCGATCGCGTTCCAATTCACTGGCTGTTTGGACTCCGCCCCAGTAGATGATGCTGCCTGAGGAGTGATAGGAAAGATTTGTTTTGAATCTATGTTCATTTACAAACTCTACAAATGCTTGTGTTTCCGGTTCAGAGAATGCACTTGGACCTTTATAGTTTCGGTAGTTTTTTTTGGAAGGAATCTTGTCCCAACTTACGCCGCCAAAATTTTGATTCAAGTCTACTCCCCGACCATTGGCCTTCCAACTTTTAAATGATCCGTCTTTAGCGTATGCTTTCGCATAACTGATGTTTTTTGGATCCTTTAGTGCACTGATGCCTTGTTGAACGAGGGTAACGCCATCAGGATTCATCATCGGCAAGAACCAAATAGATACTTTATTTAAAGTATTTCTTACATCCCATCCGTTAAATACCGCATTGCGGTTAAATGAGAAACTATATGTATCTATCATTTCCAATAATACATTAGTGGTCATATGTTCGCGGGCATGGAAAGAAGCGTCCATTAATATTTCCTTATCGCCTGTTCCTACACGAAGACCATAGATGGCGCGCCCTTCAGCGGAATATCCAATAATTTCGCGTTCAGTAAATTCAGGGTACAGGAGTGATAATACTTCGATATAATAGGACATTTTCGAGTAAGAGACGGTTGATTTCCCATTAACAATGTCTTTATGATAAAGCTCTTCGAATTTTACTTGTGCGCTCTGTCCCATGAAATTGATAATGGCTCTTTTTTTGTCTTTTGAAATCCCCAGTAGGTCCACACCTTTAGCAGTGTATAGAGCACCAATATGATTCCCCGTTTCATCATAAACAGCAATGTTATTTTCTGTATATAAAGTAATAGGGAAAGAGGCATTTTGCTTGACTGTTAAAGTCGCCGATTTGTTTGTTGGAGCAGCCGCACTCTTCTCGACAGCATAAGTTATATTATCTTTTGTAAACAAATAATACTTTGAATTAGCTGAAGTTGGTTTAAAGGTAAAACCGCTTTTAAGTGTTCCAAAGGGATAGTAGTTATCTTTTACTTTTTTGTACAATATAGAACTTCCGATTGTCGATATTTCTTTGTTGGGGCCGAAGCCAGTTGCGTATTTAGCTGGTAAATACGCAACGGTACCACCGAAGAGAATACGATAATATTGCCCGGTTATACCGACTACGGTAAACCTTTGATTAGCCAGCCCATTTTTCACTAAAGGTGTTTTTGTGCTTGCATCCTTATATAAAATAAATCCTGCCTTTGTTGTAAGTGTGTCCTTACGCAAATTATCTGTTAAAGTAATGGAATCTTCAGTGAAAATTAAATCAGAATATTCAACATAGTAATGATAGTCCCCAATTGATATTAAAAAGAGATTAGTGTCCTCAGTTCTAGAAACTGTATAAACTGTGGATGTATTTGTATTGATGGCCAAGACTTGAGATTTGTTGGAATCAGCGTAAATTTTCGCATCGGATTTCAGTTGGACAGTGAAATCATCCATTGTCGAGAGAATAGGGACATATCCAACGGTTTGTCCAACTAAAACTTCATAGCTACTCCCATTAACTCCAACAATTCCTATTCTGTCAGATTGGGACAGAGACACTGCGGCGGTTGTAAGATTACTATCCGAGTAAATAGTGCTATTTTCTTTTAATTGGATGATTTCATTTCTAGTTGAAGCTTGTGATGCAGTCGTACGATCGGTTGTTGAAGTTAATGATTTATCGATTAAATATTGATGGTTCCCAATCGTCATCTTAACTTTAGTAGGGTCGGACGCCGGTTCGACTGTATAACTTGTATTGCTTTGATGGATTGTACCTGCAATTTCACCATCTGCAGAAAGCAAATTCCCATCTGCGATAATAGTGGCCGAATAACTGTTTTCTGTTGCTTGTGCTTGTTCAACTGCAGCTGAATCAATTGGTAGATAACCTGTTGTATTGCCTATATCAACAGTATACAGATGATTTTCCTTTTCAAGAACGTTTAATGACATTGTTCTTGTACTTGTAACCAAGGGAATCGTCATTTGGCTATCTTTAAAAATAGTGAATGTACCTTTCGCAGTTATCTTTTCAAGAACATGATTAGCACCATTCTCAGTGGCGCCAATCATTTCCACATCATTTTTATCGATTGATAAAGTGTCTTCTCCAATAATTAATTGGATTGTATTTTCAGAACTTGCGATACCACCGAGCTCTGCACCTTTGGTAATTGATATTTGGTTGTTTATGTAGTCTTGCTTAAACATAAAGAGATAAGTTTGACCAGTAATAAGATGATCGTATGTATTATTTTGCTCTGACACTTCTATGTTGGCAATATCTCCAATTGTCTGAGGATTATCTTCGGGCGAAGCATCTTCTTGTATGATTTGTTCCTCCGTATTAGCAAAAGCCGTATTTGGTAAGCCGGTTAATAGTGTATAACAGGTTAAGATAAATATGAGAAGCCAAGAAGGTATCTTTTTCGGTGCTCTCTTGTTATGCATTATATTCTATTCCTCCCTCTAATTATTAATCTAATAATATCTTAATATAGTATGAAATTTGAAACTTTTTTGAAAATATGCTTAGCAGCGCCAAATATATCAAAAAAATAACTAGAAATAACATAGCTCCATTGTGCCGCCCGCTCCGATTGATGGCTTATCTAATTCATTTATCCCCCCTTGTGCTTGAATTTTCCGTGCGTTTTCAAACTGGTTTATATAAAAAAATAGAGGGTAGTTAGTACTTGAAAGATAGATTGCTTGCTACATAATTTTATGGAGGAATGTCAATTTGCCGCTTTTATGCGCGAAAGTAAATCTTTCCCTTTGATTTGTACTTAAATCTGCGGATGATTGAAGGCGAGGAAGGAGATTAAAGCATGTTGAAAATAGAAAACTTAACTAAAATATACCGAGGCGGCAAAATCGCTGTTGATAAGCTAAATCTTGATATCCAAGAGGGAGAACTAATTGCATTCATTGGCACAAGTGGAAGTGGTAAAACGACCGCACTAAGGATGATAAACCGAATGGTCGAGCCTACAAGTGGGAGGATGACCTTGAACGGTAAGGACCTGACCAAGATGAATGCCGTTACTTTAAGGAGGAGTATCGGTTATGTCATACAGCAGATTGGTTTGATGCCACATATGACGATAAGAGAAAATATTACATTGGTTCCACAACTTTTGAAATGGCCGAAAGAGAAGAAGGACGAGACCGCTCGCCGTTTGATTGAAATGGTCAATTTACCAGAGTCTTACTTGGATTTGTACCCAGCCCAACTTTCAGGGGGGCAGCAGCAACGTATCGGTGTTTTGCGCGCTCTTGCTGCAAACCAAGACATCATATTGATGGATGAACCTTTTGGTGCGCTTGACCCGATTACCAGGGATACACTTCAAGATCTGATTAAAGATCTTCAACAGAGACTGAAAAAGACAATTATTTTCGTTACCCATGATATGGATGAAG
This sequence comes from Ureibacillus sinduriensis BLB-1 = JCM 15800, assembly GCF_000772955.1. Taxonomy (GTDB): domain Bacteria; phylum Bacillota; class Bacilli; order Bacillales_A; family Planococcaceae; genus Ureibacillus; species Ureibacillus sinduriensis. Next base: position 130,389 of record NZ_JPVO01000050.1, on the reverse strand, counting down.
CGATCAAACTAGCAGATCGAATCGCGATTATGCATGAAGGAAAATTAATTCAATTCGATACCCCAGATAATATATTAGCAGCCCCAGCTAATGATTTTGTTAAAGAATTTATCGGTTCCCATCGCCTCATTCAACAAAAACCGAATATTAAGACCGTTGATGAAGTAATGATAAAGCCTATCTCCATAACAATTGAAAAAAGTCTGGATGAAGCCATTCGTTTAATGGTGGAAAAACGGGTTGATACGCTATTTGTAACGGATGGCGATAATCGACTGCAAGGATATTTGGATGTGGAAAGCTTTACGGGTGCCCGTAAAACGAAGAGAAGTGTTTCAGAATGCTATGAAAAAGACATCTTCTACGTAAAAACTGGTTCCAAATTACAAGACTCTGTCCGAAGAATTTTAAAACGTAATTTAAAAAATATCCCTGTCGTTGATGAAGAACATCATTTAGTAGGATTAGTGACACGTGCAAATATTGTAGATATCGTTTATGACACAATTTGGGGGGATGAAGAACCGACAACTTCATCCGAAGGGCAAACCGTTTCTGATAGTTTTAGGGAGTTGATTAGCGGATGATGACCTTTTTCATTGAAAACAGCTCGGATATCCTTTTGAAGACTTGGGAGCATTTTTATATTTCTATGATTGCTTTAGCTTTAGGCGTGGTTTTTGCCGTCCCGATAGGAATCCTTTTATCAAAATCTAAATATATTTCGAAGGTTGCCTTAACTATTACGAGTGTTCTGCAAACTGTACCATCCTTAGCATTGCTGGCGATCATGATTCCATTATTTGGTGTTGGGAAGGTGCCAGCCGTAATTGCATTATGTATTTATTCATTATTGCCGATTTTAAATAATACGTTCATCGGCATGCGCTCGGTTAATGGAAATACGAAGGGTGCAGGGATTGCAATGGGTATGACAACCGTCCAGTCCATTGTATTAGTAGAGCTGCCGTTGGCGATTCCCGTCATTATGTCAGGTATCAGGCTATCCGCAGTTTATGTCATCTCCTGGGCAACGCTTGCTTCCTATATTGGTGCCGGTGGTTTAGGTGACTTTATTTTTAACGGTTTAAATTTATATCAAGCAGAATTTATTATTGGTGGTGCCATAATTGTTACTCTTTTGGCATTGCTTGCCGACTTTCTCTTATCCAAGCTGGAAAAATGGGTTACTCCGAAAGGATTAAGGATTGAAGGGGGTCATGCCGCATGAGAAGTATTCTGCTAGCGAGTGCCATTATTTTATCTTTACTAGTCAGTGGATGCTCATTCTCCAATAATAAAGAAGACAGCACAATAAAAATCGCTTCAGTTGTAACAACCGAAAGCCAAATATTGGCCTATATAATGAAATATATGATTGAACATTATACAGATGAAGAGGCAGAAATCATAAATAACCTGGGTACGGGTACGGTCGTCCATCAAGCGATGGTAAACGGGGATGCTAATATGTCTGCTGTCAGATATACCGGGACCGATGTTACAGGCCCATTGCAGGCTCAACCTATAAAAGATGCGGATAAGGCAATTGCATTTGTGCAGAAGGAGTTTAAAGAAGACTTTAATCAAACTTTCTTCGATTCATATGGGTTTGAAAATACGTATGCCTTTATGGTAACGAGGGAAACAGCAGAAAAATATAACTTAACATCAGTTAGTGATCTAGCCTCCGTAGCCGGTGAACTTGAAGCAGGTGTAGATACTTCCTGGATGAACCGTGAAGGGGATGGATATAAAGCGTTTGTCGAAGAATATGGGTTTGATTTTTCACGCACCTACCCAATGCAAATTGGCTTGGTTTATGATGCGGTAGATTCCGGCGAGCTAGATGTAGTCCTCGGTTATACAACGGATGGACGTATTGCATCTTATGATTTAGTCGTATTAGAAGACGATTTAAATTTTTTCCCCCCTTATGATGCAAGTCCATTTGCTGATAATGAACTACTAGAGGAAAAACCGGAAGTCAAGGATGCAGTGGAACGATTAATCGGAACAATCTCTACTGAAACAATGCAGGAATTAAACTTTTTGGCGGACAATAATTTAATCGAACCTGCTGTAGTGGCGGAACAATTCTTGAAAGAACACAAATACTTCTCAGGAGGTGGGGAGTAATGCAGGATATGTCCCAAATGTCTGCAACAGATCAGTTTATCTTCTATATGCAGGAAAATGGCTTGTACGTTTTTAATCAGTTTCTTGATCACTTCTTAATCTCGATATATGGTGTACTACTGGCGGCCCTGGTTGGAATTCCGATAGGCATCTTTATTTCGAAGTATGGAAAAGCCTCTAACGTTGTAATTACATTGGCTAATATTATACAAACGATACCCGCTTTAGCATTAATGGCGATCTTAATGCTTGTTTTAGGATTAGGAAAAACAACTGTTATTGTAACGGTTTTTTTCTACTCGTTACTTCCCATTATAAAAAATACCTATGTTGGTATTACAACGATCAATAAAGGTGTAACAGATGCAGGGCGAGGTATGGGGATGACGAAGACACAAGTGTTATATATGATTGAGTTGCCCTTATCGCTCTCGGTGATGATTACAGGAATCCGTATTGCCCTTGTCATTGCCATTGGTATTACAGCTATCGGGGCATTTATTGGTGCTGGAGGTTTAGGCGACATTATTATCCGGGGTACAAATGCAACGGATCGAACAGCGATTATTATGGCCGGTGCTCTGCCGACAGCTTTGATGGCTATTTTATCGGATATATTACTAGGAGCCATAGAGCGTCAATTAGACCCGGTAAAACGTCAACAAAAAAAGGTAATCTCGCCGATGTGAGATAAAAGTGCAGTATGTGTGCTAGTCTCTATGGAAAAATAGAGACTAGCACTTGTTTTAATTACTTAAATCGGATAATCCTGGGCTGTGTTCGTTTGGCATTTCAGGCAATTCAGGAATTGGGTGAGGTGCCGGCGGATCAACTACACGCAGTTCGCCATCGTTGCGGCTAGGTGATTGGCCAGTGAAGATTTCCCCTACACGATGGTCATCCAATCGGAAGTTAAAGAATGCATTATGGAAGCCCATATCAATATATTTTTGGCATTCCGGATACTTGGTAATGTCATAATTCGGTACAGGGAATAATTTTGCCCATTCCACTCCCAGTGTTTCAAGAGCTTTGGCGAAAGCGTTTTGATGGGCATTATCACGAACAATTAAAAAGGCTAGCGTTTCCCTGAGTGTTTTATTTGAGCTCATTTCATAAATTCTTGTTTTTTGAAGAACGCCAGTCGACTCAAGTACGAGGTTGTCTAATAAATCAGCCACTAAATTTCCATGACTGTAAACATAATTCCCCATCCAAGGGTTCCCGGCTGCATCAACTGGCAATGAGCTTTGGGCACCCATGATGAAGTGATGCGGATTTGCGTGTTTTATCGCCTCATCTAGTGGGGCCTGATCAATCCCGGCATTGCCGACACCAGAATCCCCGGCACCATTCAATAATTGATTGATAGTAGTCTGAACAAGCTCAACATGACTGATCTCTTCAAGAAAAATACCACGAATTAAATCCCGGTATGGCTTTGCTTTGCCTCGGAAATTGGCACTTTGAAATGAGAATTGCATCATTGTACGCATTTCTCCAAAACGTCCACCAAGGGTTTCTTGCAAAACCTTTGCAGCAGCAGGATCTGGTTTATCTGGAACAATCATATTAATTAAATCTTCTTTATAGAAATACACGAATTTCCCTCCCTAGAAAGTAGTTTGCCTCATAGAAAGTATTCGTAAGATTTTCGATTCTATTCAGCATAAAAATTGAAGGCAAACAGCAGGGAATAGAAATTGCCATTGGCTACGACTAATAATGGGCACGCAGTTACATACTTCTATTACTTCAAACGAAAGTTTGCTTAGCTTTGCAAAAGGGAATTCCTTTTATAACATATGTTTAAATTCGAGAGGGTTAAGTCTTATGATCAATATATTAGGTATTACACCTGACAATCACTTAGAAAAGAATATTGCGATTAATCAAGCGGTATTGTCGGATTATAAATGGTTTTGGGTGGACTTTAGCGAGCCAACGGAAGAGGAAATCCAGCATCTTGCGGATACTTTCCATTTTCATCCTCTTGCGATCGAGGACTGTGTACTTGAATTTCAGCGCCCTAAATTGGATTATTATAAAAGCTATACATTTTATGTAACCCATCTCCTCCGGGAAGAAAACGAGAGTATCTACAAGGATGAATTAGATTTTTTTGTAGGGGAAAGCTGTATTGTTACATTCCATAAGCTGCCTTCGGAAGAGGTTTCAAAAGTCTGGAATCGATTTTTATCCCAAGATTCAATAACTGGCTGGGATCCATATTATATTTTTTATGAAATACTGGATAAAATCGTAGATAATTACTTTCCGTTGATTTATAAAATCGAAGATGAGCTGGAAAGAATGATTGAAAATACGAACAAGAAATCGATGAATCATCTGATGAATGAATTATTTGAGACGAGAAATATGCTATTGAACCTATTGCATTCAGTCAATCCTATGAGGGATTTACTTTACCGCATGCTGAATTCCCACCATTTGAATGTCAACCGCATTAGCGAGAGAAGGGAATACTTTTCAGATATTTATGATCATCTGTTGAAATTATCGGAAATGGTCATGACAAATCGGGAAGTCACTGCAGATATAAGAGATAGTTATCTCTCGTTAAACTCACATCAAACAAATAATGTCATGAAACTACTTACCATCATTACATCAATCTTTGCGCCTTTAACCTTCATAGCCGGAATTTATGGCATGAATTTCGAGCATATGCCCGAGCTTTCATGGAAGTTTGGGTATCTGTTCTCGCTGGTGTTGATGGTGATCATCGGTATTATTATGTTGCTTTGGTTCAGAAGGAAAGGCTGGTTTAAATAAGGTTGGATGGAGCATAATCATTTCATCTTCAAGCTTAATAAAATCAACAATATTCCTCCGAACAGGCAAAGTATTTTTTGGAAGGAGATTTTATCGCCCAATCCAGCAACTCCCAAACCGGTCGTAATGATAAGAACACATGGACCAACCAAGGCGAGCATGGAATTAAGGGCAAGTGCCTTTTCCAAATCCTGCGTCTTATACATTAAGCCAGCTACTGTCAACTCTATACTTCCGGAAATTAGCCGCAATACCACCATATAAAGTAATGCAGATGCCACATACATCTTCCTTTCGATTTGATAAGTAAGTTTATGCTTGTCCGGTATCGATTATTTAAGCAAAAGTCAGACACGAACATTGCTTATTTGAAAATATAAAGAGTCGCTCCTTAGATGGAGCGACTCTTTTATATACGGAAATTATAATTTATTGATTACACCGTGAAGCGTTTCATTTAGCTCCTCATCGTACTTAGCTAGTTCGATAAGATTTGCTAAACGTTCACGTAAAATATGACGTTCGATAACTAATTTTTCATCTAGTACACTTACTAATAATTCAATAATTAAGTTATTACGAATAGCCAATGCTTCACTTTCGCGTTCTGGACTAATCTTGGCATTTGGTTTTAAAACTGAATTACCCATTGTCAATTCCCCCTCATGTATTCGCTTGTTCGATTTGATTTTATCACATAATCGTTCATTTATAAATGTTGGGAAGGTTTGTTTTTGTCACTAACTTAAAAGAAGGAGTTTAAAAGAGTATTTAGAATATATATTTAAGGGCGATTATATGCTTTTTAGTAAAGGGGAGATAGAAGTTGAGGGGAACGATTCATAACAAAAAAAGAGAAGTAACGGAAGAAGAAGCATACGAATTTCTGAAATATGCACAAGTTGCTCATGTTGCAACCATCAGTCAAGATGGGTATCCTTATGTGATTCCTTTTGTGTATGTATACGAAGGTGGTTCAAAACTTTATATACATATTGGAAACTTGCGGGAAAGTCACTTTTGGGAAAATGTCAAAGCAAACGACAAAACGAGTATTGAGGTATGCGAGATGGGGGATATTGTACCGGGTAAAAAATATGCATGCCAATCGGCTTTAGGTTATACAAGTGTTGTTGTATTCGGGACAGTTCAACATATCGAGGAAGTCGAGAAAAAAGAGTGGTTTTATGATCGTCTATGGAAAAAATACGGCGATCCAAACTGGACTTTTGAAAAGGATGGCTATCCTGCATTACCGAAAACGGAATTGTTTGAGGTCGAAATTGAAAAAATCACCGGGAAGTTTAGTGATGCTATAAGCCATTAGCAACTACGAATGAAGCTCGGAACAGAAGTAGAAATCATTAGAACGAAGGAAGATTTTTAATAACCAATTTGAAAATCGATGGAGTAATCAATTTTTTGGTATATCAACAAAAGACCATTTCCCCACTGGGGAAAATGGTCTTTTGCATTTTTGTTTTGTAGCAGCTCATGATTAGGATGGTTTATCTGAGGTTGTTTTGATTTCCTTAAATCTTTTCGTACGATAAGGATTTTTTCGTTCGGGGTACATAATTTTATCTATAAAGTTCAGGCTTTCATCCACGTTTTCCATAGTCTTCAACTGGTCATCCCCATGTTTTGCGTTAACGTGAAGTTTCAATGCGGCTTGTTTTTTCTGTGTGATCTGATTAATTTTTTTTGCAAATTCGACAGATTGCTCAAACGGAACGACTTGATCGTTTGTGCCATGAATCATGAAAATCGGGGGAAAGTTTTTATTAATATTATAAATTGGACTGGCAACCTTTGCTTCTTCTGCCTTGTCCCGAACATTGTAACCCATCAGCTTGTTTGCTATATCAATGCTGGCATCTGGCAATTTGGAAACATCCGAAATCCCGTACCAGGATACCACCCCTTGTACTTCGGATGAAGCGCTGGAGTTACCCATAGAGAGGTCCTCCATTTCTTCCATCCCATTTGTAGCTGCAAGCATACTAGCTAAATGTCCTCCCGCGGAATTTCCCCAAACTACGATATTGCGTGTGTCTAATCGATATTGTTTTGCATTGGCGCGTATAAAACGGACGGCAGCTTTTACATCATGAAGTTGAGCCGGCCATTTCGCCTCGCCTGATAGTCGATAACCTACATTTATCACTGCATAACCTTGCTGAGTGGCCATCTGGACTAATTTCAAAGATGCTGATTTACGATTACCGTTTGACCAACCACCACCATGGAGGGCCACTATTACTTTATGTGGAGGATTTCCGATCCATGGATAAACAATATCGAGTTGTTGCCGGTCGTTTTGTGTATCAGTGTAAGGAAGATCAAGAGCTGTTTTCCTAAATTGTTCCATATCAAGATATTGCGTTGGCCCTTTAATAGCTTCCTCGATATCGAATTCGTCTTCATTGCCAGTTTTCAGGTTCTCCTTTAATCGATCCAGAAGCTGTTCATCTACTTCGCCTGTAATTGTTATATCTACATTTGATGATTCCGATTTTACTTGAGGTTCTTGGGCCAGTGTGGGTGCAGTATTGCCTAAACAAAAGAAAAGCATAAAACAAATTATGATTTCAAGTACTGTTTTCAAAGTTTCACCCCGCTTTGGATCAGTATTGCTGTTGGTTTATTTTATCCATTATGATAATGGCTATACTTAGAGGAGTAGATGTATGTATTTACAAAATTTACTATTACAAACCCGTGGATTCTGCTATAAATGAAGTAGATAGGGGGATCTACATCATGAAATGGAAGGACTATCCTCAAAATGTAAAAGTGAGATTATTGACATCATTCTTTAACCGGGCTCTTTCAGCTGCCGTATTGCCATTTATGGCGTTATTTTTCGCACAGGAATGGAATAAAGTGTCTGCTGGCACCTTTTTAGTATTAACTGTTGGCATCAGTTTCATCTTCAATTTAGTAGGTGGCTATGTGGCTGATCGTTTTAGCCGCAAGAAGCTCCTATTGGTATCATCTTTCTTTACGGCGGTAATGTTCTTGTTGATGACGGTAAGCTTGCTGCCGGAACATAACATTGTCCTGTTGTTTGCATTTGCTTATATTGTGTTCACCATGACAAGTAGTCTTGAGTACCCGGCAATGGATGCGCTTATAATCGATTCCACAACTCCCGAGAATAGGAAATCAATTTACACAGCCGACTATTGGCTGCACAATCTATCCATGGCGATCGGAACGGCAATCGGTGGACTTTTGTATGTAAGCCACCAGATTGAATTATTTGCGGTCCTCACATTTATATCTATCGGTATTTTCATTGTATATGCGCGTTGGCTCACTGACATCAAACGACCTTACCTCAAACAAGAGCATAGAAATGCAATGAAAGATATTATACATAACTATAAAATGGCCTTGCGTGATCGATCATTTGTTATATTGGTAGTTGGATTAATGTGCATTAATGCAGCTGAATTGACATTAAACAATTATATTGCCGTCCGATTGGCAGAAGATTTTGAGCCGATTTTCATCGGTGATTTCCAGATTGCCGGGATTAGAATGCTTAGTATTCTAAATGTCGAGAACATGTTGCTCGTCGTACTGCTTACCTTTTTTGTTAGCCGCTTAACGGATCGGTTCGATAAAAGAAAGATCATTTTTGTTGGACTGATTGTTTATGGGGCGGGTTATGTCGTCGTTACATCCGCAAATCCTTGGAACATTCTAATATTTTTCAATTTTGTTGCAACCATCGGGGAATTAATCTACTCTCCAATTGTAAGTGCTGAGCAGGCTAGCATGATGCCGGAAGATAAAAGGGGATCTTATGCGGCTTTTGCCAATTTAGGTTATACAGGAGGGGACCTAATTGCGCGATCCAGCATTATTATTGGGGCTTTTCTATTACCAATCCAAATGTCTATTTATATTGGCGCAGTGATAACGATTGGTATTTTATTTGTGCATAAAGGGCTTCTGAAAACGAAAGTGACCCAAGAAAAATAATTTCTTGGGCTTTTTTTTTAAATCATCATCATTAAAGCGTCTTCACCGATTGTTCCTTTTACAATGCCCAGTTTTTCTGCTTCATGAGTAACAGATTCTAAAGGTGCTTTTAGTAGATCATCAATGGTTTTTACACCTACTGCACGACCTGCTATAATTTTGCGGTCGGCTAATTTACTATTCAACAATCCAACATCCAACGCCCCGCACATAATGTACCCGTTTTCGTTCGAAACAGTTAAAAGTGTTGTTTTTGGTAACCGTACAGTAACAGCAGTAAACATGTGTCCGTTTATTTCGAGTGGTTCTATCGAAACCATATTTATCGCCCCTTTCCTTTATAAAATATGGAAGGGTGAAAAAAGTGTTCCCATATAGAATGAATAATTAAATGGAGCGGAGAACTTTTATTGAGCAAAGGAATTTCTGTATAGTTTGTAAACTTAAAGAATGGGCGCATGATTTGATGAAAGTGTATCATACTAATTTTGATTTTACTGATAAATCTACTAACTTGAACAGGGGTGTGACCGATGGGAAAAAAGGGAATACTTGATCCTAATTCTTCAAAGAATCACCGCAACTGGGCTAAGCCGAAGTTCCATAAATCTCAAATGAATGGAGAAACAAAGATTCCGCTCCAGACCCAAGTTTTGAGAACGGCCGCTAAAGCTAATAGATTTATGTAAATCAAAGGTCCGGATAATTCCGGACTTTTATATTATGTATGTTCTTTTACAAAAACCTTCGCCATTAATTAAGGTTTTTATTGGAGCGATCTCGGGTAGCGGATTGAGAGTAGGAGTTTTCATTGATGAGGAGATGTTTTTTTCTATGAAAGAAATAGTAAAAAACCCGGTGTTTTCGGTTTCAGCTTTAATCATATTAGTGTTGGTATTGCTAGGCGGTTTGTTTCCGGTCCGGTTTGGAGAAATCGCTAGTGCAGTATTTGATATGACTACTCGAAATTTCTCCTGGTTTTATTTACTTTCGGTTTTTTTTATTATTCTCTTTTTGCTTTCTTTGGCAATTAGTAAATTTGGAACAATTCGACTTGGTGGAAATGAAGCCAAACCTGAATTCTCATTTGTTACTTGGATTTCGATGCTGTTTTCAGCGGGACTTGGAGTAGGATTGGTTTTCTGGGGAGTGGCAGAGCCAATGAGCCATTTTTTCACTACACCAACAGATAAAGTGCAACCATTAACAACTGACGCAGCAAGGCTCGCCATGGGCTATTCATTCTTCCATTGGGGAATCAGCCAATGGTCTGTCTATGCCTTGATGGGACTAATAATGTGTTATATGCAATTTAATAAAAAGAAAGATTTGCTTATATCCACCTCATTAGAGCCAATTACCGGTCCTAAAAAAGGGATAAAAAATCTCGTTGATATCTTTGCTGTTATCGCTACTGTCATGGGAGTGGCAACTTCGATAGGATTAGGAGTGCTGCAAACAAACGGCGGTTTAAATGCAGTTTTCGGTTTGCCGAACAATTTTTTAGTGCAGCTCATAATTATTGCCATAATGTTCATTGGTTACATGCTATCCTCTACTACCGGTTTACAAAAGGGCATCAAGATTCTAAGCAATGTGAATATGGCTTTAGCTTTACTTTTGCTGGCCTTTGTATTTATTATGGGGCCGACAGTATTTATCTTGGAGACATTCACGTTGGCGATAGGTGATTATATTACACATTTTGTTGAATATAGCCTGCGCCTGCAGCCATATAAAGAAGATACATGGGTAAAGGATTGGACTGTATTTTATTGGGCATGGGCCATTTCTTGGTCACCATTTGTCGGAGCTTTTATAGCGAGGGTATCAAAGGGCAGAACAGTGCGCGAGTTTATATACGGTGTATTAATCGTTCCACCAGTAATCTCATGCTTTTGGATTGCAACTTTTGGGGGGACTGCACTTTGGTATGACTTACACAAAAATACCAATATCGCTGAATTGGTAAATGAGGACGTTACCAGTGCCTTGTTCCAGATGTTGAATAACTTGCCACTATCCATGGTAATATCAGCAATCGGTATTATACTGATTTTTACTTTCCTAATCACATCGGCAGACTCAGCCACATTTATAATGGCCAGCATGACTTCAAACGGAGCGATGAATCCGGCAGTTATTACAAAATTAATTTGGGGAGTTTTAATGGCTGCTATTTGTGGAGTTTTAATTTATGCTGGGGGCTTGGATGCTTTGCAAACAGCCGCCTTGGTTGCTGCTTTACCTTTCACTTTCATTATATTGCTGCTTGCCATCACACTGTGGAAAATGCTAAGGACAGAAATGATTCCTATCAAGAAGCACGAAATAAAAAGATTGAAGAAGATGCGGGAACATATTGAGCGTGAGAACCAACAAAAGAAAAAGTGAAATGGATAAGATGCTTAATTACAACTTAGCTTTATATAGATGAAACCCGAAGAGACTTAATTGTTTCTTCGGGTTATTATTTGTGGATTGAAGCCTAATCTTGAGGAGGAAAACGTTAAATGAGAAGTAGCTAGTTCTATTTTCCGAAGTAATTACATAAGAACAAGTATGTAAAAGTGCACCTATTATGCATTAGTTTTGATAAACAACATAACTCTTCATAAAGATGATAATAGCATTGAAACTACGTCTTAGGTCTGATGCTGAAATATTTCTTCAGTCGGTTATCAGGTGAGAGTCGATATTTTATTATTGGTAGTAAGATATGAACGAAGGGGTAACAGGGTGGAAAGAATGAAAGTTTATTTATTACTGACTGATACAGGCACAATGTTTACAAGAATGATTAAGCTTTATACAAGAAAGCCTTATAACCATGCATCGATTGTATTTGATGAGCATTTCAACGAAGTTTATAGTTTCGGGCGTAAGAGACCACGGAATCCTTTTATTGGTGGGTTTGTCAATGAAGATTTAAGACAGGACTTATTTAAAAATGCAAGATGTGCAATCTATAGTTTTGATGCAACAGCTACGCAAATCGAAAAAATGAAAGCATTTATTAAAAAAATTGAAACAGAAAAGCACCTCTATCGATATAACCTTTTAGGACTCATAACGTTTATTATAAATAAACCGTATCACAGGAAGCATGCCTTCTTTTGTTCGGAATTTGTTGCACAAGTACTGGATGAAGGCGGCATAAGCCGTTTCGAGAAGCCTATTTCTCTTGTGTCCCCCAATGATCTGCAATTGTTGAAAAACCTTCAATTAGAATTCGAAGGACAATTGGCAGACCTATTGGTAAGGGATTCCTCCAAAGGGGTTCTTCCCGTAATTTATTAATTATATAATCATGCACCAAACACCAAAATGTTCTTAAATTGCATTTTGGTGTTTTTTGATTACGTTTAATGTCATAGGGGTAAGTATAATCACAACAGGTTTAGAAAGACTAAAAAAGTGAACGGAAAATGAGGTGACAATAATGGAAAATCAAATGCCGAGAGAAGAAGGAATCGATCATAGTATAGGCCTTTTAAAGGAAGGCTATCATTTTATTCTAAATAGAAGTGAGAAACTTCGATCCAACGTCTTTGAGACACGTATTTTAGGAAAAAAGGCCATTTGCATGTTAGGGGAGGAAGCCGCCCAAATTTTCTATGATCCCCAGAAGTTTCAAAGGAAAGATGCTGCACCTAATCGACTTGTCCAAACCCTTTTTGGAAAAAATAGTGTGCAAACCTTGGACGATGAAGAACATCGTAATCGAAAAGAAATGCTTATGTCCGTTATGACGGAAGAACAGTTAAGTCATTTATTTGAGTTAATACAGATGCAATGGGAACAATCCATCGATAAGTGGAGCAAAATGGATAGCATCGTCTTTTATGAGGAAGTAAAAGAATTGCTTTGTATTGTGGCATTTAAATGGATAGGCTATCCTTTGCATGAAGATGATGTGAAGAAAATGACAAAAGAGCTGGCTTCCATGTTCGAAACAGCGGCAGCAATCGGTCCTGCACATTGGGTGGGTAGAACCTTTCGCAACAACTGTGAAAAAACAATTCATCAACTAATCCAGGATACACGGGATGGGAAAATCAAGTTCCCCCAAAGTACAGTACTTCATCAATTTTCATTTCACAAAGATTCACAAGGAAATCTTTTGGATGTTGAGACGGTGGCAGTTGAAATTATAAACATGCTAAGGCCAATTGTAGCTATTTCAATCTATATTAATTTCTCTCTTTTGGCGCTTCTTGAATTCCCTGAAGAAAAAGAGAAACTTCGGTCTTATAAGGACTATTCCAAAATGTTCGTCCAGGAGGTCAGAAGATTTTATCCGTTCTTCCCTTTTATCGCTGCGAAAGTAAAAACTGATTTCACCTGGAATGGATACGAGTTTAAAGAAGGTACGTTAACGCTGTTAGATCTATACGGCACGAACCATGATCCAGTGAAATGGGAAGACCCACAAAAATTCAACCCTGAACGGTTTACCTATTGGCAAGGAAGTCCATTTAGTTTTATCCCTCAAGGGGGAGGGGATTATTATTTAGGACACCGATGTGCGGGTGAACAGATTACTGTGGACGTAATGAAATTGAGCCTGGATTATTTGGTTAATCGAATGGAATACAAGGTGCCGAAACAAGATTTAAGCTTTGAAATAGATGATATCCCCAGCATTCCTAAAAGCAAAATAATTCTTGAACAAATAATAAGAAGCCGAGGTCATTAAATGATTTCGGTTTTTTTCTATACATATTAGATTAAAGAAGGGATTTTTGATTTTCTATAGAAAACTAGTAACAAAGAAAACCTATAGGAGCTGAAATTCTTGCATCAAAATAAGGAAGAAGTCTTAATGCATTTTGAGAATTCGGTAGACTGGGTGAAGAATTTAGAAAATTTGACAGAAGAACAATGGCGGACACCAATTGCGCAAGGGAAATGGACAATCGCGGAAGTCGTCGGCCATTTCGAGGCTTGGGATCGGTTTCTTTTAAATGAACGCCTTCCCTATTTAATTGAAGGTGCCATTCTTCCCAAAGGTCCCGAAACAGAGCAGCTAAATCGTCAGTCTTCTATTAAGAGTAAAGTAAAGACAAAGGGGGAAATCATTAAAGGGTTTATTGCTGCAAGAAGAAGCTTGATTATTGTTATTAATAATATTGAAGATGAACTATGGGCACAAGAAATTAAAGTAAATCAAACGACATTGACGCTAACAGCTTATTTAAAAGGATTTGTTGAACATGATGAGCATCATTTCAGTCAAATACAGGAAATTTTGAAAAGCCTGGGGGGTCATTGTAAACGGTAATATGAGGTGAAAGAGAATGGATGAAAGATACCCAATCGGAAAATTTAAAGAACCTGACTTTCTGACGGATGAATTAGTAACTGAATGGATTCAAAGTATTTCAACGTACCCTCAAAGTTTAACGGAAATAGCAGGGTCCTTGAATGATGAAGAACAGCAGCTTACATACAGGGAAGGTGCATGGACAATTAAACAACTTGTGCATCATATTGCGGATGCCCAAATAAATGTATATACGCGCATTAAACTGGCATTAACGGAGGACAATCCACAGATAAAACCATTTGAAGAAAATTCCTGGGCAACTCTTGCAGATTGCAGCCTCCCAATCATCACGTCCTTACAAATCATAGAAGGACTTCATGCGCGGTTGGCGTATTTATTTGAAAAGTTAACAAAGGACCAATTAGAACGGAAGTATACGCATCTGGAAACGGGTGTACAAACTATACTCTCCACATTGGCTTTTAGTACTTGGCACGTCAATCATCATCTTGCACATATTCAAAATGCTTTGGCAACTAGAACTACATAAATGGAAGACCTCAATTCGAAAATATCATTGTTTTCAAATTGGGGTTTATTTTATGGGAGGGAAGAAATTCAATGAACATCGATTTAATAAGGGTCGGCACAATTTACATACCGGTCAAGGAAGTAGAAGCAGCAACCGACTGGTATGTGGAAAAACTGGGTGCTGCCGTATCTTATATGGATAACATGAAAGCGATTCTAAACTTTGCCGATTTAAGCTTCTTTCTCGTGCATTCTCCGCCGAGTGAAAGTGCCAATTTTCTTGACATCAACGGTGAGGATCGATTTTCGATAACATTTGAAGTGGATGGATTAGCAGCACTCTATGAACTTTATGCCGATTTTGGCAGAAAAAAAATAAAAGTCGGGGAAATCGAAGATCGGGGACATGCTGGGAAAAACTTCATTTTCCAGGACCTCGATGGCAATAAATTTGATGTTTGGAGCGAATTGAGTCCTAAGTATAAAGAGAGGCATACTATTAATAATGTATAGGGGGATCACTAAACAATGAACCGTTTAAATTTACTTACTTTAGGTGTGAAAGATATGCGAGCATCCCTTCAATTTTACAGGGAGGGGCTAGGCTTCGATGTAGTGGTTTATGGCGAAGAATCCAATCCGGATGTCATATTTTTTAATAATAATGGCACTAAAATATCTTTGTTTCCAATCGAACGGTTAGCAAAGGACATTAATGAACATGAACCCCCTAATATAGGAACAGGTTTCGGTGGTTTTACATTAGCTTATAATGGAAAGTCCAAAGATGAAGTGGATGAAGTATTTTCGCAGGCCGAAAAAGCAGGGGCGAAAATTATCAAAGAACCAGAAACAGTATTCTGGGGAGGGTATAGCGGCTATTTTCAGGACCCAAATGGCTATTATTGGGAAGTTGCTTTCGGTGAAATGTGGGAATTTGACAGTAATGACATGCTGGTTATAAAAAGATAGTAGGTTCATTTTCAATAACAGACAATCATGATATAATTCATGTCAAATGAAGAGAAGGGAAGATGGGTGGCCGATGATTAAATAATCTTATTTTTATTTTTGAAATGAAATTCAAGAATCTAAAATAGGATTAGTCTGCCCATTTTTCCATAAACGTTCAACAACTGTATGGCTCAAAATTAGCTTTTACGATATCGATAAATGATTACGTGAGTATCTATTATCGATATCCATTCGGTTGTTCGTATGCAAGTATAGGAAGGTACAAAACTTTTCTATCTGTAAAAAATGAGACTAATCCTTCCAAAATCTTTGGGGGGATTTTTATTTTCAGAAAAAATTAGAAATCCTCCCTCCAATGAAGGGATGCCGGTATTGATGCAAGAGCTTTTTAAATTGCAAAATATTAATTATGAAATTGTTGATCACACACTATTCAAAAGTGTAAACGGGACAGTGCATAATGGGGATGTAATTGGTATTATCGGCAAGAATGGTGCGGGGAAATCCACTTTACTGCAAATGATTACAGGAAATCTGCCAGTAATTAATGGAAAGATCAACTGGTTGCAGCAACATGTGTCGATCGAAATGGTTGAACAGGAATCAGAAGATTTTACGGCTAGGCATGTTGGGATAGAAGAAGCTGGCATGTTGGCGAAGTGGAAGGTTCCTTCAAATCAATATCATCATCTAAGTGGCGGGGAGAAGCTTAAAGCAAGACTGGCAAAAGGTTTGTCACAGAATGCACACCTTCTTCTCCTGGATGAGCCGACAAACCACCTTGATGAGCAATCTACAAAAGAACTAGTTGAGCACATCAAGCAGTATAAAGGAACAATAATTCTCGTCTCGCATGATCGATATTTTCTGGATGAAGTAGTGACAAAAATTTGGTCACTGGAAGATCAAAAGCTAATAGAGCATAAAGGTAATTACACGAGCTATATGAAGGTGCGCGAACAGAGAAGGCACACACAACAGAGAGACTACGAAAAACAGCAACAATTGATCCAAAAGATTGAGGGCCAATTAAATGAGCTAAACACCTGGTCCCAGAAAGCACACGCTGCCTCAACAAAGCAAGAAGGATTTAAAGAATACCATCGTGTAAAAGCAAAACGAACTGATGCCCAAATAAAGTCTAAAAGAAAACGTCTCGAAAAAGAATTGGAGCATTCAGAAGTTGAAGCTGTGAAGCCGGAATACGAGGTGAGATTTAATATAAATGCCAATGATAAGCGAGGAAAACGTGTATTAGAAGTAAATAACCTAAAAAAGATAATAAACAATCACGTTTTATTCGAAAATGTAAACTTTACTATCCAACACGGTGAAAAGGTGGCATTGATCGGACCGAATGGAAGCGGGAAGACGACACTCTTAAAAATCTTGATGGGAGAAGAAACATCAGATGGTGGCAGCGTCTGGATTTCCCCCTCGGCTAATATAGGCTATCTCACTCAAGAAGTATTTGATTTACCTCTGTCCAAAACACCGGAGGAGCTGTTTTTTCGGCCTACTTATGTAGAAAGAGGGAAAGTGCAAAGTTTAATGAAACACTTAGGCTTCGAAGCTTCAGCTTGGAAAGAACCCATCCAGAAAATGAGTATGGGGGAAAGAGTGAAGTGTAAGCTAATGGTATATATATTAGAAGAAAAAGACGTATTGATACTAGATGAACCGACCAACCATCTCGACCTTCCTACCCGTGAACAGCTAGAGAAGACTTTATCAAATTATGATGGTACATTATTGATTGTATCGCATGATCGCTATTTTCTGAAAAAGACAACGAGTAGTAGCTTGGAATTTAAAGATAGCAGAATTTATAAACAATTGAACGAAACGCCGTCCCAAATAGGTGCAAATAAAGAATTGCTCTTAAAGTTAGAAGCAGAAAGACAGGAAGTTCTTGGGAAGCTTAGTTTTATGACCGTTAAGGATTCACAGTATCCTGATTTGGATGCGAGATTTAATGGACTAACAAAGCAAATTAATCAGTTGAAGAAGGATTTATGATAAAAGAGCCCTAAAGGAATTTATAGTATTCCTTTGGGGCTTTTAGGATTGCTGAAAATTATGTATGGCAACTAATGTGAATCACATACTATCCTTACCATTGTTTATAAGGATAGGGAGAAGGTGATTAGATGTCACCGTTCTTTAAAAAAGAACGAAAAGTGCACAACCGAAAGTAAACGTACCAGATAGTGAAATATTAAGGAGAAGGGAAAAAAGAAGATATCATTAAATTTAGAAGAGAATATTGAAGAATTTAATCGAATATTTAAAAATGATATTGATTATCTTATAAGAAGATTTAACTTGCTTGGGGAGTGAGGTGAAAACGGAGGAGCGATGGAGAGAGGTCTATAAAGATAGATGTGGAAATAGAAGTTAAATTGAACGCTAAAATTAAACGTACAGGTATGGACTGGAAATGATAGCATTTATCCCTGAGATGTCGCAGAAGTTTATCACAAACTTATGCGACATTTTTATATAAGCCCAGCATGTTGCTTTACAAATGGTTAATAAAGGATTAATAGTACATTAACAAAAAAGGCTTATGATAGGTATTAATCCCCTTCATAACAAGGAGTAACTATGAATTCAGTATCATATACAAGAGAGCAATCTCTAAATTTATTTTCCTATATTAAATACTTGTTACATAAAAGACAAGATGATTTATTGTACTTTAAGAGATATAACGAGTTGAAAAAAATTATGCAAAATGAATCACTGGAAACTTTCTTTCAGCCAATTGTTAACTTGCAATCAGGTGAAACGTTTGGGTTTGAAGCATTAAATCGCCCGGGTCAATCTCAATTATTTCCTAATGTAGATCAGTTCTATGAATTTGTCGGTCAAACGGATAAGGTTTTTGAGTTTGAAAAGTTTTGCCGCAATCTATCCTTGCAAAGATATATAGCGGGACTAAGTGACAATCTCCTAGAACGGGAATTTATATTATTTATCAATATTCATCCACACGTATTACTGGATAAGAATTATCATAGCGGAGATACGCTACAGCAGTTATGTGAAATTGGCATACATCCGGAACAAGTTGTGTTTGAGTTAACGGAAAGAAGCGCCGTAACGGATTTTTTGGAATTTGAACGTGTATTATCCCATTATCGCTCTCAAGGCTACAGGATTGCGATAGATGATGTTGGTTCAGGATACAATAGTTTAAAGACTTTAATTTACCTAAAGCCAGAGTTTATTAAATTGGATCGATCACTCATCCACAATATCGACGAAAGCATTCCTAGCCAACAGTTAGTCTCACTAATCTATGAATATGCCGTACAATCGAACACAAAAGTCATTGCAGAGGGCATAGAGAGAGCAGAGGAAATTAAATATTTGAAAAAGCTTGGCATACATTATGCCCAAGGCTATGCATTGGGTAGACCGAACCGGGAAATTAAGCTTGGGGAATTTCCGAGCATGCTTTAGTAACTATGTAAAATCGATGCAAATAGGTGAGGAAATGATGACGAAAACAGATGAGGCAGTATCAAATATCGGACGGATTGTTAAAACAGTTCCTTCAATTTCTCCAACTTTGAAAAACAAGGAAGTAGACAAATTATTTACCGAGAATCCAGATTTACGTGGTATCGTAGTCGCGCATCATGAAAAACCAATTGCTCAAATTACAAGAACACATTTTTACCAAAAAATCGGAACATTATATGGATATAATTTATATATGGGAAGAGAAAGTCAATTACTAGCTAAGACAAGCCCCCTTATCGTTGATTTCCATCAGCCCATTACAGAGGTAAGTAAACTGGCTATGGAAAGGCAAGAGGAGGATTTATATGATGATGTTATCGTGACCAAGGATGACAGATTTATGGGTGTCGTTAGTATAAGGGCATTGTTAATGGAGTTCGTTGATATTCAAGTGCAATTCGCTAGTTTTCTAAATCCATTAAGTAAGTTGCCAGGAAATCACCTAATCGATCAAAAGTTATCGGAAATTTTATACTTAGAAAAATACAGTGTACTTTATTTCGACCTAGACTATTTTAAAACATACAATGATTTATATGGTTTTAATAAGGGGGATAAGGTCCTGTTGCATCTAACGGATATATTAAAAAGGAATATTACCCAAATAGGATACTTTCTGGGGCATATCGGAGGAGACGACTTTATGGCTATTCTCCCGGAGTATAAAGTAGATGCGATATGTGAAGAAATCATTAAAGAATTTGATGAAACGATTCCCGATTTCTATGAAGAGAAACATTTGAATGATCCCAATTTTAAAGTGAAGGGGAGATCTGGACATCAGGACGACTTTACGATAATGTTTTTATCAATCGCCGTATTAACAAATGAAAAACGGAAGTTTGAAAAAATAGAGGATATATCGAATGCAGTAGCCGCTATAAAACGGAATTGCAAGAAGATTAAACGAAGCTGTTATATAATCGATGAAACGGAATATTGCACCCCTACGCATCATTAAAATGAATCGGATGAAAGAGTTAGGTCACTTTTTCATTCGATTTTTTTATTGTCCAATGTATAATGGAACAAAATAGTTCTTTTCAAAGGAGTGATAAGATGGCTCAAAAATTTGTGCCGCTTAATGGAACTACTCATGCAAAGCCTATGAATAATATGGCGATACTTTGCATGGGGTTTTAAAAGAATTTTTATCGCCTTAAGTATTTAGCCGCTTTATTCATGTGTGCTTTGCCCTTCACTTTGAAAGCAAAAAGTAAAGGAGCGGAAGCTATGATGCGTTACGTTAATGCACATGATGTTTTACCGGAGGAGCTGCTGATGGAAATCCAAAAGTATGTACAGGGGGACTTGATTTATGTTCCAAAGCCCCAAAAAGAACGTATTCAGTGGGGTGCCTTATCCGGTGAAAGACAAAGACTACAAAAAAGAAATGAGCATATAAAAGAGCAATATCAAGATGGAATGCCCCTTTTGAAGTTGGCGGAGCAATATCATTTATCTATTGAAACGATTAAAAAAATAATATATAAGAAATGAGCTGGTGTAATGCCAGCTTTTTTCAATTGGTTAACGATCGGCTATATAAAATGAGCTCTAAGACAGGCCATAGCAATTTTGGGACAGTCGCTTCAAATGTATAGTTTAATTTTAAAAATACTTGGCAATTGCTGTTTCCTTTCCTTTTTTGTACCCTAGAAACTAAGGAGTGGATAATATGTATTTTATGACACCAGAACAGTTTCAATTTGTTAAAAAACAGGCAAAAAAAATCTTAAGCACATATACAACATCAAAAGATCTGAAAGTCATTCAAGCCATTCAGGCACTTGTCCAAGAAGAAATTGACGGCAAGCTCACTTTTGATGGAATTGAACAGCAGTTATTGCTGCAGCCCATCTTTCAAATACAAACAAAAGAGCAGATGGAGTTGTTTCTTAAGGACATCAAGCAGTATGTGGAACCGTTTATAAAGCCAACAGAATCAGAACTGAAAAAGCTATTTCCGAAAGATAAAAAATTAAAGCTGCCAAAACTCGGAGATTTTGACTGGCAAGAAACCTCTTATTTTAGTTGGTTCGATTCAGGTACAAACCGGAAATACATCGTCTATAGAGAAGGTGGAGTCCTAAAGGGTGTGCGGGGTACATTCAGCAATTCCGCTAAGGTGGGTATCTGCACCGTGTGTAACCAACATGCCAAGGTCGGCATGCTGTTAGTATCGAAAAAAGGGACAGATCTGGGGACTTATACGAAAAAGGGCAACTATATTTGTGAAGATAGTGCATCTTGCAATGAGGCCTTATCAGACATGGAGAAATTCACAAATTTCGTTAATAACTTAAACTGAAAAAAATCGAGGTGCGCTTCTATCGCAGTCTCGATTTTTTTCTAGTTGTTGAAATAATCATATGTGTTCTTGCCTAGTAGAAGCACGGTAACGACGATAAATAATATACGGACGTAGCCGCTACCTTGTTTGATCGCGAATTTTGAACCGCAAATGGCCCCGATGATTTGGGCCACACCCATTATGAGACCATAGGCAAAATTAATTTGACCTAAAAACAAGAACATCACCAATGCCCCAATATTACTGGCAAAATTTAAAAACTTCGCGTTTCCTGCAGCTTTCAAGAAATCAAAGCCAATCATTAAAAAGGCAAATATCAAAAACGAGCCTGTACCGGGACCTAGGAAGCCATCATAAAAACCTATAGCAGATACCAAAAATAAAAACCCTATATACTTCTTTGCATTTAGTTTCTTATAGGTTGAGATACTGCCCCAATCTTTTTTAAAGACTGTATAAACAGCCACAGCCGCTAACATAATGAGCATTAACGGTTTTAATAGATTGGGATCCATTAGATGGACAACCCATGCACCCAGCATCGAGGCGATAAAAACGAAGGGGAAGATTTTGGAAATCGGCTTTAATTCAATGTTTCCCGATCGGTAAAATGTAATGGTGCTCGTTAAAGAACCCATTGTTCCTGCAAGTTTGTTTGTTGCGACCGCCGCTGAGGGGCTTAAGCCAGTAAACATTAATGCGGGTAAAGAAATTAATCCCCCTCCGCCAACGACAGAA
Organism: Ureibacillus sinduriensis BLB-1 = JCM 15800; assembly: GCF_000772955.1. Taxonomy (GTDB): domain Bacteria; phylum Bacillota; class Bacilli; order Bacillales_A; family Planococcaceae; genus Ureibacillus; species Ureibacillus sinduriensis. The sequence continues at coordinate 108,103 of NZ_JPVO01000050.1, read as the reverse complement.
TCAATAAATGCAGCTAAAAATCCAAAAATAAATAAAGTAACGATAAGAGAAGGATCTAAATCAATAAACATTCGCAGTAACTACCTTTCAGTGAACTAAGAGCTATAGATCTATATTTAAGTAATCGGGGAATAGCGATTCCTGCCATGGACGTTTTGATGTCAAAACAACCTGAGATTTTTATAGATTAATAGTTTTCATAAACATATTAGTCCTAAAAAAGGTGGTTTTCAAGGTGTCTCGGAAAATAAGTCATTGATCTCCTTGCTTTAAATAATGTTCAATGAAGGGGCTCTGGGAGTAACCTTTCAAAATAATTATTAATAATCAATATTATTGAACATATAATACTGTATGGTATATACTGTATTATACACAGTATAAAGTGAGGAGGTGGCCAATTGAGTCATTTACTGGATTCATTAAGTACCGAACTTAGAAGAGGGACATTGACTTTGGCAGTATTAAGTCAATTACAAACGCAACAATATGGATATTCTCTGGTCCAATCATTAGAAAAATCAGGTATCGTGATTGAACAAAGTACGTTATATCCGCTACTTCGCAGACTTGAGAAGCAAGAACTTGTAAAGAGTATGTGGGATACAACAGAATCCAGACCGAGGAAATATTACCTTTTAACCGACTATGGAACTGAGGTTTATGAACAACTAAAGGAAGAGTGGATAAAGAACTCAAAAGAGCTCTATAAATTATTGGAAGGGGATCAACGAGATGGATTTAATTGATGTTTATATTTACGAGGTTACACGAAGGCTGCCAATTAAAAATCGTGAAGATATTGGCCTTGAATTAAAGTCGACGATTGAAGACATGCTCCCGGATGGCTACACAGAAGAAGACGTGAAGGTTGCACTTGGCGAATTAGGAAACCCCGCAATTTTGGCAAGCGGCTATAATGAACGGCCAATGCACCTAATTGGCCCAAAATATTTTGATATCTATGTTTCGTTATTAAAGATGATCGTCCCTATCGCTGCAGTCATCTCTTTTATTGTTGTCCTAACAAAGTATATTGTGGAGTTTGATAAGGGAGATACCGTTCTAAATGTAGGAATAGTGGTATTAGGGGAAGGGATTTGGAGTGTAATTCATGTATTTATGCAAGTTTTCTTTTGGTTGACTTTAACTTTTGTCATTCTTGAAAGGACTGATCAAAGTAAAGATAAGCTTCCACGTACAATGAGCTTTAATAAATGGACCCCGGAAGACTTGGAGAATATCCCCTATGTACCAAAGGAAAGAATGATTACGAAAGGGTATGTATTTGCTAGTTTATTATGGACGTCGATCTGGGGCACGGTTTATTTTAATGCTGATCACTTGGTAGGGGTTTATAAAAATTCAGGTGGTGGACTAGAATTTATTATGCCGGCATTCAATCAGCATGTCATGGACTCTTTTGGACCGGTCATTATAGTCGTCCTTGGACTGGAGATTGTCTTTGCGCTAATCCTTTTTATTAATAATGAATGGACGAAGAAGTTGGCTATTCTCAATACGGTCCGTGAAACAGTGGGACTAATAGTATTGGCATTCCTTATAGTGAACCCTAATTTCTTCCACCCTGAATTTCTATCATATATGAGCGGTAATCTTGAAATGCCTGAGGGTCAAATCAGGAACTATGTTATTGGAGCAACATTAGTTCTGTATGCGGTATCTTCCATTATGAATTGTATAAGTGGCTTCAGAAAAGCAAATAGATAACGAAAAATGCATCTCAAAGTCGGGGTCCCTGTCGAAAAATTTAATCCGCTTTTCCCGATATTTATTAAAAAAAGAAGGGTATAATTTACCCTTCTTTTTTAAATATGCCACTTTTTACAATCCTTTCCTCCTACCTATTCTCTAAATTTTAAGTAAACTACTCATTTTATTTACAATAATTAATTATTCTACTCAAAGTATTTTCTTTGTGAGAAATAATGTTATTAACCATTTAGAATGGGAGATTGAGAATTTGAAAAAAGGAATCTTCCGTATAGCATATTGAAATGTAATGAAAGATAATCTAATGATCTGAAGGTTTTATATAATGGAATCAATAGTTTCCATCGATCCATACATAATAAGAATAGTATTACAGTTATATAGCATGTTAAGTTATTCTAAAATATTAAATTATTTAAATTTTCCTAGAAAAATGAATTTTTTGTTTATTTCGTAAATAATTTTTGCTATGATGAGAATTGTTACTCCTATTATCAGAAAATAGGGAAAAAACAAAAAGAGGGGGATTTGCATTGAAAAAGAGCAATTTATTTTTAATGCTAATGTTACTAGCTTTAACTCTAGTACTTGCAGCATGTAACTTCGGTGCTGAGGAAGAAAAACCAGCATCAGAAGATGGCAAAAAAGAAGGCACGGAAGAAACTACTGAAGGTGGGCCTAAGGAACTTAACTTAGTTGTAGCATCAGAACCACCATCAATGCATCCGCAATTGGCGACTGACAGCACATCAAATGCTGTATTAAAGAACGTATTTGAAGGATTAACAACTGTTAAAGACGGCGAAGTTATTGAAGCTGCTGCAGAAAAAGTAGATGTTAGTGAAGATGGCTTAGTTTATACATTCACTTTACGTGACGCAAAATGGTCAAATGGTGATACAGTAACAGCTGAAGACTTTGCATATGCTTGGACTTTTGCACTTACTCCTGAAAATGCATCCGAGTATGCTTCAATCCTTTACCCAATTAAAGGGGCACAAGCATTCAACTTAGGTGAAGGTTCTGCTGAAGACTTAGGAATTGAAGTAGTTGACGAAAAAACTTTAAAAGTAACTTTAGAAAACCCGACTCCTTACTTCTTGGAGTTAACAGCATTCAAAACTTACTACCCAATTCATAAAGCAACAGCTGAAGCAAACGATACTTGGTTTGCAGAAGCTGGTGACCAATACATTTCTAATGGACCATTCACTCTATCTGAATGGCAACATGGCGGTTCCATGACATTAGAAAAGAATGCAAACTACTGGGATGCTGACAATGTAGCTCTAGATACGGTTAATATCTCTATGGTTGAATCTGAAACTACTGCTGCAACAATGTTTGATAAAGGTGAAATCGACTTCTTGGGAGCACCATATCAATCTGTAGCATTAGACGTAATCGATCGCTATAAAGAAGAAGGTATTTTGAATATCTCTGACTATGCATCAATCTATGTTTATAAATTCAATACAACTGACGAAATAATGTCAAACGTGAACATCCGTAAAGCATTAACGCTTGCTATCGACCGTCAAGGTTTAATTGATAACATCACTAAAGGTGAGCAAACTCCAGCTACTGGTATGGTTCCAGCTGCTGTTAAAGGCTTCGAAGAAGATCGCGGATACATGAAAGACAATGATATCGAAGAAGCGAAAAAAGCACTTGAATTAGGTTTACAAGAACTTGGTTTAAGTGATGCAAGTGAATTAGATATTAAATTATCATTCAATACAAGTGAAGCGCACGCTGCTATCGCACAATTCATCCAAGAAGGATGGCGTACAAATCTAGGAATCGAAGTAACTCTAGATAATTCTGAGTGGCAAGTATACCTAGATAAATTATCTAACTTAGATTACCAAATCGCTCGTTTAGGTTGGATTGGTGACTATAATGACGCTTATACATTCTTAGAAATGTACAATTCAGCTGATAACGGCAACAACGATACTGGTTGGGAAAATGCAGAATACACAGCATTATTAGAACAATCAAATAAAGAACAAGATCCAGCTAAACGTCTTGAATTATTAAAACAAGCGGAAGCAATTATCATGTCTGAATACCCAGTAGCACCTATCTATTACTACACTAACCTTTCTGTTAAGAAAGATTATGTAGAAAATATGGAATTGGATGCTCTTGGTAACATCTATCTTAAATATGTAGATATTAAAAAATAATAAATAAAAGATTACTAACTTACCTAGGCTGCTTACGATCGAATAATCGATTCAAGCAGCCTTTTATAGTGTTGATATATGACTTTCATTCAATCTAGCGCAAACGAAAAAGGAGGTTTTATAGTGCTGAGATACATTTTTAAACGGTTGGTTTATATACTGATTGCCTTATTTATCATTATTACGGCAACATTCTTTTTGATGCAATTAGCACCTGGCAGCCCATTTGCTAGTGAACGTGATTTCCCGCCGCAAATAGAAGAACAATTGAATGCAAAATATGGATTGGACAACCCTTGGTATATTCAATATAAAGATTACTTGGTAGATACAGTTTCCTTTGACTTCGGAGAATCGATGAAATATAAGGGGCGCTCCACAAATGATATTATCTCCGAAAGTTTCCCAATTTCATTGACACTGGGGATCGAAGCGATGATTTTGTCGATAGGATTGGGGATATTCCTAGGAGTGATAGCAGCGCTGTATCATAATAAATTTCCGGATTACTTGGCTTCCACAATAGCAGTGCTTGGAATTTCTGTTCCTTCCTTTATACTGGCAGGACTTATGCAATATTTCTTGGCATATAAATTAGATCTTTTCCCAGTAAGCGGTTGGAAGGGGTTTAATTATAGCATTCTACCGGCACTTGCGATTGCCATTACACATGCCGGTTTCATTGCGAAGCTGACAAGATCCAGTATGCTCGAACAATCCAGCAGTGATTATGTGAAAATGGCTCGTTCAAAAGGACTTGGAAAGTGGACAATTGTAATTCGCCATACTTTAAGAAACGCACTGATGCCGGTTATTACATATTTGGGGCCGCTTACAGCTGGGGTAGTTACAGGAAGTTTCATCATCGAGCAAATCTTTGCGATTCCAGGACTGGGAAGACATTTTGTAACCAGTATTACAAACCGTGATTATACAGTGATCATGGGGACAACGGTGTTCTATTCAATTATTCTTTTATTTGCAGTACTGATAGTTGACATTTTATATAGTGTCATTGACCCGAGAATAAAATTGAAAGGAGCGAAAAAGTAATGGCTAAAAAAGAATGGCAGTTCGAGAAAATTGAGCCTGAGAAATTCAATATGGTCGGGATGAAACAAGATGAATCAGAAAAACTTGCAGATAAATCTGTTTCATTTTGGAGAGAAGTATTTTTGCGCTTTTCACAAAACAAACTAGCTATCTTTGGAATAATTGCCTTGGTAATTATCGCCTTACTAGCCATCTTCGTTCCTGTTTTTTCGCCATACAGCTATCGTGAGCAATTAGGTATCTATAATGCACCACCATCGGCAAGCCATTGGTTCGGTACGGATGATTTAGGGCGTGACGTCTTCGTTCGGGTGTGGCAGGGCGCGCGTATCTCCTTGTTTATTGGGATTACTGCTGCTGTCATCGACCTAATTATCGGTGTTTTATGGGGAAGCATTTCCGGCCTTGCAGGCGGAAGATTGGACAACATCATGATGCGTATTGCGGACGTTTTGTCGGCTGTCCCTTATTTACTTGTCGTGATTATTTTGTTAGTCGTGCTAGAGCCTGGGTTACTTCCCATGATTATTGCCCTGTCCATCACAGGATGGATTAATATGGCGAGAATCGTACGTGGGGAAGTGTTATCGATAAAAAACCAAGAGTATGTATTGGCGGCCCGTACGCTTGGAGCAAGTACGTGGCACTTGATCCGGAAACATTTGGTGCCGAATGCCTTGGGTGCAATATTGGTAACTATGACTTTAACAATTCCATCAGCCATATTCACAGAATCATTTTTAAGTTATTTAGGACTTGGTGTTCCAGCACCAACCGCGAGCTGGGGGACAATGGCTTCGGAGGGAAATAAAGCTTTAACCTCTGCACCATGGAGACTCTTTTTCCCAGCGTTCTTTATTTCATTAACGATCTTTGCATTTAATGCAGTAGGGGACGGATTGAGGGATGCCCTAGACCCTAAATTACGAAAATAGAGGAAGGTGAAAATATGAAAAAGAAGTTGTTGGAAGTAAATGACTTAAGGGTAAATTTTAAAACGTATGCAGGAATCGTACAGGCAGTCAGAGGAGTTAGCTTCGAGCTGTATGAAGGAGAGACATTGGCGATCGTGGGGGAATCCGGTTCAGGGAAAAGCGTGACGAGCAATGCGATTATGAAACTGATTCCTCAACCACCCGGGCTCTATGCAGGCGGGGAAATTATATTGGATGGCAAAAATCTGATTCCGTTAACTGAAAAACAAATGTCGAAAGTTCGCGGCAATGATATAGCAATGATTTTTCAGGATCCGATGACAGCATTGAATCCTACAATGCGTGTAGGCAGACAAATTACCGAAGTAATTTTGAAGCATCAAAAAATCTCGGCATCAGAAGCAAAAGAGCGGGCGATTAAGCTATTGGATCTTGTCGGAATCCCGATGCCCGAGAAAAGATTCAAGCAATTTCCGCACGAATTTAGTGGTGGGATGCGTCAAAGGGTTGTTATCGCAATCGCGCTGGCGGCTGATCCGAAACTGTTGATTGCGGATGAGCCGACAACTGCATTAGACGTCACAATTCAGGCGCAAATTTTAGAGTTAATGAAGGATATACAAAAAAAACGTGGTACATCGATTATATTCATTACACATGATTTGGGGGTCGTTGCAAATGTAGCAGACCGAGTAGCAGTTATGTACGCTGGCCAGATTGTCGAATATGGTACTGTAAATGATATTTTCTATAACCCGAAGCATCCATATACGTGGGGACTGTTAGGATCGATGCCTGACTTGAAAAATAACGTCAAAGAAGAATTGAGGACAATACCGGGATCTCCCCCAGATCTTATTCACCCACCGAAGGGCGATGCATTTGCTCCCCGCAATGAGTATGCAATGGCCATCGATTATGAAGAAGAGCCGCCGATGTTTCAAGTATCGGATACACATTTTGCGAAGACGTGGTTACTTCATCCTGATGCACCCCAAATCGAGATACCAGAGTCAATCTCTCGCAGAATTGAGGGTTATTTAAAGGAGGCACAAGGAAATGGCTAATAAATTACTTGAGGTCAAAAATTTAAAACAACATTTTGGTTCAGCGGGCAATCCGATAAAAGCGGTGGATGGGATTAGTTTCGATATATATGAAGGAGAGACGTTGGGATTGGTGGGAGAATCGGGATGCGGAAAATCAACAACCGGACGTTCCATTATACGATTATATGATATTACGGATGGACAGGTCATTTTTAAGGGGAAGAACATCCACGCCAGTAAATCCAAAAAAGAATTAAAAGAATTTAATCGTGAAATGCAAATGATCTTTCAAGATCCATATGCTTCTTTAAACCCTCGTATGACAGCAGGTGAGATCATTGGTGAAGGCTTTGACATCCATGGTTTGTACAATAATAAAAAAGAAAGACGCGAAAGAATCGCCGAGTTATTGGAAGCCGTTGGTTTGAATCGTGAACACGCGAACAGGTATGCACATGAATTTTCGGGTGGGCAGCGTCAACGAATCGGGATTGCCCGTGCCCTAAGCTTGAACCCAAGTTTTATCATTGCGGATGAGCCCATTTCAGCTCTAGACGTTTCCATTCAGGCACAAGTGGTTAACTTGTTAAAGAAACTTCAAAGAGAACGCAATTTAACATATTTATTTATTGCCCATGATTTATCGATGGTGAAATATATAAGTGATCGTATTGCTGTTATGTACAGAGGGAAAATTGTGGAGTTGGGTAAATCGGACGAGATATATAATAATCCAATTCATCCTTATACAAAATCTCTATTGTCTGCTGTCCCTCTGCCCGATCCATTAACAGAAAGAGTAAGGCAAAGGATACCCTATTCACATGAGGAAATAGATGTCGGAAAGCTCCGTGAAGTGTTGCCTTCCCATTTCGTTTATGGCACAGAAGATCAAGTTAAAAAATGGACAAAATGATAAAGATGATAATTCATCCTAGTTCCAGGGTGAGTTATCATCTTTTTTTCGTTGTAGATTGATATTGTCAGAAAATTGAAGTTTAAATTCATGTTTAATGTGTTGGGGGATAATTTATCAGCATCTTTAATAAATTTTATATAGAATATTGGGATGATTCACTATATTCAGAAAATAATTGTAATTATACTCATAATAGCAGTTTCGGGAGTAAAATACAGAAAATTTAAATAAATCAGTAAAAAATAGCGAATATTAATGAATTAAATAATTAATTAGAAAAATAAAATTTTTATTTATTTTGTTAAAACTTTTTGTTAATATAGTAAATGTTAGCTCTAATATTTCTGAAAAATGAAAATTACCAAGATAAATTTTCTGAAAAATGGGAAATATATTGCAAAATTATGATAGGGGGATCCTCATGAAGAAAAATAGTATTCTACTCCTTTCATTGTTATTAGCTCTTTCTGTAGTATTGGCAGCTTGTAACTTTGGAGGATCAGAAGAAAAAGATAGCAGTTCATCTGATAATGGGACAGGCGCTAAAGAACTTAATGTAGTTATAGCATCTGAACCGCCGTCATTACATCCACAATTAGCGACAGATAGTACTTCGAACGCAATTTTACAAAACGTATTCGAGGGATTGACGACTGTTAAAGATGGAGAAGTCGTAAATGCGGCAGCAGAAGATGTAAAAATTAGTGAAGATTTATTAACATATACATTCACTTTAAAAGATGCTAAATGGTCAAATGGTGACGCAGTAACTGCCGAAGACTTTGCATACGCTTGGAAGTTTGCATTGAATCCTGAAAATGCATCTGAATACGCTTCCATTCTTTACTCGATTAAAGGAGCTCAAGCTTATAACTTAGGTGAAGGTTCTGAAGAAGACTTAGGAATTAAAGTAGTTGACGAAAAAACTCTAGAGGTCACTTTAGAAAACCCAACACCTTACTTCCTAGAGTTGACAGCATTTAAAACTTACTACCCAATTCACAAAGCAACTGCAGAAGCTAACGATACTTGGTATGCAGAAGCTGGCGATACTTATATTACTAATGGACCGTTCACATTAGCTGATTGGCAGCACTCAGGGTCAATCACTTTAGAGAAAAACGATTCTTACTGGGATGCCAAAAACGTTGCTTTGGATAAAGTAAACATCTCTATGGTAGAAAACGAAGCTACTGCGTCTACAATGTTCGATGCAGGTGAAATCGACTTCTTAGGTTCACCATTCCAAACTGTAGGTTTAGATGTAATTGATCGTTATAAAGAAGAAGGCATCTTAAATATTGCCGACTATGCATCAATCTATATCTATAAATTCAATACAACTGGTGAGTTCACTTCAAATGCCAACATCCGTAAAGCATTGACATTAGCAATTGACCGTCAAGGTTTAATCGATAACGTATTAAAAGGTGAACAATCTCCAGCATTAGGTATGGTTCCAACAGCTGTAAATGGTTTTGAAGAAGATCGCGGCTACTTCAAAGATAATGACATCGAAGAAGCTAAAGCAGCATTGGAAGCAGGTATGAAAGAACTTGGAATTTCTGATCCAAGCGAAATTTCAATCGGTCTTTCAATCAATACAAGTGAAGCACACTCTGCAATCGCTCAATTTATTCAAGAAGGCTGGCACTCAAACCTAGGTATTGATATTACAATCGATAACTCTGAATGGCAAGTATACTTGGACAAGCTTACAAACTTGGACTTTGATGTTGCTCGTATGGGTTGGATCGGCGATTACAACGATGCTTATACATTCTTGGAATCATATGATTCAGCTGCAAACGGGAACAACGATACTGGTTGGGAAAATCCTCAATATGCAGAGTTATTAAAAAAATCTATTACTGAAACAGACGCAGATGCTCGTATTGATCTTATGAAACAAGCTGAAGCAATTGCAATGACGGAATTCCCGATTGCACCAATTTACAATTACACAAATCTGTCTGTTAAAAAAGACTACGTTGAAAACATGCAAACAGATGCATTAGGTAATATTTATCTTAAATATGTAGATATTAATAAATAATATATTTTATTTAAGAAGTAACTATTTACTTAATTCGTAATGGTACTTAGGCTGCTTATTTCGATTTAGTGAAGTTAGGCAGCCTTTTGTACTGTTATTTTTTTCTAAAAATCTAAAGGAGGGGACAATAATGCTCAAATATATTTTAAAAAGATTAGGTTATATCTTGATTGCACTTTATTTAATCGTAACTGCTACATTTTTCTTGATGCAATTAGCACCAGGGAGTCCTTTCGCAAGTGAACGAGACTTCCCACCACAAATTGAAGCGCAGTTAAATGCAAAATATGGATTAGATAATCCTTGGTATATTCAATATAAGGATTATTTAATCGATACTGTGACTTTTGATTTCGGGGAATCCATGAAATACAAAGGTCGCTCAACGAATGATATGATTTCGGAGAGTTTCCCTATCTCGTTAACATTAGGGATTGAGGCTATGATTCTATCAATAGGTTTTGGTATTTTACTAGGGGTTATTGCAGCACTCTACCACAATAAATTCCCGGATTATTTAGCATCAACTATTGCAGTGCTGGGTATTTCAGTACCGTCGTTCATATTAGCCGGTTTAATGCAGTATTTCTTGGCATATAAACTCGACCTTTTCCCTGTAAGTGGCTGGAAAGGATTTATTTACAGTATCCTTCCAGCATTTGCAATCGCTATCACACATATGGGATTCATTGCAAAACTTACACGTTCTAGCATGTTGGAGCAAAGCAGCAGTGACTATGTCAAGATGGCACGTGCAAAAGGGCTAGGAAAGTGGACAACTGTTTTCAAACATACTTTAAGAAACGCATTACTTCCTGTTGTTACATATTTAGGACCATTAACAGCCGGTGTTGTTACAGGTAGTTTCATCATTGAACAAATCTTTGCGATTCCTGGTTTAGGTAAACACTTCGTTACAAGTATTACAAACCGCGACTATACAGTAATTATGGGTACTACAGTATTCTATTCAATTATCTTATTATTCGCAGTATTGATCGTTGATATTCTTTACAGTGTAATTGATCCACGAATTAAATTGAAAGGAGCGAAAAAATAATGTCACAAAACAATTTACAGTTGGATAAGATCTCAAAAGATAAATTTAAGATTGTTGGTAGTCGTCATGACGAGAGCGAAAAATTGGCTGCTAAATCCGTATCGTTTTGGAAAGAAGTTATTCTTCGCTTCTCTCAAAATAAATTGGCAATTTTCGGTATAATTGCTTTAATCATCGTAACGCTGTTGGCAATTTTTGTTCCTGTCTTCAGTCCGTATAGCTATCGTGAACAATTGGGTCTATACAATGCTGCTCCATCAGCAGCCCACTGGTTTGGTACTGACGATCTAGGTCGTGACATCTTCGTTCGCGTATGGCAAGGGGCCCGTATTTCATTGTTCATCGGGATTACTGCAGCAGTAATCGACTTAATCATCGGTGTATTCTGGGGTAGTATCTCAGGCCTTGCAGGCGGACGTCTAGATAATATCATGATGCGTATTGCAGATATATTATCAGCCGTTCCTTACCTTTTAGTAGTTATCATCCTGCTGGTAGTTTTAGAGCCAGGTTTACTGCCAATGATTATTGCGTTATCGATTACAGGCTGGGTTAATATGGCCCGTATCGTACGTGGTGAAGTATTATCCATTAAAAATCAAGAGTATGTATTGGCTGCTAGAACGCTAGGAGCAAATACTGGTCATTTAATAATGCGTCACATTGTTCCAAATGCATTAGGAGCAATTTTGGTAACAATGACATTAACAATTCCGTCAGCTATTTTCACAGAATCATTCTTAAGTTACTTAGGTCTGGGTGTACCAGCACCAACGGCAAGTTGGGGTACGATGGCTTCTGAAGGGAATAAAGCATTGACTTCAGCGCCATGGCGTTTATTCTTCCCGGCGTTCTTTATTTCATTAACCATTTTCGCATTTAATGCTGTAGGAGACGGCTTGCGAGATGCACTAGATCCAAAATTACGTAAATAAAAGTAGGTGAGAAAAGATGAGCAAAAAACTGTTAGAAGTTAATGATTTGAAAATTAATTTCAAAACATATGCAGGAATAGTCCAAGCTGTTCGTGGAGTTAGTTTCGAGCTATATGAAGGGGAGACGCTAGCAATCGTTGGTGAATCTGGTTCAGGAAAAAGTGTAACGAGCAACTCAATCATGAAATTAATCCCGCAACCACCAGGTATCTATGCTGGTGGCGAGATTCTATTTGATGGTCGCGACCTTGTACCTTTGAGCGAAAAGGAAATGGCGAAAGTCCGAGGAAACGATATTGCAATGATTTTCCAAGATCCGATGACTGCTTTAAATCCAACTATGCGTGTAGGCCGTCAAATCACGGAAGTTATTTTAAAGCATAATAAAAACGTTTCAAATGCTGAAGCGAAAGATCGTGCGATTAAATTGCTTGATCTAGTTGGAATTCCAATGCCTGAAAAGCGTTTCCGTCAATACCCGCATGAATTCAGTGGTGGGATGCGCCAACGTGTTGTAATCGCTATCGCGTTAGCTGCAGATCCAAAGTTGTTGATTGCTGATGAACCAACAACGGCACTTGACGTTACCATTCAAGCACAAATCTTAGAGTTAATGAAAGATATTCAAAAGAAAAGTAATACGTCCATCATCTTTATCACGCATGATTTAGGTGTCGTAGCAAACGTTGCTGACCGTGTTGCAGTTATGTATGCAGGACAAATTGTTGAATATGGAACAGTAAACGATATCTTCTACAATCCAAGACATCCGTATACTTGGGGATTGCTAGGTTCAATGCCGGATTTGAAAAACAATGTGAAAGAAGAATTGCGTACGATTCCAGGTTCTCCACCAGATTTAATCCACCCTCCAAAGGGGGATGCTTTTGCAGCACGCAACGAATTTGCAATGGCGATCGATTATGAACAAGAACCACCGATGTTCAAAATTTCTGATACACATTATGCAAAAACTTGGTTATTGCATCCCGATGCACCGGAAGTTCCAATACCAGATGCAGTTCAACAAAGAATTGATGGATATTTAAAGGAGGCTGAAGAAAATGGCAAATAAGTTATTGGAAGTAAAAAACTTAAAACAACATTTCGGCACTTCTTCTAATCCTATTAAAGCGGTAGATGGCATTACGTTCGACGTTTTTGAAGGGGAGACTCTTGGGTTGGTAGGTGAATCCGGCTGTGGTAAGTCTACAACGGGTCGTTCAATAATTCGCCTATATGATATTACGGATGGACAAGTTATTTTTAAAGGTAAAGATATCCATGCGAGCAAATCACGCCAAGAATTAAAGGAATTCAACCGTGAAATGCAAATGATCTTCCAAGATCCATATGCATCATTAAACCCCCGTATGACGGCCGGTGAGATTATTGCCGAGGGCTTTGATATCCATGGCCTATACAAGAATAAAAAAGAACGCCGTGATCATATCGGAGATTTACTTGAAGCTGTAGGTCTAAATCGCGAGCATGCCAATCGTTATGCCCACGAGTTCTCAGGTGGCCAACGTCAACGTATCGGGATCGCCCGTGCGCTAAGTCTAAACCCGAGTTTTATCATTGCCGATGAGCCAATTTCGGCTCTTGACGTATCGATTCAAGCCCAAGTGGTCAACTTATTGAAGAAACTTCAAAAAGAGCGTAACTTAACATACCTGTTCATCGCCCATGATTTATCAATGGTAAAATATATTAGTGATCGAATTGCCGTTATGTACCGAGGTCGAATCGTTGAACTTGGTGAAGCGGACGAAATTTATAACAACCCAATTCATCCATATACAAAATCGTTGCTTTCAGCAGTACCGCTTCCAGATCCACTGACTGAAAGAAAGCGTACAAGAATTCAGTACAGTCATGAAGAAACGACTGAAGAAATCAAAGTACATGAAGTTTTACCAAACCATTTTGTTTACGGCTCGGATAACCAAATTAAAAAATGGTTTAAATAAACTATGCTTTTTAGAAGGGACACTCTCGAAATGAGGTGTCTCTTTTTTTGAAATGTGAGATATTGTTGATCCTACAAAATGTCTCATTCTTTCTTCTATATTCCGAGCTCCTCTAGCGATATTATACTCTAAAAGTAAAGGGTTTTTGTTTCGCATTTTATTTATTGACATTTTGGAGTTGTGGGAATATACTGATAGTAATAAAAATGAAAATGAGGTGAAGTTTTATGACAAATGTATATGCGATTGTAAACAAGCAATTTGGTTTGTCTAATTTCACTCACCTCAAAGACCGGACTTCCTTAATTTTTTGAAAATTAAGGTGTATTTAATTTACTCTCTTTGAATGTGTTGAAACTTATGACTGCCGAATTGCAATCATAAGTTTTTTATTTTGCAATTTTTTTGGAGACTACACATTCAAATGGAGGAATATAAGTTGAATATACAATCATTAGGATTTTCTTTATTTTTTGAGGATCAATTACATGCATTTATGGGAGAGAAAAAATACGAAAAGTGTGTTCCTGCTCGCGTGGGTCTGGAACATAAACATGCTTATCGCGTGATTTCGGAACATGGTGAATGGCTGGCCGCTGTTTCAGGGCTGTATGCATACGAAGCAATAGATCGTGCCGAATATCCCGCGGTAGGTGACTGGGTACTAGTTGAAAAGATGGACGGTGAGAATCGGGCAATCATCCACAAACTTTTTAAGAGAAAATCCCAGTTCTCCCGAAAAATTGCAGGCAGAGAAGTTGAAGAACAACTTGTCGCCACAAATGTAGACTTTGTATTACTGGTTATGAGTTTAAATGCAGATTTCAATATTCGTCGATTGGAGCGCTATTTAGTAGCTGCATGGGACTCTGGAGCAACTCCTGTCATTGTCCTGACAAAAGCGGATTTATGTGAGGATGTTGATAGGTATTTAAAAGAAGTGCAAGCAGCTGCAATTGGAGTAGATATTTTTGTTACAAGCTCTTATACCGGAGAGGGGATTGAACAGATTCGTGCCCTATTTAAAGAAGGTATTACTGGAGCATTACTCGGTTCTTCCGGAGCAGGAAAGTCGACATTAACGAATGCTTTGTATGGAGATGCCTTGATGGACGTATCGGACATAAGGGAAGATGATGCGAAAGGTAGGCATACTACAACCCATCGGGAACTTGTTTTACTACCGGGTGGCGGATGTTTAATTGACACACCTGGAATGAGAGAGCTGCAACTATGGGATCAAGGGGACAGTCTAGCTGCAAGTTTTCGGGATATCGAGGAATGGGCCTCTGCATGTCGTTACCGTGACTGTACGCACAAAAGCGAACCGGGATGTGCCGTTAACGCGGCGGTGGATAATGGCGAACTGGAATTCTCTAGACTACAAAGTTATTTTAAGCTGCAAAAAGAACTGGCCTTTCTGGAAAGAAAAACAAACGTCCAGGCAAAACTTGCAGAGCAACGCAGATGGAAGCAACTTTCGAAGGACCATAAGAAAAAGTATAAATAAATACTATTTATAGGAACCAATCTACAATTGAAGTAGTCAATATAATATGACTAAGCGAAAGCCAACGAAAAATCACGTTGGCTTTTTTTGTGTATGAACAAAAGAAAAATTGAATAGGGTGTAATAATGGAGTAGCATTAGAGTAGAAGAACTAACTACTAGATTTTGTTGCACTATATTCTTATACATAAGGAGAGAACAAATGGAAAGCTGGATTACAACAATTATGGAGGACTTTGGATACATAGGGGTATTCTTGTTAATCATGGTAGAAAACTTATTCCCGCCAATTCCCTCGGAAGTCATTTTAACGTTTGGCGGGTTTATGACAACCTCCACAGATTTAACTGTGACAGGGGTAGTTATTGCATCTACTCTAGGTTCGGTTGCTGGTGCGATTGTTCTTTATGGCCTTGGGGCAATCGTAGGCATTAAAAGAATTGAAAGATTTGTTGACAAATGGGGGAAAATTTTAAGATTAACTAGCAATGATATCCATAAAGCCAATAAATGGTTTGAAAAATACGATGTATGGACTGTCTTCTTCTGTCGCTTTATTCCATTGATTAGGAGCTTAATTTCACTGCCGGCGGGTCTTGCCAAAATGAACTTTTGGATTTTCTTGCTACTTACAACGTTGGGTACGTTAATTTGGAACATGGTACTAGTTAATGTAGGTGCAGCAGTAGGGGAGTCTTGGGAAACAATCGTACATTATATGGACATTTATTCAAACTTCGCCTATGCAGCAATTGCCTTGATCTTTATCATAGTGGTAATTCGATTTTATAGTAAAAAGATGAAAAGTTAAAAAAGGAGGATTCCCGACCAAATTGGGAATCCTCTTTTTTCATGATGCAGCCTTCTCGACCTTATCTTTAGGTAAAAAGAATGCAACGATGAGCAATATCGGAAGGATAGAAACAATTTTAATTGTTGTATCGATCCCTATTGTATCAAGCAAAAATCCTATGACGACAGCCCCGATAGCGCCCATTCCAAATGCAAATCCAGTTGTCAGTCCTGCCATCGTACCAATTTTACTTGGGACGAGCTCCTGTGCGTAAACAACGGTAACGGAGAAACTGACCATAATTAATGTTCCAATGATGATTAAAAAGATAAGTACCAACCACACAGGCATGTACGGAAGCAGTAGGCAGAAGGGAAGCGGTCCAACTACCGAAAGGAGGATAACATTTTTTCTTCCGATTCGATCGGATAGGGATCCCCCGAAAAAAGTGCCGATGACCCCAAAAGCCATAAAGATAAAAATGAACACTTGACCTGTTCTTAATGTCAGATCATAATGATCCATTAAATAGAAAACATAAAAGTTTGTAATATTGGTTGTATAAAAGGATCGGGCAAAAATGACAGTCAGCAATAGGCCTAACGCAATCCCGACTTGTTTTTTTGTTAGTGGCGGCAAGGAAGAAATAAGCACTTTTTTCCTTTTTTTCTCTAATTTTTCTGCTTGCAGCTGATGCATATACCATCTGGATATTTTTAATAAAATGGCGATGCCGATGGATGTTAAAAGTAAAATAATCGCTGCTCCATGCTGCCCATATATATCTAAAATAAATGCACTGATTAATGGTGCCAGGGCTTGACCAGAATTTCCGCCAACTTGATAAATTGATTGAGCAAGGCCTCTTTTGTTGCCCGCTGACATGAATGATACTTTCGAACCTTCAGGGTGAAAAATAGCGGACCCAAAGCCTAAAAATAAAACAGAGAGAAGGATGAGCCAATAGCTTTCCGCCAAGACAAGCATAAGCAACCCTACGAAGGAACTCATCATACCTATTGGCAATGCATAAGGCATAGGTTTCTTATCGCTAATGAATCCGACAACCGGTTGGAGGGTGGAGGAAAACATATTTAAAACAAACGAAATAATTCCCAGCGCGGTAAACGATAACCCCAGGTCGCGCTCTAGTAATGGAAACATGGCCGGTACGACGGATTGCATTGTATCATTAATTAAATGAGCAATTCCGATTGCAATCATAACCGGATAAACCGGATTATTAGGTGAAGCGTTATTATCTTTCATATTAAGAATTCACACCTTTTATAGTAACTCGTATTTACAATTATACCCTTCTCTATAAAATTTCAAAGGGCAATTAAAGATTGCATTTATAGCTTTAATGAGAACATAAAGTTAATTACTTTTTGTGCCTGTCTAGTTTGTTATGGCATTGTCGTAGTAATCATACGCATTTCTAATCTACCCTTCTTTAGCACCAATAATAAGATGAATAGTGTTTTGGACTTAAATCCGTTTTATATCTATGGCACACAGCAATGGAGGGTAATATTGGTATGCTTGCGCGAATGGGAGCTAATGAACAGCTTTTAATGAAATAGGGGCTTTTATTCATCTGATTCGTTTTAGTGTTATCGAAGGGCTACATACAAAAATAAAAGAAGATTTCGGCACGAAAGCCGGAATCTTCTTTTTAAGTATTAATAAGCTAAGCCAAATAAGGCTTTGATATGTGATAAATAACGAACGTGGCTTGCTTCTTTCATCAATGATGCCGGAAGCCCTTTTAATGGTATGTTGTTGCTGCCAACAGTAGCTACGCCGTCTTTACGTCCAAGACTAGCTAGCGTACCAGAATTAACAGGGTTGAATACTTCCAGTTTTTGGCCTTCAAGCGTTGCGTAAAGGTTGTAACCAGCAGTTTCCCCCATTTGCCATGCTACTTGGGCAGTAGGAGCGAACAGTGGACGGCCACCGTCTGCAGGAAGTGCAACAGAAGCGTCCCCGACAACAAATACTTCCGGGTGAGACTTAGAACGTAAATACTCGTCGATCACCGCTTTTCCACGGTCACATTCAAGTCCTGATTCTTGGACTAATGGAAGTGCAGCAACCCCACCAGTCCAAATGAAAGTATTTGCTTCAATTGTAGAGCCGTCTTTTAACGAAATTTTATTTCCTTCTACACCTGTAACCGGAAGTCCAGTTAAAAACTCAACGCCACGTTTTGTTAGGCTATCTGTAGCTCTGGCGATTAGGTCATCAGGAAGGACAGGCAAGATTTTTGGACCTGCTTCAACGAGCTTGATGCTTAATTCATTGAAGTCAATTCCATATTTTCTGGCAATCTTCGGGAAGTTGTCCACGATTTCACCAACCAGTTCAACACCTGTTAAACCGCCTCCGCCAATTACGATTGTGCCATCAGCCGGATTTTTTGTTTTTGCAAAAGCTGCAATTTTACTTTCAATATGGTGATTGATACGATTCGCATCATCAACAGATTTAAGGACCATACTGTTTTCTTCAAGGCCAGGGATGCCGAAGAAGCCAGTTTGACTGCCTAGTGCTACTACTAGATTGTCATATTGCATGACAGATCCATCCACCATATGAACTTCTTTATTTTCTACCGAGAATGATTTCACTTCATTAACTACAATGTTTACATCTTTATCTTTAAAAAGTTTTGTTAAAGGGAAAGAAATTGCACGTTCCGTAGTCGTGCCACCGGCAAGTCGGTGTAATTCAGTGATCAGTTGGTGAGTTGGATATTTATTCACCACTGTTACTTTTGCTTCTTCTTTACTTACATATTTACGCAATGTTAGAGCAGTGAGTAAACCACCATAACCTGCACCTAAGATGACGATTTCTTTTGCCATGATAAATCCTCCGTCCATACTAGTTAAATATAAGGAATCTATTCTTGAATTTTACGTTCTGCTTGGATTTCCAAAAATGCATTTGCGAAGCGGAAGAGCTTTTGTGCTTCAGGATCTTTTAATAGTTTTAATAGGCCAAATACACCAATTGTTTCGTTTGTAGCTTCAGCGCGATCTTTTGCTTCAATCGCAGTTGCAGCCAAACTTTTAACTGAACCAATAACCGGTTCTGACATCTCTTTAATAGCACTCATAGTATCGCTTTTTAATACTTCATCTGTTGCCACTTGTTGAGCTAAGTCGTAAGTTTTAGTTAAAAGTGTAACAACTTCAGTCAGTTTTGGTAATTGTTCTACTAAAGTAGTTAATGATTCTTGAACTTCAGGCTTTAATAATTGGTCAAGTAAATCTGTTCTTCCAGTAAGTAAGCTTTGCTGAGCTTGAGTCAATTCTTCTGACATATCCAATTCTCCTTTGCATTTTGCCTCTTGTGCATTTTACTATGAAAAAGTTTGAAGGAAATTTCACATACATTCATATAACATACTCTGAAATTGCCTTCATGGTGAAATCTATACATTTCCAATAATAAACTAAATATTCTCGTAATCCTATAGTTCTTTGTTAAAAATCTATCTGGCGGTTATATTTTAGAAAATTCGCAATAATAACAGATGCGAAGCATTAATAACCCAAGAAACATCATACGGGCAACTGGATCAAATTTATTTGCGCGCATTATAAGTTGATTATACGACTTAATTCATAGAGTTTCTAATATTTATTTATGAGTTGGTTTTTTCTGGCATTTGTCATTAACGGGCGTGTAAATTTTATTGCTGTTGGTCGTTTGGAACTACATTGTTTTCTTTCTTTTTAAATTCTTTACTATAGTTTGTTGCTTCCATAAGTGCTTTTTCTTCAGTCGGAATTCGAATGGCCAACATTGCAAAGTTTAATATCGTAAAACATATGGCCGTGAAATAAGCCTGAAACATAAGCGGAAGCAGCAGTATCTCAATGCAAACAACTAGATAATTAGGATGTCTGAATAAATGATAGGGCCCTTTTTTAACCACATTGGCACCAGGTAAAATGATGATTTTTGTATTCCAAAAAGGACCTAGGGATGCCAAACACCACACTCTCAATACCTGTACTAAGATGAATAAAATAAAGAGCCATTCAAACCATGGTGAAATCGACTGTCTAAGCAGAAGGACTTCTGTAATTAGGCTAACAAAAAAACCGATATGAAGTGCAATCATATAAGGGTAATGTGAAGCGCCTGCTTCATAAGCTCCGGCAGCCAACATTCTTTTTTCATTTCTCTTTGCAATAATCACTTCTATCAAACGTTGTAAAATTACGATTGAAACAAACAAGATAAAGAACATTGTTAATCCCTCCATTGAAGTAATAATGCCTCTCCGCTAAACCCGGGACCGAGTGCAAGCAACAATCCATAAGTATCGGATTTCGCTTCTTTTAACATAAATTGTTCCAATACGTAATGGACGGTTGGAGATGACATATTCCCGTTATATCGAAGCACTTCCCTTGAAATAGCAGTATGCTGTTCGGTCATGTTTAAAGTTTCCTCATAGGCAGCTAAAACTTTCTTTCCCCCAGGGTGGGCCACTAAATGATTGATTTGTTCCTTTGATAGATTTTGTTCCTCCAAAAAGGCATCTATAAATGGTCCTAACCATTTGCTGATGACTGTAGGGATATCCCTGGAGAAGATCACGTGAAGGCCATCATTTTTCAAATCCCACCCCATAACATCTTCGGAATCCGGCATCCATTTTGATGCCGTGTTCACTATATAAGGCATAGGCATTCTACTTTTGGTTGGAACGTCATCGCCACATATTAAAAGACAGGAAACTCCGTCAGCAAAGAGGGAAGCGCCTACTAAATTACTTTTTGAAAAATCATTGGGTTGGAATGTCAAGCTGCAAAGTTCCACACAAACTACGAGAACCTTTGCATCCGGATGAGCCAAACAATAATCAAAGGCTCTACTTATACCGGCGGCACCACCTGCACATCCTAGTCCCCATAAAGGTATACGCTTCATCCGATCCGAAAATTCAATTTTGTTCATAATTCGTGCGTCAATACTTGGAGTAGAAATCCCTGTACTGGATACAAAAATAATCATATCAATTTCTTTTGGCGAGAGAGGTTCGTCCAAAAATATTGGATTGGAAAGGCAAGACTTAATGGCAGTTGCACCATAATCAACAGCCAAGTCGATATACAAGTTGTTGCGTTCTTCAAAGCTATGTTCACTTTTATGCCATTCCAAAGGAACGCAAAAATGCCGCTGTTTAATCTCGCCGTTTTCAAATACTCTTAGTAAACGCTCGAGCTGAGGGATATTATCGGTGAATAGCTCTTTTGTAAGTTGTTCAATATTCTTTTGTTCCAACTTATACGGTGGATTGTATGTACTTATCGATGAAATTTTTGGCATATTAAAAATCCCCTTTTTGATTTAGTTTCCCCTTGTGAGTATGAAGTATGCATAAATGGAAGTAGTTTCTAATGGAGAAGAGAATAAAAAAAGGAGTTTGGATGTAAATCAACAAACTCCTGTTGCTTATTGTTCGGAAGCTTTCCGATTTTCATTGAGTGATAAAGTTTTTAAAAGTAATTCTAAATATAATAGGAAATAGTCGATGCAGTCCTTTACAAGGACAGAGTAATTAAAGAAGTCAGATGTTTTTTGATAATGCAAATAGTCATTTTTTAATACCTCGAGTAACTTTTTAGAGAAAAGGTGAATGTTTGTGGAATGAAATTGCTCCAAACAGGCAATGACGTTACAAAATAGTATAATATCTTCCGAATCCCGATGTTCTAATATGGCGATATCTTTTAACAGAATTTCCAATGACTTTATATACCCGAAAAAGGCGATATCATAGTACCCTAATAGTTCACAGTTCGTTGATTGATTGTACAAGTTTTGAAATTTATTTGATGTATTTTTAATTAAGGTGCTTTCATTAAAGCTATATTTTGGAACTGAAAACAGGTATTTTTCATTAGCAGCAGCCTCGATACGGTCATCGTTCAAAATAAAATAGTCGTTTTTACATGAAGGGCAAGTTAAAGAAATGACACTTAATTTAATGCTATTGTTTTCAAATGAATACGTATTTTCAGTAGTAGGATGTATTTCAAGATTGCAATGAGGGCATTTGTTTATAATTATGTATTGCCGGTTTTCATAATCATATTGAACTTTCTTTAGCTTTTTTTCATGTTTTTGCATAATGTGAAGTTGCTCCTTTATGAGGCGTTAAGTGTCTTCGGAATTTGGTTGCATTTAGTATGAGCAATATATTCTCCAATCTTGCATGGGAAAATAGAAGAAATAAAAAAGAGGTAAGCAAATTCTTACCTCGACATAGCCATTATTCATTTACATAAATTAAAATCGCATCTCTTAAAAATTCAGTTCCGCCTGCAATTGCTTTATCGTAGTAGGCTTTGAATCGTTCATCGGCAACGTACATTTCAGCTAGCCCTTTATGGGCTTCTTTCGTGTAGGATGGCCATGAGTAAGTTAACCACTCTTTATGTTTTGCAGCAAGTTGCTGGGCTATTTCTGAACTCGGATTACCGGTTTCAAAGGCTTTTGGGAGCAGCTCCAATATCTCGCAACCCAATTTTTCCATTGCCTCATAGTCTTCTTTTGACATGCCCCGAAGTTTGGCATTGGATTCGTCAACCGTCTTGTCGCTGTATTTTCCCCGGATTTCTTCACCGTATTTTTGTTCATTTTCAGTGATCAAACTTCCCTTAAATGCTTCAAATTTTTCATTATTACTCATCATGATTTCCCCTTTCTGGTGAGCGATTGTTTTATCAATTGTCCCGATTAATGTATCGAGACGGGCCCTTTTTAGAACCAGTTGGTTGTAGTGTTGCATGAGTGCATTCAATTGGTCGAAATTGGGGTCATTCATAATTTGTATAATTGTTTCCAGTTCCAACTCCAGTTCCCGAAAAAACAGAATTTGCTGTAATCGATCGACTTCCTTTTGACCATAAATACGGTAACCGGAACTATTGATTCTGGAGGGCTTCAATAAATCGATTTCATCATAATAACGCAGTGTTCGGCTGCTCACCCCCGCTAATTTCGCTAACTTGCTAATCGTGTACTCCATCGCAATACCTCCTGATGATTTCATCATAAAGGTTGACGTAACGTGAATGTCAACAGCATAATAGGCATTTATAGAAAATAATAATAGCGTGATGTTAGTGCATGGTTTAATATAATCTTGATGAAGAAAGAGATACGTTTTTAAAACTATTTTGTCGTTTGAAAGGTAGTATCAATGATGGAAAATAAGAAAGTTCAAGTAAAACAGCCAAAGTACCAAAAAATCGCGGCTGATATAGCATCTAGAATAGTTGAAAAGAAATACTTGGTTGGTGAAAAAATTTATGCACGATCCTCTTTGGCAAGTCAATATGGTGTATCTTCAGAAACTGCAAGAAGAGCCATCGCTGTACTGCAGGATCTTGAAATCGTGGAAGCGACAAAGGGTAGCGGAGTCATGATTAAATCCTATGAAAAAGCAGCACAATTTGTCCATCAATTTCTGGAGGTCCAATCCGTTTATCAAGTACAACTGGAGATGCTGGAAAGTATTAAAAGGCAAAAGAATGAGCTGGAAGTATTGCAAGAAACAACGGAACGGCTGGTTAGTCGAACGGAAAGATTTAAATCGGTCAATCCTTTTGTACCATTCCAAGTTGAGCTTAATGAAGACACACCTTATCTTTCCCAATCAATTGGAACCATTAACTTTTGGCAAAATACTATGGCAACCATTGTAGGAATCCGGCGAGGAGACGAACTAATTATTTCCCCGGGTCCATATGCTACCTTTGAACAAGGAGATATGATTTATTTTATTGGAAATGATGAATGTATAGATCGGGTTCAAAAATTTTTATATCCAAAATGATGAAGGCGTAGATACCGATAAACCGGTGTCTACAGCCTTTTTTTATGGTCATAAATGACTATCTATTTCGATAGTTTCATAGAATGTAAAGTTGACACAAGTAACAACCTTTTGTTAACATGAAGTTGTTGCTTAGTTGTAAACTATAAAAAACCAGTTTTGAGAATAAAAGGAAAGGGGAACTGTATGACGAAAATTAAAGTTGAAAATGTTACAAAGATATTTGGCAAGCATATCAATAGTGCGCTTAAGCTTGTCGAACAGAAAAAAAATAAAACAGAGATCCTCAAACAGACAGGTGCTACAATCGGGGTTTATGATGCTAGCTTTTCTGTCAATGAGGGCGAAATCTTTGTTATTATGGGGCTTTCAGGTAGCGGCAAATCCACATTGGTACGCCTACTAAATCATCTCATTGAACCTACAAGCGGAAGTATATACATAGATGGCGAAAACATCTCCAAAATGAATAAACAACAGCTCAGAGCGATACGTCGTGAAAAAATGAGCATGGTGTTTCAAAACTTCGGTTTATTTCCACAACGAACAGTCCTTGCTAATACCGAATACGGCTTAGAAGTACGCGGTATCCCTAAAGAAGAAAGAACAAAAAAAGCGGAAGCTGCTTTAGATAACGCAGGATTATTACCCTACAAAGATCAACTCCCGAGTCAATTATCAGGGGGAATGCAGCAACGTGTCGGATTGGCGCGTGCGTTAGCAAATGACCCGGACATTTTATTGATGGATGAAGCCTTCTCAGCCCTTGACCCATTAATTCGAAAAGATATGCAGGATGAATTATTAGATTTGCAACAAAAAGTAAGAAAGACCATCATATTCATTACGCATGATTTAAATGAAGCATTACGTATCGGCGATCGGATCGCGTTGATGAAGGATGGGAAAATCATTCAAATCGGTACAGGGGAGGAGATTCTAACAAACCCGGCAAACGACTATGTTAGAACATTCCTTGAGGATGTAGACCGTTCGAAAGTATTAACAGTAGAAAACGCCATGATACGACCAATCTCCGTGAATGTTGAAATCGATGGACCAAAAGTAGCGTTGAAACGTATGCGTGAAGAAGAGGTCAGTGTATTGCTGGCAATTGACAAAAATAGAGAGTTTAAAGGTTATATCACTGCCGATGATGCATTGGAAGCTGCAAAACGCGGTGAAAAAAATGTGGACAGTATATTAAAAACAGATATGGAATCTGTGACACCGGATATGCTTATCCAAGATGTATTGGGGATAATTTCCGAATCCTCCATCCCTTTAGCGGTTGTAAAAGAGAATAAATTAGTGGGTGTATTGATTAAAGGCGTAGTCATCCAATCTCTTGCCTCGGATACTGAGGAGGTGACCTCAAATGAATAAAATATTAGATTCTATTCCCACAGTTCCGGTAGCGGAAACTATGGAAACGATAATGGATTGGTTAACAAGTAATTTATCAGCATTGTTCAGCTTTATCCAAAATGGCGGCAAAAATGCCATGAACTTTATCACGGATATGCTTATCTCAATTCCACCGGTTATTTTTATTTTGGTTATCGCTCTTATTGCATTTATTGCTACGAAAAGAAAATTTGGTTTAGCTATATTTGCCATAGTCGGCCTGTTATTCATATATAACCAAGGTTTATGGGAAGAGTTGATGAATACAGTAACCCTTGTAATTTTCTCAAGTATTATTGCGATTATAATAGGTATTCCACTAGGTATTTTGATGTCGAAAAGTATCGTTGCCGAAAACATTATTAAACCAATACTGGACTTTATGCAAACAATGCCAGGATTTGTATATTTAATACCGGCTGTCGCCTTCTTTGGAATCGGTGTGGTACCGGGTGTATTTGCATCTGTCATTTTCGCATTGCCGCCGACAGTGCGCTTTACAAACCTAGGTATCCGACAGGTGCCAAGGGAATTAGTAGAAGCGGCAGATTCATACGGCAGTACAGGATGGCAAAAACTGATTAAAGTGGAATTGCCATTAGCAAAATCGACGATGATGGCTGGCATCAACCAAACCGTATTGCTATCACTATCGATGGTTGTTATTGCCTCGATGATTGGAGCTCCCGGCTTGGGCCGCGAAGTGTTATCCGCCCTACAACGCGCCCAAGTAGGTAATGGTTTTGTAGCGGGACTTAGTCTAGTAATATTCGCGATTATTGTTGACCGTTTAACGCAAAGTTTTAATAAAAAATAGTTTCAGAGAGGGAGATTTCATGAATTTCAAAAAAATAAAAATGATGGGTCTAGCCCTAGGGATGGGCGCGATCCTTGCTGCGTGCAGCGGTTCGGATGAAGAGGAAAAGTCAACAAAAACAACAGGTGATTCGAACGAAACAGCAACAACCGATGAATCCAAAGAGATCAACTTAGCCTATGTTGAATGGGATACTGAAGTTGCTTCTACCCATGTTGTAGGAAAAGTGTTAGAAGACTTAGGTTACGATGTAACTTTAACGCCATTGGATAACGCTATCATGTGGGAAGCCGTATCAACTGGTCAGGCGGATGCAATGGTTGCGGGGTGGTTGCCAAATACCCATGCTTCCCAATATGCGGAGTACAAAGATAGTTTAGCAGAGTTAGGTGAAAACTTAACGGGTGCAAAAATCGGGTTAGTCGTTCCTTCTTACATGGATGTCAATTCAATCGAAGATTTATCAAAAGAAGCGGACATGACTATAACTGGGATTGAGCCAGGAGCTGGTGTTATGGCTTCAACCGAAAAAGTGTTGGAAGATTACGGCAACATCAGTGGTTGGCAATTACTACCCTCATCTTCTGGTGCAATGACAGTTGCATTGGGCCAAGCTATTGAAAATGAAGAAGAAATCATTGTGACAGGCTGGTCTCCACACTGGAAATTCTCTTCCTATGATTTGAAATACTTGGAGGATCCTCAAGGTGTATTTGGTGGGGAAGAGACAATCAATACATTTGCACGCCTTGGCTTGGAAGAAGACATGCCTGAAGCGTACAAAGTGTTGGATGCATTCAACTGGACAACAGAAGATATTGAAGCAGTGATGCTTGATATTACGAATGGTACGAAACCAGAAGAAGCAGCTGCTAAATGGATTAATGATAATGCGGACAAAGTGGCCGAATGGACGGAAGGGGTAGAATAAACCCCTCGAATCCTTAGCTTATTTTTTCGAGAATAATTGAAGATAGGCATAGGTTCATACTGCGATTAACAAATGGGGGTTATCTTATTAAAAGATAGCCCCTAAATTTAAAAGGGGCTGAACTAATGTTAAAACTAAAACAAATGGGGATTACTATAGGCTTGTCCTTATCATTAGTATTAACGGGCTGTGGTGATGAGGAAGACAATCAGGATAAGGGGAACAAAACAGGAGAGACTGCCAGTTTAGGTGAACAAGTAGATTACACAATAACTGGTATAGAACCTGGTGCAGGATTAACGGGTCTATCGCAAAATACGCTAGAGGATATGAAAATCTGAAAGGTTGGGAACTTCTAGAAAGTTCAACAGCAGGCATGTTAGGTGTGCTGGATGCAGCAATTAAAAACGAAGAGCCGATCATCATCACGGGTTGGACACCACACTGGATGTTTTCTGCGTACGATTTGAAAATTCTAGAAGATCCCAAAGGCACATTAGGTGGGAGTGAAAACATTAATACTCTAGCAAGGAAAGGCTTGGAAGAGGACATGCCTAATGCATTTAAAATACTAGACCGCTTCCACTGGGAACCGGAAGACATGGAAGCTGTAATGTATGATGCGCAAGAGGTTTCATTTGAAGAAGCCGCACTGAAATGGGTGGAGGACAACCCGGAGAAAGTCGCAGAATGGGTTGACGGTGTAGAGAAAGTGGACGGGGAACAAATCGAATTGATTTCAACTCCATGGGATACTGAACGAGCTTCCAGCAATGTTATGAAGGTGGTATTGGAAAAGCAAGGATTTAAAGTAACTGTAACGCCCGTCGATCCAGCCATTATGTTCGAAGCGATTGCAAGTGGCGAAGGAGATGCAACGGTAGCTCCATGGTTGCCTACAACACATAATGCATTTTTTGAAAAGCATGCAAAAGACATCGTTGATTTAGGTGAAAATCTAACAGGAACACAAAATGGATTTGTCGTTCCGGTATATATGGATATCGATTCGATTGAAGATTTAGAACCTAAAGAGTAAACTATCTGCAGCCTGGCTCATAAAGGAGGCTTCCCTTCGTGGAAGTCCCCTTTTTTTGGCTGGAATTCAAATAACCACAAACCATACAAATAAACTTAGAGCTACAGAAGTCAATAGAAGAGTGAAAATGGGTTTTAAAGTTTGTTTAGTGAATTTTTTCAAGTCCACAGACATGCCGACCGCCGCCATTGCAACCGTTAGTAAGAAAGAAGCGATGGAAGCGACGGTGCTTTGAAATGACAGTGACATCCATCCATTTTCCCTTAAAATTGTCCCGATGATGGAGAGAACGACAAAGCCTAATATGAAGTATGGGAAGGAAGCTTTTTTCTTTGATCCTTTGTTTTTAAATGAAAGAATCATGACAATCAAAATAGTTACAGGAAAAAGCAATAGTACGCGGCTTAGTTTACTAAGTAGTGCGGGGGTTAGAGACTCGTTGCCGAAGGAAGAACCGGCAAGAAGCGTTTGAGCGATTTCGTGAAGACTAAAACCTACCCATTGACCATATGTATCCGGATTCATACCGCTTACAGACGCGATAAGGGGGGCCGCCAATGCAAATACTGTTCCTAAACATGCTATCATTCCAATTGCCAAAGCTGTATCTTCTTCGTCCGAATCAAGGATCGAGGAGACGGCTCCAATTGCTGCAGCACCGCAGATACCCGTACCCGAAGCGAGCAAAAGCAGAAGTTTATAGTCGATGCCCAACATTCGACCGATCATGAATGTCATAAGTAGTGTGAACATGAGAACTACCGATGCACGAAACAGAAGGGGAAAACCCTCATCGACAATGATTTTGATGTTTAAATGAATTCCGTAAAGGATGATGGCAATACGCAAAATAACTTTGGAAGAGAAGATGATGCCACTCCGAATGTCTTCGGGATATTGAAAAACATTCCGGTAAGCAACAGCAATTAAAATAGCTATCGCCAAAGGGCCTATTAAGGACAGGATCGGCAGCAGACTTAAGCTGTAGGCACATACAGTAATAAAAAACATTAATAAAATTCCTTGATAAAATTCAACTGTTCTGTACATAGTCAAGAAAAGCGCCTCACTTTCAACTACCAAGACAATATATAAGATTATAAATGTGTTCTATATAAAACCATTTTTCAAACATAAATAAAAAACGTATACATAAAAGTTAGGTGATGAATTAGGATGGAATTCATCACCTAATATTATTTATTAACTGTATCGTATCCGATTACCGTCCAAATGCCCGAAGGATCCTGCTTCACAAGTCTTTTTAAGTAAACGATCCTGATAGAAGAATCTTTATCATATACTTCTGCGACAGCCGTATCCTTTGTACTGTGCAAGAGCTTGATGCTTCCTTCTTCAATTGGATATTCCCCTTCAATACCTTTAGGTGAGAGTTGTAAACTCACAAATACTTGTGTCGAGATAAGTGGATCTAGTCTCCAGGGGGAATGCCCTTCGTCCACACTTTTTTGGTCGTTTACTTCCTTCTCTAAATCGTACGGTACCTCTACTTGTGGATTGATTTCGTATTCCTTCGCTTGAACCGGGAAGATGATATTGTTATAAACATCAACGCTTTCAAGCTCAACTATCAATTGATTCGATTCGAGAAATGCGGGGATTGCATTGTCTTCCATAATGTCCACAGTAAAAACCTCCGTCTTTATTAGGTATGTTAAGACATTACCGTTATTATTTGCAAAAGTTTATTTTTTACACTAGAAAGGATAAAATTTTAACAATTGAGTCTAATAAAATTGCTTGAAGGCACCAACCAATCATATAGTAATTGTTTTGTCATGATTGATATTTCTTAAGTATGTTAGATCTTGTTTAATTTGATTCCTCGATTATAAAAATTAATTAAAATCTTGTGAAAACGAAAGGAGAAGCCAAAAATTGAACTTCTCCCACTTTCATATTCAATCAACCATTCTCTTTTTATAAAGTATGATTGTAAAAAACCAAATGATGATGGACCAAACCAATATTAGAATGATTGGCGCTAAAATTTCGGTTGCTGTAAAAACATGCTCAATCGACACTGCCAATATTATTATTTGTGCACTAGGCAACCATTCGGCAATTTGCAAGATCGGGTAGGTTCCAGAAAGTTGAAGAGCAAATGGACCAAATGAGAAAATGAGCATGATTGGTAAGATGGCGACAGATGCTTCCAAAATTGTTTTTGTAAAGAGTGCACATAAAGTGCCCAGCCCGATATAAAATACCGCTGAAAGGAATAGGGCAGTGGCAATGATCAACCAATTAGCAGGGTTATAGCCCACAAGAAAAATGGAAAGCATGATCGTAAGGGCAGTAATTGAAAATACCAACAAGCTCTTTCCAAGTAAAATATCAAGCAAAGACGCAGGGGATAACATGAGGCTGCGAAGCGTATTTCTTTCTTTTTCTTCTGCAATTAGACAGCATTGTACAAAACTTGTAACCGCCACAAATGCAAGGTTGATTGGCAAAAAGTATGCCTGCATACTATCCACCCCTGTCTTATTGTAGATAAAAGCCATAATCAGTGGCAATAATACCATAGTTGAAACAGCGTAATTACGGGAAAATTCCTTGTAATCCTTCATGAAAATTGCTTGTATACGTATTAAATTCATATTAAATCACTCCCTGTCATTTGCATGAAAATATCACCCAATGTAGGTTCGTTCGTATGGATGCGTGAAAGTAGACCTTGATTCATCCAGTCATATATTCTTTTTGCTTCTTCCTTGCTATTTTCGATGCAATGTTGACTGCCATCTACCAATTCCACCGTAATCGTATCGTCGCTGAATTGTTTTTTTAACTCCTTTGGTGCTCCCATAGCGCGTATTTTGCCCTTATGCAAGAAGGCAACACGGTCACACAGAGTTTCGGCTTCACTCATATCATGAGTCGTTAAGAAAATAGTTGTACCCATTGCATTCAATTTGCGTAAGCCATTATAAATATGTTGCGTATTCACAGGGTCCAATGCAGAAGTGGGCTCGTCCAGAAATAACAATTCTGGTTTATGCATGATTGAACGTGCTAATGTGACGCGCTGAATCATACCTTTCGATAAATTGCTTACTTTTTTCTTTCGCTCATTATATAGGTTTACAAAATCCAGCGCCTCTTTTACTGCACTCGTCGGCAGATTATAAAGTTTGCTGTAAAGTAAAAGATTTTCTTCAACAGATAGCCTTGAATAGAGCCCACTGTTATCTGTCAATATGCCAAATCGAGCTCGATTCGTTGGTTTCTTCATTTCCTCGGCGTCTTGTCCCAATACAAAAACACTGCCTCCAGAACGTGTTAGTTGGGCTGTAAGGATTTTAATGGTAGTTGTTTTACCTGATCCACTTGGTCCTAAAAATCCGAATATTTCCCCTTTATTAATACTGAAAGAAACATCCTGCAATGCTTCCTCTTTCTGGAAGACTTTCTGTAAATGTTGTACATCAATTACATTCATCATCGCTCATCCCTCCGATAGGTATTTACTTACTCAGCATAAAAAGAAAAAGTAAAATCGTCAGCAATATCCGGATGAAAGGAGCAATTTGGTGATGGATGATGTCAAAAGACGCTCAAGAGAAATAAAGAAATTTCCCAGGAAATCGGTCAAATCCCAATAATTCGTTTCAATTCGACTAATTTATTTTTCGATAATGGCACTACAGCTTTTGAGGCGTGGAGAGATAAGCTGTAACTATTTCGTGTCCAAGTCGTTATTTCCCTTACTTTTTGCAGATTTACGATGTAGGATCGGTGACATCGGAAGAAGCCAAACGGTGTCAATTTTTGTTCAAGCTCATTTAAAGTCAGCGAAGTGGGATAAGGCTCCCCACTTACATAAACCGACACCTGTCCCTCAACACTCTCAATATAATCAATCTCCGGAGGATTAAATAAAATTATTCTTTCATTTCGCTTTGTTGGAATCTTTTCAACACGGAAAGGAGTTATTTCGTTCTTTTCCAGGGCAGCTGTTTCTTCCTCTTTTACATCCACGACTTGTAAACCCGAAGCGTCGAGGCGAAAAACCGAATCACTGGCGGTTAGAATATCTTCCATATTATTGGATAATATTATGACTGTTTTTTGTAGTTTCTTTAATGCACCCAAAATGTTGATCACAATTGTCTTGGCATGTTCATCCAGGTTTTGGAAGGGTTCTTCGATAACTTGCA
The DNA here is from genome assembly GCF_000772955.1 of Ureibacillus sinduriensis BLB-1 = JCM 15800. Lineage (GTDB taxonomy): Bacteria > Bacillota > Bacilli > Bacillales_A > Planococcaceae > Ureibacillus > Ureibacillus sinduriensis. The sequence goes on along the minus strand of NZ_JPVO01000050.1, from coordinate 75,649 downwards.
TAGGTTTATCATTCATTAAACAGTGAATGAGTCGCAATCTTTGTTTCTCGGCATTCGATAAATTATGTAGTCTTGCTTTTTTCTTATCATTCATTTCTAAAAGCGTTAATAAATCCCCATTTGTGATTGAAGGGCTGTATAGCCCTTTTAAAAAATTGATATATTCATTTACAGTTAAACGATTATAGATTCCGTTATTTCTAAGCTCTGTATGTATGAGGGGATTTAGAGCGAATTGGCTTGCCAAAAAATTCAATTTGGCTACATCCGAGTATATGCCGCTGATGGAGCCTTTCTCAAAATACATTTCGATGCTTGGTGAGATGATATTTCCTTCCACGGTAAAGGAGTCGATTGTTATTGCAAGTTTTGAATTCATCATGTTTCCTCTCTGGTTTATTATTTCGTGACTAATACAACAAATTATACACAAATAGAAAATGCAGGAAAATACGAAGTTCTGTCTCTTTAGGTGCATGCATTGGAGTCGATAAGGCAAAGTGAAAAAGCGCTCAGACTGTTGGAGAACGCTTTCATTCTGCGCTGGTTGTCTTGTTCGTCCCCTCATGAACGTTTTGTTCTATTCGGCTCTTCACTCGACTGGCCGCCTTGTCTTTCAAGCGTTTTCAAGAAAGTCTGGGTAATTTTTCACTGAAGGAAATAGCCTGAGAAAACGTGTAGACAAAGTCGAAAATCGACTTTGTCTACACTCTCTGATCGCTTCCACTCTCGAAGCACTTTTTTTAGCCTATCATCGAATTGGAATCCAAATTTCGGAGTAATAATTGGGGTTTGAAGGATTTTCATTTGTATAAACTTCTAATTCTGCTGTTCCTGCGGGTTTGTATGGATTCGAAGGAAACCACTCTGAGTAAATTTTCTTCCATGTATCCTGCATTGCATGTGGCATCGGACCATTGACTTCGAAAATGACCCACTTTGAAGCTGGTACCTCATAGGAATCTATCCCATCGGGTGCCCCGGTTATAGATGCAGATGCGATCCAATAATCCATTAGACCATTTTGTTTTTCATCACAGCATACTCCAAGAACTCCATCAATTTCACCGTTATTTAATTCGATTAGTCGATCATTTGTTCCGTCGGCATGCACATCATCCCAGAAATGCGGAATTTCTCTTATGTTATCGCCGTTCTTATAATTATACGTTCTCTTAATACCAACAATTCGAAAAGCATCTTTTTCAACGATTCTGTAATTCATCGGTATTACTCCCTCCAGTTTAATTTTTATCATGAGGCGATTATAAGATTGGAGAGGACCCATTTTCTTTCGGGCTTCCTTTGGGGAAAGCTTATGTTGTTTCCGGAATGCTTTGGCAAAAGATTCAGGAGTTTCATAGCCATACTTATAAGCAATATCGATAATTTTATCGTTTGAATTAACTAATTCCTGGGCTGCCAAGGTTAAACGTCTCCTGCGAATATACTCGCCAACTGTTATATCCGTTAATATCGAAAATGTTCTTTGGAAATGAAAAGCAGAGAAATTGCTTGCTTTGGCTATTTGTTCAACAGATAAATCGCCATCCAGTAAATGGATTTCTATATAATCGATTGCCTTTTGAATGGAATCAATCCAACTCATATTCATCACCTCAGTAGTTATAATAATTAATAGATTGTTTGCAATCTGGTCTTCTTTTGCTCTCTTTGGACAGTTCTAAATTATCGGAGGATACTTTTATATGCCATGTTCAATCTTAGGAAACTTTGATAGAATGAATTAACGAATAAGTAATTAGGGGGAAAAATTGTGACAATCCTTGTCCTTTTCTTCATAGTATTCATGGGGATACTGTTTGCAATAAATGTGTATATATATGAAAATAGCCAATTCTCTAAGATAACGGGCTACTCCTTTACATCCATTTGGACAAGTAAAAAACTTGGATTTTTATATAAAATATCCCAAAAGTTCAATAAAGTAAATGGCGAACATAAACTATTATTGAATATTGTCCTTCCCGAAAGTGGACGCAAAGTGGACTATTTACTTATCCACCAATCGGGAATCTACGTTATTAATGCAATGAATCATAATGGTTGGATTTATGGGAATGAAGACGATGTACAATGGGCGAAGGCGCTGGAGAATGGTCAGCTTGTAACTTTCCGAAATCCGATTATGGAAAATAGCCTAAAGATAGAAGATGTGAAAAAATATATGCCAGAGGTAGAAAAAGACGTGTTTCAATCACTTGTTGTTTTTAGCAACAGTTGTTCGTTTAAGAAAATCGAAGTACATTCACCTGATGTGGATGTTATTAAAACCCATGAGTTGGGCAACTTTTGGAAGGATAAAAATGAACATGCTTTAACAAAGGAGCAAATTTCGGATATCTACTCTAAGTTAGAACCTTATGTTAATCAAAACCAATCAAAAGAAAAAGCCATGCTTAAAGATACAGTTTCAAACTAAACGGAAAAGATTATCTCTGATAGGAGATAGTCTTTTTTTATGATGGGGATCAATAGCCTATGCAAAAGTGAAAGCTCATATCGCCCGAAATATGCGAATTTTCTATGAATATAAGAACCTACAATGTACAATATAGAAAAAGAATTAAGGGTGGGGAAATGAGGAAAATCCATTATAGTTGGGTTGTACTAGCCGTCACATTCATTGCTATTATTGTAGCGGGTATTATACGTTCATCTTCAGGAATATTTATAGATCCTTTCGAAACGGAGTTTGAATTTGGCAGACCGATGATTTCCTTTGCTTTTGCAGTCTGCCTTTTTTTATACGGTTTTTCAGGACCTTTTATGGCTGCATTTGTGGACGTTTTTGGATTGAAGCGAGTGATGCTTAATTCAATGGCGATTTTATCAATCGGTCTTAGTCTTACTTTTGTAATGAAAAACGAATGGCAGCTGATCTTGATCTGGGGTGTTATGTTGGGAATCGGCTCAAGTTTGTTCCTGACTGTATTAAGCACACAAGTTGCAAATCGCTGGTTTGTAAAAAGAAGAGGGCTTGCAGTGGGGATCTTAACAGCTGCAACGGCAACAGGACAGCTAATATTGCTACCTGTCTTAGCGAATTTTGTGGAAAACTATTCATGGCGTGCAGCAATAGCATTAATATTTTTATTAAGTACAATCATGCTCATAGTCATTGGCTTATTTATGAAGAGTTGGCCAGGGGATATCGGTGTTAAGCCATATGGCCAAGAAGAAGACACAACGGAACAATTGCACCAATATGGCAATCGGAACCCATTTAGAATGGCTATTTCTTCATTGCTGGAAGGAATAAAAGCAAAGGAATTTTGGCTACTGGCAGGAAGTTTCTTTATATGCGGATTATCTACAAGTGGATTAATCGGAACCCATTTTATCTCCTATTGCATAAGTTTTGGCATTCCTTTGGTTACAGCTGCTGCAATGCTGTCTTTTATGGGTGTGTTTGACTTGATCGGCACTACGATATCAGGTTGGTTGACAGATCGTTACGATAATCGCTGGTTATTATTTTGGTATTATACATTAAGAGGGATATCACTCCTCTTCCTACCCTTTGCATTGGCCCAAGGGTCCTATACATGGCTAGTTATTTTCTCAATCTTCTATGGACTGGATTGGATTGCCACGGTGCCGCCAACAATCGGACTAACAAGACATAAATTTGGTGTGGAAAAAAGTGCGATGATGTATGGGTGGATCACTGCGAGTCATCAGGTAGGGGCAGGAGTTGCTGCATATACGGGCGGAGTTGTTTTCAAGGTTTTTGGATCCTATATGTGGGCTTTCCTTTTAGCAGGCGGGTTTTGTATACTGGCAAGCCTATTTGTCATCTTGCTTAAAAAACATAATCCACGTGAATTTGTTTAGTTTTTCAATCCATATAATAGATGATATGATACTTACAGCAAAGAAAAAGGAGTATGACTGTGGGAAAGGTATCCAAAAGAGCGGCTAGTATTTTATATATGAAAGAACATGAAACACTTTTTTCCTGTCCTTTATGTAAAGCGGGTATGAATGTCACTGATGATGGCCATATCATATGTGGCAATCTTCATTCATTTGATATTGCGAAGCAAGGCTATGTCAATTTCATGGTTAAACCGGCTACTTCCATGTACAGCAAAAGTTTATTTGAATCGCGACAGGAAATTATCAATAGTGGTTTATATAATCCGCTGCAACAAACAATTGCCAAACATATTGGAGTAGAAGCTCAAATAATATTGGATACAGGTTGTGGAGAAGGCTCCCACCTTGAAAGAATTTGCAATTTATTGAAGCAAGATACAGTTGCTGTAGGGATTGATATTTCAAAAGAAGGGATTCAATCCGCTGCGAAGTTTTATGATCAAAGAATTTGGTGTGTGGGAGATTTATCGAATAGTCCTTACAAGGAACAATCAGTGGATTGTATACTGAATATTTTATCGCCTGCAAATTACGAAGAGTTCGGGAGGTTGCTAAAGCCCAATGGCAAGGTCATTAAAGTGGTTCCACAATCTGAGTATTTGAAGGAAATCCGTAAACAGGCTTTTGCGAACACCGAAAAAGAGAACTATTCAAACGATCAAACAGTTCAGCGGTTCAAAGAGCATTTCATGAATGTGTCGCATGAACGGCTTACATACACCATGCCTCTAAGTTCATACTTAGTACCAAAACTTCTTGAAATGACACCTCTTGGATGGCATCTGCAAGAAGACATCAGATTAACGGAAATTACGATTGATCTCGATGTATTGGTCGGAGAGTATGCGAGATAATCAATTGGAAAAACCATCGTACAAAAGATGGCCAGATTTGCAAAAAAAGTATAAAAGGTAGGAATGTAACAGTGCTATATGATTTTGCTGCAAGATTAGTTGGAGTATATTTAAAGCTTAATGGTTCTAAGGCGAAAGTGTTCGGAAAAGAACATTTACCCAAAGAAGGCGGCTATATTATTGCTTGTACACATAATGGATATGTAGATATATTGAATTTGGGGGTATCCTTACTGCCGAGACATATCCACTTTATGGCGAAAAAACAGCTGTTCGATATGAAAGTGCTTGGGCCACTAGTATCAAATTTAAATGCTTTTCCAGTGGACCGAGAAAATCCGGGGCCCAGTGTCATCAAAATTCCGAGACAGCTTATTAAAGAAGGGAAGATTGTAGGTATCTTCCCGAGCGGCACACGTTCACAGGAAAATACGGAGTTGAAGCAAGGAGCGATCACGATTGCCCAACTTTCAAAGGGTCAAATTGTTCCAGCCGCTTATATCGGTCCAAGAAACGTAGGGGAAGTTATGAAGCGACAAAAAGGGTATCTAAGTTTTGGGGAACCTTTTACAGTTGGCGCAGGCAAAGAAGCGCGCGATGAAGCAGCCCAGCATTTAGAAAAAGAATTGCAACGTCTTACAGAAGAACTAAATAGAAAAGTAAAATAAGTAATGAACACTTTCCTTGAAGGAGAGTGTTTTTTATTGGGAAAATATGATGAAGATTTTTAGCGCTATCGTACTACAAAACAAATTTTACAGTAAGTTAACCCTATTTAGGCAACTGTGGGTCGCGATAAGTGTTCTTTTTCAAGCGGGATACGTTGTATTGCTGCTCTGATGTAGAATGCGGGTGGGGCCTATTAGTCACATCCTTCTATTCACCAAACATACTGTTCTGTTAAAAACAGGGTAATACTAAACAACAGACACAATTTTTGGAGGAGAACTATGGAAACAAAGGGAAGAAGGAAAAGTAGTAATGTTGAAGATCGCCGAGGAATGAGTAAAGGTGTTATAGGAGGCGGCATCGGAGGTATCGGAATTATTATTGCCATTATTTTCACTCTGCTAAATGGAGGTGACCCAAGCGATATATTGAGCCAAGTCAATCAAGGGCAAATCCAAAATGGAGGTACCGCCGAATATACGCCGAGTGCCGAGGAAGAAGAACTGGCGGAATTTGTTTCGGTTGTGCTTGCAGATACAGAAGATGTTTGGCAACAGCTATTTAAAGAACAAGGCTTAACTTACCAAAATCCAACCCTTGTGCTTTTCACCGACAGTGTACAATCGGGTTGTGGCGTAGCGGGTGATGCAGTCGGTCCTTTTTACTGCCCGGCCGATCATAAACTATATATCGATTTAAGTTTCTACCAAGAGCTGAAAAACAAGTTCGGTGCACCTGGTGATTTTGCAATGGCATATGTTGTTGCGCATGAAGTGGGACATCATGTACAGACCTTATTGGGCACTTCCCAGAAAGTTCATGCGCTAAATGGGAAAGTGAGCCAGGCGGAGTACAATTCGCAAACAGTAAAACTGGAATTACAGGCGGATTATTATGCGGGTGTATGGGCAAGTCATGTACAAGATTTAGGCTATTTGGAAGCAGGCGATATCGATGAAGCATTGACTGCGGCAAATGCAATCGGTGATGATACCCTCCAATTGGAAGCGCAAGGTTATATTGTTCCCGAAAGTTTTACGCATGGGACAAGTGAACAACGCGTGAGATGGTTCAAAAAAGGCTTTGAAAGTGGCTCAATCGAAGGCGGGGATACATTTAACGCACATGCGCTGTAAAACATTTCGGGAAGTTATTTGCACTACTAACCAGCTTCCACCTTTTTCTTTAATAAAAGAATAGTGTATAATATTACAGTCTCATTTACTTTTAGGGATTGAAATACTTTAATTACGCGGATAGGGAATTACAAGATCCACGGCTATCCGCATTATAAAACGTCAACTCACCTTAGTGGGGCTGTTGTGTTTTTCTAAATATATGTATCATAACGGAAAAGAGAGTGAAATGAATGGGTCGTAAATGGAATAACATTAAGGATAAGAAAGCCGAAAAAGATAAAAATACTAGCCGTATTTATGCTAAATTTGGTACTGAAATTTACGTAGCTGCAAAAAAAGGAGAGCCAGATCCAGAATCCAATACAGCGCTAAAATTTGTTCTGGAACGTGCCAAAACTTACAATGTTCCAAAGCATATTATCGATAAGGCAATCGACAAAGCAAAAGGTGCAGGCGGGGAAGATTTTGACGAATTGCGCTATGAAGGATTCGGTGTCGGAGGAACGATGGTTATTGTCGATGCATTGACTAACAATGTAAATCGCACTGCTTCGGACGTTCGTGCGGCATTCGGCAAAAATGGCGGCAACATGGGCGTATCAGGTTCTGTTACGTATATGTTCGATTCGACTGCCGTGTTCGGTATTGAAGGAAAAACTGCCGATGAAGTGTTGGAAATCTTATTGGAAGCCGATGTTGATGCCCGTGATGTATTCGAAGAAGAAGATAACGTAATTGTTTACGCTGAGCCCGATCAATTCCATGCAGCTCAAGAGGCCTTTAAAACAGCTGGGATTACTGAGTTTACAGTGGCTGAATTAACAATGCTTCCTCAAACAGAAGTTTCACTCACTGGGGAAGATGCAGCGAAGTTTGAAAAAATGATTGATGCACTTGAAGACCTTGATGATGTTCAACGTGTCTACCACAATGCAGATTTAGGCGAGTAAATATCATCCTAGAATATTAAATGCGCTAAGCCCAGTAAAGATTACATGTTTACTGGGCTTTTTGATTTGTTCAAACAATTATCAGAATAGTTGCTCTTTTGGTAGAAATAGTTAATAATAGTATAGTAAACTTCGAACTGCTAAATATTAGAGAGGTGTGTAAGAGCATGGTAACTTTTAAAGATTATGAATATAAAAGACCGGATTTGGATGATACAAAGGGGAAAGTTAGGGAATTAATAGGACAATTTAAAAATGCTGATTCCGTAGAAACACAAAGTGAGGTAATCGAGAAGATAAATGCCTATCGCAATGACTTTTCAACGCAGGCCAATCTTGTCTATGTTCGAGCGTCGATTGACACGAATGATGAATTTTACCAAAAAGAGCGGGATGTGCTTGATGAAATAGAACCGCAGTTTGAAGAACTTCTTTTTGAGTACTACACGGAGCTTGTCAAAACACCATATAGAAAACAACTAGAGGAAAAATGGGGAACACAGCTTTTTGCTTTGGCAGAAAATCAAATTAAAGCATTTTCACCGGAAATTATAGAATTAATGCAACAGGAAAATAAGCTAGTTTCTGAATACAACAAACTAGTAGCTTCGGCACAGATTGAGTTTGACGGGAAAACATTAACGCTTGCCCAACTGACTCCATATGGCGAATCTACCGATCGAAATGTTCGCAAACAAGCAATGGAAGCCCGTTTTAACTTCTTTAATGATAACGGTGAAAAATTTGATTATATTTTCGATCAATTAGTACAACTACGCCATAAAATCGCCACAACGCTAGGCTACAAAAATTATGTTGAGCTTGGATACGTCAATATGAATCGTATTGATTACGATGCGGAAATGGTTGCAAATTTTAGGGATCAAGTACAAAAGTTAATTGTACCTCTTGCTACGAAGTTATATGAACGCCAAGCGAAACGGATTGGCATTAATGACTTTAAGTATTATGACGAGGGGTTAAACTTCTTGACAGGAAATGCAAAGCCGCAAGGAAGCCCGGAATGGATCGTATCTAACGGCAAAAAAATGTATGAAGAACTTTCAACTGAAACAGGGGAGTTCTTTAACTTCATGATTGACCGTGAATTAATGGACCTTGAGGCGAAGAAGGGAAAAGAAAGTGGTGGTTATTGTACATTTATTGATAATTATGATTCACCATTTATCTTCTCGAACTTTAACGGCACTTCCGGAGATATCGATGTTCTGACACATGAAGCAGGCCATGCCTTCCAAGTATACTCCAGCCGGAATATCGGTATTCCCGAGTATCTGTGGCCAACTTATGAATCAGCTGAAATTCACTCCATGAGCATGGAATTTTTCACATGGCCATGGATGGAACTATTCTTTAAAGAGGAAACTGAGAAATATAAATTCTCGCATTTGGCTAGTGGATTATTGTTCTTGCCATACGGGGTAGCGGTTGATGAGTTCCAGCATGTCGTTTATGAAAATCCTGCGATGACTCCAGCTCAGCGCAAGCAGGCATGGAAGGAAATCGAAAATAAATATCTTCCACATCGTGATTACGATGGCTACGAATACTTGGAGCTAGGTGGCTTCTGGCAACGTCAGGCACATATCTATGCAAGCCCATTCTATTATATTGATTACACTCTTGCGCAAGTGTGCGCATTCCAATTCTGGAAACGCTCAAGAGAAGATTTTGACTCCGCATGGAAAGATTATATTCACCTTTGCGGTTTGGGTGGCTCTATGTCATTTACAAAACTAGTGAAAGAAGCGGGGTTAATCTCGCCATTTGATGACGGCTGCGTAGAATCTGTCATCGATGCAATTGAAGAGTATCTAAACTCTGTTGATGACGCAAGTTTGTAAGCAAAGAAACTCTCGGAATATAATTTTCCGAGAGTTTTTTGATTTGATAAGATATAATAATAATTGGTATAAATTCTATTTAAAAGGAAAATTGATGAAGGTTTGCAAACTACATTACTAAGGTAAAATGAAATTTAGTGTATTGTGGTTGAATAGGAAATCATTATCATTGAAACAATATGGAAAGAGGTGATTGCCAGTGACAAAAAAAGTCTGGTTCCAAGTAGGAATTGGCATGATTATCGCATTATTAATTATAAAGTATGTAGTGGAAATTCATTGGATTTTCAGTCCGTTTTATATCATCATCAAGACGATTTTTATTCCTTTATTATTAGGTGGCGTGCTTTATTATATATCCGAACCATTGCAAAGGCTGATGGAAAAGAAGGGAGCACCAAGATGGGCAAGTATACTAACGATTGTATTGCTGCTTGCAGGTATCGTTACAGGAATACTGCTGATGATTGGAAACCCGATTTCCGATCAGGTGAATAACTTAGTAGAAAACGCTCCAAATATTGAAGATAAAATTATGGATGCTGCCGATATTGTTCTAGATAACAAGGAGAATCTACCACCACAAATCGAAACCTTTGTGGATTCTGTTTCAAGCTCTATTCAAACGGTCATGATGACAGGAAGTAAATACATTGTAAGCTTTGTCAGTGGAACAGTAACTGCAGCCTTCACTTTAATCTTGGTGCCTTTTTTCTTTATTTACATGCTGAAGGATCATGAGAAATTCGCACCCAACATCTATAATCTTTTTGCGGGTGAAAGACGCACCTGGGTAAAAGAGACCTTAGCGGATATTGATAATGTTTTAAGAAGCTATGTTCAAGGACAAGTGCTGATCAGTCTTATTCTTGCCTCGATGATGTATATCGGGTACCTGATCATTGGATTGGAGTATGCATTGCTACTTGCACTTTTCGCATTCTTCATGAATATGATTCCATTTATCGGTCCATGGATTTCATTGGCTCCCGCTCTTGTAATCGCTGTTATTCAAGACCCCATCCTCGTAGTGTGGGTGGCCGTTATTACTTTGGTTGCACAACAGTTGGAAAGTAACCTGATCACTCCGAATATTATGGGGAAATCGCTGGATGTGCATCCATTAACCGTCATCACAATCGTATTGGCAGCAGGAAATATCGGAGGCTTCTTATTTATCATTATCGCTATTCCGACTTATGCGGTCATTAAGGCGGTCGTAAAAAATATTTACGAAGAACGGAAAAAGATAAAAGAAGCGGCAACAAAGACAGTTTAAAAGTCGGAAACAAGGCACAGTATGCCATACGCGGTATACTGTGTTTCAATTTAATTAGTGTAGAGAAGTTAAAACGTATGACAATAGACAGGTAAAGGAGTTCAACATATACATGTTATCATTTGAGCAAAAACAAAATATTATCGAGTCGTTTCCAGAACTCACGAAAAAAGAAATTTCCATGAAGCGAGTAAATTATCATTATGAAGATAGTTTATATGAAAAAACAATTGTGGTTGAAAAATTACACCCAAATGGAAATGGATTTGTTTATACAGGAGATTTACTGAAATACGACAAACTGGCAAACGATAAAGGGTTGGTCAATATACGCGACTTTGACGAACAGGAGTTACGCGAGATTATTCGGGATGCCATTGATTTTTTATCCGAGGACCTGGAAATACCGGTAGTCGAAAAATGGGTTTCACGGGATGGTGTGATATTGGAGTTGCGACATCATAGACGAGACTGGAATATTTATTATCAAGACAATTTGGAAGAAACTTTCGGGACACGTGAATCGGCTGTGGAGTACTTGCTTGAAGAAGGATTCAAATTGAAGAAATAAAGGGGTAAGCTATGATGAATGGAAAAAAAGTAGCCATATACTTTGTGGGATTTATTATCTTGGTTTGCATATTGATCGTAACCATAATGCAAATATTTTTTGCAACATATGAACCTAAAACAAATAAAGGGGAGACAGAAAGCTCAATTGTCATCCCTGCAATGGACGAAAAAAATCTGCTGTAATTAATAAAAACCAAACGAAACAAGTTCGTTTGGTTTTTTATTAGTTTTAGAAAATAACATTTAAAACGAGGAAGATGATAGCTGCCATCAAAGCTGATATTGGCATCGTAATCAGCCAAGTAAGGACAATTTTACGAGCGACGCCCCATTTAACGCCTTTAACACGTTGTGCAGAACCCACACCCATAATGGCTGAGGAAATTACATGTGTTGTTGAAACAGGTAAATGAATGACAGTCGCCCCGAAAATGATCGAAGCCGATGCCAAATCGGCAGCAACACCGTTAACTGGACGGATTTTCATAATTTTGCCGCCAACAGTTTTGATGATCTTATAACCACCAATTGACGTTCCAAGCCCCATGGCAATCGCACAGGCAATACGTACCCATTCCTGTACCTCATCATCTGTTTGTAAACCGGCAGCAATCAATGCCATTGTTATAATACCCATTGCTTTTTGGGCATCATTTGTACCATGAGTAAAGGATTGAATTGCTGCAGTGATAATTTGTACAATCCGGAATCCTTTGTTCGTTCGATAAAGGTTCAAGTTTTTAAATAGTACTTTAAATAAAGACATGAAAATAAAACCAATGGCCAGTGCAAGGAATGGTGAAGCGATTAACCCAATCAAGATACTGCTGAAGCCACTATAGTTTAAAATGTTAAAACCGGCTGCAGCTATTGCAGCACCGGCAATAGAGCCGATTAATGTATGAGAAGAACTCGATGGAATACCGAAGTACCATGTAAGCAAGTTCCAAGTTATCGCGGAAAGTAATGCTGCTAAAATAACGATTGTTCCAGTTGTATCATCTGCAGTCGCATTTAGTGAAAAAGGGTCAACGATATCCTTGGCAATTGCCTTGGCAACACCAACAAATGTAATTGCTCCAATAAAGTTCATTACAGCTGCTAACAATACAGCAACGCGCGGCGGCAATGCACGGGTAGAAACAGAAGTAGCAATTGCGTTTGCCGTATCATGGAAACCGTTAATAAAGTCGAATGCTAAAGCAAAAATTACGACTAATATTGTCAGTAATAAGATAATATCCATTTTAAAACTCCTGACTCTTACGCGTTACGCATAATGATTGTTTCTAATGTATTGGCCACATCTTGGCATGAATCTGCAATCTCTTCTAATTGGTCATAGATATCACGCATTTTAATTAAACGAATTGGATCTTTTTCATTAAGGAATAACTGCTTTGTTGAAGAACGGGAAATTTCATCGCATTCACGTTCATAGTCTTTAATTAGAATAATGTGTTTACGCATAGCAATTAGGTCTTTCTTATTTAAAAGATCAGTTGCCGCAACAATTTCATCCGCACTACTCGAAATATAATCGAAGAATTTTCTCATTGATTCATCAACCTCGATAAACGAGAACATTTCGAAATGCGCGATACAGTGTTCTGCACCGTCCAACACATCGTCCATCTTGTTAGCTAAAGCCAAGATATCTTCACGTTCGATTGGAGTCATGAAGGATTTATTCAACATTACGATCAATTCATGGATTAAATGATCTCCATCTGTTTCGTACTTTTTCATTTTTACGCTTATTTCTTTTAAATCAGCAACAGTTTCAATTCTGAAATCTCTTGCGTAATGTATAGCTTCTCTCATATTTTCTGCTATCTTGTGTAAAGATAAGAAAAAAGGATCTGGTTTTCTTGAACTAAACATGGAATTGCCCCCTGGTAAAGTGTGAATTTAATAGTAAATTAAAACCTAAATCATCATATCAAAATATTTATAAAATCTATACATAATTTAACTTGAAATAAACAAAATTTACATTACTGTAATATAAGAAGGTATATCGGTTACAGTTTTTGTATGATATGGAAAATGAAAGTGACGTCCAACATGAAAGGTTACTTTATATACTTGCCTGTTCATTTCATTTTATGTGACTCCACTTTAAAAAAATTCTTTTAATTCGTTTTCCAAAAAGGGCTTGGCAGATAAAAATTGAGTAAACGCATGATACCGTTCCAGTTGTTGTTGGGACGGTTTTTTACCGGTGAAGTACGCACGAATCAAAATGTTTTTAGGAGTATGTTCAATATCAATAAATTCCAACAGTTGTGTATCGTACCCGACAAGCGTTAGCAGCTCGGCCCTTATCGAGTCTGTGGCTAGTGAAGCAAAACGTTCTTTTATCAAGCCATGCTGGGTTAATATTTCCAAGTTGGGGGAATGCAGCTGGCGGTTAAGTTCATGCTGGCAACAAGGGACACTTAAAATAACTTTTGCTCCCCATTTAACTGCACGTGCCAATGCCATATCTGTTGCTACATCGCATGCATGTAAAGTAACCACCATATCCACCGAATTTTCATCATCATAATCATTTATATCCCCGACCAAAAATTCAAGCTGATCATAGTTTAAATCTTGAGCTATTTTGTTGCATTCCTGAATAACTTCTTTTTTCAAATCAAGCCCAGTTACACGAATATCCAGTCCCATTTCTATTTTTAGGTAATGGTAAAGAGCAAAGGTTAGATAAGATTTTCCTGATCCAAAATCAAGAATCCTGATTTGACGGCCTTTTGGTAAATGTTCAAGTGAATCGTGGATAAATTCGACAAAGCGGTTGATTTGCTTGAACTTATCATATTTTTGCTTTTTTACTTTACCATCCTCCGTTTGAACACCGAGACGAATCAAAAATGGGTAAGGCGTTGTATCATCCAATAAGTATTGTTTTTTTCGGTTGTGGGATAGGTTGATTTCCTTTGTTTCATTTAATTGTTCAGTTTTCCATGATACTTTATTTTTCTTGGAAAGCTGTATTTGTATATTTTGGCTTTTAAGTTGTGCGTGTATTTGTCTGAATTGAGATAATAATATATCAAGGGAATGTGAAAACTTTTCAAGAATAACGTTTTCATGTTTTATGATTCGCTCGTATTGATATTCGATTTGAATGTGATAAATCCCCTTCAACTCAATGGGCTTCAGTTTAACACGCTTCAAATCATTTGATTTTAGTCTAGGTTGACTAATAGTAGCATTTACTAGTTCCTTATTCATAATGTGAGTTACTAGCTTTTCTTTCATTTGTACGAAGTCCATGGTATCAGCCTTTTCTTATAAATTGATGGCAATAGTTTAACACAGCTACTTGGTCATGTGTTAAATTCTTACTTGGGTAATTACAAAGAATTCGGGTATACAATAATAACATCAGTATAGGAAAATTGTTTTTTCTAAATTTTTAAACACTTGAATGTGGAAATGTGTTAAATTAAATTCATGAGATAGCTTTTTCTGAATAATGCTTTTATTTGCTTTAATAAGCCGCTATTTCATTAATTATATTATGGTTAAGGGGGAAAAGGGATGTCCGATCACGCATTTCAATTATTAGCAATCGTGATATATATGCTTGCCATGATCATCATAGGATGGTTTGCGTATAGAAAAACAAAAAACTTGAATGATTATATGTTAGGTGGGCGAGATTTGGGTCCTGCGGTTACGGCATTAAGTGCTGGTGCTGCAGACATGTCCGGCTGGCTGTTAATGGGGTTGCCGGGCGCTATTTATGCTTCGGGTCTTGTAGAAGGCTGGATCGCAATTGGGCTCACGGTAGGAGCATGGTTAAACTGGTTTTTGGTTGCACCACGTTTGCGCGTTTACACACAGGTGTCAAAAGATTCGATTACGATTCCAAGTTTTTTGGATAACCGTCTTCGTGATAATACAAAACTAATCCGTATAGTTTCGGGTATAGTTATTTTAGTTTTCTTCACATTCTATGTTTCATCAGGTATGGTATCTGGAGGTAAATTCTTTGAGAGTTCTTTTGGATTTGATTATCATACTGGCTTATTGGTCGTAAGTATCGTTACGGTTGGTTATACGTTATTCGGTGGATTCCTGGCAGTTAGCTACACTGATTTTCTGCAAGGACTGATTATGTTTTTAGCCTTGGTGCTAGTGCCGATCTTTGGTGTGTTCTTTACTGGCGGCATTGGTGAGACGATCGATTCAATCAAAGCTGTCAATCCAGAGCATTTCAGCTTATTTGCATCAACAGCCACTGCGGCAGGGATTATTTCATCGGTAGCTTGGGGACTTGGTTATTTCGGCCAACCGCATATCATCGTACGGTTCATGGCCATTAAATCGGTCAAGGAAACAAAACAAGCCCGCCGAATCGGGATTGGCTGGATGATCTTAAGTTTGCTTGGTGCTACTTGTACTGCACTTGTAGGATTGGCTTATTTCCAACAAAATGGGATGTCAATTGACGACCCGGAGACAATCTTTATTGTAATGGGACAAATTTTATTCCACCCATTCATCGCGGGAATTATGCTGGCTGCAATATTAGCGGCGGTTATGAGTACAATTTCTTCGCAGTTGATTGTAACTTCCTCGGCATTGGTTGAGGATATGTATAAAGCATTATTCAAGAAAGATGCATCGGATAAGCACTATGTAATGGCAGGGCGACTGGCCGTACTTGTTGTATCGGTTGTGGCAGCTATTTTAGGATGGAACCCAAATAGTTCCATTTTGGATTTGGTCGGGTTTGCTTGGGCAGGATTTGGTGCGGCATTCGGACCAACAATTTTGCTTGCGTTATATTGGAAAAAGCTTACGAATATCGGGGCATTAGTAGGGATGGTTGTCGGAGCGGTAGTTGCCTTCGTTTGGGGATCAAGTGAAGCCTTGTCCGGCATGCTATACGAAATTGTACCTGGTTTCTTGATCAATTTAATCTTAACAGTAATCGTAAGTTTGATTACTTACAAACATAATGCGGAAATTGAAAAGGAATTTGATGAGACTTTAAGCTTGTTAAAATCAGAGAAAAGTGAATAAAAAGGATGTTCCAAAAGATTGTTCAACAAACTTTTGGAACATTTTTTTATAAATATGCCAAATCGATTATAGGTCCCAAATATGGTGAGTTGCCAAGAGTAATTGAAATGCCCAAAAAGCATATACTATATGATACGATAGATGAACAAATCCTATCTACAAGGCAGATAGGGAATTTCGACAAACTCACGCACCCGCAAGCATACTGCTTGTGGAGGTTAAATCATCTGAACAACAAACAAGAGACGTGTTTTATAACAGGGAGGTTTCCTAGTGACAAATTTGCAAGAGATAGAAACAATTATCGAGAAAGCAATCTTGGTAGGCGTCAATTTACAAAATGATCGTAACTTCAATTACTCCATGGAAGAGTTGGAAAGTTTGGCGGAAGCGTTGGACGTTGAAGTGATCGGAAGTGTTATCCAAAATTTGGAGAGGGTAAATCCTTCTCATTATGTAGGAACAGGAAAAATAGAAGAAATAAAGAACTTCGTGGACGAGGCAGAAGCAAACCTTGTCATTTTCAATGATGAATTATCCCCTTCGCAAATTCGGAACCTTGAGCATGACTTGGAATGTAAAGTAATCGATCGTACGATGCTCATTTTGGATATTTTTGATCGCCGTGCAAATACAAGAGAAGCACAAATGCAAGTTGAATTGGCACAATTGCAATATATGTTGCCTCGACTTGTTGGTTTGCATGCATCTCTCTCCCGCCAAGGTGGCGGCACTGGTGGCGGTTTTAGAAACCGTGGTGCAGGGGAAACAAAACTGGAATTAGATCGACGAAAAATTGAAGATCAAATTGCGAAACTGCGCAAAGATCTAGAGGTCGTCAAAAACATAAGGGAAACCCAAAGAAAGAAACGACGCAAAAATGAAGTGCCAGTTGTCTCTCTGGTGGGGTATACAAACGCAGGGAAGTCCACCATTATGAACCGACTGCTAAAGAAGATTGGGCAAGAGGATAATAAACAAGTATTCGAAAAGGACATGCTATTCGCAACACTGGATACTTCCGTGCGAAATATTGAATTGCCCGATAGAAAGACATTCCTGCTGACGGACACGGTAGGGTTTGTTAGCAAGCTCCCGCACCATTTAGTCAAAGCATTCCGCTCTACTTTGGAGGAAGCGAGAGAAGCAGACCTATTATTGCATGTTGTGGATGTTTCCAATGAACAACATCCATTTATGATGGACGTGACAAACAAGACGCTCAGCGAGGTGGATGTTGAAGGAATACCAACTATATATGTTTATAACAAATCGGATTTGGCAAATGTAAAGTATCCATTAGTAAGTGGCGATAATATTTGGGTTTCAGCACAGGATGGCCAAGGTCTAGATGAGTTGGTGGAATTAATACGCCAACATGTCTTTTCTGATTATGTAGAATGTGAAATGCTGATTCCATTTGACCGTGGCGATGTTGTTTCCTACCTAAACGCCAATGCACAAGTGAAGGATACGGAATATGAAGAAAATGGTACGAAACTTCTTGTGGAACTTAAAGGAGCAGATTTAAAAAAATATGAGCAGTATGTTATAAAATAACGTGAGTGGGTAACGATGAATATGTCGTTACCTCTTTTTTTTACATAAATTTAATATTTGGGATATTAGGAAGTAACGGAAATAAAAGGAAAAAATTATTTTGATATATTATAAAAATATGGAATTTGATAAAATGTAGCGAAAATAGAGAAGAAAGAGAAATTTCTAACTTTTATATAATATATTGAAAAAACTTTAATTATGCTTTAATGTATTAAAGTGCAGTTGTCGGACAAATAGCCATGCAAGGTAAATTGTCGGAAAATATGAAAAAATAAAACGGAAGAGGGTATCTTTATGTACAGTAAAGACGAAATAGTCAAATCCGTTCCTCAAAAAGGTTTTTTTGGACATCCTAAAGGATTATTAACATTATTCTTTACAGAATTTTGGGAACGTTTCTCATATTACGGAATGCGTGCCATTCTTATCCTTTACATGTACTATGAGTTACATGAAGGCGGATTAGGTTTAGATCGAGGAACTGCAAACTCAATTATGGCTCTTTATGGGTCGTTAATTTATATGTCAGGTATAATCGGTGGGTGGTTTGCTGACCGAATTTGGGGTACACGCAAGACCGTATTCTATGGTGGAATTCTTATTATGATCGGGCATATCGCCTTGGCATTTCCAGGAGGACTTACCGCATTATTAATCTCGATGGCATTCATCATTATCGGTACGGGATTATTAAAATCGAATGTATCAACAATTGTTGGAGATATGTATGCTGAAGGGGATAACCGCCGTGATTCAGGTTTCAGCATTTTCTACATGGGGATTAACATGGGGGCATTTATATCCCCACTAATTATCGGATTTGTTGGTGAAAGATATAATTTCCATTTAGGCTTTGGTATCGCTGCAGTCGGTATGTTTATTGGATTGGTAGTTTTTTATGTAACTCAGAAGAAATTTTTAGGCTTGGCCGGTCTTGAGGTCCCTAACCCACTTAATGGAGGGGAGAAAAAGAAAACAATTCGTAACGTTGTCATGGGTATTATCGCCATATTGATCGTTGGAGTGATTCTATACACTACAGGGAATCTAACGATGGCAATCTTTAGTTTAATCATTACAACATTAGGTGTATTGATTCCAACTATCTTCTTTATCGTTATGTATCGTAGTCCCAAAACGACGAAAGATGAGAAATCCCGTGTATTAGCATATATTCCATTGTTTATTGCCGCGGTAATGTTCTGGGCTATACAAGAACAGGGTGCTACAATTTTAGCGACGTATGCAGATACTCGTACAGATCTTACTATTGGAAGCTTCGACATACCTGTATCATGGTTCCAATCTTTGAACCCTTTATTCATCATCATGCTGGCACCGGTGTTTGCGTGGCTATGGCTGAAATTGGGGAGCCGCCAACCATCTACACCTAAGAAATTCGCAATCTCCTTATTCTTTGCAGGTGCTTCGTTCTTAGTAATGATTATCCCGGCGACAATTTCAGGTGGTTCAGAGCTTGTTAGTCCATGGTGGCTAGTACTTTCATTTTTCCTTGTAGTAGTAGGGGAGTTGCTATTATCACCTGTTGGTTTATCGGCAACAACAAAACTTGCACCTGCTGCATTCGCTGCTCAAACAATGTCTCTATGGTTCTTAACAAGTGCGGCAGCTCAGGCTATTAATGCTCAATTAGTTAGAATATATGAAGCAGTAACAGAAATTACTTATTTCGGTACCCTAGGAGGAATTTCTATTGTACTGGGTATTCTTTTGTTAATACTGACACCAATTATTTCAAGGGCAATGCGTGGAGTAAACTAGATAAAATTGAAATATTAAAAATATTAGTTCTTTTGACATAGGAAGTGGGCATTTCAGAGAGAGTCTGAGTGCCCGCTTTTTTTAGTAGAAAGGAATTATTTTTTAATAATATAGAAGAAAGTGAAATCTTTTTCATTTCCTAAACGTTAATACGTGGTACCCTTTATTTTGAAAGGATGGGATTAAGGTGAAAAAATGGATTATGATTCCTATGACAAGCTTACTCTTACTAGTATTATCAGCTTGTAATAGTACCGCAGAGCCAGCTACAGACTCAGAGGAGGCAGCGGGAAGCCAAGAGGAAAGCAAAAAAAGTGAGTTAACTTTGGAAGAAGTATATGAAAAGGCAATCGAGAGACAAAATGAATTAAAAAGCAGTAGTGCGGATATCAAGATGGAGCAAAAAATGACTTTTGGCAATGGTACCGAGAGTTTTGAAATGAATACTACAAGCGATATGAAAATGGACATAATTGTTGAACCGATGGAATCGTACATGGATGGAACGATACAAATGGCGGATCCTGAAACTGGTGAAGATACGAAACTGGATATGGAAATGTACATGACAGAAGAAGGATTATACATGCACGACTCTGAAACAAACCAGTGGTTGAAACTACCATCAGAGCAATTTGATGCAATTGTTGGACAAACTGCAAATCAAGTAGATGCTTCGGATCAATTAAAACAATTGCAAACATTTATCGATGATTTCAAATTTGAACAGACAGATTCTGAGTATGTTTTGACTATGAGTGCAGCAAGTGAAGAGTTCAGCAAATTTATACTGGAACAAATGCAAATCAGTGAAATGATTGGAATGGCTGAGGAAGAAAAAGAATTGTTCGAGAATATGAGTTTTG
Source organism: Ureibacillus sinduriensis BLB-1 = JCM 15800 (assembly GCF_000772955.1). Classification (GTDB taxonomy): domain Bacteria; phylum Bacillota; class Bacilli; order Bacillales_A; family Planococcaceae; genus Ureibacillus; species Ureibacillus sinduriensis. Next base: position 55,166 of record NZ_JPVO01000050.1, on the reverse strand, counting down.
ATACTGTAAATTACGTTATCACAATTGATAAAGAAACATTTGATATTCATAAAATGGATACTGTTGTTGATATGACGCTTGAAATGGAAGGCGAATCCGTAACGGTGGGTACAGATGTTAAAATCGCGTTCAATAATTTTGATGCAATTGAGGATATTACAGTCCCTCAAGAAGTAATCGATCAGGCAGTAGAAGTTCAATATTAGAATTTGGAGTTAGACTCGGGGAGTATTTTCTTGGGTTTAACTCATTTTTATTTATCCGAAATTGTGGAGTAGATAACGGGAGAACGATATAGTTCCTAAAATTTGGTGATACATAACGCATAGTATAATGACAATAATTGTAATTTTACTATGCCACTTTAAATGATAACTTTTTACAGCTTTTTACTTATATTACCAAAACAGTTTATGTGTTAGGATGTTACTAATTTGGAAATTGGAGGTTTAAGGAAATTGAATAAAACATGGATGTCTCTTTTGGCAATAGTGCTAACATCATTAATCCTCGGTGCCTGTGGCAGTGACGATGAATCAACAAAGGAACCAAAGGCAGAGGAAGATGCAAAGGCAACTGAGGAAACGACGGAAGAAGTTGAAAAAGTAGAGAAAGAAGCTGTAGAAACAACAGCTGCTACAAATAATACCGGCGAAATTTCAGACTTAATTAAATATATGGAAGAAGAAACAGAAGGAACTGCGAAGGTGCTTTATGAAAATAATGAACCGCAAGTCCATGAAATGGAAGGTGTAACGGTATCCCTGGATAACTATACACTTCTTGAATTAAATGATTTCCATACTGATTTTAGCATTCCTTTTAATGACCAAACGAATGGCGGTGTCATTTTAGCGCAGTATACAGTAAAGAATGAGTTGGACAAGGATGTCTATTATACACCATTCTTCTATCTATCATTCACGGGTGCAGAAAAAGCTTATAACAATTATAGAGATTTGCTGCCAGCTGAAGTACAGTTATCAGAAAAATTATCTCCATCAAATGATTACTTACTTAAAGCTGGTGAATCCGTAACAGGATACTACACTTACCCATTTGGTACAGATCACTTCCAAGCGGCATTAGATGTATCCACAACAGCAGTTGAAGTTCCAGCAGCACTTGCTGTAAAGGATGATTTTGGCTCGGCAATCGGAAAAAAAGGACAATTTACTTTAAGCCTGAGTACAGCGGGTGATGAAAAAGTGAAATCCAATGAAGCCTTTTATAAAGATAAAGCTACTGTTGAAGACATGGGTGTAAAGAAAATGTTGAAAGAAAAAAGCGGTATTGGCAAGAGTGAAGCACTGGGGGATGTTACGGTAACACTTGACGGATATCAGTTTACAGAATTTACCCCGAATGAGGTGGAAGCACCACGTTTTGATAATTTCAAAACTGGAATTGTACTGTTAACAGTTAAGTTCAATTTAGATAATAAAGGCGCAGAAGCCATCTCGCTTTCTTCAATGTCCTCCAAGTTGACGGTGAATGATGGTTCCCAGTATATGTTTGGGGAAGGCATGCTGCTGAATTATGGCTATAATGACCTAATTGCGGCAGGGGAATCTGGTGAGCTATTGCAAATTTATGTGCTTGATAAGGAACAGTATGTAAAAATATGGCAGAATAAACCTTTCGAAGTGGAAGTTGGACCGCTTCGAAACCAAGAAGCAAAAGATATTTCAAAGGGTAAGACAGCTGTATTCGGCTTTTAATAAATGATATAGGAACACATACCATTCCTGTAATATGGGATTAGATTGTCGACAAAAGGCTTTCAAGAGAATTTCACTCTGAAAGCCTTTTGTCATTTTTATAGAGTATAAAGTTAGCTAGATAGTAGTTGATAATGACTGCTACTTCTGCGGGAATAGCGTGTCGACCGATATCTCGCACAACGAAGAGACGATAGGATTTGACCACGCCCATGGAACAAGCCCTTTTCTTTCACAAAAAAACTACCAAAAGGGCTTCATCAGCAAACTTCCACATAGACTTCATCTTGCGTCCACCGGAATGAAAACGACTTACTCTATCTAAAACTGTTGACAGTATTTTAAAAGAAAAGACCATAGATAAACTCGGTTTTTTCTAAAATTATTATGTATCTTTTGGCACCAACATAAAGCAAATACAAATAAAGTTAAGATCTGCACTTCCTCTGTGGGAGAAAAAGTGGACGTTGACTCTTAATACTATATCTTTTGATAATTCAATGATTATCATTCTCAATCCATTATTGATTTTTTTTGATTCAATAAGATATACTAATAGATGAACTCGAGGTTGAGAATTATTTTCATTACATACTTGAGAATAAAAAGAATATGGGGATAAAAATGAGACTGTGGATGTTAATAATCGCAGCAGTCATCCTGTCGTTTATTTCGCTCTTTATTGGTGCGATTGATATAAAACCTAGTGATTTGCTTAATTGGGATTCACGGGAAATGCAAATTTTCTTAATCAGTCGTGTGCCACGTCTAATTGCGATTATTTTAGCGGGTGTAGGGATGAGTATTGCGGGCTTAATCATGCAGAGCTTAAGTCGAAACAAATTCGTTTCTCCAACAACAGCAGGAACATTGGATGCTGCTAAGTTAGGGATTCTCATTTCGATGTTGTTCTTTACTAATGTAACGTACACACAGCAAGTTATTTTCAGTTTTGCGTTTGCGTTAATTGGAACTTTGCTTTTCATGCAAATTTTAGATCGAATTAAATTTAAAGATGTTATTTTTGTACCGTTAATCGGGATTATGTACGGAAACATTCTATCCTCGATTACGACGTTCTTCGCATATGAAGCAGATTTGCTGCAAAATATCAGCTCATGGTTAATGGGCAGCTTCACCTTGGTTATTGCAGGCCGTTATGAGCTTCTTTATCTGAGTATACCTGCCGTTATTTTAGCTTATCTTTATGCCAATAAATTTACGGTTGCGGGCATGGGAGAAGACTTTGCCAAAAATTTAGGATTAAGTTATAAATTTGTCCTAAACATTGGCCTTATTCTGGTGGCGATAATTGCAACTACGGTTGTCCTGACGGTAGGGGTAATCCCTTTTTTAGGGTTAATCGTACCGAATATCGTTTCCCTCTATATGGGCGATAACTTGCGAAAAACTATCCCGCATACAGCTGTACTGGGGATCGTTTTCCTATTAATCTGCGACATTATCGGACGTGTGATTATTTATCCATACGAAATTCCGGTGAATGTGACAGTCGCGGTAATCGGCAGTGTAATCTTCTTAATTATGCTAATTAGGGGGAGAGCATATGCGAAATAGTACAAAGCTTATTATTTTAACAGTTATAGCACTTATCTGTATTTTATTATATGGATTTTATGATATTAAAGGCGGGTTTGATTATGCCTTTCCTCGACGCATGATGCGTGTGGGGGCAATGGTAATCACCGGATTTGCAATCGCATACTCGACAGTGGTGTTCCAGACCATTACACATAACCGAATTTTGACTCCTTCAGTTATGGGCATCGACTCGATGTTCGAAGTTGTGCAGACGCTAATTTTCTTCTTTGCAGGATCGGTCTCTATCTGGGTAGTGAACCAATATCTTAATTTTGCTGTATCGATTGTGGCGATGATATTATTTGCATTGATTTTATATCGCTTCCTTTTCCGTGCAGATAAGCATCCGATATATTTATTATTATTAATCGGAATGATATTGGGCACATTCCTTGGCAGTCTAGTTTCTTTCTTACAGGTGCTAATCGATCCCGTTGAATATTTAAGTTTGCAAAGTAGACTATTTGCTAGCTTCACAAATATTAAAGTAGAGTTGCTATATATTTCGATTGGTATTCTATTACTTGCATTTGCATACGGTTACCGTATAATGGGCCAATTGGACGTTATGTCACTTGGTCGGGAGAATGCCATCAATTTAGGGATAAACTATGATCGTCTCGTCCTGAACGTTTTAATATTATCTTCGGTTCTGATTGCCACTTCAACGGCATTAGTTGGACCAATTACATTCTTTGGCTTAATTGTTGCAAATCTATCGTACCAATTTTTGGTCACATACAAGCACTCTATACTGATTTTGGGCGCAGGCTTAATAAGTGTGATCGCTCTAGTCGGTGGACAGTTCATTGTTGAGCATATCTTTGAGATGAATACGACATTGAGTGTGATTATTAACTTTGTCGGTGGTATTTACTTTATTTATCTATTATTAAAGGAAAGTAGGGCAGCAGGATGATTGAAATCAAAGGATTAACAAAGAGATTTGGTAACAAACCTGTTGTGGAAGACGTTTCCATTAAAATTCAGCCAGGAGCCATTACTTCATTTATCGGACCAAATGGTGCGGGAAAATCTACTCTCTTATCAATGGTTAGCCGCTTACTGGATGCGGATACAGGCGAAGTATTGCTGGATAAAAACGATGTGAAAAAATGGAAGTCCGATGAATTCGCAAAGCGGGTTTCTATATTAAAGCAGGCAAATTTTCTTAATGTGCGGTTAACGATTCGTGAGCTTGTCTCTTTTGGTCGGTATCCCTATTCGAAAGGTCGTTTAACGACAGAAGATGAACAATTTGTAGATCAAGCGATTGCCTATATGAATTTGACGGATATGCAAGATAAGTTTTTGGATGAATTGTCAGGCGGGCAAAAACAACGGGCGTTTATCGCTATGGTAATTGCCCAAGATACGGAATATATCCTTCTGGATGAGCCATTAAATAATCTTGATATGAAGCATTCTGTTCAAATTATGAAAATATTGCGCAAGCTCGTTGATGATCTTGGCAAAACGGTGGTCATTGTATTGCATGATATTAATTTTGCCTCGGTATACTCGGATAATATTGTTGCTCTAAAAAATGGCAGAGTAGTTAAGGATGGACCAACTAACGAGATCATTAACTCCGAGGCCCTACGTGAAATATATGATATGAACATCCCAGTGCAGGAGCAAAATGGATGCCGCATATGCGTTTATTTTAACTCGCATTCGTAATGATTAATGATTTAGAGAAGTTTTGGTAAACATACTTTTCTAAATCATTTTTTTATAAAATGAGCGAAAGATTTTGAAAAAGGTGTTGACCTTTCATGTCTAAGTGCTATAATTTCAATTAGTTAGTTGATAATGATTATCATTATCGCGAAAAGATAGATAGGAGAGAAATAAAAATGAAAAATTGGAAATTACTAAGTGTAATTTTAGCAAGTCTATTATTTGTTCTTGCAGCATGCGGTGGATCTGACGAATCAAAGGAATCAAATGCTGACACGCAGACAGAAGAACAATCAGCTACTGAAGATACAACTGAAAATGCAGAGGGTCCTGTTTACCCGATGACAATATCTCCAACAATTGCTTCTACTGAAGATGAAAAAACTGGTACAATCGCTTTTGAAGATGTAACACTAGAAGAAATGCCGAAAAAAATGGTTGTATTTGATTATGGATTCCTGGATACATTAGATGCAATTGGGGTTGAAGGGATTGTTGGTGTACCTAAAGATTCTACACTGCCAGAGCACCTTTCTAAATATGACAGTGATGAGTATGCTAGCGTTGGGAATTTAAAAACTCCATTACTTGAAGATATCGCCGCTTTAGAACCGGACGTAATTTTCATTTCTGGCCGCCAAGCAGCATTCTATGATCAATTAAAAGAAATTACTCCTAATGTAATCTTCGTTGGGACGAACCAAGATGATTATTGGAACACTTTCTTGGCATCGACTGAAATTGCAGCTCAAATGTTCGGTAAAGAAGCCGAAGTCCAAGAGCATGTTGCAAAAATCGACTCAGCAATTGAGGAAGTAAAAGCATTAAGTTCCCAATATGATACTTCATTAGTAACAATGTACAATGAAGGTAAATTAGCTGGATTTGCCAAAGAATCACGTTTCGGTTATATCTATGATATTTATGGATTCACTCCTGTAACGGAAGATATTGCATCATCTTCACATGGTTCAGACTTCGGCTTTGAAGCAATTTTAGAGTTCGACCCTCAAGTATTATTCGTAATCGACCGTACAGCAGCAGTTGGCGATACATCCAACATCGACAAGGATATGGAAAATGACATTATAAAAGAAACTGTTGCATATAAAAATGATAAAATTGTTTACTTAGATGGACCACTTTGGTATTTAAGTGGAGGCGGGTTACAATCAGAGCTTGCTAAAATCCAGGAAATTTTGGATGAATTAAAATAAACACATCAAAGAAGGCTATCCCAATTTTGGGGTGGCCTTATCTTAAATATAAGGAGGAAATAGCCATGTTTGTTCAAATTCGTAAGTGGACGTTAACAGAAGGAAATTCAGATAAAATATTGGAGCGTTTCAAAAAGAAAGAGGGGGAAGGTCCTTCTATAATCGAACAACGAGAAGGATTTATCAGTCGCGAGCTTCTTGTGAAAAATGTGCGCCGTGGAGAAGAAGAAGTGATCATGATTATCCGTTGGGAGTCTGAAGAGGCTTGGAAAGCATGGGAAAAGAGTCCTGAGCACATTGCCGGCCATAAAGAAAAAATTAAAGAACATGGAGGGAAGCCTCCAAAACCGGAATACGTTATCAGCATGGAACATGGTAACTACATAGTAGTGGAATAGAAGGTTTGGTAGTCCCAAGGGTTGTGAAAAACAGCTTTTGGGGCTTTTTTTTATACTCTACTTGTTAATATGAAGAATTCACTTGTTTCGTAATCTAGGTGTTTGTACGAACAAAGCACCCTAAAGGATAATATGATAATTAACAACACCTATAATAGGTGTATCAGAGTGTAGATAAAGTCGATCTTCGACTTTGTCTACACGTTTTTTAAGGCAATTTCCTTCAATAAAAAATTACCCAGACTGTCTTGAAAAATGCTTGGCAGACAACCAACGCAGGATGAAAGCGTTTGTCAACAGTCTGCAACACCTATAATAGCTGTATTTTTTCTAGCAATGGGTACGAAAAAATACGTGTGGCTATTAAGAAATAAGATCAGTGATGCTTTGTTCTTAAAGTTTTCCTTATGCACAACATATCGCTTTGGTAAAAAAAGTTGCACAAAGGAAACTTCTAGGTATATAATAGTAGTATCATAGTAAAAGAGGAGACTAATAACGAAATGGAAGGTAATGTACTTTTAGCTTTAGGTTTGACCTTGTTTGCTGGTTTGGCTACTGGGGTGGGGGCACTTATTGCTTTCTTTACTTCACGTACGAACAAGAAATTTCTTTCTGTCGCTTTAGGTTTTTCCGCAGGTGTTATGATTTATGTCTCTTTAATAGAAATCTTTGTTAAGGCTAAAGATGCCCTGGTGGCAGCGCATGGGGAATCCCAAGGATATTGGCTGACGGTAATGGGGTTCTTTGGGGGGATAGTATTTATTGCATTGATTGACCGCTTTATACCCACAAAGAATAATCCGCATGAGGTAAAAACTGTGGAGGATGTGCATGCTGCAGAATCTGGTGCACGGGTCGTGGATGAAGATAAACTGATGAAAATGGGAATGTTCACAGCATTGGCAATTGCGATTCACAACTTCCCAGAAGGTATCGCTACCTTTATGTCGGCTATGCAAGATCCAAGCGTCGGAATTGCCATTGCCATAGCTGTTGCGATTCACAATATTCCTGAAGGGATTGCAGTTGCCATTCCAATCTTCTTTGCAACCGGAATCCGGAAAAAGGCGTTCAAACTTTCATTTCTATCGGGTTTGGCTGAGCCGGTAGGGGCTATCGTCGCATATTTGATCCTGATGCCATTTTTAACCGATACGATGTTTGGAATTGTATTTGCAGCTGTAGCTGGGATCATGGTCTTTATTTCGCTGGATGAACTTCTACCAGCGGCTAAAAAATATGATGAAACTCACTTATCGATTTATGGATTAGTTACAGGAATGGCTGTGATGGCACTGAGCCTATTGTTATTAGCATAACAAGGAAAAGTTCCTTTTCAAATTATTAAATGCCCTTAAAGACAGTAGATGACTTTAAGGGCATTCTTTATAGTCAATACGCCGGTTTGGCATTGTCTCTATGGAGTAATGCTACGAGCTGCTCGTTGCGTTTTCGGAAGCAACTGTAAAACGCGTATTTTCATGAACTGGACTTTCAATTTCATCCAGTACAGCTACTGCGTAATCTGCATAGCTGACATAGCTTATCTGTTGGGAGTTTAGTAAGAGATGGTCTTTACCTAAAATGTAATGGCCTGTTCTTGGTCCATCGGAATCGAACAGTGCAGAGGGACTTAAAAATGTCCATTTGATAGAGGAGTTTTGTAAATCTACTAAATTTTGTAACTGTTGGACCGCTATTTCCCTATATTCTTCAGGATAGTCCGGAATATCAATCAACCTCGTTTTACCATCGATGAATAAACTTCCAGCACCTCCAACTACAAATAACTTCGTACTGCTTCCTTCTAAAAGCGATATAAGGAAGCGACCAAACTCAACGTGTAGATGCTCTTCACCTGGATGTGAACCAAATGCATTTACGACGACATCAAAATGGTGTAAATCTTGTTTGGTTAAGTCAAATACTTCTTTTTCTAGTATATTGACATGCTCCTTGGTAATTTTATCTTTGTTGCGAACAATGGCAGTTACATCATGGTGGCGCATTCTTGCTTCTGTTAAAATAGTGCTTCCGGCTTTACCAGTTGCCCCAATAATCCCAATTTTCATCTCGATTCCCCTTTCTAAGCGTTATTAAAACATCCCCTTAAATCCTTTATCCCCTAGATCGAACTTAGTGAAACCTAGGTTGGACAGCAACAATCATGACAAAATGAAAAAGATGTCCAATAGTTATATATATGAACCATTGGACATCTTTATTAATGTTTTAAGTGAAAACATCATTGAGAACTTGTATGGAAACACCCTGGTGATCAGCTTTAGTTAAAAGAATTTCATGTGTAGGGAAACGTTTTTTCATTGTTGAGACAAATTGGGCCCCAATAGCGCTTGGAATGATTGAAATAACGGTTGGTCCTGCTCCGCTTAGTGCTGTGCCATAAGCACCGGCTTGTTTGGCTGTGCGAAGTATTTCATCAAAATTTGGGATCAGGCTTGATCTGAAAGGTTCATGGAACAGGTCGGATTCCATATATTTCCCTATACGTTCATAATCTTTCGAGATGAGCGAAGCTGCTAACATATTGGCGTTTGCACTCGCGCGGACGGCATAGTTACGATCGAACTGTGCAGGTAATACCTTGCGGGCTTCAGACGTTTTCAACTCTACGGTTGGAATAAACACAACAAAAGAAGCTTCTATATCTTTTACGTGGATAGTATCAACGATCCCTTGCTCATCCATTTGTGAAATTGTTAAACCGCCTAGTACGGAAGCAGTGGCGTTATCAGGATGACCTTCAAATTGAGAAGAAATATTTAACTTATCTTGTATCGATAATTGCAAATCACATACAAGATTAGCTAGTTCAACTGCAGCAACGATTGCTGCGGCGCTGCTGCCCAATCCTCTCGCATAAGGGAGTTGACTACGCATCTCGATTCGACAAGGTGGCAATGTCTTTTTAAAACGGGCCGCAGTTTCCTTGGCGATTTTATAGATTAAGTGGTCTTCAATCACAAAATCTTGTGGAAGGTGATCGGAAACATGTATGATCTCCCAATTTTTTGCAAGTGACACTGTCAATTCTAGATAGAGGTTTAAACTAAGCCCGATGGAATCAAAGCCAGGCCCTAAATTGGCGGTGCTCCCAGGGACGGTAATACTCCATTTTTTACTCATAGAATACCCTCGATATAATGACGAATATCGTTTTCATCGTTTTGAAGGGAGACTAAATCAACTTTTGACACGTTCATAGCAGTATCTGGATCTTTTAATCCGTTACCTGTAAATACTGTTACCACTCGGCTGCCTTTTTCAATGCTGCCGTTGTTAACGGATTTAATAACACCTGCGAGAGAGGCGGCAGAACCAGGCTCTACAAAAATACCTTCAGTACTTGCTACCAATTTATATGCTTCCAAAATTTCATCATCCGTCACTAAATCAATAATTCCGCCGGATTCATCCCGTGCATTCTCAGCCAATTTCCAGCTTGCGGGATTTCCGATTCGAATTGCTGTAGCAACAGTTTCAGGGTTTGGTATTGCTTCGCCTTTGACGATTGCAGCGGCACCTTCCGCTTCGAATCCGTACATTTTAGGCAACCCTGTATTCTTTGCTTCATGATATTCTTTGAACCCTTTCCAGTACGCTGTAATATTACCGGCGTTTCCTACAGGTATACATAAAATATCCGGAGCTTGTCCTAGACTGTCGACAATTTCGAATGCGGCCGTTTTTTGACCTTCAATTCGATATGGGTTTACGGAGTTGACTAGTTTAACGGGTGTCGTTTCACTTACCTTGCGCACAATTGCAAGAGCATCATCAAAATTGCCGTCAATTTCAATTATTCTTGCTCCGTACATACAAGCTTGCGCTAACTTCCCTAAAGCAACTTTTCCTTTTGGAATAACGACAATTGATTGAATCCCTGCACGTGCAGCATAAGCGGACGCAGCTGCCGACGTATTGCCTGTCGAAGCGCAGATAACGCATTTTGCCCCGTCTTCGACTGCTTTGGCGACTGCAAATACCATTCCGCGATCCTTGAATGATCCTGTGGGATTGGCTCCTTCCACTTTCCCGTATAGTTCAATGCCCAATTTCTTTGAAAGATTGACTAAATGAATTAGGGGCGTGTTCCCCTCATTTAAAGTTAAGGCAGGTGTATTTTCGTTAACGGGTAAAAATTCTTTATATTCTTCGATAAGACCTTTCCACATAACAGATAATCTCCTTTTGTTCACGCTGGATGAACAGTTGTTTGTATATAAAAGACATTTTAACTCAAGTACTTGGTACTTTTCAATAGCATTTACCAATTTAACAGAATACACATATAAATTTTAGCTTGTCACATAATTGAAATAATTGTATGGTATATATGTGTAAATTCAAGTGTAAAGACAGGTGGGGGAGAAATGAGCAAAAATAAAGAAACAGCACCGATTTCACGTAATAAATTATTACGTGTGGCAGGTGTTGGCTGGATGTTTGATGCAATGGATGTTGGAATATTATCCTTTGTGATTGCTGCACTGGCAGTAGATTGGCAATTAACCTCTTCTCAAATGGGATGGATTGGAAGCATCAACTCCATTGGTATGGCGGTAGGGGCATTAGTATTCGGTGTGTTTGCAGATAAAGTAGGGCGCAAACAGATTTTTATGTGGACGTTAATTATTTTCTCTGTAGCGAGTGGCTTATCAGCTATTACAACAACCTTTGCAGTATTTCTTATTTTGAGATTTTTTGTAGGAATGGGTCTAGGTGGGGAATTGCCAGTAGCCTCCACATTAGTATCGGAAAGTGTTGAAGCAAAGGAGCGTGGGAAAGTTGTCGTTCTTTTGGAAAGCTTTTGGGCAGGAGGATGGTTGCTGGCAGCCGTTATTTCTTACTTTGTCATACCAGCAGATTTTTGGCCGATAGAAGGTTGGCGAGTAGCCTTGCTATTAACAGCCATCCCGGCATTATATGCAGTGTATATAAGAATACATCTACCTGATTCCCCGCAGTTTACTGCAAAAGAATCGGCAAAACAGCGCACGATCATGCAAAATATTGCAGGGGTTTGGGAGAGAAAATATTCCCGTTCTACACTTATGTTATGGATACTTTGGTTTACAGTAGTGTTTTCATATTATGGAATGTTCTTGTGGTTACCAAGTGTAATGGTAGGCAAAGGCTTCGACTTAATATCAAGTTTTAAATATGTATTGATTATGACATTGGCACAGCTTCCCGGGTACTTTACAGCCGCATGGTTTATTGAAAGATTAGGGAGAAAATTTGTGTTGATAACCTATTTGGTAGGTACAGCGGCAAGTGCATTTGTTTTCGGAAATGCTGATTCAACTGTTGTACTACTTGCTTCGGGGATTTTATTATCCTTCTTTAACCTGGGGGCATGGGGAGCGCTTTATGCCTATACGCCTGAACAATATCCGATGGTAATAAGAGGAACAGGTGCTGGAATGGCCGCAGCGGTTGGCCGAATTGGAGGAATTTTTGGTCCGCTTCTGGTAGGGTATTTATTGAATGCAGGATATGAAATTGGGTTTATCTTTGCTATCTTTTGTGTCTCAATTTTGATTGGTGCTGGAGCAGTCCTGTTCTTAGGAAAAGAAACAAAGCAAACTGAGTTGGAATAAAGGTGCATGACTGATTCGAGCATTTAATGGCTCGAATCGGTTTTTTATATGCCATAAAAAGGATTAAGCCTCTATATTCAATTAACAAGTATTTTGACAAATTTCCGACTTTTTCGGTTTAATGTGTTAAAGTTTTTTCTGAAAAGTCATTGTATTCAATCAATAATAGTGTTAATATCAATTATTAAATTAGTATATGTATACAAAAGTGAAAACAATAATTGAATAGAGGAAATGGGGGAGCTAAAATGAGCTTTTGTGAACAAATAAAAAAGCGTTTTATCCGTCTATCTAGAGGACAGCGTAAAGTTGCTCAGTTTACTATTGATAACCCAAACGTTATAGCTACTCATATAGCTTCGGATGTTGGAAAGCTGATAGGGGTAAGCGAATCGACTGTTATACGATTCTGTTATGCAATGGAATTGTCTGGTTTTTCGGAGCTGCAAGAGAAAATTCGGGCTGATTTAATGGGACAAGAAGAAAAGGTAGAGCAATCTCATCCGCTTATTTCCAAGAGAAATGTTAATCTTCTGAATGAAGTGATGAACCGGGATGTGGCGAGTATATTAAATACGATCAATATCATTAATGAAGAACAATTTGATCGGGCGATTAAATTGTTGCACGAATCGGAATGCTTATATGTACTCGGTTTGAGGCAATCTTCTCCTTCGGCAAACTTTTTGACTTGCACGCTAAGCAATTACCGTAGAAAGGTCAAGCAAATCCAACCGCTTGTCGAGAACATCGTACAGCAAATTAATAGTATGGAAGAAAATGCACTTCTATTTGTCATAGCGCTTGAACATAAAGCGGACGATGTATTGACCATCACAAAGATGGCCAAAAACAGAAAAGCGAAGGTAGTAGTTATAACGCATTCTTGTATATCATCAATAAGAGATAATGCAGATGTACTATTAACCGTTGGCTCACAAAAATCGGCATTAGCTGAAACAATAACCGCCGCGCATTCATTAATCCATGCATTAGTCGAAGGAATGGTCGCACAAAATAAAAAGCAATACACAAATTTTCAAAAAGTAAATGAACAACTTGGTAGTAATTCTTTATATACAGAAAAATCACTATATATTTGAGAACCTTTCTTCGGAGAGCGTATTCGTAAATTGCGGGGGCATTTACGAATGCGCTTTTTTACAAGAAAAGTGGAGAGCGCTCGCCCAGCTCTGACCACAACTGGAGGGGCTGTCTGTGAGGACGCTCTTTGTCCTCGCAGACAGGACCGAAGTTGTCGAAGAGCTAGCGCTCGCAACTAGACAATCAGAAAAGTGGAACGGGCTCGCTCAGCCGCGAACGAAACTGGAGACTTCCGGCAAGTGTGCTTGCACACGCGAAGGGAGTTGAAGTTTCCGAGCGGCTAGCCCGTGGAACTGGACAAAAGAAAATTGGAACGGGCTTGCTCAGCTCCGACCACAACTGGAGGGTAAAAAACGCACATCCAGTTGGAAAGATCATAAGCGGCGCGAAGCCGTATGCGAATAGGGTAAGTTCTTTTTTCTATTCATACCGTTGTGTGATAAAATAAACTCGAAATCATTGAACTAGAATCAATAGGAGGCCTCATATTCATGAGCAAAGTATTAATTTTCGGACACAAAAATCCAGATACAGACACAATCACTTCCGCAATTAGTTATGCCTATTTAAAACAACAACTTGGTGTGGATGCAGAAGCAGTTAGATTGGGTGAAGTAAACGGTGAAACTCAATATGCACTAGATAAATTCGGTTTTGATGCACCGCGACTAATCGATAATGTAGCGGGTCAAGCGAGTGAAGTAATTTTAGTCGATCATAATGAGCGTCAACAATCGGCCGATGGAATTGAAGAAGTGAAGGTGACGGAAGTAATCGACCATCACCGTATTGCAAACTTTGAAACTTCAGATCCATTATACTACCGTGCTGAGCCAGTTGGATGTACAGCAACAATACTTAATAAAATATACAAAGAAAATCATGTGGAAATCCCTTCGAATATTGCCGGCCTAATGCTATCTGCCATTGTATCGGATACACTATTATTTAAATCGCCTACTTGCACAGAACAAGACGTAATAGCAGGAAAAGAACTTGCAGAAGTAGCCGGTGTAAACCTGGAAGAGTATGGATTGGCTATGTTAAAAGCAGGTGCAGATCTTTCAGACAAGTCTTTAGAAGATCTTTTATCATTAGACGCAAAAGAATTTTCATTTGGCGACGTCAAATCAGTAGTAGCCCAAGTGAATGCAGTAGATGTGAATGATGTTCTAAATCGTAAAGACGAGCTAGTAACCCTATTAAATCAGAACTTGGAAGACAGAGGCCATGATCTTTACTTCTTTGTTGTGACAGATATATTAAACAACAATTCCACTGCTGTAGTCGTTGGCAATGCTGCTGAATCTGCTGCCAAAGCATTCGGAAAGACATTAGTAGACAATCTTGTTGACTTACCTGGTGTTGTATCACGTAAAAAACAGATTGTTCCTGTATTAACTGAAGGGCTATAAGAATTGAAAAGGTTGACCAGAATGTCATTTGAATCTGACTTTTGTGGTCAACCTTTTTTGTTGGCATTAATTAGGTTAAAAGCGAATTCGTTTGTCCTGATTGTGTATTATTTTAACTTCAATGGATAAACAGCAGGACCTTCTATTACATTGCCATTTTTGTCAAAACGGGAACCATGGCATGGACAATCCCAAGTTTCATCTCCTTTATTCCATCTTGTTTTACAGCCTAAGTGTGTACATTTGGGCGCTTCCATCCGTGTTAAGTAACCTTCAGCCAAGTTGGCTGTGACAAATCCGATAGTACTTAAGCCTCTTAATAAATTTTTCCCAAATTGATCACGAGTCGGACTGTAGAGATGGGCCGCTTTATGGTTTTCTTGACAAATCAAACTCGATAGAATCTCTCCAGCTACTAGTGAACTTGAAAGCCCCCATTTTCGGTAGCCAGTTGCGATATAGAGGTCCGGTGTATCTTCGGAAATCTGGCCAATATAAGGAACCAAATCGGGTGTATTTGGATCTTGAGCGCTCCATAGGAAAGGAGGTTCTGATAAATCAAAGGTCGTCTGCATCTCGTCTTTCAATGTTTCATAATAACCTTGTGTATCCTCGACTTCTCCAGCGATATGGCTACTCCCTCCATAAATCAGGTAAGGGATATTTTCTACTAGCGCTGTACGAATCGAACGTGAAGAACTTTCGACTGACAAGTATTGGCCTTTCATTAAGTCGGTAGTTTTAGACGCTAATAAATAGGAACGATCAATCGATAGCTTTGCCGTAATTAGCCCCTTGATTGACTCAATTGGGTAATGTGTACATAAAACCAATTTCTTAAAAGTAACCTTAGAATCATTGTCAGTTAATACAAATTTTTCATCAATTTCAACCTTTGTCACCCGGCTATTCGCATAGACTGCAGCCCCGTGTTCTAATGCGAGCTTTAAAAAATCTGTCGCAAATTTAGTCGGATGAATTTGTGCCGTATTCTCCATTTTGAGAGCCGATGTGACCTCAAAAGGAAGCTCGGTTTCAGTTGTCTCAACGCCTGGAATGTTTAATTCCTGATAAGCGTACAATTCTTTTTCTATCGTTTGTTTACCTGGAACGGTAGTGGCGTATAAATAAGAATCCACTCTTTCATACGAGTCTTGTGAAGCAACTTCCAGTGCTGATTCGATTGCATTTTTATTAGCTTCATAGTAGGTATAAACGTCTCCGGCAGAAAAGTACTTTAAGAGCTTAGAGTACACGACACCGTGCTGGGGAGTTAACTTGCCAGTGGAATGCCCGGTTGTACCAATGGCAAGAGATGGCTTCGCCTCTAGCAAAACAACATTCACACCTTTTTTTGCAAGCAGATAGGCTGTATATATTCCCGATAATCCGCCGCCAACAATGCATACATCACAATCCAAGGAAGTTGATAAAGTAGATAGTGGAGGGGTTTCCACATTTTTCAGCCATAATGAATTTTGCATAAGTGCCTCCAATTTATTTAATGCTAATGATGAAATCCATTTAAAGGAAAATCATAATGAGGAACAGTAAATCCTGCATCTTATGGAATTAGCGATTTACCATGAGTATTGGAAAAAAAATGTGACAATATTCAAGGAGGCACTTTAATTGTGGGAAAAATATTTGAATCGTACAATAAGTGAAAGGAGGAATGTCTGATGAAAGTAGAAGTGTGGTCGGATTATGTATGTCCGTTTTGTTATATCGGGAAGCGTCAATTGGAACAATCAATTAAAGATGCAGGTTTTGAGGGGCAAATTGAAGTGGTATTAAAAAGTTATTTACTAGACCCCAATACACCAGTAGATAGCGATAAATCCGTATATGCTAGTTTAAGTAAGAAGTATAATATATCAGAAGAGCAAGCGAAAGAGATGACGAAAAATGTTGCTGAACGGGCACAAGAAGTAGGGTTGGATTATAATTTCGATATTATGACGGAAGCTAATACAATTGCAGCTCATCGTTTAGCAAAGTGGGCAAATACAATAGGCAAAGGTGCGGAACTAAGCGAGCGACTTCTTAAGTCATACTTCTTGGAAGGTGGCTCGATTGGCAAACAGGAAGTGTTGCTTAGTTTAGCAGGGGATGTTGGACTTGAACAAGCAGAGGCGCAGGAAATTTTAAAGGGTGACCAATTCTTGGATGAGGTACAACAAGACATTTCAGAAGCTCAAGATTTGGGTGTCCGGGGAGTTCCGTTCTTTGTTGTCGATAACAAATACGGTATTTCGGGAGCGCAACCGAAAGCGCTATTTGACCAAACAATTGCAAAAGCGGCGGATGAAGCTGGTCTAAAACCAAAACTAAGAATGGTTGGGGAAGCAGGCGCGGTTTGTACAGACGATCAATGTGAATTCTAAAAATCCTGTTGATCCTAGTTAGTGAAATTGGAGTGTAACCTCGGTCAAAAGTATTAGATCTATTTTATTGAAATAATATATTAACTCCATTAAGATTACTTTTAGGTCTTTACTTCAGGACAAAATGATATTCAAAGAGGAGTTTTTATAATGACGAACGTATTAGTAATTAAAGCAAATAACCGCCCAGACGGCGTTTCAACAAAAATGTACGAAGCATACGTAGAAGAAGCAAAAAATGTTGCAGGTGTAAATCTAACAACTTACGATGTATTCCAAGAGGACACACCGTACTTTGGCCAAGAATTATTCAATGCTTTCGGCAAAGTTCAAAACGGCGAAGAATTGACAGAAGTGGAATCTCGACTATTAGCTGCAAAACAAAAGGCAATGGATGCAGTAGCTGCTGCTGATGTAGTGGTGCTTGCCTTCCCGCTTTGGAACCTGACAATACCTGCAAAATTGCAAACTTTCATTGATTATATCTATTCTGCAGGATTCATGTTTAAATATTCGCAAGACGGACAAATGATCCAGTTATTAACTGACAAAAAGTTTGTAATTCTAAACGCGCGCGGTGGCTATTATTCAGCTCCGGAAGCACAACCAATGGAAATGTCAGTCAACTATATTAAAAATGTATTTGGTGGTGTGGCTGGTATGACACTTCATGATGAAGTGATCATCGAAGGACACAATGCTGAGCCAAACAAAGCACAAGAAATTATTGCAGAAGGAATCGAACGTGTTAAAGCATCAGCTCAAAAATTAGCTAAAGTAAATTCATAGTAATTTGTAAACCCTGACTTCATAAATTGAAGTTGGGGTTTTTCTTGGCTAACCAACTCCCCCTCCGAAATTTTTAGGTAAAACACTACTAATCTTAAACCGAAATGAATAGAATTCTAACTGAATTCATAAAATCATGAAGTGATGAAAACAAAAAAGATATTTAAGATACGTAAGTGCTTTAAAAGACGCCCATCTTATTTAGGAAAATACTGGTTTTAGTGATATCATATTTTCATGAAAAAAATATTTAGCATCAACTTACTTTTCGTAACTAGGTGTAAAATGGTACACTAGAAGCAAGATGCAAAAATGAATAAAATAAAACCAGTTGGATGTTGTAAGTATATTGAACTGCTAAATTTGAGGTGGAATGATGAAAGAATCTACTATATGTCCCCGCCTAGCCAAAGCAATGGAATTACTTGGGAAGCGGTGGACAACATTAATATTATATCAACTACTAGAAGGACCCCAACGTTTTAATGAAATTGAATCGGCATTACCGGTGAGTGGGCGTCTCCTTTCAGAACGGTTAAAGGAATTAGAGAAAGAGGGAGTTGTTGAAAGGAAGGTTTATACAGAAGTACCAGTTCGTGTAGAATACTTCCTTACAGATAAAGGAAAAGCACTGGAAGGTGCAATCCGGGAAGTCGAGAAATGGTCACAATGTTGGATAAAATAAGGTCATGTAACACTTGTCAAAAAGCTTTTAATTACCCATACTGAAAAAGAGTATGTAGTAGAAAG
Organism: Ureibacillus sinduriensis BLB-1 = JCM 15800; assembly: GCF_000772955.1. Classification (GTDB taxonomy): domain Bacteria; phylum Bacillota; class Bacilli; order Bacillales_A; family Planococcaceae; genus Ureibacillus; species Ureibacillus sinduriensis. The sequence goes on along the minus strand of NZ_JPVO01000050.1, from coordinate 36,473 downwards.
GAAATTTGCTTTTATGACAATTAAGCGTTGGGCAGAAGATTTAGCACAAATAGTAAATCCTAGTAATATTAAAATTAATGAATCTTTAAAAACATATACAATGACGAAACTTGGGGGCAATGCGGATATCTTTGTCCTACCCGAATCAGAAAAAGAAGCTGCGGCGGTAGTGAAATACGCATATCAACAGGAAGTGCCCCTATTAATGTTGGGAAATGGTTCTAACATGGTTGTACGTGATGGCGGTGTTCGTGGAATCGTTATTTCCTTTACAAAGCTTGACGAAATCCGTATAGACGGCGAAAAGATATATGCTCAGAGTGGAGCCCTCATTAAAGAAGTTTCCCGCCTTGCTGCAGCACATAGTTTAACGGGTTTTGAGTTTGCATGTGGCATACCTGGTTCAGTTGGCGGAGCAATGGCAATGAACGCGGGAGCTTATGGTGGAGAAATTAAAGATATTATTGTCGACTGCACCGTTCTAACAAAAGAAGGAGAGCGAATTGTTTTATCGAAAGAAGAGCTTGAGCTGGGCTACCGTAAAAGCATTATCGCCAAAAAAGAATATTTTGTTCTTTCTTCAAACTTCCAATTGAAAATGGGTGATCAACAAGAGATTGATGAGAAAGTGGCAGATTTAACATTTAAGCGTGAATCAAAACAACCTTTAGAATATCCATCGGCAGGCAGCGTTTTTAAGCGGCCGCCAGGTTATTTCGCTGGTAAACTAATTCAAGATAGCGGATTGCAAGGTAAAGGTGTAGGTGGTGCGGAAGTATCTACAAAGCATGCCGGATTTATCATCAACAAAGGCAATGCGACGGCAACAGACTATATTGAAACAATCGAGATGGTAAAGCGCACCGTAAAAGAAAATTTCGATGTTGAACTAGAATTGGAAGTAAAAATTGTTGGAGAAGATTTAACAAATTAATAACTTTAGAACGTGCCTTTAAAAAGGGGCGTATGGTAAAGACAAAGTCGTCTTATAGGACTTTGTCTTATCTTTTTTAGTTTAGCTAACCGCCAAATATAGCAGAAAATATGAATCTATACATAGAGAGGTTTGCAATGAAATTCATATCGTGGAATGTAAATGGAATACGTGCTTGTGTGAAAAAAGGTTTTATCGATTATTTTAATGAAGCAGACGCAGATTTTTTCTGTATCCAAGAAACGAAATGTCAAGAAGGACAAATTGAATTACCGTTTGAAGGCTATCATCAATACTGGAATTATGCCGAGAAAAAAGGCTACTCAGGTACGGCCATATTTGCAAAACATGAGCCGCTAACAGTATCATACGGAGTCGGGGAGGAAGAAAATGAGTCGGAAGGACGTATTATTACTCTGGAGTATGACACATTCTATTTAGTGAATGTATATACCCCCAATTCACAAAGGGATTTAGCGCGTTTACCAAAGAGGCTTGACTGGGAAGAGAAATTATCACGGTATTTACAGAAATTAGATCTTGAAAAGCCGGTAATCTATTGTGGAGACCTGAATGTTGCCCATGAAGATAAAGATTTGAAAAATGCAAAATCGAATATCGGGAATTCAGGTTTTACTTTTGAAGAACGGGGCAAAATGACAGAGTTACTTAAAGCTGGATTTACCGATTCTTATAGATATTTTAACCCGGAGAGGGAAGATGCATTTACTTGGTGGTCTTATATGAACAAGGTACGTGAACGAAATATTGGTTGGAGAATTGATTACTTCATTATTTCCAATCGGTTGGTGGAACAGGTTCTCAAAACAGACATTCATCCGCATGTACTAGGCAGTGATCATTGCCCGATACTATTGGAAATGGACGCCAATTTATAAATGAAATGAAGCAAGATGTATTAATTATGTAACTTATGCACATATCAATTAATTGAATAGCAATAAATAAATTGATTAAAAAAAGATTAATAAAAATAGGTAGGCGAAAATCTTTGGCAAAGCCAATACTTAAAAATGTAACAGAAGAAATCGTGCTGGGCCTTGTAAGATTTTTGTTGCAGAGTCCTGATTATCAAACGTTCTGTGATTGCGATGATTGTCAAATGACTATTGCTTCAGAAGCATTAAATAATTTGCCAACGTATTACGTATCAAGCAATGACGCTAGGGAAGAAGCTTTCATTGCTCTAAAAGCACCCGAGCAACTGGAGAAAATTAATAAACGTATAATTACGGCAATTCATACAGCCGGAAAAAAAACAAACCATAAAAACTAAAATGTCCAATGAGTCCGTAAAGGACTCTTGGACATTTTTAATAAAATTAATGGATATACGCTACTTAATTGTTTTAAGTTACCTTTTTAGTACTGTTGTAGTAAAATTAAAATGATATTTTGAAAGTGAGGAGACTTGTTATGCCAACACCTAGTATGGAGGATCATATCGAGCAAATTTATTTGTTAATTGAAAATAAAGGATATGCGAGGGTGTCGGACATAGCTGAGGCATTATCTGTTCTCCCTTCCTCAGTAACCAAAATGGTGCAAAAACTAGATAAAGATGGATACTTAGTATATGAAAAATATAGAGGGCTTACATTAACATCAAAGGGGGAAAAACTGGGGAAGCGCCTTGTTAAGAGGCATGAATTGCTTGAACAGTTTTTAAGACTAATTGGTGTCGATGAAGAGCGCATATATGAAGATGTTGAAGGAATCGAACACCACTTAAGCTGGAATTCGATTGATCGAATAGCTGACCTTGTCCAACTACTGGAAGAAGAATCACACCTAGTGAAAAGACTGGAAGCAATGAAAGAACAATAAAAGCACTTCTATTTAAAAAGTGGAAAGGAAAAACAAAATTGAGCGAATTACAATCAGGTCAAGTTGTTGAATTAACAGTATTAGAAGCGCAGGGATCGAAGTGGATACTAACAGATGGGCATATCGAAATCCCTCTAAACAGTTCCGATGTTCAAACGCCTTTAACAATCGGGGAAAGAGTTAAGGTGTTCCTATATGCCGATCGCCGAGGAGATTTACAAGCAACAAGTGCAATTCCAGCAATCTTGCAGGGGGAATACGGCTGGGCACGAGTTATAAAAGTGACTAAAGAGGGAGCATTTGTTGACATCGGTTCATCCAGGGAGGTACTGGTCAAAGCTGAAGATCTGCCACCCATACAAAGTGTATGGCCAAAGGTTGGAGACCATCTCTTTTTAACACTTCGTACAGACCGGAATGGGGATTTATTCGGACGTTTAATTACGGAAGAAAAGGTAAATGAATTGTATGAAGGTGCCTATGAGGATATGCATAATAAAAACATCAAAGCCCGTCCATACCGATTATTGCCAGTAGGTTCGTTTTTACTCGGAATAGAAGAACCCTACCGTATTTTTGTTCATAATACAGAGATGGAAGCAGAACCTAGACTCGGTCAAGAAGTTGAAGTTCGAATTATCGCCGTAAAAGAAGATGGCTCATTAAACGGGTCCATGTTGCCAAGAAAGCATGAAAGACTTGGACAAGATGCAGAAGCCGTCTATGCTTATTTACAAAGCGTTGGCGGTAAGATGCCATTTGGGGACAAGTCCTCACCTGAAGAAATAACAGAAATGTTCCATATGAGTAAAGGTGCTTTTAAAAGAGCGCTCGGTACGTTAATGAAAGCCGGTAAAATTAAGCAACAAGATGGCTGGACAGAAATCATATAAGGAAGAGTAATAAGCTGTGACTACTATATCATGTGTCACAGCTTGTTTTATAATAAGAGTGCCCGGTCAAGACTTTGGAACCTTTTACTTTCTTTTACGTACTAATTGTTGAAAAAACATTTAAAGGGGATAATATGTGATGAAGCAAAAATGGTTATCGATTGTTGCAACATTTGTATTTTTAGCTTCCGTAATGCTGCCGATGAGTACCTTGGCTGCTGATAATAGTCAAAAAGCCATAAATGAAAAACTAGGAGTGCCGATTATTGTTTACGGAGCAAACTTATCGGAGTCTGAAAAGGTAACTGTAAAAGAGGCATTGCAAGTTGATAAGGAAGCGGAAGTAGATGAAATCACAGTTTCTGGTGAAGACTTAGCCAAATATATTAGGGATAGTAATCCGAGTTCAAGAATGTATTCTTCAGCAAAAATTACGCGTGAGGAAGAAGGCAAAGGGTTAATTATAAGTATTGTAACCCCTGATAATATTACACAAGTAACATCTGAAATGTATGCCAATGCAATGTTAACAGCTGGAATAGAAGACGCTACTGTGGAAATTGCTGCCCCGAAACCTGTAACCGGGCATTCTGCACTTGTAGGCATTTACAAGGCATATGAAGTGAAGACAGGTGAAACACTGAATACGGAACGTACAGACGTAGCAAATGATGAACTTTCCGTAGCTACTCAAATTGCGGAAAATGCCAATATTACTGACGAACAGATCGCAGAGCTATTAACGGGTATTAAACAACAAATCTCCGAGTTAAATCCAGCAACTAAGGAGGAAGTAGAGCAAATTGTTAAAGATCAATTGGCAAAATTGAATATTGAGCTGAGCGAGCAGGACCGTCAATTATTAGTCGATTTAATGGATCGTATCAGCAAGCTCGATATTGATTTTTCTAAGCTATCCGACCAATTAACAGATTTAGCAACAAAGTTTGAAGATAAATATGGGGAACTCATGCAAGATGAAGGGTTCTGGAATGGTGTGAAAAACTTTTTCGCCAACCTGATTGATACGGTTTCTTCTTGGTTTAAATAGATTAATCTGTTGTCCTCTGTCATTTTGATAAAGAGGCAAATCAGTACCATATAGAGTTCTATTATGTTATATTTTAGCAAATGGGAGGGATGAATAATGGAGTTTAAATTGGTAGAAAATAGTCCGAAACATTTTGCATTTGAATATGAACAAGATGGAGAAAAACTGGCAGAAATAGAATGGGTAGAGCGGGATAGTATTATGGATATGACGCATACCTATGTTTCAGATGCTTTGCGTGGTCAAGGGGTGGCAAAAAAATTGCTAGACAGAGCAGCAGATTATGCCAGAGAAAATGATTTGAAAATGAATGCCATTTGTTCGTATGTAGTGGCGGCGTTTGAAAAAAGTGAAGCATATAACGATATAAAAGCATAAAAAATCGGGTGCCTATTCTGTAGAAAGCTACAAGTTTAGGCACCCTTTTATAATGGAATGATTGGGGAGTAGGCGAGCAAAAAATGAATACATCCACTTATAAGAAACAGAAGATCCGACTAATAAATAAATGAAATTCCGTAAATGATGGAAGTCAAGAGTGATGAAGCGATTATTATGGAAGTAACTTCTTTCCAGTCATAGGTAACTTCTTTATTATTTATCATGATTAATTCCTCCTCTAAAATAAATTAAATGTTCTTCTCAGAAGATATTATCCATATAAAAATTTGTTATATATCCTTTCCTCATCTTTATAGACTTTAAACAATGAAATCCACTGTTTAAATGAATCAGATTAGGGAAAAGTAAACCATAACACTTTTTTGGAGGGGATTAATCATGGCGAAATTAAAAGGAAAAGGTGTAGTAATGACAGCGTTAGTTGCTGGTGCAGCTTCATTCTTAAGTAAGAAGGAAAATCGGGATAATACAGTAAAGTTTTTTAAAGATATGAAATCCCAACTTTTCGGTTCGAGACAGCACTTTGATAATGAATCATTAAAAGAAATTGCGGAAACACCAGCAAGTGCGAGATCGACACAAATTCGAGAAAACAACTTCGTTTCCGAAGGCGGGGCACAGACGGCATTAGCCTATTACAATGAAGCGGATCAAAAACAACTTCATTAGAAGATGAAAAAACGACAACGATATCGTTGTCGTTTTTTAATAAAAAGAAAAGGGAGTTTCACCATTAGTGAAACTCCCCAATCATACATTAAGCTTTAGATACTTCTTTTTTCATTGTTTTGTTTTTAGCTAGGTTAACGTGCCAAGAAAGTGCTTCCTCCAAGATATGAGGAGTTTGAGCATTACCAGTAGCTTCCACAGCACGATTATAGTAATCCCACATTTGTTCTTTGAAATCTGGGTGAACACAGTTTTCAATAATTAGTACTGCACGCTCTTTAGGTGCTAGTCCACGTAAATCTGCAATACCTTGTTCAGTTACAATTACGTCTACATCATGTTCTGTATGGTCAACGTGAGATACCATAGGAACGATAGAAGAAATAGCACCGCCTTTAGCATATGACTTCGTTACGAAAATCCCTAGACGAGCATTACGAGCAAAGTCTCCAGATCCACCGATACCGTTCATCATTTTTGTTCCGCTAACATGTGTGGAGTTTACGTTTCCGTAAATATCCAACTCTAGTGCTGTATTGATAGAAATTAATCCGAGTCGACGGATTACTTCCGGATGGTTAGAAATTTCTTGTGGACGTAAGCATAGCTTATCTGCATATTTTTCAAGGTTTCCATAAACTTTTTTCTGTAATTCTTCAGAAATAGTAATAGAAGTTGCAGCTGCAAAGCTTACTTTACCAGCATCGATCAAATTGAATACTGCATCTTGAAGTACTTCAGACGCCACAACCAAGTCTTCAAATTCGGAATTTGCAAAGCCATCCAATACAGCATTTGCAACTGAACCTACGCCTGATTGAAGTGGCATTAATTTATTTGTTAGGCGACCAGCTTTAATTTCAGAACGGAAGAAATCAAGCAAAAGATTTGCCATAGTTTGCGTTTCTTCATCTGGAGGAACGATTAATGAAGGAGCATCTGGCTCTTCAGAAACAACGATTGCTTTAATTTTTGCAGGATCAACTTTAATACCAATTTCACCAATACGTTTTACAGCATCAGTCATCGGAATTGGTTCACGTTGTCCTTGAGGTCCTGGAACATAAATATCGTGAATACCGATAAGGCTCTCTGGATGAGAGATGTTCAATTCTACGATAATATTTTCCGCGTACTCAGCAAATATTGGTGAGTTACCTACAGAAGTTGTAGGGATAATTAAACCATCTTCAGTAATCGCAGTAGCTTCCAAAATTAAGTATTTAATAGGCCCGATGATTCCTTGGCGCACTAACTCAGCATTGTGAGATAGGTGGGCATCTACGTAATAAACATTACCAGAGTTAATTTGGTTACGGATACCTGAGTCAGCTATGAAAGGTCCACGTTTGCGAATAACCCCAGCTTCAGCTAAGTACTTGTCCACTTCTGGTCCTAGTGATGCACCAGTATAAATATCAATTTTAAAATTTTCATTTTTTGCACGTTCAACCAATGCCATTGGTACAACTTTTGCATCCCCGGCACGTGTAAAACCACTCATACCTACTACATCGCCGTCACCAATAAGTGCAGCAGCTTGATCAGCAGATACTACTTTATCTGCTAATTCTTTTAAACCTAAACGTTTCTCAACTCTTGAATCCATATTAAAAATCCTCCCCTATATTAAAGTGAAAAAGAGAAAATTGTGTAGAATTTTCTGTAAAATCTGTTGAATTTATTTTCAACTTGCATAATTAATAATAGCATTGTAATGTCACAAAATCTCCATAAAGCGCATGAAAGTGCTTAAAAATTGTTTTTTCGAGAATAAATTGTACGTTTCGATTAAATAGATAACTCCTTAGAGAAAAGGGCGGTAAATTAAGTTGAATAAAAATACAAAGGACCTTTGCAGTTTATGCAAAGGTCGATATAATAAAAAGTTTAACTTTTTTATATTAGGATAATTAAAGGTTTAGATAACTTGTTCGTATGCCAGTGTACAACTAGTTTAGAAACCTAGTGAACGTCGGAAATAGCTGGCATATCGTTGGCTTACAGGAATTCTTGTACCGTCTTTCATAATCAACAGGAAAGTGGAATGAGAATCTGGTTGAACTTCGTCGATATAATCGATATTCACAATGTATGATCTATGACAGCGGATAAATGAATCAGGAGCTAAAAATAACTCGAGATCGCTTAAGTTCAAGCGGTGATATCCTTCACGATTCATTGTTTTTACAAACGTTTTACGTAATTGAGTTTCAAGATAAATCACTTGATCATGCTTGATAGGGTACCAACAATCATCAATTTTAATTGTAATGTAGTTTGTTAAAAATGGTGAAGGCTTTTGAGGGAAGATCGCTGTAATTGCACCTTTTGTTTCTCCTTCTTCTATTAAAGGAATACTCATCCCATAGTAAGGAACACCGAATACATCAGATTCAATGTAGGTATTGATTTTTTGTCCATAAGTTAGGGCTTGATGAGCGGCAGAACCATCTTTTATAGGGTCACCGGGTTTAATTTTTAAATCTACTTTTTTGCTAGGTTGATAATATAAATATTCATTTGTATCCGATATTGCAATTGACGTATTTTCCGGGAAGAAGTCTTTTATTATTTCCATGATTTCTTCTATCTGTTTTGGTTCCAATTTAAGACACCTCATTTTGTATACATTTTATATGATATACCATCTATTTTACTACAGTTTGAAATAAATGAAATAGAGAAGATTACGGTATGGTAGAGGAATTTACGGTAAATATGCAAAATGCATTCTTATTTTTGTCACTTTTAATTATTTTCAACAAAAATAGTGTGCCGTATACTAATACTGTTAAAAGGATTCAAGATTTCCCAGTATCCAGAAGTTGCTTGGGTGACCGGATTATAAGGGGAAATAATAGTTTGTGCAGGGGAGAAACATTCATTCTTTATTAACGGTGAAAATAGAGTTTGAAAAATTGCGAAATTATGGTAATATTCACTTAGTTATATTTGATTAATTCTTTGTTCTTATTAGTAAGATAATTTTAGGTAAATTTTTAGCAAATTCTATACATTAAGTCAGGTATTTCATAGAAATATTATTAAGAAAAACTATATTCTTTATTTAAATTAGGTTATATTACAGTAGTCGATGTGTATTGTTACAAATTTGAAACAATATCGCAATTGTATTCTGAAGAAAGATGGGGTAATCTATGCAGCTATTTCCACATTCAATATCTGAAACAATTTCTAAACGGTACTTTCAAGAAATTGATAGTATAAATCAATATAACGGGATTGAAGATTTTTATAGTATTGAATCTAAGCTGTTATTTGAAATCTTTCACTTAGAGTCTGCAAAAGCGAAAAAATCTTTGCACGAAATAATAGATATATTATCAATAAGATTTGGAAAGCAAGTAATCAAAGTAGTGAGAAATTATTTTGTTATCCTTTCTTCGGTTGTTGCACGCAAGCTTTTGGATAATCAAGTCCCTTCCAAAAAGGCATTTGCGTTTAATTTAGCCTGCGCGGATATGATAGAAAATAACATGAAAGATGCTGAATTCCTGCAATTCGCTGATGATTTAATTGATTTTTATGTGTACTTTATAGCAGATCGTAAACAACCTACATTTAGACACCAAACGGTCAATAAGGTAATTATGTACATAAACGATGAACTAGAAAATGATTTAACGGTCGAAAGCATTGCTCAGAAATTCCATATTAGCACAAGCCATTTATCGCGAATTTTTAGAGAGCATGTCGGCATTACATTAGTAGAATATTTAAATGTTAGAAGAGTGGAAGAATCTCAGTACTATCTTAGACATACAAATAAAAGTATTACATCGATCTCGGATCAGTTCCATTTTTGCAACCAAAGCTACTTCACCAGAATTTTCAAGAAATATACAGGTGTAACACCTAAACATTTCCGTGATGAGTTGCATCATGAATTTTATAGATTTGAAATTCCTGAAGTTGAGCTAGAAAATGTATAATAGTGCAGCTTTCATAAGTTGTTAGATTAAAAGCTGATAGGGATGTTCGTGTTAATGATACATATAACTCGGCCTATTTGGTCGAGTTATGTTTTTCCGGCAGTGCGTATGTAAATTTGCCTTGTCCAGTGTTTATCAAGTGTATGGTCTCGTATTTGATATTCATAAAGTTAATACTGTATACTTCAAATGAGCTAAATAAAATAGTAGGTGGAAAAATGAAAAAACTGAAACTTTTTTCAATGCTAGGCCTTATGCTGTTCGTGTTAACAGGGTGTCAAGCAGTTGAAAATCAGGAAGGCTTCTTTTACAGTACATTTGTTAGACCGATGAATTGGTTGCTGGAATTTTTGGGGAATGATGTATTTAACGGAAGTTATGGACTGGCAATTATTGCGATTACAGTAGCTGTACGTTTAATATTAATGCCATTCATGTTGAAAAACTATCGTCAGCAATCGGCCATGAAATCGAAAATGGATATTGTAAAGCCAAAAATGGACGAGATCCAAGAAAGATTAAAAGCCGCTCAAACAAAAGAAGAGCAAATGGCAATCCAACAGGAAATGCTAAGTTTATATCGTACCCATGGTATTAACCCATTAAATCTTGGTTGTTTACCGATTATCATTCAAATGCCGATCATCATGGGGTTATACTTTGCAATTTTATATTCTGGTGATGTAAAAACACATGAGTTTTTATGGTTTAACTTAGGGACGCCGGATATCTTAATGACGGTAGTTGCCGGAATTGTGTACTTCATACAAGCAAAAGTTTCACTTTGGACAGTTCCTGAATCCCAAAAAGCCCAAATGAAATTAATGATTTATATTTCGCCTATTATGATTGTATTTATTTCCTTCACATCGATGGCTGCTTTGCCTCTATATTGGTCAGTAAGTGGTATCCTACTAATATTGCAAACTTATATAGGCAGAAAATATTTTTCAGAGCATCCAGCTAAACCAGAAACTGATACGGTTTCATTAGATAAGAAGTAATCTTAAGTCGAGGTCCATTGCCTCGGCTTTTATTTATGGAATTTAAACGCAGAAATTATTGCATAAAACATTACGGCAAAAACATTCACTAAATGTATGATGGCCAGGTGCAAAGATGCGCCCATACATGCGGCCTCTATAAAATTTTATGTAATATGGGGCCAACTTCTCTATTCATCAGTAATTTGTTTTGGCGAGTTAAATTTAAGGAAAATAATAAAGTCAAATGAGGGAAACAGTGCTAAAATAAAAGCATTGTATAGGAAAGAGGCTCATATGATTATGAAAAGATCAACTACTTATGGAAATAAGAAGAATGGCAAAAAGAAATACATATGGATTTGTGTATCTGTTCTTATTATTTTGGCAGCAGCTATCATGGTGTTTATGTATTGGAAGCAAAACAACTTGAATATCCAACATTCAGAACCTTCACCAACTGAAGTAGTAGAAGATGAAAATGCCAAATCGGATGACACATCAAAAACAGAAGAAATGAATCCTCCGGCAAATGAGGAAACGACTGATATAAATGGACAACAAGAAAAAGTAGACGAATTTCAGGAACAACCAGAAAAACAACCTATTACCAATAATGGTTATATAGAGGGACAGCCATTACCAACTGAGCCAACATACGTAGATGGAGTATTAATAGCCAATAAGAAGTATCCTTTGCCGAGCACTTTTGCCCCAGGCGAAAGTAAAGAAGCGCGAAAAGCTTTCGAACAAATGGCAGCCGATGCAAGAAATGCCGGCTTTGAACTTGTAGCGTTTAGTACATACCGCTCCTATGAATATCAAGATACACTCTATCATAATTATGTAAATCGTGATGGACAAGAAAATGCAGATCGCTACAGTGCGAGACCGGGTTATTCTGAGCACCAGACGGGTTTGGCCTTCGATATTGGTGAAAAAGGGAAAGAAGATTTATGGCTAACGGAAGAGTTTGGGGAAACGGAAGCAGGGAAATGGTTAGTGGAAAATGCGAACAAGTATGGTTTCATTCTACGTTACCCCCGAGGGAAAGAGGCGATTACGGGATATATGTATGAATCTTGGCATTTTCGCTATTTAGGGGTGGACTTGGCTTCAAAAGTTAAACAAGCAAACGTGACGCTTGAAGAATATTTGGGAATACAATAAAAAGGTTGGTGCTGTAAAAAGCACCACCTTTTTTTCATGCCCGTTGCCTCATTCGGCCACCGTGTTTTGCCTCACTCGTATCTTCATGGCTTGGCACACATGTTCCAAGGAGTTCGGATTCTCAGTTATTTCAAAAATCACTGATGGGGAATGAAGATAGTGAATTATTTCACAAGATCGGTGTTAGCAAACGGGAAATGGATTCTTTAAATTTAATGATACCTGATCGATTCTCATATTTTTCAATTGTTAACTCTGTACAATCGAATATATCTTTTTCAAAGATTTCTGCAAGCTCATGGGACAATGTACGATCATAAATAAAAGCGTTTACCTCGAAATTCAAACTAAAGCTGCGTACATCAATATTTGCTGTTCCGACGGTAGAGGCTTCATCATCGATGACGATGGATTTTGCATGGATAAATCCTTTTTCATAAATATAGATTTTGGCTCCTGCCCGGAGCAACTGGCCAACATAGGAATAGGTAGCCCAATATACAAACATATGGTCAGGTTTATTTGGAATCATGATGCGTACATCGATGCCGGATAAGGAAGCAATCTCGATGGCGTTCAAAAAACTACTATCTGGAATGAAATAGGGTGTTTGAATATATATATAACGCTTGGCTTCCATGAGTAATTTCAAATAGCCGTTCTTGATGGCCGGAAATTCGGTATCTGGTCCGCTAGATACAATTTGCATGGCGATATCGCCCTTTTTAGGAATGGCTGGGAAATATCTTTCCGAATAAATAATATTATTGTCGCTTGCTTGATTCCAATCAAGTAAAAATCTGGTTTGCAGGGGATGGACAGAACTTCCTTCGATCCGTAAATGTGTGTCTCGCCAGTAGCCGAATTTCTTATTTAATCCTAAGTATTCATCACCAACGTTAAATCCGCCGATATAACCAATACGGCCATCAATAATAACAATTTTCCGATGGTTTCTAAAATTTAGCCGTGGGTTGATGAGCGGGAGAATGGAGGGGAAAAATACTTCAACCTCTCCTCCTAATTCCAGAAGGGCTTTAAAGTACCTTTTTTTCAAACCTCGCGAACCCATTTCATCATAGAGAACCCGTACCTTCACACCTTGCTGCGCTTTCTTTAATAGGGCGGTATAAATTCGTTTTCCCAAGTTGTCTAATTTAAATATATAGTATTGTATATGAATATGATCCTTCGCATGCTCGATGTCTTCAAGCAATGCCTCGAATTTTTTTGCACCATCATCGTAGAGCTGGATATGATTATCCTGGGTTAAAACTGAGTCGCTTGTTTTTAAGTTCATATGAATCAAGCTCTTATACTTTCCAACTTCTTCCGAACGGAATTCGAGCGAGTTTTCTTCAAGCGCCTCAATTTGAAAACTGATCAATTTATCAATCCCAATATCCTTCTGTCCTTCCCATCGGAATAAATGCTTTTTACGCATTGGCCTACCCAGCAATAAATATAAAATAAATCCAGCTAACGGAAGGAAGAATAGAACGAGTGTCCATGCCCATGTGGAAGAAGGATCTTTTCTTTCTAAAAAGATGACCGTTACCGCTAAAACAATATTTAATATGAGAACAATCGGAATAACAGATATGGTATTGAAAAAAATACTCATATGGCTGCACCTACTTTATTTTAATTAAAAACAATTATAACTTAACAAGTTGATGAATTGTAGTATTGCGGCATCATCAGAACTGCTCGGCAATGAAATAAACTGAAGAAAAGTCGAGATTTCTTAGTGCGTCTTGATTTATAAAAAATTTGATGACCCCTGAATCACCATACATTATCCCTTGTTCGTCATTCGAAACTATTTGCAATAATAAAGTATCGAATCTTTTTAAGAATGAAGAATTCTTTCTTGTATCATATTCAATAAAGTACGGATAGCCACCTATTTTGTGTTCGGCAGCCAAAAAATATTCAAAATAAATGTCCTCGAATGTTCGTTCATCTTCACTAATGTATTCACCATCAAATGGCGACACTTGCAGAAACTTTTCCCTTCTATAATCCGAGGCGGAAACAGGTTCGTGTTTTGGAAGGAAAGCGAGTCCTTTCTCGTTTTGTATAAGGAAGCTGCTTTTGCTTTCCAAATCGGAAAAATCCTGAATGAGTTGATTTTCATGCAAAATATTTGGATAATAACGAACCTTAAAATCTTCTTGATAAAGTAATTCCACTTTTTTCTCATCGATTTGATCAAATTTTGTTGATAAAAAGAATTGAAGCAATCCTTTACTAGGAAATGGCGGTATAGAAGGCAGTTGAGCAAAATTAATTTGGGCCAGTAAATGCATTATTTGACCATTGGAATCTTTAGGATGGAGATGCGACTTAGGTAAATAGGGATTTCCCGCAAACTTGCTATCGGTTAACGAGGGCTGCCCGTAATGAGGAGTAATCCATATAGAGCCGACAATTGACGATTCAATTTTGCTTCTGAAACATTCAAGGTAACCTGGTAAGTGAATCTTTTTATCTTTTTGCACTCATTTCCCTCCAAAAAACAATAGGTCTTACTAGCTTAGAATATTTGCTAATAATTATTCGTTTCCACCAAAAACTAAAGCAGCATGGTGCCATTAATATACGTAAGGCTTGGACTATTCATGTCCGGTAGGCTGGTTTGTTGTTGATTTGATATGGTTAGAAATCATATTATCCATTACCCTATTTCATAGAAAGTAAAAGAAGAATGAAACAGGTGATGGGGAATTGGAAATGTGGATAAAATGTGTCTTTTAATTTTAAGGTTTGATAAAGCAAATTTACGGTTATAATTCCTATAGTGTCCATAATTCATGTATAATCTAAGAGTTTTAATTAAAAGAATCAATGCGATTTAGTTGACATTTTGAAAGTTGTAACAGAATTGAAAAATTTTAGTTGAAAAAAGAGTGTTATGATGGAATTAAGAAATTTGTCAGATGGTCTATTCTTTGAAACTTTTAGACTGTTGAAACGTTATAAATAATATAAAAAAAGGTTAGGTGGATAAGCATGACGAAGAAAGTAGACTTAAAGAAAATTGTTTCAAATTTATCTAAATTAGGTGTTACTGCAACTGTTACAAAATCCCGTCTTGAATTACTTAAAGTATTAACACCACCAACACAAACTCCACAAGTATAAAAAATAATTGAATTAGCATAAAACTATCCCGGCTAGAACGAACTAGCCGGGATTTTTCCAATGCAATAAGATAATATATCGGGATTTTTCTGAGAATCCACTTATGGGTGTCTTCCCACTAGAATCGTTTTTTACCACAAGAAAACCACCTTCCCAATATATTTGAAGGTGGTTTCTATGAGGTGGTTAAGTTGCTTTCGATATCCGAAAAGTATGGTTACTATTCATCATCGTCGTTACCAGCAAACATGTAAGATTTATAATGGTATTTCATGCTGAATACTAGACCGAGTGCCAAGGCGTTACCCATCAATGAGCTGCCCCCGTAGCTTATAAACGGTAGTGGAATACCTGTAATCGGCAGGAGTTGGATTGTCATGCCGATATTTTCGAATACGTGGAAAGTAATCATCGCAATGATTCCGGCACACACATATGTGCAGAAAGGATCTTTCAATGTTAAAGTTAATTTAGTTAAATGATAAATTAACAAGAAATAGAGACAGATTACAAAACTGGCCCCGATGAATCCCCATTCCTCCCCGATTACCGTAAAGATAAAATCGGTATGACTTTCAGCTACGTATACTTCCCGGTCCAAATACCCTTTACCGAAAATCTCCCCCGACCCAATGGCATTCAGTGATGTGATTAAATGATATCCCGATCCTGAAGAATATAAATAGGGATCTATCCAGGAATAGATGCGTGCAAATTGATAAGGTTGCAGCCCGAATTTATCTTCCAGGAAGTCCTGCATATACAAAGCCATCCAAAGTAATGATCCGCCCACTGTAACACCGGCAACAAATATAGGTATAATGATTTTCCATGATATACCCGCTACAATTATCAACGCGGCAGTTATCGCCAGGAAGACTAGTGCGGAACCAAGGTCTGGCTGCATCATGATAAACGCCAGTGGGATAATGAGCGTTACACCGATCTTTCCTAGTAACAAAACGTCTGACTTAATGCTCTTTATGGAGTATTTTTCGTGATGTTTACTTATCACCCATGCCGAAGCGAGAATAAAGAAAGTTTTCATAAACTCGGAAGGCTGCAAACTACCTATGGGAGTGGAGAACCAACTCTTTGCACCGTTTCGTTCGATGACAATACCCCCTGCTGGGAGAACGGCCAAAATAATGAGCAGCAAAACACCAAAGCCGTATAAATACCAGGCCATTTTCTTATATTGATCTGGGTCAAAATATATTACAAAGGCAACGATGACCGCAAAGATTATATAATTGATCAACTGCTGCAAAACGAAATTTGCCGAATATTGTCCCGTTGTCTGTGCAGAAGAAATGGCCAACAAACTCACGATAAGAAATATTAAAATAATTAAAGCAAGCTTCCAGTCAAACCGGCTCGCGAAGTTTTTGTTATTTTCCATTTATTTCACCTAATTAATCTTAAAGATTTTAGAAAAATACTTTGAACGTGTACATTTTACTTTAACATAGAAATGATAAAAAGGGGACTATCGTTTCGATGTTGAGAAGGTGTAAAATACTGGTGGGTTATTTCGAAAGATACATCCTATTTTGGCAGTTGCCAGTTGAAAAAAATAATATGCAAAGTTACGACGTAAATGGGAATGAAAATGTTTCAAATTTACGATTTACATCATATAATAGCTAATGTATTGAATTATTGGGGGAGTGATATTATGGCAAGAAAACAAAAAACTGCGGATGATTTTATACATCATTTGTTTGTACATATGAATGATGTCGATCATTTTGTGATTTACAGTGGCCTTACATTAAAGCAGTTTATTAGTTCTGTCGACCCCATTCCAAATTTGTTGCTGCTTAAGCATTGCTACGATGACGGATTATTCAATATGCATACTCAGTTTGATTTTATATCAATTGATGAGATGACAAAATTCGTTAAAAAAATGGATGATACGGAAGGCGACCTGTGCTGGGTTGACTTTGCAGGCGAAAGAGATGTAAACCAGCTCACGGCACTCGAACAAGCGGAACTGCTTTACATCAGTCATAAAAAAGAGCCCATTCATTCCCCGTTCTTTGCTAAATTGCAAAATCGGTATTTGTACTACGCATCGGAAAATGATAAATTAACAAAAGTTTATTTTCGATACTTAAATGATTCGGAATATCTCATTTCGAATCTGTTCAACCATCTAGTAAAAGAAAAAGAAGGTAACGGTAGTTTTTGGCGTAGAAAATCAAAGGATACGATTCCTACTTTAGATCCAATCGTATTAAAGGCATATAGACCTTTTATAAAAGAAGGAGCTCTGTTATCTTTATACAAGATGGAGAAGCAAAATAACTGTTACGGTGTTGAAATACGTACTCTTTCGGACTATGATTATCCTGATGAAGTTTGGGATGATTTAGATGTTATATTAAAACAAAACTACGATGAACTAATCAAAATCACTTAAAACTTTCTGTCATAGCACATTTTTGACAGGGAGTTTTTTCACTTTATGCTTCTTTAAAATTCCCCTGTCTAATGTTGTTTATGAATTTTTCAACTTGACGATATGGAACTGAAAAAAATTGAATGTCTTATGTGCAACTAAGGATTAATGCTAAACGTCTTTTCGATAAGCCATGTTTTTTAACAAATTGGTTTCGTGTTAAACTAGAACTACTCAATATTTGGAGGTCAAAAAATGAAAAAGCGCGTTGGTTTACTATATGGAGGGAAATCTGCTGAGCATGAGGTGTCATTATCAACTGCGACAGCCGTTTCAAAAGCGATTGATTATGACAAATATGAAGTGCATCCAATTTTCATAACACTGAATGGTCAATGGCTAAGAGGACCTCAACTGACAAAACCGGTTGATTCAATAGAACAATTACAATTTAAAAGGGATAACAACTCACCAAATAATATTACAGAATTCATTTTAGATAATAACTCACAGGCCGAGTTTGATGTGGTATTTCCACTACTGCACGGAACAAACGGGGAAGATGGGACAGTACAGGGATTATTGGAAGTATTGAATTTCCCGTATGTAGGAAATGGAGTATTGGCTTCTGCAGCAGGTATGGATAAAGTGACGATGAAGCAACTATTCAGTGTTGCGGGGCTAAAGCAAGTTCCCTATATTCACTTTCTTAGAAAAGAGTGGAATGAATCTTCAAAGGAAATTATCGACAAATGTGAAGCTGAGTTAGGTTGGCCGATGTTCGTAAAACCTGCAAATTTAGGTTCCAGTGTGGGTATCAGCAAGGCAACGAATAGTGGAGAATTGGTTAAGGCCATTGAGATTGCCCTCCAATATGACCGCAAAATAATCGTTGAACAAGGGCTTACAGCAAGAGAAATCGAGATGGGAGTACTAGGCAATGACGATCCAAGAGTTTCGGTTGCAGGCGAGATCAAACCGATGACCGATTTTTATGACTATGATTCCAAGTATAAAGATGGATCAACAGCACTGATTATTCCTGCTGAAATCTCTACGGATGTAGAAAGCGCTATGAGAGACATGGCCATCCGCGCATTTAAGATTTTGGATTGCTCAGGACTAGTGCGCTCGGATTTCTTTGTAACGGCAAATAACGAGGTTTATATTAACGAGATAAATACAATGCCTGGTTTTACGCCGGTAAGTATGTATCCGTTATTATGGCAACATACGGATGTAAGTTATCCGCAATTAATCGATCAATTAATTGAGTTAGCGATTGAACGTCATACAGAAAAACAACAATTACAATATAACCGGGATTAGAGTGAAGCGAAATGAAAAGAACAATAAAAGAAATTGCCGAATGGTTAAATGTTGAATGTGCAGGCTATGTGGACACGATTGTAAAAGGTGTCTCGATAGATACGCGAACAATATCGGAAGGGGATTTATTTATACCTTTCCGTGGGGAGTCGGTAAATGGGCATAAATATGTTGATCAAGCATTCGAGAAAGGTGCATCAGCAACTCTTTGGCTAAAGGATGAACCCAATCCACCTAGTGATAAACCTGTTCTATTTGTTGATGATGCAGAAGTGGCGCTGCAGGAAATGGCCCGTGCCTACCGTCATGAACACCGTGCGAAATTTATCGGAGTAACAGGTTCAAATGGCAAAACCTCCTCCAAAGATATAGTAGCTAGTATGTTATCGCCATTTTACAAAGTTCAAAAAACGATCGGCAATTTTAACAACCAATTAGGTTTACCTATTACAATATTGAATCTTGATGAAGATACGGAAATCGCAGTGTTGGAAATGGGGATGAGCGGTTTTGGCGAAATTGAGTTTTTAACGAAACTTGCAAAGCCCCATTACGCGGTAATTACCAATATTGGAGAAGCCCACATGCAAGATCTCGGTTCACGCGAAGGAATAGCAAAAGCGAAGTTTGAAATTATTCTTGGGTTGGATTCGGATGGGATTCTTTTCTTTGATGGAGATGAACCTTTGCTGCAAAACTTGGTAAAGGAACAGTCTGAACTTACGTATAAAGGTTTTGGCTTCGATGCATCCAATAGTTTGGTTGCTAAAGCAATTGAAACCACTGAAAAAGGAAGTCGCTTTACTGTTAGTGGCGAGGTGAATGGCGATTTCTTTATTCCCGTATTGGGAAAACATCAAGTGAAAAACAGTTTGAATGCAATGTTAATTGGCAAGAGTTTAGGTTTAACGGAGGACCAAATCCGTGAAGGTTTATCACAAGTATCGCTGACAGATATGCGTATGCAGTTAGTACCTACCCATAAAGGGATTTTATTCATTAATGATGCATACAATGCGGCACCTACCTCAATGACGGCAGCAATTCAATTTGTTCAGTCTTCTTCATTACGAACGGATAAATGGCTTATTTTGGGTGATATGCTTGAACTGGGTGATGACGAGAAAAAATTTCATGAGCAAATTGCAAATGTCATTGATACAAGTGAAATCTCTAGAGTTTGTTTGTACGGACCGAGGATGAAGTGGCTTTACGACCAATTAAACGAGAAGATAGATGGTGGAAAATTAATCCACACCATGGATGATTATCATGTAATCGAGGAATATATAAATAAGTATGCAAATGAAAAAACGTTAATTTTATTAAAAGGTTCGCGCGGAATGAAATTAGAAACACTTCTGAACTCATTTAAATAAATTGAAGTGAATTAAAGGCACTTTTAGGTCAATCAATGATCTAAAAGTGCCTTTTTGCGTTATAAATTTAATGAGTTTTCGAGCAAGAGGTTTTATGAGATGTATTGAGTGGTAGAAGATGCAATACATGGACAATTAAAAGTTTGCGAATTATTTGTCCACGGGAAGAGCAATATAAAGACTGTACCAGTTAGTCCAAGTGCTTGAGCCTGAGAAAGTGTCAGCTAACCAGTGCCAACTTTTTATAGGGAGAACAATAATGAAATTAGGAGATTACGTCACACATTCATAAGAAATGTTTTAATTCCTGCTGGTCGGGAAAATGATTTGAAAAAGTAATTAACTTATATATGACTAATGGTTTTCTTAACTTTTCGTCATGGAAAACGAAAATTAAGAATATTATAACAAGAGCAATTTCGTTGCAATGCAGTTAAGAGCCGTGATAGACTATGATAAGCAATGGATACATTTTGTGCGAAGGCTCTTCACAAAACATGATGAAGAGTGCTTTTTTTTGAATTTAACGGTTTTATTCTATTTTTACTTAGCTTTAAACATAAGAAGATGGGTAGAATGAACCGCTCGGCAAAGACCGGGCTTTCCCTTTCATATAAAATCGCTCTCTGTAGAAGCAGAGAATTATTAAGTATCGGAAACGTTCCAAAACTTAGGCTCGAAGTTTGCCGCATTTCATCTGAAAATGTAACCATTTGTCAACTTAAAGGAAAAAGGAGATTGAAGAGTTTGACAAATTTTTCAGAATTAAATATTAGCGAATCAACATTACGTTCTTTAAAACGTATGGGATTTGAAGAAGCTACACCAATCCAAGAAGGCACTATTAAGTTTGCATTAGAAGGTCGTGACGTATTAGGTCAAGCGCAAACTGGTACTGGTAAAACTGCTGCTTTCGGAATACCACTTATCGAGAATATCGACCCGAAAAACCCAAATATTCAAGCATTAATTATTGCCCCAACTCGTGAATTAGCGATCCAAGTTTCAGAAGAACTATATAAAATTGGTTATGATAAACGCGTGAAATTATTATCTGTATATGGTGGACAAGAAATCGGACGCCAAATTCGTGCGTTAAAGAATAAACCACAAATTATCGTAGGTACTCCAGGTCGTATTCAAGATCATATTAACCGTCACACATTAAAGCTTGATCAAGTACAAACACTTGTATTAGACGAAGCAGACGAAATGTTAAACATGGGCTTCATCGATGATATTAATGCGATTTTAGAGAATGTTCCAGATACTCGCCAAACATTATTATTCTCGGCTACAATGCCGCCTGCAATCCGTAAAATTGCTAATACATTCATGAAAAATCCTGAAGAAGTTAAAATCAAATCAAAAGAAATGACAGTTGAAAATATTGAGCAATTTTTCGTGAAAGCTCAAGAACGTGAAAAATTCGATGTGTTAACTCGAATCTTAAATGTTCACCAACCAGAGCTTGCAATCATCTTCGGTCGTACAAAACGTCGTGTTGATGAACTATCTCAAGCATTAAGTATCCGTGGTTATGTTGCAGAAGGAATTCACGGTGACTTAAGCCAAGCGAAACGTATGTCTGTATTGCGTCAATTTAAAGAAAATAAAATTGACATCCTTGTTGCAACAGATGTTGCAGCACGTGGTTTAGACATTTCAGGTGTTACACACGTTTATAACTTTGACATTCCGCAAGATCCAGAAAGCTATGTTCACCGTATCGGCCGTACTGGTCGTGCAGGTAAATCAGGACTTGCCGTTACTTTTGTAACTCCACGTGAAATGGGTTACTTGCGTATTGTTGAAGAAACAACGAAAAAACGTATGACACCACTTCGTCCACCAAGTGAATCAGAGGCCCTAGTTGGTCAACAAAAAGTAGCTATGGAGAAGTTGATTGAAATCGTTCAAGCTAATGATTTAAATGAGTACCGTATTTTGGCTAACGAGTTACTGGAAGAACATAATGCGGTTGATTTAGTTGCAGCAGCTATTAAGTCAATGACGAAAGAGCCTGATGAAACACCGGTAACAATTTCTGAAGAGCGCCCATTGCCAGCTCGTAAAGAACGTTCTGGTGGAGGCCGTAGCCGTGGAGGAGACTCTCGCGGAGGCCGTCGTGACTTTGGTCGTGGCGGACGCAGCGGTGGCGGCGGTGCACGTAGAGATGGAGCCCGCAGAGATGGAGGTCGCCGTGAAGGTGGCCGCAAAGAAGGCGGCGGCGGTGGAGATCGCAGACGCTCTTCAAGCACACCACGTCGTCGTGAAGACTAATAATTTAAGAATCATTAAAAAGTGTCCTGTAGGGGCACTTTTTTTTTACCCGCAACACCTTTCCTCGTATATTATTAATTAAGGTTTACACAAAAATAATTTCCAATTTTAATGAAACAAATTTGATATTACATTCGTATAAAGAGGAATGAGAGGGTGATTATGTGCGGGAACAATTAATGCATCAAATACCGAGAAAAGGTTTGACCGTATGGCGGTTATATGGCGTGTTTAATACTTTTGTGGTAGTCATATTAATGGGGGTTGCAAGTTTTTTAACGTATTATTTTGAATGGCCATCGTTTATTTATTACATAGCATTCGTTCTACTTCTAATCGTGGCACTAACTTCCATTTGGCTATTTCCAAAAATTCGTTGGGATCATTGGAGATATGAAGTGCGGGAACATGAGATTGAAATCCAGAGTGGGCTCTTTATAGTTAAACGTACGCTAATCCCGATGGTCCGAGTTCAACATGTTGATACCTCGCAAGGTCCAATATTAAAAAAGTACGATTTGGCCAATATTTCCATTTCAACAGCCGCAACTACACATGTAATTCCGATGTTGGTTACCAATGATGCGGATAGCTTGCGGGCACGTATTTCGATTTTGGCAAGGGTGGCTGAAGATGATGTCTGAGCAACGCTATAAATTGCACCCTATATCCGCATTAGTTGATTTTGTAAAAGGATTGAAGGATTTAATAATTCCTGTTTTAATACTTTTCTTTGCAAACGGCTTTAATGTGAAAATGAACCCAGGGGATGGAAGCTTCTGGACCAATCTCATTCCGCTGGGAATCTTGTTGCTAGTAATATTAATAGGTTTAATCAATGGGATAATAAAATGGTGGACGTACGTGTATTGGTTCGAGGAAAATGAGCTGAGGGTTGAGTATGGTCTGCTAGTCAAAAAGAAACGGTATATTCCGTTTGATCGAATCCAAAGCTTTAATTATAAAGAAGGCATTTTTCATCGAGTATTTGGACTTGTCCAAGTAATGGTGGAGACAGCCGGCGGTACGAACGGCAAGCCCGAGGTTATTTTGACAGCTATAACAAAAGACGCCGCCAACCAAATCGAGCGAGTTACCAGAAAAAGAAATGTAGATGAGCGGGAACCCGAATTACAGGATGATGCACCTCTATCTGTCGAGGAAGTGCCTAAAAGTTCCAGAGTGATTCATAAGATGAACACAAAAGAACTCATCATCCTTGCAACAACTTCCAGTAGTATGGGGGTTGTAATTGCCGGTGTTGGTGCAGTTCTATCACAATTTGCCGAATATATACCTTTCGACTGGATTTTTGAAGAGGTATCACACTTTATCAAATTTGGATTTATTCTTGTAATACTGGCCTCGGTAGTATCATTATTATTCACCTGGGTAGTAGCTGTCATTATTACCTTCATCAACTACTATGATTTTACGGTGATAGAGGAAAACGAACGATTAACAGTTACAAGAGGATTATTGGAAAAGAAGAGAGTAACAATTCCTTTGAATCGCATACAAGCGATAAAAATTGTTGAAAATCCTTTAAGGCAAATATTTGGATTTGCAGCAGTAGCGGTTGAAAGTGCTAGTGGCGGATTTGGGGGAGAAGAAAAGAAAATAACTATTTTTCCACTCATAAGGAAAAAACATTTATATGGTCCGCTTCAAGATTTGTTTCCTCAATTAGAATGGCAGCAAACTTTGACTAAGCCGCCTAAAAAAGCGAAGCCTTTCTTTTATCGGATTGATTTTATTTGGCTCATTCCCGCCATCGCACTTTGCTCATACTTTTGGTTCCCATATGGGATGTTGTCGGTGCTGATTTTTATTCCAGTTATACTAATCGGTTTATGGCAATTTAAAACGACCGGTTTTGCCATTAATGGAAATCAACTAACGATTTGCTATCGTATTTTTAGTCGTGTAACGTTTGTTGTTGAGAAGAAAAGAATTCAGGCTATGGAAAGAAGGCAAACCTATTTCCAAAAGAGAAAGGAAATCGCAACTGTCCAGGTGACAGTAATGTCGGGGTTGACGGGAGCGTCCGCGAAGGTGTCCAATCTTGAAAGTAAGGATGCAGTAGTTGTAACGGATTGGTTTGAAAAGTCTACACTTAATCAGTAAAGCGCATATGAAAAGGCAATCTCATCTAAATATAGAGAGATTGCCTTTTCCCGTTATTTTTGTCTCCAACGAATGATATTCTTCGGGGAAAAATAGGATAAACCAAGCAAGAAACCAGTGATTAGGCCGCCTAAATGTCCAGTAACATTAATGTTAGGTGATATAAATGTAATAATCACACTAATGATAATGAGAGGCATGATAACTTGCTTCAGCTGTGGCATGGTACGGCGCGTATAGTAGACAAGCGCTGCAAAGGCCCCGAAGATACCATAGATTGCTCCGCTGGCACCTACACTTGCGTACAGACCGTCCTGTAATACAAATGTTGCCATATTACCAAAGATGCCTGCTAAGAAGTATATCGTTAAAAATCGCATTTTACCGGCAATTTTTTCGAGTTCAGGCCCAAATAAGAATAACGAGAACATATTAAACAATACATGCATAAAACCTGCGTGAAGAAATAATGAAGTGATAATTCGCCACCATTGGCCGTCACCGATTAAGTAATTGACACTTGCCCCTGAGTAAAAAATTTCATCACCGATATTAGGCAGCATTGTTATAATAAAGACAATGAAATTTATCGCAATAATTGTTGATACAACAGGATATAGCTTTAAAAACTGCTTGAAATTTTCTCTACGAATAAACATATATTCACCTCATATCAAATACGCCTTGGCAAATTTGTACCTGAAATAGGCACAATCAAATACTGTCCGAAGTTTTAGTGATCTTTTTCGATAGCTTCCTAAAAAAATCAGGGCAGACGCCGCACGTTTTAACTTCATTCAGTTTGGGAAACTAATCGGCTTTTTTATCTATTGCAAACATCCATGACATTTAAAAAGTCGACAATCACAAGAATGAAGTTAAAATTATTATACATTGTATTTTATTAATAATAAAAGGAGAACTTCCATATGATAAAAGGAATTGGACTAGATATAGCAGAAATCCCAAGAATTAAGAAAGCGATGCATCGTTCGGAGAAATTTGTGCAAAGAATTCTAACCGAACGTGAATTGAACTTATTCAACCTACTATCTGAACTACGAAAAGTTGAATTTTTAGCAGGGAGGTTTGCAGCGAAGGAGGCATTTTCAAAAGCAAATGGTACAGGCATAGGGAAAGGTTGCGAGTTTCACCAGATTGAAGTATTGAAGAATGATTTAGGTAAGCCTACTTTATTTTTTAACGGAGAATTAGTGAGTGGACATGTCAGTATCACACATACAAAAGAATATGCAGCAGCTCAAGTTATACTAATGGAGTAACATGAGAGATAAACACTGTGAATCAAATTCAATAGCAAAATTGTGATGATTAATTTGTTAAGTTGTCCAAAAGTGATAGCATAAAGTTATCCATCCACTCATATATTTGACGTATCGGAGCTGAAAGTAGAAGAAAGGATGGAGTTTTGCGACACAAATTAACCTTATTTTTTGTCATGTTGTTAGGAGTGCTAATGCTTGCAGCTTGTGGGGAGGATTCACAGGAGGATGTTCTGCAAAATCTAAATGACAAGTGGAACGAAGTGAAGGGATACGAACTAGATGCCACGATGGAAATCAAAACAGGTACCGAACCAAGAGTTTATGATGTGAACGTATGGCATACTGAACCAGAATTTTACCGTGTGAAAGTAACTCAGCAAGGTGAAGATGTTACACAGATGATTATTCGAAATGATGAAGGGGTGTTTGTAGTGACGCCTTCATTAAGAAAAACGTACAAGTTCCAGAGCGAATGGCCGAAACAAAATAGCCAAGCCTATCTGATTGGCGCTTTGGCAGAAGATTTGTTGGCTGATGACGGTTTGACAATGGAGGAAGATGAGAAGAATTATATCTTCACAGCAGCAACAAGAAATAATCATAAGAGCATTATGCCAACGCAAAAGATTGTTGTGGACAAGAAAACAATGCTGCCAACTTCCGTTTCAGTGGTGAACGAGGCGCAAGAAGAACAAATGGTGATCACTTTTAAAAATATTGATTTAGGAATGCAACATAAGAAAAGCGAATACGCAGTAGAAAATTTCTCCGAGTCCAATGAAGAAGAAAAAGCTAGTGCAAGTGCAGAAGTTCCAACAGATTTCCAAACATACTATCCAAATTTAAATTGGGATAATACAAAATTGGCAGATGAAGAAGCGGTTATGGAGAATGGAAGAGAGCGTGTGATACTAACTTTCGAAGGTGAAAAATCATTCACACTCGTTCAACAACCTGTTGAATTCGGCGAAACAGCAACGCTTCCAGTATATGCACCTGGTGATCCGGCAGATTTAGGCTTTACTATTGGGGCAATTACGGAAAACTCAATCAGTTGGGAACGTGATGGTGTATCATTCTTTATCGCATCCAATAATCTAACTCAGGAAGAAATGGTTGAAGTTGCGGCATCCGTTACAACGGGTGGATTAAAATAAAATCGTTTACTATTAAATAATTAATTTTTAGATATACAAATATAAATTTGAGAGGTTAGTCTTTGATGGTGGCAAGGCACGTTCTTAGGCTAACTCTCTCTTAATTTCTTTCGAGAATAAAGTGGTAGACAAGAACTTGTATAAAAAATAAAATAAAGAAAAATGTAATTTACAAAAATTTGAAGTTTATAAATACTAAAAGAGGGAATATCCAAAATGCAAAACATAAAGCACTTCCGACCAACCAAAGCCATCATCAATTTAGATGCAATAAAACATAATGTGAACCAATTAAAAGAATATTTAAACCCTGGAGTTCAAATAATGGCTGTAGTGAAGGCTAATGCATACGGGCATGGAGATATTGAAGTTGCGGCAGCAGCTATTGAAGCCGGTGCAACCGTGTTGGCGGTAGCGACACCGGAAGAAGCGCTCCATCTTCGGGAAGCATACCGTGATATTGATATTTTAATTTTAGGTTATGTCCCTGTATCGTTTGCACCTCTAGCTGCTGTCGAAAATATAACTCTAACGGTATTTTCTACTGATTGGGTGGAACAAGTAAATACATTAACGTTTAAGCATCCCTTAAAGGTACATATTAAGGTTGATACAGGCATGGGTAGAATAGGTGTCACCAATCTCGAAGATTTACAGAACCTATATCATGAAATTGTACTTTCTGAAAAGTTACTTGTGGATGGGATATTCACGCACTTTGCTACTGCGGATGAAGAGGATGAAACTTATTTCCTTCATCAAGTAACCAAATTTGAAGAGTTCTTAAGGTCTTTGCCTAAAAGACCGAGACTTGTGCATGCAGCCAATACAGCGACGATGCTTGTAAAAGATCAAACTCTTCAATACGACGCGGTAAGATTTGGTATTTCTATGTATGGTCTAGCACCCTCTGCTTATGTGAAAACAAAATTACCGTTCCCATTGCAACCTGCTTTCTCATTAGAAACAGAACTTATTGAGGTAAAGGAAGTCCAGGCCGGTCAATCGATTGGTTATGGAGCAGCCTTTACAGCATCCGAACCGTCTTTCATTGGAACAATCCCTATTGGCTATGCAGACGGTCTGATTCGAAAATATAGTGGCCAACATGTATTAATAGATGGCGTACGCGTACCAATCATCGGAAGAATTTGTATGGATCAATGTATGTTATTATTACCAATTGCATATAATATAGGTAAAAAGGTAACTTTAATAGGAAAACAAGAAGACGAAGAAATTACAATTGATGAATGGGCGAAAAAAGGGGATACAATTAACTACGAGGTTCCTTGTATCATCACTTCGAGAGTGCCTAGAATCTACTACAAAAAATAGTAAAATGCGACAAATACTTTGACAAAAACCAATAAAACTACATGTATAGCCATATTTTTTAATAATTATCTTTTCAACATATCATTTCGATGATAGAATGAGAAAAGAATTGAAATGGTACGGTTTTTGTGGAGGTGCTTGTTTTGTACGCGAAAAAAGTAGAAGAAGTAAAGGAAGTATTAGAACTTCCTCAAGAGTTGTTAATGGCATTTAATACACTTGAGCATAAATCACGAGATACGGAAAGTTTTGTGTATATTTCATCTCGTAGATTGTCTACGCACAAGCAACCAAATCAAATACGGGAAGCTTTAATGAAAGGCTATGTGGAAATGTCGCAAATCAACCTGAATATTTGTAGCGAATGTCTACATGCAGAGTATGAAGCGGAACATATGGTGGAGCGTCTCGTAAGCGGGGGATGACATTTTGATTGTGAAACGAGGGGACGTGTTTTTTGCAGATCTCTCTCCAGTTGTGGGATCTGAACAAGGCGGAACGAGGCCCGTATTAATCCTTCAAAACGATATAGGTAACAGATTTAGTCCAACTGTAATCATCGCTGCGATTACTGCGCAGATTCAAAAAGCAAAATTGCCGACTCATGTCGAAATTGATGCCAAAAAGTATGGTTTCGAACGAAACTCGGTAATTTTGCTTGAACAATTGCGTACGATAGATAAGTCCAGGTTGACGGATCGAATTACCCAATTAGATGATGAGCTTATGGAAAAGGTGGATGTTGCACTGGAAATAAGCCTAGGATTATTGAAATTTTAATACATAAAATGTGAAGGAATGACCTAAAGAAGAAATTCTTATAGGTCATTCTTTTTTTATGCAAAAAGATTTGAATATTTGGGTATCTATATAAGAGCTGAGTTTCTATTTATTGAGTTTGCCAATAAAGTGTAGTTTGCACAAAATCTTTAGTCTATTTATCAAACTAGATTTGATGTTATGATATTTGATAATATATATAATAGAATTATTAACTTTTATACATATTTGCTAGAATTATAGTATGCGTCCGTTAATTCCAAGGCAATATGGGGGTGCAGTGATGAGAGAAGCAAGAGTAGTAGAGATAGTGACGGAACTAGATATAGTAACTGCACGCAAGCTCGGTCGAGATGAGGCAAAAGAAATTGGATTCAACGATGTGGATCAATCTAGAATTACGACAGCGATAGGTGAACTCGCAAAGAATATTTTATTATATGCCCATGCTGGTAAAATCGTTATCGAAGAGGTCGAAGAAAACGGCTTGAAAGGGATTGCCATTTCATCGATTGATAAAGGCCAAGGGATGAAAGATGTCCACAAAGTCTTGGAAGATGACTATTCCTCGACAAGTGCGGGCGCAGGATTACCTGCTGTTAAAAGGCTTGTAGATTTAATTGAAATTGAATCAAGGGTCGGCCAGGGGACTACTATTAAGGTTGTGAAATGGCTAGTTAGGGTGTGAATTTAATTGGAGCAGATACGAAAACAATATAAAAAAATTCTATCAGATTATATCGGAAATCAGAATGAGAGCGATTTATATATTGGCCAAAATTTTATTAAACGGATGATCCAAAAAAATGTAACGCCGGAAGAAGTGATTAGTATCCATAAGCAAGCGCTGGAAGAAGTATACGATGATTTGCCCGACTCGGTACTGCATGGATACGATTTTCTAATAGAAGTAATGGTGCATTTCGGATTGAAAGTTCAGGAGCATCAAAGTCTGTTGGCCAAACAAGAAGAACTTCGGATTGAAATGGAAATTGCAACGAAAATTCAAAATTTATTGCTGGAAAATGAGATTCCGAAACCTCGTTCTGTTGATATCGGCATGATTTCGGTACCTCTCCGAAAAATGAATGGCGATTATGTTCATTTCATGCACGATGATGAACGTTTTTTAAGCGTTGCCGTGACAGATGTAGTAGGTAAGGGGGTACCGGCAGCATTATGTATGTCTATGGTGAAATATGGATTGGACACTTTGGAATATGCAAACAGCAATCCCTCCTATGTGCTGGAAGTATTGAATAGGACTATAGAAAAAAGTATCGATGACAGTATGTTCGTCTCGTTATGCTATGTACGTTATGATTTGTCAACCAACGTGCTTACTTGGAGTTCTGCCGGACACGAGCCATCCTTGTACTATGACGGAGAAAGCGAATCTTTTTACGATCTGGAGTCGAAGGGTCTGTTGCTCGGCATATTGCCGGAAGCAAAATATACCCAACAGGACCTTGATTTGAAAAACGGCGATTTCGTCATTCTGATGACCGATGGGGTAACAGACTTTCGTAATAAAGAAGAATTTGATTCCCGTGAAATAATCAAGGAACTTGCTTTAGCCAACCGCCATCTTACTGCCCAAGAAATGTGTGAAGTGATTTATAGCGAACTTCAGAAGCTGCATGACTTTAAATTGGAAGATGATTTTACGGTGGTAATTATAAAAAAGTAATTTTTTTAAAATTATAGGTTTAAAGATTGCAATCTGGGGAAAAGACCATTAGGTAATTGTGGGAGGTGTCTTAAAATGAATGTTAATGTACAATTTCGAGAAGATGGGGATTTACTGTTAGGATACATTGAAGGTGAAATTGATACGTATACAGCACCAATTTTAAGAGATGAGCTTGAGATGATCCGTATAACGGAGGGCTTACTTGTAGAATTGGATTTATCGAATGTTAATTATATGGATAGTACAGGTCTTGGGGTTTTCGTGGCATTTTATAAGAAAATTGTGAAGGAGAATGCCAGTTTAAAATTAGTTAACTTGTCCGCAAGGTTAACAAGGTTATTTGAAATAACAGGACTTAGTGAATTAATGGAAATAGGAAAAGGTGGGGCAACCAATGCGCGCATTTGACTACATCGAAATTAGAGTTCCTGCAAAGCCGCAATACGTTAGTGTTATAAGATTAACTGTTTCAGGATTAGCTTCACGTGTTGGTTTTTCCTATGACGAAATTGAAGATATGAAAATTGCCGTAAGTGAAGCGGTGACAAACGTGGTACAACATGCTTATGGGAGCCATGAGGATGGAGAAATTGTTATCGGTGTGGCACTATATGCTGATAAAATTGAGGTCATGGTATCGGATTACGGACATAGCTTTAACTTCGAAGAGATAAAATCACAGATTGGTCCATATCAGGAAGATGAAAGTGTTGAATTATTAAGAGAGGGCGGACTAGGGCTTTACTTAATGGAGACATTAATGGACGAGGTCAGAGTGAACAACAACGAAGGTGGAGTCACTGTTTTCATGACAAAATATGTCACGAGAGAGCAGGTGAAAGAAAATGTCCAGTCAATCACCAGATAACCGAAACTCTACTGAGCAAATATTAGAATGGATAGAACAATATCAACAATCAGAAGAGCAAGCGCCTTTAGATCACTTAGTAATTCATTACAAGAATTTAGTGGAGTCGATTGCTAGGAGATATTCTTACGGCAAAACGAATTACGAGGACATGGTCCAAGTGGGGATGCTTGGATTGCTAGGGGCGATTCGACGTTTTGATACGTCTATGGGTAGAAGCTTTGAAGCTTTTGCTGTTCCGACGATCGTTGGAGAAATTAAACGATTTTTACGTGACAAAACGTGGGATGTTCATGTACCTCGACGTATTAAAGAACTTGGTCCAAAAATTAAAACAGCTGCAGAATATCTAACCACTAAACTGCAATATTCTCCTTCTATACAGGAAATTGCCGAATATTTGGAAGTAGAGGAAGAAGACGTTCTAGAGGCAATGGAAATGAGCAAAAGTTACCATGCTCTTTCGATGGATCATTCCATTGATGCGGATTCTGAAGGTGGTACAGTCACGTTGATGGATGTTATAGGAAAAGAAGACGATGGATTCGAAAGGACGAATCGTCGGATCGTTGTTTCGGAAGCGATGGAAACCTTGGAAGAACGTGAAAAAGAGATTTTAAAATTAACTTATTATGATCAACTCAGTCAAAAAGAAGCAGGAGAAATGCTAGGTATTTCTCAAATGCATGTATCGCGCATCCAACGGAAGGCAATTAAGAAATTACAACAAGTCATTACTGCAGATGGTGTTGTGTAATAATGGTTGAGGAATTTAATATGCTGGACAAGTCTACCCCCGAAGAACGAGGGTAGGCTTTTTTATTGAGGAAAATTGACTAACTCCTTCATGAATAGCCACTGAAACGTTCAATAATAGAAGAAAGAGGACATTAAATGGTAAACTAAGATTATGTCGTCATACTAGAAATGTTTCATTTATGAAAATTTGAAAGGCTGTGGAATGATGGAAGTACAGAAAATGCTGCAAATGATAGCAACAGAAACAAAAGTAAAGCCACAACAAGCTGAAGCTGTTATTAAATTATTGGAGGACGGGAATACCGTACCCTTCATAGCCCGTTACCGTAAGGAAGCAACAGGTTCATTGGATGAAGTTCAAATTAAATCCATCGAAGATCGATATCATTACATACAACAGCTAGAACAACGAAAAGAAGAGGTCATTCGATTAATAGATGAACAGGGGAAATTGACAGGTGAGCTTCAAGCATCGATTCAAGGTGCCACAATCTTGCAGCGAGTTGAAGATCTATATAGACCCTATAAACAAAAAAGGCGAACAAAGGCGACGATTGCCAAAGAAAAAGGTTTAGAACCTCTGGCAGACGAGTTATTAAAATTCACAAGAAAAGAAGTTGAAATGGTAGCCTTCCCATTCCTTGACGCAGAAAAAGGAGTGGATACGGTTGAAGATGCTTTAACTGGTGCAAAGGATATATTAGCTGAGAGATTTGCAGATGATCCTCAAGTTCGCGATCAAATACGAAAACTTTCTTGGAGAGAAGGGAAGATCGCCACTTCAGTTAAAAATGCTGAAAAGGACGAGAAAAAAGTATTTGAAATGTACTATGAGTATGAAGAACCGGTAAAACAAATTGTTCCTCATAGAACGCTGGCTCTCAATCGTGGCGAAAAAGAAGATATTATAAAAGTGGCAATTCATGTTCCTCTAGATAGAGTACTCCAAATTATGGAGAGAGCCTGGATTCCTTTGAACTCATCCTCACCTGCCTTGCAGCATGTAAAAGAAGCTGTGGAAGACAGCTATAAACGATTGATTCAACCTTCAATTGAACGTGAATTGCGGAGTGAGCTAACAGAAAAAGCAGAAGAACAAGCAATTCATATTTTTGCTGAAAATTTGAAGAGCCTATTATTACAGCCACCAATGCGCGGCAAGATGGTCTTGGGTGTAGACCCGGCCTATCGAACTGGCTGTAAATTAGCGGTGGTGGATGAAACAGGCAAAATGCTGGAGGTAACAGCGATTTATCCACATCCTCCGAAACCAGATGTAGCAAAATCAAAAGCAGTGATGAAAGCTTTACTAGAGAAATATCCGATATCGATAGTGGCGATAGGTAATGGCACGGCTTCGAGAGAGACAGAACAGTTTGTTGCTGACGTATTGAAAGAAGTTGAGCAAGAAATTGCCTATGTCATTGTAAATGAAGCGGGGGCTTCTGTTTACTCTGCTTCCGAAGTGGCGCGAAGTGAGTTTCCGGAATTGCAAGTCGAACAAAGAAGTGCCGTTTCGATTGCTCGCCGGTTACAAGACCCACTATCAGAACTTGTGAAAATTGAACCGAAGGCAGTGGGCGTCGGCCAATATCAACATGACGTGTCGCAAAAAAAACTGGCTGAATCTTTAACGTTCATAGTAGAAACTGCGGTTAACCAGGTAGGGGTAGATGTGAATACCGCTTCTGCGTCCCTTCTGCAATATGTATCCGGCTTATCGAAAACCGTTGCAGAGAATATAATAAATGCTCGAAGTGAAGGCGGAAAATTTACATCTCGCGCGCAATTAAAAAAAATCCCCCGTTTAGGTGCCAAAACATATGAACAGGCGATTGGCTTTTTACGTATCGCGGAAGCAAAAAATCCCCTGGACGCAACCGGCATTCACCCGGAAAGCTATAAACTGGCCGAAGATATATTATCAAGTGCCGGGTTGACGAAAAAAGATGTTGGATCAAAACATTGCGAGGAAGCTCTTGCCGCATTAGATGTAAAAGCTTTAAGTGAACAACTTGCTGTTGGCGAAGTAACTGTGAAAGACATTGTAGACACATTAATGAAGCCGACACGGGATCCACGCGATGCCTTCCCTCAGCCTTTATTAAAGACAGATGTTTTAAAGATGGAGGACTTGCAAGTAGGTATGGAATTGCAAGGAACAGTCCGCAATGTCGTCGATTTTGGCGCATTTGTTGATATCGGGGTAAAACAAGATGGTCTGGTTCATATTTCCAAACTACAGAAACGTCGCATCAAGCATCCATTAGAGGTAGTTTCTTTAGGGGATATTGTAACAGTATGGGTAGACAAAGTAGAAGTAAATAAAGGTCGTATCGCATTAACAATGATAGCGCCTGAAAAGCAAGTCGAATTAATTCAGTAAATGGATGAATCGATGACCCCCGGCTAATTAAATATGGCCGGGGTGTAATTATGTGCGATAAGGGGACAGTTTGTATTCAAATGATAGGGTTACGTTAAAGGGGGATATAGATGACTGATCAAGAACTTCAATCGTTGGTGGAGGAACTCTCGCTACATTATTTTGAACAGCCATTTTTGCACAAGGCATATTTTAATAATAGATTACGAACAACTGGTGGAAGATACCTTCTTAGAAGTCATAATATTGAGTTTAACAAAAAGTCTTATGACATCTTTGGGCTCGAAGAATTGCGGGGAATTATCTTACATGAACTCTGTCATTATCACCTGCATATAAGGGGTATGGGTTATAAGCATCGGGATGCGGATTTTCGGACACTGTTAAAAAAAGTCGGAGCACCTCGGTTTTGCTCAACGATTGTGGAAAACAAAAAGAGAACAAATACAAAAACATACATATATGAATGTGTTGATTGTAAACAGAAATATCCACGAAAGAAAAGAATGGATTTGAACAAGTACCGATGCGGTAATTGCAGGGGACGTTTAATAGAACAAATAGCCGAATAATCCTTTGTGGCAATCGAAGAGTCATAAAAGGCGGGAACTTTTAATTTGGTACATAATAAAATGTATGCTTTCTTCAAAAAGTGTACATTATAGGAAAGCTATTCTTTTACTATAAGTGTATGAAGGCATGATATATAAGCGTTTCGCACATGCAGGAAAGAAAGTGAAAAAAGTTTTGGCAAAAGTGTTGACTTTATCTAAAAGTGTCTCTATAATAATAAAAGTCGACAAGATAAGTCGAAAACGAATATTCCGAAGTAGCTCAGTGGTAGAGCAATCGGCTGTTAACCGATCGGTCGTAGGTTCGAGTCCTACCTTCGGAGCCATGGCCCGTTGGTCAAGTGGTTAAGACACCGCCCTTTCACGGCGGTAACACGGGTTCGAATCCCGTACGGGTCACCACTTAAATTTAATATCATAGAAGAAACAATTTGGTCCCGTGGTGTAGCGGTTAACATGCCTGCCTGTCACGCAGGAGATCGCCGGTTCGATCCCGGTCGGGACCGCCATTGTTGGGGTATAGCCAAGCGGTAAGGCAACGGATTTTGATTCCGTCATGCCCAGGTTCGAATCCTGGTACCCCAGCCATTTGTAAGAGCCATTAGCTCAGTGGTAGAGCATCTGACTTTTAATCAGAGGGTCGAAGGTTCAAGTCCTTCATGGCTCACCAGTTTTTATTCTTGACACTGTTTGAGAATAGTGTATAATTATAGAGTCTTCATTTAAACGCGGTCGTGGCGGAATGGCAGACGCGCTAGGTTGAGGGCCTAGTGGGGGCAACCCCGTGGAGGTTCAAGTCCTCTCGGCCGCACCAAGTAGCACATTTCAAATACGCGCCCGTAGCTCAATTGGATAGAGCGTCTGACTACGGATCAGAAGGTTGTGGGTTCGACTCCTGCCGGGCGCGCCATTTTATATTAAATTAATATGCGGGTGTAGTTTAATGGTAAAACCTCAGCCTTCCAAGCTGATGTCGTGAGTTCGATTCTCATCACCCGCTCCATAATACATGAACCTTGAAAACTGAACAACAAAACGTTAATGATATCGTTTCTT
>NZ_JPVO01000051.1 GCF_000772955.1 Ureibacillus sinduriensis BLB-1 = JCM 15800 | reverse complement strand
AAGAAACGATATCATTAACGTTTTGTTGTTCAGTTTTCAAGGTTCATATTGCGTCACCTCTTGGCGACTTACTTATAATAACAAGTATTTATGGATACGTCAACACTTTAATTAAAAAAATACTTTTTTACAAAACTTTTCTTCTTGTCACTAAAGGCTTCATAATTTAATGATTGAAATTTAAAGAATATCTTGGTTACCAGTATTTATACTGGCTAATTTTCGGTGATCGTTGCATTTACTTAATGGATCCGCCGTTCTGTAATCCTTCCCTCCCCTTTTCAACTATTGGATATCGGATTCCCATATGGAATATTTCAAATTACCCGATTACAGAAATAATGCCTTTCTTTCCATTACTTCTTATATAGAAAAGCACAAGAAAGATAAATTCTTTCTTGCCCCCCTCTATATATCAATAATTTAATTCTTATTATTCGGATACCACCTGTGAAATATACAAGTTTCTTTGTTTGGAAAGGTCGATAATTTCATTCCTATTAGTCAGTTTCACTAATGGTCTTGTTGGGGCAAAGCCGTTAATATACATGATTTCCCCGATTTCTTGATTTGATAATTCAACGGTAGTTCCGATTGGAAGGCCAGCGACTAAGTCAACCAGGGCCTGGACAACCTTTATATCAAACTTTCCGAACTCGGATTCTTTGATCATTTCGATTACTTTAAATGGCGACTCCATTGAACGGTAAATACGTTCACTCGTCATGGCATGGAAAGTATCTGCAACGGCGATTATTTGCGAGAAGATTGATATTTTCCCACTTTTTATACCCTCTACATAACCGCTCCCATCCAGTCGTTCATGATGCTGGTAGATCGCAAGTCTCATCTCTTCTTTCAAGGCGGGCAAATTTTCAATCATCTTAAAGCTAAATAATGGATGCTGGCGTACTAATAAAAACTCTTGCTCCGTTAATGTACCCTTCTTTTCCCGGATATGGTAGGGCACTTTTGCCATTCCGCAATCAGCCAATGTGCCTGCTACGGCCATTTGAAGCACAAAGCCTTTTTCATATCCTAATTTTTGCGTAATCATTGCACTGATTAAACCTGTTGCAATGCAATGATGAAATAAGTAGTCTTTAGCGTTTGATAAACGATTAAGCTTAAAAAGGATTGATCGTTCTTTTTGTATTTTTTCTACAAGGGGTAGAATAATCCCCCTCACCTTTGTTATATCAATTTTTGAACCCGACTCCCAATCAAAAAATACTTTCTTAAATTCATCGACTGCATCAAGATATAATTTCTCGAATGTCATAAATGGCTTTGGCACTTCTATTTCCATCCCAATAGTTGTTTTACCATCATCCTGACTTTTTGACTTTCCTTCATCCTCCATCAATACAGGGACCTTAAGAATATGAAATGCTTTTAAAGCATAAAGTACTTCGTTTGTGACTTTAGTATTCTTATAAACTATAGGGAACTTGGTATTCGCAAAGATATCCTCTGCTATTACCTTTCCCACTTTTAGATTATTGCTGTTTACATAGATAGTTTCCAATTTAAAACCTCTCCTCTGTTTGAGTTTTTAAGAAGCTATAGAGGTATGATTTCTTTACTTATTGCTAGACCTATTAGAATTATACTACATTTACTCTCTTTAAGAGTCATTTATCTGATTAAAAAGTCCCTCGGTATTCCAAAATTAGAAAATATTAAAAACCAGAAACCTAAAGGATAAGTAGGTTTCTGGTTTTTGTTAATATATTCTATTCTTCATCAGAATCAATTTCTGGTGATTCAATAACTGCATCTTCGGTCGTTTCTTTTTCAGTAACGTTTTCAGATAGAATTTCTTCTTCTAATTCTTCTTCTATCTCCTCGTCTTTCTTCACACGAGCGACTGTTGCCACTAATTCCTCATTGCCTAAGCGAATTAAACGAACTCCTTGAGTGCTTCGACCGATAACTGAAATATCGTTTACATCCATACGAATTAAAATTCCATTAATCGTAATCAACATAATATCTTCAGTTCCATCTACGGTTTTAACTGCACACATCGGTCCATTTTTATCTGTGATCTGGATTGTTTTTAGACCAACTCCACCACGGCTTTGTAAACGATATTCTGATTCAGGAGTTCGTTTACCATAACCTCTTTCAGTTACCACTAAAATCTCGTGTCCTGGTTCTATAATCTCCATCCCAACTACGTAATCGCCTTCACGCAGCTTGATACCACGCACACCTGATGCAGTACGTCCCATGGAACGTATCTCGTCTTCCTTGAAGCGAATAAGCATCCCATCGTGCGTCCCAATAATGACATCTTTTGTTCCATCGGTTAAACGTACGGAGATTAAATCATCATCATCATGAAGATTGATGGCAATTAAACCACTTGTTCGAATATGGGCAAACTGTGAAAGCTGAGTTCGTTTTGTAATACCTGTTTTCGTAGTAAAGATCAAATAAGCGTCTTCTTTAAATTCATCTACACGAATCATAGCCGTTACTTTTTCTTCTTTTTCTAAGTTAAGCAGATTGACAATCGGTAGGCCCTTCGCAGTACGTCCGAATTCAGGAATTTCATATCCTTTTGCACGGTATACTTTCCCTTTAGTTGTAAAGAATAAAATTGTATCGTGAGTCGAAGTGAATAACAAATGTTCTACGAAGTCATCATCATGTGTCCCCATTCCTTGAACGCCTCGGCCACCCCGTTTCTGGCTGCGATACGTATTGGAAGCGAGTCTTTTTATGTAGCCATTATGCGTCAAAGTAAGTACTGAATCTTCTCGTGTAATTAAGTCTTCGTCTTCAATCATTTCTAGACCGCCAGCAGTTATTTCTGTACGTCGAGTATCATTGAAACGCTCTTTGATTTCGGTCAATTCTGTTCGAATAATATCGATGATCTTACTCTCATCGGCTAAAATAGCTTTTAACTTTGTAATTAAAGCCTGCAGTTCTTGATATTCATTTTCTATCTTTTCAC
The DNA here is from genome assembly GCF_000772955.1 of Ureibacillus sinduriensis BLB-1 = JCM 15800. Taxonomy (GTDB): domain Bacteria; phylum Bacillota; class Bacilli; order Bacillales_A; family Planococcaceae; genus Ureibacillus; species Ureibacillus sinduriensis. The sequence goes on along the minus strand of NZ_JPVO01000051.1, from coordinate 219,785 downwards.
GTTCCAACCCACTCAAACGAACAAGACGCATATCTAGAATTGCTTGTGCTTGACGGTCGGTTAAATTGAATCGTTCCATTAAAACCGGCTTCGCTTCATCACCGGAACGAGATGAACGGATAATAGAGATGATTTCATCAATATGATCAAGGGCTATTCTTAACCCTTCTAAAATATGCGCTCGATCTTCTGCTTTTTTCAACTCAAACTTCGTACGGCGGGTGATAACCACTTTTTGATGTTCCAAATAGTAGTGCAACACTTCTTTTAAACTCAATACTTTTGGTTGGCCATCTACAAGTGCCAGCATATTCACACCAAAATTTGATTGCATGGCTGTTTGTTTATATAAATTATTCAGGATAACATTGGCATTTGCATCTTTACGAATTTCCATGACAATTCGCATGCCACGGCGATCAGATTCGTCACGTAGATTTGTAATGCCGTCAATTTTTTTATCCCTTACTAATTCAGCAATTTTTTCGATCAGTCTTGCTTTATTTACTTGGTATGGAATTTCATTAACAATGATTGTTTCTTTTCCATTTGCTTTTGTTTCAATCTCGGCTTTCGCACGAACCGTAATTGAACCACGGCCGGTTTCATATGCCCGGCGAATACCACTTCGTCCTAAAATTACTCCGCCTGTTGGAAAATCAGGTCCTGGGATAATGTCCATCAACTCTTCTGTAGTGATGGCAGGGTTCTCCGATAATGCAATCACGGCATCAATTGTTTCCCCTAATTGATGTGGTGGGATGTTTGTTGCCATCCCCACCGCGATACCTGATGCACCGTTAAGCAACAAATTAGGTATACGGGCTGGTAATACAACTGGCTCTTTCTCATTGCCATCATAGTTATCCTGATAGTCAATCGTGTCTTTATTGATGTCTCGCAGCATTTCCATCGTAATTTTCGACATACGGGATTCGGTATAACGCATTGCGGCTGCACCATCACCATCGACAGATCCGAAGTTGCCATGTCCATCAACTAGCATGTAGCGATAACTAAAAGGCTGTGCCATACGAACCATCGCATCATAGATTGATGAGTCACCATGTGGGTGGTATTTACCCATTACGTCCCCGACAATACGAGCACTCTTTTTATAGGGTTTATCTGATGTATTCCCTAACTCTTGCATTCCATACAAAATACGACGATGTACAGGTTTTAAGCCGTCACGCACATCAGGTAAAGCACGCGAAACAATAACACTCATAGCATAGTTTAAAAAAGATGTTTGTACTTCTTCACTTATTTTTATTCCTTTTACACCTTCGTGTTGACTTTCAGACACAAGGAAGACCTCCCTTCAAAACGACAAGTTAAATATCTAAGTTTTGTACATAAACTGCATTTTCTTCAATAAATCGTCTACGAGGCTCGACTTCATCACCCATTAACTCCTGGAAGATTTCATCCGCTCTCATTGCATCATCAAGTTCCACTTGTAAAAGTGTACGATGCTCTGGGTCCATTGTTGTATCCCATAACTGTTCAGCGTTCATCTCACCTAAACCTTTATATCGTTGAACTACTGGTTTTGGAGTATTTCCTAAACGATTCAATATTTCTTGAAGCTCTTCATCTGAATAGCAATATTCTACATGTTTGCCTTGTTTAATTTGGTAAAGAGGTGGCTGGGCAGCATAAATATAGCCGGCCTCGATTAATGGGCGCATAAATCGGAAGAAGAAAGTAAGTAATAAAATACGAATATGTGCGCCATCGACATCCGCATCTGTCATAATAACAATTTTATGATAACGTGCTTTTTCTAGATCGAATTCCTCGCCGATTCCCGTACCAAACGCGGTAATCATAGCACGAATTTCTGCATTCGATAAAATACGGTTTAAATTTGCCTTTTCAACGTTTAAGATTTTTCCGCGCAATGGCAATATTGCCTGGAAGTAACGGTCACGACCAGATTTGGCTGAACCACCGGCAGAGTCACCTTCAACGATATAGATTTCCGACTCTGATGGGTTGGTTGATGTACAGTCCGCCAGTTTACCAGGTAAACTGGAAATTTCCAAGGCAGACTTCCGTCGTGTGAATTCACGCGCCTTTTTCGCTGCAACTCGCGCACGTGCTGCCATTAAGCCCTTTTCAATAATCTTGCGGGCAACTGAAGGGTTTTCTAACATAAAACGTTCAAATCCTTCAGAGAACAAAGAGTTCGTAATTGAGCTTACCTCTGAGTTTCCAAGTTTCGTTTTAGTTTGCCCTTCAAATTGTGGTTCCGGGTGCTTAACCGACACAATTGCCGTTAACCCCTCGCGCACGTCCTCGCCGGAAAGGTTTGTATCCGAATCTTTCAGCATACCATTTTTACGTGCGTAATCATTGATTACACGAGTAAGTGCTGTTTTGAACCCGGATTCGTGGGTACCACCTTCATAGGTATTAATATTATTGGCGAAAGAATAAATGTTTGATGAGAATCCTTCGTTATATTGCATGGCAATTTCCACAGCGATTCCATCTTTTTCGCCCGTCACATCTATAGGTTCATGAATCGGTTCTTTTGATTTATTTAAATGCTCAACGTATTCGCGAATCCCGCCTTCAAAGTGGAAACTATCGGAACGTAGCTCATCTTCTCTTTCATCTTGAATCGTAATGCGAATGCCTCGATTCAGATATGCTAATTCCCGAATACGGGTAGCCAATATATCATATTCATATACGGTTGTTTCTTTGAAAATTTCCGGATCCGCTTTGAAACGTGTCGTTGTTCCAGTTTCATCAGAATCACCAATAACTTGCAATGGTTGTATTGTCTGGCCACGTTCAAATTTAATGCTGTGAGTATGACCGTCACGTTTTACATAAACTTCTGTTACAACTGATAACGCGTTCACAACAGATGCTCCTACACCATGCAATCCACCCGATACTTTATAACCGCCACCGCCAAATTTACCTCCTGCGTGCAAAACGGTCATAATTACTTCAACAGCCGGCATCCCCATTTTTTCTTGAATGCTTACCGGGATTCCACGGCCATTGTCTTCAACGCGAATCCAGTTATCCTTTTCGATAGCGACAGTAATGTGATCACAAAAGCCTGCCAATGCTTCATCAATACTATTATCCACGATTTCCCAAACCAAATGGTGAAGCCCTTTAGAGCTTGTGGAGCCGATATACATACCTGGACGCTTACGAACCGCCTCCAAACCTTCCAATACTTGAATTTGATCGGCATCATATGCTTGTTGTACTTGTTTCTCTTCTAAAGCCACCATATTCACCTACTCTTTCATTACCTCAGTATGTGTCAAAAATAAAAAGCTTTAACAAAAATCCTAAAACTTTCTAAACATAATTTTTCACTTTGACGATATACGACTATTCTCATCTTGCAATCGTACCAATGCCCTTGGCAGTAAGTATAATTGCTTTAGTTGCTTAACTTTCAATTGCACCCTGTTTCACGTGAAACATCTTTGCATGCTGAATTGTCTCATGATGAATCCCATCTACACTTGTTGTTGTGACAAACGTTTGCACTTCACCTTGAATGGTATTTAATAAATGTGATTGGCGATAATCATCCAACTCAGACAATACATCATCTAAAAGTAGAATAGGTGCTTCCTTTGTTTCCTGCTTTATTAGTTCTATTTCAGCAAGTTTCAAGGATAAGGCAGTTGTACGTTGCTGCCCTTGTGAGCCATAAGTTTGGACATCATAATCATTTACAAAAAATTGCAAATCATCCCGGTGTGGGCCTACTAATGTGACTCCTCTTTCAAGCTCTCTCTTCTTTACTTCTGCAAGTTTCTTTTCAAGGTATGTAGCCATTTCCTCAGGAGACCATCCCGGGTTCAACCCTGTAGTTGCACGATATTTTATCGTTAACTTCTCGAGGCCCCGTGAAATCCCATAATGTATTTTTTCGGCCCAAACTTGTAGAAGTTCGATAAATTGAAGTCTCTTACGAATAATTTGGACAGCTGAATGAATATATTGCTCAGTATATATAGAAAATAGAACCTCATCGATTTTCTGTTTTCCTTGGTTAATCTTTAACAAATGATTACGTTGTTTTAATAGTTTTTGAAACGTAAGTAAATCGTGTAAATAAACAGGCGATATCTGACCAATCTCCATATCAATAAAACGACGTCTAATTTGCGGATTCCCTTTTACAACATTAAGATCTTCCGGCGCAAACATGACCACGTTCATTTGTCCAATATAATTACTTAATTTCGTTTGTTCCAAATGGTTGACTTTCCCTTTTTTACCCTTCTTGGTAATGGATAGTTCCATAGGGATGCTGCCATATCGATTTTTAACAACACCCTCTATTTTACCATAGTCTGCGTCCCAACGGATTAATTCTTTATCGTTACTTGTTCGGTGCGATTTCGCCATGGCCAAAACATAGATGGATTCCATCACATTTGTTTTACCTTGGGCATTTTCCCCAATGAATACATTAATTTTAGGTGAAAATTCCAACTTTAATGTTTCATAGTTACGATAATTTGCAAGATTTAAATGCTCGATGAACATTTAATTTTCCCCGTTCTTATTAACGATGATGAATCTACCGCAACCTGGAATATTGATGACATCACCATGGCGTAATTTACGTCCCCGTCTTTGATCAATTTCCCCATTTACATAGACATCGTTTTCTTGAAGAAACCATTTAGACATACCGCCCGAACTAATGGCATCTGTCATCTTTAAAGCTTGACCAAGTGTAATGAACTCAGTTTCAATTATTATTTCATTCAAAGTATTTCATCCTCCGTTACACGTACATCTATCCTTCTATCATACCTAAAAATCAATAAAAAATCCAAAGAAAGCAGAATCAGCTCTTTCGTGAGTCGAAAAAAGTCCTAAGAATTAACAAACTATGATTTATTCCCACAATTGCACCAAATAAAAAAAGAGCGTCTCTTAAAAGGGAGACGCCCTACGTATATTTAAAAATCCTTATAAAATTTACTAATATCCTGTGGTACCCCTGAAAGGAGATTCATAACAAGTTAGTACGTTCTTACAGGCAAAATCAATTGCAAGATTGCATCATCATGGACTGAACGCAAAATAAATGGACGCATAGCTCCAGTGAATTGGATGACGACATCTTGACCATCGATTGCCTTTAGAGCTTCCATCATGTATTTCGCACTGAATGAAATTTTTAAATTTTCCCCTTCAAGTGTTTCAACCTGGATTTGTTCCTCCACTTTTCCAATTTCCGGCGAGTTTGATGATATTTCAACAATATTATCGTCAAACGTCTCAAAACGAACGACATTATTGCGATCTTCACGTGCCAGTAATGAGGCACGGTCAATTGCTTGTAATAATGATTTCCCATTTATTGTAATGTTTGTTTTATATTCTTCCGGAATTAAACGGGATGTTTCAGGGTAATTGCCTTCTAGAAGGCGTGAGAAGAATAAAACATTATCTGCTTTAAATAAAACTTGTTGGCTTGTAATGACTATTTGAACCGGATTAGTCGAATCACCAAGAATTTTATTTAACTCGTTTAAACTTTTACCGGGGATTACGACTGAATTGACATCTGCCGGAAGTTGTTCAAGAGAAACTTTTCTTCTAGCCAGACGGTGGCTATCTGTGGCAATGCAATTCAATTCATTGCCGTTGATTTGCCAATTAACACCTGTTAGGACAGGACGGCTTTCCGAAGTGGCCACTGCAAATACAGTTTCACGGATAATCGCTTTTAAAAGATCGGCAGGCATCGTAAATTGTTGATCAGTCGAAACTTCCGGTAATAGAGGGTATTCAGATGCATCTGATCCAATCAAATGGAATTCAGACTTCCCTGAGCGAATATGTGTTTGTAATCCATTTGCGACTTGGATTTCAACATCATTCGTCGGCAATTTACGCACGATCTCATTGAACATACGGGCTTGCAGCACAATTGAGCCTGTTTCAGAGATATTAATTAATTGTTCTCCATCTTCCTCTACAGGGATAAAGGTTTGAATTGTAATATCCGCATCACTGCCGGTTAAGGTCATTCCTTCATCAGTTACATCAATTTTTATCCCAGTCAAAATTGGAATAGTTGTTTTTGAACTTACAGCTTTCATTACATTGTTTAATCCGTCTAGTAAACGATCTCTCATAATATCAAATTTCATCGTTATACCTCACTTATTAATATTATTATTTTTAAAAGATATTAATAGATATAGTAATAGGGCCTGTGGATTTGTGCATAACTTATTCAAACAACGTTTAAACCAGGCTATCCACATGTTGATAAGTTGTGGATAGAATTGTGTGAAATGGTAATGGTTATCCACAGGTTTATTTGCCCAATACACTGCGTATCTGTTTAATATCTTGCTGAAGTAGTTGATCTTCTTTTAACAGCTTTACGATTTTTTCGTGAGCATGAATAACGGTAGTATGATCGCGCCCCCCAAATTCATCCCCGATTTTAGGTAAAGAGAAGTCTGTTAACTCCCGTGATAAATACATGGCTACTTGTCTTGGGAAAGCAATTGATTTTGTACGTCTCTTCGCAGTGAAATCCTCCAATTTAATATTGAAATGTTCTCCCACCGCTGTTTGAATATCTAAAATTGTTATCATTCGAGGTTTTGCATTCGGAATAATATCTTTTAAGGCAGCTGCAGCAAGATCCGTTGAAATATCTTGATTAACTAAAGACGAATAGGCTACAACGCGAATTAAAGCCCCTTCTAGTTCACGGATGTTAGTATCGATCTGATTTGCAATATAGTGCATTACTTCGTTCGGGATATTGAGCCCATCAGCTTTCGCCTTTTTACGCAGAATGGCAATACGCGTCTCTAAATCAGGAGGAGTAATGTCTGTAATTAACCCCCATTCAAAGCGAGAACGAAGTCGATCTTCCAGTGTTGGAATCTCCTTTGGCGGACGGTCACTGGAAATAACGATTTGTTTTGATTCTGTATGCAAAGTGTTAAATGTATGGAAAAACTCTTCTTGAGTAGATTCTTTCCCCGCAAGAAACTGGATGTCATCGATTAATAAAACATCAACATTGCGGTATTTATTTCTGAAATCCACTGCTTTGTTATCACGAATGGAATTAATAAATTCATTTGTGAATTTTTCCGATGATAGATAAACGACTTTCGCATTCGGATTATGCTCCAGCACATAGTGTCCAATTGCATGCATTAAATGGGTCTTGCCCAGTCCAACTCCCCCATAGATGAAGAATGGGTTATATGCTTTTGCAGGAGCCTCCGCGACAGCAAGGGATGCAGCGTGTGCAAAACGATTACCTGCCCCGATAACAAATGTATCAAAAGTGTATTTAGGGTTTAACATTCCCGGTGTGATTTCTGCATGTTCATCATCATTTTTTGATTGGATTACCGGAACGGGTAAATCGAGGCTATCATCATCCTGATCCTTTTGAACAACAAATTTAATTAGCAAGTCTTCACCTGTCAGTTCAGATAAAATACCCGCGATTAGATGAACATAATGATTTTCAAGCCAATCGCGAGCAAATGAGTTAGGCGCGGCAATTGTAACTGTCGATCCTTTATAAGAAAGCAGTTTTGTTGCTTTTAGCCACGTCTCAAAGCTTGGTTTTGAAATTTTTTGTTCTACTTGTGCCAGGACATTTTTCCATAATTCTTCTAAATGTTCCAAGCTTTTAACTCCTTTTCATGTATATTTTCCATTATGAAAAAATAAACTACATCTATAAAAGATAGAAATCATGGATTATCCATTGTGTTGTAATTTGACTATTTCTATATTCTTCGCACATTACGGAATGTACTTATGATTTTAATTTAGATACAGAAAACATTTTCTTAATGAAGATAAATCACATAATCACAGTATGTGGATAACTATTATCCCAAAGCTGTGCTAAAGTTTGTCCACAAGTTATTAACATTCTGTGGATAAAATATTTCCCACGCAACATTTCCACAAAGGAAAACACATTTATCGTAACAAAAAAAGATTGGTATTTCAATAGTTTACGAAACTTATCCACACAACTATTTTTTATTCACCTGAAAGTTGTCCACAGGGTTTGGATTTGTGTAAAAGTTGTAAATAACTCCTGTGGATAAAAAAACGCACAAAAATATTATCCACAATGACTGTTTATAATAAACATGGTGCATTGTGGATAAATTGATCCTATTAATTTTAGTGCGACCAAATTTGTATTTAAATATTTAATTGACAATGTATTTCTTTTTTTTATATAATGTTATGGTCTGTATGTAGGATAGAAATTAACTTTCATAAATGGAGGTGTCATATATAATGAAACGCACATACCAACCAAAGAAACGTAAGCACAGTAAAGTACACGGATTCCGTGCACGTATGAGCTCAAAAAACGGTCGCAGAGTATTAGCAGCTCGTCGTCGTAAAGGAAGAAAAGTATTATCAGCATAAGTCCACTGAACTTCTTCAGTGGCTTTTTTTTTACTGAAAATAGGAAAAGTTAATAGGCAATCAGTATATGAAACATCGATTTCGTTGTCGAACAGGGATCGTGTTTTTATCAATCTTCATTTTAAGGAAAAGATAATGCATTAAGAATAGCAGGTGAAAGAATGAAGAAACGCCAAAGAGTCAAGAAAAATGAAGACTTCCAAAAGGTGTTCAAGAAAGGGAAATCCTTTGCTAATCGCCAGTTCGTAGTTTATTGCTTGCGTAATGACAATCAAGAAGAATTCCGCATCGGGCTATCAGTTAGCAAAAAGATTGGCAAAGCAGTAACAAGAGTTCAGATTAAACGCTATATAAGACAAGCGTTCCTAGAATTAAAAGATGAAGTAAGACAAGATATGGACTATGTTATTATCGCCCGAAACCAGGCGGCCACTTTAGATTTTCATGAAACAAAAAAAAGTATTGAACACGTATTAAAAATTGCTAAGGTAATTAGAAAAAAGCAATAAAACTATCTCTACTTACATGGGTCACTAAATAAGGAACCCAGCATAAAGCAACTTTGAGTAGAGAGTAAGTGTCTATACATGGTAAAATAGCTAAAAAGTGAATAGTTACTCTAGGAGGATGAAGGTTGAAGAGAAGACATTGGATGATTCTGTCTTTAGTTTCAGTAGCTTTGCTACTTTCTGGATGTACAGAATTCGATCAGCCAATCTCATCTGAAAGCGAAGGTTTTTGGAATGAGTTTATTGTTTGGCCATTAGTATCAGTAATTAAATATTTCGCTGAATTACTGGGCAATTATGCATTTGGGATTATTGTTGTAACAATTATAATCCGTTTAGTAATACTTCCATTAACAATCAAACAAGTGAAAAGTTCTAAAAAGATGCAAGAAATCCAGCCTAAAATGAAAGAGCTGCAACAAAAATACGCATCTAAAGACGCCGTGACTCAGCAAAAGTATCAACAAGAGATGATGGCACTAATGCAAAACTCAGGTGTAAATCCAGCTGCTGGATGTTTCCCTGTATTAATCCAAATGCCGATTCTCATTGGTTTTTATCATGCAATTAGCCGAATGAATGCAACACCCGAAATTGATCTAGGAACATTTCTTATTTTCCCGCTTGCGGAACCAAGTGTTATCCTGGCTGTCTTAGCAGGTTTGATTCAATTTGTTGTATTAAAAACAGGACCTGCAATGGACAACCCTCAAATGAAAGTCATGATGTATATTATGCCGTTTATGATCATCGGTTTCGGTATCGTATTGCCAGCTGCTTTATCATTATATTGGGTTGTAGGGAATATCGTTTCAGTTGTTCAAAACTTAGTTATTTATAAACCTTGGACTAGAAAAAAATCAGAACCTGCTGCAACAGGAGGAGCGAAAAAGTGAAACAAATTACGCAATTAGGCGCAACAGTAGAAGAAGCGATCTCAATAGCGTTACAACAGCTAAATACTACTCGTAATGAAGTAGAAGTTGAAGTTTTACAAGAAGCGAAAAAAGGATTTTTTGGTTTTGGGGCACGTCAAGCAGAGGTGCGTATCACTGTAAAAGAGGTAGAATCCGAGAACACGGATCAAGATAAAAGTGATGATGTACACCATTCAATTACCGAAAAAATCAGTGTCGTACAAGAAGATATACAAGAACAATCGTCATTATCCGATACTATAGAAGATCCTTCTGTCTTTGTTGAAGAACAAGAAGATCCAATTGAATCTGCAAGAAAATATATAGAGGATATTGCAAGAGATATGGGAATTGAGGATTTAACGATTGTGACTCAAAAACAAGGCAAAAATATTTTGTTTAAACTCGAAAGTGAAAAAGCAGCTCTTTTAATTGGAAAACGTGGTGCTACATTAAATGCACTGCAACAATTAGCCCAATTAGTAGTCAATAAAACGGCGAAATCCTTTTTGATGGTGAAGCTGGATGTAGAGGATTACCGCGAACGCCGCCAGAAAGCTTTGGAAGTATTGGCGGAGCGAATGGCGGATAAGGCGATTCATACGCAGAAAAAAGTTGCGTTTGAACCTATGCCATCCTATGAACGGAAAGTCATCCATAATGCATTAGCAAATCGTGTTGATATTGAAACATACTCAGAAGGAACAGAACCGAATCGATATCTAGTCATTGAACCGATTAGATAGCAGTAATTATATGAACATGAAAAAACGATCCTGGATAGGATCGTTTTTTTGTTGGGAAAGTTCCGAAAACTTGAACGGGATACGTGTTTCATTATAGGTTTCTTGTAAAGGATTTTATATTCCGATAGGTATGAAGGAAATTATTCAAACACCAGAAACTTGAGCTGCTTACATGCTTTGAAACATAGACTGGCACTAAAAATTGCCTTTATTTTTGAAAGAGACGCTGTTAGCGGGAATAATCACTTATCCACATGTGGGAAATTTGCTTTACTTTCGTATTTCCTTAAAATATGTTACCCTAAATTGTTAGTAAAAATGTTTACAATAGTTATTCACATGTGGATAACTTTATATAGTTTTCACAAGATATATTTAATTCATATCGAGTTATGAAGTTAATGAAATTACGATCAGTTCGTAATGGATTTAGTAGGAGGTTTACATCAGATGGATTTTGATACAATTGCCGCGATTTCCACACCAATGGGCGAAGGTGCCATTGCAATCGTCCGCTTAAGTGGAGATGACGCAGTTAAAATAGCTAATAACATATTCAAATCGCCAAACGGCAAACAATTGATAGATGAAAAAACACATACGATCCACTATGGTCATTTAATCGAACCGAAGACCGAGGAAGTAGTGGAAGAAGTCATGTTATCGTTGATGCGCGCACCGAAGACGTTCACACGTGAAGATGTTGTTGAGATCAACTGTCACGGCGGAATCGTTTCAGTAAACCGCGTCTTGCAACTCGTCCTGCAAAATGGCGCAAGGTTGGCAGACCCTGGTGAATTTACAAAACGGGCCTTCTTAAACGGCCGAATTGACTTATCCCAAGCAGAAGCAGTCATGGATTTAATTCGGGCAAAAACAGACCGTGCGATGAATGTGGCACTTGGTCAAATGGAAGGAAAGCTTTCAAGATTAATTGGCCAATTACGTAATGCTTTAATAGAGACATTGGCTCATGTAGAGGTTAATATAGACTATCCAGAGTATGATGATGTGGAAGAAATGACGATACCTGTACTATTGGAAAAATGTTCTTTTGTACGTGATGAAATCGTAAAGCTTTTACAAACATCATCTCAAGGGAAAATATTGCGCGAAGGATTATCGACGGTTATTTTAGGAAGACCGAATGTTGGGAAATCTTCCTTACTAAATAGTTTGGTTCATGAGAATAAAGCGATAGTTACTGACGTTGCTGGTACAACTCGTGATATTATAGAAGAGTATGTCAATGTACGCGGTGTACCTCTGCGTTTGGTCGATACGGCAGGTATTCGTGAAACAGAAGATATTGTCGAGCGTATAGGGGTAGAAAGATCTCGCCAGGTATTAAAGGAAGCGGATCTGATTTTGCTTGTCTTGAACTCGGCAGAAGAGATATCTGAAGAAGATGAACGCTTGTTTGAAACGATTCAAAATATGGATTTCATTGTAGTGGTCAATAAAACGGATTTACCACAAAAAATCGATTTGGATAAAGTAAAAGAACTATCAAATGGACGTCCTATTGTAACGACATCAATTTTGCAAGAACAAGGCATTATCGAATTAGAAGAGTCTATTGCGAAGATTTTCTTTGAAGGACAAATTGAAGCAAATGATTTAACATATGTTTCGAATGCTCGTCATATCGCACTTTTACATCAGGCGAAAGCTACGATTGAAGACGCGATTGAAGCAGCAGAGGCAGGAGTTCCGGTGGATATGATCCAGATTGATGTAACTAAAACTTGGGAGCTTCTAGGTGAAATTGTTGGTGATACAGTTCAGGAGAGCTTAATTAACCAGTTGTTCTCGCAATTTTGCTTAGGTAAATAGATAGTAGTCGAAGATATGCACTTACGTAACAGACGTATGAAAAATAGATGATTTATGAAAGGGAGAGACGGCATGACAATAACATATGAGGCTGGCCAGTATGATGTAATTGTTATCGGTGCAGGACATGCGGGTGTTGAATCGGCATATGCCTCAGCAAAAATGGGTGCAAAGACACTCATGGTGACAATTAATTTAGACATGATTGCCTTTATGCCATGTAATCCATCAGTAGGCGGTCCAGCAAAGGGAATCGTTGTTCGCGAAATTGACGCATTAGGCGGTGTAATGGGAAGAGTAATCGATAAAACCCACATCCAAATGCGTATGTTGAACACAGGTAAAGGACCAGCTGTGCGTGCTTTACGTGCACAAGCGGACAAAGTTCTTTATCAACGTGAAATGAAACGTTTACTGGAAGATGAAGAAAATTTGACAATCCATCAATCAATCGTTGATGAATTAATTATTGAAAATGATGAAGTGCGTGGAGTGGTTACCCAAACGGGTGCAATTTACCGAGCAAAAGCTGTCATCGTGACGACAGGAACATATTTGCGCGGAGAAATTATAATTGGGGACTTAAAATATTCGAGTGGTCCAAATAACCAACAACCTTCTGTTAAACTAGCGGATCATATGCGTGAGCTTGGTTTTGATATGGTGCGGTTTAAAACAGGTACACCGCCACGCGTCGACAGCAAAACAATTGACTATAGTAAAACGGAAATCCAGCCAGGTGATGATGTACCACGTGCATTCAGCTTTGAAACAACGGAATTTATCATGGATCAAATTCCTTGCTGGTTAACTTATACTAGTTTGGAAACACACCAAATTATTAATGATAATCTTGATAAAGCTCCAATGTATACAGGCGCTATTACCGGCACTGGCCCTCGCTATTGCCCATCGATTGAAACAAAAATTGTTCGTTTTAACGATAAGCCGCGCCATCAACTATTCCTGGAACCAGAGGGGCGGGATACGCAAGAGGTTTATGTACAAGGACTTTCAACAAGTTTGCCTGAACATATACAACGCCAAATGCTGAGATCGATTCCTGGGTTGGAAAATGCAGAAATGATGCGTCCTGGCTATGCCATTGAATACGATTCGATTGTACCAACACAACTATGGCCAACACTTGAAACAAAACGTATTAAAAACTTGTATACCGCTGGCCAGATCAATGGGACGAGTGGCTATGAAGAGGCAGCAGGACAAGGATTGATGGCTGGAATAAATGCAGCTGCGAAAGTGCTGGGAAAAGAAGAAGTCATCTTAAAACGTTCCGATGCTTATATTGGTGTACTAATTGATGATCTAGTAACGAAGGGGACAAATGAACCTTACCGTTTATTAACCTCCCGTGCGGAATACCGCTTATTGCTTCGCCATGACAATGCAGATTTACGGTTAACGGAAATCGGTCACCAATTAGGGCTTATATCGGAAGAACGTTATGTTAAGTTCAAAGAAAAAGAGGCACAAATCGAGGCTGAAATCGCCCGTCTTCGAGAAGTGATCATTAAACCTAACGAAGCAACACAAGAAGTCATTCGCTCAGTAGGCGGTGCGGAACTAAAAGATGGCATTCGCGGAGCAGACTTAGTGAAGCGTACTGAAATGAATTATGATTTAGTTGCTTCTTTAACTCCCCCAGCAATGGAATTAAGCGAGGAAGTAAAGGAACAAATAGAAGTTCAGTTAAAATATGAAGGATATATCCAAAAAGCATTAAATCAAGTGGAAAAACTTCATAAAATGGAAAGTAAGAAGATTCCCGAAGATATTGATTATGATGATATTTCAAGTCTTGCTACAGAAGCCCGTGAAAAATTAAAAGAAGTTCGCCCATTATCGATAGCGCAAGCTTCACGTATTTCAGGCGTTAATCCTGCGGATATTTCAATTTTAGCCGTTTATATCGAACAGGGGAAAATTGCAAGAGTAGGGAATGAGTAACGGATTTTATTGACATTGGTCTTTTGAATTCCGAAAATCGCCATGCGCATTTGACTGACGAGCGTTCGAGTTTATTGCTATCTCGGACGCTCGTTCAATTTAGTATCAATAATACCAGTATGAAACTAAAGGAGATCCCTATGAACGAACAACAGTTTATTGAAGCTTTAAAAGAAATGGGAATTGAATTAAGTGACACACAAATAGGACAATTCAAGAAATATTTTGAACTACTAGTTGAGTGGAATGAAAAAATGAACTTAACGGCAATTACAGATTTGGAAGGTGTCTATCTGAAGCATTTCTACGATTCCATTAGTGCAAGTTTTTACTTTGATTTTACAAAGGTAGAATCGCTTTGTGACGTAGGGGCCGGAGCAGGGTTTCCAAGCTTGCCGATCAAAATTTGCTTCCCTCATTTACATGTAACAATTGTTGATTCTTTAAATAAACGGATTACATTTTTAAACCATTTAAGCGAGCAGTTGCAATTGGAAAATGTATCATTTGTCCATGCGCGTGCAGAGGAATTTGGCCAAAATGAAAAGTACCGTGAAAAGTTCGATGTCGTTACGGCACGTGCTGTAGCAAGATTATCGGTACTTTCAGAACTTTGCCTACCAATTGCAAAAGAGGGAGGATTTTTTGTCGCCTTAAAAGCAGCAGCTGGTCCCGAGGAATTAAAGGATGCAAAAAAAGCGATATCAACTTTGGGAGCATCTTTGAAGGAAGAATTTTCATACTCGTTGCCTATTGAAGAAAGTGACCGTACTCTTTATATTTTTGATAAAATAAAAAAGACCCCGAAGAAATATCCACGTAAACCAGGTATACCTAACAAAACGCCAATTATATAGAAAAAATATGTGGTAGTATAAAATATAGATCAATGTAGTGATATTAAATTTAGCTTAATGTCACTACGCATTGATTCTAGTTAACTAGCAATTAAGTGTTACAATAAACTGCAGTGTTTCACATGAAACATTCTGTTTAATGTGAGAAAGATATATATATTCAGACTATTTTCAACGTTTTGTCAAGTTTAGTTTCGATTAGTTAAAATTGTCACAAAATATTAGATATAAATTTGCCTCATGAAGCATAAATACTTATTATTATGTCATTTACTAGATTATACTTCTATCGAACTCTGTACAATTTATAGATTATAATAAATAATATTATATAAGTATTCCCGAGCAAGATAGTTTCTAAAAGGTGGTGCCTATTGAATGAAAAGTCCTTTTTCACGATTTTTCGGAGGCGGAGATAAGAGTGTTTCCGAAGTTAAAAGTGAAGTAGAACAAGTAGCACAAATTGAAAAGAAGAATGCTGCAGAAGAAGTAGTAAAAATCCCAATTGATAAAATTATTCCAAATCGGTTCCAGCCTCGTACTGTTTTTGATGAAGAAAAAATTGAAGAATTATCAAGAACAATCCATACGCATGGTGTCATTCAACCCATTGTCATTCGACACTTTGAGGGAGAACGTTATGAAATCATTGCGGGGGAACGTCGCTACCGGGCAATGAAGAAGCTCAATTGGACTGAGGTTCCTGCCATTGTTCGAGATTTAAGTGATAAAGAAACTGCTTCTATTGCTTTGATAGAAAATCTCCAGCGAGAAGAACTAACGGCAATTGAAGAAGCATTGGCTTATCAGCAATTATTGGAACTTCATTCACTAACACAAGAAGCACTTGCTCAACGTTTAGGAAAAGGCCAGTCAACTGTTGCAAATAAATTGCGTTTATTAAAATTACCCCAATTTGTCCAGGAAGCAATCTTAAAAAGGGAAATTACGGAGCGCCATGCACGCGCAATGATTTCTTTGAAGGATGAAGAATTACAAGCTCGATTGGTAGCTTTAATAAAAGAATATGATTGGAATGTTCGTCAGCTCGAAGAATATATTCAACAAATGAACGAACCAAAAGAAGAATCGGCAAAGAAGGAAAAGCCAAAGCGAAAAGCCATCAGCAAAGATATCCGTATCGCACTCAATACAATTAAACAATCACTATCCATGGTGACGAAAAGTGGTATTAATGTGAATACCGAAGAAGAAGACACGGAAGAATATTATCAAATCACAGTACGTATTCCAAAGAAAAAATAATTGATTAGCTAAGGAACCCAAGTTGAATATTCCACTGATTTTTGACTGGAGGCAAACCTATTAGGGCTTTTATGATATGAAGAGATACGATTTAAAAGCTTTCACAAAATCTAATTTCTTTAAAAACCTCCTTATTAACAGTAGAAAAGTTCTCCTTTAATAGAGTTGCATAAGTGCGACAAAGGCTTATCGTCAAAGCGGATGGCGATAGGCCTAATTTTCTAGTATCAAATTTATAAAATAGTTGTTTTTTTATAAATACATCTAGTTTATAAATTTGATAAAATGAACTAAATGACTAAATACGATTCGTTTTTTATTTTGATTCATGAAAGCAGGTGCAAAAAGGTTGGGAAGAATTATTGCCGTAACAAACCAGAAAGGTGGGGTAGGTAAAACTACAACATCTGTAAATCTGAGCGCTTGTCTTGCATATTTAGGGAAAAAAGTTCTTTTAATAGACACTGATCCGCAAGGTAATGCTACAAGTGGTGTTGGTATAAATAAAGGTGAAATTCAAAGTTGTATCTATGATGTTCTAATTGATGACGAAGAAGTGATCAACACGATTCAATCATCTAAAGTTGAAAATTTAGATGTAGTGCCAGCAACAATCTCTTTGGCTGGCGCAGAGATTGAGCTTGTTTCCACAATTTCACGTGAAGTTCGATTGAAACATGCCTTACAGAATGTGAAAAATCAATATGATTATATTATTATCGATTGTCCACCCTCTTTGGGGTTATTAACGATAAATGCATTAACTGCATCCGATGCAGTGATAATACCGGTTCAATGTGAGTATTACGCCCTGGAAGGATTAAGTCAATTATTATCGACTGTTCGTCTTGTTCAAAAACATTTAAATCAAGATTTATATATTGATGGTGTGCTCTTAACCATGCTTGATGCACGCACAAACCTTGGTTTGCAGGTTATAGAGGAAGTTAAGAAGTACTTCCAGGATAAAGTATATAAAACAATCATCCCGCGCAATGTCCGTTTAAGCGAGGCTCCGAGTCATGGCGAACCGATCATAATATATGACGCAAGATCAAGAGGTGCGGAAGTTTATTTAGAGTTAGCAAGGGAAGTGATTAAAAATGGCTAGAGGGTTAGGTAAAGGTATAGGGGCATTGTTTCCAACAGAAACACTCGAAAATATACAGCCCAATGAAGATCAAGTTGAAAAAATTGACTTGCAAAAACTTGTTGTTAATCCTTTTCAACCCCGAAGAACATTCGATGAGGAAGCAATTGCGGAACTAGCCCAATCAATAATGGAGCATGGAATCATACAGCCCATCGTTGTCCGGAAAAAAGGCAAAAGGTATGAAATAGTTGTTGGGGAAAGGCGTTTTAGGGCTGCAAAATTTGCCAATTTAAAAGAAATACCTGCAATCGTCAGAAGTTTGACAGAAGACCAGATGATGGAACTGGCCATATTAGAAAACCTTCAACGAGAAGATTTAACGCCTATTGAAGAAGCTGAAGCCTATCAAAGTTTAATAGAAAAACTTAACTTTACCCAAGAAGAACTTGCCAAACGTCTAGGAAAAAGTCGTCCATATATCACGAATCATCTCCGTTTATTAACATTGCCGGAAGAAGTTCGCGCTCTAGTAGATAAAGGTGAGTTATCCATGGGTCATGGGCGTACATTATTAGGTTTGAAAAATAAAAGAAGAATACCTGATGTAGCTGAAAAGGTGATAAAACACGGCTTAAATGTGCGCCAATTAGAGGCATTGATTAAACAATTGAATGAAGAAGTTTCACGTGAAACAGAAAAGCCGGTCAATAAGGACATTTTTGTTCAAGCTACCGAAACGCAACTGCGTGAATACTTCGGAACAAATGTTCAAATTAAAAAATCCAAGAATAAAGGGAAAATTGAAATTGAATTTTATTCAGAGGATGATTTAGAACGTATATTGGAAATACTACAACTAGAAGAGTAGAAAAGTTGTGAGCGCCAAGTAGTTGAGGCGCTCTTTTTTCTAAGACAAAGAAGAGGTAAAACATGGTGCTACTTGGGTCAATTATAAATGCCTTACTAATCATAATAGGATCAACAATCGGTCGTATTTTTAAGGGGATCCCCGATAAAATGAAAACGACTGTACTATCAATTATTGGTCTTGCTGTTGCTGTTTTAGGAATTCAAATGGGGATGGAGACTACTAACTTTATTATTGTGATTATTAGTCTTGTTGTAGGTGCGGTGATTGGTGAATGGCTTGATTTAGACAATCAATTATTTCGCATAGGAAAATGGGTAGAAACAAAAATCGGGAAGCAAACGTCAGAAAGTAGTATAGCGGAAGGATTTATTAATGCCACTTTATTTTTTGTGATTGGTTCAATGGGAATTCTGGGCTCATTGGATAGTGGTATACGTAATGATCATTCAGTTTTGATAACAAAGGGGATTATTGATGGGTTTACCGCGATCGTTTTATCATCAACCCTTGGAATAGGTGTAATGTTAGCTGCAATCCCCGTTCTTTTATATCAAGGTACGATTACGCTTTTGGCTGGCGTTATTAGCAAATACATACCCGAAGCAGCCTTAAATCTATTTATTCAAGAAATGACGGCGACAGGTGGAATCATGATAATGGCGATAGGTTTAAATATTGCTGGTTTAACTAAGGTTCGAGTAGCCAATCTGCTGCCTGGAATCGTAATGGTTGCTATTGTCGTTGTATTCATTTTTCTTTTTCAATAAATGACGTTGCCAAGCGAGCATTAACGCGCGTGCAATTTTATTGCCCATCGAATATGTAACATTCAAACGGGTATTTTGTAAAACAAGCATTTCCATAAAGCCTCCAACATTGACGATTCCTTTAATTGAAATGTCACCGATTGGAGGTAATTCTTTTTTTACAGCCTTGCCAGGGAATAATGGACCGTCTTGAAGAACAATATGACCGACATTACGTTCGCTTCCTAAACAAGCATCAATCGCAACGACATAGGGCTTGATAGGCTTTGCATTTATTTCTTCCATTGTCGATGTTAAATTGATGGCATGTAATGGATTTTCAAGTGTACCGATTACTTCAAACGGGAAGGAGTGAAAACTCGTCAAAAAACTGCCTGTTAAAGGACCGAGAGAATCACCAGTAGAGCGATCTGTTCCAATACAACAGAATATTAATTGTTCATGATCAAAAGGAATATAATTTAAAAATAAATCACTTAATTGCCAGAGAGCACCTGTTTGTTCATGATGAACAAACGAATTTAAAGGGACTTTCGTAATTTTTTGCATAAGCAATTCTCGCTTTCCTTAGAATTGGTAATAAATTAATTTTTAATGGCAAAAATTGAACTATATTGATACCAAGTATATTCAAATTTATGGTTACTTATACAAGGAGTGGAAAAATGGCGACGGATGTAATAGGAGATCAAGTGGAAGAACAAGTAAAAGAGGCTACAGAGTTTTCTGAAAAAATATGGGACTATTTCACGAGTGAAGAATTATGGTCCTTTGTTTTAAGTGCTTGCACAAAGATTCTAGCGATTCTTTTAGTATCCTACT
The DNA here is from genome assembly GCF_000772955.1 of Ureibacillus sinduriensis BLB-1 = JCM 15800. Classification (GTDB taxonomy): domain Bacteria; phylum Bacillota; class Bacilli; order Bacillales_A; family Planococcaceae; genus Ureibacillus; species Ureibacillus sinduriensis. Next base: position 199,685 of record NZ_JPVO01000051.1, on the reverse strand, counting down.
TAGTTATATTTATAGGGAAGAGAATCATTACACGAATCCTTACCCTGAAAGTGAAAACACCTCTAAATCAAAATGAACGAAGGCAGCAAACAATTATCAAATTGCTGCATAGCACATTGAGCTATTTAGTTTATTTTTCAGCGATGATTGCTATTCTTTCGGCTGTTGAAATCAACATTGGCGGGCTACTTGCGGGGGCAGGGATTGCCGGTTTAGCGATTGGCTTTGGTGCGCAAAGTTTAGTAAAAGATATTATTACGGGATTCTTTATTATCTTGGAGGACCAGTTTGGAATAGGGGATTATATCCGTTTAAATAACGCCGAAGGGACAGTAACGGAAATTGGGTTGCGTACAACCAAGATTTTAGGAACGACAGGTGAACAGTACATTATACCAAACGGACAAATATTGGATGTTGTCAACTTCTCGGTCAACAACTCCAAAGCCATCATCGATATGCAAGTTGCAATTGATGCGGATATTGAAAAGGTTGAGAAGCTTGTTTCCGAGTATTTAAAAACATTGCCCCCAAACTACGAAGAACTGATTGATGTACCAGCGTTTTTGGGAGTGCAAAATGTAGTGGGGACAGAAGTAACCATCCGTATTATTGCCGAAACGAAACCTTTGCAGCATTACGGGATTGCCCGTGTCATTAGACGTGATGTTAAAGAAATTTTGGAAAGAAACGGAATTCCAATGGCATATCCTAAAATGATGCTTTATGATCGAGGTAGTAAAGAGTCTGGGGGAGATGAATCATAATGGAAGCAAAAGTATTTGAATTGAACGATGTGGTTGAAATGAAAAAACAGCATCCTTGCGGTACGAATGCATGGAAAATTATCCGGTTAGGTGCAGATATCCGAATTAAGTGCACAGGATGTGGTCATAGCGTTATGATCCCTCGTCGAGAATTTGAAAAGAAAATGAAAAAAGTGTTAGTTAGAGCAAATGGAGAATAAAATTTTGGCGAATTAGACTTTTTCTCTACTTATCCATATAATAAACAATGGTTTTATATTATTTAGTTCTATTTTATTTATATTTGAATGCAAGAAAAAAACACAAGAGAAATAGAAAGGTCGTGTCAACACACATGTCGCTAACAGCTGGTATAGTAGGTTTACCAAACGTAGGAAAATCTACATTATTTAACGCAATTACAAAAGCAGGTGCATTAGCTGCCAACTACCCATTCGCAACAATCGATCCCAACGTAGGAGTAGTTGAAGTACCGGATGCACGATTAGATAAATTAACTGAATTGGTTGAACCTAAGAAAACTGTTCCAACAGCTTTTGAATTTACAGATATCGCAGGGATTGTAAAGGGAGCTTCCAAAGGAGAAGGGTTAGGAAATAAATTTTTATCCCACATCCGTGAAGTAGACGCAATTTGCCAGGTAGTTCGTTGTTTTGAAGATGAAAATATTACGCACGTTTCGGGTTCTGTGAATCCAATTGATGATATTGAAGTCATCAATCTGGAATTAATTTTGGCGGATATGGAATCTGTAGAAAAACGCCTTCAACGAGTAGGCAAAATGGCTAAGCAAAAAGATAAAGAAGCGTTAATCGAAGAGCCAATATTAGTGAAATTAAAAGATGCATTAGAAAAAGAAAAGCCAGCACGTTCTGTCGATTTATCGGAAGATGAATTAAAAGTAATCAAAGGCTTGCACCTTTTGACAATCAAACCAATGCTCTATGTAGCGAATGTTTCTGAAGAAGAAGTGGCAGATGCTGCAAACAATAAATACGTTCAACAAGTACGGGAATTTGCAGATGCAGAAGGTGCTCAAGTCATTACAATTTGTGCGAAAATCGAAGAAGAAATTTCAGAATTGGATGATGAAGAAAAAGCAATGTTCCTTGAAGAACTAGGAATTGAAGAGTCTGGCTTGGACCAACTAATCCGAGCTTCATATGATTTATTGGGATTGGCAACATACTTTACTGCAGGTGTACAAGAGGTGCGTGCTTGGACTTTCCGTAAAGGAATGAAAGCTCCGCAATGTGCCGGTGTTATTCACTCAGATTTCGAGCGCGGATTTATTCGTGCCGAAACTGTAGCTTATGAAGACTTGGTGGCGGCTGGCTCAATGGCAGCTGCAAAAGAGGCTGGCAAGGTACGCTTGGAAGGGAAGGAATACGTTGTTCAAGATGGCGACGTGATGCTATTCCGTTTCAATGTTTAGATATTAATATCGCAATCAACCGTCATCATCTAGGTAACATCCTAGCATGGTGGCGGTTGATTTTTGTCTGCTTCTTAAATGAACTCGCCAATATTCTTCATTTTTAATTTCCTTAGATATCTGAGTAAGAAAATACTCGGCCACGAAGAGCCGAGCGTTTTTAAACAGTTTATCGAATTTGGAACGAAGTTGTAGCTGAACTGCTTGTGTAATTGAGTTTCGTTGTTTCAGCCTTCACTTTATATGTCCCTTTTGTCGTATATCTTGTGGTCGACATGTTGCATGTAATCATACCATTCGAATCTGTCTGAGCTTTTACACTGGTTGTTCCGCCTGTTGGAGATGTAATCATAAGGGTTACAGTTGCATTGGAAAGGGCACTTCCATTGGCATCTACAGCTTTTGTGTAAATGGAAACTGTTTCCCCGGCAAGATATGATGTTTTATTGGTAGTTAGTGTTGTATTGATTTTTAATGACACTGGTGTTGTGTTATTCGTCGAAACGATAGGTGCCTGAATCAACCCGAAACCAAAGTATGCATCTTTTCCAACAATCCCAATATCCAACGTACCTTTTTCTAATTTTGAACGTAACTCTGCAGCTGCAAGTGTTGGATTAGCTTGTTTTAATAATGCCAAATTACCTGATACATAGGGGGCAGCCATTGATGTACCACTCATATAAACATATTGATTTCCTATATAAGTACTTAAGATGCGTTCCCCCGGAGCCGCTACATCCACTGCATTGCCTGTTGATGAAAAGGAAGCTCTTGAATCTAAGTTGTTGGTTGCAGCAACCGCAATCGTTGAATCATAATAAGCAGGGTAATTGACAGTATCCCCCGCACCATCGACTGTTCCACTATTGCCGGCAGCAGCCACCACTAAAATTCCTTGATTGTAAGCACGATCTACTGTTTCTTTCAAAGTTAATGATCCGGTTGGCGTCCCTAAACTCAAATTGATGATATTCATTTTATTATTGATGGACCAATCAATCCCTGCAATGATATCAGATAGGTAACCGCTGCCATTGGCATCCAATGCTTTTACCGCATAAAGGCTTGCATCCGGCGCAACGCCAACAGTTCCAATGGTGTTATTTTTGGCCCCAATGATTCCAGCGGCATGTGTGCCATGACCGTTATCATCTTGGTAAGAAGGAGTATAACTAGTGAAGGAGACTCCGCCTGCAATCGATAAATCGTCATGAGCGGCGATTCCTGTATCAACAACGGCAACTTTTATTCCTTTCCCTGTTATACCGCCTGACCATGTTTTGGGAGCATTAATGCGCTGAATCCCCCAGTCTTGGGTTTGGGAAGAGATTTTTACAGTGACATCTTTTTCCACAGCAATAACGTTTGGATTCTTTTGCAAACCTTTAATTGCAGTTGGAGGAACTGTTATTGCTAAAGCCGGTACCGCCTTGTACTCACGATGTATTTGACCTTTGGCATTGGATATTAATTGCTTATCCGCTTTTTCTTTAAATAACACAATGACTCGTTCTTTGTTATTGTTTGCATTCCCTTTTTCCAAGACATTTGCATCTGATTCAGTCGGAGTTAGAAGAGAAAATGATAGAATGAATACTAGTAATAGGGTGATACGTTTTCTCAAAAAAGCGCCTCCTTTTTAGTAGTTATTCAATAAGTTATTTGGTCCTTATTGTATTTCTCCATTACCCAAAAATATAATAAATATCATTCTATTTATCCGTTTTTTGTACTTTTTTAAAAAAATATTAATAGTTTAAGGGTTTCTCTAGTTTTATTAATGGCAAAAGAGCAGTCATTGATTACTGACTGCTCTTCTGCCATGCATAAAATACTTCATTTGGCGCAATTAGTTTTACTTGATTAGAAATCGTTAGATCCTTTCTTGAAATACGTATAACCGAGGCAGCTCCGGATCGTCTTTAATCAAAGCGCCATTCGGGAATCTGCGTAATTCTTTGTACATATAAAAATCGCCTGCTGCCCCGGCAATCAAAAAGGCTCCCACAATGACAAGCAGATTCGAATTCAACATAAAGCCGGCTAACGAAGGCAGGGCGCCTGTCGTCCAAAAAGGCAATAACAGTGACCGTTTCATCGCCTTATTTGTCAGTGGCTGTGTTGTAGTAGCATAGGCAACTCCAAGCTTTAAATTGACGCCATAATCCAGTTGGCTGAACCTTACTTTTCCAAAAAGCATAAAACCTATTAAATGAAAAATTTCATGAAGTGCAATCAGTACAATATACAATACGAAAAATAGGAAGAAATCCCAAATGTTCATGGAACCTGAAAAGTTTTGATGAATCAAGCCGTTCAAAATTAAAAACAATAAACATAGACATATAGTCAACCATATATTTATTTTTGCAATTCGCCGCATATCGATTTCAATGATCGTGGGTACTTCATTTGCAAACATTGTATACTGACATCTCCCTTCTTCATTTCATTATAAAGGTTATGTTTCTTTTTTTGAATGCAGCTTTCATTGTTGCAAAAAGGCAAACCGTGTGGTACAATTCTACGATGTGAGTATGTATTACTTACTCCTTGCTCCCGTACTATCGGAGAGCCCAAGTCCATAAGGAGGTGCAAAATAGATGAAAAAGTATGAAGTAATGTACATCGTTCGTCCGAACATTGAAGACGATGCGAAAAAAGCATTAGTAGAACGCTTCAATGAAGTTTTAACTTCAAACGGCGCTGAAATCATCGAGTCTAAAGAGTGGGGCAAACGCCGCTTAGCTTATGAAATCAACGACTTCCGTGAAGGTTACTACCAAATCGTGAAAGTTAACGCTGGTACAGAAGCAATCAACGAATTCACTCGTTTAGCTAACATCAGCGAAGACATTATCCGTCACATGGCTGTTCGTGAAGAAGCATAATTAACATTTAAACTTAACAAAAATCGCTGAAAAAGGAGGTTGAAATTGTGATAAACCGTGTCGTACTAGTTGGAAGACTTACGAAAGATCCAGAGCTTCGTTATACACCGAGTGGCGTTCCTATGACTCGTTTCACAGTAGCTGTGAACAGAACATTTTCGAACCAATCAGGTGATCGTGAAGCAGACTTCATCGGATGTATCGCTTGGAGGAAACAAGCCGAAAACTTAGCCAACTTCATGAGAAAAGGAAGTTTGATTGGTGTGGAAGGCCGTATCCAGACAGGTAGCTTTGAAGGTCAAGATGGAAAACGTGTTTATACAACAGATGTTGTTGCGGATGCTGTACAATTCTTGGAACCGCGGAACACTGGTGGTGGAACGCCAAATCAACAGTATGGGGGGCAACCGCAATATGGAGGCAACCAACCTTCATATGGTACGAGCCAATCAAACCAACAATTTGGCGGCGGCAATATGGATCAAGATCCATTTGCTCCATCCTACCAACAATCTCAACCTTCTGCTAATCAGCAAAATTATACACGTGTTGATGAGGATCCATTTGCATCGAGCAAAGGACCTATCGAAGTTTCCGAGGATGATTTGCCATTCTAATTGGGAAAGCGAAGCATATTCGTTCCAAAGAGCTAATGTGTGTGCTGGACTGCTAGATCGGCGTAATTCGTGAAACTAAAAACTAATAAAGGAGGAATATCGAAATGGCACAACGTCGCGGAGGCCGCAAACGCCGTAAAGTTTGTTACTTCACTTCAAACAACATTACTACAATCGATTATAAAGATGTAGATTTACTTAAAAAGTTCATTTCTGAGCGCGGTAAAATCTTACCACGTCGCGTAACTGGTACAAGTGCAAAATACCAACGCAAATTAACTACAGCTATTAAACGTTCTCGTATTATGGCTCTTCTTCCATTCGTAGCGGAAGATAAATAAGATGAATCTTATTAAAAGTACAACAAGGGTGATGAACCCATTGTTGTACTTTTTTTGTATGTACCTTTTTCATTGATAAAAGATAGTCCCCAAAAAACGGATGTAATAAATAAGTGGATTGCCTGAAATGAATATCCTTCATCCTCGCAATTTTGTCCATTATATAAAAAGATGGTACAATATATGAATGACAAGAATTTTTTTAATTAGTCAAAGGAAGGTTATAAATGCCGAATAATCAAACCAGAAGGCTTTCCCATGGTGCTATGATGATAGCACTATTTGCCATTTTTATTGCCATCGCATTTTATGTTCCAATCATTAGTCTTGTTGCTAGCTTGTTTGCTCCACTGCCATTAGCTTGGTATAGTGCGAAATATGATCGGAAATCCTCGCTATTAGTAGCATCGATAGGATGCGTCATTTCCTTCTTCTTTGGGGGATTGTTGATTATTCCTTTTGCTATGATGTTTGCAGCAATCGGGGTTGTCATAGGGGATGCGCTGAGATTAAAAAGAAGCAAAGTATTTTTACTAATGTCTACAGGGATTACATCACTCGTAACATTTGCGATAGAATATCTTATCGCTTTAAAGTTATTTGAAATAGACATTATTAAAGATTTCATGACAATCGCGCGTGAAAGTTATCAAAGGTCCATTGAACTTTCACAAAATTTTACAAACCAAACACCTATCGACGAACAAATGTTGAGTAGAATGTTTGATACGATGGAGATTTTGATTCCAGCTACAATCACAATATCAATATTTTTCATTTCGTTTATTATGATCTCGATTAATCTACCAATGCTAAAACGCCTAGGAATTAATGTTCCAAAATTTCATGCATTTAAGAATATGCGGTTGCCAAGAGCGGTATTATGGTATTACTTAATTGTATTGACAATCAATTTATTTATTAGCCCTGAAAGTGGTACTGCACTATACGTCATTTGTTTAAACTTTTCACTAGTACTCTGGTTGCTGTTAACCTTGCAAGGGATATCACTCGTTTATTTTGTCCTTGATGCATATGGTTCTCCACCTTTCTTAAAGGTGCTAGCAGCCTTAATGGCAATTCCACTGTATTCCTTCTTTGTACTCATAGGGATATTGGATTTAGGTTTTGACATACGTTCGATTGTCAAAGGTAAGATTCAGAAGTAGGGAGCTGATAAAATGGATACCTATAGGAAGCGAATGATTCGACATCCGCTTATGTATCTAACGATGATTGGCTTACTAGGTGCCATCCTACTGACCATTTGGAATATTTGGTTAGGCATTGCCTATGCAGTAGTCACATCCATCGGGTTAGTATATGCATGGAGAATTGAAAAAATCACCTTCTCACAAACTGAAAAACATATTGAATCACTGTCGTTCCGCATGAAAAAAGTAGGTTCCGAAGCTTTGTTGGAAATGCCGATCGGAATTTTACTTGTAAATGATAAGTTTGATATTGAATGGGCAAACCCCTATATGTCCGAAATTTTGGAGGAAGATTCATTAATCGGTCTGGAAATGTTCGATCTTTCAGATGAACTATACAGCCTGATTAAATCAGAAGAGAAGCGTGAACAAACCGTTACAATTAATGAACGTAAATATAAAGTGGTCTATAAGCAGGAAGAAAAGCTCCTTTATTTCTTTGATGTGACAGAGCAAGTAAATATTGAGTCCAAATACTTTGCAGATCGTACCGTTATAGCAATTTTATTTATAGATAATTATGATGAGATCACCCAAGGGATGGATGACCAGTCAAGAAGTTTAACGAATACGGTGGTTACATCTATTATTAACGACTGGGCTTTTGAACATGGCATATTTGCCAAAAGAATCTCATCCGATCGGTTTTTGGCGGTCTTAAATGAGTCGATTTTGGAAGAATTGGAGAAGAGGAAATTCTCCATTTTAGATGATATCCGTGAAAAGACAGCCCAAAAAAATCTCTCGCTTACACTAAGCATTGGTGTCGGTGCAGGCTCCTCCTCCCTCATTAAATTAGGCGAATTAGCCCAATCCAGTCTTGATTTAGTGTTGGGTCGAGGCGGTGACCAGGTCGCCATCAAACAGCCAAGCGGCAAGTTGAAGTTCTATGGCGGAAAGACAAATCCGGTTGAGAAACGTACGAGAGTAAGGGCACGGGTCATTTCCCATGCATTACAGGATTTGGTTATCGAGAGCGACCAGGTATTTATCATGGGTCACAAAAACCCTGATATGGATGCAATCGGGGCGGCAATCGGTGTTCGTAAGATGGCTCAAAAAAATCAAGTGAAAGGCTATGTGGTAGTCAACTTCGAAGAACTGAATGGCAGTGTCAGCAGATTAATGAATGAGATTGAAATAAATACGGATCTCTACCGTTACTTTATTTCACCGGAAGAAGCTCTTTCCATGATGACCGATAAATCTTTAGTCATTGTAGTAGATACACATAAACCAAGCCTAGTGATGGATCCACGTCTATTAAAACGATCAGACAAGGTCGTGGTAATTGACCACCATCGACGCGGTGAAGAATTTATCCAGAACCCGACACTTGTTTATATGGAGCCATACGCCTCCTCTACAGCAGAACTGATCACGGAGTTACTCGAGTATCAGCCGGAAAATGAAAAGTTGACTAAGCTAGAAGCAACTTCCTTGTTATCCGGAATCATCGTAGATACGAAAAGCTTCACTTTAAGAACAGGGGCACGTACTTTTGAAGCGGCATCATACTTAAGAACATACGGGGCGGATACAATCCTTGTTCAACAATTATTAAAAGAAGATATCGATACGTACATTATACGTTCAAAAATCATACAAACGGTTGAATTTGTATACCCTGGCATTGCAGTCGCCAGAGGTGAAGATGATAAAAAGTACGACTCGGTTTTAATCGCACAAACAGCTGATATTTTATTGACGATGAAGGATGTAACAGCCTCCTTTGTCATTGCCCATCGTCCAGACGGTTTAATAGGCATTAGTGCACGATCATTGGGTGACATCAATGTTCAGGTAATTATGGAGAACCTAGGCGGCGGAGGGCATTTAACAAATGCAGCTTGTCAAATCGATGCAGAGACTATAGAAGAAGTTATGAGTCGTTTAACAAAAGCAATATTGGAAACACTTGAAGGGAGTAATGGAGAATGAAAGTAGTATTTCTGAAAGATGTTAAAGGTAAAGGAAAAAAAGGCGAAGTTAAAAATGTGGCAGATGGTTATGCACAAAACTTCCTAATAAAAAATGGCTATGCTGTGGAAGCATCCAACCAAGCATTAAGTCAACTGCAAGGGCAAAAGAAGTTAGAAGAAAAAAATGCAGCAGCCGAGCTACAAGCGGCAAAGGATTTAAAAGAACATATTGAAAAATTGGAAGTTGAAATTAAAGCAAAATCAGGTGAAGGCGGCAGATTGTTCGGTTCAATCTCAACAAAGCAAATTGCTTCAAGCCTAGAAAAAGCACATGGCATCAAAATCGATAAACGTAAGATGGACTGCGACGGTATCCGTTCTTTGGGATATACGAATGTTCCTGTTAAATTACATCAAGAAGTAAAAGCAACTTTAAAAGTACATGTAGTTGAAGAGGCTTAAGGAGAGATGTCTATGAACGATTCCGTTATGGACCGCGTTCCACCGCATAACCATGAAGCAGAACAATCGGTTATTGGTGCGATATTTCTTGAACCACAAAGCTTAATAACAGCATCCGAAATTTTAATACCGGACGATTTTTATCGAATTGCCCATAAAAAAATCTTCCAAACCATGCTGGATTTAAGTGATCAAGGAAATGCGATAGATGTTGTCACTGTTACAGAAGAACTTTCGGTTCGAAAAGAACTTGAAGACGTTGGTGGTCTTTCTTACTTAACCGAATTAGCGAATGCTGTCCCAACAGCTGCCAATATTGCTTATTATGCAAAGATTGTTGAAGAAAAGGCACTTTTACGCCGACTAATCCGTGTAGCAACCAAAATTGCAGAAGATGGTTATACACGGGAAGATGAAGTGGAGGCACTTTTATCAGAAGCGGAAAAGAAAATGATGGAAGTCGCGAACCGCAAGAATGCCGGTGACTTCAAACACGTTAAGGAAGTGCTTGTTCAAACCTATGACAATATTGAACAACTTCAATTTAGAGATGGCGATGTAACGGGTATTCCGACAGGATTTAATGATTTAGATCATATGACAGCAGGCTTCCAGCGCAATGATCTAATTATTGTAGCAGCTCGTCCATCTGTAGGTAAAACAGCCTTTGCCCTGAATATCGCACAAAATGTGGCGATTAAAGCACGTGAAAATGTAGCAATCTTCTCTCTGGAGATGGGAGCAGAACAACTCGTTATGCGTTTGTTATGTGCAGAAGGCAATATTGATGCACAAGCTTTGCGTACAGGTGCTTTGACTTCTGATGACTGGAGTAAATTAACGATGGCAATGGGAAGTTTATCAAATTCGGGCATATTTATCGATGATACACCTGGTCTCCGCATCAACGAAATTCGTGCCAAATGCCGCCGTCTTGCACAGGAACATGGTTTAGGGATGATCCTGATCGATTACTTGCAGTTAATCCAAGGGAGCGGGCGAAGTGGCGAAAACCGTCAACAAGAGGTATCCGAAATCTCGCGTTCATTGAAAGCACTAGCCCGTGAATTGAAAGTACCGGTTATCGCCTTATCTCAGTTATCCCGTGGTGTTGAGCAACGTCAAGATAAACGGCCGATGATGAGTGATATCCGTGAATCGGGAAGTATCGAGCAAGATGCTGATATAGTCGCATTCTTATATCGTGATGATTATTATGATAAAGAAAGTGAAAGCAAAAATATGATTGAAATCATTATAGCAAAACAGCGTAATGGTCCTACCGGTACGGTAACGTTGGCATTTAAAAAGGAATTCAATAAGTTTATCAATATTGACTGGTCGCAGCACCCGATGCCGGCTAATGCAGGGTAGCAATATTGATTTCAGAACACGAACAATGATTAATAGTAACTAATCATTTGTTCGTGTTTTTTCTTATCCTCCATTGACTTCCACTGGTAATCACTGTACAATTAAAGCTGTTTGGTATAGTGAAACGATTAATGAGTAAGTATAAACAAATAAGTTATAGAGATTACAATGGTACGAGTTGTTCATATTAATTAATAGGATGTTTACCTTATGAATGAGAATAATAAACGTACTTGAGACTAGCGGAGGTGCTGATATGACATCAGTTGTAGTTGTAGGAACACAGTGGGGAGACGAAGGTAAAGGGAAAATTACCGATTTCCTATCTAAAAAGGCAGATATAATTGCTCGTTTTTCAGGTGGCGATAACGCAGGTCATACAATCAAAATTGGCGATGAAACATATAAGTTGCATTTAATTCCATCAGGTATTTTTTATAAAGAAAAATCTTCAGTAATGGGTAATGGGATGGTCATCAACCCAAAATCTCTTGTGTCTGAATTAAAAGGTTTGCAAGAACGAGGGATTGATACGTCAAACTTGCGTATCTCCAATCGTGCTCAAGTGATACTTCCTTATCACATCTATCAAGATAAAGTGGATGAAGCATCTCGTGGAGATAATAAAATCGGTACGACGTGCAAAGGAATCGGCCCATGCTACCAAGATAAAATTGCCCGTATGGGAATCCGTATTGCGGACTTACTTGAACGTGAAGTGTTTGAACAAAAACTACGTGAGAATCTAGAAAAGAAAAACCGCCTTTTCGAAAAATTCTACGAAGTGGAAGGCCTAAAATTTGAAGATATTTTTGAAGAATTTTATGGATATGGACAAGAACTTGCAAAATACGTAACAGATACTTCTAAAGTGTTAAATGATGTATTGGATGAAGGTGGCCGTGTTCTATTTGAAGGAGCGCAGGGCGTTATGTTGGACGTCGATCATGGAACTTATCCATATGTTACATCTTCCAATCCTGTTGCAGGTGGCGTTACAACGGGTACCGGTATTGGACCATCCCATGTCTCTCGCGTGGTTGGTGTATGTAAAGCTTATACTTCCCGCGTAGGTGACGGCCCATTCCCGACAGAACTATTCGATGAAGTAGGGCAGCAAATCCGTGAAGTGGGCCGTGAATATGGAACGACAACAGGCCGTCCCCGCCGTGTAGGTTGGTTTGACTCTGTAGTGGTCCGTCACTCTCGCCGTGTAAGCGGGATTACTGACTTAGCATTGAATTCAATCGATGTATTATCAGGGCTTGAAACAGTTAAAATTTGTACGGCATACGAATATAATGGTGAAACGATCACTGAATATCCAGCTAGCTTACACGTATTAGAGGCATGTAAACCAGTTTATGAAGAACTGCCAGGTTGGGAAGAAGATATTACTAGTGTTCGCACTTTAGAAGAACTTCCAGAAAATGCACGTAAATACGTAGAGCGCGTAGTGGAACTAACTGGAATCAATTTAATGACATTCTCAGTAGGACCAGCACGCGAACAGACGAACATAGTTAATCCAATTTGGGATTAATACCTTTCAATTTGCTTTGAAACTTGCGACATAACAATAAAAAAAACTACTAGTGGTTATTAAGGACCAATTAGTAGTTTTTTTTCTAGTGAATGGCCTTCTTCTTGAAGCGGCCACCCTTCACTTCGCTAATATTCCCGATAGCCAAAAAGGCTTGTGTATCAATTGTTCGTACAATTTCTTTCATTTTTGACTCCTCTAGCCGAGTGATGATGCAGAAAATAACTTTTTTATTGTTCCCCGTATAGGCACCTTCTCCATGAAGATAGGTTACGCCACGGCCTAGCCGCGCCATAATAGCCTGGCCGATTTCCTCAATTTCCTCGCTTATGATGTAAACAGATTTTGACTCTTCCATACCTAGCACGACAATATCAATAACCTTTGATGCGATAAAATAGGCGATGACAGAATACATCGCTTGTTCCCATGTGAAAACAAAACCGGCAATGGCAAATATGGCAAGATTAATAATTAGAATAATCTCCCCCACTGAAAAGGGAAGTTTTTTATTCGATAAGATGGCCATCACTTCAGTACCATCCAGACAACCTCCATACCGGATCACTAATCCAACGCCCACGCCCAACAAAATACCGCCAAAGACGGTAGCTAAGAGTAAATCTGATGTAAATGGCTGTATATGATGCATAACCACGGTTGCCACGGATAGGATTGTAATGCCAAGCAGGGACATGAAAGCAAAGGTTTTACCGATTTGTTTATAGCCTATGTAGATAAAAGGTATGTTAATGACGAAGATGAATACCCCAGTAGGAATTCCAGTTAGATGGGATAAAATAATGGATATTCCGACGATACCTCCATCCATTACTGTATTGGGCACTAAAAATAACTCGAGTCCTACAGCAAAGATTAGAGCCCCAATGATCGTCATCACAATACGTAATATTTTTGTACCCATACTTACCTTATTAATTTCGGAAGCGTGAATGGCTTTCTTGGTATACATTAATTCCCCCCAATCTCTCTTATAAGTGTATTAATTTGAAATCGATAAAATTAGAAATCATGATACTAAAATCAATGAGAATATTTACCTAATTTGCTTAGGCCGAATAGTGAGCGTTTAATCGAGGAGATCAAGGAATTGCGAAAGTCTAGAACAATATAATTATACTGAAAATTACAAACAATATAAACAAAGAGCAAAAAATTATGATAAATATAAAAGTATTTTATGGTAAAGATAGAAAAAGACTAAAAATATCTTATTGATAGAAAGTTAGTGTATTGAGCCAGTTCTATTTACACTCTTTGTAACAGTCAATATTCAAATAATACATTTTCATTACAAAGGACTCAAATGGTTTAATAGAAAAAAAGATTATGGTACATTAAAAAAGTGAAAATTTCACATGGAAAATAACCCATTGAGTGGGTGATCTTTGGAAGGGGCTTTATCATGAGTTCGAAATGGAACATCAACGGAGACTTTACAAAGAAACAAACTATAAGTCTTAAATCAGGTAAAACTAATTTTTTTAAGAAAGCAGTTATAACTACTTTTTTAATTACAGCAATTAGTACTAGCCATACATTTGCGAATGAAACAAGTGCAAATACATTTGAAAAAATATACCACATTTATCTAGGGGATACATATATAGGAGCAGTCTCAAATGAAGAAACTGTTACCGAGATAGTTGAAACAAAAGTACAAAAAGCAAAAGAAGTATATACAGACTACAACATAGATGACCAATCGAATGTTACGATCATTCCGGAACAAGTGTTTTCATATGAAACGGACGATGCTCATACGATTGAAAAGCTAGAAGAAAATATGATTGTTAAAGCAGAAAGCTATGCCTTACAAATTGGCGGGCAACCAGTAGTTTATCTAAAGGATCAAGCTGATTATGAAAAGACGATCCGTTTGTTGAAACTTCAATATGTGACTGAAGCGGAATTGCAACAATATGAATCTAATGCTACTGCAGAAACACTACCCGCTTTAAAAGCAGATGAAACACGGATTAAAGAAATTAAACTGGTAGAAGATATCTCGGGTGTTGAAACGAAAACGGATCCAGCACAAATATTAACACCAACCAAAGCTGTCGATTACTTAAAAACAGGTTCTCTTGAAAGGGAAAAATATGCGGTGCAACCAGGAGATGTACTTGGGTCGATCGCAAGTGCCCATAATCTTTCTACCGCTCAAGTTTTGGAATTAAACCCAGGCTTAACAGAGGACTCTATACTGCAAATAGGCCAAGAAATAAATGTTACTGTTGAAAAACCACTAGTAAATGTTCAAATCTTGAAAGAAAAAAATACGTTAGCCGAAATCCCTTTTGAAAAAATCGTGGAGGAAGACGAGACAATGTTCAAAGGTGAAACGGTTGTTAAGCAAGAAGGATCTAAAGGGAAAAAAGAAGTATCTTATGTAATATCCCAAGTAAATGGTGCTGTTGTTGATAAGACGGTTACAAATGAAACGGTTTTAACTGAACCTGTTGACAGCATTACTATTGAAGGAACTAAAGTTATTTCTTCCCGCGGTACCGGCAATTTTGCATGGCCGGCAGTTGGTGGATATATTTCAAGCCAGATGGGTTCACGGTGGGGAAGCTACCATCGAGGAATCGATATAGCTCGCCCTTCCAGCTATGAGATCAAAGCTTCCGATAATGGTGTTGTCACTGCTACAGGTTGGGATGGGACATATGGTCAAAAAATTGTCATTAACCATAACAATGGCTATGAAACGGTGTATGCACATCTCTCAGAAATACATGTAAGTGTAGGACAAGTGGTGCCTCAAGGTGCTGTTATCGGGATTATGGGATCGACTGGCCGATCTACCGGTACACATTTACACTTTGAAATACACGAAAATGGAGCACTCGTTAATCCATTATCATATGTGAATCACTAAAGTATGAAAGGCAGTCCAATTTTACAAGGGCTGTCTTTTTCTATTTAAAGGATGTGAGTAAACATTAATCATCCACGGTTGCTATATATATGGCCATTCAAAAATTGATTTGTAAAACATTATGTTGGTGGCAATCTTTCAAAAATACAAATGACTAAATTTGTCGAAATATTTCCCAGAAAATAAATAAATGAATCCGATTGAGGAAAGAAAACAACCTATTTAGATAATACTGATTAATAGATTAACGGTTTCTAATACTTATTGAAGGTGTTTATTTGGTATAATAGCGATATGCATTAATTTTAGATGCTATTTGTAGAAAGTGATTTAGGCAGTTGTTTATGTGATTCATGAATAATTCCATTTGATAGTTATAATGAGCTTGCACAAGCATGCCCATTAATATGTGATAAATTTTGAACTTATTTAACGAACGATAGATAGATTGGTAATGAAGAGGAGAGAGATAGGATGACAACAAAGACAATATTAGTTTGTGATGATGAAAAGCCGATTGCAGACATTTTGCAATTCAACTTAGTAAAAGAAGGGTACCAGGTAATCTGTGCCTATGATGGTGATGAAGCATTGGAGAAAGTTGAAGAATCTCAACCAGATTTAATGTTGCTGGATATTATGCTGCCAAAGCGTGACGGAATGGAAGTTTGTCGAGAGATTCGCAAAAAGTATGATTTCCCCATCATCATGCTGACAGCAAAGGGATCCGAAATTGATAAAGTATTAGGATTGGAAATGGGTGCGGATGATTACGTAACGAAACCGTTCAGTACGCGTGAGCTGATCGCCCGTGTAAAAGCGAATATGCGCCGTTTAAAAGTGTCAAATCAAGCTGAAGAAGTTAAAGAAGAAACAAATGATATTACAGTAGGTACTTTAATTATTCAACCAGATGCCTATCTAGTTTTAAAACGTGGGGAAACAATTGAACTAACGCACCGCGAATTTGAATTGTTGCATTATTTGGCAAAGCACATTGGGCAAGTAATGACACGTGAGCATTTACTTCAAACAGTCTGGGGCTATGATTATTTCGGAGATGTTCGAACAGTGGATGTGACAATTCGCCGTTTGCGTGAAAAAATCGAAGATAATCCAAGTCATCCAAACTGGATTGTAACGCGTCGCGGAGTAGGTTATTATTTGCGGAACCCTGAACAGGAGTAATTTAAATGCACAAAGTGAGCTTTTTTAAATCGATTCACGTAAAAATTGTCCTCATCTATGTATTGCTCATTGTTATTGCTTTACAAATTATCGGAATTTACTTTTCTTCAAAGTTAGAAGAGAGTTTAAAAGAAAACTTTAAAGAGTCCATAACTCAACGAATCGACCTCGTTCAATATAGCATTCGAGAAGAATTGGTAAAGGAACGGGTTGAAAACACACCAACCTTGCAAGAGAGCTTAAGCCTTATATTATTGGAATTTGCCACCGAAGATATCAATGAAATCTTAATTATTGATAATAATAAGGTTCTCGCTACCGCCGATCCGGACAACCAATCCATCGTTGGGCAGCGATTTAATAATGATACAGTGACAAGGGCCATTTCCTCTGAGGACTATTACGAGAATATTGCTTTGGAATCCGGAAGACGAGTATGGGTTCTAGCGGCTCCTATCAAAGATAATGTAGGGCCAAATGGCAAAGTAATAGGTGCACTTTATATCAAGTCTGATATTGAAAGTGTTTTCGAACAAATGAAAGATATCAACCAAATATTTGCGATTGGTATCGCTATGTCTCTTACGATTACTGTTATTCTCGGGATATTATTTGCCAAGACCATCACCAAGCCTATTTTAGATATGCGCAGACAGGCACAGGCAATGTCTCGTGGTAATTATTCAAGAAAGGTTCGAGTTTATGGAGACGATGAAATTGGTCAACTTGCCATAGCCTTCAACCATTTAACAAATCGGTTACAGGAGGCGCAATCGACTACCGAAGCAGAGAGAAGAAAACTCGCATCGGTTTTAAGTAATATGACGGACGGCGTGATTGCGACTGATCGGAAGGGGAAAGTCATTCTGATCAATGACCCTGCACTTAACTTTTTAAATGTTACACGTGAAACCACGTTAAGCCGTCCAATAGCTTCGGTTTTGGGGTTGGATCAAGACTACAGCTTTGAGGATTTGATTCATATGAAGGAATCCATCAATTTAGATTACAGTACACAGGATAAGCCGTTTATATTAAGAGCGAATTTTTCCGTTATCCAGAAGGAAACCGGTTTTGTTAACGGATTAATAACGGTTATTCATGATATAACGGAGCAAGAGAAGATAGATATGGAAAGAAGAGAGTTTGTAGCAAATGTATCCCATGAATTGCGCACCCCGCTGACAACCATGAGAAGCTATCTGGAAGCACTGGCGGATGGGGCATGGAGAGATGAAAATATCGCTCCTACTTTTTTAAATGTTACGCAAACCGAAACCGAGCGTATGATCCGTCTTGTGAATGATTTATTAAATCTATCGAAAATGGATAGTCGAGATTATAAGATTAATAAGGAATTTGTAGAATTCAATAAATTCTTTAATCGAATTATCGACCGGTTTGAAATGTCCAAATCACAAAATGTGAAGTTTAATCGATATATCCCGGATACTTCCTATTTTGTCGAGGTGGATACGGACAAGCTGACACAAGTAATAGATAACATCATTTCAAATGCTTTGAAATATTCCCCTGATGGCGGGAATATCCGATTCGGTTTTACCGTGCAGGAAAACATGCTGAAAGTTATGGTTTCTGACGACGGCATGGGTATTCCAAAAGAAAATGTAAACAAGATCTTTGACCGTTTCTATCGCGTGGATCGTGCAAGATCGCGTGCCATGGGAGGCACAGGACTAGGTCTTGCGATTGCAAAAGAAATGATTGAAGCACATGGCGGAAAAATATGGGCGGAAAGTGAGGAAGGAGTAGGGACAACGATATTCTTCACATTGCCATTTGAGTTGGATGAGGCAGGTGATTGGGAGTGAAACATGTAGAACAAATTAAATCGTTTGTCCTGTTTCTTCTCGTCATTTTAAGTCTTATACTAACATTTTCAATTTGGACTTATACGCCGAATTATGAAAATATAGAGGATTCAGCCGTTAAGCAAATTAAGCTCGGGGATGAGAAGGAAATACAAGAGGTATTAAAACCGTATCGTATTTTGTCTTATGAAAACGGGAACTTTTCAGGAACGGTCTCAACTTCTGCTGTTAGAAATGTCATGGAAGCCATTGCAGGGTTGAATGCAACCGAATTGATGTATATGCAAAGTAATTTATCGGAAGAAGAGATTAATAGCAAGATTCATTCAGAAAATCAAATGACACTTTTCTTCCCGGCCGAAATACCGATTGATACATTTCGATCCGTGCTCAAATTCACTCAAAGTGATCTTCATAAAATTACATTTAGTCATATTTTGATTGATTGGAGCAATTTAAAGCAGAATCAGGGAAGAACTTTGGAATTATCCTTTATTAGCAAGGAAAAACAAACACTTGCCACAACAGTAGTGGCGATTAGTGAAGAACAGTTTCACTCTACTTTTATAAAGGCTACTCAAAAATTCGTGCCATACGAAGAAATAGAGAGACCTAATGAGCTTTCTATATATGTACCATCCAATCCGGTTGATCTAGTTCAATACACGTACTATATTGACGAGATCTCCTCGGAAAAGTTTAAAAACGTCTTATTTAAAGATACAAATTTAGTCCGGAAGAATATCGAGAGCAATACCTATACGGATGGAATGGCTATGATGACTTCTGATTCCAGAACCAAAACAATCAGCTATGTATATGCCCCCCCATCCGAAAGAATTGTGGAAATCGAACAATCCGAGCTTATCCAAGATAGCTACGACTTTATTAATCAGCATGGCGGCTTAACTGGAGACTACAGATATAGCTACAGTAATGTTGGAAACCGTATTATCGAATATCAATTATTCCTGCAAGGTTTGCCTGTCTTCAGCAGTAATACATCAACTCGAATAACGGTGACGTGGGGAGACAATCAGGTTTTCAAATATACTAGACCATATTATTTATTTGGCGTGTCGGAATCTAGCACCCATCAATTACCGTCAGGTCCAGAAGTAATTGAAACACTTGAAACGCTAAAGAATATTGATGATTTGGTTCTGGGCTATAATTTAACACCAGACCCGCAAAAGCCAAAAGTTTATTCCCTTGAACCTAGATGGTTTGTCATTCGAGATGGTAGTTCGATACCCTTAACCAATATATCAGTAGGAGGGGTCCAGTATGGATTGGAGTAAATCGAAATCTATATTCATCGTCGTATTTTTGATTTTAGATGTCTTTTTATTCTCGCTGTATTTAAACCGCCATACTGAAACGCAGCAAGTTCAGAAAGAAACATTGGGAGAAAAAAATATCGAAGCGCGTCTAAAGGATGATAATATATCGTATGGGGTATTACCAACAAATATTGAAAAAGCTGCCTATATTTCAGGAAAAGCAAAGAACTTTGAGGATGAGGATCTTAAACTTGGAAACGCCGAAGATATTTTCATAGATAAAAATAAATTGACTGTCACTTTAAAAGAACCCTTTGAAATCAAAAATATAGATGAAGCAACATCCTATAATGAATTTTTAAAACTAAATGTTTATAATGGTGCTTCTTATACTTTGTGGCAAATTGATAAAGCGAACAAAACGGCGACTTTCTTCCAGACTGCGAATTCAAGGACACTCTATTATATTAGAAATGGTCTAGTGAGAGTTCATTGGAATGATCAGAACGAAATCATAGAATACGAGCAAACTCTTTTGGAAGATCTCGAATCCTTCCAGGAAGAAAAAGTACTGACAACACCGTTGAATGCAATTCAAATGCTTTATAATAAAGGGCTGTTAGCACCAAACTCCACGATAACCAAAGTGAATTTAGGATATTCAACGTTAGTGCAGTTAACACAAGTCTTTGTGCCAACTTGGGAAATACGAGTCAAAACGGAAACCGGTGAAGAAAAAGAATACTTTGTTAATGCTGTTGAAGGTGTGGTACTGGATTTGACGTTGGATACATCGATGGTAGAAGAAGTTGAAGAGGCCGTAGAAGATGCCATGACAAATGATAAAGAAATAGATCTAGAGGCAGAAATAGAAAAAAGTAGGGAGTAATCGTATGCGATTTAGTGTTTTAGCGAGTGGAAGTACTGGAAACGCTGTCTATGTGGAAAACGATGAACATGCATTTCTAGTTGATGCCGGTTTAACCGGCAAAAAAATGGAGCAGCTGTTTGCTAAAATTGATCGTGATATGAAAAAATTATCAGGAATTTTAGTAACGCACGAACATAGCGATCATATTAAAGGGCTAGGTGTTGTGGCGCGGAAATATAATGTCCCGATATATGCGAACGAAAAGACTTGGCAAGCGATGGAAGGTCATATCGGAAACATCCCATTGGAACAAAAGTTTGTTTTTAATATGGAGACTGTACAATCCTTTGGATCTTTGAATATCGAATCTTTTGCAGTATCTCATGATGCCGTCGACCCAATGTTTTATGTGTTCCATGAAAATGGGCGCAAGCTGGTTTTAATTACAGACACCGGCTATGTTAGTGATCGGATGAAAGGGATTATAAGAGGTGCTGATTCCTTTGTATTTGAAAGCAATCATGATATCGGCATGCTTCAAATGGGGCGGTATCCTTGGTCTGTCAAACGTCGAATCTTA
The DNA here is from genome assembly GCF_000772955.1 of Ureibacillus sinduriensis BLB-1 = JCM 15800. Lineage (GTDB taxonomy): Bacteria > Bacillota > Bacilli > Bacillales_A > Planococcaceae > Ureibacillus > Ureibacillus sinduriensis. The sequence continues at coordinate 178,457 of NZ_JPVO01000051.1, read as the reverse complement.
AGTGATGTTGGACATGTTTCAAATGAAGATGCAGCAGTTGCTATGAGTGAAGTGGTCTTTGAGAAGCCCACTCAAATATATTTATCCCATTTGAGCAAAGATAATAATATGAAAGATTTAGCCCGCATGAGTGTAACACAAACATTGCAATCTTGTGGTATTATTGCTGGCGAGTATGTGAATATCCACGATACAGACGCGGAAGAACCAACTTTGCTAGTAACAGTTTAACAGTAAGAAGATATGACAAAACAACCCTTTGTCATATCTTCTTTTTTAATTTTGTTTTATTTCATTTTCATGTAATTTTAATGTTCGGATTGTATCATAATGACAACAAGTGAATGAAAGGATGAAATAGATGAGCTACTATAATGAAGATGAAATTAACAATAAGCAAGAACAAAATGAACATGTAAATTCTTACTCACCACTCCAGGAGCGATTAAGACGTGAGCAGGAAGAGGAAAATAAACGCCGCTCCAAAAAGGGGAATGGCAACAAAGCGGGTTATTTTTTTAGTGGGCTTGCCGGTGTCATTATCGGTGCCCTATTAATATGGCTATTAGTGCCGTCATTGTCGAATCAGCTCCCTAGTTCCAGTCACTCAACAAATTCAAATAATGGCACAGCATCAACAGTTACACAAACTGCAACCGAAGTAACAACCGATATTACAACAGCTGTTGAATCGGTGTCTGAAGCAGTGGTGGGAATTACAAATATGCAGGAGGTAAGTGATTTCTGGAACCAACAAGCCACGACAGCTGAAGCGGGCAGCGGGTCGGGTGTGATTTATAAAGTCGATAATGATCTTGCCTATGTCATTACAAACTACCATGTAGTGGAAGGTGCGAAACAGCTGGAAGTTACACTAGCAGATGGAACAAAGGAAGAGGCAAAATTAGTTGGGAGCGATATTTGGACAGATTTAGCTGTTGTCTCTATTAGTGCGGAAAATGTTAAAACAGTCGCAAAGTTTGGGGATTCGGAAGTACTGAAACAAGGTGAAACAGTCATTGCAATAGGGAATCCTCTTGGATTGGATTTCTATGGTTCTGTGACAACCGGTGTTATTTCAGGTACTGACCGCTCTGTACCGGTTGACTTAAATGCGGACGGTACAGAAGACTGGGAAGTGGAAGTGCTGCAAACAGACGCCGCCATTAATCCTGGGAACAGCGGCGGGGCATTAATTAACATTGCGGGCGAATTAGTCGGTATCAACTCCATGAAGATTGCCCAAGATACGATTGAAGGCTTAGGCTTCTCGATTCCAATTAATACGGTAATTCCCATTATCGAGGAGTTGGAAAGCAATGGGGAAGTAAAACGCCCAACGATGGGAATCGGTTTATTGGATTTAACAGATGTCCCAGCATTCTACCAACAACAACAATTACGTTTGCCAGAGGAAGTAACAACTGGTGTTGTCGTGTCAGAAGTTGTGGCAGGTTCAGCCGCTGGGAATGCTGGAGTGGAACAATATGACGTTATTGTAGAAATGGGCGGAAAGAAAGTAGAAAATGCCATTGACTTGCGTCAATATTTATATAATGAAACAGATATTGGGGAAACGATAACAATCAAAGTGTATCGCCAAGGCAAGTTAGTGGAGCTAAAATTGACGCTAACCGAAGGAACAACTGTATAATCGGGTTAATGAATATTAAAAATGTGGATAACTTTTAGCAAAATATGCACAGTGAGTAGTGGAAGAAAGTCCTTTTCTTTCCTACTCTTTTTTTGTCTGTTACAATAGTTTGTGGATAACATAGAATAAACTGTGAATAAGTTTGTTGAAATTACTGAAAATAGGGAGGTGCCAACCAGTGACAAATTATAGCTGTGAAAACCATATAGACCACGCTTTGGACATGTTCGTGGCGGAAACAAAAGAGTTCCCGATTATGGACAAACTATCGGATGACGAAAAGTTATCCACAAAGTGTTCCTACTGTGAAGAGCATGCAACATATATTGTATCAAGTAAATAACTTTACACAAGATATAGAATCTAATTGTGGATATGTGTATAACTTTTGTGGATAAGTTGTTTGTAAATGAAATATTAACGTGGATAAATTGTTTGTATTTAAATTTTCTAACTAAAGTGAAAAAAGAACTCATATATAACGGGCATTGCTATCGGTTCCCACAAGTTAAGATTAGTAAAGGATCGATTGTGGGAGCTTAATTATGAATATAATGTAAAGGTGAAAAATCTATGAATATCACGATCATTTCGGTCGGAAAATTAAAAGAAAAGTATTTAAAGATGGGGATAGATGAATACGTGAAACGGCTAGGGAGTTACGCCAAGGTCGAATTAGTGGAAGTTCCCGATGAAAAAGCCCCAGAACAATTAAGCGAAGCGGAAATGGAGATTGTGAAACGAAAAGAAGGAGAACGGATTTTGGCAAAAATCAATGACGGCATGCATGTCATCGCACTCGCAATCGATGGGAAAATGAAATCCTCGGAAGAAATGGCCCAAAACCTCCAATCCCTCATGACTTACGGCACCAGCAAAGTCGCCTTTGTCATCGGCGGTTCACTCGGTCTTCATGAAGATGTACAAAAGCGCGCGGACGAAAAACTAAGCTTCGGTAAAATGACGCTTCCCCACCAGCTAATGAAGCTTGTGTTGGTCGAACAGATTTATCGTAGCTTCAGAATCATTAAGGGTGAACCGTATCATAAGTAAGTGCGGTCTATAAAAAGAGCGAAGGAATCCTGTTAGATTCCTTCATTTTCTAGTTTTTCTATAAGTTTTTGAAGTGCTGTTTTTGCTTCAGGCGATTTTAAATTAAATTGAAATTCATCTTTTAATGATGAGATAGGTCCATACAAAGGTATAGTGCTCGCTAAATTTATGATATTATAAGTATTTTAAAAGATTACTTACTTTCTTTCATTTAACTTATAGTTATGCTTCAAGTTGTAATACTACTTTCGTAAAATCTTTAAAGTCATCAATATGCTTTTCTAGAATTGCTTCTAAAATTCCAAGTTCTAGTGCTTGGTAGTCATGAACGGCGATATTACGGAAACCTACCATATTCATAAGCGTTTTCGCTAAATGTGCCTCAATTAAACCTGCTTCTTGCAGTAACTTAAATCCTTCACGGCTCGCTTTTGGGACGCCAAGTTTTCTTTCACTTACGATATGCATCGCTAAATCAATACTTGCTTCACATGCACGTTGAATATTTAAAATGATACTGTCTTGCTTCGTAAAATCCTTTAGGTTCTCAGCATTACCTTCGTATACTTCATGAATACGTTTGACACAACGCTCAATTGTAGTTGTTTTGTTTAAAATGACATCATTCATCGCCAAAAACACTTCCCCGTAATTTAATACTTTCAATTATGCCTGCACGTTGTTCATTTAATGTTGCAAACATACTATATGCTCGCATTTTTTGACGCGTAAATTCATTTTCATCTTGAATATATATAGGTCTTCCTTGTGAAAATATTTGTATCGTAAATACTGTATCAATTTGCTTGAGATCAACTAAATCTACTTCTCGTCCAGCTATCCGAGCCAGTTCGCCTGTAAGCATAAAACGTTCGTACGATGATAACAGCTCTTTGCTGAAATAAGCTAAATCGATATCGCTATCATCACGATTTGTTCCCTTTGCAAATGAACCGAACAATATAATGAAATCTGGATTTATTTTAGTTTGAACTAAATTAATTAGCTGATTTTCAATGTTTTTTTCAAGCATGTTATCACCACCTTTCCTTTATTATAAACGTAGACGAAAAAAACCGCACTTATACCCGTTGCGGAGAACCGTATCCTAAGTAAATGAGTTTTTTGAATAAGTCATCATCAACATTCATGTAAATGTTGATAATGGCTTATTTTCATTTAATAGAATTGTCAGGCTGGGTTGCAATTACGGATACAATAAGGAGGAAACAGTACTATAGATAGGTTCATAGTTAATATTAATCTCCATGTTCAATCGTCTTTCTAAACGAAAAGAAGTAAAAATAAATCTAATAAGAAATTCATGGAAATAAGGAATTGACCCTGGACTTTACTCCAATGTTATAATTTCCCATGAAAGGAGGATGTTATGAAAATTAAGGATTTTGCAAATAAATATCAAATTCAGATCGATACAATTCGTTACTATGAAAAAGAAAATATATTGACACCAATAAGACAAAAAAATGGATATCGGGAATTTGATGAAGAATGTGAAAAACAGATTCAGCTAATCATCGTATTAAAACAATTAGGTTTTTCGATAAAGGAAATTCAGCAATTACTTATACTACGAGATGACCAATCTATATCTAATGAATGTAAGGAATCAACATTATCGCTATTGGACCAAAAAATAATGAAACTTGAGGAAAGAGTCCAATTTTACCAAAGGGCATTGAAGGTAGTTCAAACAATCAAAGAACTGGCAAGTGAAGTGAAGTATTTAGAGCATATCGAAGAGATTGAAAGATTAATGCTGAGTTTATTTATAAAGGATTTATAAGTTATAAGGAGAGTGATATGATGACAAATAGAAAAATTGTTCATATTGAATATGCACTTACTTTTACATTTTTGTTTTTTATTTATATGAAGCTAGACTATCCCATTTGGTTGTTTTTTGTTCTTTTATTAGTTCCTGATCTTACGATGTCTGGTTATGCAGTGAATAAGAAAATAGGTGCGGTTGTATATAATTTTGGTCACACCTTTATTTTCCCACTGCTCTTAGCATTAATGTACTTATATTTATTAAACGATTATTTACTTATAGTATCGATCATCTGGATGGCACATATTTGTATGGATAGAACAATAGGTGCTGGGCTGAAATATCAAGATTCTTCATTTACTCATACACATTTACAAAGGCTTTAATCTAGAACGTTTCTATATCAACGTTCCACGTTTTAAAAATAACCACTAAGAAGTACTTAATCTGCACTTCTTGGTGGTTATTAGTCCTATAAATTATGAACATTTTCATTAATTTATCTTATACAATTTAAATTTTTTTGGGAAAAGGTATAGATACTGGGTCCTATTTTACTAAGCTTTATCTACAGTTTACTGACGATAAGTTGTCCTGTCGTTGCATCTAGTCCGACTATCCACTGTTTTGTTTCTAATTGCCCCAATTTATATACTAACACTTCCTCTTTTTCACTTTCACCGTCCTGTTTAGACCATTGTAAAAAGGCATCCACTTCTTTTAAGGCAGGCATGACGTCTTCAAATGGTTTAATAGTTGAAGCTTCATAGGATTGTAGAAGCTTTAAGTCCATACGTGGCGACCAAAATATATCGATGAAACCGGTTGTTTTGTTTACACCAACGTAAAATCGTTCCTCTTCAAGTTGTATACGCTGATCAATGAATAGGGGGAAAGTAAAAAACGCATAATTTAATTCATTGAAGGATGGTTCTTCTACTTTTAACTTCAGATAAGGTACATATTCTTCAAAATATGTCGCGATAAATGAACATGCAATTTCTCGACATGCATCATAAGAAAGATCAAGTTCTCCTGTACGCTCCTTGAACCACATAAATTCCTTTAATTTCCGCGATTGCTTATCAACCTTTATTTTCACTGTCTCTCCCATCCGTTCCAGTAGGAAGCTTTCTATCGTTTTATTTTGCGGTGCTTTCCAATTTGTATGGCGCCATACTTCGCAAATCGTATTTTCATCGAGCTCTACTTCTCGTAGCTTTACCATTTCTTCATCTAACCCAACAATCGTTTCGATTGTCGCATTTTTATCTAGTCCATATGTTTTAGGGAAGGGAGAGAACGTGTTATGCTCTTCAGGCCCCTCTTCAAATTTAGGTTTTCCATTTATAGCATTAAAGGTCTGATGGACAATCGAGCTCTCGTAAATCGGATATAAACCAGACTGCGGTACGGAATATAGTTCATTTGATAAATACTTTATATTTAATTTCCAAGAAGTTTTATACACCTCTTGTAAAATAGCCTCCTTACTCAATAGCTTTGCTGGAAAGCTTGGAGGTGTTTCTGTGTAGCCACCGTACGTAAAATCAATTATTTCACCATAGTTGGAAATCGCTATTTTTGTAACGTAGCTTGCAAGAGGGTAACCTCCTACAAATTGTTCATAATAAAATATAGTTTCTGTTTCTTTTTCAATGATCTTAGATAAAGCTAGATACTCTAGTGCTTCAGCGTACTGCGCGGTTAAAAAGTTTTCTGCAATAGCTCTCTGCAGCTGAGTTGTGAGAAGTGTTTCTGTAATTGAAGAAGGTTTTGTTAAATTTAATAATTTCCCATGTTGATCAAGTTTCACTTTAATTACTTCTTGTGTATTATTGGGTGACCACACAAAAGTAGCTTTCTCATCTGAATAATCTTCTACGAGTATATGATAGTCATCAGGAATCGACACAAAGTTTAATGCTAATTTTGCTAGTTGTTCCTTTAACATATGGACCACTTCCTTCTGTTTAATAGGTTTGTTCAAACGCTCTTCTAGTAGCTTTTTTAATTGAATACGGCCGCGATGTAAATGCATTTTGATTGTATTGCTCGGCTTATTCAATAGGTAGGCAATTTCTTGTCCTTTAAAATCATAAAAATAAAATAATATAAGGACCATTTGATAATCTTTTCGAAGCAAAGAAAGTGCCTCATGGACAAATTCGTAGGTCGTTATTTGGTCGTGATCTGTAAGCTGTAGCTGGATAAGCTCGGTTTCCACCACGAATGTACGCTTTTTTTGCCGAAGAAAGGCAAAGCATTCCCTTATTAAAATTTTGAATAGCCATGTAGAGAAATATTTGGGCTCCTTTAATTGGTGAATAGATTTATAAGCTTGTAGGAATGTTTCTTGTACAATGTCTGATGCATCCTCTTTGTTACCGACATAGGAGTAAGCTTTTGCTAGAAGCTTTTGCTTTTCAGCCTCTACTAGCTGCTCAAATGCATCTTGATGACCGTCAATCGCTGCTCTTACTAAGTGTTCCATTTAATTACCTCCTATATAGTTAGAGTAGCGTTTAGGATAAAAAGGTTTCATTAAACCGTATTTTTTCTAGTATATTTTACAGTATTGCAATTAAAGGAAGATGAGAATAGCAATAAGTTTATCTAGCAACCAGTACCGCATCATGAATAAGGTTAATTAAAGCAGTATCAATGGAATTCACCTAATAGTTTTTTTAACGAATATGTTTTAGTTGGTTTTATATTAGGATGAGATAAGGAGATTTTAGGTCGAGAAGATGGCATGCTATCGACTTTAAATCGATGTGATGCTCCTGATAGGTTTAGTTGATTGTTTAACTAATGACACGTGTCATCTGAATTTATTGACGCCTGTCGATATTTTCGTGGATGCCTTCCTATGTACGATAAAGGTACGGAAATACGAGGAGGGTCTTCAGTATGAAACGTATTGTATTGATTGATATTTTAAGAGGGATCGCAATTTTAGGGACACTTGGCACGAATATTTGGATTTTTGCCCATTTAGGGGATCTAAAGTATATAACGACCACAGATTTTACCGGTTGGTCGAGTATGGATGATATCATTCGCTTACTTGCACTGTTCATCTTTAATGGTAAGTTGCTTGGCATGTTAACGATAATGTTCGGAGTAGGAATGGCGATTAAATACGAGCAGTCCATCAGGCGTAATCAGCCGTGGGTTGGTATGTACAAGTGGGTGATTGTATTTGTATTGGTGGAAGGTCTTCTACACTACTTACTTGTAATGGAGTATGATGTGCTCATGAGCTATGCTGTCACTGCAGGAATTATTGCAATCGTATTAAAGCACGGGGAACGGGGGATGACCCGTGCATTATGGGTTGCTGGCGCTATACATTTAGGAATGCTTGCACTGATTTTTACTGCAATGCTCTTGGGACCGGCGTTTTCAATGGCAAGCTCTCCTCAGTTGATTACGGTTTACGCAGAGGGAACATGGCTGGAACAGGTTCAGAATCGTCTCACGAATTTTATGTTCTTTAGAACAGAGGCGATCTTTATTATTCCTTTAAATATCTGTTTATTTATTATTGGTATAAAACTTATGCGCAGCGGTGCTTTCTCCTTTACTGAGCGCGGCTTTGCCATACAGCGGAAGCTACTCATTTGGGGGTTAGGTATAGGCCTCCCTTTAAATGCATTAACTTTTGTACCAGGGGGTCTATTTGACTTGCCTGTTCGATATCTATTTGCACCTATGCTTGCATTGGGTTATATAGGGCTCATTGCTTTTGTTGTCCGGACATACAGCACGTGGCGAGTTTGGAAATGGCTAGAGAAAACCGGCCGTATGTCTTTAAGCTGTTATATCCTGCAAAATATCACTGCCACAGCCATTTTTTACGGTTGGGGCTTAGGCCTGGGAGGCAACCTAAATAGTGTAGAAATTATAGGTATTTTTTGTATGATAGTAGTAGGGCAAATTATACTGGCAAATGCGTGGTTAGCTAAATTTCCTTATGGACCGGTCGAATGGCTGCGAAAGGGGATGCTGCAGAAGCTGGAAAGATAGGGGGGGGCTAGATGCTGGAATGGTATCCTAAAAGTCAGGCAAAATATTATTTAATTATTGATGTACTGATCGTCCTGCTATTCAGCTATGTGGTTGTTGTCTCGGAGCATATTCCGTCACTTGTTCTAAAAATTTTACTTGTAGTCATTTATTTTGCAGCCTATTACACGGCATTGTGGTATCAGGATGGCCTGTTGCTTCCTGCTGTTGTGCTTGGTTATGCTATTACGGCATATCTGGCCTATGTAGGCGGTCCACAGTGGATATTCTTCCAATTTGCATTTGCAGACTTTGTCGGGCGATCTGTCAAACGGCGTATCTTGTGGATAGCTACGGGCGTAAATTTCCTCCTTCTTGCCAGTCTCGTCTGGCGCTATCAGGATGTGCTGTTTTCAAATTCACAGTCAATTGTACTGGCGATTATGCTTTTTATCTTGCTATTTCCATGGTTACGCTATTATATTGAGAAAACCAAGCTGCTCCAGCGTGAGGTCGATGAAGCGACCGTCCATATTGCAATGCAACAGGAACGTCAGCGGATTGCCCGCGATCTGCATGATACTTTAGGACATACGTTGACGGTCATAAAGGTAAAAACAGAGCTCGTTTCCAGGCTGATACCAAACGAAGATCACCGGATTCATAAGGAACTCGATGATATGATACTGACCGTCCGTACTGCCCATAAGCAGGTTCGAGAGATTATATCAGAAATTAACTTTTTATCGTTGCAGGGCGAACTAGAGCATTGTGAGCAACTGCTTAAAAATGCCGGTATCCGTGTGCAGATTGATCATCAGCTTGCCAATATCCTGCTGACCAGTGTGCAGGAAACGATGCTGGCCTATAGTATCCGAGAGGCGGTAACAAATGTTGTAAAGCACAGTAATGCAGATGCGTGCAGAATAAACCTTTACCAAATAGAGGACCGAGTGGAAGTATCTATTATCGATAGCGGAATCGGTTTATCCGACAAGCAGCATGGCAATGGATTATTTACAATGAAAGAGCGGATGTGCTCATTAAAGGGAAATGCAGAAGTGACGTATGACCAGGAGGGAACAAAGGTGCTCCTGACTATACCACTGTATCCGATTCAGGAGGGCGGAAAATGATTAGAATTTGTATCGCCGAGGATCAGCAGCTGCTGAGAGGTGCCTTAATATCCATAATGGAGCTGGAGGACGACTTTCATATTGCAGCTGAAGCGGCAGATGGAGAAGAAGCCTGGGCTTTAATTCAAAAGGAAAAGCCAGATGTATGCATTTTGGATATTGAAATGCCGCATTTGTCCGGATTGGAAGTAGCTGCAAAAATACGCTGCCATAATTATCCTTGCAAAATCATGATTATGACAACCTTTGCAAGGACCGGTTATTTACAAGAGGCAATGGATCTCCAGATTGATGCATATGTCCTGAAAGATGAGCCTATCCAATATGTAATCGGTGCAGTACGTAAAATGATGCAAGGTGAAAGGGTAATCAGCCAAGATCTTGCAGCCGCTTTATTTATGAATGAAAGAAACCCTCTAAATGAACGGGAAATCAATGTGTTAAAGCTTGTGAAGGATGGCTATACGACTAATGAAATCAGTAAAAAGTTATTCCTGACTAAAGGCACAATCCGCAACTATTTATCTTTATCCATTCAGAAGCTGGAAGTTGAAACAAGGCAGCAGGCTGTACAAAAAGCAGTTGAAAAGGGTTGGATCTAGTCGAAAAGACAAAGAAAAAGGACAGAGGCACCCTCCTTGTCCTTTTTAATATTGTGTAATGACTGAGATCAATGGTATTGCCGAAACAAGTCCTATCAAGAGTAATTTTCCATCATTTTACATAAGTAATTTCGAAAATCTTCCACATAGGATTTGGGCTCTATAACTTTAAGACGAGTGCCGAAGCTTGCTAGAAATTGAAAACCCGACTCGTTTTGAGGTACTTGAATGGTTGCCATTAAAGATCCAGAACCAGGGTCTTCAATACTCTTTCGACCATACCTTTCGATGACTTGATCTCTTATGCTAGATGATATCCATGCCTTAATCGTGACAAGTTGAGGCAGAAAAATAGCTTCATGAACTTGCTCTGACCAATCGTCTCTGGGATGAAACACACGTTCATCCACAGCAATATGGTCGATCCGGGATAATTTGAATGTGCGATATCCTTGCCGATGTAAACAGAATCCTTTCAAGTACCAACTCGATTCACTAAAATGCAGCTCATAGGGCTCCACCGTCCTATTGCTTACAGCCCCGTCTTTATCTATATAATCAAACGAAACCAGCCTTTTCTTCAAAATGGATTGTTGACATACCTTCAACGTTTCTAGAATCTCGGACCGGCCTACCCAATCATAAAACGACAGTTCAATGGAACGATTCAGGGTCAACGGACTGACCATTGCCTCAATTTTTTTTAGCGTTCTTTCAACTTCCTCAGTTAGAAGGATTTGTTCCAATCCGCTGAGCGCAGTTAATATGTTCTCTAAATCGGAGCTGCTTAGAAGACGTTTATCAACCTTGTATTCATCCATTAAGCCGTAGCCACCTTTGACTCCAATGACAGAGTAAATGGGGATGTTCGCTAAGCTTAATGTTTCCATATCGCGAAGGATCGTTCTTTTCGAAACGTTGAAGAGTTGCGAGAATTCCCTAGTGGAAACAATCTCTTTTTTCAGCATTATCATAATAATCGAAATGAGTCTCTCAACCTTGTCCATAATTCCCCTCTTTTTTTTACATATTTTCAGAAAGGTGACACTAAGGTGTCACCTTTCATCCATTATACTACATGTATTACAAGAAGGAGGTTATGCTTTATGTCAGCTATAGCGTATTTAAATTTTGATGGGGTTGCCGAACAAGCGATTGGGTTTTATTCGGAGGCTCTACAGGCAACTGAAGTAAAAAAGGTACATTTTAAGGACTTTCCGCAAGACCCAAACTACCCGCTTCCGGAAAGGGAATTGAACATGATTATGGAGTGTTCGATTGAATTCGCAGGCGGGAAAATCATGATGTCGGATTTATTGCCTTCCATGAAGGGAATGACGGGGGAGTTGACGAAAGGAAAAAATGTATGGATCAGTTTAGTCTATGAGGATAAACAAAAAATGGAGAGATACTTTAATCATCTATCGATTGACGGCCATGTGATCATGCCGTTATCCAATACTCCGTGGTCATCCTGCTTCGGAATGCTGGTGGATAGGTTTGGGGTGTGCTGGAAGTTCAATTCCGACGCCGATATGTTTCTTGATAAAGTGTTATCCAACACCAATGGAAAGTGAAAAGTTGGGGGACTAAAAGCTGAGTTAGTTTAATAATTTTTAACTTAAGTGTTTCCAAAATATAATAAGATCACCTGAAATGTTGATTTATCAGCACTAAGGTGGTCTTATTGCATTTGCCACCGTTTAGGTAGATGTGTGTTTCTATCTAGAGTACAATATATTGTAAGATTCACCAAGCTCACAAGTAACAAAACAATATAAATAGATCAACCTCTTTGAAAATAGAGATTTCCTTTTATTGAGAAAATAGAGTTGCTCTTAAAAAAGTACTATAAGAAGCCAACATTTAGGAGGAATACTATGAATGAAAAAGATGAAAAAATAACACAATTTGAGAGAGTGCTGAATGAACTGGAGAAAGGCAAAGAAGAAAGTGCTGCTACTACCGTTCTGGGACGAAGTAGAGGAAACGCCAATATCTCCGGAGCATTATTTAAGCTCATTTTTAAATTATGGGGAAAAAAGATTTTATTATTTACATTGTTCCTCATAGCCATCATAGCCGCAGGTGTTTGGTTTCTTTCCGGTAGTACATTTAAAAAAGAAAGTATAACCTTTGTAGAACAAGTTCAAGAATTAGCAACGCTTGCAACAGCTGAAGCCCATATAAAAGTGATCATTGAGGAAGAAGATAATAAGTTGTTCGGAAAGGATATTTCGGTTAATTTGCCTGGTACAAAAAGAGAGGTATTATTAATTGTTCCTGCTACCGTCATTGCAGGGGTTGATCTTAAAGGGATAACGTCAAATGATATAAAAGTTAATGATAATGAAAAATTGCTAGAAATCGACTTGCCTCGAGCAACGTTTATACAGGATCCCACAATTCAGATGGATAGTGTCAAAACATTCTCAGATGAAGGGCTATTCCGAGGGGAAGTGCAATGGAAAGAAGGATTTGATTTGGCAGCAGAAGCGCAAGTCGAGATTAAGAAGGAGGCTATGGAAATAGGCTTATTAGAATCTGCGGAAACGAGTGCGGAGAAAGTCCTTAAAGGTTTTTTTAGCAACCTTGGCTATACTGTGAAAATAACATTTAAATAGATTAAAAAGCCATAAGCACGTTTTATTAAGCTATTTCCTTCAATGAAAAATTACCCAGACTGTCTTGAAAACGCTTGACAGACAAGGCGGGCAGTCGAGTGAAGACCCGAATAGAACAAAACGTTCATGAGGGGACGAACGAGACAACCAACGCAGGGCGAAAGCGTTCGTCAACAGTCTGAAAAGAGATGGGAATCCATCTCTTTTTTTATGCTATTACACGAACGTCTATCTAATGCTCCATAGGCAGAGCCTGCATTGTTATCCATCCCAAAAAGGGGAGCCAATGCATTCTCTTAATCTTTTATTTACTCATGTGCTCCTAATCTACGGTTTTTTTATTGTAATGAATTATAGTGAAGCAAATTAAACCAGTTTAGTTTTTTATTCACACCAAATGGACTTTAGGTATTTATATTTAAATTAATGTAATATATAGAATAATCTAAATTATCTAAAATCTACTAGAAATACCATTATTCCACATGTATACTATTATTAGGTTTAACGTTAAACGAATGAGATGAGAAAGGAGCTTGAAATGGAATTTAAAATAGTGAGAAAGTGGATTTGCATCGTCATAGCCGCGACCTTGTTTTTTATATCCTTCGGGATAACGCCGCACATGCCGCAAAATCAATCTGCTTCGGCAGCGCCAAATGAAAACGTTATCAATGAAGCAGGAACATGGTTTGAAACTGCGTATGCGGTCTGGACAGGCGATATCGATGACAAATACGAGATTTACGTGAGAGGATCAAACATTATTGACTGGCGCGATGGCAGTCCGATTACCGATTTCCTGACTGACTGGACGTTGGTCAATGACGAGGACAATGCGCCATTGGTACGGGTCGACCCGGCAAGAAACACATGGCGCGCAGATATCCCGGGATTACCGGAAGGTGTTTACGAAATCCAAGTGAGATTGGATGGAAAAGTTGAACATAGCTTTTCGAATCTGCAGACAGAAGCCTTTCCGCGAAATGGCGCGGCTTTCATACCATCAAATGAAAATCCATACTCAGGGAATCACGATTTTGCTTTAGATGGAGCGATCGGGGGCTATCTGCCGGATGGACGTGTAAATCCGGAAGCTAAAATTGTTTACATCACGCCTGAAACTGCATCACGATATGCCAACAGCTTGTTCAATGACAGCAGTCGTGGATCGACTGCTGACCAAAAACAGCCGCTGATTGTGCGTTTCGTCGGGAATATTACAGAACGCGGTGCTTCTATTGGAGCAGGTAATGGGAATGTTACGATCGAAGGGATTGGTCCTGATGCAACTCTTTCTCATGGTCCGACCTTGATTGGGACAGGTGGTGCCCACAACGTTGTCATAAGGAACATGAATTTTGATTATTGGACAGGCGATGCCATTGAGATACATGGTGGCGGTGATACCTTAAGAGCTTCGAATATTTGGGTGCACAACAATACTTTCGGCTATGGACAAAACCTGCACTTTGCAAAGGCGGAAGACCCAGATCAGGCAAAAGGTGATGGCGCGGTGGATATCGTCAACCACGCACGAAATTATACCGTGGCTTATAATTACTTCGCCGGCAGCAGTAAAGTCATGCTGATCGGTGGCGGTGTCGGTTCTATCAGCGAACACTATGGAACAATTCATCACAATTGGTTCCAAGGAACAGAAGAACGAACGCCACGGGTACGTAATGGACGTATACATGTTTACAACAACTTATATGAAAATATCCAAGGGCATGCGCACCATGATACCCTATTGGATCGAAATACCGGTTATGGGGTCGGGGCAGCACACAACGCCACGATATGGGCGGAAGGGAACATTTTTGACAATGTCAATTTCCCGTTCTTAAGGAGTCGTCAAGGCCATGCCCGTGGATCACAAGGCAATGAGTTTGGCATTGACTTACCAAACAATACTCCAAATGCAGGATTCAACCATTTCTTCGGCGATGCACCTGGCTATATCATCACGCGGGAGGCAGTCTTCGATGGGGATTTCCCTGAAACAGTGGAAGATTTCAGATTACCGTCCGATGTGAAGCCTGGTATGACAAAAGCTGATCTGGATGCCCTAAGAGCGGATGCTTCTCAACTTGAACCAAATATTTTCGATGCGGCCTCATCAAAGAATTTCAATGTGAAAGAAGACGTAGGAATTGTTGTTGCTTCCGATTCGACTACCCAGAATCCCAACATGACTACTAACCCGGCATCGCAGTTGGATTGGGCATTCCGACCAAATCGTCAAGACGTATGGCCGACGGGTACAGCCGAACTGGCATCGGCTTTGAGAACTGAAATCGAAACGTATTCCGGTTCCCAGTTTGATATCGCGCCAATTTCAGTTCCGGCGGCGCCCCAAATCACTGACGTAAGGATTAATGAAGAGGTACGTTCCGCATTTGGTACAGAACATATACCTGCACCCGGCAAGATTATTGTTCACGAAGGTACTTTCACTATCGATTGGGCGAATAACGACGTATTGACTGAAAGCTATGAAATCCAGATGAACACAAATAACGGAGAGTGGATCAGCTTGGCGGAAATCGCCCACAATACACGGGCAAAAAGCTATATCACACAGGATATCGATCAATTTGCTAATTTGAATGGCATTGCTGCTAAAGCTGAAAACGGTGATATATATCAATTTAGAATCCGTGCATTGAATGCTGCGGGTGCCAGCGAGTGGTCAACAGTGGTCGTTTTGGATACTGTTGAATCAGCCGAAGCTTCAGCAGTAATGAACAAGTTGAAGGGCAATCAAAATGAATTGATTATCACCATCGATGAAGTTTATGCAGATGGAACTAGAAGCGGGGATTTAACTGAAACTTTCATTATCAATAACAATGCCGAGGGAGTTTACCAGGTAGGACGTTACGATGTGTTCGTCAACACAAAAGGCAATAACCAAGTCCGTGAAATCTATATCGTCGAATAGTAAAATCGTGTGGGAATTACTAATTTAACAAACTATTTAAAAGCTTGCTCATAGCAAGCTTTTTTATTTTAAATTTCGCTTTATAAAAAGCAAAGACATTCGGAAAACAAGATGATTTAAAACATATTGCAGACTGCAAATAACATGCAAGAAGTGTCAGTGCCATTAGTGGTGCTTGACACTTTTTGTTTTACTGGGAATAAAAAGGGTATTAACTTTCATAAGCAAGAAATTTAGCTGGAGGCAGAGTAGGAAAAAACGAAAGGGAAAAAGGAGTGATAGCCAAAATGTTTTTGAAAAAAAAGTTAATAATTGTTTTTAGTATATTCGCGGTCTGTTTTTTGTCTGCTTGTGCCGAGAAGGAAAAGCTTGCAGACGGATCTGAATTGATAAATAAAAATCAATTTGTATTTGCCGCATCTGGTGAATTCAAGCCATTTAGTTATATAAATGACGATCTCACCATGTCAGGTTTTGATGTTGAGGTTGGCGAAGCTCTTGCAAAAGAAATGGGCCTTGAGCCTGTTCAGAAGCGAATCAAATTCAAAGGGATTGTAGAAGGGGTGAAAACAGGGCGTGCAGACGCCGCTGTTGCCAGCCACACGATCAACTCGAAGCGAAGCAAACACGTTTCCTTTTCTACCCCGTACTACTACTCAGGTCCGCAAATTTTCACCAGACCGGATAGTGAAATTAAGACTACCGAAGATTTAGAGGGAAAGGAAGTGGCTGTTGCAAAAGGTTCGACATATGCCGATACGGCTTCCGAGTACACAGATAAAATCAAAACCTATGACAGCGATATCACTGCTTTAAAAGCGTTGAGCAGTGGACGCCATGATGCGGTGATCACGGATTTTGTTACAGGGAAAACTGCTCAAAAGGAAGGGTTTAAGATTAAAGCCCAGCAGTTAATTAATCGCAGTGAACAAGCAATTGTGCTGCCGCAGGATAATCCAGAACTGTTGAAGCGTGTAAATGAAGCCCTGGAAAAGCTCAGGGAAAATGGGACACTAACAAAAATCAGTATCAAGTATTTTGGTGAGGACATTACCAAAAAACCGGAATAAACCAATACCATGGTAAGAAAGGAAGTAGTATTTTGCCAAGTTTTTCACACTTTTTTAGCACACTAATGGAAACAAAAGGCGTATTCTTGGAAGCTATGCTTTTAACACTGGAGCTCACGGTAGTTTCTATCCTGCTCGGAATCGTCATCGGACTTATCTTTGCCTTATTAAAAATTTCTAATATAAAAGTTTTGGAACTCATTTCAGATATATATGTCTATTTAGTACGCGGAACACCGCTCATTGTTCAAATATTTATCCTCTACTTCGGAATTAGTGGGATTTTCCTTCTTCCTGATTTTTGGGCTGCTTCACTTGCCCTCGCGTTTCATAATGGAGCCTACATTTCCGAAATTCTTCGCGGGGCAATACAGTCGGTCGACAAAGGCCAGTTTGAGGCTGGTCGTTCTTTGGGAATGACAAAGGCACTGACATTAAGACGGATTATTCTTCCGCAGGCATTCCGCCGGGCATTGCCTCCTTTAGGCAATCAATTTATCATTAGCTTAAAAGATTCTTCGTTAGCCGCATTCATCTCAATGAATGAACTGTTCAATGTGGCGACAACACTGGGGTCAAATAACTTTGACGAAATGACCTATTTACTCATTGTAGCAGTCTACTATTTATTGCTGGTAGCGCTGATGACGTTTGTAGTGAACCGAACTGAACTCAAATTAGCAATAAGCGACAGATAGGAGGCGAAGTAATTGGAAACGAAAGAAATGATTAAAATAAATCAATTGAATAAATCATTTGGCGACTTGCATGTATTGAAAAATATCGATATGACGGTCTATGAGAGCGATGTCGTTTGTTTAATAGGATCGAGTGGTTCAGGGAAAAGTACCCTCCTGCGTTGTTTGAACTTCTTGGAGAGGAAAGATAACGGCCAAATTATAATTGAAGGTAAAGAAGTCAATCCTCGTACCGATGACCTTAACAAAATCAGGGAAAAGGTAGGAATGGTGTTTCAAAACTTCAACCTGTTCCCACACAAAACAGTTTTGGAAAATATTATTGAAGCACCCATCAGGGTAAAGGGTGTTGAAAAAGAGCAAGCTATCATGAAAGCAAAACAATTGCTGAGTAAAGTAGGCTTGGAAGATAAATCGGATGTCTATCCTAGTAAACTATCTGGAGGGCAAAAGCAACGGGTGGCGATTGCTAGAGCACTTGCGATGGAACCGGACATCATGCTTTTTGATGAGCCAACATCGGCACTGGACCCCGAGCTAGTGGGAGAGGTTCTAACAACCATGAAGGCCTTGGCTGAAGAAGGAATGACAATGGTTGTTGTAACACATGAAATGGGATTCGCTAAAGAAGTAGCGGACTGGATTGTGTATATGCACGATGGGAAAATTATTGAACGAGGCACGCCAGAACAATTTTTCAACAATCCAAAAGAAGAAAGAACAAGGGAATTTTTAAATGCGACAATGTTAAAATAAACTTACAAGGTCCTGTCTATCTGTTTAGGCAGGACCTTCGTCGATATATAGAAATCTGGATTGCCAAATATACATCGTTGGCACATTAAAAAGGTATGGGAACTATCCCATCCCATACCTTAGTTCCTTAAATTTAAAGAGCCTATTGTTCAGTAAAAATTTTTTCAATGTCATCCAACATAAGATTAGCCGCTTTAACACCGCCAGCTGTATTCCATATAATGTCACTCACTTTGTAGGCATGACCTTCCTTAACAGCAGTAAGGTTTTTCCAAAGTGGATCATTTGTCCATTCTTCTTCAACCGCGGTAGAGTCTGCGTATGTAAAGTAGAACAATGCATCTGCATCCATTTCGGGTATTAATTCTTTATCTACTTCAACTGCAAAATTCCCCATTTTATTGTCTTTTGTAAATAATTTTGCTTGATGTGCAGCACGCTTAAATCCAAGTTGATCAAATACAACCCCTGAGAAAGAATCTGTGTAGTAGATGCGTGTAGGACGGGAGCTAAACCGAACAATTGATATCTCCTGATTTACTTTATCCCCGAGTTTGGTTTTCACTTCCTCCACTTTATTGTCATACTGAACCATTACTTCTTTCCCTTTATCAGTCAAATTCAATGCTTTTGCATAGAGTTCGAAGTTGATTTTCCAAT
Source organism: Ureibacillus sinduriensis BLB-1 = JCM 15800 (assembly GCF_000772955.1). Taxonomy (GTDB): domain Bacteria; phylum Bacillota; class Bacilli; order Bacillales_A; family Planococcaceae; genus Ureibacillus; species Ureibacillus sinduriensis. The sequence goes on along the minus strand of NZ_JPVO01000051.1, from coordinate 159,451 downwards.
CCCCTGCAAGATCTTCGGAAAATACAGTCGGAGCAATCGCTTTAAATTTCTCATACATTGCTTCTTGACGAACCTTGTTCCCAATAATTAAGTCTGGCTTTAACTCAGCGATTTTTTCAATATTTACTTCCGACTCATCTCCTACTACCTCGACGCCATCCATTTCATCACTGATGTGTTCATACCAAGGGTCTTGATCCCATGACATTACGGCGCCTACCGGTTTTACTCCCAGCGCCAATAACGCCTCTGTTCCTTCGTTAGTTAAGATAACCACCCGTTCTGGAGTGGCCGGTATTTCCGTTGTCCCCATTGCATGTTCTACGGAATAACTCGTAGTTTCAGCTGCTTGTGTTTTTGCTTCCTCCTTGTCAGCAGATTCATTAGTGTTGCCGCATGCTGCTAACAATAATAGAGATAAAAATACAAAAAGTGTTAATAATGACCGTAATTTTCCTTTCATCCTGTACCCCCAAGTTTTTAACTAATATTGATAATCATTATCAATTATCATTCACTATTTTAATTAAACATGAAAATATTGTCAATAAAAATTGAGAATGATTATCATTATTATTGACTGAAATTTTAATATCTTCTACACTATCACTATATTAGGTTAGGATGGATGACAAAAATGAATGGAATTTTCGATTTTGCTAGAATGTCAAAAATAATACTTGCTGCCATTTTCCTAGTTCTATTAATGGGAATAAGTATTGTTTCAGGGTACACGGATACAACTATGCAATTGGCTTATAAAGCCTTTACTGCTTTCGATGGGAGTAATGAACACTTAATTATTCAAACTGTTCGTTTGCCTAGGGCATTGATTGCAGCGAGTGTAGGTGCATCCCTTGCTGTGTCCGGTGTGTATATGCAAACGGTGACAAAAAATCCGCTAGCATCGCCGGGTATATTAGGAATCAATGCAGGAGCTGGCTTTGCTGTAGTTTTTGCGATTACTATCTTTCAAGTCTCAAGTCTGGGTGTATTTACATGGATATCATTTTTAGGTGCAGCAATCGCCGCATTGACTGTTTATTTTGTTGGAGGAGTAGGAAAGCGAGGATTAACGCCGATGAAATTGACACTTGCTGGAGCTGCGATGACAGCGTTGTTTTCCTCTTTTACTCAAGGGATGTTAACGACAAATGAAGCAGCTCTGGATGAAGTCTTATTTTGGCTTTCCGGATCGATCCAAGGACGGAAGCTTGAAATATTAGCTTCAGTATTTCCTTATTTAGTTGTTGGATGGCTACTGGCTCTAGTTATAGCTCCAATGATGAATGTAATGGCGATGGGAGATGATATAGCCAGGGGTTTAGGGCTTAAAGTTGGAATGTTGAAGATCATGGTCGGTGTAATTGTCATATTACTTGCAGGCGGATCGGTTGCAGCTGCTGGTCCAATTGGTTTTATTGGTATTGTGATCCCACATATCGCCCGCCGATTGATAGGTATCGATCATCGATGGTTGGTGCCCTTTGCAGCTCTTTTGGGGGGGATTCTTTTATTGGCTGCCGATATAGGCGCCCGATATATTGTTATGCCTCAAGAAGTTCCAGTAGGGGTAATGATGGCTTTTATTGGAACACCATATTTTATATATATTGCACGCAAGGGGGCTAACAAAGGGTGAAAGGATATCGAAGCTTTCGCGTAGGAAAGGATAGGTTGTCCCTGCTTTTAGACAACAATGCTCTTGTAAAATTGGCTGTACTTTTCATAATTACTTTGATTCTCTTTATCGCAAGTGTTGGTTTGGGAGATGTTAAGATCAATCCATTAACGGTTGTTAAACTATTTTTCGGAGGAGGCACAGAGCTTCAGCAACTTGTAGTCCATCAATTCAGATTGCCGAGAATAATCGTTTCTATGTTAGTGGGAATGGGGCTTGCCGTTGCAGGAGGGATTCTCCAAGGCCTGATCCGAAATGATCTAGCTGCACCGGATACAATAGGGGTAACAGCCGGGGCAGGGATGTCTGTTGTCGCTTTTTTATGGCTTTTTAGCGATGAAAATTACTCACTAATTGTCAGTATAAACTGGTTACCTGTGGCAGCTTTTGTTGGGGCAACGTTAGTCGCGATTGCGGTCTATTTTTTGTCATGGAAGGATGGGGTCAAACCGGTTCGACTTGTCCTTATTGGTATTGGTATTACAGCACTGATGCAAGCGGGAACAACTACGTTTATGGTGCTGAGCCCAATTTATATGGCAAGCCAGACGAATATTTGGATTACTGGCAGCGTAAATAGTGTTGGATGGGAGGATGTTCATGTGCTTCTTCCTGTTATGTTCGTGTTGTTGCTAATGGCCTTCTTCTCGGCGCGGAATATCAATGTCCAATCTTTAGGAGAGGATATTGCAAAAGGGGTCGGAAGTCCAGTCGAACGTCATCGGTTTATACTGCTTATTATAAGTACAGGTTTGGTAGGCACAGCCGTTGCCTTTGCTGGAAGTATTGGATTCGTGGGGCTGATGGCACCCCATATGGCACGCAGGCTCGTTGGTTCCTCGTTTGGTTCGTTATTGCCTGTGTCTGCATTTATAGGGGCAATTCTCGTTATGCTGGCGGATTTGATGGGGCGTACATTATTCCTGCCTTCCATTGTACCTGCAGGTGTGTTTACGGCAGCTTTAGGCGCTCCCTATTTTATCTATCTTTTAATGAAAACCAAAAACAACTAATAGAAGGAGGCCAATACACGTGAACAGCATTTTGCAAACGGAAAAACTGACTCTAGCTTACGGTGAAAAAATTATTATAAAAGAATTAGATTTATCGATTTCTAAAGGCGAAATTACAGTATTCATTGGCGGAAATGGCTGCGGGAAATCTACGCTCCTCCGCTCAATCGCCCGTCTTCTAAAGCCTGAAGGAGGGAGTGTACTACTTGATGGGGAAAGTATTGCAAAGCTGCCTACAAAAGAAGTGGCCAGAAAACTGGCAATTCTCCCACAAGGACCGGATTCCCCAGAAGGATTATCTGTCATGCAATTAGTCAAACAAGGAAGGTATCCATACCAAAATTGGTTAAAACAGTGGACAAAAGAGGATGAAAAATTAGTGAACAACGCCCTTAAATCCACCTCTTTAATGGAATTGAAGGATAAGGCCATCGATGAGCTCTCAGGGGGACAAAGACAGCGGGCGTGGATTGCCATGACACTTGCCCAAAATACCGATATTATTTTGCTGGATGAACCTACTACCTATTTAGATATGGCACATCAAATTGATATTCTTGATCTGTTGTACGATTTAAATGAGAAGGAAAACAGAACGATTGTGATGGTTCTGCATGATTTAAACTTGGCTTGCCGTTATGCACACAACCTGGTGGCGTTAAAAAACCAACGGATTGTGGCACAGGGAAAGCCGGACGAAATTGTTAATGCCGAACTTGTTCAACAAGTTTTTGACATGCAGTGTGTAATCTCGGTTGATCCTATCGTGGGGACACCGCTATGTATCCCATATGGGAAAGGCAGATCTGCTGTTACTGTTTAGAAACCTTTATGAGGTGATCTTACAGTTTTGTTTAAACAAGAAGTTTAATTTGTACCCACCAAAAAGCAAGTTGGTTTTGAAATAAGAAGGAAGCTTAAGAAGTAGGTCAATTCCTTCTCGAGACTATGATTTATCCGCGCTATTCAAGAACTTGCTTTGATGGTGAAAATACGAATAACTTATTGCATAGTTTTAAGAGTCAGCGTTAAAATTGAAATCAGATTTAGATACTTGCCTTTCGTAGTGAAGGGACTGCCGGTAACTATACGGGAATGTGCATTTAAGAAGACTTTATCGTTGCAACTTTCCATAAAGAGTGAGCCTGCTTATTGGCAAAGGTAAATAGGTAAGTTAAATGTAGAAAATAAAGTAGCGGGGTGTTTAGTATGACAAAAAAGATCTATGTCATTCATGAAAATGATGATTGGACAAGCCATCTAATAAAAAGATTAGAAGAATTAAACTTACCATATGAAACTTGGCATTTAGATGAAGGAATTGTGGATTTAAATGAAGTACCGCCAGAAGGTGTATTCTACAATCGTATGAGTGCATCATCTCATACACGCAATCACCGTTTTGCACCAGAACTAACAGGTGCGGTCATCGATTGGTTGGAATTCCATGGTAGGAAAGTGCTGAACGGCTCAAATGCACTTCGTCTTGAATTAAGCAAAGTAAAACAATATACACAATTAGAGAAATGCGGTGTTCGTGTGCCGAAAACAGTTGCGGCTGTTGGGAAAGGACAAATCATGGAAGCAGCAAAAACTTTGAACACCTTCCCGTTCATTACAAAACATAACCGTGCTGGTAAAGGGTTGGGTGTTCAGCTGTTCTATTCTTTAGAGGCGCTGCAAGAACATTTGGACAAACCAACATTTGAAGATTCAGTAGATGGTATTACGCTTGTACAACAATATGTATCATCCCCGGACCAATCAATCACCCGCGTAGAATTCGTTGGTGGGGAGTATGTATATTCCGTAAGAGTGGATACTTCAGAAGGATTTGAATTATGCCCGGCAGATGCATGTCAAATCGGTGATTTATTTTGCCCGGTTGGAGAAGAGCCAAAAGATCAAATGAAATTTAGAATTGTTGAAAATCCTCGTACAGAATTAATTGAAAGATACAAAAGATTCTTAAAGGAAAATAGCATTGATGTTGCAGGTATCGAATTTATCGTCAATGAGGAAGGCACTGCATATACATACGATGTAAATACAAACACAAATTACAATTCGGATGCTGAAGAACAAGCACAAAAATTCGGTATGTTAGAACTTGCAAAGTTATTAGGCAGAGAGTTAGAAAACCTAAACTAATTAAACTTATCGAAGAATAAAAATAGTCATAGATCAGAATAAAACCAATGTATCTACTATGAGGTACATTGGTTTTTAATTTTGAGTATAAATAGAATTTTATTTTTGATCTAAAAGTCGATGTTAGAGATGAGTTTTTGTTAGATTAATAAGAAGTAGGCGGCATTTTAGTTTTTTGCCGTTTGGAAGGCAACGGTTTTCTTTATGGCCACTTTCCCTTTTGAATCAAAGACAATGGCTTGAAGTTTATGTTGTCCATTTTGATATTGACTTGGATTGATTTTGATTGCAAATGGATAGGCACTGCTTTCCCCGAGGTACTTTCCATCTAATTTGAAAATAATCTTTGAAATTTTTGGATCATATGTCTTTGCCCATGCATATATCGTTACTGGTTGACGGATAACTTGTTTCTCAAGGGCAATAATAGTCTGACTTGCTGATCTGGAAGTTTTTGCAAAAGGCCCATTTTCGACATCTTGTAAATAATAGTTGTTTTTAATAAGATTGGAATAGGCCGTCAATAGCTTTTTATTTTCTGTTAAGCTGTAATTGTTTAACTTGCGGTCCGGTCTATCCGCATTCTCCAATGCATTTAGACTAAACCAATTGATGGCTTTTACTCTTGGATATTTCAACATCGCACCATGGTAAAGCATTTTCATTTTGTTAATGCCAAAGTCAGTTGTATTCATATTGCCAGCTTTACTGAAAGTAGTGGCTGCATATTCACTTACCATAATCGGTTTGCGGTCAGCATATTCTTTGTAGATGAAATCTAGCAATTCCAATGGATTTACATATTCGGCAGATTGTTTAGCATTCCCGTTAAAAAATCTTACACTGTAGATACTAGTGCCGATCCAATCCACAAATTCATCACCAGGATAATAGTCTTTCATCTTATCTCTAGGTTCAGAACCAGGAGACCAAACCATTGCCACATTCTTGGCTTCCTGTTTCATGACACGGGAAACTGTTCGGAATGCTTCTTTATATTTCGAAGGATTTCCATTCCACTTTACCCAATTCCCATTCATTTCTCCGGCAAAGCGAAGGAATATCGGCATTTCTGTTGCCGCCGCCGCTTGTGCAAACTCTTTAAGATAATCATCATTTTTCACCTTATCAAGACCGGTTTTTGGCTCAAGTGCGATATGAATAGCTGCACCCGACTCTTTTACTTGCATCGCCCACTCTGTTGGAAAAGGGTCGCCATATTTCCAATAGCGGAAGTATGTAGAGTGCTTTTTTCCTGTTAAACTATTGAACTTCGTGTATTTTTGATTTCCATATGTCATCATTGGTTCGTCGCCATCAATAAAGGCACCAATGTACATTCCGGATGCTGGTTCATATTTGGCAAGTGTTTTTGTGTTCTGTACCTGCACCTGTTTTTCTGTATATAATTCAAGTTCACTTTTTAAACGCTCGGCCATAATAATCACTGCATGGTAGGTTTTCATGTCACCTGATTTCTGGCCAATTGCATAATGTATTTTTGCCTCCGTATATAGTGTGTCGGACGCTTTTTGGTACTGTCCGCTACCCTCATAGGCTTCTGCTAACTTTCGGTAATAAGAAGCATTGTTGCTTTCTTCAGCAGCTCTTTTTAAATAAGGGATCGCTTTTGAATAGTTTCCTTTTTCATATAGCTTTAATCCTTCTTTGTAATCAACCCACGCATTTGCCTTTACTTCCTCTGAAAGCAAAGAAAAACAAAGAAGCGAAAAAACGATGACCATCATGGCCGAATATATTTTATTCATTTACTCCCTCCGATTCTCTATTTCATTATAAGGATATAAATATATTTTTGTAACAATTTATGGGAAAATATTGTATCTTTATACTGAACGGATGAGGGGAAATATATAATACAAATTGCAATATGCAAGAATATGAACTACATTCTTTCAGCAAGCCCCCAACTTAGTAATTAAATTAGCACATTTTGTGATTAAAGGGAGGTAGCATCAATGCACTCAATTAACAAGATAGGTGAGCGTTTTTGGTACATCACGCCAATATCGGTGACGGACCGTCCTATTCTAGGAATGGTGGTCGGCAATAACAAGACGTTAATGATAGATGCGGGAAACTCGGAAGAGCATGCCAAGTATTTTCTGAGAGAACTTTCAAATAGGGGAATATCTAATCCTGATATGGTCGTTCTTACACATTGGCATTGGGATCATATCTTCGGCCTTTCAGCGTTATCCAACACAGTTTCCATCGCTTCCAAAGACACAAAAATAGAGATGGAGAAACTCATTCCTTACTCATGGTCAGATGAGGCGTTGGATGAGCGAGTGAAGGAAGGGACAGAAATTGAATTTTGCGCAATAGCGATTAAGGAAGAGTTCCAGGAAAACCGTGATATCAAAATTGTTTTGCCGGATATTGCTTTTGGAAAGAGACTGGAAATTGACCTAGGTGGGATAAATTGTATAGTACAACACGTTGGAGGGGACCATGCTTCAGATTCAGTAATTGTATATATCAAGGAAGAAAAGATTCTTTTTCTTGGTGATTGTTTTTACCCAAATATCCATTCCGAAAAAATACACTATACAATTGAGGAGTCACTGCGGCTGCTGGATGAATTAGAGCAGTTTGATGCCGAAACATATATACTTTCGCATCAAATGCCGATTTCAAAAAGTGAATTTAATGAGCAAGCAGCTATGCTTAGAATGATTGCGAAGTATACAAATATTTGCGGTGGGGACCATCAGAAGATTACTAGGGAATATGGAAAACATGTAAATAGGGAACTTACAGAAGATGAAATGGATATGATATCCGATTTTGCAAATGGTTATTAACAAAAGGCAGTGGGTACGCCACTGCCTCCGACTTTTGACAGACGCTTCCCGTATGCTGGATGTCTCGTACGTCCCCGTGTTAACTGCGGTTGGTCAGCATGTTTCTCTATATGACGAGACTAACAATAATCCCTGAAAGTATGCTTACAAGCGTTGCACTATATAACAGTTTCAACCCAAATCGTGCGACAATATTTCCCTGGCCTTCATTGAGCCCTTTGACAGCCCCAACGATTATGCCAATAGATGAGAAGTCAGCGAATGAAACTAGAGATACAGAAAGTATCCCCATTGTTCGGTCACTAAAATGATAGTTGCCTCCTGATAAGTCCAACATCGCCACAAACTCATTGGTCACGAGCTTTCTAGTATAGAATTAGAAGTACCTCCAAAACTATTAAATCAAGTTTTGGAGGTTTTTTCCTTTTAATAGTTATTACATTATTCTTTTACCCTTACTATTTGGCTCACTGCTATGGTTAAATTGACAGTATATAAAAATAGTCCAAATGGCAGTGTTGAAATCCGATATTAAACTATAATCTATGTTATGTAAGGTCGAAAGTTTCATTGTTCTATGGTGCTTAGAGGTATTGAAATGACTAAATGAGTTTTATCACCTGACAAAAAAAGATCGCGTCATTTATTACATAGTGAAAGTTCTGGAAGTTTGAGATATGCCAACTTACAGCAATATTTAAGAAATTTGTAAGAGGGGCGATGTATTATTAGATCTAAATGGACTGAGGAAACATCTGGAAGTAAGGAGAATTATATGAACGTACTAGTCACGGGTGGATACGGATTTATCGGCTCATTTATTGCGGAGCGCTTTTTCAAAGAAAATCATAATGTATTTATTATCGATAATTTACTTTCCGGGAAAAAGGAAAATATTGATTTTAAACATCGCTCTTTTATTGGGGATATCACGGATGAAAAATGCGAGAGTTTTTTTAAATCGCACTCCTTTGATGTAGTCATCCACTGTGCAGCGCAGACAAGTGTTCAACGATCTATTGAAAAGCCGTTTGAGGATTCATCGACGAACATTCTTGGCCTCATCAATATGCTGAATTTATCGAAAAAGTATGGCGTCAAAAAGTTTGTTTTCTGTTCATCGGCAGCAGTATATGGCGAAAACATGTCACTTCCGCTTAAGGAAGAGGAGATACTTGATCCTGTTTCTCCATACGGCATTAACAAAATGAATGGGGAGTTATACTGCCGCAAGTGGGAAGAAATGTATGGATTGTCATCGATTATATTCCGTTTTGCAAACGTATATGGTCCTCGTCAGCATGTGAGTGCGGAAAGCGGTGTTGTGTCTATTTATACGACTAAGTTTTTAAGACAGGAGTCAATCGCGGTCTTTGGGACAGGTGAACAGACGCGCGATTTTATTTATGTTGGCGATGTGGCAGAGGCTGTATACCGCGGTGTCATAAGCGGACTGAGCGGTACTTACAATGTATCGAACAATACACAGACAAGTATTAAGGGCCTTATTGCGGCGTTGACGAAGTTGAAGCCACAGCCTTCAATTGAGTTCATTGAATCAAAAGAGGGGGACATTGCGTCTTCGCAATTGGATAATACGCGGCTGAAAAAAGATTTAGACTGGGTGCCGAAGTATTCGCTTGAAGCGGGATTAAAAGCCACAGTGGAACACTATGGAGCGATACCGGCAGCAGAACCAGTGAAGGAAAGAAAATCCCGTTCCTCATTGTGGGGCAATCACTGGATGCACCTTGCGGAAAACATTGTCCTTTTTTTAATGTTTTATGCTATGTCTGTTATTGTCGTCCCAGCTGTTGAATTGATAGATTTCTGGATCATTTACGTGCTGTTGGTTGCTCTTATATTTGGTAAAACCCAATCTATCTTGTCGTCCTTTCTAGCTATGGCCGTCCATGTGAATGAGGCATTTGGCTCAGGAAGGGAAATCGGTTCTCTATTTATGGATAATGCTCTCCTAGCAACGTTCACTATTTATTTGCTTATTGGGCTCATCGTTAGTTATGTAGTGGATCGTCGGAAAATCGAGCTGTTGTTTACAAAGGATGAACTCGCTTCCTCGCAGGCGCAATATTCGTTTTTATCGTCCGTTTATGAAGAAACGCTCGGAATTAAAAATGAGCTGCAGCAGCAAATTTTACGCTCTGATAACGGAATCGGACAGATTTACCAGGCGACGCGCTCGCTAGACAGCCTGGAACCCGAGGCATTATTTTCAGGTTCGATTCATGTACTTGAACAAACATTGAAAGCTAAGCATTTTGCGCTATATTCCATTGCACCTAATGGATTTGCCCGTCTAACTGCTAAATCGGGCGATCAACTGTTTATGCCCAAAGCCTCTTTGAGAATAGAAGAAGTTACACTCATAAAGAAGGCAGTTAACGAAAAGCAGATCTGTTTTAACGATTCGCTGTCATCATCTGAACCATTTTTTGTAGCGCCGATTGTACAGCAGAATCAAACGGTGGCTATGATTGTCTGCTATGATGTGCCATTTCATCAATTAACATTGTCGTTTAAGAATTTGGTCGATGTAGTAATCCGTCTTATCAGTTCAGCACTTGAACGATCATCCAGCTATATTCAGGAGATTAACCATGAGCGTTATGTAGAAGAAACAACTGCATTGAAACCAGCATACTTTGCTCGGATTTTGGAACAAAAACAGCAGGCGGCCGAATCACTTCATATTCCTTACACAATCCTTCATGTCAAGGGGGAGGAACATGATAAAGAAAAGCTGCAGTCGATTGGAACAACACTGCGGACAACAGATTATTTTGGATTTACTGAGGAAGGGAAACTCCGTATTATCCTATCGAACACAGAAGCGGTTGATGCTGCTCTTGTAGTAGAACGCCTCGGCAAAAAATGCATTGATGCGACTGTGACCGAGGAGGAACTTTCTTATGTTGGCTAAAGGACTGATTGTTTATTACACCTTTGCACTCCTGTACAGCATTGTCTTATATATACGGCGGAGGAAAGGGGCAGCGCTTCAAGCGATGATTTTAATTAGCTGCCCTTTTTTGGGCGTCCTGATTATTTTGGCTATGTTTAAGAAGTCGGCACAGGACGGTGAACTGCCGGAATGGCTACTAAGGCGTGAGGAATACATGGATCTTTCTTTGCAAACGCCAAACCGCGAACTCGAAATGAATATTATCCCATTTCAAGATGCGTTGATGCTAAATGAAAATAGTATCAAGCGTAAATCGCTGATAAACCTGCTGAAGGAGGAATTTTTGCAGCAGTCGGACGCCTTGGCACTGGCACTGAAGAGTGAGGATACCGAAACTTCACACTACGCTGCTACCGCTTTGCAACAGGCAAAGAGCCAGTTAGTAAAAGAACTGAAGCGTCTAGAGGCAAGGCTTCAGGAAAACAGCACGGGTCTAGAAACCATTAAACAGTATGTGGATGTTCTGAAACAGTCTGTTCAAATTGAATTTCTTGACCAAAAAACACAAAAAAAATATATGTATCTGTATTCCCAGTCGTTGAGCAGGTTGTTGGCGCTCAATCCGACGGACAGCTCGTTATATTACAATGAAAAAATCAAAACAGCGCTGGAACTTAGGGAGTACCAGCAGGCACTAGAGACAGCCGAAGCGTTCCTGGAGCATTTTTCACACGATGAAGATGCGTATTTTGCTGCTATGAGTGTACACTTTCATATGCAAAACAGAGAGGCTTTTTTCCAGCTGGTGGATAAGATTCGTTCGTCAAGTATCCGCTTGTCGCCTGAACGTCTGAACCAACTGCGCTATTGGCTACAAGGTGGTATGTATGAAGGGAAAATTTAAAATTGAGCGCAGTATTTATGCGTTGGGGATGTTTATTGCTTTAATAGGAGTTTTATTTTTAATCGCCCGTTCAGATGCGGTACTGAAATTTAAATATTTCAACGAACCATCCGAGCATGCTGTGGTAAGGCAAGAAGTGGAAGGAAGCCAGAATGTACCGTCATATCTACTTTTGACAGGACCGGACCAACCGGCTCTTCAAAATTCATTGAAAAAGCGGCTCGAGTTGATGGGAAAAGATGTAGAAGTACGCCCGATTTCTTCTATTGAATCTGAAGCAGACCTTTCAGGGTACGCCAGCGTGGTGGTAGCAACCGAGCAAATTGATTTGTTGAAGGAAACAAACATTGTACTTCGATTTGTACAACATGGCGGTTCTTTATTTTTTGCTGTTCGCCCTTCACCCGGTCCGGCTTTGTCTACTCTTTATCAACCACTTGGTTTAGTGGAGACAGGCAATTTTATAGAGACAACGGGAATTAAGCTTGAAAATCCGTTTTTTGGTGATAACGGAGATACTGTTTTTATATCAGATAGCATCATCAATTCATCGCTATCTGTTCGGCTTTCAGGCGATGCCAAGCTTTTTGCTTCTTCTTCGTCGGACATCCCGCTGTTGTGGAAAGCTACATACGGAGAAGGGGCGTTTATTGTTTTTAATGGTACGATGTTTACTGCAATGACTGACCAGTCTTTATTTGTGAAAGGTATTCAACAGGCATCTGAGCATGTAATCATGCCCATTGTCAATGGGCGTGTTACGGAGCTGAGTGGCTTTCCATTTTTTGTACCCGAAGGCAGGGATTTATCGCCTTCTTATACAAACCGTGATTATTACCGCACAGTTGTATGGCCGGAGTTGCAGCGGATTGAATCCAAGTTTAATTTAAACTATACTGCTTCCTACCTAGCACCGGTGGATACGGGACGTACAGATAATGCGCCATATCCAGTGCATGATGATTTGAAGTTATATGGGCGGGAGCTACTGCGGATGGGCGGTGAGATCGCAGTGCAGTTGCCTTTATCAAAAAATGCTGATCAAATCGCCAGTTCTCACGATATCTCTGTTCAGCACATAAAAGAGGTGCTTCCGGGTTATGCAATCCGCTCGACAAGTAGTTCATCTCCGGAAGTGGATGTTGAGTTAATGAAGGATGCATCCACCACTCTTGTACCAAATACTGACGTACAGAAAATGGAAAAAACCATTGTACTGCCGAAAACGATTGAAGGGTTCAGCCTGGACGATAATAAAAAGTGGCAACTTTTCAATGAATTGGCCCTAAGTGGATTTTATGCCCACTCTCTGTACCCAAATCGATTTTTTGAAGAAGGCAACGCAGAGGAGCAATTATCCGCTTTCACCGATTTGCAACAGTCAATGAAAGATCAAGTTCCTTGGCTTCGTTCACTTACGCTTTCAAAAGCCGGGGAGGCAGCATATGCGTATATATACAGTGACCTGTATGAAGAGCAGGACGGTGATAAACTAATTTTCCGTACTACAGCGATGAAAGAAAATGCGCACACATATTACTATTTTTCAACGAACCGGACGATTGCGAAAACTGAAGATTGTAAAGTGGAGAAAATTGGGGAAGATTTGTATCTAGTAGAGGCAGACAAGTTGACATTTTCCATTGTTCTAGGAGGTTTACAGTGAAAATTTGCTTAATCTCAGAAGGTGCGTATCCATATGTAACAGGAGGCGTATCAAGCTGGGTCCAATCAATGATTTTAAATATGCCGGAACATGAATTCATTGTATATTCCATCTCGGCGAAAGACTCAAAAGATATCACACGGAAATATGAATTGCCTTCGAACTTGCTAGAATTGCACGACATTTTCCTTGGCGCTCATGTAGATGAAAATATTCAAGCCGGTAAGCGTTACAACATAACGGAAGAGGAGAAAGAAGCGTTCTTATCCCTGATCGGGGGAAGAGAAGTAAATTGGAGTGTGCTCTTTCAGTTTTTCGTTGATGGACGAGTAGATTCAATTTTAAATTTCTTGGCAAGCAAAGATTTCTTTGATATTGTGCAGGAACTTTGCACCAAACGATTCGTACATGTTCCGTTTACTGATATGTTCTGGGCCTTACGCTCCATGGTGTTGCCACTATTTCTGTGCATTGACCAGAAAATGCCCGAAGCGGATTTGTATCACAGCGTATCAACCGGATATGCGGGTGTCCTCGGTGCATTGGCGAAACATCAGTATAATAAGCCATTTCTGCTCACTGAGCATGGTATTTATACACGTGAGCGGGAAGAGGAAATCATTAAAGCGGATTGGATTAAGGGATACTTCAAAGATATTTGGATTGATTATTTTTACAGCTTATCACAATGCGCATATGAGCATGCTGAACGGGTAACCTCATTGTTTGAAGGAAGCCGTCAGATTCAAATGGAGCTCGGGTGTCCAGCCGAAAAAACATCCATCATTGCTAATGGCATCGACGTCGATAAGTTTCATATACAAAACCGTAACCAGAAAGTAACCGGCATTCACATAGGGGCAATTGTCCGGGTAGTGCCAATCAAAGATATCAAAACCATGATTCAGAGTTTTTCCATTGTGCAGCAGGAAATACAAGATAGCTATTTTTACATTATCGGGCCATATGAAGAAGATGAGGAGTATTACGAAGAATGCATCGAAATGGCTGATAGTTTGGGCATCCGCAATATTGTGTTTACAGGAGCTGTGGATGTGCAGGAGTACCTAGAGTTTCTTGATATCCTTGTGCTCTCGAGTATCAGCGAAGGGCAGCCACTTGTTATCCTGGAGGGATTGGCAATGGAAATTCCCTTTGTGGCAACTGATGTAGGAAGCTGTGCGGAGCTTTTGCTTGGCAAGTATGATTCGTTTGGCCAGTCTGGAACAATTGTCCCGGTGATGCATTTTCATTTGATGGCAAATGACATTATCTCACTTGCAAATGACCCGAAACGTCGGAAGGAATATGGGCGCAACGGAAGAGAGCGAGTAACCTCTTTATATACACTGCCGGGCATGATAGAAAAGTATAATCGATTATACAAGGAGGTGAACAGGAATGGCAGGCATAGGCTTTCAGTTGAAAGAACTGTATAACCAATCAAACTTCTTTGCTCAACTACGGGCATATGGCTATTCAGCTGTAACCGCTGTTGGTCCAATGTTTTTAAGTATTTTGCTTATTACAATAGCGCGGGAATGGCTCATGCATTTGGACACGCCAAGTTCCGAAGTGAATCTATTTATGGCGTCAGTTCAATATGCATTTGTTTTTTCGCAAATCTTGACCGGCGGATTCCTGTTTGTCATTTCCCGTTTTGTGGCTGATCAGACATTTATGGAAAAAGAAGAAAATGTCCTATCTTCGATGTACGGGGCGATTGGGATTGTACTTTTAATCGGGTTTATCGCTGCTGTGCTTTTTTACTGGTCATCACCGCTCCCGCTCATGTTTAAATTCATTTCCTACTTATTTTTCGTGGAATTAAATATTATCTGGATACTATCGATGTATGTATCCGCTCTGAAGGATTACCGGAAAATTGTCAAAGGTTACTTGCTCGGCGTGGCAGTTGCGGCACTGATTATTTGGGCAGCAACCGGTCTGCTAGGATTTGAAACGGCTATAGCGGTGTTTATTGGTCTTGATATAGGATTCCTGCTTATTGCCATCATGTTGTTGCGGGATATTTTTGGCTATTTCCAGCTGAACAACAAACAGTATTTTTACTTTTTAACGTATATGGAGAAATATCCACTTTTGTTTTTCGTCGGTTTGTTCTATTATCTGGGGCTGTATGGACATAACATGGCAGTCTGGATTGGCGATCGAAAAGTTATTGTCGCAGATACATTTTTAATGGCTCCATATTATGACACCCCGGTATTTTACGCTTATTTGAGCGTATTACCAGCCCTGATACTTTTTATGGTGACGCTTGAGACCACGTTTTACACAACGTATAAAAAATATTACGGGCGCATTTTAAATGGATTTCCGCTGCAGGATATTGAAAGTGCTAAGCAGGAAATGTATCGGACACTACGCTTGGAAATACTCTTTCTAGCACAGGTGCAGCTTCTTGTCACCTTCGTTTTTTTGTTTATTGGTGTCCGCTTTTTGCCGTTTCTGGGTTTAACGCAAGACCAGATTGATATTTTTATAATCGTAGTGCTTGGCAGTTGGTTTTTGAGCTTGATGATTACATTCTTTTTGATTTTGCTTTATTTTGATGAACGGAAAGCCGCCTTTTCCTTAACCGGCCTTTATGCCTTAATTAGCTTCTCCACAACTATTTTATTCAGCGGGCAGTTTGGCCTGTACGGAGCAGGCATGTTCACAGCGGCAGCTCTTAGTTTTGTATATGGCAGTCGGATGCTGATCAAACAGCTTAATGAAATTGACTATACAACATTTTGTTATCAGCCGATTATCTATAAAGAAAAAATCACTAGAACAGAACGGTTTTTACGTAAAATCGGCAGCCTCGATTGAGAAAGGAGCAGTTTAAATGAAAAGGCCGCCTTATTTAAAAACAGCGATTGGGCTAAGTGTGTTGTTCATTGTTTTGCTGTTTTTACAATCTATGCTTGAGAATCAGCCAGAGGTTCCGGCAGTTTCAACAAAGGCTAACCCTAAAGAGGATGAAGCCGCTGCCCAGTTGAATGACCGGTTAGTAGAAGACAAACGTGTATATGAAGGACATAACGGTATTAATCTTGAACATATATATATTACGATTTTTGACCAATCAACTGTTCCTGAAAATGATATTACATTTTATGAATTAAATGAATCTTATAAGCAGTACAGCAATCTAGATTCAGGACCCAAGCTGGATATCTTGTTTCAAACCGGAACAGAGAAAGGTGCTTCGGACAATGGCTTTATTTCATTTGGAACAGAAAAACCGAATGCGACAATTGAACTTCGAGGTCGATCGAGTCGTTTGGAAGCCCAAAAATCTTATAAAATCCGTCTTCAAGACAACGGGGGTCTATGGTACGGGCAGGATGTCATTAATTTAAACAAGCATGCGGACGACCGGACAAGGGTACGCAACATGCTTGCGTTCGATTATTTCCGTCGCATCCCAGACTTGATTAGTCTGCGGACAAATTTTGTCCAGCTGCATGTAAAGGATTTGACGGACCCCTCTTCAAAGGGCACCTTCGAAAATTATGGCTTGTACACGCATGTGGAGCAGTTAAATGAAGAAGCATTGGCAGCAAGAGGGTTAAATCCGGATGGTCACTTATACAAAGCGGAAAATTTTGAGTTTTATCGTTACCCTGATCAGCTAAAGCATCAGGATGATCCTGATTATGATAAAAAACAATTTGAACAAATATTGAAAGTCAATGGAAATGAAAATCATGATGAATTGCTTCAAATGCTGGATGATATCAATGATTTTTCAAAACCATTTGATAAGGTATTCGATGAATATTTTCAAGAAGATAATTATTTAACATGGCTTGCAGTCAATATTTTATTAGGCAATTATGATACGATGTCGACAAATTATTATTTGTATAGCCCACTAAATTCCGAAAAATGGTATTTCATTCCTTGGGATTTTGACAAAGCACTCGGCCGTGATGCAGAACGGACGGATGGTCTCCCAGAGTGGCAGCAAGGCATTCAACGTTACTGGGGCACCGTGCTGCACCGGCGCTATTTGCGAGATCCGGAAAATGCGGCAGCATTGACAGCGAAAATAGAAGAACTCTCTGAAACTATTAACAAACAAGAAACAAAAGCGCTGATTGATTCTTATTACCCAGTTGTGAAAGAGCTGACGCTTCAGGAACCTGATCTTGCTTATTTAAGCATTGAAGCTTCGGAATTTGACTCGGCATACCGGAAACTTGAAGATGTCACAAACCGCTATAAAGAGCAGTACCTTGCTTCTCTTGAAGTACCAATGCCGATTTTTCTTCACTACGAGCGGAAAAACGGCCGTGATGTCTTTACATGGGAAACATCCCATGATCTGCAAAACGACCAACTGACTTATGAATTACAGATAAGCAAAACACCTGGATTTGAGTCGATGATTACACAAATAAAAAATCAACCGAATTTTACGTATGACCTGGATCCATTGCCGGCAGGACGCTATTATTGGCGAGTCTTGGTAAGAGACGGAAAAGGGCATGAGCAAATTCCATTTGATTATTATCGTGACAACGCTGGCAAAGTATACTGGGGCGTTCAGCAAATTATTGTACCGGGAGGAAGTTCTTCGTGAAAAAGTTTCGTCACGAACTTAAGTTCTATATTACAGAACGGGATTATCAACTGATGAGGGATAGGATTGGCCTGCTTTTACCGCAGGATAAACATTCAGTTGATGAGCGAGGTTATATGATCCGCAGCTTGTATTTCGACAATATGCATGATCATGACTTGATCCAAAAGAACAATGGTGTGTTTCGACGGAAAAAGTTTCGGATTCGCACCTACAATTATTCAGATTCTGTCATTCGGCTTGAGAAGAAAAGCCGGCAGGGGGAGTACATTTTAAAGTCTTCTGTGCCAATCACACGTGGTGAATATGAGCAACTATTAGAGTGGGACTATTTGTTTTTGAAGGAAAAAGAAGACCCGATTTACCAGGAGTTTTATTTTTATTTAAACAATTATTATATGAAGCCGCGTGTGATTGTAGACTATGTGCGCGAAGCATATATCGGAGCGATGAGCAATATCCGTATTACATTTGACAAAGAGTTAAGTTTTGTAACGAATACAACTGATTTGTTTGAAGAGGGATTTGTATCAGAAGAAGTACTTGATTACCCGAAAACAATTTTAGAGGTAAAGTACGATGAGTTTCTGCCGGATTATATACAGCAGATGCTCCAGCTTGATTCGCATACCCGATCTGCCATATCCAAATATGTGCATTGCCGTACAGCTTCAATCCGATATCACGGCTTATGAAAGAGTGATAAGAATGAATGAGACGACTAATTTCAATGATATTTTAAAGAAAAGTTTTTTAAATGATTTTATGTTCGGAAATCTGTCGGTGATAGATATTCTCCTTGGTCTGTTGACAGCGTTTATAGCTGGCGCATTAATTTACATTGTTTATAAGTATACTTACAGAGGAGTACTATACAGCCCAAGTTTTAATGCAACATTGCTTGTTATGACAATGATCACATGTTTGGTTATCATGACAATCAGCACCAATGTAGTTTTATCACTCGGAATGGTTGGCGCACTAAGCATCGTGCGTTTCCGTACTGCGATTAAAGACCCGATGGATGTTGTGTTTATGTTTTGGGCAATTGCGGCCGGAATTTCGAGCGGAGCAGGGCTATATTTCCTTACATTTATTGGAGCTGGTGTAATCGGTAGTGTGCTTATTGTTTTATCACGCAAAAAACATACGGATACACTTTATTTGCTTGTTATCCATTATACAGAAGAGGCAGCAGATGAAGTCAGGAAGGAACTTCAGAATCTAGATCATACGTTGAAGTCGAAAATTGTGCGCAAAAATGTGATTGAACAAACTTCAGAAGTAAGACTAAAGATAGATAACACGGCATTTATGAGTAGGCTTAATGAAATTGAAGGCATACGCGATGTGTCTTTGGTCCAATATAATGGAGATTATGCAGTATAATGAAAAATAGGGTAAGTTCTTTATTCACTGGAGCTTAAATATAAAGTACGATATACTTCAATTAAACAGTACGGAACTGTCATAAGGGCAAATCTATCGAAAGGTAGAGACGCAAAGCCTCAGATCTAAGGCGTGTTATCATGCTAGGATGGCTGGGTTACCGTAGTGATTCCTGATTTAAGGAATTACCGTAAAGGAGAGCGAAATCAGTGCAAAGGCATATTATGTCAATATTTGCTATATTACTGCTTATCATGGTGGCAGTTCCTGTTCAGGCAAAAGGAGCTACGTCTACTTTGACGGAAGTGAAAGACTTCTCAATTTATTATGGCTGGCCATCAAAGGAAAAACTAAAGGAATTGCGATCATACGATCTTGTTGTTATTGCGCCACATGCGTATTCAAAGGAACAGATTGACTACCTACAGGCAGACGGTACCGTGGTCCTTGGTTATATTAGTGTAATGCAGCTTGAATCATGGAACTTGTCATTTGTATCAAATGTGCAGGAATCCGACTACTACTTGCAGGACGGCCAAAAAGTGTATATCAAGCAGTGGGATACATATTTAATGGATATTCGCAAAGAGCACTATCGACAGTTGCTAGTGGATCATGTAAACAAGGATATTGTCTCAAAAGGAATGGACGGCGTATTTCTCGATACGGTCGATGATATTGATTACTACCTGCATGAACGTGATGAAGAACAGGATGAATTTAGAACAGCCTACCAATCACTTTTGGTTGAAATAAAAAAACAGGATAGCTCGCTATTGCTTATGCAAAACCGTGGCTTCGATACGCTGAAGACAGGATCAGAACATCTTGTTGACGCATTGCTATGGGAAAGTTTTAATTACAGCAAACTGAAGGACAGCAGTTGGGGACAGAAATGGATCCAATACCTGGCGAAAAAGAATCAGGTAAATGAGCTTGCAGTATTCTCCACTGTTACCGATAATGAAAGTGCTCAGTATAGTGAGAAATTCAAATTTACGAGTTTTACAAAAGTAGGCAATTCATATGATTAATAGGCAAGCATCTCTTTGCTGGGGTTTCCACTTAGAGATGCTTTTTTAATATGATAAAAGATTTATGATCACTGATAGGTATTTCCTGTTCGCATAAAAGCAGGGAAGCGATTCCGCTTGCTTTGCAGAAGACTCTCATCGTCTGTAACAACTGTAAATACGCGCACCTGTCCGGATAACTGCTCTTTTTTCCAGTAGCTGAGCCAGTTTTGAGCCCAATCGCTAGATTCGATATCTTTTTTATTGAATGCCTCCCAAAGAACTCCATCAACTTTTCTCCGGGACACAGCCTTATATGAGTCGAATCCACGATTTTGAATAATGAGCAACTCAGGATAAGAGGATTTCACATCATCAAGAAGTTGCTTATAGCCCTCTCGCATTGCCTTTTCAACAGCCGGATCATCACGGAAATAATAATCCAGGTCATCTACCGTGTCGAAAAAAACACCATCGAGTTGTTTTTCTACGATTTCGGTACTGATTTTATGCATCAGCACATCGCGGTAATGCCGTTCGCGAATGTCCATCACATATGTATCCCAATCCGCCACATAAAGCCGCTCGCCTTCTTGTAGCCAATAGTCGGAGGGAATAATATCCTGTTTCAGTTCTTCATTCCAGTTTTCAAGCTGCATTAAGCTGACATAGCCAAACAACAGTACATCTTCTTTCTGCAGAAATGAGACTTCTTTCTTTGTAAAAGCGATGGGCTCGATGATAGCTGCATCCTGGTGCTTAAGTTCTTCCAGTTTTTCTTGGTCAGGCTGTCCGTAGAAAATCTGAAAAGAATCCACCCGAAAAAGTGTTCCATAAAAAAGTACCGGAATCAATCCTTTCAAAATAAAATAGAGGACAACCGTTGCTGCTAAACCAATAAACCATTTTTCCACTGAAATTCCCCTCAGCTGATAAATTATTTTCTTAATTTCAAAATACTACTCTTTTGAAATTAGCTATTATAATGATATGTTTCTTAAAGCTAGCATAGTTTTTCATCACTTCTTAATTATAGTTGAAAGCTCCAAATCAAAAAACTAGCAGCTACCGCTTTTTCAACGGAAGCTGCTAGTTTAATTAGCTACGGATTAGGTGATCAAAAGCACCTAAAGCTGCAGTTGCACCAGAACCCATAGAAATAATGATTTGTTTATACGGAGTATCTGTACAGTCACCAGCAGCAAATACACCCGGAATGCTTGTAGCGCCATGCTTATCTACAATGATTTCACCCATGCGGTTACGTTCAACCTCATTGCCTAACCAATCTGTATTTGGTACAAGTCCGATTTGGACAAATATCCCTTCTAATTCGATATGATGGGTTTGTTCAGTTTCCAAATCTTTGTATGAAATACCATTTACTTTATCCCTACCAGTAATTTCGGTTGTTTGGGCGTTCTTGATAACCGTTACGTTTGGTAGGCTGTTTAGACGATCTTGCAGGACCGAGTCTGCTTTTAATTCATTTGAATATTCAAGAACGGTTACATGTTTAACAATCCCAGCAAGGTCAATGGCTGCTTCAACACCTGAATTTCCGCCGCCAATAACCGCCACTCGTTTTCCGGCAAATAATGGACCATCACAATGTGGGCAATATGCTACCCCTTTGTTTTTGAATTCTGCCTCACCTGGTACATTTACATTGCGCCAACGAGCGCCAGTTGAAAGAATAACAGTTTTACTTTTTAGAACTGCACCATTCTCCAGCTCGATTTCAATCAGGTCTTTCTTTTCCAGACGTTTAGCGCGTTGAAGGTTCATGACATCGATCTCATACTCCTTAACATGCTCTTCAAGGCTGGCTGCTAGCTTAGGACCCTCGGTATATTTTGTACCGATAAAGTTTTCGATGCCTAGCGTATCCATGATTTGCCCGCCAAACCGTTCTGCGACAATACCAGTGCGGATTCCTTTGCGTGAGGCATAGATGGCAGCACTAGCACCGGCAGGGCCACCGCCGACAACAAGAACATCAAAAGGTTCCTTGTTGGCAAACTCAGAAGCATCTGGCGTACTGCCGACTTTAGAAAGGATTTCCTCCAATGTCATACGTCCGCTGCCGAATGATTCACCATTTAGGAATACAGTCGGTACAGCCATGATGCCTTTGCTTTCTACTTCCTCTTTAAACGCAGCCCCATCAATCATAGTATGAGTGATATTAGGGTTAAGAACGCTCATCACGTTAAGTGCTTGAACAACATCAGGACAGTTATGGCAAGTCAGGCTGATATAGGAATCAAAGTGGTATTCACCTTGTATACTTTTAATTTGATCAATCACTTTTTGATCAACCTTTGGAGCTCTTCCGCTTACTTGAAGAAGTGCCAAAACCAATGATGTAAACTCGTGACCAAGTGGAATACCGGCGAAAGTTATGCCAGTATCTTCCCCAACTCGATTGACACTAAAGCTTGGTGTTCTTTCCAATTTTGCATTTTCTACTTTAATATGATTGGACATAGTAGCTAATTCATCTACTAATGCCAACATATCTCGGGAAACATCATCATTCCCCGCACTTACTTTTAGCAGCACATCGCCCTCCATCATCTGGAGATATTGGGCCAATTGTGCTTTTATTTCTGCATCTAATAACATGTTGAATGTGCTCCTTAAATCTTACCAACAAGATCTAGGCTTGGCTTAAGTGTCGCAGCCCCTTCTTCCCATTTAGCTGGGCAAACTTCACCTGGATTGTTGCGTACATATTGTGCTGCTTTGATTTTATTCACTAAAGTGCTTGCGTCACGACCGATACCACCCGCATTGATTTCCACAGTTTGAATAACTCCATCCGGATCGATGATAAATGTTCCGCGATCTGCAAGTCCTTCTTCTTCGTCTAACACATCAAAGATACGAGAGATCTTTTGAGAAGGGTCACCTATCATGATGTACTCAATTTTGCCGATAGTTTCTGAATTGTCATGCCATGCTTTATGTGTAAAATGAGTATCAGTAGAAACCGAATATACTTCAACTCCTAATTCTTTTAGTGTTGCGTATTGGTTTTGAAGATCTTCCAATTCAGTAGGGCATACAAAAGTGAAGTCTGCAGGGTAGAAGCAAACGACACTCCATTGACCTTTGAAGTTTTGTTCAGATACATCGATGAACTCACCCTTTTGGAATGCTTTTGCTGAGAATGCTTGTACTTCTTTTCCGATTAATGACATAAATATTTTCCTCCTAGAATGTGTTTGATTTTGATGATTAGTACAACTATATTATAATAATTATAATTCAGTATACATTTTCATATACCAATGATTATCTTGTCAAGGAATGACACAAAACGTTACCAAATTTGTCCCAGATTTAAAAAATATGACTAATCCTGTCGTTACAACCGATATCTTCGTATATAATTGTGAAGCTAAACGCTGTATTTTAAACCTATAAATGTCAAGATTATCAACTATTTTGAAAAATATGTGTTTAAATGAGAATTTATAATTTGTTGCAAAGTGCAATAAATTAAAAAGGTGAGAATAAACTCACCTTATAAAAAATAACTATTGGATATATTATCGATCCAATCTTTAAGTGAAGTATTCTAATTTTGCATTGGGGAAGAATTTCTCCATATACGAGTACAAATGTTTCTTTATATCTTCCTCTTCCTCTTTTTGATAAATATATTTCCCGATTCCGTATTTCCCCCATTTATACCTTCTTTTTTCCTCATCCAATTCCAATTTGGTCATGGGATAGTTTTTCTCGATTACTCTTTTGGCAGGCTTAGTAAAACGGTGCTGGATAAACTCGAACGTAATATCTTTCCTGGCATCAGAGGGCAGCTCCGCATCCAAACGCTCAAACATTTTAAGGTACCCTTCCTTCCATCCTTCATGCAGATAGATCGGTGCTACAATGAATCCGAGTGGATAGCCGGCACGTGCGGCTTTCCCTGCGGCTTCTATTCTTTTTTCCAATGGGGAAGTCCCGGGTTCAAAGTTTTTTATGACATAATCAGCGTTAACACTGAAACGGAATCTTGTTTTTCCGTTATGATCTGCATCAAGGAGATGATCTACATGGTGAAATTTTGTCACAAATCTTAATTTGCCGTGTTCAGACTTTCCAAAATGTTCGATAGCTCTTTTAAGCGTATGAGTTAAATGATCGATTCCAACAATATCCGATGTACAAGAAGCTTCGAATCTTGTGATTTCGGGTGCGCGTTGTTCCATATATTGATCGGCAGCTTCAAGAATCTCCTCCACATTCACATATGTACGGATATAAGGTTTACTTCCCATGGTAGTCTGTAGATAACAATAATGACAGTGTCCCATACAACCCGTAGCAAATGGAATTGCATATTCTGCGGAAGGCTTGGATGTATCAAATTTTAGTGTTTTTCGTATTCCTACAACTAGTGTTGATTTTGCAACACGGTACTTTTTAAAATCATTATCACCGGGAAGGTTTCTTACTTGGTTGTGGGATGTTGTTTCCCGTATTTCAATATCCATTTTACTAAATTTTTCATATAACTCTTTC
The DNA here is from genome assembly GCF_000772955.1 of Ureibacillus sinduriensis BLB-1 = JCM 15800. Taxonomy (GTDB): domain Bacteria; phylum Bacillota; class Bacilli; order Bacillales_A; family Planococcaceae; genus Ureibacillus; species Ureibacillus sinduriensis. The sequence continues at coordinate 134,750 of NZ_JPVO01000051.1, read as the reverse complement.
CCCAAAGGGTACTCCAATGCAGCGGGTTCAAAATAGACAAGTTTGGGCGTAAAAGGGTTGTTCATTGGATAATCCCTTCTGAATCATCCCCATAATAATAATTATAGGCTTCATTTGCTTCTTCTTCTGTTGAGTAAACAGCCATCTCACCTGATAATGGGTAATACGTTTCATATAAAAATAGTGCCAGTTCATCCTCTTTCTGAGGGTTATTTACAACGGCTGCCGATTGAACATTCGCTACATCCTGCGTATGTGGATTTCTGTAAAAAACATAAACAATATCCCCGGCTTGATAATTTTGATTTTCCATTTCATCACCTTCATTTTTTTTAGTCCTTACTATTATCCCTTTTGTTACAGTAGTTATGATTTCTTGATTATGGAAAGGAAAATAGGGCGGTAAATAAATAATCTCCCTTTGGTTCATAATAAATTTGCTGAAAAAAACAAGAAGGAGTGATCATAAGGTGGAACTAAATGCGGGAAATCCTACAGAAACTGCACTGATTAAATATAAAAAAGGGCTTGGTATGTTTAATGAAAAAATGCCGGAAATCGTAAGCCAGTTTAATGCTTTTACGGAAGAATGCTTTAAAGATGGTGCATTAAATCAAAAGCAAAAACACTTGATCGCACTGGGGATCAGCATCCATGCCCAAGATGAGTATTGTATCGTTTACCATACTAAAGGATGTCTTGACCATGGATGTACAGAGCAGGAAATTCTTGAAGCTATAGGTGTCTCTGCAGCATTGGGTGGAGGTGCATCGCTGAGTCAGGGAGTTACTCTTGTCCTTGACTGTTTGAACGAGATGAATGATATGAAACAGTAAATATTTAAATATAGTTTAGATGAAATCGACAAGGTTTCATCTTTTTTGTGTCCAAGAAAATGGAAGGGATATACCATTTAAACACTTGGCGTCCATTTATTACGGGGGTGTTTGTCCCTGTCACCATTCAACAGATGAACCTGTAATACGTTTGACTCCCCGAATGGCGGCGATGTCTTCAACTAGTTTGTGCATTGCAAGGTTTTTTTGTTTAGCCTCTATCATTAGGTCAAAATCTTGATCAAGTTCCTTTGCCATCTTAAGGAAGGGCAGGACAAAATCCAAAGAAACAAAATCTGCATGGGAACGGAATGCTTGATCGGATTTTGGTGAAGAAATGTGGACTTTCGGAACAACGTTAGTTGAGCTCCATGTATGGAAAATGCGTTGTAAATAAAGATGAAGGTCATCGTCGGTTTGATTTGCCATATGGTGATGGTAGTCGAGTACCATGGGAATGCCTTCCTTTTCGCAAGTCATAAGCGTTTCTTGAACATCATAGGTTTTATCATCATTTTCAAGCGTCATATGCTTCTTTATTTCTTGTGGCAATTGTTTTAGGTTCTGATGGAATTGGCTTAATGATTTACTTTTGTCCCCATAAGCGCCGCCAATATGGATATTAATCAATCCATTTGGAAGAGCATTCATTGCTTCCAGCATCTTGAAGTGGTATTCCATATCTTTTACGGCATTCATGGTCACTTCTTCTTTCGGGCTAGTAAAAAGAGTGAATTGGTTGGGGTGGAAGCTCACTCTCAAATTAAATTGTTGTATGATCTCCCCAAGTTCCTTCCATTCTTTTTTGAATGGAGTATAAAAATCCCACATCACTTCCGGATGGGTAGCAAGTGGAACAAGAGAGCTTGATAAGCGGTAAAGTTCAATTTCATGGGCAATATTATAGTATAATATCCTTTTTGTGTGATGCAGGTTTTGGGCAGTGACAGACTTCAACTTTTCCATTCTCTCATCTTTGGGAAGCATTGAATATCGGGAAAAAGTTAAAGCTTTGGATGGACTTGCATCCCATAAACCCAACGCATTTGCGACATAACCAAACCGTAATTTCATCCGCTATACTCCTTAGTCATAAATTGAAAATATTTTTATAGTTGCAAAGAAGCCAATAATGTTTTATTTTCCCCCGAACCCATTGCAGTATGCGCAAATTGCGAATGTTACCATGAAATAACAGAACTTTCTGTTTGGTTAACCGTATATAATACTAAACCAATATGGTGTGAGTGATGATAATTGTCATCGGGAATGTTAGTTACAGTTACCAAGCGAAAATCAAATATAGTTAAAGAAGGTGCTAGAAATGAAAAAACTATATATGAAACAGAAGGTCTTTAGTTTAAGTGGGAAGTTTACAGTGAAGGATCAGCTGGAAAATGATATTTATTTTGTGGAGGGCAGTTTTTTGCAGATCCCAAAGACTTTCACCATTATGAATACAACAAGGGATGAAGTGGCGCTTATTACGAAAAAAGTTTTTAGCTTCTTGCCGGTATTTTTTGTTGAGGTAGATGGCAAAGAAGCAATAACGATTAAGAAGGAGTTTACGTTTTTTAAACCCCGCTATACGATTGACGCTGCGGGGATTGAAGTGCAGGGAAATTGGTGGGATATGGATTTTCAAATAATGCAGCATGGCGTAATGATCGGCAATGTGAGCAAAAGATGGTTTACATGGGGTGATAGCTACGAGGTCGAAATTTTTGATGAAGCGATGGAAGCCGTTATTATAGCACTCGTTGTTGCCATCGATTGCGTCAAAGCGGATCAAGGAGTTTCTTCTGGAGCCGATAGTATGTAATAGAAAAGGGAGCCGTTTACTTGAATAGCCCCTTTTTTCCCTTAATATAAAAAAGTGCAACATAATTGCCGTTTTGACTTACCTCTTCCAATACCGTGGGAAGTTACTTACAATCCTTACCATAGGCCAAGAGCTTTCCACCAAAGTCCTCCAATAAAGAGCCAGATCACTATGTGAATAATAGAAATGACAAAACCAAGTCCCCACCATTTCTCTTGTGTTACGTAGCCTGTCCCGAAGAAGACCGGCGCAGGACCACTCCCATAGTTCGTTAAGCAGCCGAATAGATTACTGAAAAATGCCAACAACAAAGCTGATACTAATGGGGGTGCCCCGGCAGCTACTATAACTGAAAGAAATGCCGCATACATCGCACTTACATGAGCCGTATTACTGGCAAAAAAGTAGTGCGAATAGAAATAGACTATGGCAAGTACGATTAAAGCCAGCATCCAGGAAGTCTCGCCAATCATTCCTTGCACCATTTCGCTAAACCAAGGAATCATTCCGGTGCTATTTAAGTACATGGCCATCATAACTAGGACGGAAAACCAAATGAGTGTATCCCATGCGCCTTGTTCTTGTTTAATATCCGACCAAGTTAACACTTGTGTAAGCAACAATAAAACTAAGCCGATAAAAGCTGTAACAGTAGTATCCAGATTAAGCTTTGAGCCAAAGATCCATAAGCCGACCAAAAGAAGGAAAATACCGATCATGTATAATTCTTCCCGCTTTAAAGGGCCCATTTCTTCAAGCTTTTTCGTTGCTTCCGTCGCTGCCGAAGGAGTCTCTTTAATTTCTGGAGGGTATAGTTTATAAATCACAAATGGCACGACAATTAAGCTGATAATACCTGGTACAATTGCAGCCGTCATCCAGCCTACCCAAGAAATTGAGGCACCTGCAACTTCTTCGGCCATTTTCGCAGCCAATGGATTGGCTGCCATTGCTGTTAAGAACATAGCAGATGTAATCATATTCGCCTGGAAAGAAGTTGCGGTTAGAAATGCGCCAATTTTCCGTTCCGTCCCATCGCCCGTCCGTGAGCCATAAGTCTCCGATAACGAGCGGATAATCGGCAGTAAAATTCCCCCAGCACGTGCGGTGTTCGAGGGCATCGCTGGGGAAAGAATCAAATCACTTGCTATCAATGAATAGGATAAACCCAAAGTTTTTTTGCCGAACAAACGAACAAAGAGGTAAGCTACCCGTGTACCAAGCCCAGTTTTAATAAAGCCTCTGGAAATGAAGAAAGCAATAACGATCAACCAAATCGTCGAGTTTTGAAAACCACTTAAGGCTTCCTCAAGTGTTAAAGTTTTGGTCACTGTAATGACGGTTAATGCCAAAATAGCCATACTCCCCATCGGAATAGGCTTTATAATAAGTCCAATAATAGTCGCAACAAAAATCGCAAATAGATGCCAAGCCTGAACTTGCAAACCACCTGGAGGGGGAATCAACCAAATAACTGCACCTATAAGAATAACGACCAGTAAGGGGATAATTTTCACTTCATTTCTTTGATTCACTTTCTGAACCTCCTCAATAAACACGCAAAATTGCCAGCGTGTTATTCGTCACCTTATTGAACTTCTTCACTCAAGTATAAGAAAATGAATATTAAATAAGGTGCCCTACTGTTTAGATGGTTATTCGTTTGTTCATTTTGCATTATTTCAAACATTGTTAGATTGGCTGATATATTTGCTTGAATGAAATGTATGTTTAAAGCATGAAGTAGGTATCAATAGAAGTAATAAAGAACAATCTTTCGAAACTAAAGCAATATTCGAATGAGGGTAAGACCAACTTTTGTAGAGCAGTATTCCGTATGGTCTTTTCAAAGTAATAAAATTTTTGAAAATCTCCTTTCAAGAAAATTGTCGTGATACGATAAAGGGATAAAGAAAAAAGTTGGGGGAAATAATATGGGACTAGATAAATTGAGGGAGCAACTAAAGCAAAAACAGCCTCTTTTTATAGGAGAGGATACAGCATTTCGTTCGGCGGTATTGATTCCATTGGTTTTGGTGGAGGAAGAATGGCATGTGCTTTTTGAAGTGCGCTCATTAAAGATGAGAAAACAGCCTGGGGATATTAGCTTTCCCGGCGGTAAAATCGATTTGTCAGATGCATCACCGCTTGAAGCTGCAATAAGGGAAACACATGAAGAATTAGGTATCGAACCTAAATCCGTCGAGGTAATTGCTAGTTTAAGCCCATTTGTCACTTCCTCCTCGTTTGTCGTTTATCCATTTGTTGCGATTTTAAATAGTTATTCACTTCATACTTTCAATAAAGATGAAGTGGAAGAAGTGTTTACCATACCACTTAAATGGTTGGTGGACTATGAGCCTTATTGTCATTCGGTGTCAGTGGAACCTAGGCCATCTACAGATTTCCCGTTCCATAAAATCATGAATGGATCCGAATATCAGTGGAGAGCCCGATCCATAGAAGAATGGTTTTTTGATTATGGAGATTATACAATTTGGGGGCTGACAGCTCGGATTTTAAAATACTTTTTAGAACGTTTGAAATGAAAGTCGATTAGAAGCTTGGGAAATCACTTCATTATCCCAAGGTCATAATAAGTTGCTTTTTTTTGGCGTTTGCTCATATTTTTCTTGTACTTAGCCTGTGCATACTTTCTGGACATAATACAATACTAACTCTAGATAAACGTTGTGTTATCGAATTCTTACGAAGGGGAGATGCAAAATTGGCTAAGCACTCAGATACAAGTTGGAAACAAGACCATCCAAGCACGTTATTTAGTAATTCTGTTCAGCGGGCAGATCGCGCAGTAAAGCAGGCGATGTCCCATCCACAGGAAATAGCGGTTGAGCATGCCTTCAATTCAATCGAACATGCGGAAAATGCCCTGCTAAATGCAATCCAGCATAATGAACATCTGGATACAGTGGAGCAAAATAAGGAACTGCTGGAGCAGGCGAAGAAACAATTAAATGACGTTAAACAAATTGTGGAAGAACAGTAAAATAAATTGGACCCCGTAGAGTGGAAATCTACGGGGTTATTTTTGTTTGATTTTTCTGATATTATTTTCAATAGTAAAAACAGAGTACTAGTATTTCTATGTACTCTCAAAGTTATAGACAAAATAGAGAGTTAGAAGGAGTGTATTAGTTGGATTATTTAAATCATCCATTTCCATCAAAGCGGCATACGGTTTTTGCTAAAAGGGGCATGGTAGCTACCTCGCAACCACTTGCAGCACAAGTTGGTCTTGATATTCTTCAAAAAGGCGGCAATGCTATAGATGCAGCCATCGCAACCGCCGCAGCGCTTACCGTCTTGGAACCTACTTCTAACGGCATTGGGGGAGATGCCTTTGCACTTGTTTGGGCAAAAGGGGAGCTTCATGGACTAAATGCCTCAGGCCCGTCGCCAGAATTACTAACTGCTGAGGCAATTAAAGCTCTTGGTTATGATAAAATGCCCAAAATGGGGGTTGAACCAATTACAGTACCTGGGGCACCTGCTGCATGGGCGGAACTTTCAAAAAGGTTTGGCAGATTATCTCTGGAAGATGTATTACAGCCAGCCATATTATACGCGGAGGAAGGATTTCCTTTATCACCGGTGCTAGGAAAGTATTGGAACAAAGCTTATCAAGCATACAAAAGATTAAAAGGAAAAGAATTTGAGGAGTGGTTCCATACTTTTGCCCCTGGTGGCCGAGTTCCGGATATCGGTGAAGTATGGAGTTCAAAAGGTCACGCTGAGACACTGAGGACGATAGCGAAGACGAATGCCCGCGATTTTTATGAAGGCGAATTGGCACAAAAAATAGAAGACTTCATGGTGGAGCATGGAGGTTTCTTAAGAAAAAACGACTTAGCTGCTTACAACCCTGAATGGGTAAAACCGATTTCTACGAACTATCGTGGCTACGATATATGGGAAATTCCTCCGAATGGCCAAGGGATGGTGACCTTAATGGCCTTGAATATTTTTGAACAGCTTGATATGCCAAAGTGGCAATCTGCGGATACATATCATCATCAAATTGAAGCAATGAAATTAGCGTTTACGGATGGACTAGCATTTATCACGGAAATGAGCGAAATGCCAATCAGTGTCGAACATTTATTATCCAAGGAATACGCTGCACAACGTGTAAAAGCGATTTGCGAAACGGCTATCGAACCGGTTCCGTATGAGTTGCCGAAGGGCGGGACAGTCTATTTAGCCACTGCAGATGATGAAGGGAACATGGTTTCTTTTATTCAAAGCAACTATATGGGATTTGGTTCGGGAATTGTCATTCCAGGTACCGGCATCAGTATGCAAAACCGTGGAGCTGATTTCTCCTTGGATGAAAGCCACCCCAACTTTTTGAAGCCTGGAAAACGATCTTTCCACACAATTATTCCAGGGTTTTTATCCAAAAATGGAGAAGCAGTGGGACCATTTGGTGTAATGGGCGGCTATATGCAACCTCAAGGGCATCTCCAAGTTGTCACAAATACAATCGATTATCTTTTGAATCCGCAAGCTGCATTGGATGCCCCAAGGTGGCAATGGGTTGGTGGAAAAAAAGTTCATGTGGAACCGGAGTTTCCGAATTATTTAGTTCAGGCACTGCAAAGAAAAGGGCATGAAATTGAAGTGATGCCTGATGGAGGCAGCTTTGGCCGTGGGCAAATCATCTGGAGAAATCCGCAAACCGGTGTGCTGGCAGGGGGAACAGAATCAAGAACAGATGGAATGGTGGCAGCTTGGTAATGCAGTTGCTAAGTAAATAATTATTCCTACTTTGTTCATAAAGAAATACCTCGTGTAGATGGAGTAAGGGAGGCTTTAATCCACCTATGCAAGGTATTTTAATTGATAAGTGGGATCTATTTTCTCCCTATTTTCTAACTGTATAAATTCTACTCTATTCAAAATGTTAAAGATGATGCGTGCGGAAAATGAAACGCGTATAAAAAAGTAATGAACTCTTCAAATGGAAGAGACGACTCGCCTTCTGATTCTCCATTTCCTGTCACACTTGTTTGAATCGCTTTCCCCCAAATTTGGAGACTGTCGTTATTAGGATTATAAAAATAAACACGCACGATGCCCGATGGATCGACAGCTACCCTTTGAATGAGAATGGCATGGGCACCCAGCACCTGCCCCAGACGATTATAAATCGTAATACCGGCGGGTTGGGGAAGTCCTTCATTCACTTTGGGGTTGTATAATGGATGATAGTACCTGCGGAAATTTGTTTGAAATTCCAAATCCGTATAGACATCCGAGAAACCAGGCCATATGCCCGCCATATGAAAAGCAGGATTGATCCATTTATGTGCATCCTGTCCGCGACCATCCGCCAATTTCAACAGCTCAAAATAAATTGCATCAAGATGTGGCACTAACAATAATGAGATGGCGTCAATGTTGGTTGTATCTTCAAGTGGAACGATGGAAATTGTTTCGGTGGAGATTTCCCTGCCTTCAAAATAAAAGGTGATTTTATGGGACTTTAAAAAATCATTCAACATTTTCAAGAGCAGAACCGGTTCCTTTTGTGCCCAGTAGCTAATCGCTCTTGTAGATTGACAAGTGGGATTGAAACCTTGCCCGACTCCTAGAGGTGTCCCTAATATATTGACCATATCGGATATTAGAAGAGAGGGCAATGCCTCTTTACTTTCTAATTGATGAACCAGAGGAAGGCTGTTCACAATACTTTCAGAAACCTGTGCATTCATAAGGTTTCCCAATTCCTTAATGAGCTCAGGAGTTAAAATATCTCTTTGCAATAATCGAAGTAAACCATATATGCTTCTACTCGTTTTGATTGTAATGCAAGAAGCAATCAATGAAGAAATGAAGGAGAAGTTCGACTGTAGATTCACTCTTGCTAAGTCATTAATAGCAAGCATTTCTTTTAATAATTGTGGCTTTTCATTATTAAGATAGTGTAAAAGCACAACATGATAAGGTGATACTAATCCAGTTTGTACCATAGTAACGCGAAGTTGTTCCGCTTCTTTCACTAGACGCTCATCATTGCAGTCCTTTAATTTCTGTTCATAGCTTTCTAATGGGCCTGTCGCTAAATCGGATGGTGAATAAACAGCCCTTTCATACTCCTTCAACTTGGAACTAATGCCATCAAGTCCTCCTGCCAGCTTTTGTGCACTGGCAATAAGCTTCATAATTTTTTTCGTGACAATGGGCCTCTGTACGGCAAGATTATCAACCTCTTGATAGAGGTTTTCATAAACGCGAGGTGAAAAACAGTGCTCCGAAATAAAATATAAAAGCTTCGAAGCCTGTTCGTCTTTATATAGTTGCTTTACTCGGTTTTCCTCTGTTTCCTTCATAATCAGCAAATCAATATTTAGGGCCAAAACCTTTGTTAAAAATTGTGCAGCTTCAAGAGAGGTCATACCGGGATGGACATAATCACCTTTTGCAATTGCAAGGATTCTTAAATCACTTAAGGATTCTGCAGCAGCAGTGGTGCCACCTGCATGAAGAGTCCCTCTAACCAAATTGGCATCAAGTTTTCGGACATCTTCCCAAGGTTTCCCCAAGAACAGACCTGCCTGATCAAAAAGTGGGGCATATTGATAAACTTTGCCTAGACCATTGGGTTCTTTAAGAAGATTCATGGCTTCGATTAAAACTGCTTCCTGATATAGTTTTTTACTAAATAAGGGTGCTTGCAATAATTGTTGAAAGGCTTTTTGAAATGAATTTTCAGATGAAAATAGGTAAAGTCCCATATCTCATTCTCCTTTCAGCTTATTTCCTATAAATTACAATTTACATTAATGCTGGTTTTTAAACATTTAAAGTGAAAAAAGTATAAATATATTATTATTAGAATATTTAAAATTTTGGTAAATGTACCACGGAATTAAAATGATTACAATAGACGATCTACTCAAAAGTAAAAGACCACGAAAATGATTTTCGGGTCTTTACAATAAATTATATTTCTATACATTTTTAAAAATAGCTACTCTAAGCCGAGATCTAGGTCCACATATAGTTTTTGCCCCAACTCTCCTTGGCGAGTGCCTCAATTTTTCCAACTAGATGATCCTCTACCATATAAGTATCACCTTGTTCATAAGGGTCATAGTGATAGGCATACATCCTGGAGACAAATTCATGGAACGGCAAGGAAGATTCCCCTTCCAATTCACCAAAGCCCGAGACACTTGCTTTAATGTTTTGGCCCCAGTTCTGTGTACTATCACTATTTGGATTAAAGAAGTAAATTCGATAATCCCCATTATGGTCACTCTCAATTCTTTGAATCGATACAGCATGAAGGCCAAGAAGTTCTCCATGAACATTTGTAAGGAAAATACCTACTGGATTTGGATAAATCAGTTTTGAGCCTTCATTGTACTCAGGGTGATGTGTTGCGTAAAACATTTTTATAAATGCTGAATAATTTTTAACACTTAATGTATGACCATCAATAACGTTAAAGAAACCACTCGGAATCCATTCGCCATAAAACTCGCGGTTTACCCACTTATGTGCATCCTCACCACGAAGCAATGTCCGTTTAATCATCTCGTTGTAAATTTTCTCAAGATGTGGAACCAGGAGAATCGAAACGATATCCAAGTCGAGTGGAATATTATTCGAAGTTCCATCGATTAATAGGTTGGAATGGATTGATTCACCTTCGAAAATCATTTCCATAGTGTTATCTCGTGCGGCGCGCGTAATATAATTTAACAATTGACCAGGCTCAAATTGAGCCCAAAGCGAGATTGCTCTAGCAGATTGACAAATTGGATTTTGGCCTTGTGCTATCCCAAGTGGTTGACCAAGTACACTTATTGTTCCAGCAATCAGAATCCCGTTTATACTGATTCCACTTTGTTCACCCACAAAAGTGGAAAGAGCTTTTCTTACTTCACCATGAATTGGAAGCTCAAATAGTTGCCGGATCGAATGTTCGATGGCATCAATCTTCAGTACGCCGCGATTCAACATTCCAGAGAGACCGTAAATGGATTGTTTTGTTTCTGGATAGATTGCAAATTGAATAATATCCTGAATAGTTTTTTTACTTTCATCAAAGCTTGCCCTACCTGTGTCGGCTAAAGAAAGTGCAGTCGGAAGTGCATCTGGGTTCTTTCGATTCAAAAAGCGGAGCAGCACTGCATGGAAAGGCGAAACAAGCCCTGTCTCATTCATGGATTGGCCAAATAATTTTGTTTCAACAAATATCTCTTCCTCTGTCGCCTGCTCGAGTCTTAATCGATATTCCCTTTGGTTCGAGATTTCTTTACTTAGGGGTGTAGGGGCTTCGACAGCTTGTGTATATTTTTTTAGAGCATCTAATGTATTTCCATCAAGCTCGCTTGTTGCCAATTGCTTGGATAATAGAATCATTTCCGCAATTCTGCGAGTAATGATGGGGCGTTGCACGGCTAATCGATCAATCTCTATAATCATTTGCTCGGCTACTTCTTTCAGGGATAGTTCTTGCCCAAGATAAGTAAACAAATTATGCGCCCGTATTAGGTGTTCCTCTGGTGGATCTGCTTCTTCTGTTGTTTCTTGTGGAGAGAGTAAATCTAGGTTTAGGGCAACTACCTCATTCAAAAAAGCACAAGCTGCCTCCTTCGTAATACTGTCATGCCTATAGGTTCCTTTAGCGATGGAAAGCATACGCATTTCGCTTAATAACTCTAGAATTGAATAAATACCTCTCAATCTTAATGAATTGCCTACGAAAGGGGGCTGCAATTTCGTTGGATCTTCCCAGTCGCCGGAAAGGAAAACTCCTGCTTGGTCAAATTGATGTGCATACTTATCCAGAACAACCATTCCACCATCGACACATGCCAGCTCATTTGCCAACTGGAAAACGTCGGTTTGATAAAGGCTTTTAGCGAAAGGTTTGGCAAGGTTCAGCGTGTTTAGTGCCTCGGCAAATTTGGTTTCAAGAAGGTCGATTGGTTTTGTTGCCTTTCTGGTTCTGGAAGTACCTGTTGTTCTTCGTTTTGTCTTGATGGTTGTCTTACTTTCGGTCGTTACAGCTGGACTCATCTTTATGTTCACTCCTTATAGATAGAAATTATGTTGTTCAAATTCTTCTAAAAGTCTTCTCATTTCATGAGCGTCTTCCCCGAAAAAGTTTATGGAACCGTAATGGTTACCGAAACCTACACGTTCCGCCACTTTAGATGAAGCCGGAATAAACATATTATGTTTTACAAAATAAGGGTGATTTTTAAGCTCTTTTGGGATATCCAATCTCGTAATGGATCTTACCCTCGGATAGACCATCAAATTACCGGAATGTCCTTTTGCCGAAATGACCTCTTTCGGGAAAAAGGCACTTAGTTCTTGTTCCGATGTATCCGGGTCGCAACAAAGAACCTGGCCTTGATATGCACTAAAGCCGTAAGCTCTCTCGATGTGCTCAAAGATATGGCCACCGGGAATACGGTTCGCTACTTCCCCGAAGTAAATTTTGCCATCAGGTGTAACGAAAAACTCAGGATGTATAATTCCATGAGTTACTTCAAAGGCAACTACAAGTTTTTCAATTTCTTCTCTTATTTGAGGTCGCCACTTTTCTAGCGCGGGAGAGGCTGGAACAAAATTGGAATGACCAAGTTTGACATATTCCGTTATGTTCAGGAATCTCACTTTGCCATCATGGATAAAAGCTTCACATGAAAACTCCTGTCCTTCTAAGTGGCTTTCCATCAAAAGGGGGAATTCTTCATCTTCAATTTCTTCGATATCCTTTTCTTCTCTAATCATTCGATGTCCTACAGTACCAGCCTTATCAAATGGTTTTACGTGGATTGGATCTAGTTGATCATTTTCAAGTCTTACTAATGCTTGATTCATTCTCTTGAAAAATCGAACGATATCTTCTTTATTGTAGGCTTCTTCAAAGACGCCTACTCGCAGACCGGCTAGGTGAGCACGACGCTTCATCAATCCCTTATCTCGCAATAGAAGGGATTTGTAATATAGTTTAGGATTTTCAAATAGTAAAGAATTCATCATGCCAGCCCATTCCACGGTTTCTTCGTAAATTGGAACCGCTACTTTGACATTTAGTTCCCTTAACTTCTCATATAGTTCAAATGATTGTTCAATTGAAACATTGAACTGCCATGGTATGAATAAGATTTCATTTTTATCGGCAAAGGATTGAAATTCAGGTGGTCCCACGACAACGTAAGGACGACTCATTTTATCGATTGCTTCTATTGCTTGTAGACTCCATCCAAGTAGTGCAGTTGTTTGGTTGTGATTTGCATGCATTCTTCAAAAATCCCCCGTCTCTTGAAATTATTTGAAACTTGCTATAGCAAAGAAATCTTTGCGAACTTTATTGTACTAAAAATAATAGGAATTAAAATCCTTTCGACAAAGTATTCTAAATGTTTTAAAAACATTAACAATTTTTACATTATATCCTATGTATTTGTCGAGGAGGCTAATGATAAAATGTGAATGGCTAAAATTTCAGTCTTCTGTGAATGGGGAAAAAATTTGATACCAAGGGAGAAATTTAAATTGCTGATTCAAAGAAGAGAAGGTCTGGTTGGGAAATTATTCGGAGGAAAAGATTGGTATGAAAGATTGAAAGAATATTTTCCAGAAAGAGAAATGAAATCAAAGCAACATTTTGAAATTCTTCTAAAAGAAAAAACTGAAATATATCAAGTATTGGAAGCGGATGATTACGTAGTTGTTTATTTTGAACAGCTGGATTATATATTTATAGATTATATTTTAGTATCAGGAAATGCCCGGGGTAAAGGAATTGGTGGAAAGGTTCTGGAAATGTTCAAGGAAAGGGGAAAGGCCATTATACTAGAAGTCGAACCGATTACTATGGAAGATCCCGACTCTGGGAAGCGAATTCGATTTTATGAACGAAATGGTTTCAAGAGAATGGAGGAAATCTGCTATGAAAGGATCCACAATGTTTCAAAGGAATTAAGCAAGATGGATATTTATTGCTGGTCCGAAGCCGAAGCTAATGAAGAGTGGGTATTGGAGAAAATGAAGGAAATCTACTCAAATGTCCATGCTTATAAAACGCAGGAGTTATACGGAGTGGATCCCCAGTCCGTTATAGAGGTGCTTTGGTTGAAAAAGAATTTACTAGAAGTAAATTAAACTAAAAGGTATAAAAAAGGAGGGAGCAATCGGAGGCTCTCTCCTTTTTTGCAGCTATTTAAATAGAGGGGTTTTCTTTAAAACAATACATACAGGTATGGCTACAGCAGCTCCTACAGCAATCTGTATAAGGTTGCCGGGTATTGAAGCAAGGGGGATAATCCAGTTGCCGAAAATAATTGATTCATAAAGATAGTAGACGACTAACATGACAGGAGTCGAAACGACCATTCCCAATATATTTAATCCTATGCTAGTCCCATTTTTTCCATTCGACCAAGCAATTTTCCCTACTATAAATCCCTGCAAGCCCCGTGCAATAAACGTGCCCGGTGCCCAAATCGTCCATCCGGACATTAAATCAAATAAGGCCATCCCAAGACTGCCTGCGATTGCTCCTTTTTTGGGACCAAACAAAATTGAAGCAATAAAAAGCATGCCAGTGCCAAGATGAACCAAGCCACCATTTCCGCCAATCGGCAGCTTAATATTTAAAAAGATTGTTGCAACGAATACAAGCGCAATAAGTAGTGCAGATACAATTAAATCAAAGGTTTGAGATCGTGGACTGGACAAGCTTTGTGTTTTTTGCATTTGAGTTACCTTCCTTACTATCTACAATTTAAGATTAACATTAACATTGGTCTGATATTTAAGAAAGTACCAATTTCATCGAAAATATAGGGGCCAGTTTGGTTGATAACTGGTCGTTACAGCTTAAGTTTTATAAACTAATGCAGGTACATCCGGTAGTGGATTGTCTGGTGTGAAAGATGGAGAAAAAATCGGCGAAAGTAAAAATCCGGAGATAAATGAAACGAAAAATGAAAATGGACATAAAGCAGTGAAATTATCCTTTTAGAGGCCCTTAATGTTAGAAAAAGTAATCAAAAGATTTCTTTGCGATTTTTATCAAATAAATATCACTATTTTGGACAGAATAAAAGCCGAAGAGTGGTGGGAGTTATTGATAACCACTAACACTTTTCACGACAATCGACCTGAGGAGGATAGCTATGCCAAATGTAGAAGTAAGCTGTGCTGTATCGAACTGTAGCTTCCATAAAAAAGGAAACGTTTGTGGGGCGGAAAAAATCCAGATAGATATGGATTACCACTCAAAAAACAAAAATACAGAGTTTGCTTCGGATTTTGATTTTGAGCGAATTTCGGAAGAAGCAAACAATTCTCAAGATACGTGCTGTAAAACGTTCAAACCTAAAGATGAACGTGGTGAATAGATAGATTTCACTATTCAAGAAATCATTTATTCAATACTAAGACATGAAGGCAAGGCTGTTTGAACCATACGATTGTTTGTGACAGGGACTAAAGAGAGCTCTTTGGTCCCTGTCTTTTTTCTTACTAAATGAAATATCCTTCACTTACAGATAATTATTACTTCTATTGACAAGTAATTTAATTATATAAAAATACTCCGTATTCAGATATAATTTAGAAAGAAATTAACGAAGAACAGAGGTTCAATCATGTTTTCTTTACCTGATTCCCAGGATATTTCCATTTTGGATGGAGATTATTCCGTCCTATTAGTAGTCTTATCAGTTTTTATTGCATGTTGCGCATCTTATACCGCTCTTTTTATGAACCAAAGAATACAAGAAAATGGCTTCTTCCCAAAGACATTTTGGCTGGTGCTCTCTTCAGTGGCGATGGGGCTTGGTATATGGTCGATGCACTTCATAGGTATGAGTGCTTTTATGCTCCCTGTCCCAATGGAAAATGATCCTGTCTTAACAATCGCTTCCATCCTTCCTGCCATTATTGCATCTTATATAGCATTCGATTTTGCTAATAAGTCACAGCAATCCGCTATTCCCTATTCTTCTATTGGAATCGTTATAGGGATAGGAATTGCGTCCATGCATTATTTAGGGATGGCGGCCATGAAATCCGAAGCGCAGTTTTATTATAAACCGGGATTATTTATTCTCTCTATTATCATAGCTATTGTTGTATCCATGGTTGCTATGTATGTATTTGCTACCTTGCAAAAATATATGGGCAATCAGCTAATTAAAATTATTACAGCCATTTTGTTAGGTGTGGCCATCTCGAGCATGCATTATACAGGAATGGCAGCAGTTGTGTTCTATGTAGAAGGTCCTTTGAAGATTAGCAATCATAATCATATTTTCCATATGGATTTATCGGTTATTGTGTTGGTTGCTGTCGGCATTTTATTTATCATCGTAGGATTAACGGGTGTGTTGGAACGTTTTGTGGATTACCGTTTGAAATATTATGACGCACTAACATTATTCCCCAACCAACGCCAGTTTGAAAAAGATACAAATAATCTGAAGACCATAGGGAGCCTTTCCATCCTTCAAATACAAGATCTTGAAAAATGGATTAACCAATATGGTTATGTTTTTGGTGATAAGGTGATTAGAGCGGTTGGGAAAATCCTCGAGGATAAAAAATTGCATTCTTGCAAAGTTTATCGAATAGAAGGGAACCGATTTGCTATTTATGCTTTTAATGATCAACGTTTTGAAAAATTAAAGGGGATGATGGAGAACATCACCTCCAATTTGAATGAGCCGATACAAATTGATGATTATGCAATAGTGATAAATACAGTTTGTGCAATATCTTCTTCAAATAATAAGGAAAGTGTTATGGAGCTATTATCAAATAACTTGGCAGTCCTTCATGATCCAGCCAGTACCCAAGAAAAGAATGTAATTGAATTCAATCCAAATATCCATACATATAACGTAGATAGACAAATTGTTGAAGATATTGAAAAAGCCATGGTGAACAATGAATTGTTCATAGTATACCAACCAAAAGTTCAATCCCATACAAAAAAAGTTTCTGGGCTAGAAGCACTTGTACGTTGGGAACACCCAGAAAACGGCATGATATCGCCAGGTATATTTATTCCTATCGTTGAAGCGGCGGGTAACAAAATATTCGACTTGACCGATTGGATTATTGAACATGTTTGCCGGCAAATTTCTCAATGGCTGCATGAAGATATTGAATTTGAACAGGTTTCCATTAATATTCCGGGTTCCTATATTACTTCTTCCCGACTGTATGAAGTGATCACCTTAAACCTTGGAAAATATAAAGTTGATAGTAAATATATAGAATTAGAAATTACAGAAACTAGCGTCGTTCATGATATCAAACATGCAATAACGGCAATAAATAAATTTAGGGAAATCGGATTATCTGTTGCATTAGACGACTTTGGTACAGGATTATCGTCATTGTCATATTTAAAAAGAATGCCAATATCCACAATAAAGATCGATAAATCTTTTGTAGATGGAATTTCGAATTCGGAAAAAGATTTCGCCGTTTTAAAGTCGATCATTAAGTTATCCAATTCCCTAAATTTAAAAATTGTTATTGAAGGTGTCGAGACGGAAGAGCAATATAATTTTATCCATTCAATGGAGGAGGCCCCTCTAATACAAGGGTATTACTTCTCACGGCCTTTGACATCCAAAGAGTTTGTAAATTGGACAAACGAACGATAATTAGAAGAGGAAATGAAGCTGCTTCAAAGGGGAACCCCAACAAATGGAGTGGGGGACTTTTGTTCAGTTTAGCGATGGGGATGGAAATTATTTCTTATTAAAAGACTAATTAAATGTAGACATAGTTGAATATCGACTGTGCCTATATTTTTTTATTTAGAAAAAGGATTTCTTGATAAACAGGATAGATTAAAAATTAATCCTTATAATAGAAAGAAACAATTAAGTGAGAGAAGACAATGGAAAATATCATTCGCAAAAAACTTAAAGAAATTGAAGAAGAAAATCACGTCCGAATACTTTTGGCACTTGAGTCCGGGAGCCGTGCATGGGGATTTGGATCAGCTGTCAGCGACTATGATGTTCGATTTATTTATATTCATCCACCAGAGTGGTATCTTTCCATTGATCCACAAGGTGTAGGTTCAAAAAAAGATGTGATTGCCTATCCACAAAAGGGAAACTTGGATATAAGTGGATGGGAAATAACAAAAGCTTTACGCCTTTTTAGAAAAAGTAATCCGACCATTCTGGAGTGGCTAAGAAGCTCTCCTATTTACTCCCACAATCATTCATTTGTAAAACAGCTACGTCGGCTCGAAAACGATGTCTTTAATTCCATTCCTATTATGCATCACTATTATAAATTAGCTATAGGGAACTACGCGAAGAGTTTCAAAGGAGAAGAAGTAAAAATAAAAATCTTCTTATATGTATTAAAGTCCCTGTTGTCTTGTATTTGGATTGGGAAATACAAATCTTTCCCGCCTGTGCGAATTCAGGAGCTATTACCTCTTATCGATGATGGACAAGTTAAGATGGACATTGAGCATTTAGTAAGGAAAAAGGTCTTAGGTGAGGATATGGTCACCCTTCTAGATTATCAGGATACCCAACAATTTTTGGAAACCCAATTTCTGTTTATCCAACAATTGCTGTCCTCACAAAAAAAGGAACAAACCATTGCCACAAGCCAATTAGATCAACTATTCAGAGACACGTTATCGACTGTGTGGACACTAAAGTAAGGAAAGCCAATAGAGATGCAGGCTGCAAATGCCGAAGTAAAGGAAAAAAACACCAACCAGTGATATTAAATAGAGTTTCTGAAAATGCGCCTTACTGTGCTTGTAAACCCAATAGGATACGAAAAGAACGAGGAGGGACAGGGCAATTTTTAAGATTAAAAACAAAGCTGGGTTAAACGAGATGATGAAATCCATAATAGGGTTCATTTCTTCAATGATTTTTTCCATTAACCCATAATTTGTAGCGATTCCATCTAAGAAATTTAAAAAGGCAATGGAAATCCCGAACAACATAATACTCTTTTTACCCATCATATCTTCCTTTTCAGCTGGTATAAATTTCCTTTACATTATTAACAAACTTTCCCATAACTATTCCTTTCCCGGATGTGTTTTTATTTCATCGTATGTATAATAATCGGCATGTATGTAAATAAAAATCCCAGAGGAACATGTCCACTGGGATTCTAATTTATTGGGCTATTGAGTGAGATATTCCTCTTTAAGTTCCGTTACAGCCACTTCTGAACGTTCTTCATGGGCGTGTCTTAGGTGAACTGTGGCAGTTTTGCCATCTTCGTGGAGTTTGTCAATCCAAATTGAAACTCCGTTATAGCTTACTTCATACTCTTTAGGTGATGCAAAAATTTCTTGTGCACGAGTGTATTCCAAAGAAAGCAACCTCCTTATTTTTTGTTATTCTTAGCTTTTTGAGCCAATTGATGAAGTTGATTTAGTTCCTGAGCAATTTCCTCTCGCATTTCACCTGGAGCAATTTTCGCATTTTTAGGTGTTTGGGGCAAGGATTGCTTGTTAGTGCCTTTACTTTTACTATCGTCTCTTCCCATGTCGTTCCTTCCTTTCGATTAGAATTCTTATTTAATATGGCTTCTGGGTAATTTTTTATCATTAAAAAATGCGATTTGAGCTAAATTAGCGCAATCGCAAAGAGTTCGTGTATTTTATTGTAAGCTTACACCAGTTTCCACCGAAATTGCTTCCACCTCATATAACCAATCTCGAAGTAGTGCCCTTGCTTCATCCAAGCCTTCATTTGCCTCTGTCACCTTATCCATATCTTGTTCCTCAAGAGCGGAAAGCATTAATGTAAAGCTATTATATTGAATATTGGCAGCATCAATATATAATTCATGGAGATCCCTTATTCGTGTATTCTTTGGCATGATGGATTCCAACTCTACAACAAATTCGCGGTAACTAGGTACAATCTCGTCAAAAAGCGTATTGTAGAGCTCCTCATCACTTGTATAGTTTGAGCCGGTAACACTTTCGTATAGTCCGATGATTCGATCTTCTTCTGGTGCCAACAATATAATTTCATCTACATAGAGCGTAAAATCCTGTGCTAAGTTTGCAGCTGGATCAGAGTCCGCTGTTGAAGTATCAGCTTTCGTGTCCGGTTTTATATCAGATGTAGAGGATTTCTCCTTAACGACCGACTCCTCAGTCGCTGTCTCTTCTTTTTTGGAATCTGTGTCACTACAACCGACTAAAAAGACAAAAGCAACAAGTGAAAGAGATAGTAATCGACTTTTCATGTTTCTCCTATCCTCCAACGAAACGTTTCAAACATGTTGGATTGTTTTTTAAAAATCGCATTCTTTATAGGATATTCAAAAACAAAATAAGTGTGACTCATATCCAAATGGATGGAAAGTGCCCAAATGCCTGAAACTCAGCATAAGCTTTTCAAAGATATAATCCTGCCAGGAAAATACCCAAGACTTCTTCATATATCTCGTCAAACTGACTTAAAGGAAGGGGGTTTTGACCTCGGCCCATCTCTACCGTAAATCCAGGTCTGCGCCAATCTTGAATAAACCAGTCCTTATAGCCCGCATAACTTTCAAGGGATTTGACAGGTAGGTACCCACTCACCCTGGCAAATTCATTCACGATTGTTTCCGATTCGGGCGGCTCCATATTTTCAAAGCCCCAGTAGATAACCTCTCCCTGTGTGTGGAAGGCGATAACACGGGCATAATCTCTTCTTCTGGTTAATTCGGCCAGAGCGATTGCTTCGGGTTGAGTTAGTGGGGCCTCTCCACCATAATCCCTCGGGCCAGGTGTTTTTGGGTTGCGTTCTCGTTCAGCCGCCCAATTTGCAGGAAATTGATCGTTTAAATCGACACCATTGATATTCGCTTTCCAGTTGGAGAAATCCGTATTTCCATTGTTCCATTCTACAACTTGATCCCGCCAAGAAGCATTTTCAGGAGCACCATTAATCACTAGATCAACTCCATCTGGATTGACCATAGGAACAACTGACAACATGGCTTGAAGATAGTAAGGGAAAGGAGATAAACCTCGTATAGAACTTTGATTAGTGAGTGCTAAGAGATAATCGTTCAGAAATGTCATCACAATGGGTGTGGTAATCCATTCATTTGCATGAAAGGCCGCATTATAGTGAACTCTTTTTGATCCATTGCCAATTAGCAGCTCAGGTATATTTTTACCTAATACCGTGTTGCCAATGTTTATCATCCGCATAAATGGATATACGGCAATCAGTGCCCATAAATCGTTCATCATCGTATTATAATCATAATTTTGTTTCCCATTGACTAAACGTGAAGTCACTCTGCGCGGAATCTGGATGACTTGCCCGATTTGTAGGAAACTCGGGTTCAGGTTAGGATTAACCAAGAAAAGGCTTTCTAAAGGTAGGTTGTTTCTTTGAGCAATTAACCATAAAGAATCGCCATTCCGTATTTGATAATTCGTAGTGAGATAGCCGGGTACTCTTAATCTTTGGCCTACAGACAAAAATTGGGCATTTGTATTTCGATTGGAATCTATTATTAATCGAAGCGGGATAGAAAACAATTGACTTAAGGACCAAAAAGAGGTCCCAGGCAATACATAAACGTCCAAATTACTCCTCCTTATTGATTCTCCACATTTTTCAGATAGTCAATTATATGAATAAAAGGGGTGATTATGTTGGTAGGTTTAGTTGATGAAGATGAAAGTTTGTTATTTGCTCTAATATTATTAGTAAAAAGTTAGATTTGAAGAATTTATAATTCTAGCTTTTTTCCTATTACAACAGTGTGGATATAATACTATAATGAGAGGAAGAAATAGGAAATGACAATCAGGTTTCTTTTATACATAGTAGAAAAGTGGTGTAAATTATGTGGTTTGTTGTACTAGGGATAGTCATAATGCTGTTAGCAACATGTATAAAACAATACTATCGGTTGGCTCAAATGAGACGGCAAATGGACTACTTAAACCCACTTATTGAGACAGTGGAAAATGTGAAAGATATTATCTACTATTGTGAAATACCGCAATTAAAATATAATTATTTAAGTCCTGCGGTTAATCAATTTGGACCCAATATTTACGAGCGACATATGAAAGATCCGTACAAAATCTATGAACTGGTCCACCCGGAGGATTATGAGAAACTGGAACATAAAGCAACAGGAAAGATGGATTTTAGCAAACCGCTAACCATACGGCTTCTCAATGACAAGGGGAATTATGTTTGGTTTGAGGAGTATGCTACCCCAGTCTATAAAGAAGGTCAGTTAGTGGCACTTCAAGGTATTCTCAGAAACATTGATGATAAAATGAAATTACAGAAGCAATTAGAATATGAAGTATCTCATGATGGCTTAACAAATGTCTATAATCGCACCTTCTTTCAAACGAAAATGGGGATTTTTAATAAGGTTGAAGATGTCCCAATAGGTGTTATTATTTGTGATTTAGACCAGCTGAAATATATAAATGATACCTATGGGCATCAAACGGGAGATCGTTTGATTATTGAAGCTGCCAATATTTTGACAAATTGCGCGAACGAAGAGACCATAATAGCCCGATTGGGTGGAGATGAATTCGCGATATTGTTACCTAAATCAACGGAAGAAGATGTTGTGGCATACATAAACAAAGTTATTCAAAGCTTAAATTACCACAATAGCTTTAATGAATCTCTTCAAATTCATATTTCCATGGGATATTCCTATATTCATTCCTCAATTCAAAATATGGATTGTTTATATAGTGAAGCTGATCACCAAATGTATACAGCGAAGAATGCGAAAAAAGTATTGGCGAGGTTAAGAAAATAAACTCTGCTCTAAATTGAATAGCTTAGAGCAGAGTTCTTTTTGTGCGCATTCCCAAATCTGTCCTTGCAAGGTTTCATATAATCTCAAAATTGGCATTTAATAGTGCCCAATTTTGGGGATAAGGATAGCCTAATGCCCAATAACTGATGCCTCTTAAATTGTACTGTTTGAACAAGTTGAATTTTGCTTGTGCGCTGCGGGCATCCTCAAACCATACCTCATGCCCTTGACCCTGTTCATCAACATAACGGAAATAAGGCGACTGTGCAACTTCATCGAATTGAATGGCCGCATTATATTTTGATGCACGACGAACAGCCTCTTGAGGACTAAAAGTATCTGCCGTTGCCCCATCAATGTGTGGGATCTTCCAATCTCTCGCATAAACTTGAAAGCCTAAATAAATTTTATTTGCGGGCATCACAGAGAGTGCATATTCTACTACCCGCCGCATTTGATTGATTGGTGAAATTGCTTGGGGGGATGCACCTCTCCATCCCCATTCGTAGGTCATAAGCACAACAAAATCAGCAATTCTGCCGTGAGCTTCATAATCGTGTGCAGTATATAATAGTCCTTCCTGTTCGCTACTTGTCTTGGGGGCTACTGCGGTAGAAACAAAAAATCCCTGGGGATGGAGTCGATTCACTGCGAGTTGAAGAAATTGGTTGTAATTGTCCCGGTCCCTAGGTTGGACATATTCAAAATCAATATTTAATCCTTTGTAGCCTTTTTCCTTCATAAGTTGAAGAACGTTGGTAAGTAATGTTTCTCTAATATCGGGGCTAGATAAAACAGCGTGTGCAAGGTTCGTTCCTGTTGAAGTAACAGATAGGTTCGTGATTGCCAACATGGAGGAAACATTTTTGGCTTGGGCAGCAGCAAGCATTAATTCATCAGCAAATGGTTTAAGGGAACCATCTTCTCTGATGAGATAGGCAAAGGGGGTTAGAAATGTTAGGAACTGTCCAATTTCGTTGACAGCCCCTTTAGCTTCATCATCTCTTTGGTAGGTATAAGCATTTACTTCTATTTTTGGTTTCCTTCTAGGTATGGCCAACGAAGAGCCTGCGAAGATAAGGTTTGGATTGGAGAGCTGATTTTCCGAGAGTATGGACTGAACCGTGGTTCCATAAAGAGATGCGATTTGCCATAAATTCTGCCCTGGTTGAACAACGTGCACAGTCGGTGGAATATAGAGTGTCGTACCAGGGAATATGAGGTTTGAGTGCGTAATTCTATTTAAATTCATAAGGGTATTGATGGGAATACCATAATTCCCTGCTATCGACCAAAGGTTTTCGCCAGCCTGTATCGTATGCATACTTCCCATGGATGGGATAATAAGGGCTTGCCCGGGTAATAAATGATCAGGGTCAGGTAATTGATTCAATTGTTGGATTACATTCATGTTCACATGATATCGGCTTGCAATTTGCCAAAGTGCCTCACCATGGTTGACGACATGTATTAGCAATACAGAAGCCCCCTTTTAATATGTTTGCTAAAGCACTCTATGAATTGCAGGGTTAGAAAATAATAAAAAGTTAAATAAAAACATGAACTCGAGTAAACGTCCGAATTCATGCTTGTTCATTTTATTGTTGTTTTCTCATAATAAAACTCAAATGTCTGCCGCTATTTTTGTCTTGTCGATATGAGAACCCTTCTTCGCTTTTGAAAGTACACATTTGTTCAATCAAGATATTTTCTGGTGGAATCCCCGCCGACTCGCATTGTTTCTTAACTGTAAGTTGATTATCGATGTGATATTTATTTGTCTCTTCATTAAAGTACATAAATTCACTTGCATACCCAAGTGAATCAAATTTTTCGTAAACATCTGCATCTACTTCGAATTTCTCTTGGCTAAGAGCAGGCCCCAGAATAACTTTAATATCTTTGGGGTCACTTTGGTTGTCATTTATAATTTGCTGGAATACCTTTAAGGTGATTTCCTTGACCGTACCTTGCCATCCTGAATGAATGACGCCACAAAGACCGTTTGCATCATTATAGAATATTACAGGTACACAATCCGCAGTAAACGTACAAAGTAATGTATCAGGTTCGAAGGTGTAAAGTGCATCTGTGTTAGCAATTGCATCAACAGTGCTTTGAGCTCCCCGCCCTTTATCGGCAAATGTCACCTGATGAACATTTGCACTATGTGTTTGGTTTGCGCAGACAAAATCTTGAATTCCACAATTTAATGTGGAGGCAAGTTTTAGACGGTTTTCAATGATGTGAAGTGGATCTTCACATACATGTAATGCCATATTATTCTGTTCAGGATTTCCATTGTCTTTCAATGTTGTTCCTGCGATAAACCGATCACTATCCAAATAAATTTTTAAGCTCATTCCATCACCCCTTATAATCATATTATACATATATCTTGTAAATCAAAAAAACAGAATACTATATTAAGAAAATGTTTCATGTGAAACGAAGGATTGCAAAACCTCATTATTTTCTTGGCTGGTCTAATCATTTCAATTAAGCCGAATATGAATTCAACGCAAAAAGGAAGGTGCTCATAGCAAGCACCTTCCGCATTTCTGTGTCCAGCTGCAGGTGCTAGCTCCTGGCGCAACTTCGAAATCGCCTGCAAGGACAAAGAGCGTCCTTTGGTCGATTTCTCCAGTTGCTGTCGGAGCTGGGCGAGCACCTTTCGCATTTCGTTTAGTCTTCTTCGATATCTTTACGATTTTTCTTTAACATTTTAGAAAGTAGTTCGTAAACGATCGGAACAATTACTAAAGTTAAAAGTGTTGAACTTAATAAACCGCCTATTACAGTAATTGCTAGATCAGCGGACATTAGACCGCCGCCGCCTCCAATGCCGAGAGCCATTGGCATCATTGCACCGATTGTTGCAATAGCTGTCATCAAGATTGGGCGCAAACGAGTGGCACCAGCTTCCAGAATCGCTTCACGCATTGACATACCATCGCGTTCCATGTGGATAATACGGTCAACTAATACAATGGCGTTTGTTACAACGATACCAATCAACATTAAAAGACCCATCATAACTTGGACGGATATTGTATGATTTGTTACGAATAAACCGATGAACGCCCCGATTACTGTAAACGGTAATGAGAATAGAATAGCAAATGGCGCTAATCCTTCACCGAATGTAACAACAAGGATGAAGTAAACGATTAGGATTGCTGCAATCATCGCAACGCCTAATTGAGTGAATGTCTCAGCCATATCTGCCGCAACACCCGCAACACCGCTAGTTACACCCTTTGGTAAATCAAGATCTTGAATTTTTTCATCTGCTTCTCCAGTTGCTGCAGAAATATCATCACCAATGATTGTTCCTGAAACTGTAGCATAATATTCGCCAGCAGAACGAGATAGAGTATTCAAGGTAGTGCCTTTTTCTACTTCAACTAATTCAGACAATGGCATCGTCGTGCCAACGGCTGTAGGAATTTGAGTGTTCAACAAATCATCCAAAGTTTCCGGTGCTGCTTTTGCTTCACGCTGGATGATCACTTCGATTTCATTTCCATCATTTTGAACAGTTGTTAATACTTCATCAGATCCCGTACTTGAAAGAGCTCCTACTATTTGGGCGGTTGTTAGGCCATATTGAAGGACGTGTTCTTGGGATACTGTGAAGACATTCTCAACATATGGATCTTCTGCATCCGATGTAATATCTTCCAGGCCTTCAACATCACCTAGAGCTCCTTCTACTTGGTCTACAGCTGTCATTAAATCATCTAAATCTTCACTGTATAGTGTGTAGCTTACTTCATTTGATGACATTGACATCGAAGTGAAGTTTTGTGATTTCCATTCGCCGGATTGACCGATGTTAAATACATATTCTTCAATTTCTTCTCTTACTTCTGGGAAGTTCTTCATATCTGGGTCAAAGATTAGGTACATTAACGCACCGCCTCCGCCACCCATCATCATTGCTGATGGATCAGTGTTAGATGAATCTGTGATCGATAATTGAAGGACATCGATATCTTTGCGTTTCATTAACTCTTGTTCTACTTCTTCAATATTTGCTTCAGTATCTTCTGCTAATTCGCCGGCTTTAGGCGTGTAAGTTAAATACATAACTTTCTCTTCTGCAGAACCCATGAAACTGAATCCGATCAATGGAGTCAGTGCGAGTGAACCAACTAGGATGACAATTGCAATAATTGAAGTAATCCATTTATGATTAAGTGATTTTTCTAGAACACCTTTATACCATAATGCAAGTTTACCCACTTCTTTATGGGCTTTCCCGGATTTCTCGCCATAAAGCTTTTTACGGAACAAGAAGTGAGAAAGTGCTGGTACGATTGTGATCGCAACAAGCAAGGATGCACCTAATGCAAAGGCCATAGTTAAAGCAAACGGCATGAATAGCTCGCCAACCATTCCGCCAACAAATAGAAGTGGTGCAAATACTGCAACCGTTACTAATGTGGAAGAAAGGATGGGTTTAAACATTTCAATTGTGGCTTCACGAATTAACGCACGGCCGCGAAGTTTTTCTTCTTTTAAGTGCATACGTCGGTAAATGTTTTCAACCACTACGATGGAATCATCGATAACACGGCCAATCGCAACTGTGATCGCACCTAAGGTCATGATGTTTAAAGTAATATCTAGCCAGTTCAATAACAATAGAGCCATAAAAATGGAAACCGGAATAGAAATTATCGAAATAATAGTAGATTTAAAGTCTCGTAAGAATAACAAGATAATTAATACAGCAATTAAACCACCAAATACTGCTTTTTCTACCATGGAGAAAACAGAATCTTCGATTGGTTTGCCTTGGTCTAGCGATATATCAACAACTAAGCCATTAATATTTGCTTCTTCTTCATCGATCAAGTCCTTCACTGCATTTACGACAGTTACAGTGTTGGCCTCTTGCCCTTTGACAATCTGGATGGCAATTGCATCCTTTCCGTTGGTACGTGAAACGGATTGAACTTTACCGACCGTTTCGATCGTCGCAAGATCACCAAGTTTAACAAACGGTGATGGGTTTTCAGCTGTTGGTGTTACAGGGATAAGCACTTCTTTCAACTGATCTACTGTTTGAATATCCCCATCAACAGAGATTGCTTCTTCCCCTTCAACAAACTCGTAAAGACCCAGTGATAAGGCCATATCACTAGCTTGAACCATTTGCTTCACTGTATCTTCTGTAAGTCCAAGTGAAGCCATTTTTTCATCATTAAATGTAAACTCTACTTCTTCAATGTGTTGCCCTGTAATCGTAGCAGAAGCAACACCGTCGATTTTTTCAATTTTAGGAAGTAAAATATCCTCAACTGTTGACGTTAGATCAACAATATCTTCTTTCGTACTACTAACTGATAGTGCAACAACCGGCATCATATTCATGCTGATTGCCATAATTGTAGGTGTTTCTACTTCTTCGGGTAAAGTTACGCCATCAAGCGCGGATTCTAGTTGACGCTTTTTCTCATCCATATCAACGCCATAATCATACTCCACCTGAATTTGAGAGACGTTTGATGATGAACTCGAGTAAACCGCTTTAACATCTTCTAACCCCTCAACTGCTTTTTCCATCGGTATGGATAATTCGTCCATAACCTGTTCTGGAGTGGCACCTGGATAAACGCCCATAACAATAAGATAAGGAATTGAAATGTCGGGGATGGATTCCATTTTCATTCTTGAAGCAGAATAAATCCCTGATACAGTAATGATTATTGTTAGTAACCATACAGCTAGTTTATTCTTCAGTACAAAATTTACTAGACCTTTCACTTTTACACCTGCCCTTAAAAATTTGACTCTTATTTTACATTTATTTATACTAATGACTAATTGGTCAGTTGTCAAATGAAAGAGTAGGGGTGTTTTAAATGGTTAAGAGGCAACTCATTATGGAAAAGTCATTAGAATTGTTTGCTGAGAATGGGTTTGAATCGACATCGGTGCAACAAATAACAGAGCGGTGTGGGATATCAAAAGGAGCCTTTTATTTATATTTCAAATCGAAAGAAGAACTTATTCATAGTTTGATTGACCAGTTTATGACTGGTATTCTCAAGGAACTTGAACAGGTGGTCAGTGATGACCAACCAAAAGATGAGCTGTTGTATAACTTTATCTATACTTCGTTGGGCGAACTGCAACAACAATCGAATTATGCTAAATTCTTTTTGACAGAACAAGTACTGACCTTTAATAAAGATCTCTTTCAAAGAATGCAGAATTACATGAATATGTTCAATAGCATTATCTTTTCCATAGTGAAAAGACAGTTTGATCAAGCCAATCCTAATATGTATCTCGACATAGTCTTTACCATTAACGGTTTAATCAAAAGTTACTCGGAATTATTGCTGATTGGCAACTATAAAGTTGATTTAAATCTGTTATGCAGATCGATTGTTGAAAAAGTGACGCTCATTGCTGAACAGGCAACGATTCAATTTGTTACGCCGGATTATTTGTCGCATATCAACCAAACTCCGACATATTCGAAAGAACAATTGAGTGAATTAATAACTACTATACAACAGGAGATCCAAGATGATGAACTTGTTGGAGAATCTTTACAATTATTAAAAGAACATTTACATGAGCCAAAGTTAAGTAGCGTTCTTATAGAAGGCTTGCTAAAAAATATTAAAGAAAACGAACAATGCAAGTGGTGTGCTTATCTTTATAAAAAATATTTGCACAAAGAAAAATAAAAAAAGTGAGTCCATTTTAAAAATGGCACTCACTTTTTTTAACGATTTAAATGACTATGTTTTCGTCCGTAGCTTAAGTAGAAAATTATTCCGACACAAATCCAAATACCACAAGCAATCCACGTTTGAATTGATAATTGTGTAATCAAAAATAAACAAGCGAAAAACGACATAATTGGCAGCACCGGGAATAACGGCACTTTAAATCCGCCAGAGGGGATTTCTTTGTGTCTTCTAAGGAAAATCACGCCGATGGAAACAATCATGAAGGCAAGTAATGTCCCCATATTAACCAATTCGGCAAGCTTACTTAGGGGAATCACACCGGCACAAATGGCTACAATGATTCCGAAAATCCAGGTATTTATAACTGGAGTTTGGTTTTTAGCATTAACTTTGAATAAAACCTTTGGAAGTAGTCCATCGCGCGCGATAGCAAAAATAAGTCGGGAACCTCCATATAACATGACAAGAATGACAGTCATCATCCCTGTCACTGCTCCTAATGAAATGACTCCTGCGATCCAATCTTGGCCTACTAGCTGGATGACATAGCTCACTGGATTACCAACATTCAAATCGGTATAAGGAGCAATGCCAGTCATAACAAGTGAAATTGTGATATAAAGTAACGAACAGAAAAGTAGTGAGCCGATAATGCCAATTGGCAGGTTTCTCTTGGGATTTTTCACTTCCTCAGCTGCGGAAGAGACCGCATCAAATCCAAGAAAAGCAAAGAATACCAAAGCGGCGCCAGCCAATACGCCATCAAAACCAAATGGCATGAATGGCTGCCAATTATCAGGCTTCACATAAAATACACCCACGACGATAAAGAGAAGAATGACTCCAACTTTAACAAAAACCATAATCTTATTAATTTTTGCGGACTCCTGCATGCCGCGTGAGAGTAAATATGATATAGCCAACACGATCAAGACAGCAGGTAAGTTAATATAGGTCCCGTTTGCAGGATTGAATGGTCCAGACAAACTTTGAGGAATCGTAATATTAAGTCCCTCTAATAATGAGATTAAATAAGATGACCAACCAGTCGCAACTGAAGCGGCAGCCAAACCATATTCCAATACGAGTGCCCAACCAACAAGCCATGCAATGAATTCGCCGAATACGATATAGCCGTATGTATATGCACTACCGGTAACGGGGATGGCAGTGGAGAACTCAGAATAACACATACCTGCTAGAGCACAGACAATTGCAGCGATGATGAAAGAAAAGACAATCGCGGGCCCGGAATGTGTTGCAGCAACTGTTCCCGGCAGAATGAAAATCCCGGTGCCAACAATCGCCCCTACGCCGAGCATGATTAAATCAAATGCCCCTAACGTTTGTTTAAGTTGAACGCTCCCTTTCCCTTTTAGTAAATCGCCAACTTGTTTTTTTCTAAATAAATTCGACAAAATTAACACCTATTCTTTTTGAATTATGAGAGAAATATTACTATGATTCCGTAGTTCGGTCAAATCTTTATTAAATATTTTGACGAAATCGCTCGAAATTATATATATATTATAACAATTTATTTGGGAATAACTTTTGAATTTCTGCAAACAATATAGAAAATATAAAAGGGCTTATTAGAAACTAGGGTGATAAATGTGAATCATGAGAATGAATTAACGCTCGTTGAACATTTGGAGGAATTAAGGAAAAGAGTAATTATTGTAGCTGTAACTTTAGTTGTGTCGCTCCTAATTGGATTTTGGTTTGCACCAAAAACATTGAATCTTATTAAGGATCAACCCTCAGCCCAAGGGGTTGACTGGAATCTATTCGGTTATACAGATGGGTTGATGATTTATGTGAAATGTGCACTAATTTTGGCAATTTTGATTACATTGCCCATCGCTCTTTGGCAGATCTGGTTATTTGTGAAACCGGGACTTAATGAGAGGGAAGCAAAAGGGACCATATTTTACATTCCTATATCATTTTTCTTGTTTTTATTAGGCATAAGCTTCAGCTATTTTATTCTATTCCCTTTAATGCTTAATTTTTTATCGAATGTGAATATCTCAATTGGTGCTGTCGAAACCTACGGAATTCAGCAATATTTCTCATTGCTTTTTAACTTGACGATTCCTGTGGGGCTTGTTTTTGAGCTGCCGGTAGTTATTCTATTTTTAACAAGCATCGGGGTTGTCACACCAGATCGATTACGTAAGATGCGTAAAGTTGCCTATTTTATTTTGATTGTTGTAGGGGTGTCAATTTCTCCACCTGATTTTATTTCTGATTTTGTCATCATTGTGCCGCTATTATTGCTATTTGAAATCAGTATCAGCGTATCCAGCTGGGGTGAAAAAAGGAGAAGAGAACAGCTTGCCCCCGATAGTAGTGGAGGGGAAGTAGTTTAGCATCTTTTCTTTATTGAGAGAATTAAAGGAGGCTATTTTTCATGGCAAGTATTGGTGTACCTGGGTTGATCATTATTCTAGTGTTGGCATTGATTATTTTTGGACCTTCAAAACTCCCGCAACTCGGCCGAGCGGTGGGGGATACGTTAAGAGAATTTAAAACCTCGACCAAAGGTGTAATGGATGATGCAACAGATGAGCTGAAAATCGAAGAAGGAACCGACGTAGAGAAAGTTAAAAAAGTGTAGATTTTTAATTAGGAAGAGAAGTCATTGCTCATGATTTCTCTTTTTTTATATCAATCAACCTCGAATTATTATCTTTGTATAATTTAAAGTTTTGTAAAGAAATCTTCTGTGAGCTGTATGCTTATCCCTCCTTTGATAAGATGTTAGGAAAAAGGGAAAAAGGAATATTAATAAATGAGTTTAAAATCTTTGATTGAAATCCTGAAAGTATCAACCCGCTTAGGCCTTACATCTTTTGGTGGACCAACAGCACATTTAGGCTACTTTCATGAAGAATATATTCTCCGGAAAAAGTGGCTGGACGAGAAAACCTATGCCGACCTGGTTGCTTTATGTCAGTTCTTACCTGGCCCTGCCAGTAGTCAAGTAGGAATAGGTATTGGTGTAATGAGAGGCGGTATTCTAGGTGGCATTATCTCGTTCCTGGGTTTTACCATGCCTTCTGTTATCGCATTGATCATATTCGCATTGCTAGTTCAAGGTTTGGACGTTGCCGATGCCGGTTGGATTCATGGACTAAAAATTGTGGCTGTTGCGGTAGTAGCACACGCCATTTTAGGAATGGCAAAGAATTTAACGCCGGATTTATCTCGAAAAGCGCTTGCTATCTTGGCAATAGCCGTCGTCCTTTTATGGAAAACCACTTTTGCTCAAGTAGGGATCATCTTATTGGCGGGTGTAGTGGGATACTTCCTTTTTAAGCAAAACAATGAGGAAGAAACTTCTGGTCTTTCCTTTCCCATTACGAAGAAGGTTGGTGTCTTCTGCATCACGCTATTTTTTGGACTATTAATTGTTCTTCCGGTGCTAAGGGAAATTACATCTTCTCGTTTAGTAGCGATGTTCGATAGTTTTTATCGTGCAGGATCTCTCGTATTTGGGGGCGGACATGTCGTGTTGCCGTTACTCGAGCGCGAGTTTGTAACGACAGGGTTGATTAGTGAAGAGTCCTTTTTGGCAGGATACGGAGCAACACAAGCAGTACCGGGTCCAATGTTTACCTTTGCTGCGTATATTGGAACCATTATGGATGGATGGCTAGGAGGTCTTCTAGCAACAGTTGCCATTTTTTTACCTGCATTTTTACTTGTATTTGGAACGTTGCCATTTTGGAACGCTTTACGTAAAAATGGAAAAATGAAAGGGGCCTTCATGGGAATGAATGCAGCTGTGGTAGGAATTTTGATTTCAGCTCTTTATGATCCCATTTTTACTTCCGCCGTTGTAAAACCGGTTGACTTTGTATTTGCCGTTGTTCTATTTAGTATGCTAGCGTACTGGAGGGTTGCCCCTTGGATTGTTGTCATTTTAGGTGTGGTCGGAGGAGTAATTTTATCGCTTTTATAAAAGATTCGTTTCAAAGGAAAGTCTTCCTTAGAAACGAATCTTTTTTTGCCCTAATGTTTCATACCAGCAATCCCCTTATATACTTCAACAACAGTTTCAATTATATCGTCCGGGAAATCGTATTCGAGTGTATGAATTCCAGGATGATTTTCTCCACTGCCAACATAGAAATAAGAGCCCTTTACTTGTTTTAAATACTCTCCAAAATCTTCGGAGGCTCGATAAGGCGTAGGGAGTTCCTGCCATGCCAAACCTTTTTCGCGGCAAACCTCTCTCACGACATCTGAACATTCTTTTGTGTTAACTGTCTCCGGGAATATATCGTTGTACTTGAAGCTTACGTGGATGCCGTATTGTTTACCGAGCTGCATGCTTAAGTTTTCAAGATTTTTTTGCAATTGATCTAGTTCCGCTTCTCTTTCTGCCCGAATAGTCATTTTCAAAGCACCCTTATGGGCAGCGATGCCATAGTTTTCAGAGCCAACATCGATTTGGATTACTGTGCAAAGGACGAGGCCATCATTCGTCTCTGGGGAAGTGAATGAAGGTATGGCGTCAATAACTTTTGCTATTGCATATGAAGGGTTGACACCTTTTTCCGGCTCACTTGCATGGGAAGGGTAGCCGACCATTTCAATGGACATACCACGAGATGCAAAGTGGGCAGTACCATCAATGACACTGACTGTTTTCATCGGAATACCGGGCATATTATGGAATCCGTATATTTCGTCGATCTTTTCCTTATAAAGAATCTCTTTTGCCTCAATTGCGCCCTGTGCAGTTTCTTCCGCGTGTTGGAAGAGGAAGAAGATATTATGATCCGCCCCCTTTTGGTCCACCTCCAGAGCAAAACCTGCTAATGAGGAGGAATGGCCATCATGCCCACATTTATGTGCAATGCCGGAAATAGTTGATCCCCAAGGAAGGCTGATTGTCTCCGGGATAGGAAGCGCATCAAAATCCGCGCGAAAAGCAATACCTTTTTTCCCTGCTCCAGCTCGGTAAGCTGCGTAAAAATATTTTTTTCCTTCATCTATTATTTCAAGATTGTTTGTATGTTCTTTCAGGAAGTTAATCAGCCGTTGTCTCGTCCAAACTTCTTCATAGGATAGTTCTGGATGTGTATGTAATTCGTGTCTTAAGGCGATTGCCAATTGTAGATTTTTCTTTTCCATTTAAATTCTCTCCTTTTTGGAAGGTTGAGGCGCTAAGAATGATTAGAGCAGTCAAAATTTCCGATTATTGGGCTTGAATTGCATTTGTGGAAAATTTAGAAAATTTAATCACCTAACATCTATTATAGTTCCATAGCAGTATAGTTTACATTAGTAAAAATAAAAAATAAGGGAGAAACGTGTAGCCAGGTCCCACTGGCTACGCGTTTTAAATTATCATCGCCCTTGATACGTATGGACCAAATCGTTGTTTTGCCCTCTAGCAAAGACATCTGTACGATTAGGGCCCCAAGAGACAGCTGCAGGAGCACTTGTCAAGTTGCCCCCTATGGACTCCCAACTGTCCCATCTCGATCCATTCCAGGAACGCTTATATAAACGGTTTCCAGTTCCTCTTACAAAGACATCAAGATGATTCGCACGACGTGATGAAACGGTTGGAGCACTTGTCAGTGTACCACCCAGGCTTTCCCAGCCGCTCCAATTGTTATTGCTCCACCATTTGTGTATTAAATCATTGTTTTGCCCTCTGGCAAAGACATCTATGCGATTAGGCCCCCACGAAATGGATGCAGGTTCGGAGTTTAGGTTTCCGCCAAGGTCTTCCCACTCTTCCCAGCTCGCCCCGTTCCATGTTTTTTTATAAAGTCGGTTGCCAGACCCTCTTACAAAGACATCCAATTGGTTAGCTCGCCGGGAAGAAACACCAGGTCCACTTGTTAATGTACCGCCAAGGTTTTCCCAATCATTCCAACGACTGCCGTCCCACCATTTATGATAAAGTGCATTATCCGTTCCCCAAACGAATACATCTATGCGATTAGGCCCCCATGAAACGGCAGCTGGAGGAGCAGTCAAAACACCGCCGAGGTTTTCCCAGTTGCTCCAGCGACTACCGTCCCACCAAATATGGTAAAGTGCATTATCCGTTCCTCTAGCAAAGACATCTAAGCGGTTAGGACTCCACGATGAAACAGTGGGCGCGCCAATGATTGTGCCGCCGAGACTTTCCCAGTCAGCCCACCTTTGACCAGGTCCCGGGCTTGGAGTTGGTCCGGGTCCTGGTTGATTGTCACTAAGAATATTTAAGGTAATCTCAATTACTCTTGTTAAGATGCGATCAATGGTGCTTAATGGGATATTTAACGAACGGACAAAGAGGTTAAACCAAGGTGTTTCCCTCTGGAATTGTGTATAGATTTGGCTAGCAGACTGATTAATATTTGCTTGATTCCTTGTAAAATTCACGACATGGAAAAAGAATGTTTCGATCAATTGTCGATTTACACCCGCTTGTTCAAGCTGAGTGTACAGATTGCCATGCTGACTGCGAATCGTTTGCATAATCGTCTGAACACTTGGCCTTTGTTGTTGATTTCGCTGTACGTATTGATAAGGGACTGGATTATAAGGGATGTTTGGATTCATTGGGACATATTGCACGTAATAATATGGATTTCCATTATACATGGTTTTTTAAATCCTCCGTTTTTCCAATAGTGTATGCACTAAAAGAAAAATTTGGGAACAGGGGATTTTTGGTTTATAGCGATTGTCCTGACGGGTAAACTTAGAATGCATTGGGAGAAGGCGGAATTACTAAAATACCGCATTTAGTCATTTTCTCTAAAAAACCGGGAACGTTTGGGTCTTTCCAGAGGCGTAATATTAATAATGAAATAACAAATGATTAAAATTAAAATAACGAGCGAAAAGAGTAATGTATCGAGGGGATGCTCATGGTCTACAATTATCAATCGCACCATGGCGGTAATACCGATATACAGAAAGTAACGTAGGGGGAAATGATAATCGTCTTTAAAATATTTTGCAATCATCGTTATAAATTCAAAATATAGGAAAAAGAGAAGTATATTGGCGAGAATAAGCGTATAATCGGTACTATTCCCTAATAATAGTATCTTGAAAAATTCCAATATTTCTTTAAGCAGGAGAAATGATAGAATGAGAGCCAACATAATTAGGCAACTATTCAAGAACCACTGTAGAACTATGGGGAATAACTTAATGGATACCTTCCATTCCTCTTTTCTCATCGTAACAGTCCTCCTTTAAGTTTTTCACTAATGAATTTCATGATATGTAGGATGAGTCTTCAAGATGAGAGGGAAAAGGCATTTGTAGAAAATATTGTTAGAAGGTACAATTAATTGGGAATTTGAGAGATAGTTAGAGTAAGGATAAAAGAAGGGTCAGAGTAGGAAACTTATGGAGAAAATTGTAACAAAGTTGTACGCACAAAGATATTACATGATTATCTATCTATTGATCGTCATTATGATTTCGGGATTATTCTACAAGAATGCATTGTATGGGGAAGGTTCGGTTGGTTATTACCTCCATCTTGTATTTGTAGTTTTATTTTCCGCTTGTTTATTAATCTATCCAAAACATCGGTCAGGTATTCTTCGGTGGTTGATTGTGTTGATGGCGATTTTACTTTTCTATACATTATTTTTGGTATACCCCGAAACAGGGTCAACTATATTATTGATTTACTTTATACCCGCCATACCCATTATATTTTTTGATAAAAAGCTGTTTTATACTTCTATTATTTTGAACCCCGTACTGGTAATTGGTTCAATCCTTTATATTATTAGTAGCGGACAAAAGAGTCTTTACCCCAATGTGACGAGTGATACAGTGGGGAATATTATAACTTTTATCGGAAGTCAGGTATTCTTATATTTTATTTTTTACTTTACATCCGAACGGATAGCGAGAATGAAGCTATATTATGAACAAGTAAAACATGCTGAAAGATTGAAAACAACAGGAGAGCTGGCGGCGGCAGTGGCACATGAAATCCGTAACCCTTTAACGGTTGTAAAGGGTTATCTACAGCTTTACGAACAAGAGCATTCAATAAATAATTCTATGAAGCAGAGCTTGCCACTATTAATAGAAGAACTAGATAGTGCGGAACAGGTAATTTCCGAGTTGTTATCTCTCTCCCAGCCAGCCAAAAATCTCAAAACAGAAAGAGTGGATATACAAAAAGCGATTAACAGTGTGGCAGAATTACTTCAATCTTATGGTCTACTAAATAAAAATAGAATTGAGGTAGCAATTGAAGCAGGTAGTTATATTAATATAAATAAGATGGAGCTACATCAACTTTTAGTGAATATAGTGAAAAATGCAATAGAAGCCTCGAGTCCTGGAGGGAAGATAATCATAACAGCACAAAAAGAAAAGGATAATTTTGTTGAAATAAGGGTGCAGGATAGTGGAATCGGGATGTCGAAAGAGGAACTGGAATTAATAGGCAAACCCTTTTATTCCCTTAAAAATAAGGGAACTGGTTTGGGTGTCATGATCTGTAATAATATAGTAGAAAAGTATAACGGATCTATTCAGTATATGAGCTCCAAAGGAAAAGGGACCACCGTCGCCATCCGCTTCCCATCCATTACTTCATCCGCGGTGCGTAGCCGGGAGAAAGAATAACGACATATAGGAGGGAAAAAGTTGTCAAGTATTGTAGATAAGCTTAAGTTACAAAAATATAAAAAAGTTGCCCTGCTTCATATTCCGGATGGTACAGCCTATTTTGAAGAACTATCTGCATATGATACAAATTTAGGTGATAAGAAAATTTATGATTTAATTTTTGCGTTTGTATTGGATATGGACTCTTTGCAATCAATCGTACATGAAATTGTAGAGGGCAATTACTTGGAAGAGAAGGGCTATATTTATCTAGCATATCCAAAAAAGGGGAATAAGGTATATCCCACGTATATTCATCGTGATGAATTGCTTGCAGGTTTAGGTGCGCAAGAGGACGGTTATATCGGCGGCAGTACAATAAAATTTGCTCGCATGGTTGCCCTGGATGATGTTTTTACTGTAGTAGGGTTAAAGGAAGAGGCTAAACCGAAAAATACGAAATCTGCAAAAGCCAGTCAATGTGTGGATGACTATTTGGACATGATTCCCCAAATTGAAAAAGATCTGCACGATGTTCCAGACATTCTGGCTTTTTATCAATCGTTAACTTCTGGATATCGAAAGGATTGGGCACGTTATGTTTATAGTGCCAAACAAGAAGCAACGAGAGAAAAACGTCGGGGTGAAATGAAAACAATCCTGGACCAAGGTTACAAAAGCCGCAATTTATACCTCCAAAAAAATAAGACTTCAAACTGACTAATGAACTACTCAAAGTCAGTTTTTTCTTTGCAAAAAGTCGTGTGCAATGAATGCTTTTTATTATTAAAAGGCTTAAAAGAGCGTATTTTTACAAAAAATCTAAATTTACTAAAAAATCACACTAGACTAAATATAAAGAATGTTTTACAATCATAAAGTCAATTAGTTAAAGATAGATATATTTATAGATTCTAATTTCAGAATATTTAGATTAGCTATTGAATTTAGTTATTCTGAATATTATAATTACTAAAACTTAAGATTCTATGCAACAAAACTCGGGGGGAAAGAACAATGACAGAGAAAAAAACATTAAAGAGATTCGCGTCGGTATTCTTGGCATCATCATTAATCGTAGGAGCTCTAGCAGGTTGCAGTTCCAGTGAAGGGACAAAAACTGAAGGCGGAAGTTCTTCATCTAGTGAAAGTAGCGATGTGATCAAAATTGGTGCAAACCTTGAACTTTCAGGTGCTGTTGCATCCTATGGTTCATCGATCGCAAATGGTGCGGAATTGGCAATTGAAGAAATAAACGCTGCTGGCGGAATCGATGGAAAACAAATTGAATTAGTTAAAGTTGACAATAAATCAGAGAACGCTGAAGCTACAAATGCTGCTATTAAGCTAGCAACCCAAGACAAGGTTACGGCAATGATCGCCCCAGCAACTTCTGGGAACGCAATCGCTACAGCCCAAATTGCAAATCAATATAAAATCCCAACTGTCACTGCATCGGGAACGGCTCCAAATGTTACAGAAAATGAAGATGGCTCAATCAATGATTATGTGTTCCGTACATGCTTCATCGATCCATTCCAAGGGATTGTAGCAGCAAACTTTGCATCAAACGAACTTAGTGCAAAAAATGTAGCTATCTATGCAGATAATGCTTCAGATTACGCAAAAGGATTAGCGGCTTCGTTTAAAGAACAAATTGAAGCAAATGGTGGAACAGTGGTAGCGGAAGAAGCTTATGTAGCAGACGATACAGACTTTAAATCGACACTAACTCGCATTAAATCGGCAAATCCAAATTTCATCTTCATTCCAGGATACTATGAAGAAGTAGGGTTAATTGTTAAACAAGCACGTGAGTTGGGCATTGATGCACCTCTAATGGGGGCTGATGGTTGGGACTCGCCAACGCTGGTAGAACTGGCAGGTGCAGAGGCTCTAAATAACACGTTCATTACAAATCACTATTCATCCCAAGATCCTGAAGAAACAATTCAAGGATTCGTTGAAGCATTCAATGAAAAGTTCAGTGAGTCGCCAAATGCTTTCCATGCGTTAGGGTATGACACAGTTTACTACATCAAGGATGCAATTGAGCGTGCAGGTTCGACAGATGGAGAAGCAATTCAAAAAGCTTTGGCTGAAACAGAAAATTTAAGTTTAATTACAGGTACATTCTCAGTTGATGAAAAACACAACCCAGTTAAATCCGCAACAGTTCTAGAGTACGTAGACGGTAATCAGAAGTTCAACTCTAAAGTTAATCCGTAAGTTTTACGTTTAAACGAATTGAACAAATGAGGGGGGGCGAGTCTAGCCTCCCTTTTTACAATTATAAATCTAGTTTATCCAACTAGAGAATTGAAGAAAAAAGGAGTGTGAACTCATGGAATGGATCCAACAATTAGTAAATGGTATATCGCTTGGAAGCATTTATGCATTGATTGCACTGGGATATACGATGGTGTATGGAATCATCAAGCTGATCAACTTTGCACATGGTGACGTTTTTATGCTAGGGGCATTTATTGGCTTTTATGCAATTTCACGATGGGAAATTGGTTTTTTCCCCGCCTTGATCATTTCCATGGTGCTTTGTGCCATTATCGGGGTAATAATTGAACGCGTTGCTTATAAAAGGTTAAGGAGTGCCACACGTATTGCAGCTTTAATTACAGCGATTGGTGTTTCGCTATTGATTGAGTATACGGTAATATTCTTCCGTGGGGCTTCGCCTGAAGCATATCCTGAAGTTTTGCCAAAAAGTTCAATTAATATTTTGGGCGTAAATATAAGCTCGATATCAATACTAATTTTGGCCGTAACGATTGTTCTCATGATCTTGCTGCAATTTATTGTTCATAAAACGAAAATCGGAAAGGCGATGCGTGCGGTTTCTTTAGATGCGGACGCAGCAAGATTGATGGGAATCAACGTGGATAATACAATTTCCGCAACATTTGCAATCGGTTCCGCATTGGCGGGAGCAGCCGGTGTCATTTTCGGTGTTTATTATACAAGGATAGAACCATTGATGGGGGTTTTACCTGGCTTAAAGGCATTCATCGCGGCGGTATTTGGTGGTATTGGAAGTATACCGGGAGCAATGGTCGGAGGATTGTCTTTAGGATTAGTTGAAACCGTTGTAAGCGCACTTGGTTTCTCCTTGTGGAGAGATGCCGCGGCATTCGTAATTTTAATTCTAATCTTAATCTTGAAACCATCGGGTATATTCGGTAAAAATACTCGAGAGAAAGTGTAGGTGAGGTGGTAAATGAAAAAGTCTAAAGCCTTTTGGGTATTTTCTGTTTTAGCGCTAGTAATCTATGCAGTCGTTCAAGGGTTAATATCAGGTGGAATACTAGATTTATATTATCAAAACATTTTAGTGCAAATGTGTATCAACATCATGCTGGCCGTGAGTTTACATATCATTATTGGTATAACAGGGCAATTTTCAATCGGACATGCTGGCTTTATGGCGGTGGGGGCTTATTTTAGTGCCATTGCCACTATGAAATTGGGATTGCCGCTTCCTGTCGGCCTATTATTAGGAGCGGTTGTTGCCGCATTGGCTGGTTTACTGGTAGGAATTCCAACATTGCGATTAAAAGGGGACTATCTAGCAATCGCAACTCTGGGTTTTGCTGAAATTATTCGGATTATTTTCTTAAATGTGGACTATGTCGGCGGAGCTGCTGGTATGGTGGTCATGAATATGACGACATGGACTTATGCTTTTGCAGGGGTAGTTATTACAATCATCGTTATTTCCAACTTTACAAAATCTAGACATGGCCGCGGGGCGATCTCCATCCGTGAAGATGAAATTGCAGCAGATGCAATGGGTATAAATACGACTTATTACAAAGTTGTGGCCTTTACAATCGGTTCATTATTCGCAGGTCTTGCAGGTGCTATTTATGCACATAACTTTTTCATTATTCAACCGACTACATTCAACTTCTTAAAATCCTTTGATATTTTAATCTATGTTGTTTTAGGTGGTTTAGGAAGTCTTTCAGGTTCGGTTATTGCAGCAATCTTTTTAACTGTCGTATCTGCCTATTTAGCAAATTTCCCGGAGACACGCATGATTATTTACTCCCTTGTACTGATACTTGTCATGCTTTATCGTCCAACGGGATTGATGGGGACAAAAGAAATTACTTCATTATTTAAATTTGGCAAAAAGGGAGGTACTAAAATATGACAAGTAACCTTCTTATCAAAGCAGAAAATGTCGGCATCCAATTTGGAGGTTTAAAGGCCGTCCAAAATGTAAACCTGTACTTAAACCAAGGGGAACTGGTCGGTTTAATTGGCCCGAATGGTGCTGGTAAAACAACGACGTTTAATATGATAACGGGTGTTTACCAGCCCACTTTTGGGACTATTGCTTTTGATGGCAAAAACTTAAAAGGACTAAAACCGTATCAGGTGACAAAGCTTGGAATGAGCCGTACATTCCAGAACATTCGCTTATTCAAGGATCTGTCGGTTCTCGATAATGTAAAAGTGGCCAACCATAACATAGCAAAGCATTCAATTATTTCGTCAATTCTCCGTTTGCCAAGCCATTTCAGCGGGGAAGCCAAAATGGAGCAGGAATCGATCGAGTTTTTGAAGATTTTTGGTTTGGACGTATATAAAGATGAACTAGCAAAAAATCTGCCATATGGAATGCAGAGACGTTTGGAAATTGCCCGTGCGTTAGCTGCCAAACCGAAGTTATTATTACTTGACGAACCAGCTGCCGGAATGAATCCTCAAGAAACGCATGATTTGATGGAGTTAATTGCATTTATTCGTAAGGAATTTAACTTAACGATACTATTAATCGAACATGATATGCATTTGGTTATGGGAATTTGTGAACGTATTTACGTACTCGACCATGGTCAACTGATTGC
Source organism: Ureibacillus sinduriensis BLB-1 = JCM 15800 (assembly GCF_000772955.1). Taxonomy (GTDB): domain Bacteria; phylum Bacillota; class Bacilli; order Bacillales_A; family Planococcaceae; genus Ureibacillus; species Ureibacillus sinduriensis. The sequence goes on along the minus strand of NZ_JPVO01000051.1, from coordinate 92,086 downwards.
GGATGGAACGCCAGAAGAAATCCGAAACAATCCGAAGGTAATTGAAGCGTATCTTGGTGAGGAGGTTGATGATTAATGCTAAAGGTAAATAACATCGATGTGTTTTATGGAAACATTCATGCATTAAAAGAGGTCTCCTTGGAAGTGAATGAAGGTGAAATTGTTACGCTAATTGGAGCAAATGGAGCTGGAAAATCAACGCTTCTAAAAACTTTATCCGGTTTGTTAAAACCAAAAAAAGGCGAAGTTTTGTACCAAACCCAGCAAATCGGCGGAAAACCTGCACAGGCGATAGTGAAAGTTGGCATCTCACACGTTCCGGAAGGTAGACGTGTATTCTCGACCATGTCAGTTGAGGAAAACTTGGAGCTTGGAGCGTATTTACGCACAGATCGTGAGGAAATTAAAAAGGACATAGCAAATGTTTATGGATTGTTCCCGATTTTAGGGGAACGTCGTAAACAGCCATCTGGTACTTTGTCGGGTGGGGAACAGCAAATGTTAGCGATGGGTAGGGCCCTTATGGCAAAACCAAAGCTCTTGCTGCTAGATGAGCCATCCATGGGATTGGCGCCATTAATCGTAAAGCAAATCTTTGAAATTATCAAAATGGTCAATGAAAAAGGAACGACCGTATTGCTTGTAGAGCAAAATGCGAATATGGCACTTTCTATCGCAAATCGTGCTTATGTAATCGAAACGGGGAAAATTGTTCTTTCTGGAACAGCAAAAGAGCTACAGGAAAGCGAACAAGTCAAAGCAGCCTATCTTGGCGGCCTATAAAAAAGGGGAAGCTATCATGGCTTCCCTTTTTATGCGCCTTGAATTGTAGGAACTTTAATGATGCGATTTTGTGCATACCTAAAGAACATTGAAATGGTGGTTCCTAGTCGTAAGGATATAGCATAAAAGCCGCAGGGCCAGTATTGCATGTCCTTCGTGACTTTTCTTTGGAACCAATGAAGTTTGCTCGGAAGGAGATTGACTTTGCCATTATTTCGACGTGGTAATGAATATCATCACCCGGTAATCAGAATAGCTCTAGTTAATTTTTCGGGTGGTACTTTAACAGAGTAAACAGCTCGTCCTTCTCTTTTGCCGTTAAGTCGCGCCATTGGCCTACTTTCAGGTTTCCGAGATGAATATTCATAATACGAATTCGCTGCAGTCTTTTGACGGAATAACCAAGAGCTGAACACATACGTCGGATTTGACGGTTCAACCCTTGCTCCAAAATGATCTTAAAAACGTGAGATGACACTTTTTCAACCCTGCAAGGTAAAGTCTTCGTATCCAAAATCTCTACACCTAGAGCCATGTTCTTTAAAAACTCATCAGTAATAGGATGGTCTACTTGAACAACATATTCTTTTTCATGATGATTTTCTGCACGCAGGATTTCATTAACAATATCCCCATCGTTTGTCAATAATAGTAGACCCTCGGATTCTTTATCAAGGCGCCCGATATGAAAGATTCTTTTGGAATGCCCAACAAAATCAACAACATTCCCTTTTATATGCTGTTCAGTTGTACTTGTTATGCCTACCGGTTTATTTAAAGCAATATAGACAAGTTCTTCCTCTCTCATAACTGGTTTGCCATCTACACAGACCACATCCCCCTCGTTCACTTGACTGCCGATGGAAGCAAGTTCGCCATTAATCGTGATTCGTCCTGCTTCAATCCATTTATCTGCCCCACGGCGCGATGTAACACCCGTTTCGCTCAAAAATTTATTAATTCTCATAAACTCTCCTATAATTTGTAGTAAATCAAGTATACAATATTCATTTTCATTGGCTCTACTATTGTAGACCATATATACCAGAAACATTCCTTGTTGGTTCTCTTTTAAACACTATGTTCTTTCTACCAGTTTATCTGTTTGTCGAAAAGATTTCTTTTAAAAAATAGAAGTTTTAGATATATTTTCGCAGCTCAAACAATATATATTACTAAATACCTTTTAGATTGGGGTACTTCGGTGTAAAGGTATTGGAAGATTAATAGTTGAAAAGGGGAGACTATAATTATGTCAGTATTAACAATGGCTTATGCATTTCCTAACACAGAAGGCGCGATTATTAATTTCAAGGATCGATATGACAATTATATCGGGGGTAAATGGACACCACCTGTTAGAGGGCAATACTTCGAGAACGTGACACCAGTTACAGGGAAGGCTTTTACCGAAGTTGCTCGTTCAACTGAAGAAGATATTGAGTTGGCATTGGACGCAGCACATGAAGCGAAAGAGGCTTGGGGTAAAACATCTGTAGCAGAACGTGCCAATATTTTAAATAAGATTGCCGATCGAATCGAAGAGAATTTGGAATTGTTGGCTGTTGCCGAAACTTGGGAAAATGGGAAAGCTGTTCGCGAGACGTTAAATGCCGACTTGCCGCTTGCTGTTGATCATTTCCGATACTTTGCGGGAGCTATTCGTGCACAAGAAGGCGGACTGAGCCAAATTGATAACGATACGGTAGCATATCACTTCCATGAACCTATCGGTGTAGTAGGACAAATCATTCCATGGAATTTCCCTTTACTAATGGCTGTTTGGAAATTGGCACCTGCACTTGCAGCCGGAAACTGTGTAGTATTAAAACCTGCGGAGCAAACACCGACATCCATTATGGTGTTAATGGAGTTGATTGAAGATTTATTGCCACCGGGGGTTGTGAATATAGTGAATGGATTTGGATTAGAGGCTGGAAAACCACTTGCTTCCAACCCGCGCATCGGGAAAATTGCCTTCACTGGTGAAACAACGACAGGTCGTTTAATTATGCAATATGCCTCACAAAATATTATTCCGGTAACACTTGAATTGGGTGGGAAGTCACCAAATATCTTCTTTGAAGATGTAATGGATGCAGATGATGAATTTCTGGATAAGGCAATTGAAGGCTTTGTACTATTTGCACTAAATCAGGGCGAAGTATGTACTTGCCCATCCCGTGCATTAATCCAGGAATCTATTTACGATAAATTTATGGAACGAGCATTAAAGCGTGTGGAAGCTATTAAAACGGGAAATCCATTGGATCCAAGTACGATGATGGGTGCCCAAGCATCTTCCGAGCAAATGGAAAAAATCCTGTCTTATTTAGATATCGGCAAGCAAGAAGGAGCACAGGTGTTGGCGGGTGGCGACCGCAATGCTTTGGAAGGGGACCTGGCAGATGGCTATTATATCCAACCAACTGTCTTTAAAGGGGATAACAGCATGCGTATCTTCCAAGAAGAAATCTTCGGTCCAGTCGTTGCGGTGACGACGTTTAAAACAAAGGAAGAGGCGTTGGAAATCGCTAACGATACACTTTATGGACTAGGTGCAGGCGTTTGGACACGCGACATGAATACTGCTTACCGCTTTGGTCGTGGAATCGAAGCGGGTCGTGTATGGACGAATTGCTATCACGCTTACCCGGCACATGCTGCCTTTGGAGGCTATAAAATGTCCGGTGTAGGACGTGAAAACCATAAAATGATGCTGGAACACTACCAACAAACAAAAAACTTGCTTGTAAGCTATAGCCCTAACAAACTTGGCTTCTTCTAATTCATTTAAAAAAGGGGGGCTCATGTGGTTGAACGTGTAACTGCTACTGATGCCGCACTTGAATTGATTGAAAGGTTAAAAGAGAAACACGGCCCCATTATGTTCCATCAATCTGGCGGGTGCTGTGATGGTTCTTCGCCCATGTGTTATCCAGAGGGAGATCTAATTCTTGGGAATGCGGATATTCTGCTTGGTGAGATTGGCGGTGCCAAATTCTATATGCACAAAAGCCAGTTTGACTACTGGAAGCACACGCAGCTGATTATTGATGTTGTGGAAGGGCGGGGTGGAATGTTTTCATTGGAAGGTGTAGAGGGAAAACGCTTCCTTACACGTTCTAGGGCATTTACTCATGAGGAACTAATCACATTGCAATAATGGAAAAGCATTCTTCCCTTTTTCGGGAGGAGTGCTTTTTTTCGCGGAAAAGCCTGCTATGTTAAAGGGGTCAATAGAACGATTTTCATCCAAAAGGACCAAGTTTAAAAATACATATGATAGGATTATAAGTAAAAAAAGGAGTTCTTCAAAAGAAAAAATGAATTATATTAAAAAGTTCGGTATTATAACAATGCTAGTCGCTATGTCACTTTTTTTGTTCAGCCATGAGAAAGCATTAGCCAGCCAATATGCGGGCAATGGGATTTATCTAAAAAATAATGTGACGATTGTCGTTAATGGCAAGAAGGTCACTTTTAATGCGCCAATAGTAAACAAGTCTGGTTCACTGTTTTTACCCATGAGGGACTTTTATGAAATCATCGGTGCAACTGTAAATTGGGATAAGAAGACATTGACGGCCAGTGCCGTGAAAGATGGAAGCAAGGTGGATGTAACATTAAATTCAAAAAAGGCCAAAGTTAATGGGACTACGGTTTCTGTAAGTGTTGCCCCGTTCATATACAAAAATAGAACTTATGTACCGATTCGATTTTTGAGTGAAAACTTCGGTGGAGACGTAATATGGAATTCAAAGTCGCAAAGGGTAGATATTGCTTTTGATGACAAACCGCAAAACGATTCCGAAATGAGTGACCCATATTATTTACATATAAATAATAAACGAATCATAATGGGTGATCCCATACTTTCGAAACTGGGCAGATCTTATATTCCGGCACAGTATTTCCATGAAAATCTCGAAAATTCTTCAGGAAAGTGGATTTCAGATCAACAATTTGAATTACAGATTTCGGGATTGATTTTTGTTTTTACTAACGGAAGCAATAACGTTCTGGTCAATAATGAAACAGTTACAATAAACGAGAAACCATTTAAACAGTCCGGCAAAATGTATGTTCCTGTGCATTTCATCGTGAATGCATTCGGACCGGGCGGGAACTTGAGATATCTTGAAAAGCAGAAAGAAATGTACATATATTTGTACGAGTATATGTTCACAAGCGAGTTTCTAGAAAAATCCTTTGGTTCCACAAAGGTGCCACAGGCAACACCAAATGCCAGTTTAACGGGTAATCGTACATTATTGGTAAGTGATAATCCTGAGTCATTAACTCCTAATTTAATATCAAATTCAACTGCCACACTTTCACAACAAAAGGTACAATCTACCGAAGCGTTGAATGAGCATCGAGTTTTTGGATGGCACCACAATAACCTTGGAAGAGATATAGTTCTAGGAATTACTATAGAAAATACTTCGACAACAACAAGTTTGAAAGTAACAAAGTCGGAGGGAGTATTTAAAACAAGCGGGAACAGTTGGATTAATTATGATATAGGATTACCAATTGCTGATGGCGTTCTAAATGACAAGCTAAATCAATCCGAGAGCAATGGAGTCACGATCGGTCCAGGTGAAACGAAAATCATAGAATCATATGATTTGTATAATACGTATATTATCGGGTTCCTTCATGATTTGGATATTCAGCCAATCGGCAGCAGTGAAAGCAACTATATAATTCGAACAGTACTTTCTAAAAGTAACGAAGATTTGACTTCAATTCATTCGGAACCGGTGCCTGTGAATCCTCAAGCGCCGCATCCGAGAGGTGTTTGGTCAAGCTCAACGATACTTTCGGAGTTTCCAACTTACACAATTGGTACTTCCGAGGTAGGCTACAGCATTTCAAATGGAAAAACAGACCATTTACTCAATGAAGAAAGTTCCATGCAGCATCCTAATGGAATAATGGGGAATTCGGGTCATTTTGGCATCAACTATTTGGTGAATATCCCGATAGATAACCCAACTGGACAAGCCCAAAAGGTAAAACTGAAATTGTCTGGACGTGGTGGATTCTATAGTGGGGCCATTAAAATAAATGGACAAGTCTATTTGATTCCCACACTAAGACCGGGAACCGAGTATTTAGAGCTTCCTGGCCATTTGGTGCAAGGCAGTTCTGAAGTGATTCGTCTCGAAGTAATGCATGCCGGTGGAAGCAATTTGCCGCTAGCTATCTATGTAGAGACGGAATAATACAAAAAAAGAGATGAATCTAAAATAAAAGAAGCCTTTTGCTGGAATTTACTAGCGAAAGGCTTTTCTTTTTGAAACTATTTAACCCATTCGGCGTAGAAAAAGAAGGGAGTGATTTTTTTATGAAAGATGACCAATTTATAAAGGCGTTTATAGATAATTATAATCGTATTTTTAATTATACTGGTGGTCAAGATCTTCAGTTAATGCTTTCTCTTGCTAGCAAATACACACTCGCTAAAAGGCAATTTAGCGGGGTCGCATTGGAAAAGGTCTTGGAGAGGATTCGAAACAAGGGCAAAAACTCTTTGCCGGTACAGTTGGAATTAAGAACGGGTTATAAACTCGCCTACCATCTCCTTTGGCACGAGGATATGGAAAAGGAAGTTCAAAATATAATAGTGAAGGACGGAATGTTGAATCAGGCGAGATTTAAAAAATCGGCACATCGTATTATAGGGGCATTGTTTTTACAACAAAATCAGTTGGAACACGCACAAAGAGCGAAGAGATTGTTTGATGAAATGAACCGAAACCAACGTATCCTCACGTCCAAAGAAGATATTCCTTATGCGGTTTTTCTGACTACCGATTCGAATGAACAGCCAAAGAAACAGGCGGATACAATTCTGAAATATTACAATGATTTGAGGAGTAACCATTTTACGATGGGCAATCATCTTCAAGCGTTAGCCCAGATCATGACGGTCTATAGTTCGGACTACAATAAGTTGCTGCTGCAATACGTGGTGAAGCTAAGGGAGGAACTACTGGAACGTGGAGTAAAAGTAAGAAAGCTTCATTATCCTTATTTGGGTGTGCTGGCCTTGGCTGCAACGGAAGAATCGAAAATGGATGAAATTTCATCTCTATACCATCATTTGATTAAAGAAAAAATTTTCAATAACGGAAAAGACTATGCATTAATTGTTGCGATTCAAAAAATTGTAAAAGATGCCCTTGAAGTCCAAAATTTAATTGATATTACATCCTTAACGAACATAATTGAATTATTTGATCTCGTCGAATTTGTTTTAGATATTGGCCCGGTTTTCCCATCTGGAATTTCTGAGGTGATTGACTTTTTTAATTAATAGGATACTCTACATAAGAGTGAGTACTACATTATAGTGATACAATAGTTTTAAGTGCAAATATAATTTTGATATCACCGAAGAGGAGCAGTGGAGGGTCAATATGACAAATGAAGTGCCGATAAGTTATTCTCGTTCTTTTAAGACACACCTTGTATTACCGCCAGATACAAATCATCATCATTCCATATTCGGAGGAAAAGTATTGGCTTATATCGATGAGATTGCAGCCATCACCTCTATGAAGCATGCAAAATCCGAGGTAGTAACAGCTTCCTTTGACTCCGTTGACTTTATATCTCCCGCTTACGCTGGGGACATTCTAGAATTAGAAGCCATGGTTACATCGACAGGGCGTTCTTCGATGGAAGTTTACGTCCGTGTGATGGCACAAAACATTAAAACGGGTGAACTTAAACTTACTACAGAATCATTTGTCACAATGGTGGCAGTTGATGAATCCGGAAAGCCTATACAAGTCCCGAAAGTCTATCCTGAAACAGAACGGGAACGCCAGCTTTTTGAAACGGGAACGACTCGCAGGGAATTGCGGAAAGCCAAAAGGCAAAGTACGCTGGAACGTAGAAGATTATTGGAAAACCTTGAATAAAAGAGAGAACCTTCCCAATCCTCGTATCGGATTGGAGAAGGTTCATTTTATTAAACGATAGAGCCATTATTAATCGGTTAATTCATGTACAACGCTAAGCAAAGAGTCTGATGAAGAGGAGACTTGTGATGCGCTGTCTGTTAATCCGTTGATCAATTGTGAAATCTTCGTGATATCTGTTGTTGTATTTGTATATTGTTCTTTAATACCAGAGACTGCTTTTGCGATCGAGTTAAAAGATTCTTCCAAGCTTTGCTGGGTTTGCACACTTCTTTGTACTTGAACATCAACGTTATTGACTGAGGTAGTCATACTTTCAATGTTTGACTCTGTTTCATGGATTAAATGAGAAACGTTTGAAACTGCGCTTTTCGTTTCTTCCGCTAATTTTCTCACTTCCTCCGCCACTACCGCAAAGCCCTTCCCATGCTCTCCGGCACGTGCAGCTTCAATGGATGCATTTAATGCCAATAAATTTGTCTGGTCCGCAATCCCTGTTACAAGTGCGACAATTTCGGAGATTTTTTGAGATGAAATACGTAAATTGCTCATAGACTTTTCGAGCGTATCTACACTTTCCAAAATTACATGCATCAACTGGGTTTGTGTTTCTAACTGAGTTTTTCCGAGCTTCGATTTATCCTCCGTATCCGCAACGAAATCCAATCCTTGATTTGTAGCTGTTGCAATACTTCCTGATTGTGAAGAAATGCCATATAGAGAAGCTGTCGTTTCTTGACTGATCGCATTTAATTCGGCCGCAGTATTTTGAACTGTGGAGAGGATTGCATTTTTGATTGCCTCATCTTCCATACGGATCCTTTGCTGCTCGGCTTCATAGGCTTTGATAACTAGTTGCTGTTCAAAATTGATAATTTTAGAGAAAGCATTGATCGCCTTTAGAGAATCGTCTTTCGAAAGATCCAGCTCACTAATAAAATTTGTAAAAGCGGTCGTCAGGGATTGGAACGCGCTTAAATACCATTCCGACTCCAATCCAATGCGTACATGGGTGGCAGCGATCGTAGTTCTCCGTTTTATATAATCATCATCAATCTTGCTGTCGAAAATTTCAGATAAATGTTTTGATAATTTTACTTTCAGCCGTTCAATTTTCGAATGCTGATTAATAATACCCATGAGATGAGGGCTCTTCATCAGCACATCGTAAAATTGGTTGACCATTTCCGGAATAAATTGTTCTGTAAAAGGTTTCAGCTGTTTTAATATCGCTAAATCTTCCTTTGTTAGGTTGATCAGTTGAAGTTGATCCATTAAAACAGGGTGGGCAGAAAGATTTAATTGAACATCATTTATGTATTTATCTACTTCGAAGTAATGGGAATTACGTTTTTGTAGATTCTTTCTAAAGATAGACATTATATTCTCCGTTCTACTATTATATGTAATGATACTTTATATCCATGATACATTAAGTATGTTGACATATGCCACAAAGATTTGAGATTAATATATTGAATAATCATTTATTTGATTAATGAATGTACCTCAATTTGTATTTTAAATTTATCCCATGTAAAATACGAGGTGTTCGGATAACGAAGAAATGTCAAATGTAATATAGATTAAAAATAGTAAAGGAAGTTTGAGAATGGAGAAACGCCGGTTTAAATTTGTCATTCCATCGATGGTGATTGTTTGTGTTGGGGCGATAATGATGTTAAAAAATTACTTTCAAGAGGTTTCAACAAGGGATGGCGTTTTGCTCGTGGTCATTGCAACGCTTTTCTCTGGATTCATTGCTTATATTCTATTCCCGCACGACGATGAAAAAAAGCCAGATCCGAAGCCGGTGGGAACAAAGAAAAAAGACTTTAAATAACGATGCCCGTATTTTTATACAAGTCCCGAGAGTAGTAGGCGTAGTCGATATTTGACTTTGTCCATACGCTATTTAGGTATCCCTTTAATGAAGGTGCCCGGACTATCTTGAAAAACTAGGCAGACAACCAACGCAGGATGAAAGCGTTTGTCAACAGTCTGTGCCCGCATGTGTTTATGCGGGTTTTTTTGTTGGCCATCATAGATTCCTAAAAAAACAAAGTTAATTTGAAACCATTTTTAGATTTAGCCGTAAAAGTACTATATACAAAAATGACTATGTAAAAGAAAGGTTGATCGATAGATGGAAAGCAAATGGGGCAAGGTAATTATACATGCTAGTGCATTTTTCCTGCCGGTTCTGGTACCAATTTTGTTCTTCTTATTAAGCTCGGAAGAGGAAATAAAGCGACTTTCGATTCAGGCTTTATTATTCCAGGCGGTCATGTGGGTTTTAATTCTAATTTCAAGCTTCCTAAGTGTAATTTTAATTGGAATCCCGTTTTTAATTGTTTTTGGAATCATGACAATTATTGTTCCGATTATAGGAATTGTAAAAGCACTTATTGACGAGCGATGGAATTATCCGATTGTCGGTCGTTGGGTTTAAGTATAGGAATTGTAAATAGTAGGGTTTAGATTGAAGAAAGTAACATCATACTTAGAAGTGAACCAAAAGTAATTGTTAAATACTTTTTGGGCTATTTCTTAATCGCGATGTTCTTGGTGAGTATATATAAGAGGTGGTCTCGATTCAGTATGAGGCCGCCTTTTTGTTTTGAAAAAGCAGAGGCATTTGATTTGCATTTTAATATTGATGTTTATATAATATAGTCAAAGATAGTCAAAGTCAGTAAGCGATTGGGGTGAGGAATAAAAATGAGAAATATATCTGACATCATTGAAGGTTATTTGAAACAAGTTATCGAATTAGGTGGTCAAGATCATATCGAGATTAAACGAAGCGAGTTGGCAGATAAGTTCCAATGTGTGCCTTCCCAAATCAATTATGTGATCAATACAAGATTTACTGTTGAAAGAGGTTATCTTGTTGAAAGTAAACGAGGAGGCGGAGGCTATATTCGAATCCTTCGTGTTAAAGCCCACTCCAAAATGGATTTGCTGGAGGATATGATAAGCCAAATCCATCATGGTGCGACACAGGCAATGGCAGAAGATATTATTTATCGTTTAATCGATGAACAAGTTATTTCAAAACGTGAAGCGAAACTAATGCTTGCTGCAATCGATAGGTCCACACTTCGATTGCAATTACCGATCAGGGATGAGTTAAGGGCCTATATACTAAAATCGATGTTGACCACATTAAAGTATGATAAATAAATGAAGAGTGAACCTTTAAAACTCGTTATAAATTTCTCTAATAACATTTCAAAAAAGGGGTGAGGTCATGAATTGTGAACACTGTAAAGAGCGGCTTGCAACAGTAACAGTTACACAAGTAGTAAATGGCCAAAAAAGTGAAAAACATTATTGTGAAGTATGTGCACAAAGTTTTCATCCTTTTAATTTAGATTTTCACAAGGAAGAACAAATTCCGATTCATCAACTTGTTTCTAACTTATTTGGATTGCCGGTGTGGAATAGCGGAGCACAGGAAAAGGCGCCATCAACACCTAAGAAAAGTGATCAATGCCCGACTTGTGGATTTACGTTCCGTAAATTTTTGAATGAAGGAAAGCTTGGTTGTCCACAATGTTATGAAACCTTTGGAAAACAACTTCCGTTAGTTCTATCAAAAATACAGGCGGGGACAACACATAGTGGGAAGGCCCCCGGCAAACCGAATCATCACAACGAGTGGATCAAAAAGCAAATCGATTCCACCCGTGAACAGTTGCAACTTGCCATTCATGAGGAGCGTTTTGAAGATGCCGCCGAATTGCGTGATGAGATTAGGGAGCTGGAGAGAAAGTTGGAACGTGGGGGTGTGGATGCACCATGAATTTAGAACATTTTTTAAAAGGTGAGGCACCAGGTTGGATGGATGTAAAAGGACTTGATGCAGATATCGTATTAAGCACACGCATTCGATTGGCAAGAAATCTAGATGGATATCGTTTCCCTCTAAGTTTTACAGAAAATGAGGCACATCAGATTGATGTAATGATTAAAGAAGCGTTACAGTCAATCCAGAATGATGAACATCGATTTTCACATTTTACCGTTAAGGAAATGCCTGCCTTGCAACGGCAAGTCCTGGTTGAAAAACATCTGATTAGTCCGCTTCTAGCCAAAAAGGAAAAGTCCGCTTCCGTCCATCTATCAAATGATGAAACAATAAGCATTATGGTTAACGAAGAAGACCACTTACGGATTCAATGCTTGGCACCAGGGCTGCAGCTTGCAGAAACCTATGCGGATGCCTCTAAACTTGATAGTAAGTTGGAAGAACATTTGCCCTATGCATTTAATGAATCATTTGGTTACTTAACAAGCTGCCCAACGAATGTTGGAACAGGACTCAGGGCATCGGTCATGATGCATTTGCCGGCTTTAACCATGTCGAAGCAAATAAAAGTGGTTACCCAGATGCTTGCACGATTAGGAATGGTTGTTAGGGGTATATACGGAGAAGGCAGTGAAAATCTGGGGAATATATACCAAATATCCAATCAAATAACTTTAGGGAAGTCGGAAGAGGAAATCTTAAAGGACTTGCAAGAGGTCGCATTACAAATTATTAAAAATGAACGCGGGGCTCGGGAGGCATTATTGAAAAATTCTCGAATAATATTAGAAGACCGCTTTAATCGTTCGTTAGGAAACCTTAAGTATGCACGGATCATGACGAGCGAAGAAGCTGCTGCTTGTTTATCAAACGTTCGCCTCGGAGTGGATATGGGCATCATTAAAGAAGTGCATTTAAATGTATTGAATGAATGCATGATCCTTATACAACAAGGTTTTGTACAACAATATGCAGGTACAACTCTTCAAGCGGGCGAACGGGATATGTATAGAGCGAAACTGCTGCGTGAGAAGCTGAATTTAAATAATCAAATGATAAAGGAAAAAGGAGAGGAAAGATATGATGTTTAACCGTTTTACTCAACGTGCACAAAAAGTACTGCAATTAGCACAAGAAGAAGCTATTCGCTGGAAACACGAGTCCATTGGAACTGAACATATTTTACTTGGCCTTATTCGTGAAGGTGGGGGGATTGCAGCCAAAGCATTGGAAGCAATTGATGTAAGCCCGCAAATTATTGAATCAGGAATCGAAGAACTTGTTGGAAAAGGGGCAAAGGATGTTGGCCCGATTGTTCATTATACGCCGAGAGCGAAAAAAGTGATTGAACTATCGGTAGACGAGTCCAGAAAACTAGGCCACGCTTATATCGGGACAGAGCATATCTTGCTTGCTTTGATTCGTGAAGGAGAAGGAGTTGCGGCTCGAGTGCTGGCTAATGCTGGGGTGAGCCTAAACAAAGCGCGTCAACAAGTGCTTTTATTGCTTGGGAACAATGATGCAGCCCAAAATGCGAGTAACCCTACACAATCAGTGAACACACCGACATTGGACGGGTTGGCTCGAGACTTAACAGCGATTGCCCGTGAAGGTTCATTGGATCCTGTAATTGGACGCAGTAAAGAAATTACTCGTGTAATCGAAGTACTTTCACGCCGTACAAAAAACAACCCTGTCCTAATTGGTGAACCTGGGGTCGGAAAAACGGCAATAGCAGAAGGACTGGCGCAGCAAATCGTAAACAATGAAGTGCCTGAAACGCTTCGTGATAAACGAGTGATGACATTGGATATGGGTACGGTTGTAGCTGGAACGAAATATCGTGGTGAGTTTGAAGACCGCTTGAAAAAAGTGATGGATGAAATTCGTCAAGCAGGGAACGTGATTCTATTTATTGACGAGCTGCACACATTGATTGGTGCCGGTGGTGCTGAAGGGGCAATCGATGCTTCCAACATTCTAAAACCTTCTTTGGCACGGGGTGAACTACAATGTATCGGTGCAACAACATTGGATGAGTACCGAAAATATATCGAAAAAGATGCTGCCCTGGAGCGACGTTTCCAGCCAATCCAAGTAGATGAACCATCTGTGGATGAAACAATCCAAATCATTAAAGGCTTACGTGATCGATATGAAGCGCATCACCGTGTGAAAATTACAGATGAAGCGGTTGAGGCGGCAGCAAAATTATCCGATCGTTACATTTCAGATCGCTTCTTGCCGGATAAAGCGATTGACCTGATTGATGAGGCCGGCTCAAAAGTACGCTTACGTTCATTCACGGTCCCACCAAATTTAAAGGCTTTAGAAGATAAATTGGAAGGTGTTCGCTCTGAAAAAAATGCAGCTGTATCTAGCCAAGAGTTTGAAAAAGCTGCTGCTTTAAGAGATACGGAGCAAAAAATTAAAGATGAATTAGAGTCAACAAAGAAAACGTGGAAAGAGAAACAAGGTAAAGAAGAGTCTCAAGTTACTGTAGAAGACATCGCAATAGTGGTCTCGATGTGGACTGGGATTCCTGTTTCAAAAATTGCCCAAGAAGAGTCGGCAAAACTTCTTAACCTTGAAGAAGAATTACACAAACGCGTCGTTGGCCAAGGCGAAGCTGTGGAAGCAATCTCCCGTGCAATCCGCCGTGCTCGTGCAGGGCTTAAAGATCCGAAACGCCCGATCGGTTCATTCATCTTCCTTGGACCAACAGGGGTAGGGAAAACGGAACTTGCTCGTGCGCTTGCTGAGGTAATGTTTGGTGACGAGGACGCCATGATTCGAATTGATATGTCCGAGTACATGGAAAAACATTCAACTTCCCGTTTAGTTGGTTCACCTCCAGGTTATGTAGGGTTTGACGAAGGTGGCCAGTTAACGGAAAAAGTTCGCCGAAAACCTTATTCTGTTGTATTGCTTGATGAAATAGAAAAGGCACATCCGGATGTGTTCAATATTCTACTTCAAGTTTTGGATGATGGTCGTTTAACAGATTCCAAAGGCCGTACTGTGGATTTCCGTAATACAGTAGTCATTATGACATCCAACGTCGGTGCCGATGCACTTAAATATCAAAAGTCACTCGGCTTTGGTGTGGCCGCTAATGGGGCATCAACGAAATACAAAGATATGAAAGGTACAATGCTTGAAGAGTTGAAAAAAGCATTCCGTCCGGAGTTCTTAAACCGTATCGATGAAATGATTGTGTTCCACTCTCTGGAAAAAGATGAATTAAAACAAATCATCGCATTGATGGCCAAATCTCTTACTAACCGCCTAAGAGAGCAAAATATCGAGCTGGAGCTAACAGAAGCTGCGCTTGAGAAAATTGCGGAAGAAGGATACGATCCACAATATGGTGCACGCCCATTACGCCGCGCGCTGCAAAAACATGTTGAAGACCGTCTATCTGAGGAAGTGTTGAAAGGTACAATCAGCACAGGCCAAAGCGTCGTAATTGATTATGCTGATAATGAATTTATCGTGCTGCCGAAAAGTGCTGTGCTAACTAAATAATTTGAATTCAGAGCGGTTGACCGATGAAACGGTCAACCGCTTTTCTTTATAGTGTGGATAGTAGAGATTTGCTTTGCTTTTTTAAAATGACTCGATCGCTGCTTATATATTAGGAGGATACAAAGTTGTCATGTACAATTAACTAAAGAATTATTTCAAAGGAGGGTCAAGATGGCGAAAAAAAAATCAAAGTTTTGTTGCAATTCATGTGGCTATGAATCTCCAAAATGGATGGGCCGCTGCCCTGGCTGCGGCGCGTGGAATAGTATGGTGGAGGAAGTGGAAGTCGTTACAAAGGGGCCACGTGGTGCTTTCCAGCATTCAAATACCACTTCCCAAAAGGCGATGCCGATTGTAAATATCGAAACTACGGATGAACCACGCATTCCAACTGAGATGGAGGAGCTGAATCGAGTTCTGGGAGGAGGGATCGTTCCGGGTTCACTCGTTTTGATAGGGGGAGATCCCGGCATCGGCAAATCAACTTTATTAATGCAAGTATCGGCTCTTTTATCAAATAAAGGTCAACGTGTTTTGTACATATCCGGTGAAGAATCAATGCGTCAAACAAAGCTTCGTGCATCCAGGTTGGGAGTGCAATCGCCAGAGCTCTATATATACTCCGAAACTAACCTGGAATTGATTAACCAAACAATCGAAGAAGTCGGGCCGAAGTTTGTTATTATCGACTCCATACAAACAATCCACCACCCGGAAGTGACTAGTGCGCCCGGCAGTGTTTCTCAAGTTCGCGAATGTACTGCAGAGCTGATGCGTATCGCTAAAACAAAAGGAATCGCCATATTCTTGGTCGGTCATGTGACAAAAGAAGGGCAAATCGCCGGACCTAGATTGTTGGAACATATGGTGGATACCGTTTTGTATTTTGAAGGGGAACGACATCATACGTACCGTATTTTACGAAGTGTAAAAAATCGTTTTGGGTCAACAAATGAAATTGCCATTTTTGAGATGGTTCAGGCGGGATTGAAGGAAGTATCCAATCCTTCGGAACTGTTTTTAGAGGAACGTTCCTACGATGCAGCAGGTTCGACCATTGTGGCTTCCATGGAAGGGACAAGACCGATACTGGTTGAAATCCAGTCGCTTGTGACGCCAACGAGCTTTAATTATCCGAAACGCATGTCTACGGGAGTGGATCAAAATCGTGTCCAGCTGTTGATGGCTGTCTTGGAAAAACGAATGGGACTGTTGCTGCAAGCCCAGGATGCCTACATTAAAGTGGCCGGTGGTGTAAAGCTTGATGAACCAGCTATTGATCTAGCTGTGCTAACCTCCATTGTCTCCAGTTTTAAAGATCAGGCGGTCAAATCGACGGATTGCTTTATTGGAGAGGTCGGTTTAACAGGGGAAGTACGCCGTGTCTCCAGGATTGAGCAACGAGTGCAGGAGGCGGCAAGACTGGGATTTAAACGTGCGTTTATTCCTGCTTCGAACCAAGGGGGCTGGGACTATCCGAGCGATATTCAAGTAGTTGGCATCGAATCTATAAATGAAGCTTTAAGAGCCTGTTTTAACGATTTATAGTGAGGGATATTGCCTAAACAATATGCAAAATACATGCCTATACAATCAATTTTGGTGTATGGGCATTTTTCCTTTTAATTTTGGGTAGAAATAGAACATATCTTATCATATACACCAAACAATTATTTTCCAATATTTTAAAAATAGTGAAGTGTTTTTAGCGAAAATAGCAGGTGAACTATGTATAATTGATAATAAGAAAAGGAGGTGGGACTTATGTTGAAAAGAGTAATACAAATTGCTTTCTTATTTATCGGAGGAGCGTTAGGTTTTGTTTTCTTACCGCCATTATACGAGTTTATTAATTTATCATCTAATCCCTGGCTTAACAATCCATATGTATCGGTAGCATTGGGTGCAATTTTGTTATTCGTTTTATCTTTTGCTTTATCGGATTATTTTGTAAAGCTGGTTGTTTGGATGGAAGGGATTTTATTTAAAATACCGGCTGCAGACCTTTTATTTGGGTCCCTTGGGTTAATTGTAGGGTTAACGGTTGCTTTCCTGATTGGTTTTGCGATTGAGAGAATCCAAATACCAGTCATCACGGAGTTTTTACCAAT
The DNA here is from genome assembly GCF_000772955.1 of Ureibacillus sinduriensis BLB-1 = JCM 15800. Lineage (GTDB taxonomy): Bacteria > Bacillota > Bacilli > Bacillales_A > Planococcaceae > Ureibacillus > Ureibacillus sinduriensis. The sequence goes on along the minus strand of NZ_JPVO01000051.1, from coordinate 74,912 downwards.
CATACTATCTATTTTACTAGGTTATTTAGGATTCCGTGTTGGGTTTACAAAACGTGAGGAACTCGGCCAAATATTTACGAAATCCAATCCAGGGCAAAAGAAGAAGTCGGTTGATTCTCTGATCCAAACAGAAGAAAAGCAAGTATTTAAATTGTTGGATACGAGCGTTATTATTGATGGGCGAATAGCCGACATCTCCTCGACGGGGTTTATTGAAGGAATTCTTATTGTTCCACAATTTGTTCTGACGGAATTGCAGCATATTGCCGATTCATCGGATACACTGAAACGCACCCGTGGTCGAAGAGGGTTGGATATGTTGAAAAAACTACAAGACGAGCGTGTCACGACTGTGCAAATATCGGAAGAAGATTTTGAGGATGTGCAGGAAGTAGATTTAAAGTTAGTGCGGCTTGCAAAGAAAATCGGTGCCCAAATTTTAACAAATGATTTTAATTTGAATAAGGTTTGTGATCTGCATCATGTTCAAGTACTAAATATCAATGATCTGGCGAATGCCGTGAAGCCTGTTGTCATCCCAGGAGAAGATATGCAGGTGGTTGTTATTAAGGATGGAAAAGAACAAAATCAAGGCGTTGCCTATTTGGATGACGGAACGATGATTGTTGTGGAAGGTGGAAGAAGCTATATCGGTCAAGCGATTACCGTGACGGTGACGAGTGTTCTGCAAACATCGGCGGGACGGATGATATTTGCCAGACCAAAAGATGAACAAGTAGCTTAAAGAGACGTAAAAACAACGGTACATGTCCGTTGCTAAAAATATCGATAAAACGCGGTTTTTAAAAGAGTGGGAAGTGAATTTGTGCAATATGAAGTAGTGCTCCCGGCAGCGGGAAGCGGAAAACGGATGGGTGCGGGGCAAAATAAATTATTTTTACAGCTTAATAATAAGCCGATTTTAATCCATACATTAGAAGTGTTTGAAAGCGATGATGCTTGTACGGGTATTTGGCTTGCTGTTAAGCCGGAAGAGCGTGCGTATATTCAAGCCTTGCTGGAACGCTATCGCATCACGAAAGTGAAAGGTCTTCCGAATGGCGGGAAAGAACGGCAGCATTCGGTCCATTCATGTATTAAAGCAATGCAGCAAGTAGAAATTGTGTTAGTGCATGATGCAGCGAGACCATTTATAACAAAGCCAATCATTGCGCGTTTGGTGGAGGTTGCCCAAGAAAAGGGAGCGGTTATCGCCGGCGTTAAAGCAAAGGACACAATGAAAAAAGTGCGGGATGGTATCATCATGGAAACAGTTGATCGGGAGAGCTTGTGGATGATTCAGACACCACAAGCCTTCCGTTTCGATTTATTGCGGCATGCAGAAGACGTGGCAGAAAAACAAGGCTTTTTGGGGACGGATGAGGCAATGCTTGTTGAACGCTTGGGACATCAAGTACACATTGTTGAAAGTACCTATGAAAATGTAAAAATGACAACAGCCGAAGATTTAATATTTGGTGAAGCGATATTAAAGCAACGCAACAACTAGGAGGAGTATTATGTTTCGAGTAGGACAAGGTTTTGATGTACACGCATTCGCAGAGGGGCGCCCATTAATAATTGGGGGGATTGAAATCCCTCATGATAAAGGGCTTTTAGGACATTCCGATGCAGATGTGTTGTTGCATACGGTAACAGATGCGGCATTGGGAGCGATTGGTGAGGGGGATATCGGTCATCATTTCCCGGATACAGATCCCGCATTTAAGGATGCCGATAGTGCAAAACTGCTGGAGTATATCTGGGAAATTGTCGAGGATAAGGGCTACAAGCTAGGCAATGTGGACTGCACGATTATGGCGCAGCGCCCCAAAATGGCCCCGTATATTGAACCGATGCGCAATCGAATTGCAGAGCTCCTGAAAGCTGACCCATCTCAAGTAAATGTAAAAGCAACGACAACCGAAAAATTGGGTTTCACGGGCCGTGAAGAAGGAATTGCCGCTATGGCAACGATTCTACTCATCAAGAAATAAATATTTTGCAAAAGAGAGTAATGAACGATACTTAAGAGTAGAATGAATCCGGAGTTAAAGGTATGCCATTATTGGTTTTAATGTGTGTCGAGGACGGTTAGGTCTCGACAACTTCGCTGTTGCCTTCAAGGAAAAAGAGCTCATTTTCGCCCAAACCTTGCTATAACACCTTTGTGCAAGTGATACAAAGCTATATGGTCGGGTTGGTCCGCTCACTTTTCCGGACAAACTTTTCATTCTCATCTTTGAGTGTTAAAATGTACAAAGTTAACTTGAGAATTGATGCAGTTTCCGTTTTCTCAATATATATAACAAACTTATTGAACTATAGTAGGAGGCAATTATTATGACGAAGGAAGTTCGCGTTCGTTATGCACCGAGTCCAACTGGTTTTTTACACATTGGTGGCGCACGTACGGCGTTATTTAACTACTTATATGCAAAACATCACAACGGTAAATTTATCGTTCGTATTGAGGATACAGATATCGAACGTAATGTAGAGGGCGGAGAAGCGTCTCAGCTCGATAACTTACGCTGGTTAGGAATTACACCTGATGAATCGATTGATATTGGTGGGCCATATGCACCTTATCGCCAAATGGAACGTTTAGATGTTTATACAAAACATGCCGAGGATTTATTGGAGCGTGGAATTGCTTATAAATGTTTCTGTACTTCAGAAGAATTGGAAGCTTCCCGTGAAGCACAAAGAGCAAAAGGTGTAGCAGCCCCTACTTATGATGGGAAATGCCGTCATTTAACAAAAGAAGAAGTCGCTGAAAAAGAAGCGCAGGGTATTCCTCATACGATCCGTATGCGTGTGCCTGAAAACACAACTTACCGTTTCACAGACTTAGTACGTGGTGAAGTTACTTTTGAATCAAAAGATATCGGTGACTGGGTACTTGTAAAAGCGAACGGAATACCAACGTATAATTACGCTGTTGTATTGGATGACCATTTCATGGATATTACACATGTATTCCGTGGGGAAGAGCATCTATCAAATACACCAAAACAGATGATGATTTTTGATGCCTTTGATTGGGAATACCCACAATATGGCCATATGACATTAATCGTGAACGAAGACCATAAGAAATTATCGAAGCGCGATGAATCTATCATCCAATTCGTTACACAATATAAAGAGCTTGGTTATTTGCCGGAAGCTATGTTTAACTTCTTCGCCCTTCTAGGCTGGTCTCCAGAAGGAGAGGAAGAAATCTTTGATAAAGAACAATTCATCGAAATTTTTGATGAAAAACGACTTTCTAAGTCACCATCCATGTTCGATAAAAATAAACTAACATGGATGAACAATCAATATATTAAAAAATTGCCTTTGGAAAAAGTTGTTGAATTAGCTTTGCCGCATCTACAGAAGGCGGGCTTGCTTCCCGAGGAATTAAATGAAGAGCAGAAAGTGTGGGCGACAGCTTTAATAAGCCTTTATCATAATCAAATGAGTTTTGGTGCAGAAATTGTTGAGCTATCAGGACAGTTCTTTACTGAAGAAATCCAATATGATGAAGCGGCTGAAGAAGTGTTGGCTGGTGAACAAATTCCGGAAGTGATGGCTTCATTCAAAGGGCAGCTTGAGGCGCTTGATAGCTTTGATGCACCTTCCATTAAAGCCGCAATCAAAGCAGTACAAAAAGAGACTGGGCATAAAGGGAAAAACTTGTTCATGCCAATCCGTGTAGTAACAACGGGTCAAACGCATGGACCGGAATTAGCGGATGCCATCGCTTTAATCGGGAAAGAAAAAGCGATTGCCCGTATTGAGAAATACGTAAAGTAACAATTCCAATCAATTGACTTTTAGTGAACCTATTGTAAAATGAAATTACTTTAATTCGTAGTTATTTGAAATCGAAACTAGAAAAAAGCGTTGATAAGGAGAAGTACATAAAACATGCTTCAAAAGAGAGGGTCATCACCGGCTGAAAGTGACCTAGGCCGCTGTTTTATGGAAATGCACCTTAGAGCACTTAGCTGAAAATTTAGTAGGCGAGTCGATTCGTCCCCGTTATCGGACTTTCGAGTGGAAAGCATTTAGGTAAGGTTGCTAATGCTTTCAATCAGAGTGGAACCACGATCAAGATCGTCTCTGTCTTTTCATGCGAAAAGATAGGGGCGTTTTTTATTTGGAAGAAATCAAACTTTCATAGTGATCAGATTAATGATTCTAAAGGCTAAATTAGAAGAGGGAGAGAGTGAAATGACGATTCAAATTTTTAATACCTTAACGAGACAAAAAGAACCATTTATTCCCCTTGAAGAAGGAAAAGTGAAAATGTATGTATGCGGTCCGACTGTATATAACTTTATCCATATCGGGAATGCCCGTCCTGTCATTGTATATGACACGGTTCGCCGCTACTTCGAGTACAAGGGTTTTGATGTGAAATACGTTTCCAACTTTACAGACGTGGATGACAAAATCATCAAAGCGGCGAATGAATTGGGGGAGGATGTTTTCGAGTTAACGGAACGCTTTATCAATGCCTACTTTGAAGATATTACGGCTCTAGGCTGCAAAAAAGCAGATGTACATCCCCGTGTAACAAATCATATGCAGGATATTATTGACTTTATCGGAGTCTTGATTGAGAAGGGATTTGCTTACGAATCACAGGGAGATGTCTATTACCGTACACGAAAGTTTGACGGGTACGGAAAGCTATCCCACCAACCGATCGATGATTTAAAAGTAGGTGCCCGAATAGAAGCGGGTGAGAAGAAAGAGGATCCTTTGGATTTCGCCCTTTGGAAAGCCGCAAAGCCTGGTGAAATTAAATGGGAAAGTCCCTTTGGCGAGGGTCGTCCTGGATGGCATATTGAATGTTCAGTTATGGCCCGTGAACATTTGGGGGATACAATCGATATACATGCTGGAGGCCAAGACTTAACGTTCCCTCACCACGAAAACGAAATTGCTCAATCTGAAGCCTACACGGGAAAAGAATTTGCGCGTTACTGGATGCACAATGGGTATATTAATATAGACAATGAGAAGATGTCGAAATCTCTAGGGAACTTTGTATTAGTAAACGATATCCGTCAGCAGATTAACCCGCAGGTACTTAGGTTCTTTATGTTATCTGTTCATTATCGACACCCTATCAACTTTGCACAGGATTTAGTCGAGTCTGCCCAAGCAGGACTGGAAAGACTTCGTACTGCTTACTCTAATATACAATACCGATTAACTGCTTCAGCGAATCTTTCTAATAACGGTGAAGTATATTTGGATACAATCGATGATGTAAAAAAACAATTTGAAATTGCAATGGATGATGACTTCAATACGGCAAATGCTATTTCTGCGCTGTTTGAATTAGCAAGGATAGCGAATACTTACCTAAATGAAGCAAATACAGAGGAACGTGTGCTGAAAATGTTCATCGAAACATTCGATGCATTTGGCGAAGTCCTGGGCATAAAGTTCTTAGAGGAAGATGAACTGCTGGATGAGGAAATTGAAGCATTAATCGAAGAACGTAATATGGCACGAAAAAACCGTGATTTTGCCCGTTCAGATGAAATTCGCGACCAACTTTTGAAGATGGATATCGTTCTAGAAGATACACGTCAAGGTACACGCTGGAAACGGGGATTGTAATATGACACAACTTCGTGTGGAAGATGTAAAACAATTGAATGCACTTGCATTAGCCTATATGGGAGATGCTGTTCTCGAACAAAAAGTTCGGGAGCATCTCCTCATGAATGGACGAGCGAAGCCGAATCGACTCCATAAAGAGGCGACAAGTTATGTGTCGGCCAAAGCACAATCGATGATTATTCATCGATTGATGGACGAGAACTACTTAACAGAAGAAGAAATGGCAGTCTTTAAAAGAGGGCGCAATGCAAAATCAGGTTCGGTTCCTAAAAACACCGATGTGCAGACATATCGGAATAGTTCAGGGTTTGAAGCGATTTTAGGCAGCCTGTATTTAACAAAGCAATATGAACGAGTCTATGAAATAATCGAGTATGCAATAAAAATAGTTGAGCAATCAAAGGGGGCTTCGTAATGACTGAACATAATAATGAAATGATTGCTGGAAAAAACCCGGTACTTGAGGCACTGCGTTCTGGAAGGGAAATTAATAAGCTTTGGATTGCCGAAGGTGTAAAAAAAGCAGGTATTAACGAGTTGTTGGATTTCGCCCGTGAACGTGGGGTGCTCGTGCAGTTTGTCCCTAAAAAAAAGGTGGATCAATTGTCGAGTGAAAACCATCAAGGGATTGTCGCTTCTGTTGCTGCGTATAAGTATGCAGAATTAGCCGACCTGTTTGGGGCGGCGAAAGCAAAAAATGAGGATCCATTTTTCCTAATACTTGATGAGCTTGAAGATCCGCACAATCTGGGTTCCATTATGCGTACTGCAGACGCAATCGGTGTTCATGGCATCATTATCCCGAAAAGACGCGCAGTAGGGCTTACCGCGGTTGTAGCGAAGGCCTCTACGGGAGCAATTGAACATGTACCCGTTGTTCGGGTGACGAACCTGGCGCAAACGGTCGATGAATTAAAGGAGAATGGTGTGTGGATTGCCGGGACTGATGCTAAAGGATCTGCTGATTATCGGAAGATGGATGCAACCTTGCCGTTAGCGGTTATTATCGGCAGTGAAGGTCGTGGAATGAGTCGATTGTTAAAAGATAAATGCGACTTTTTATATCACTTGCCAATGATCGGTCATGTGAATTCCTTAAATGCTTCAGTAGCTGCCGCCCTTTTGATGTATGAAGTATACCGCAAGCGCCAAGAAAAGAATGGATAAGTTGTATCATGCAAACAATTTTAATTGTCGATGGCTACAATATGATTGGGGCATGGAAGGAATTGCGCCCTCTTCGTGATACAAATTTTGAGGAAGCGCGCAATCGCTTGCTTGAACTCATGGCTGAATATAAAGCGTCGCTTGGGGGACGGGTGATTGTCGTGTTTGATGCCCACCTAGTTCCCGGAGCGCAGCAAACCTACGTGCAAAGTGCGGTGGAAATCATCTATACTAGAAAGAACGAAACCGCAGATGAACGGATAGAAAAACTTACAAATGAGTTAAAGGGCCGTAAAATACAAATCTATGTAGCTACTTCCGATCTGACAGAGCAAAATGTCATTTTCGGAAATGGCGCCCTTCGTAAGTCGGCGAGGGAACTGGAAATCGAAATGGAAATTATTAAGTCGAATATTACGCAAAAAGTAAAATCAACACTTGAGGAAAAACCGAAATCTAGGATTCAATTATCGAAAGAAGTAGAGTTGGCTTTTGAAAAATGGAGAAGAGGTTTGAAATAACTAGGTTGACCTATATTTTCCAATTCCGTTATACTATTCCTAACACTATACGAACGTTCTGGGGTGATGCCGATGCTAAAAGAGAGTCAAACACAAGTGCTGCAACGATTTGAAGACCTTTCAGATGAACAACTTATTGAAGAAGTACATCACGGGAATACAGAGGCGTTAGATTACTTAATTACGAAATATCGACTGTTTGTCAAAGCGAAGGCGCGCTCCTATTTTTTGATTGGAGCAGATAAGGAAGATATCATTCAAGAAGGAATGATAGGTTTATATAAATCAATAAGAGACTTTAAAGGGGACAAGCTTTCCTCTTTCAGGGCGTTTGCGGAGCTGTGTATCACGCGCCAAATTATTACGGCCATTAAAACAGCGACGCGCCAAAAGCATATACCGTTAAATTCCTATGTTTCTCTCGATAAACCAATCTATGATGAGGAGTCTGATAGAACGTTGATGGATGTCATCATCAGTTCGGAGTCGGAGGACCCGGTCCATTTAATGATCAATCGGGAAGAGTATTCCCATCTTGAAGAAAAAATAGGCGAAATCCTTAGTGAGCTTGAGCAACAAGTTTTAGCATTATATTTAGATGGACAATCCTATAATGAGATTTCGGAAGAGTTAAATCGCCATGTCAAATCAATTGATAATGCACTCCAACGTGTAAAGCGCAAACTGGAGCGTCACCTGGAAATAGGTGAGCAAAGCTAGAGCGAAACTTTGCCCTTATTGACAGCAATAGGTTTAGGTGTTAGTCTTTAAAAGACAAAATGCAAAAAAATAGGTGAATTTTCAAAAATGCAAAAAAAAATTGGTTTATGTTGCGAAAAATGTGGTTCCAGAAACTATTCAGTTCCTGAAAGAGCAAGTGCAAGTGAGCGACTCGAATTGAAAAAGTTTTGTTCGCATTGCAATGAACATACAGTGCATAAGCAAACTCGATAATTATACTTCCCATGAATACGAATCGATCTACTCTATACGTATTCAAACTGCAAATTCAAGTTGAACGCGGATGTTGCGAAGTTTATCGAATGATATTCATAAATTTTCGGCGAACCAATACGCCAATGCGCATTTGATTTAGTAAATTAGATTGAAACATAGAATAGATGATTTGTTCGGAGGTTAAGCTAGAATGGGCAAGATTAAACAGTTTCTATCAGACGTAATGTCTGAAATGAGAAAGACAAGCTGGCCAAAAAGTAAAGAGCTTACAAAATATACGGTTGTCGTTGTTTCAACAGTAATTGTGATGGCTTTCTTTTTTGTGTTAGTTGACTTAGGTGTTTCAGAACTATTCCGCTGGTATATCGATCTTTAAAATGAATTGTTAATATTTTGAAAATGGCCCGTCTTTAAATGTTAACGGGTTTTTTTCATTTGTTTCAGGTTTTGATTAAATTAAAAATACGATTTACCGCCAAAAAGATAGGTGATGTATTTTATACTAATATTCGGCTAAAATTCCTTAGTATTCGTATAAAACCTCGCTAGGCGTATGTGATGAGTGAAGGAGGGACGGACATATAGTCCGGCAACAATATGGAAAAAAGATGGTATGTAGTGCATACTTATTCAGGCTATGAAAATCGTGTGAAAGCAAATCTTGAAAAACGTGTTGAAACAATGGGGATGCAAGATAACATTTTTCGTGTAGTTGTCCCAGAACACGAAGAGACGGATTTGAAAGATGGCAAAAAGCGTACAGTCATGCGCAAAGTTTTCCCTGGTTATGTAATGGTGGAAATGATTCTGACTGATGAGTCTTGGTATGTAGTGCGTAATACACCGGGTGTTACAGGATTTATTGGTTCTTCAGGCGGCGGGGCAAAACCCACACCACTATTGCCCGAAGAAGTGGATCGTTTATTGCGCCAGATGGGTATTACGAAAAAAACCGTTGGCGAACTGGATATAACAGTTGGGGAATTTGTGGAAGTATTAGAAGGGCCGTTTGCTCACTTCCAAGGTAAAGTGGAAGAAATTGATGTGGACAAAGGCAAAGTTAAAGTTAGTGTCGATATGTTCGGTCGCGAAACGAAGATGGAACTTGACTTTGAACAAATTCAGAAATTATAATGCTACAACACGCAAGTAATTTTCAGTAAGATAATACTTGCTTATATAAATTAAAAGTGTTATCATTTCATAGGTCAGACTGTCCTAGGATAGTTTGTCTATGAAAATTAATCTTTTAATGTTATCGGCAATTAGCTGACAGACAGATATTTGAGTGGGAGGGGCAACCCAATTACCACATCACGGACTTAAGGAGGTGTGTCTCGTGGCTAAAAAAGTTATTAAAATTGTAAAACTTCAAATCCCTGCTGGTAAAGCTAATCCAGCTCCACCGGTTGGTCCTGCATTAGGTCAAGCAGGTGTGAATATCATGGGATTCTGTAAGGAGTTCAATGCTCGTACTGCTGATCAAGCTGGTTTAATTATCCCAGTTGAAATCACTGTTTTCGAAGATCGTTCTTTCACTTTCATTACAAAAACTCCACCTGCAGCAGTGTTACTTAAAGTAGCAGCAGGTATCCAATCTGGATCAGGTGAACCAAACCGTAATAAAGTTGCAACGGTTAAACGTGATAAAGTGCGTGAAATCGCTGAACAAAAAATGCCAGACCTAAACGCTGCTTCAGTTGAATCAGCTATGGCGATGGTTGAAGGTACAGCACGCAGCATGGGTATTGTTATCGAAGACTAATTCGTTGGAAATACCTTGTTTACTTGATGATTAGAAGGCTTTTGTTTTTTGGAGGTTGCGGTAAGTTCTTTGGGAACAAGCGCAACCTCTATTCGTGGGAGGAATATCCGCTATAACCACAATCAAGGAGGAAATTATAATGGCAAAAAAAGGTAAAAGACTGCAAGATGCAGCTAAATTAGTTGACCGTTCAACTTTATATACTGCTGAAGAAGCGATTGCTTTAGCAAAACAAACAAGCACAGTAAAATTCGACGCAACAGTTGAAGTTGCTTTCAGACTTGGAATTGATACTCGTAAAAACGACCAACAAATCCGTGGTGCAGTAGTGCTTCCAAACGGTACTGGTAAAACTCAACGTGTATTAGTATTCGCTAAAGGCGAAAAACTTAAAGAAGCTGAAGCTGCTGGCGCTGACTATGTAGGCGATGCAGAATACATCAGCAAAATCCAACAAGGTTGGTTCGACTTTGATGTAATCGTTGCAACTCCTGACATGATGGGTGAAGTTGGTAAACTTGGTCGTGTATTAGGACCTAAAGGTTTAATGCCAAACCCTAAAACTGGTACAGTTACTTTCGACGTAACTAAAGCGATCAACGAAATTAAAGCTGGTAAAGTAGAATACCGTGCTGACAAAGCTGGTATCATCCACGCTCCTATCGGTAAAGTTTCATTCGAAACTGAAAAATTAGTTGAAAACTTCTTGGCTGTATTTGACGTAGTTCAAAAAGCAAAACCTGCAGCAGCTAAAGGTACTTACATGAAATCTGTAAATGTTACTTCTACAATGGGACCATCAGTGAAAATTGATTCTTCTAGCGTAGTTGTAAAATAATAATATAAAGTAATTTATTATAAATAATGTTGACAACGATTATCTTTCTTGATAAGATGAATGACGTTGTGAATATCCATTTGTACCGTAGACAGTAGGGGTGCCTAGCACTTAAATCTCCCTACCGAGGACACAGAAATCGGATTCTTTTAAGATGATGAATTTTCCGCCTCTAGTCTACTTAAGTATGGCTAGAGGCTTTCTTTTGTCGGTATAAATGACCCATTCTAATAGGAGGTGTCAATCATGAGCACTGTAATCGAAACAAAAAAAGCAGTTGTACAAGAAATCGCTGATAAATTCCAAGCTGCAGCTTCAGTAGTTGTAGTGGATTACCGTGGTTTAACTGTTGGTCAAGTTACAGAACTTCGTAAACAACTTCGCGAAGCTGGTGTTGAGTTCAAAGTATACAAAAACACTTTAACTCGTCGTGCATCTGAAATCGCTGGTGTTGAAGGAATTAACGAATTCTTAACTGGTCCAAACGCTGTAGCGTTCTCTAACGAAGACGTGGTAGCTCCAGCGAAAATCATCAATGATTTCGCTAAAAAGAACGAAGCTCTTGAAATTAAAGCAGGTATCATTGAAGGTAACGTATCTTCGGCTGATGATGTGAAAGCTCTTGCTGAACTTCCATCACGCGAAGGTTTACTATCTATGCTTTTATCTGTACTTCAAGCTCCAATGCGCAATTTCGCGCTTGCAACAAAAGCTGTTGCAGAACAAAAAGAAGAGCAAGGCGCTTAATAGTTGCCTAAACTTCAAAGTAACAACATTAAGGCAAATTGCCTAACAAAACTACAAACATCCATATAGGAGGAAAATATAATGAACAAAGATCAAATCTTAGAAGCTATCAAAGCTATGACAGTTCTTGAATTAAACGATTTAGTAAAAGCAATCGAAGAAGAATTCGGTGTAACAGCTGCTGCTCCTGTAGCAGTAGTAGGTGGCGCTGGTGCAGCTGCTGCTGAAGAAAAAACTGAGTTTGACGTAGTACTAGCATCTGCTGGTGACCAAAAAATCAAAGTAATCAAAGTGGTTCGTGAAATCACTGGTCTTGGCTTAAAAGAAGCTAAAGAAGTAGTAGATAACGCTCCTAAAGCATTAAAAGAAGGCGTATCTAAAGAAGAAGCAGAAGAAATGAAAGCTAAACTTGAAGAAGTTGGCGCTTCAATCGAAGTTAAGTAATTTCTGACTACCTTATTTTCAATAAATAAAGAAAGCTCGTCTTTTTGACGAGCTTTCTTCATTTTTCTTTGAGGAGGGCACGTTAAGATGTCTGAACACTATTATTCAAATAAGCCTCAAACTGAAAGTAAACCACGCCAATGGAAATTTACGTTGCTCGGAAATTCGTTTTTGTTTGAAACGGATTCAGGAGTATTTAGTAAAAGCGAAGTAGATTTTGGATCCCGTGTCTTGATTGAAACTTTTAGACTGCCAGAACTGGAAGGTGCAATCCTGGATGTTGGTTGCGGCTATGGCCCGATTGGGTTGTCAATCGCTAAACAATATAAGGACCGCCTCATCTGTATGATGGATATCAATGAAAGGGCAGTTGCGTTATCAAAGAAAAATGCGCAAACTAACGGAGTTCAAAATGTACGAATTTTTGAAAGTGATGGTCTTGCTTCCGTTGAAGAAGGATTACAAGTTGCCGCAATTTTAACAAATCCACCAATTCGTGCAGGTAAGGAAACTGTTTTTAAATTTTATGACGGTGCTTATGAAAAGTTATCTACGGGTGGAGAATTGTGGATTGTCATTCAGAAGAAACAAGGTGCGCCATCTACGATGAATTACTTGGATGAAAAATTTGCAGAAGTTGAAGTAGTCGAGAAGAAGAAGGGTTATTGGATTATACGAGCGAAAAAATAGTTTTATTTTCATTGCCGCAACAATTGTAGGTGGAAATAAAAGTTCGGAGAGTATAAAATATTGACTTGACAAAATGGCTATGATAACATAATAAAATGCAAAATTATTATTTTGTGGGAGTTTGCCCTTTTGTATGCAATGCATTTTATGTGGGTATACTTACCACGAATAAGTTTAGTTTAACCGAAAATGATTCTTGAGAAAAGACTCGTTTTCTTTTTGTCTTTCGAAATCATACACCATTTAGATGGTTTTGCAAAGACCTATTATCGCTTTAATGAGGGGTGAATGAGTTGACAGGTCAACTAGTTCAGTACGGACAACACCGCCAGCGTAGAAGCTTTGCGCGTATTAAAGAGGTGCTGGAGCTTCCGAATTTAATTGAGATTCAGACAGCATCTTACGAGTGGTTCCTTGAAGAAGGGTTGCGTGAGATGTTCCGCGACATTTCTCCAATCGAAGATTTTACAGGTAATCTTTCACTTGAATTCATCGATTATAGTTTAGGTGAACCTAAATATGATGTCGATGAATGTAAAGAACGCGACGTAACTTATGCAGCTCCATTGCGCGTAAAAGTGCGTCTCCACAACAAAGAAACAGATGAAGTGAAAGAGCAAGATGTTTTCATGGGGGATTTCCCATTAATGACCGAAACAGGCACGTTTGTAATTAACGGTGCCGAACGCGTAATTGTATCACAATTAGTTCGTTCTCCAAGCGTTTACTTCCATGATAAAACTGATAAGAACGGTAAAAAAGGCTTTGGTGCTACTGTAATTCCAAACCGTGGTGCATGGTTAGAGTATGAAACAGATGCGAAGGACGTAGTTTATGTACGAATTGATCGTACACGTAAATTACCTGTCACAGTATTATTGCGTGCATTAGGATTCGGTTCAGACCAAGAAATCATTGATATCCTTGGCGATAACGAGTACCTAAGAAATACGCTTGAAAAAGATAATACTGATAGCACTGAAAAAGCGCTTTTAGAAATCTACGAGCGTCTTCGTCCAGGTGAACCACCAACGGTTGAAAGTGCAAAAAGCTTATTATATTCACGTTTCTTCGATGCTAAACGCTATGATTTAGCAAACGTTGGACGCTATAAAATGAATAAAAAGCTTCACATTAAAAATCGTTTATTCAACCAAACGATTGCTGAAACTCTTGTGGATCCAGAAACAGGAGAGATCTTAGTCGAAGCGGGTACAACATTGGACCGCCGAAATTTGGATCGCATTATTCCATATTTGGAAAATGGCATCGGCTTCCGTACATTGTCGCAAGTCGGCGGTGTGTTAGAAGAAGATGTAACAATCCAATCGATTAAAATCTACGCGCCCAATGATGAAGCGCAAAAAGAAATCAACATTATTTCTAACGCCTATATTGACGAAGAAGTGAAGAATATTACGCCTGCGGATGTAATAGCTTCAATGTCTTATTTCTTCAACTTATTGTATGGCGTAGGAAATACGGATGATATCGACCATTTAGGTAACCGTCGCTTACGTTCTGTAGGTGAGCTGTTACAAAATCAATTCCGTATCGGGTTATCCCGTATGGAGCGTGTTGTACGTGAACGTATGTCTATCAATGACACGGCGTCAATCGTACCTCAACAATTAATCAACATCCGTCCTGTAATTGCATCAATTAAAGAGTTCTTTGGTAGCTCACAATTATCGCAATTCATGGACCAAACCAATCCATTGGCAGAGTTAACGCACAAACGTCGTCTTTCTGCTTTAGGGCCTGGTGGTTTAACTCGTGAACGTGCTGGTATGGAAGTACGTGACGTCCACTACTCCCACTATGGCCGTATGTGTCCGATCGAGACACCGGAGGGTCCGAACATTGGGTTAATTAACTCACTGTCATCATATGCAAAGGTCAATAAATTCGGTTTCATCGAAACACCGTACCGTCGTGTGGATCCTGAAACAGGCAAAGTAACAGAGCATATTGATTACTTAACAGCTGATGAAGAGGATAACTATATCGTTGGGCAAGCAAACTCACCATTAAATCCTGATGGATCCTTTGTTAACGAAGAAGTTTTAGGACGTTTCCGAGGGGATAACACGGTATTCAAAAGAGATCGTGTTGACTATATGGACGTATCGCCGAAACAAGTAGTTTCAGCTGCGACAGCTTGTATCCCGTTCTTGGAAAATGATGACTCAAACCGTGCCTTGATGGGTGCGAACATGCAACGTCAAGCGGTTCCTTTATTAAACCCGGAAGCTCCTTTCGTTGGTACTGGTATGGAACACGTAGACGCTCGTGACTCAGGTGCTGCTGTGGTCAACAAATTCCACGGAATCGTTGAACATGTAGAAGCTCGTTCAATTCACGTTCGTCGTATTGAAGAGATTGATGGCAAGGAAGTTAAAGGTGAATTAACGAAATATAAACTTCAAAAATTCACTCGTTCCAACCACGGTACTTCAATTAACCAACGCCCAATCGTTAAAGTCGGCGATCGCGTTAAACCAAAAGATATCCTCGCTGATGGTCCTTCAATGGAACTGGGTGAGCTGGCACTTGGTCGTAACGTTTTAGTTGCTTTCATGACTTGGGAAGGTTTCAACTATGAAGATGCTGTAATCATGAACGAACGTCTTGTAAAAGATGATGTATACACATCTGTTCATATTGAAGAATATGAATCAGAATCCCGTGATACAAAACTAGGGCCTGAAGAAATCACGCGTGATATTCCAAACGTAGGTGAAGATGCTCTTCGCAACTTGGATGACCGTGGAATTATCCGCATCGGTGCGGAAGTTCGTGATGGTGATATTCTTGTAGGTAAAGTAACTCCTAAAGGGGTAACAGAGTTAACTGCTGAAGAGCGCTTATTACACGCTATCTTCGGTGAAAAAGCTCGTGAAGTTCGTGATACATCTCTACGTGTACCTCATGGTGCAGGCGGAATTGTACTAGATGTTAAAGTCTTCAACCGTGAAGATGGCGATGAGCTGCCACCGGGCGTTAACCAATTGGTACGTGCTTACATTGTTCAAAAACGTAAAATCCGCGTTGGGGACAAAATGGCCGGACGTCATGGTAACAAAGGGGTAATCTCACGTATTCTTCCTGAAGAAGATATGCCGTTCATGCCGGATGGAACACCAGTTGATATCATGTTGAATCCACTTGGGGTACCTTCTCGTATGAACATCGGACAAGTATTGGAGCTTCATTTAGGTATGGCTGCTCGCTACTTGGGTCTTCATATGGCTACACCGGTATTTGATGGAGCTAATGAAGAAGATGTTTGGGAAACGATGGAAGAAGCTGGTATGAACCGTGATGGTAAAACCATTCTTTATGATGGCCGCTCAGGTGAACCATTAGACAACCGTGTATCTGTTGGAATCATGTATATGATTAAATTAGCCCACATGGTTGATGATAAACTTCACGCCCGTTCTACAGGTCCTTACTCACTTGTTACACAACAACCACTTGGTGGTAAAGCACAGTTTGGTGGACAACGTTTTGGTGAGATGGAGGTATGGGCACTTGAAGCATACGGTGCTGCATATACTCTTCAAGAAATCTTAACAATCAAATCAGACGATGTTGTTGGACGCGTAAAAACTTATGAAGCAATCGTTAAAGGTGAAAGTGTTCCGGAACCAGGCGTTCCAGAGTCTTTCAAAGTTTTAATCAAAGAGCTTCAATCACTAGGTTTGGATGTAAAAATGTTAACAATCAATGACGAAGAAGTTGAACTTCGCGATTTAGATGACGAAGATGAGCTTCAACCAACTGATGCACTAAATATTTTACCTGCTAGTGAAAAAGAAGATGCTGTAGAGTCTGTAGAGTAGTCTCATGCATCGGGCAGGAGGAAGTACATTCTGCCTGCCCGATTTTTAGCTATAAATAAATGAATTAATTGTTGAGCTTCGAAAAGTCGTTAGAGGACTTATACTAAAGGGAGGTAGGCTCCTTGATAGACGTTAATGAATTTGAATATATGAAAATTGGTTTAGCTTCACCCGATAAGATTCGTTCTTGGTCTTATGGAGAAGTAAAAAAACCTGAAACAATTAACTATCGTACGTTAAAACCAGAGAAAGATGGTCTGTTCTGCGAACGCATTTTCGGACCTACTAAAGACTGGGAATGCCACTGTGGCAAATACAAACGTGTCCGCTATAAAGGTGTCGTTTGTGACCGCTGTGGTGTTGAAGTAACTCGCGCAAAAGTTCGCCGTGAACGTATGGGCCATATTGAACTTGCAGCGCCTGTTTCACATATTTGGTATTTCAAAGGTATTCCAAGCCGTATGGGACTTATTCTTGATATGTCACCTCGTGCATTGGAAGAAGTAATCTACTTCGCTTCATATGTCGTAATCGAAGCTGGTGATACTAGTTTAGATAAAAAGCAACTTTTATCCGAAAAAGAGTATCGCGCATACCGTGAAAAATTCGGTGCAACTTTCGAAGCGGCAATGGGTGCGGAAGCTATTAAAAAACTTCTGGAACAAATCGATCTAGAAGATGAAACAAATACTTTAAAAGAAGAGTTGAAGTCTGCTCAAGGTCAACGCCGTACTCGTGCGATTAAACGTCTTGAAGTAATCGAGTCGTTCCGTAATTCTGGCAATAAACCAGAGTGGATGGTCCTGGATGTACTTCCTGTTATTCCACCGGAGCTTCGTCCTATGGTGCAATTGGACGGTGGTCGTTTTGCTACTTCAGACTTGAACGATTTATATCGCCGTGTAATTAACCGCAACAACCGTTTAAAACGTCTTCTTGACCTTGGTGCTCCTAGCATCATCGTACAAAACGAAAAACGTATGTTACAAGAAGCGGTGGATGCACTGATCGATAACGGCCGTCGTGGTCGTCCTGTAACAGGACCTGGTAATCGTCCGCTTAAATCCCTTTCACATATGCTAAAAGGGAAACAAGGACGTTTCCGTCAAAACTTGCTTGGTAAACGTGTAGACTATTCAGGTCGTTCAGTTATCGTAGTAGGTCCAAACTTGAAAATGTACCAATGTGGTCTTCCAAAAGAGATGGCAATTGAACTATTCAAGCCTTTCGTAATGAAAGAGCTTGTTGAACGTGGCCTTGCCCATAACATCAAGAGTGCAAAACGTAAAATCGAACGTATGCACAATGAGGTCTGGGATGTATTGGAAGATGTTATTCGTGAGCATCCAGTGTTGCTTAACCGTGCACCAACGCTTCACAGACTTGGTATCCAAGCGTTCGAACCTACATTGGTAGAAGGTCGTGCAATTCGTCTTCACCCATTAGTATGTACAGCATACAACGCTGACTTCGATGGTGACCAAATGGCGGTTCACGTTCCGTTATCAGCTGAAGCTCAAGCAGAAGCGCGCTTACTTATGTTAGCTGCTCAAAACATCTTGAACCCGAAAGACGGTAAACCAGTTGTTACTCCATCTCAAGATATGGTGTTAGGAAACTATTACTTAACTCTTGAGCGTGAAGGAGCACGTGGTGAAGGTTCCGTTTTCTATGGTCCGGATGAAGTGCTAATCGCATACCAAACGGGGAATGTGCATTTGCACACACGTATTGCACTTAAAGCAAGTTCATTAAACAACCCGACTTTTACTGAAGAACAAAATAAACAGTTCTTATTAACGACAGTTGGTAAGGTGATTTTCAATGAAATTCTTCCTGAATCTTTCCCTTACATTAATGAACCTACTGATGTGAACTTAGAGCAAAAAACACCAGAACAATACTTTGCATCTTTAACGATTGATGAGGAAACATTACAGCACCTACAAGCTACCGAAGGATACAATGAACTTTCGGAAGGTGAAAAAGTTGAGGCAGAACGTCGTGCGGTATTAGTGAAACATTTTGCTTCTGTTAAAACAATCAGCCCATTCCGCAAGAAATTCTTGGGTAATATCATTGCGGAAGTATTTAAACGATTCCATATTACAGAAACGTCTAAAATGCTTGACCGAATGAAAGACCTAGGATTTAAATATTCAACTAAAGCCGGTATTACCGTTGCGATTTCAGATATCGTGGTATTACCTGAAAAAGTTGAAATTCTGGAAGAAGCACAGAAAAAAGTTGACAAAGTAATGGTTCAATTCCGCCGTGGTTTAATAACGGAAGAAGAACGTTATGACCGTGTCATTTCGAGCTGGTCAGCAGCAAAAGATGAAATTCAATCCAAACTGATGGACTCTCTACCGGATACTAACCCGATCTTCATGATGAGTGACTCTGGTGCCCGTGGTAACGCATCTAACTTTACCCAGCTTGCTGGTATGCGTGGATTAATGGCCAACCCGGCCGGTCGTATTATCGAACTTCCGATCAAATCTTCATTCCGTGAAGGTTTAACCGTATTGGAATACTTCATCTCCACTCATGGTGCTCGTAAAGGTCTTGCAGATACAGCGTTAAAAACTGCCGATTCAGGTTACTTAACACGTCGACTAGTTGACGTTGCACAAGATGTTATCGTACGTGAAGATGACTGTGGAACTGACCGTGGTTTAACTATCGGTGCCTTAATGGAAGGCACGGAAGTTATTGAAACATTGGATGAACGTATCATCGGACGCCATACGAAGAAAACAATATTCCACCCAGAAACTGGCGCTGTCATTTTAGATCGTGACGAGTTGATCACTCAAGATATTGCTCGTGTTATTGAAGATGCGGGTATCACTGAAGTGACGATTCGCTCGGCATTCACATGTAATACAAAACATGGCGTATGTAAAAAATGTTATGGTATTAACCTGGCGACAGGGGAAGAGGTTGAAGTTGGGGAAGCGGTTGGTATCATCGCTGCTCAATCAATCGGTGAGCCTGGTACGCAATTAACAATGCGTACATTCCATACTGGTGGGGTAGCTGGAAACGATATTACACAAGGTCTTCCACGTATCCAGGAGATTTTTGAATCACGTAACCCTAAAGGGCAAGCGGTAATCTCCGAAATTACAGGTAAAGTATCTGAAATTGAAGAAATTCGTGAAGGCTTAAAAGAAATTACAATCCAAGGTGAAATTGAAACTCGTAAGTACCAAGCGCCATATAATGCCCGCTTAAAAGTACAGTTAGACGATGTGATTAAACCTGGTCAAATTCTGACAGAAGGTTCTATTGATCCAAAACAATTGCTAAAAGTTAAGGATGTAGCCACTGTTCAAGAATACTTGCTAAAAGAAGTGCAAAAAGTATACCGTATGCAAGGGGTAGAAATTGGGGATAAGCATATCGAAGTAATGGTTCGCCAAATGCTTCGTAAAGTGCGTGTAATTGAAGCGGGCGATACAGATCTATTACCTGGCTCATTATTGGATATCCACCAATTCGCCGAGGCAAACAGAGATGTAATTCTAAGTGGTAAAGTACCGGCAACTTGTCGTCCTGTTATCCTTGGTATTACGAAAGCTTCTCTTGAAACGGAATCATTCTTATCTGCCGCGTCATTCCAGGAAACAACTCGTGTGTTAACGGATGCTGCAATTAAAGGTAAGCGTGATGAACTACTAGGTCTGAAGGAGAACGTAATTATCGGTAAACTTGTTCCGGCTGGTACTGGTATGCAGCGTTACCGTCAAATTCGTATTGAAGAATCCGAAGAGCTAGAAGAACTTACTTCAGCAGAATAATTATTCATTTTTATGAATGATAGATAAAATTCCTTGGGAGATTACTTAGCTCCCAAGAGAATTTTAATAAAAATATTTGACAGTTTAAATTGATAATGTTAATATACTTAAGGTTGATAGTTAACTGTCTGTACTTTGGAGGATATGAAAATGTCTTATGAAAGAGTGAAACAGGCTAGTCAAACAATCATAGGTACAAAGCAAGCAGTGAAAGCAATCCGGGCTGGTCAAGTTACAGAACTCTTTGTCGCACTCGATGCAGACAATTGGGTAACCGATCCAGTGGTTATTCTTGCAAAAGAAGTCGGCGTACCAGTGAGTCTCGTTGAGTCGAAAAAAGAACTTGGCAAAGCTTGTGGTATTCACGTTGGAGCTGCGGTTGTTGCAATCGCTGCAAGTTAGTTTTTGTGTATAGAACACAAAGACTTTGTTTTTACCCTAAAAATGAACCACCTGGATGTGTGGTATTAAAAAGGAATAAATGAAGGGAGGAAAAACCGATGCCTACAATTAACCAATTGGTACGTAAGCCTCGTAAATCCAAAACTACGAAATCAAATTCACCAGCGTTAAATAAGGGATATAACAGCTTTAAAAAATCTTTAACAGATGTTAATTCTCCACAAAAACGTGGTGTTTGTACTCGTGTTGGTACTATGACACCTAAAAAACCAAACTCAGCGTTACGTAAATATGCGCGTGTACGCTTAACTAACCAAATTGAAGTTACAGCTTACATTCCTGGTGAAGGCCATAACTTACAAGAACACAGCGTAGTATTAATCCGCGGTGGTCGTGTAAAAGATTTACCAGGGGTACGTTACCATATCGTACGTGGTGCTCTTGATACTGCCGGTGTAAACGGTCGTATGCAATCACGTTCTCTATACGGTACAAAACGTCCAAAAGAGAAAAAATAATTTAGTTTCCCAATAACGTATAACCATTCTGTAGTTTGTATGAGAATCTGAATTCATATGAAACGTGCGCACGGTTCAAAATCTCAGTATTAAATACAAATGGCAACTTGATTATATAAATGAGATAATTATCGAAAGGAGGAAAACACATGCCTCGTAAAGGTCCTGTTTCCAAACGTGACGTGTTACCAGATCCAATTTACAATTCAAAACTAGTAACTCGTTTAATCAATAAAATGATGATTGATGGTAAAAGAGGTACTTCTGAAAAGATTTTATACGGTGCGTTCGAATTAGTTAAAGAACGTTCTGGTAACGATCCAATCGAAGTATTCGAAGCTGCTTTAAACAACATTATGCCAGTTCTTGAAGTACGTGCTCGCCGTGTTGGTGGTTCTAACTACCAAGTACCAGTAGAAGTACGTCCAGAACGCCGTGTTACTTTAGGTCTTCGTTATTTAGTTAACTACTCTCGTCTTCGTGGTGAGAAAACTATGGAAGAGCGTTTAGCTAACGAAATCCTTGATGCATCTAACAACACAGGTGCTTCAGTTAAGAAACGTGAAGATATGCACAAAATGGCAGAAGCAAACAAAGCATTCGCACACTATCGTTGGTAGTAGTTTAAACTACGTGCTAGCTGCTTGCTAGTACGTAGATTTAAATATATATTCAAACAATAGTAACACCCAATATGGAAGGAGAAATTTCCTATGAAACGCGAATTCTCACTTGAGAATACACGTAATATTGGGATCATGGCTCACATTGATGCTGGTAAAACAACAACAACTGAGCGTATCCTTTATTACACTGGTAAGATTCATAAAATCGGTGAAACTCACGAAGGTGCTTCTCAAATGGACTGGATGGAGCAAGAGCAAGAACGTGGTATTACAATCACTTCTGCTGCGACAACAGCTGCATGGAATGGTCACCGCGTTAACATTATCGATACACCAGGACACGTAGACTTCACTGTAGAAGTTGAACGTTCTTTACGTGTACTTGATGGTGCAGTTACAGTACTTGATGCTCAATCAGGTGTTGAGCCACAAACTGAAACTGTATGGCGTCAAGCGACAACTTATGGAGTTCCTCGTATCGTATTCGTTAACAAAATGGATAAAATCGGTGCAGACTTCCTTTACTCTGTAGGCACTCTTCATGACCGTCTACAAGCCAACGCTCACCCAATTCAACTACCAATCGGTGCTGAAGATGAATTCGAAGCAATTATCGATTTAGTTGAAATGAAAGCAATCTTCTATGGTAACGACCTTGGTACTGACATCCAAGTACGTGAAATCCCAGAAGAACACAAAGCACAAGCTGAAGAATACCGTGAAAAATTAGTAGAAGCTGTTGCAGAACTTGATGAAGATTTAATGGAGAAATACTTCGCTGGTGAAGAAATCACTCTTGAAGAGCTTAAAGCTGGTATCCGTAAAGCTACATTATCTGTACAATTCTACCCAGTTATTTGTGGTACAGCATTCAAAAACAAAGGTGTTCAATTAATGCTTGATGCTGTAATTGACTATCTACCAGCTCCAACTGACGTAGAAGCAATCAAAGGTATCGATCCTGACACTGGTGATGAAATGGTACGTCATTCTAACGATGAAGAGCCATTTGCAGCATTAGCGTTCAAAGTTATGACGGACCCTTATGTTGGTAAATTAACATTCTTCCGTGTGTACTCTGGTGTCTTAGAATCAGGTTCATACGTACAAAACTCTACAAAAGGTAAACGTGAACGTGTAGGTCGTATCCTGCAAATGCACGCTAACTCTCGTGAAGAAATTTCAAAAGTATTCTCTGGAGATATCGCTGCAGCTGTAGGTCTAAAAGATACTACTACTGGTGACACTCTTTGTGACGAGAAAAATCTTGTTATCTTAGAGTCTATGGAATTCCCTGAGCCAGTTATCTCTTTATCTGTAGAACCAAAATCTAAAGCTGACCAAGATAAAATGGGACAAGCTTTACAAAAACTTCAAGAAGAAGATCCAACTTTCCGTGCACATACAGACCAAGAAACTGGTCAAACAATCATCTCTGGTATGGGTGAGCTTCACCTTGATATCTTGGTTGACCGTATGAAACGTGAGTTCAAAGTAGAAGCTAACGTGGGTGCTCCACAAGTTTCTTACCGTGAAACTTTCCGTGGTTCAGCTCAAGTACAAGGTAAATTCACACGCCAATCTGGTGGTCGTGGGCAATACGGAGACGTTTGGATTGAATTCTCTCCAAATGAAGAAGGTAAAGGTTTTGAATTTGAAAACGCAGTAGTTGGTGGGGTTGTACCACGTGAATACATTCCAGCTGTTGAAGCGGGTCTTCGTGACTCTCTAGACCGCGGTGTTATCGCAGGATACCCATTAATCGACATTAAAGCAAAATTATACGATGGTTCTTACCATGATGTCGATTCAAACGAAATGGCCTTCAAAATCGCCGCTTCTATGGCTCTTAAAGCTGCAGCTTCAAAATGTAACCCAGTTCTATTAGAACCAGTTATGAAAGTAGAAGTTGTAATTCCAGAAGAATATCTTGGTGATATCATGGGTAACATCACTTCTCGTCGTGGACGTGTAGAAGGTATGGAAGCTCGCGGTAATGCTCAAGTTGTTCGTGCGATGGTTCCACTTGCTGAAATGTTTGGATATGCAACAACTTTACGTTCTGCAACGCAAGGGCGTGGTGTATTCTCAATGGTATTTGATCACTATGAAGAAGTACCAAAATCTATTTCAGAAGAGATCGTCAAAAAAAATAAAGGTGAATAATTGAAATTTCATCTTGTTTCAAGTATAAATAATTTGTAAGCTATGATTGACTGGCTGCTAAGGGCCCTTTTCAGCCAGCAGTTATAACATAAAAAATAATAAACTCATATTTAGGAGGCTAACTCTAATGGCTAAAGAAAAATTTGACCGTTCGAAAACGCATGCTAACATTGGTACAATCGGACACGTTGACCATGGTAAAACTACATTAACTGCTGCAATCGCTACAGTTCTTTCAAAAAAAATGGGTGGAGAAGCTAAATCATACGCTGATATCGATAACGCTCCAGAAGAAAAAGAACGTGGAATCACTATCAACACTTCTCACGTAGAATATGAAACTGAATCTCGTCACTATGCGCACGTTGACTGCCCAGGACATGCTGACTATGTTAAAAACATGATCACTGGTGCTGCTCAAATGGACGGCGGTATCTTAGTAGTATCTGCTGCTGATGGCCCAATGCCACAAACTCGTGAGCACATCCTTTTATCACGCCAAGTAGGTGTACCTTACTTAGTAGTATTCTTAAACAAATGTGATATGGTTGATGACGAAGAATTACTAGAATTAGTTGAAATGGAAGTACGTGATTTACTTTCTGAATACGATTTCCCAGGTGACGATCTTCCAGTAATCAAAGGTTCTGCTCTTAAAGCTCTTGAAGGCGAAGCAGAATGGGAAGAAAAAATCGTTGAATTAATGAACGCTGTTGACGAGTACATCCCAACTCCAGAACGTCAAACTGACAAACCATTCATGATGCCAGTAGAGGACGTATTCTCTATCACTGGTCGTGGTACTGTTGCTACAGGTCGTGTTGAACGTGGTCAAGTTAAAGTTGGTGACGTAATTGAAATCGTTGGTATCGACGAAGAAGCTAAATCTACAACTGTAACTGGTGTAGAAATGTTCCGTAAATTATTAGATTATGCTGAAGCTGGTGACAACATCGGTGCTTTACTTCGTGGGGTTGCTCGTGAAGACATCCAACGTGGTCAAGTATTAGCTAAACCAGGTTCAATCACTCCACATACAACTTTCAAAGCAGAAGTTTATGTATTATCAAAAGAAGAGGGTGGACGTCATACTCCATTCTTCTCAAACTACCGTCCTCAGTTCTACTTCCGTACAACTGATGTAACTGGTGTTATCAACTTACCAGAAGGCGTTGAAATGGTAATGCCTGGTGACAACATCGAAATGAACGTTGAATTAATCTCTCCAATCGCTCTTGAAGAAGGTACAAAATTCTCTATCCGTGAGGGTGGCCGTACTGTTGGAGCTGGAGTAGTAGCTTCAATCCAAAAATAATAAAGTTTATAACGACTTTGACCAATTCGTGGGGACGCTCGCGAATTGGTTTTTTATTTAATGAAATTCCTGCTTTTTGTAAAATTTTTACTTAGAAACTCCCACCAATGTTACAATAAACTTGAGGAGTGATGATATGGTAACAAAGGTGCTATTAATTGAAGATGATCAATCAATTTTTGAAATGATACAGGAGCGATTTATCAACTGGGACATGCATATCATTGGCCCCCCTGACTTTCAAAAAGTGATGGATTATTTTATCGCAGAAAGCCCCCAATTAGTAATTATAGATATTCAATTACCTGCATTTGATGGGTTCCATTGGTGCAGAGAAATACGAACAGTTTCAAAAGTGCCTATTATTTTTTTATCTTCCCGGGACCATCCAATGGATATGGTCATGGCCATGCAAATGGGGGCAGACGACTTTGTGCAGAAGCCTTTTCACATGGATGTCTTGTTGGCGAAGGTTCAAGCGATTTTGCGTCGCACCTATGACTATACAGATGAGCAAACTGAATTGGTGCGCTGGAATAATGCAACGGTCGATTATGCCAAAGGGACCGTCTTGTTTGACAATCATTCGTGTGAGCTGACAAAAAATGAACTATTTATATTAAGGTTGCTCTTGCAACAGTTGGATAAAGTAGTATCAAGGGATGAATTAATGCGTAAACTTTGGGATGATGAAAGATTCGTTAATGATAATACGTTAACTGTGAATATCAATCGGTTAAGAATGAAACTTGAAGAGATTGGTTTAAAAGACGTTATTGTCACTAAAAAGGGACTCGGTTATATGGCAATTACGGTAAAGAGGTGACGAATGGGTTTTTTATTGTTTTTAAAAGAGCGTTTGGCATGGATTGCCTTCATTTTCATACTCATATCTTTCATAAATATAATATTCTTTCTGGATGCAGGATTTTCTGGTATATCAACCAGCTATTTTAATATAGTCACAACTGTTTTGGTCGTATCCTTTCTATTTTGGCGCTGTATAAAGGAAACACAAGGGGTAAATCATTTCCTGGGAAATTTGTCGAATGCTAGAGAGTTCTTATATAGACAAGATACAGCCCTCTCTCCTTTCCAACGCAAATATTTTGAAGAATTTCAAAATGTCATCGAACAAAAAGAAGTTTTGCTCAATCAGTCGAACGTAAAGCTACTTGAAGATACGGAAGCCCTTCTTGCCTGGGTACACGAGATGAAAACGCCACTTACTGCTCTGAAGTTGATGATTGAACAGGTTGAGGATATCAGGCTCCGTCACAGGCTTGAAAATGAGTGGATGAGAATACATTTATTACTGGACCAACAACTTCACCATACAAGATTAGCATCAATAGAGAAGGACAACCGTTTGGAGAACATAGTATTAAAATCTGTAATCTTTAATGAAATAAGGGAGTTTCAGACATGGTGCATGGAGAAGGGGATAGGTTTTCAGACGGAGGGATTGGATCAAAAAGTAATTTCCGATAGAAAATGGTTATGTTTTATAGTACGTCAAATCTTATCAAATGCCATAAAATATAGTCATGGTAATAGTGAAATCTCCATATATACGGAAATGGATGATTCCTCTCACTTGCTGTTGCATTTTGAGGACCATGGAGTCGGTATTCGTCCTGAGGATTTACCGCGCATTTTTCAAAAATCGTATACCGGAACAATCGGCCGGGAATCGGTTCAATCGACAGGTATGGGATTATACTTAGCACAAAATGCAGCCGAGAGTCTCGGAATAGCTATATATGCACAATCAACTTTAAATGTGGGATCCAAATTCACTCTGAAATTCCCGCTTCAAAATGAGTATCAAAAAAGTTATGGTAGATGACAGAAATGTCACCTACCATTTCTTTTTGTCATGTAAATCGGAGGTAGGAATATATCCGGAACTGTAAAATGAAAATAGTAAAGGAAAGGGGCGAAACAAATTGTCAGTTTTGGTTGGTAGAAAAATTAGAAAAGTATTTGGGAAAAAATCAACAGCACAAGAAGTGTTGAAAGGTATTGATATAGAAGTTAGTAAAGGGGAATTTGTCGGAATCATGGGACCATCCGGTTCTGGTAAGACGACGCTGTTAAATGTCCTGTGCTCGATTGATCACCCAACAGAAGGGGTTGTTGAAATTAGTGGGCAGAGTTTAAGGGGCATGAAAGAAAAGGAGTTGGCCAAGTTTCGAAGGGAGCAGCTCGGATTTATCTTCCAGGATTATAATCTGCTCGATACACTTACAGTTAAAGAAAACATTCTACTTCCATTCTCGATTAGCAAGCTGCCAAGAGCGGTTGCGGATAGCCGATTAAAAGAGCTTGTTGCCTTGCTCGGCATTTCAGATATCTTGAATAAGTATCCAAACGAAATATCAGGAGGTCAAAAGCAAAGAACATCTGCCGCACGTGCGTTGATTACAAATCCGACATTAGTGTTTGCAGATGAACCAACAGGTGCGCTTGATTCGAAATCGGCAACTGCGTTACTAACCAATTTGGAAAAGATCAATCAACAAAAATCCGCAACCATTATGATGGTTACCCATGATTCAGTTGCAGCCAGCTTCTGCTCAAGAGTCTTATTCCTGAAGGATGGGGCTATCTATACAGAACTTTACAGAGGAGATAAAACAAGGCAGCAATTTTTCCAGCAAATTATGAGTACTCAAAGTGTACTAGGTGGTGATGGTTATGACGCTTAGTCGGTTGGTATTTCGAAGTATGCGGAAAAACCTCAAACAATACTATTTATATTTCTTTGCGCTTATTTTTAGTGTGACGCTTTGTTTTTCATTCACCACACTTCAGTATAATCCGAGTGTAGTTGAAGCGCTTAGGCTAAGTGGGACAGCTTCTGCAGGCTTCACTGTGGCAAGCTATATTTTATATGTAATTATCACCTTATTTGTACTTTATGCAAGCCAGCTGTTTATGAAAAGAAGAAGTAAAGAGATTGGTCTTTATCAACTGATCGGTATGACAAAAGGGTTAGTAGTGCGGTTGATTGCTTTAGAAAATATTGTACTTTTTATATTGGCTGTTTGTATTGGGATGATTCTAGGGTTTCTTAGCTCCCGTTTATTTGCCATGATCTTAATGAAATTGCTGGAGATCGATTTTGTAATCCAACTTTCGTTCTCCCAAGAAGCATTGAAGCAATCGGTTATTATTTTTGCTATTCTTTTAGTAGTCATCATATTGCAGCTGGTATGGATGGTGCGCCGAGTTTCGCTATTGTCTCTATTTAGTGCTGCAAAACAAGCCGATGAACGTGTGAAGCGGTTCAGTATCTTCCAGTCGGTAGTAGGATTGCTGGGATTGTTGCTTATAGCTTTTGGATATTATCAATCTACCTTATTATTTGATGTAGAGAAGCAAGGGATCTTTAATAATTTATTTCTGCACATGATTATCATACTTGGTTCCACAGTGCTCGGGACATTTTTATTTTTCCGGTACTCCGTTTCGCTCATCATGAATTTGATAAGAGCAAAGAAAAGTGGTCACTTAAAGGTAAGGGATGTAATGGCAGTTACGCCCATTATGCATAGGATGAAAGGGAACTCCAAGTCATTAACGCTCATCACGATATTAACAGGACTGGCAGTTGGAATTATGAGCTTATCCTATATTTCGTATTACTCTGCAGGAGAGAATGCAAGGCAGGTCTCGCCATATGACTATATTCTATTAAATAATCAAGGAACGGAATTTATCGATCAGCTGGAGCGTGAAGGTATTGAATTTGAACAGGACACATATCAAATTTCAAATGTCATGTTGGATATTAGTGAGCTAGTATCGAATCATTTAAAGGAAATCACTTTGGTCAGTGGAGATTCTGAAACTACTGTTGTCTCTTTAAGTGATTTTCAACAGGTAGCGCCTGATGTACAGTTGGAAAAGGGAGAGGCTTTGATAACGAGTTATGTGAGTGTTTTAGCAGAGGTTTTGCCGATCCATCCAGGGCGGGATATTAAAGTGAAAGCTGGGGAAAGTGAAATACCTCTATATATTACGGATGTCCGTGAAGACAATCTTGTATCCGGCAGAGTCACAATGGGCAGTCCAATTTTGGTGGTAACGGATGAGACCTTCGATAAGATACGACTGGATAACGCAGCAGAGGAGTTCAAGTTCACATCTCAAATTGGCATAAATCTTGCTGATAGCAAAGATACGGAAAAAGCAGAAGAGATTTATCAGAACTTGGCCGACAAAAGAGCAATCGCAAATGAAAGTAACGATGACAGTTTTATTCAGCAATCATATGAAGAGGTTAGGAAAAACAATATTACCTCTCTGGGATTAACGATTTTTGTAACAGCCTTCTTAGGACTTGCCTTTTTACTTACAACAGGCAGTATTCTTTACTTCAAGCAAATGGCTGAAGCAGAGGAGGAGAGAGAGTCCTATAAAATTCTTCGTAAGATTGGTTTCTCGACAAACGACCTTCTGAAGGGAATATATGCAAAACAAGCCTTTAACTTTGGGATGCCTTTGGCAATAGGTTTATTGCACAGCTACTTTGCTGTAAAATCCGGTTGGTTCTTATTTGGATCGGAGTTGGTTGCGCCATTAGTGATCACAATGACGCTGTATGTCATCATGTATACGATGTTTGCAATATTGTCCATCCAATATTATAAGAGAGTTGTAAAAGAATCATTATAATATAGAAGGAACTCGATATTGCATACAGAGGCATACAATATAAATATTCTATTAGTATAGGAGATCGCTTCCCATGGGTTGGGGAGCGATTTTACATTTTAAAGGAATAAGAACGCAAATTACCACTAAAGATTAATGAATAAATGTTTGATATAGTATAGAATTTCTTATATACTAGTAAAGGCTTTGAAACAATATGTAGATAAGCGAAGTATAAAAGACGACAATTGAAAAGAATTCAGCAAAAACACTTGCTTATTCTTTTTTTATTGTATATAATGTTGAATGTTGGTCTTTGACTGCGATGAAGCGGGAGGTTGCCGACACACCCGGCCGCTTTGCCATGGCGCGTGTGTGGGAAATTTCCGTGGAGAATGTCTAGTAATTAGGCGAAAAAAAGGAGGGAAAATAATGGCAAAACAAAAGATTCGTATCCGTTTAAAAGCGTATGATCACCGTGTTTTAGATCAATCTGCTGAGAAAATTGTGGAAACTGCTAAACGTTCAGGTGCTAGTGTATCAGGTCCGATTCCGTTACCAACTGAAAAATCTGTGTACACAATTCTTCGTGCGGTTCACAAGTACAAAGATTCTCGTGAACAATTCGAAATGCGTACGCATAAACGTTTAATCGACATCATTAACCCAACACCACAAACTGTTGATGCGTTAATGAAACTTGATTTACCATCTGGCGTTGATATTGAAATCAAACTTTAATGGTAAAAACAAATAGAACTTTTTAATAATCACAGGAGGTGTGACAAATGGCTAAAGGAATCTTAGGTAGAAAAGTTGGTATGACACAAGTTTTCGCTGAGAATGGTGATTTAATCCCTGTAACAGTTATCGAAGCTACTCCAAACGTAGTTCTTCAAAAGAAAACTGTTGAAACAGACGGTTACGAAGCAATTCAAGTTGGTTTCGAAGACAAGCGTATTAAGCTTTCAAACAAACCAGAACAAGGTCACGTAGCAAAAGCGAATACTGCTCCTAAGCGCTTCATTCGTGAATTCCGCAATGTAAACGTGGAAGAATACGAAGTTGGTCAAGAAGTCAAAGTAGAAATTTTCGCAGAAGGCGATGTAGTAGATGTAACAGGAGTTACTAAAGGTAAAGGTTTCCAAGGTGTTATTAAACGCCACGGACAATCTCGTGGTCCTATGGCCCATGGTTCTCGTTACCACCGTCGTCCTGGTTCAATGGGTCCAGTTGCTCCGAACCGCGTATTTAAACAAAAGAATTTACCTGGTCAAATGGGTGGCAATGTAGTTACAATTCAAAACATCGAAATCGTTAAGGTTGATGTTGAACGTAACTTGCTACTAGTTAAAGGTAATGTTCCTGGTTCTCGTAAAGCATTAGTTACAGTGAAAACTGCTGTAAAATCTAAATAATTTCTCGAAGAAAGGAGGAAACAGGAATGACAAAAGTATCTGTACTTAGTCAAACAGGCGCTTCTGTAGGTGAAATCGAGTTAAACGACTTAGTTTTCGGAATTGAGCCAAATGAAGCAGTATTATTCGACGCAGTAGTTGCTCAACGCGCTTCTCTACGTCAAGGTAATCATAAAGTTAAAAACCGTTCTGAAGTTGCTGGTGGTGGTCGTAAACCATGGCGTCAAAAAGGAACTGGTCGTGCTCGTCAAGGTTCTATCCGCTCTCCACAATGGCGTGGCGGTGGTACTGTATTCGGACCAACTCCACGTAGCTATAGCTACAAGTTGCCGAAAAAAGTTCGTCGCTTAGCTCTTAGATCTGCTCTTTCAGCTAAAGTTGGAGAACAAAATTTCTTAGTTCTTGATGCATTGCAATTAGCAGCACCAAAAACAAAAGATTTCAAAGCGATTTTAGGTAACCTTAAAATCGAAAAGAAAGCATTATTCGTTACTGCTGAATTAGATGAGAACGTGGCATTATCTGCTCGCAACATCCCTGGCGTAACGGTTGTATCAGCTACTGGAATCAATGTTCTTGATCTTTTAGGTCATGAAAAAGTTGTTTTCACAAAAGCTGCAGTAGAAAAAGTTGAGGAGGTGCTTGGATAATGGAAGCACGTGATATTCTAAAACGTCCGGTCATTACTGAGCGTTCTTCTGAGCTTATGGCTGAGAAAAAATACACTTTTGAAGTTGATGTGCGCGCTAATAAAACTCAAGTTAAAGATGCTGTGCAAGAAATCTTTGGCGTAACAGTTGATAAAGTAAACATCATGAACTACAAAGGTAAATTTAAACGTGTTGGTAAATTCGGCGGATACACAAACAAACGTCGTAAAGCAATCGTTAAATTAACTGCTGATAGCAAAGAAATCGAAATTTTTGATATCTAATTTCCGATAAGGAAAGAATCGAACATTCAAGAAGGAGGGAATACACATGGCGATTAAAAAGTATAAACCAACCTCAAATGGCCGTCGTAACATGACGTCATCTGATTTTGCGGAAATCACAACTAATAAGCCTGAAAAGTCTTTATTAGAACCAATTAAACGCAAAGCTGGTCGTAATAACCAGGGTAAAATTACTGTTCGTCATCATGGTGGTGGTCATAAGAAGCAATACCGCGTAATCGATTTCAAACGATTCAAAGATGGAATCCCAGGACGCGTTGCTACTATTGAATATGATCCAAACCGCTCTGCGAATATCGCATTAATCAATTATGCTGACGGTGAAAAACGTTACATCTTAGCTCCAAAAGGATTAGAAGTTGGTCAAACAATCGTATCTGGTCCAGATGTAGATATTAAAGTAGGTAACGCTTTACCATTAGCAAACATTCCAATGGGTACTACAATCCATAACATCGAGTTAAAACCTGGTAAAGGCGGACAATTAGTACGTTCAGCTGGTACTTCTGCGCAAGTACTTGGACGTGAAGGTAAATACGTAATCGTTCGTTTACAATCTGGTGAAGTTCGCTTAGTACTTGCAACTTGCCGTGCTACAATCGGTCAAGTAGGTAACGAGCAACACGAACTTATCCACATTGGTAAAGCAGGTCGTTCTCGTTGGTTAGGTAAACGCCCAACTGTACGTGGATCTGTAATGAACCCTAACGATCACCCACACGGTGGTGGTGAAGGACGTTCTCCAATCGGACGTAAATCACCAATGACACCATGGGGCAAACCAGCTCTTGGTTACAAAACTCGTAAAAAGAAAAACAAAACAAGTAAGTTCATCATTCGTTCTCGTAAAAAATAATGTGATTGTACTACGGTTCGAATACAGGGCCGTGGTGGAGTCACGGAGGGAGGTTCCTAAATGGGTCGCAGCTTGAAAAAAGGACCTTTTGTGGATGATCACTTAATGAAAAAAGTTGAAGCACAAGAGAGTTCAGAAAAAAAACAAGTTATTAAAACTTGGTCACGCCGTTCTACTATTTTCCCGAACTTCATCGGTTTAACTATCGCTGTATATGATGGACGCAAACATGTTCCTGTATACGTGACAGAAGATATGGTAGGTCACAAACTAGGCGAATTCGCACCGACACGTACTTACAAAGGTCACGGTGCAGATGACAAGAAAACAAGACGCTAATTTTGAGAGGAGGTAAATCCTAATGACACAAGCTAAAGCTATCGCTCGCACAGTGCGCATCGCTCCTCGTAAAGTACGTCTAGTAGTAGACTTAATCCGAGGCAAGCAAATTGGTGAAGCAGTTGCAATTTTACGTCATACTCCAAAAGCGGCGTCTCCAGTCGTTGAGAAAGTATTAAAATCTGCAGTTGCAAACGCTGAGCATAATTATGATTTAGATGTAAACAACCTAGTTGTTTCTGAAGTTTTTGTTGACGAAGGTCCAACATTAAAACGTTTCCGTCCACGTGCACAAGGACGTGCAAGCGCAATTAACAAACGCACAAGCCACATCACTCTAGTGGTATCTGAGAAGAAGGAGGGTTAATCCGTGGGTCAAAAAGTACATCCAATAGGACTGCGAGTTGGTATTATTCGTGATTGGGAGTCAAAATGGTACGCTGAGAAAGACTATGCGACTCTATTACACGAAGATATCAAAGTTCGTAAATATATCGAATCTGCATTAAAAGAAGCATCTGTTTCTAAAGTAGAAATCGAGCGCGCTGCAAATCGCGTAAATATTACAATTCATACTGCGAAACCAGGTATGGTAATCGGTAAAGGCGGTACGGAAGTTGAAAACTTACGTAAATACCTTAACGAACTAACTGGTAAACGTGTACACATTAACATCGTAGAAATCAAAAGAGCTGATCTTGATGCTCGTTTAGTAGCTGAAAACATCGCTCGTCAACTTGAGAACCGCGTATCATTCCGCCGTGCTCAAAAGCAAGCAATCCAACGCACAATCCGCGCTGTTGCAAAAGGAATTAAAACACAAGTATCTGGTCGTTTAGGTGGCGCTGATATCGCGCGTGCTGAGCATTACAGTGAAGGAACTGTTCCACTTCATACTCTTCGTGCTGACATCGACTATGCTCACGCAGAAGCTGACACTACTTATGGTAAATTAGGTGTTAAAGTATGGATTTATCGTGGTGAAGTCCTTCCAACGAAGAAGAGCTCTGTGGAAGGAGGCAAATAATAATGTTATTACCAAAACGCGTAAAATATCGTCGTGAACACCGTGGTAACATGCGTGGAGAAGCGAAAGGCGGCAAAGAAGTAGCTTTCGGTGAATGGGGCCTACAAGCAACAACTGCAAGCTGGATCACTAACCGTCAAATCGAATCTGCCCGTATTGCAATGACACGTTACATGAAACGTGGCGGTAAAGTTTGGATTAAAATTTTCCCACACAAGCCATACACTAAAAAGCCTCTTGAGGTTCGAATGGGTTCCGGTAAAGGTTCTCCGGAAGGCTGGGTAGCAGTAGTAAAACCAGGAAAAGTAATGTTTGAGGTTGCTGGTGTATCTGAAGAGATCGCACGTGAAGCACTTCGTTTAGCATCACACAAACTTCCTGTTAAATGTAAGATTGTTAAACGTCAAGAAACTGGTGGTGAATCTAATGAAAGCTAATGAAATCCGTGACCTTGCCACTTCTGAAATTGAATTACAAGTGAAATCACTGAAAGAAGAGCTTTTCAACCTTCGCTTCCAATTGGCGACTGGTCAATTAGAAAACACAGCTCGCATC
This sequence comes from Ureibacillus sinduriensis BLB-1 = JCM 15800, assembly GCF_000772955.1. Taxonomy (GTDB): domain Bacteria; phylum Bacillota; class Bacilli; order Bacillales_A; family Planococcaceae; genus Ureibacillus; species Ureibacillus sinduriensis. The sequence goes on along the minus strand of NZ_JPVO01000051.1, from coordinate 39,659 downwards.
CGCGAAGTTCGTAAAGCGATTGCGCGCATGAAAACTGTGATTCGTGAAAGAGAAATCAGTGCAAATAACTGATAAAGGAGGTTCTTTAGTATGACTGAGCGTAATCAACGCAAAGTTTACACAGGCCGTGTAGTTTCAGATAAAATGGACAAAACAGTTACTGTTCTTGTTGAAACTTATAAGAAACACAAATTATATGGTAAACGTGTAAAGTACTCTAAAAAATTCAAGGCTCATGATGAGCTAAACGAAGCGAAAATCGGTGATATCGTACGTATCATGGAAACTCGTCCGTTATCAGCTACAAAACGCTTCCGTCTAGTGGAAGTCGTAGAAAAGGCTGTTATTATTTAATAACATTTCGGAAACATTCGAATTCCGAAGGGAGGTAACCTAAGTGATCCAACAAGAAAGTCGTATGAAAGTTGCTGACAACTCAGGTGCACGCGAAGTGTTAACAATTAAAGTACTTGGTGGTTCTGGCCGTAAAACTGCTAACATCGGTGATATCGTTGTTGTAACAGTTAAGAAAGCAACACCAGGGGGCGTTGTCAAGAAAGGTGACGTTGTTAAGGCTGTTGTCGTTCGCACAAAATCTGGTGTACGCCGTAAAGATGGTACTTATATTAAATTTGACGAAAATGCTTGCGTAATCATCAAAGACGATAAGTCACCACGCGGAACTCGTATTTTCGGACCTGTTGCACGTGAATTACGTGATAGCAACTTCATGAAAATCGTTTCATTAGCTCCAGAAGTTCTTTAATTTCATGATAGTACCAATCAAGGAGGTGCGACACTAATGCATGTAAAAAAGGGCGACAAAGTTAAAGTTATCACTGGTAAAGATAAAGGTAAAGAAGGCGTTGTTTTAGCTGCTTTCCCTAAACAAGACCGAGTTCTTGTTGAAGGTATCAACATTGTTAAAAAACACGTTAAACCTAACCAGTTAAACCCACAAGGTGGTATTGTAAGCCAAGAAGCAGCAATCCACGTATCGAACGTAATGCTAATCGATCCGAAATCTGGCGAGCCGACTCGTGTAGGTTACAAAATCGAAGATGGCAAAAAAGTTCGTGTTGCAAAAAAATCAGGTGCAGTAATCGACTAATAAGAAATTTGAGAAGGGAGGTACGAACATGAGCCGCCTAAAAGAAAAATATTTAAATGAAGTTTCTCCTGCTCTTATGAGCAAGTTTGAATATAAATCAGTAATGCAAGTGCCTAAAGTAGACAAAATCGTTATCAACATGGGTGTTGGTGACGCTGTACAAAACTCCAAAGCATTAGATGCTGCTGTAGAAGAATTAACAATCATCACTGGACAAAAACCAGTTGTAACTAAAGCGAAAAAATCAATCGCTGGTTTCCGTCTACGTGAAGGAATGCCTATCGGTGCAAAAGTTACACTACGTGGTGAACGTATGTATGAATTCTTGGACAAATTAATCGCTATCGCACTTCCACGTGTACGCGACTTCCGCGGTGTTTCTAAAAAATCATTCGATGGTCGTGGAAACTACACTCTAGGTGTTAAAGAACAATTAATTTTCCCAGAGATCGATTACGATAAAGTTTCAAAAGTACGCGGTATGGACATCGTGATCGTAACAACTGCGAATTCTGATGAAGAAGCTCGCGAGTTATTGACACAATTCGGTATGCCGTTCCAAAAGTAATAAAATAAGGAGGGCGAAAACGTGGCTAAAAAATCAATGATCGTTAAACAACAACGTAAGCAAAAGTTTAAAGTTCAAGAATATACACGTTGTGAACGCTGTGGTCGTCCACATTCTGTATATCGTAAATTTAAACTTTGCCGTATTTGTTTCCGTGAACTTGCATATAAGGGACAAATTCCTGGCGTTAAAAAAGCTAGCTGGTAATCCCCTAAATTGGGAAGGAGGTAAAATTTATGACAATGACAGATCCGATCGCAGATTTGCTAACACGCATTCGTAATGCTAACATGGTTCGTCACGAGAAGTTAGAAGTACCAGCTTCAAACTTAAAGAAAGAAATCGCTGAAATTTTAAAACGCGAAGGTTTCGTTCGTGATGTAGAGTATGTTGAAGATAATAAGCAAGGTATCATCCGTATCTTCTTAAAATATGGAAAAGAAAACGAGCGTGTTATCACTGGCTTAAAACGTATTTCAAAACCTGGCTTACGTGTATATGCTAAAACTGACGAAGTACCTCGTGTACTTAACGGTTTAGGTATCGCTTTAGTATCAACTTCTCAAGGTTTATTAACTGATAAAGAAGCACGTGCTAAAAAAGTTGGCGGAGAAATCTTAGCTTACATTTGGTAATAAGCAATAAAAGAATGGAGGTGCAACTAAATGTCTCGTGTAGGTAAAAAACCAATCGAGGTGCCTGCTAACGTAACGTTGACTATCTCTGACGATAACACTGTTACTGTTAAAGGACCTAAAGGCGAATTAACTCGTCAATTCAACCAAGATATGAAAATTGAATTAGAAGGTAACATCATCAATGTTGTTCGCCCTTCTGATTCAAAACAACACCGTACTATTCATGGTACAACTCGTGCGCTACTAGCAAACATGGTTACTGGTGTTTCTGAAGGATTTTCTCGCTCTCTAGAACTTATCGGTGTAGGTTACCGTGCGCAATTACAAGGTCAAAAACTTGTACTTAACGTAGGTTACTCTCATCCAGTAGAGTTCACACCTGAAGAAGGTCTAGAAATCGAAGTTCCTTCAAACACAAAAGTAATCGTAAAAGGTATTAGCAAAGAACGTGTTGGTGCATTAGCATCAAACATTCGTGATGTTCGCCCACCAGAGCCTTACAAAGGTAAAGGTATTCGTTATGAAGGCGAATTTGTACGTCGTAAAGAAGGTAAAACAGGTAAATAATGCTGCCTAAGCATTAGAAAGGAGTGACCTCTGTGATTACGAAACAAGATAAAAATCAAGTTCGTAAAAAACGTCATGTGCGTGTTCGTACAAAAATTTCGGGTACTGCTGAGCGTCCACGTTTAAACGTATTCCGTTCAAACAAACACATTTATGCACAACTTATTGACGATGTTGCTGGTGTAACACTTGTTAGTGCATCTTCTCAAGAAAATGGTTTTGAGGGTGCAGGTAGCAATGTAGAAGCTGCGGCAAAAATCGGTGAAACAATCGCTAAACGCGCTGCGGAAAAAAATATTACTGCTGTTGTATTTGACCGCGGTGGTTACTTATATCATGGACGTGTGAAAGCTTTAGCTGAAGCTGCACGTGAAAACGGCTTAGAATTTTAATAAGAAGGAGGGACATACTTCATGAGTCGCATTGACGCAAACAAACTTGAACTTGAAGAACGCGTAGTTACAATTAACCGCGTTGCTAAAGTTGTTAAAGGTGGACGTCGCTTCCGCTTTACAGCACTAGTTGTTGTAGGTGATAAAAACGGTCATGTAGGTTTCGGTACTGGTAAAGCTCAAGAGGTTCCAGACGCGATCCGTAAAGCTGTTGAAGACGCGAAGAAAAACTTAATCGAAGTGCCACGTGTTGGTGGAACAACTCCACATGATGTTGTTGGTCGCTTCGGAGCAGGTCAAATCTTAATTAAACCTGCAGCTCCAGGTACTGGAGTTATCGCTGGTGGTCCTGTACGTGCCGTACTTGAACTTGCTGGTATTACTGATATTCTTTCAAAATCTTTAGGTTCTAACACACCAATCAACATGGTACGTGCTACTGTGTCTGGTCTGAATGAACTTAAACGCGCAGAGGACGTTGCAAAACTACGCGGTAAATCAGTGGAAGAATTATTAGGATAAGGGGGGGAATTATAATGGCAAACAAATTAGAAATTACCCTTACTAAATCTTTGATCGGTACTAAGCCTCAGCAACGTAAAATTGTTGAAGCTTTAGGTTTACGTAAAATGAACCAAACTGTCGAACAAGCTGACAACGCAGCTATTCGCGGTATGTTAGATAAAGTAGCTCACTTAGTTACTGTAAAAGGAAATTAGTTTTCAAACATTGAACAAGGAGGTGCCACCCATATGAAACTTCATGAGTTAAAACCAGCAGAAGGATCACGTAAAGAGCGTAACCGTGTTGGTCGTGGTATCGGTTCTGGTAACGGTAAAACTGCAGGTAGAGGTCATAAAGGTCAAAACGCTCGTTCTGGCGGCGGCGTTCGTCCTGGATTCGAGGGGGGTCAAAACCCACTTTTCCGTCGTTTACCAAAACGCGGCTTTACGAACATCAACCGTAAAGAATTCGCAATCGTTAACCTTGATGCATTAAACCGTTTTGAAGATGGTGCAGAAGTAACAGCTGCATTATTACTAGAAACTGGTATTGTGAGTAATGAAAAAGCTGGAATTAAGATCCTAGGTAATGGAACTCTTAACAAAAAGCTTACAGTAAAAGCTCACAAGTTCTCAGCTTCAGCTAAAGAAGCAATCGAGAACGCTGGCGGAACAACTGAGGTGATTTAATGTTTCAAATGATCTCTAACTTTATGCGCGTTCGAGATATACGAAATAAAATCATCTTTACATTATTAATGTTGATCGTCTTCCGTATTGGAACATTCATTCCAGTACCAAACGTCGACTCACAAGTATTAAAGGTTGCCGATGAGTTTAACTTAATTGGTTTCCTTAATACTTTCGGCGGTGGTGCTTTGTCAAATTTCTCGATCTTTGCATTGGGGATTATGCCTTACATTACTGCTTCGATTATTGTTCAGCTATTACAAATGGATGTTGTACCGAAGTTTGCGGAGTGGGCAAAACAAGGTGATGTTGGTCGACGTAAGTTGGCACAATTTACTCGTTACCTAACAATCATTTTAGCTTTCATTCAAGCATTTGCAATGTCATTTGGTTTCAACCAAATGTACGGTGGTTCTTTGATCACCGACACGAGCGTGTTATCATACTTGACTATTGCAATCGTTCTTACTGCGGGTACATCTTTCCTGTTGTGGTTAGGTGAGCAAATCACTTCTCACGGTGTTGGTAATGGTATTTCAATCATTATCTTTGCAGGGATTGTTGCTGCAATTCCAACAACTGTGAATCAAATCTATGCACAACAAATCGAGGATGCTGGAGATCAGCTATTCATTAAAATCGCTATCCTGGTATTACTTGCTTTAGTTATGCTTGCCGTTGTAGTTGGAGTTATTTATATACAACAAGCGTTGCGTAAAATTCCAATTCAATATGCAAAACGAGTTGCAGGACGTTCGCAACAAGCTGGTGCACAGCAAACACATTTACCGTTAAAAGTAAATGCCGCAGGGGTTATTCCGGTAATCTTCGCGATTGCGTTTCTTGTTACACCTCAAACTTTAGCTACGTTCTTCGGTCAAAATGGTTTCACTACATTCATCCTAAACACGTTTGACTATAATAAACCTGTCGGGATGATTATCTATATTGCATTGATTGTTGCGTTTACGTATTTCTATGCATTTATACAAGTGAATCCTGAAAACTTGTCCGACAACCTGAAAAAGCAAGGTGCGTATATTCCTGGCATACGTCCTGGTAACGATACGCAAAGTTATTTAACAAAAGTTCTATACCGTTTAACATTTGTGGGTGCACTATTCTTAATTGTTATCTCAGTATTGCCGATCCTATTTATTAATTTCATGAACCTACCTGCCTCGGCGCAAATTGGTGGTACTAGTGTCATTATCGTAGTCGGTGTTGCTTTGGAAACAATGAAGCAATTAGAAGCTCAACTTGTAAAACGTCATTATAAAGGCTTTATGAAATAAAATGCAGGTTTTAGGAAACGTCCATGTTTCCTAAGCCAGCTAGCTTTAGGGGGAGTGAAACGTATGAATATCGTTTTAATGGGTCTACCTGGTGCTGGTAAAGGTACACAGGCAGACAAAATTGTTGAGAAGTACGAAATCCCTCATATTTCTACAGGCGACATGTTCCGTGCCGCTATTAGCGCAGGCACAGAATTAGGTTTAGAAGCTAAATCGTATATGGATCAAGGTGCTTTAGTACCTGATGAAGTTACGATCGGCATCGTTCGTGAACGACTAGCACAAAAAGATTGTGAAAAAGGTTTCTTATTAGACGGGTTCCCACGTACAGTTCCACAAGCTGAGGCTTTAGATAGCATCCTAGATGAACTTGGGAAGAAAATTGATCACACAATCAATATCCAAGTTGAAAAAGATGAACTAGTAGCACGTCTTAGTGGTCGTCGAATTTGTAAAACTTGCGGTACATCTTATCATGTCATTTTCAACCCTCCAGCAGTGGAAGGTAAATGTGACAAGGATGGCGGCGAATTATACACGCGTGCGGACGATAATCCTGATACGGTAGCAAACCGTCTGGAAGTAAATATGAATCAAGCACAACCTTTACTTGATTTCTATGAATCTAAAGGTGTTTTAACAAATATCGATGGACAGCAAGATATCGTAAAAGTGTTTGCTGATCTTGACGCTCTATTACTACAGGGCAGCCGCAGCTGAAACCCGGCATTAGACGAAAGTCAAACTGCTTTATAGCGGGAGACTTTGCGGGTGCAACAGAATAAAAACTTTATTGAGAGTTGCAAAAGCATATTGTGCCCGGTATACACGAGACACAAATGTGATAAAATCTATTTTGTGGTAAGTGTTATGGGTTTCGTGGAAGCATCTTTGTAACGGGTATGAATCTCTCATCCAAGGCATTCCGGGATAACGAGTAAAGAAATGATTGCATTTCTTTTATCTGAAGTAGTCATTCCCTGGATTGTGTGAAGCGAAACCAGACGAGCGTCTTTCGAACATCTCTCATACAATCCAAGCATATGTTGGTGAAGTTGCTTCTATTGAATAAAAACAGTTGCATAGATTCTCTTTATCGTGTATGTTAGAGAATCGAAAAACGCATATAGAAGGGAGACAGGGTTGATGGCGAAAGACGATGTAATTGAAGTCGAAGGAACAGTTGTTGAGACTTTGCCAAACGCGATGTTTAAGGTAGAATTAGAAAATGGGCACACGGTGCTTGCACACGTTTCTGGAAAGATTCGTATGCACTTTATCCGTATTTTACCTGGAGATAAGGTTACTATTGAGTTATCTCCGTACGATTTAACTCGCGGTCGTATCACATACCGTTTTAAATAATCTTTTGCACTCCGGACTATTAAGGAGGTTGGGTTAGATGAAAGTGAGACCATCTGTGAAACCGATCTGCGAAAAATGTAAAGTAATTCGCCGACGCGGTAAAGTAATGGTAATCTGTGAAAATCCTAAACACAAACAAAAACAAGGATAATTAAAAGGAGGTGCTGTAGCGAATGGCACGTATTGCTGGAGTTGACATTCCTCGCGACAAACGCGTGGTAATTTCATTAACTTACATTTACGGAATTGGTAAAACTACATCTCAAAAAGTATTAGCTGCTGCTGGTGTCAATGGAGATACTCGTGTACGCGATCTTACTGAAGATGAGTTAAACAAAATCCGTGAACAATTAGATACTTATAAAGTGGAAGGTGACTTACGTCGCGAAATTTCACTTAACATTAAACGTTTGATGGAAATCGGTTCTAACCGTGGTATCCGTCACCGTCGTGGTTTACCTGTTCGTGGTCAAAATACGAAAAACAATGCGCGTACGCGTAAAGGTCCTCGTAAAACTGTAGCGAACAAGAAAAAATAATAAGTAAAGGGGGTTCCTTCTTAACATGGCTCGTAAACAACAAACTCGTAAACGTCGTGTGAAAAAGAATATCGAATCTGGTATTGCACACATCCGTTCTACATTTAACAATACAATCGTAACGATTACAGATATGCAAGGTAACGCAGTATCTTGGTCTAGTGCTGGTGCGCTTGGATTCAGAGGTTCACGTAAATCTACTCCTTATGCTGCTCAAATGGCTGCTGAAGCTGCTGCAAAAGCGTCCGTTGAACATGGTCTGAAGACGTTGGAAGTAACTGTTAAAGGTCCTGGTGCTGGTCGTGAAGCTGCAATTCGTGCACTTCAAGCTGCTGGTTTAGAAGTAACTGCAATCAAAGATGTTACTCCAGTACCACATAACGGTTGCCGTCCGCCAAAACGTCGTCGTGTGTAATGGGTGCATCTCAAACTTTTGAGTTCATCATTGCTTGTACAAAACAAAATCTTGTGCAAATCTTATAAAGTCAATACATTTTGACTATTATGATGTTATGAACCTATACATTCGATGTTTTGAAGGAGGGTAAATTGAATGATCGAAATTGAAAAACCAAAGATTGAAACTGTTGAGATCAGCGAAGATTCCAAATATGGCAAGTTTGTTGTAGAACCGCTTGAACGCGGATACGGAAACACTTTGGGTAATTCTTTACGTCGTATCCTTCTGTCTTCATTACCAGGAGCTGCTGTTACATCTATTCAAATTGATGGTGTATTACATGAATTCTCTACTGTCGAAGGCGTAGTAGAAGATGTTGCTTCAATCATTTTGAATATCAAAAAACTTGCACTTAAAATCTACTCTGACGAAGAAAAAGTTATTGAGATTGATGTGAAAGGTGATGGAACGGTTACAGCTGCTGATATCACACATGACAGTGACGTTGAAATATTAAATCCAGATTTGTATATTGCAACAATCGCTAAAAATGGTCATCTACGTATGCGCATGTATGCTCGTCGTGGCCGTGGATATACTCCTGCTGATCAAAACAAACGTGAGGATCTTCCTATTGGCGTGATCCCGATCGACTCTATTTACACTCCAGTTTCACGCGTTAATTTTCAAGTGGAGAACACTCGTGTTGGACAGAACTCTGATTTCGACAAGTTATCACTTGATGTGTGGACAGATGGTAGCATCGGTCCAAAAGAGGCGATATCGCTCGGAGCAAAAATTTTAACTGAGCACCTTAATATCTTCGTAGGCTTAACGAATGAAGCACAAACTGCTGAAATCATGGTCGAAAAAGAAGAGGATCAAAAAGAAAAAGTTTTAGAGATGACGATTGAGGAATTAGATCTTTCAGTTCGTTCGTATAACTGCTTAAAACGCGCTGGTATCAATACGGTACTAGAACTTGCGAATAAATCAGAAGACGACATGATGAAAGTACGTAATCTTGGTCGTAAATCACTAGAAGAAGTAAAAGCTAAATTAGAAGAGCTAGGTTTAGGATTACGTAAGGAAGACTAATCAAGTAAATCTACTTATAGCAGTCTAGATTAAAGGAGGGAACATCCATGGGTTACAGAAAACTTGGTCGTACAAGTTCTCAACGTAAAGCGTTATTACGTGATTTAGCTACTGACTTAATCATTAACGAACGCATCGAAACTACTGAAGCACGTGCGAAAGAATTACGTTCTGTAGTTGATAAAATGATTACTTTAGGTAAACGTGGAGATTTACATGCTCGTCGTCAAGCGGCTGCATTTATCCGTCGTGAACTAGTAACAACTACTGATGCAGAAGGTAACGAAACAACTTCATTTGCACTTCAAAAGTTATTTAATGATGTTGCGCCACGTTACACTGAGCGTCAAGGTGGTTACACTCGTATCCTTAAAGTAGGACCTCGCCGTGGTGACGGTGCACCTGTAGTAATTATTGAATTAGTTTAATACGGATTCTTAATTAACAGGTATGAGGGTGTCCGGTTCACCGGTTGAACCCGGACCCCTCTCTTTTTTCACTGATGGGTATTCGATTTCACCTTCATTAGTGGTAGAAAAACGTCGATTTTCGATATCGGGAATCGTGTTTTTCTAATAATCATAATGATTTATACGACAATAAAATGGCTTGAGCGTTATAATGAGCGGATCACTAGTTGATGGCGTCTCGTCTAGCTCTCCGCACCTCATTCATCAAGAGCACGGAAATGAGCAGCCGTGTTCTTGTAAACAAATGTAGTAGTAAAGCGCATTTCTTTCGAATGAGGTGCGCGCTTTTTTATTTCCAAAAAAGAGTCAGTGAGCAATAGACTGTTTTTCATTTAACCATACATATACAAAAATAATGTACGTTTCGATCGGTGTTTTTCTGATATGCAAACGTACCTTATTTTTATATATGACGACGCCTTATGAAAAGGTAGCATTGCGGTTTAAAACAGTGTAATTTAGTTAGTAGAGATAGAGAGGAGCTAAGATCAGTGACCGAGATTTTATCGTTTAGTAATGTAAGTTTTTCATATACACCAGATAGCCCGGAACACAGGAAAGCTGTTCAGAATGTTTCGTTTTCAATTAATGAAGGGGAATGGATAGCGATTGTAGGACATAACGGTTCTGGAAAATCAACGATGGTCAAGCTAGTAAGCGGACTACTCTTTCCACAAGAAGGAGAAGTGCGCGTGATGAGAAATATTTTAACGGAAGAAAATCTTTGGGAAGCTCGTTCAAATATCGGGATGGTTTTCCAAAACCCGGATAATCAATTTGTTGGCGCTACAGTACAGGATGATGTAGCATTCGCATTGGAAAATAGCGGTGTACCATATAAAGATATGGTTGAACGTGTTCACTCATCACTTGAACAAGTGAAGATGGACAAGTTCTTAAACCATGAACCTCACCACCTATCTGGTGGACAAAAACAACGTGTCGCTATTGCAGGTGCACTAGCTATGCGACCTAAGCTTTTAATTTTGGATGAAGCAACATCAATGCTTGATCCCCAGGGACGAGATGAGGTATTGAAAACCGTTCGTGCCCTTCGTGAAGAAATTGGCTTGACCGTTCTTTCCATTACGCACGATGTAGAAGAAGCAATATTTGCAGATCGAGTACTATTTATGAATGACGGAAAAAAATACGCTGAAGGAACACCTTCCGAAATTTTTGCTCTTGGTGATAAGCTTGTTGAATTTGGCTTGGAGCTCCCTTTTGCAATGCGTATGACAAAACTTTTTCAAGAAAATGGTGTGTTATTAGCAGGACAACATATGTCAGAAGAAGAGTTGGTGAATGATTTATGGACATCAAACTTCAACAAGTAAGTTATGCGTATTCAATGGGGACTCCTTTTGAAAAATATGCGTTATTCGATGTTGATTTAACAATTCCTCATGGAACCTATCAGGCGATTATCGGGCATACAGGATCGGGCAAGTCTACCATCCTTCAGCACTTTAATGGTCTTTTAAAGCCATCAAAAGGACAAGTACATATTGGAGACCGGGTTATAGTTGCCGGGAAAAAAGCCAAGGAACTAAAACCTGTTCGCCAAAAAGTTGGAATTGTCTTTCAGTTCCCTGAACATCAACTGTTCGAAGAGACCGTGCTGAAGGATATTATGTTTGGTCCGATGAACTTTGGTGTGTCGGAAGAAGTTGCGGAAGAAAGGGCACGCGAGCTGATACATCTAGTAGGCTTACCAGAGGATACTTTAAACAAATCACCCTTTGATTTGTCAGGAGGCCAAATGCGCCGTGTAGCGATTGCTGGGGTGCTTGCAATGGAACCCGAGGTAATTGTGTTGGATGAACCGACCGCGGGGCTTGATCCCCGTGGACAAAAAGAAATTATGGACATGTTTTATGCCCTTCATAAAGAACGCGGCCTAACAACGATCCTTGTTACACATAGTATGGAAGATGCTGCCCGTTACGCTGATGCCATTGCCATTATGCATGAAGGACGATGTGTATTGAATGGAACACCTCATGAAATATTTTCTGATGCGGAAACACTCGAAAAATACCGTTTGGAACTGCCGCATATAGTCCGCTTCCAAAGGAAGATAGAAAAATTAATCAATAGATCATTATCCAAAATTTGTTTAACGGAAGAAGAGCTGGCTTTAGAAGTTGCACATGCCTTACGAGAGGGGCGTGAAGCAAAATGATGGAGAAAATGATATTTGGCCGTTATATTCCTGGGGATTCATTTGTTCATCGATTGGACCCGCGTTCCAAGCTTGTCTTTGTATTTGCTTTTATCTTGGTTGTTTTCTTGGCGAATAATATAATCACTTATGCTTTACTATTGGCTTTTACATTACTGGTCATTCTAATGTCCCGTATTCGCGTGTACTTCTTGATCAATGGATTAAAGCCGGTGATGATTCTATTGGTATTTACGTTTTTAATTCATATTTTGTTTACTAGAGAAGGGGACATCCTCTTTGAGCTAGGGTTCTTAAAAGTCTATGAGGAAGGGTTGAGGCAAGGTATTTTTATCTCGATCCGCTTCTTGGTACTGGTACTCATGACATCCATATTGACGTTAACGACATCACCTATTTCCATAACGGACGGGATTGAAGTACTGTTAAACCCTTTAAAAAAGATGAAAATGCCTGTTCATGAATTAGCTTTAATGATGTCCATCGCCCTTCGTTTCATCCCAACATTAATGGATGAAACGGATAAAATCATGAAAGCGCAAATGGCACGCGGTTCGGATTTAAGTGCCGGACCTTTAAAAGAGCGTATAAAAGCGGTTGTCCCGCTATTGGTCCCTCTATTTGTCAGTGCGTTTAAACGCGCGGAGGATCTTGCTACGGCGATGGAAGTCCGTGGGTATCGCGGGGGCGAAGGACGGACGCGATATCGACAGTTAAAATGGGATTGGCGGGATACAACCAGCTTAGTTGTACTAGCCGTCATGACTGTATTATTAGTATTTTATCGTAATTAATCAATAGGCGAGGTGAAGTTCATTGAGACGTTTAAAGGCGACCATTAGTTACGATGGCACCCTTTTTGCCGGTTATCAAGTTCAGCCAGGGGAGCGCACTGTACAGCTTGAACTTGAAAATGTATTAACCAAAATGCATAAAGGGGAAAAAGTGAAAATTACGGCGAGTGGTCGTACGGATGCCCGTGTCCATGCAACAGGACAGGTCATTCATTTTGATACAACCCTTACAATTCCGGTAGATCGTTATAAAAAAGCGTTAAACGTCCAATTACCTCGGGATATTCGTGTACTGGCAGTGGAGGAAGTAGCTGCAGATTTTCATGCAAGATACAGTGTCTCAGGCAAACAGTATCGATATATTTGGAACTGTGAGGAACAACAAAGTCCCTTCCGCCGGCATTATTCCGTTGAAACCAATGGTCTGAAGCCAAATGTTGAAGACATGCAGGCTGCTGCAAACTATATTGTCGGAACACATGATTTCTCCTGCTTCTGCGCGGCCAATACAAGTGTAGTGGATAAAGTTCGAACTGTTCAATCCTTGAGCTTCTCTTGGCAAGGGGAAGAACTGCATATGGTAATAGAAGGCAATGGCTTTTTATATAACATGGTACGGATCATTGCGGGAACCTTGTGGGAAGTTGGCATAGGGAAGCGTGAGGTTAAGGACCTGGAGGGAATTGTTGCTTCCATGGATCGTGGAAGAGCTGGCAAAACCGCTCCTGCCCATGGTCTCTATCTGGAAAAAGTCTTCTATTAAATCTAAATTTTATAAGTCCAAAATCTGGGCGTGCACTTAAACGAAATGTGTGCTAAAATAAATAAGCAACACTACCAGGTGTGTTGCTTTTTTTCTTGACTTATGTATAAATATATTATAAGATGACATATGGTATTTTCATTACCACCACAAATAAGCCCCGAAACTTATAAGTGTATACTAATGAAAAATAACGGTAATTGAATCGATTAGGAGGATATATAAATGCGTACAACATTCATGGCTAAAGGTCACGAAGTAGATCGTAAATGGTTAGTAGTTGACGCAGAAGGCCAAACGCTTGGACGTTTAGCTTCTGAAGTAGCTGCTATCTTACGCGGTAAACATAAACCAACATTCACACCAAACGTAGACACAGGTGACTTTGTTATCGTAATCAACGCTGACAAAATTCATTTAACAGGTAACAAATTAGAAGGTAAAATTTATTACCGTCACACTCAATTCGCTGGTGGTTTAAAACAACGTACAGCTGGCGAAATGAAAGATAAATACCCAACACAAATGATCGAATTAGCAGTTAAAGGGATGCTTCCTAAAAACTCTTTAGGACGTAAAATGTTCGGTAAACTAAACGTTTACGCTGGAGCAGAACACCCACATGCAGCACAAAAACCAGAAAGCTATACGCTTCGCGGATAATTATTAAGAGGAGGATATACCCTTGGCACAAGTTCAATATATCGGCACAGGTCGCCGTAAAAGCTCAGTAGCTCGCGTACGTTTAGTACCAGGCGAAGGTAAAATTGTTATCAACAACCGTAGCATCGAAGAGTACTTACCATTCGAAACTTTACACTTAATCATCAACCAACCATTAGAAGCAACTCAAACTAAAGGTAGCTATGATGTATTCGTAAACGTAAACGGTGGTGGATTCACAGGTCAAGCCGGTGCAATCCGTCATGGTATCGCTCGTGCGTTACTATCAGTTGACCCAGATTTCCGTCCAGCACTAAAATCTGCAGGTTTACTAACTCGTGACCCACGTATGAAAGAACGTAAAAAATACGGTCTTAAAGGCGCGCGTCGTGCGCCTCAGTTCTCAAAACGTTAATTTTGCGTTTCAAGGCTCTTTCCACTTATGTGGGAAGGGCTTTTTTTCTTGCCTGTTTCCCAAATATTTTAAATTAGTGTAGATTAATTCTATATTTGATGTAATATAGACTATAGTTAAATGTTTTGCAGGGGGACACGATTGGTGTTGAGAAGGTTAAAACCTGACCCTTAGAACCTGATCCGTTAATACGGGCGTAGGGAGCAACGTACATATTATTCGTGTGCTTGTATGCTCTCCATATTTTGGAGGGCTTTTCTTTTGCAAAATTACTTTAATTGCGGGGGGACACAATCTGTGTTGAGAAGGTTAAAACCTGACCCTTAGAACCTGACAGTTAACACTGACGTAGGGAGCAATCAAGGGTGTAATTTACCTTTTTTGGCCTCTACTTTCTATAGTAGAGGCTTTTTTGCTCTCCAATAATAAGGAGGAAGAAACATGATATTGCTTATAGAAGTCGGAAACGGACTGCGAAACCCGGGGGTGAAGCGATATGCTGGCGAAAATTAATCAAACCAAACCATTGGTACACTGTATAACGAACTATGTCGTGGCCAATTTTACAGCAAATGGGCTACTGGCCATTGGTGCTTCACCAGTTATGGCGGACGAAGCAGAAGATGCGGCAGCCATGGTGGCGATAGCCAATGCATTGTTATTAAATATTGGGACGGTGAATGCCCGTACCCATGATGCAATGCTTGTTGCTGGGCGAAAGGCGAATGAGTGCGAGGTGCCGGTTGTATTGGACCCTGTGGGAGTAGGAGCAACACCCTATCGAAAAAGTGTTGTCATGCAACTGCTTGAACAGGTAAGTATTGATGTGCTGCGCTGTAATGAAGGAGAGCTTGCTTCAATCCATGGTGTTACATGGGAATCCCGTGGTGTCGATAGTGGCAATGGTGAAATGGACACCATCGCTGCAGCAAAAGAGGTTGCACGAAAGTATGAATGTATCGTGGTGGTCACAGGAGCAACCGACATTGTGACAGATGGACAAGAGATTATGCAAGTGCAGGGGGGCAATATCCATGCAACACACATAACAGGAACAGGTTGTCTATTGAGCGCGATCTGTGCGGCTGTACTGGCATGCAGCGAGAAACCGTTGCAGAATTTAGCATCTGCATTAAAAGAATACAAAATAGCGAGTGAACAAAGCGGCACAGAATTGGGGATGTTTCCGGCTCATTTTATCAACACTCTACAAAGGATAGCGGAGGGACGTTTATGATTGCTTTAACTATTGCCGGTTCCGATTCTGGTGGGGGCGCGGGAATTCAGGCGGATACTAAAACCTTCCAAGAACTTGGAGTTTTTGGTACAACGGCGATTACTTCTTTAACAGCCCAAAACACTCTTGGTGTACACGGTATTTTTGAGGTATCACCGGCATTTCTGAAACAACAAATTGACTCGGTACTGGCGGATTTCAATGTACGAGCCATTAAGACGGGGATGCTTTATTCGGCAGAAATTATTGAGGCGGTAGCGGATGTCATGAAAATGCAAGACATTCCCCTTGTTGTTGACCCGGTCATGATCGCTAAAGGCGGCGAAGGATTATTAAAGGAAGATGCAGTTACAGCATTAATAACTAAGCTGCTTCCTCTTACAACCATCTGCACACCAAATATTCCTGAAGCGGAAGTGATTACGGGAATGGCAATTAATAGTGAGAGTGATATCGAGGTAGCGGCGAAAAAAATTTTGGCCCTCGGTGTGCAGTATGTCGTGATAAAAGGTGGTCACTTACACGGTGAATTTTCGGTAGATGCAATTTATTGGGAAGATGGTTACTTCGCGATGAAAACTCCACGTGTGCAAACAAAGGATACGCATGGAACAGGTTGTACATTTTCAGCAGCAATCACGGCCCACTTAGCAAAAGGATTATCTGTGGAAGCAGCAATAATTGAGGCGAAGAGATTTATCCAATTAGCGATTTCAACCCCTTTATCGATTGGTAATGGTCATGGTCCGACAAACCATTTTGCGTATAAGCGTGCAGGCGGGAATTGTGAGGTAGCTATCCATGAATCGTAATGACTTGAGTGTGTATTTTATTATGGGGACATCAAATAGCAAGCAACCATTGGAAACCCTTGAAAAAGCACTACAGGCAGGCATTACTTGCTTCCAAATTCGTGAAAAAGGAGAAGGCTGTTTAAAGGGGGCAGCCTATGAGGCATTTGCGAAGGAATGTCAAAACCTTTGCAGGGCATATAATGTTCCGTTTATTGTAAATGATGATGTGGACTTGGCATTGAAGCTGGATGCTGATGGGATTCATGTTGGACAGGACGATTTGGCGATTACTGAATTTCGCGCCCAGGCGAATGGCAAAATCATCGGGGTTTCGGTGCATGATGAACAGGAGCTGCACCATGCTGTAAAAAGTGGGGCAGATTATGTTGGAATCGGTCCGATTTATCAGACGAAGTCAAAAAGCAATGCAAAACCACCTGCAGGGGTGAACTTTTTACAAAAAGCCAGAAGCCTGTACCCCCAATTTCCCATTGTCGGGATTGGTGGCATTAATGAAAAGAATGCAGCGGAAGTTCGATCAGCTGGCGCGGACGGAGTAGCTGTTATTTCCGTCATTTGTGAAAGTTCAGATATAAATAAAACAATACGAGCACTAAGTGGGGAGAAATGATGATGGAATTACGTGAACAAACGGTGTTAATAACAGGTGCTAGCAGAGGAGTCGGGGAAGAGCTGGCACGGGCATTTGCAAAAGAAGGGTCGAATGTCATCATTAATTACTATAAGAGTCAAGATAAAGCGGAAAACCTGTCAAATGAACTGGGTGATAAGGCGATAGCCTTGCAAGCGGATATTCGCAAATCACAGGAGGTTCATAAGATGGTTGAAGAGGCCAAACAATACTTTAAAACCCCTATTACCACAATTGTTAATAATGCGTTAATTGATTTTGAATTTAATCCAGTTACTCAAAAAAATGTAGCGGAACTAAGCTGGGCGGATTTTGCAAAACAATTTGAAGGGACGATCCAGGGCGCACTAAATAGTGTTCAAGCTTGCTTGGATGATATGAAAGAGCTTGGCTTTGGACGGATTATCAATATTGGGACCAACCTTTTTCAAAATCCTGTGGTGGCCTATCATGAATATACAACAGCCAAAGCGGCATTAGTAGGCTTAACGCGCAATATGGCAAAGGAGCTAGGTGCTTATGGGATAACGGTGAATATGATGTCTGGGGGGCTTTTAAGACAGACTGACGCAAGTAAAGTCACATCTGCCGAAGTATTCCAGATTATTGAATCCTCTACACCTCTGCAAAAAGTAACGACACCGCGGGAGCTGGCGGATGTAGCCCTATTTTTTGCATCGCCTTGGGGAAGAGCGATTACGGGGCAAAATCTAGTAGTTGACGGTGGACTCGTCATGGACTAAGTCATAATTTCCAATATGGGAAGGCAATCTTAAGTTTAAAGCCACAAAGTACACTAAGTTAGAGCACAATTTCTCAAGAAGTGTGCTCTAACTTAGATCTGAGTTTAATGAAATCTACTTGAACTAATGTTAAGAATGGGCCGCAGTCATCATCTCTTGAATTCTTTCAACTAGGTTAAGGTTCAGGAAACCATTCCCTTCGGAACTTTTACGATTTCCGATTGGTAAAGTCCGTTTAATAAGCTGGGCATAAATTTCTGCTTCGCTCAAAGTACGGCCAAACTCTTTTTCGCTCAAAACAATAAGAAGTGCCAGAGCACCGGCGATATGAGGAGTTGCCATAGAAGTGCCGGACAGGGAAGCATATTTATTGCCCAAGTACGTAGAGACAACTTCTACTCCGGGGGCAACCAAGTCTATCTCTTCATTTGTATTCGAAAACGGAGCGAGTGTTAAATTATTATCAACAGCTCCCACTTGGATCACTTCATTGTATTTTCCAGGATAAGAATACTCGAAAGTGTCTTCACTATTATCCCCTTCGTTTCCAGCAGCCACTACGACGGAAATACCTTGGCTAACTGCTTTTTGAATAGCTTTATGCATTTCTGGAACATCTTCAGGACCACCCAATGACATTGAAATTACGCGGACTCGTTCCTGGTCGGGACCACGCCACTCTGTCGCAAATTTAATGGCATTGATAATCCACTCGTAATTACCGGACCCCTCCCCGGTTAGTGCTTTTAAACTTAGGATTTTGGCTTTGGGGGCGACCCCAACAACCCCCGCGTTATTTAGGCTAGCAGCAATCGTTCCTGATACATGGGTACCATGTCCATTGTTATCCTCAAATATATTGGGATCGCCATCATAATCGGAAGTGAAGTTTCTTCCGTCGATAATTTGATCTTGGAGGTCGGGATGATCGGTTTCAATACCAGTATCAATAACTGCAATTACAATGCCTTCACCTTGATTACTATCTTCCCAAATATCGGGTGCCTGTATTAACTCAATCCCTTTTGGTATTTCGTTTGTGTTCTCTACAACCGACTGAATAGTGTAAGGAATCAATCTGACTTGTAACGGTTTTTGAATCATTTTTCATCCGCTCCTTTTATTGAATTCGGAAGTTATCAAAAAGTAATTTCTTCCTTGTTTTATTAATTCAACAAAAAAATTTTCTATTCCTTCTTCTAATAATGAATGAGAACAAAATGTATATTTTTTCCTATATTGAAGAGAGTGATTTTGGTCGGATACTTTTAATATTAAAACATGCTTATGCCTGCTTTGGGACATGATATATGTAAAGGAGGGGAATGATTATGGCAAGAAGAAAGAGAAATAAAATTTTGATTCCCGAAGCACGACAAGGACTGGATTTACTAAAAGCAAAAGTTGCCGGGACAACTGATCCCGAGCAAGCGAAATATGAAATTGCAGATGAAGTAGGCGTACCATTAAAAGAAGGCTATAATGGGAAGCTCACTTCGGAACAAGCCGGAAAAGTTGGGGGCCGACTGGGTGGCAGCATGGTAAAGGAACTTGTTAGAATGGCGCAAGAGGATTTAAAAAAGAATCAAAGTTTGTAGGAGTGGTTTGTTTATTAAGGAGGTGTTAACTTATTGGAAGGCTTTCCTGTTTTTATTGCGGAAAAAAGGAAGCTGCATTAGCCCTGGCTAGTGCATTAAGTATACATATCAAGGAACATGATGGGAATCTTGAAGATGAATCCAACAAGAACATTTGCTTAAAGAAGTGTTTGTTTGTTGTTTTAAGTAAAAAAAATTTGGAGTGTTTTTAATGGAATCAATCACACAAAGAAAATGTGAAAAATGTAATGGGCTAGAGAATAGATAAAAAATAAACATCCCCGAATTTGACTTTTATTATATAAGAAAAAACGGGGATGTTTTTGTTTAGCAATATTTATTACACCAAAACGGCTTTCACCCAGGAATCATGTTTTATAGGTTCTTTATATTGAACTAGTAATTTAATATCCTATAATATCCCAAGTTAAAGTTATTAAATCTGTTGGCACGGAAGTTTGTAAAAACATTATAAATTCTAGCATCTCTAAATACCCCCTTTCCTATCAGTTAAATATATTCCTATTATTTCAAATAAAAGGTAAAATACGGTAGAATGTTAATCATAGTTAACTCTTTATTTAGGAGGTATTTTGGTGCAAATCGGAACAGTGATAAAAGAGATACGAATGAGTAAAAATATCCCTTCCAATAAAGTTTATAGAAATATTTTAACTAGACCTGCGATAGCAAAATTTGAAAAAGGCCTAAGCGATACTTCTGTTGAAAAGTTCTTCTTAATTTTGGAGGCATTGAATATTACTTTAGAGGAATTTGAAGTGCTTTATTATAAAGCAGAAAATAAGGACTTTCAGTATACTAAACAATACGCTGAAGCGTATTATAATAAAAATATTGATGAATTGCGTAAAATAGCGCAAGGTGCTAAAAAAGATTTTGAATTCACAGGTAATGTTAAATACCGGCATTACCAAGCAATAGTTCTACTGCTTATAGACCAACTAAAGGACAATCATGAAAATGAAAATGAACAAGTTATAATTAGAGACTACCTTATGGGATGTAACACTTGGGGATATTATGAAATTACTTTATTTACAAATACTATCGCTTTTCATTCACTTGAATTGATAGACTCAGTTTATTCGCGTGCAATTAATACACTATTATTATTAAAAAATTTAAAAAGATACAGAAATGAAATTGCATTAATGTTATTTAATATTTTGGAAAAAACTATAATAGTTAAAGATACATTGCGAGCTAAATTTTACTTAGTGGAATTGAAGAAAATAAAAAATGATGTGCTGGACAATATGTATATACAAGCTATGATCAAATACTTCTCAGCGATAGTAGAAATGATAGACGGCCAAGATAGAAATGAAGTTATCATGAAGATTATTAGTACCTTTAACTTCTTGGAACTATCTTCAAAAGAAGATCAGTGCTATACCTTCTATCACAAGGTCAAAAAATTGTATCAGCTGTAACTAATACTTAAACATTTCGATATAGCAAAGAAAGATTATATTCTATCTTTTTCATAATAAAAAAAATCACCATAACTCAATTGAGTTGGTGATTTTTTAAATGGCCATTTGGCTTAATTTCCTTGTTGTTTCGTAGTTAATTGTTCAAGTGTTTTCCATTTAACGATTTTTTCTATTTCTTTGCTATTAATACTAAATTTGATTTTTACTCTGCGTTCATTGTCTGCCTGTACTTTTGAAGTTTTAAGTTTGAGCACTAACTTCCCTTCGCCATCGATTACTAAGTTTTTCAAATTTGTTAAATCTCCAATATCTGAATCACCATATATTCCTGTTGTTTTTAAAGGGTCGGCTCCAAAAAATTCATAGCTAATACCATCTTCTTCGAGAGTAATTGGCTCTTCTTCGCCTTTTATTAACTCTAATGACACTATGTTAACAGGCTCCTTACCTGTCCATTCAATTGGTACAACGATATGGTAAGTTTCATTTTCATTAGGGGTGAAGCCAAAATTTCCTAAAAGAAACTCACCAGCGACATCTTCTTCTTTGTCACTACATCCAACTAATACTAATAAACATATCAAGCTGCTTAAAAAAAATCCAATGGTTCTATTCATAGTATGCCCCCTCGTTTGGTATTTAAAGTAATATCTAAATAATATGAATTATTTTAGATTCTAAAGATAAAGTTAAAAGTAGTCCATGAAGAATTTAAAATAAATTAGAATACACTCTATATCTTAATTTAGAAATGCTTTTACCCCCCGAAAATTCCTAATGGAATCACCGAGGGGTGAAAAATTAAGCTTCCTGTATTTATTTTTATTAATATAGAGAATAAGTGTAAGAATGTGATACATTTTTACGCGCGTAATAAGTACCACTTGCACCACCAGATATGCTAAATCCAGCAGCTTCAAATCCAACTGTATAATCGTTACTAATCTCTGCAGTAAGTGTTGCAGCACCTGATACATTTATTTTTGTTGTTGGGTATTTCCCTGTAGTAGAGATAGCACTTGAGTTTTGTTGTTCTAAATAGGCCATTCCACTACTTGCTTCCCACCAAGTAGTATTTACTTCATTAATCTGACGGAAAGAACCAGAAGAGTATACATTTAATCTAGCCTTCAAAAAAGCTTTACCATAACTAGTACCTGTTGATTGAGTAACCGTCATTTGTGTATAACTATTTGTTGTAGCGTTAGTACTAAAACCATTTGTTTGTACTAGTGGCTCTTCTTCGACTTTGATTTCTGTAATCAATTCATTAGTTTCTTTGTCGTAGACATTAACTTGATCTACATTTGGGTCCGTAGAATTAATTTTTTCTAATTCAACTTTATTTTTGTCATAAGGAATTTCAACAAAGATACTTCCTACAGGGGCCTTAAAGGATTTAACTTCCGAAGCTTCTGTAGGTTGTGAAAACCCTAATAAAACTCCAACTAGCAACACAAGACTAAATGCAAATAACTTACCAAACTTGCTCATTCTTATCCCTCCTATAATTTGTAATTCTCTTAAATCGTAATTTATAGTAATTTCTAACAGGGAGAATGTTAACTATTATTTACTCTTTTTTTCAGGTTAAAGTAAGTTAATAGTCTATTTAATATAGTTCACCAGTTTTCTAATGAATATAGAAAGAGAAGAAATATTTAATACGCGTCTTTTAAAAACTGATATTCAGTGAAGTTCTTTTCTTTACTCTGATTCTCAGAAAGTAATCTACTATCATTTGTACTTAGTTGCTGTTTAATTTTTTTTTAGTTCTTCATGTAACTCTTTTGTTTTAGTATGTATCTATAATTGAAAAACACGTGAACTTTTTTAAGGTGAAATGTAGTTTAGATCGCGTTGTAAGGTTCTTATTGTTAAACAATGATTTTTTTATAGTTGTATAGTTGTAAATTAACGAAGTAGTAAATAAATCAATTGATTCAAAGTATCGTAGATCTAGAAAAAAATAGAGACTCCCTCAGTACATGAGTAGCCTCCGTTATAATTATAGGAGTTTAAAAGGATTCTTCCATTCCATTAAAACTCCGTAGTTTAATGATTCTTCGTCCTCTAAATAATTTTCCACAACCGCGATTGGCAAACGTCCACATTTCAATAAAAATGTAATGACCGGATCGTATAATTCACCAGCAACGACTTTATCCACATACCTTTGAGCGGACATATTTCCTGCCTGCTTATGGTAGCCTGGTATTCTCCCCCCACCAAGAAGGCGATCCAATTGCATCTCAACAACAACATGGTACATTGCCTGCATCATTATTTTGCCCAGCCCCAAAGAGCGAAATGTTGGTCGAACACTAATATCGACAATGTACAGTGTATTTCCATTCGGGTCATGATTTGTGATATATCCACTATCCGTTGCTTCTTCCCATGTGTGATTCGGATGAGCTGGATTGAAATTAGTGCAGACGCCAGTCAATGAACTTGCAACCTGTCCATCGATCTCAACACAAAGAGCTCCTCGCGGAAATAGGGAGACATGGTTCAATAATTGTTCGTTGTTCCACCATAATTCAGACGGGAAAGGGGGCGGAAAACATTCTTTCTGAATATCAATCAATTGTTCAAAATCATCTTTTGTATAATTGCGGACAATAACACGATGGGGTTTTTCCTTATCGAATACTATTTGTTCACTTCTGTACAATTGTTCCACCTCTTTCTCGCATGCAGTTCATATATAGACCTTATTTCCAATCCGTATATAAATCTGTCCGACGGTCCCTCCAAGTAGTGACAGAACCTTTCTCACGTACTTTTTCAAGTAGTTCAATATCAAGATCTGCAGTCACCAACATATCGTCGTTAATTTCTCCTTCAGCCAATAGCCCTTTGGGTGGGAATGGTACATCATTTGGAGTAATAATTGCAGCCTGGCCAAAATTTGCGCGCATGAAGTCTACGGTCGGCAATGCACCTACCGTACCTGTCAACACGACATAAATTTGGTTTTCAATTGCCCGGGCATGACTTGTGTAGCGAACACGATGGAACCCATGACGATCATCTGTACAAGAAGGACAGAAAATGATATCTGCCCCCTTGGCTTTCGCCATCCGGACAATTTCAGGGAACTCGATATCATAACAAGTCAGAATGGCAATCGTGCCTTTCTCTGTTTCGAACACCTCTAAACCTTCCCCGGCAGACATATTCCATTCATGAACTTCAGTTGGTGTAATGTGGAGCTTTGCCTGAGTACCCATTCGTCCATCCGGATAAAATAAATGGGCTGTGTTCCGTAGCTTCCCATCCACATTTACCACATGTGTTCCGGCAATAATGTGGATGTTGTATATTATTGCAAGTTGACTGAATAATTCACGGTACTGTTCAGTGAATGATGGAAGATCATTTATCGTCAATGATTTTCCATCGGCCCCTTTAATGGATAGTAATTGAGTTGTGAAAAACTCGGGGAATAATATAAATTCCGTTTCAAATTCAAGCGCAGCCTTAATATAGTGCTCGCATTGCTGGGCAAATTCCTCAAATGCATCAATTGTGTGGAGATGATATTGAACTGCGGAAACTCGTAACTTCATGGTCAACCCTCTTTCTAGTTTATTTAATAGCTCTATTATAGAGAATTTCTATCTGCTTGTATTTATAGACGCATCCGAAAAAGGTCGTTATTAAATGCAGTATTGTAAATTTGCGTTGTAAATTTGTATACTTATGTATACAATCGTATACAATAGGTGGTGTTTTTATGGGAAATGAAATAAATGAGCTGAACGATGAGATGAAGAGAGATAACCAAGTTGAACGCAAAAATCGACGTGGCGGAAGAGGCCATCAGGGTGCCAAAACGTTTAGGCGTGGAAGAGCACTGGCATTTTATGAAAAACTCATAGTAAAGAGGGAAACTTTAAAGCAACAATTGGAATCGCAGGAATTACAATCGATTCAGCAAGTGATCGCAGGAGAACTAAAAGCGACCGAATCGATCATGAATGATTTTAAAGCGGCCTTTGAGCTGGAAGAAATCACATTAATGCGGGATGAAGATAACTAGTTCTCTTATGAACAAATTTAAGTTAGTTTTTAAGTGGAAGAGAAAGAAGGTAGTTCATGCAAGCCGTAGTATCCTTGAAAAAATACATTAAACCTTATTTGGCGTTTGCCATTATCGCCCCTTTAATGATGGTGCTGGAAGTGGCAATGGATTTAGTGCAGCCGACGATTATGCAGCATATTATCGACAATGGGATCGCAAAAGAAGATACCTCGTATGTCATCCAGATGTTTGGACTTATGATTTTAAGTGCGGTCATCGGACTAATGGGAGGTGCAGGCTGTTCCATCTATGCATCCAAGACGGCCATAAATTTTGCTGCAGATATCCGCCAAGATTTATATGAAACGATTACATACTTTTCAAACAGCAACAAAGACCATTTTACGCTAGGGAAATTAATCACCAACATCACGAGCGATGTAGAGATGTTGCAAAGAGCGCTAACAATGCTATTAAAAATATTCGTACGTGGCCCTTTTACTTTTATCGGGGCAATTATTATTGTGTTTTTTACGGCCAGAGAATTGTTCCCTATTTTATTAGTGGTGGTTCCTATATTAGCGCTCTCGATTTTCTTTTTTACAAAACTATCCGGAAACCTTTTTTTAAAAGTGCAAGAGGCAGTGGATGCTGTAAATACGAAAGTGCAAGAAAATTTAGCGGGGATTCGTGTCATCAAGGCCTATAACCGTAAGGATCACCAAATAGAGCAATTTACGACTGTCAATGCAACATTGATGAAGCGCAATATCCAGGCAGATCAAATTATCGGTATTTTGATGCCGTTAACAGCCTTTGTGGTGAATATGGGGATTATTGCTGCTCTTTGGATGGGCGCGATTAAAATAGAAAGCAGCACAATAGACGTAGGGGTTATTTTAGCGTTCATAAACTACTTAATGATGATTATGGGGGGGCTGATGAGTTCTTCCAACGTTTTGATGCAAATTGCCCGTGCAGTACCAAGTGCCAAACGCATCGTTTCCGTTCTTGAGGAAAAATCCGAAATTACAAATATAGAAAATCCATTGAAGATAACAATAAAAGGTGAAGTCGAATTTGAAGATGTCAGTTTTGCATACAACAAAAACAACGAACCGGTCTTAAAAAATATTTCTTTTAGAGCGGAACCTGGGGAGACAATCGGAATTATCGGAATGACCGGGAGTGGGAAGTCTTCCATTGTCAAACTGATTCCCCGCATGTTTCAGGCGGACCAAGGAAGCATCAAGATTGATGGTCGGCCTATTGAAGACTACGATTTGCAAACTCTAAGAGCGGCAATCGGTTTTACTCCCCAAAAAGCCACTTTATTTTCAAGAACGATTGAAGAAAATGTAAAATACGGCAACGACGAAGCAAACTTGCCCCAATTAATAGAGGCATTAGAATCTTCTTGTGCATTGGAATTTGTTGAACAGCTGGAAAACAGGGAACAACATATGATCACCCAAGGTGCCACAAATTTATCAGGTGGCCAAAAACAGCGCCTGGCAATGGCCCGTGCCTTTATCCGCAAGCCGGCTATCTTAATCTTGGACGATACTACATCTGCCGTGGATAGCATCTCGGAGAAAAGAATCCAAAGAGCAATTGAAGAAAACTTCAAGGAAAGTACGAAGTTTATTGTCTCTTCCAAAATATCTTCGATTCGTCATGCAGACAGGATATTGGTTTTGGACGACGGGGTGATTGTAGGTCAAGGAACGCACGAAGAATTGCTGGGAGACAGTAAACATTACCAAGAAATCGTTTCGACACAGTTGGTAAGAGGAGGGACGCTAAATGAATAAAACGCAAGGAAGACCATCCGGCCCCCCACCAATTGGCAGGCATCCAGGACCAAGATTTAACGGCCCGGCAGAAAAAGCAAAAAATCAAAAAGCAACATTAAAACGTATTTGGTCGTATTTGAAAAATCAGCGAATTGGAATCATTAGTTCGATTCTCTTTGTAATTATTTCGACGATTTTAAGTTTATTAGGCCCTTTACTAATCGGGATCATTATCGATGACTATATACTAAAGTTTAATATTGACGGAGCCATTAGAATGGTTCTGCTGCTTGCTGGAACCTATATTATCTCCGCATTATTCATATGGTTGCAGATCTTTATGATGATTCGGGTTTCGCAAAAAACGATCCGGGAGCTTAGGCAGCATTTGTTTGAGAAGTTCCAATCTTTGCCGATAGCCGTTTATGATAAGCGGCAGCAAGGCGACCTAATGAGCAGGATGACAAATGATATCGAGAATCTGAATGCCGCTTTATCACAAAGTATCATTCAAATCGTTTCAACTGTGCTATCTGTCGTCGGGACAGGTATTGCGATGTTTTATTTGAATTGGGTTTTGGCAGTTGTCACGTTACTAGTTATTCCGATTATTATTTGGTCCACAAAGCAGATTATTAAACGCAGCAGTAAAAACTTCTCCCAAAGACAAAGGGACTTGGGGAGTTTAAATGGTTTTATTGAGGAGACAATATCCAATTCCCATATCACGGCGTTATTCGGGAAAGAAAAACAGGCGGTTTCCCAATTTAAAGAAGCGAATGAGAGATTGAGAGCATCTGCTCTAAAGGCCGATATAACATCGGGATTCCTCGGACCAATTAATAACTTTATCAACAACCTGGGGATTGGTTTGGTGATAGGAGTCGGAGCATTGCTGGCGATTGGAAATTTTGGTGTGAGTGTGGGGGTTATTGCTTCCTTTGTTACCTACACCAGACAATTTTTCCGGCCGATAAACCAGTTATCGAACCTTTTCAATACATTCCAGTCGGCTATTGCTGGTGCTGAACGTGTATTTGAAATACTTGATGAACAAGGTGAGGCAGCCGATGTTCCAGATGCCGTTGCTAAAAACCGTTATAACGGGGATGTGGAGTTCCGAAATGTCAATTTTTGTTATCAACCGAACAAGCCCGTACTGCGTAATGTGACATTCCGGGCAAAAGCCGGAGATACAATAGCCTTTGTAGGGCCTACGGGTTCAGGTAAAACATCAATAATTCAACTGCTTAACAGATTCTATGATGCAACAAGCGGCGAAATATTAATAGATGGCCATAACATCAAGCGCTATGCTATGGATAACTTAAGAAATCATATTGGGGTGGTCCTGCAAGATACGTATTTATTTTCGGGCACCGTTAGGGAAAACATTCGTTATGGTAAACTTTCCGCTACTGATGAAGAGGTGGAACATGCTGCGAAAACTGCGTATGCTCATAACTTCATTAAGTATTTACCTGAAGGTTATGAGACCATTCTTGTTTCAGGGGGGATGAATTTAAGCCAGGGCCAACGCCAACTAATCGCGATTGCTCGGGCTATTTTAGAAGACCCTGATATCCTTATTCTGGACGAAGCGACTTCGAGTGTCGATACCATGACAGAAGTGCATATCCAAAAAGGGTTAACGAATTTGATGCAGGGGCGTACAAGTTTTGTCATTGCACATCGTTTAAAAACCATCGAAAATGCTGATCAGATTCTTGTAATAAAGGATGGATCCATTTTGGAGCAAGGAGATCATGATGGTTTAATGAAGCAAAACGGTTTATATGCTTCCTTGCAGCATCAATTGCAAATGGGATAGTAGGAAGAATCGGATTTTTGAATCTTATCATAATAAGTAAATATTTAGGACACGCCGAACATATGATGTGTGGCGTGTCCTTTTTTATGCCTAAAACACTTTTTGGAAGTAAAAAAGTTCACGCATACTCGTCCTATTTTTTGCGTATAGTAGTGCTAAAGGTTGCAAAAGGTGGTGTCACAGTTGAAAAGATGGATTGCACTAGGTGTCATACTGTTAGGATGTTTAGGTCTGGTTGTTTATGAGACAAGCGCATCCGATCGAAGTTTCTTTTTACCAGAACCATTAGGTGGCGTTAAGATTGTTGTTGATGCCGGCCACGGTGGGATTGATGGTGGTGCTTCATCCGGGGAGATTGTAGAAAAAGATGTAACGCTTGCTGTCGCTCAAAAGGTTGAAAAGCAATTAAAGCGTTTAGGGGCAACGGTTGTCATGACACGTTCAACAGATGGCGATGTGTTGGAAGAACATGCTCCAAGTGAGGAATTTTCAACACTACGGGAGCGGAAAAAAGAAGATATTTTCTTGCGCTCAAACCTTGTACAAAAAAATGAACCAGATATTTTTGTCACGATTCATGCCAATGCTATTCCAGAAGAAAAATGGAGGGGTGCCCAAGTCTTTTACCATAAAGAGGGACATCCAAATAGTGAGCTTTTAGCAAAATCAATTCAATCGACAATAAAAGAATCGCTGCAAAATACAGAGCGTGAAGCATTAGCGATTAAACAAGTGTATCTTTTAAAGAAAGCGGAAGTTCCAGCAGTATTGGTAGAAACAGGTTTCCTAAGCAATAATGAAGAACGTGAACTGCTATCCAGTGAAGATTATCAAGAGAAGATGGCAGATGCAATTGTAAGTGGAATCGAAAGTTATGTAAATCTGGAGTTTGAGTAAGTATCACGATTGTTATGTATGTTGAAGTTGCAAATTGCAGCAATCAATCTGCAAAACTGTACATAATAATACGTTCTTATTGTCTTGATCATCATTTTAAAAGCAGGGGACTTAAACCATTCACATTATTTTGTGGATGGTTTTTTTAATTTTATTAAGAAGAGTACTGTTTAATGTAAATTTTATTGACCAAGTGATAATAAGTGTAAAAAGTTACCAAAACCGTCGTTTTGTTCAAGTGGATATGGTTGAATAAATATAGTTCTATGAAGGAGGTTTATGTATGGGTTACATCGAACTGATGGATATTTCAAAGTCATACAACAAGCAAAGAAACGTGTTGAATGGAATCGATTTGCAAATTGAAAAAGGTGAATTTTTCGTTCTAGTCGGTCCTTCCGGTTCTGGGAAAAGTACGTTGCTGCGTATGATAGCTGGGCTTGAGGAAATCTCTGGGGGCACCCTCAAAATAAGTGAAAAGATCGTGAACCATCTGCCTCCAAAGGATAGAAATTTATCGATGGTCTTCCAAAACTATGCGTTATATCCGCATTTAACAGTCGAACAAAATATATTATTTGGTCTAAATGCTCAAAAGGTAGATAGGGAAATACAACAGAAAAGGCTAGAAGAAACCGCCCAAATGATGGGGTTGAACGAACTGCTTAAACGTAAGCCTAGGGAGCTATCGGGTGGGCAAAGACAACGTGTGGCCCTGGCTCGCGCGGTGGTAAGTGAAGCCCCTCTCTGCTTAATGGACGAGCCGTTATCCAATTTGGATGCCAAACTCCGGGCAAATATGCGAATTGAAATCCGCCGTCTACAAAAAAGACTAGGGCTAACCATGGTATATGTTACGCATGATCAAGTGGAAGCGATGACGATGGGAGATCGCATTATGGTGCTGAATGATGGGATCATTCAACAAGTCGGTGAACCAATCGACCTTTACAACAAACCTTCAAATTTGTTTGTTGCCACATTTATCGGGTCTCCGAAAATGAATTTAGGTAAAGCGATTTTAGAGGACTCCAATCTTATTATTGAAAACGTATTGACTATTCCATTTGAGCATCTGGAAATGCCCAAGAATCTAAAAAGCCGTAATTTGGTCATCGGCATACGTGCAGAGCATATGCCTTACGGAGACGAAAACCAACAAGTTCAAAATGTGGAAATCGTCAATGTTGAGCATTTAGGAAACGAAACGTTGATTTCCTTTGAGGTCGGTACCGAATTGTGGACCGCAAAATGGCTTGGGCAATGGTTAATCCAAGTAGGGGATAAGGTTCCTGTACATATATCTGTAGAGAATATGTGCTTCTTTGATGAGGACACAGGAAATCTAATTCAAGAAGCAACATTTACCCATAAACAAGAGGTAGTGAGAAGATGAGTATGAGTAATCCTGGTATTCCGTCGTCAACAGAAATCACTGAGATTAGTTTTGAGAATGTCAAAAAGAAACAACGGGTGAAGAGCTTTACAAAAGGAATGCTGTTTCTATTACCTTCCATTGTGTTATTTGGAGCTTTCCTATTCTATCCTTTGTTCAAAACGATGTATTTGAGTTTCTTTTTAACAAATGCACGCGGAGAAACAACGGTGTTTGTCGGCCTGCAAAACTATATTGAAATGTTCACTTCGCCAATTTTCCATCAAAGCATGAAGTCGACATTCCTATTTGTTCTTTATACTGTGCCAACAACGATTATTATTGCTCTTTTACTAGCCGTATTGGCAAATGAAAAGCTGAAAGGGATTGGCTTTTTTAGAACCATCTTTTCATCAACGATGGGAATATCTGTAGCCGCTGCTTCGGTTTTTTGGTTATATATGTTCCACCCATCGATCGGTTTTTTAAATCAAATCTTGTCTCTGTTTGGCGTGGAATCAATTGGTTGGCTAACAGATCCCAAGTGGGCACTAATTGCTGTAGCGGTGACTACAATCTGGATGAATTTAGGTTTTACTTTTTTGGTATTACTGGGAGGCTTGCAATCCATAGATTCCTACTTATATGAAAGTGCAGATATTGATGGGGCGGGCTATTTCCATAAATTAAGAAGGATCACAATTCCGATGCTATCCCCTACATTATTTTTTGTTATTACAGTTACCATTATCAATGCTTTTCAAACATTTGGGCAAATCGATATTTTAACCCAAGGTGGGCCGCAAAATTCAACGAACCTGATTGTTTATTCGATATACCGAGAAGCATTTACAAATTACCAATTTGGTACAGCAAGTGCCCAAGCAATTGTCCTATTCATCATCATACTGATTATGACAATCATTCAATTCAAGCTTGGTGAAAGGAAGGTTCATTATCAATGACCATGCCACTCAGCAAAAAAATCGTATTTTACAGTTTACTTATCATCTCGGCACTTGCCGTGTTCGCCCCCGCGTTAATGGCATTTGTCATGAGTTTTATGGATAACAAGGATATTATGACGGGAAGTTTGCCGAAATCTTTATCTTTCGATAACTATCTTAAAGCTTTCGAGCAATTTCCATTATTAAAATATTTATTCAATAGTTTGATTGTTTCGGTTGTTATTACCATCGGCCAGTTGATTCTATCGAGTTTGGCTGCATATGCCTTTGTATTCTTGGAGTTCAAAGGAAGGGATATCCTGTTCTTTCTATTTATTGCGACAATGATGGTTCCCTTTGAGGCGTCGATTATCCCAAACTTCCATATTATCCGAGACTTGAATTGGATTGATCAATATCCGGGGTTGACGGTCCCGTTCTTTGCCACGGCATTTGGAACATTCTTGCTTCGTCAAAACTTTAAGCAAATACCGAAAGAGTTAAGGGAAGCAAGCCAAATTGTTGGAATGGGGGACTTTAAATTTTATTTGAAAGTTGTCTTGCCGGTCGCCAAAACTAGCTTAGTTACACTTGGCGCCTATGGGTTCCTAACTTCCTGGAATATGTATCTGTGGCCACTGCTCTCAACAACAAATGACACAGTCAGAACAGTGCAAATTGGCTTAAAACAACTACAAACCCAGGAGCAATTAAATGACTGGGGTGTCATAATGTCCGGTGCCATAATCGTCATCATCCCAACGTTGATTTTGTTGTTCCTCGGCCAGAAACAGTTACAGAAGGGCTTAACGGAAGGGGCCATAAAGTAAAGTTTTAAAGAGTAAAAGTTGAACTTGGTTTATTCCTTTTGAATTACAAAAGGATAAATATATAGAAAATAACTAAATGAACTTAAAAGGAGTAGGGAAATGAAAAAAAACTTTTTACTAACATCTTTAATGATGTTACTCGTAATCATTCTAGCTGCGTGTAGTTCAAGCGAAAGTTCATCAGGAACAGAAGCGGGAAATGCTTCTGGTAATGCAAATGAAAAAACGGAAAAAACGGATTCAAAAGAAAAACAAGTCGTAACGTTCTGGCACTCCATGGGTGGAGCAGGTCAGGAAGCATTAAATTCGATTGTTGAATCATACAATAGCTCTCAAGATGAAATTCAAGTTAATGCTGAGTATCAAGGTACTTATGACGAATCACTAACTAAATTCAATGCGGTTGCAGGTAGCGATAGTTCACCTACAATGATCCAAACTTTTGAAATTGGAACGAAAGCAATGATTAACAGTGGACAAATCGTACCAATTCAAGAGTTTATCGATTCAGATGGATACGACATGAGCGGACTGGAAGAAAATATTGTGAATTATTATTCGTTGGATGGTACGTTCTATTCGATGCCATTTAACTCCTCAACACCTGTAATGTATTACAATAAAGATGCATTTGAAGCGGCAGGACTTGATCCAGAAGCTGCACCAGAAACATTTGAAGAAATTATTGAAGCAAATAAAGCAATCACAAAAGCTAATCCAAAGATGAAAGGCTTTGCGTTACAAGCATATGGCTGGTTATGGGAACAACTTTTAGCTAACCAAGGAGCACTATTATTAAATAATGATAACGGCCGTTCGGATACACCGACTGAAATTGGTTGGTCTGAAGAAGAAGGAAAGTCAATTTTCAATTGGGTAAAACAAATGGTTGATGATGGAACATTTGCAAACTATGGCACAAATGGGGATAACATGGTTGCAGGATTTTTGGCAGGAGATGTGGCTATGTTCCTACAATCTTCCGCAAGTTCAAGAGATGTGATTGACAATGCTCCATTCGAGGTTGGGATTGCCTACCTGCCACATCCAGAGGCAAAGGAACGTCAAGGTGTTGTAATCGGAGGAGCTAGTCTTTGGATGGTTGATGGTAAATCGGAAGAAGAACAAAAAGCGGCTTGGGAATTCATGAAATACTTACAAACTCCAGAAGTACAAGCTCAGTGGCATGTTGGGACTGGTTACTTTGCAATCAACCCTGCTGCATATGAACAACAAGTTGTAAAAGATGCGCATGCAGAAAAACCACAATTACAAGTTACAGTCGACCAATTGCAAGATACAAAGCCATCATTTGCGACTCAAGGGGCACTAATGGATATGCTTCCTGAGGGACGTAAAATTATGGAAACTGCACTTGAATCGGTTTATAACGGTGGAGATGTAGATGAAGCTTATGGTACTGCGATCGAACAATTTAATGCAGCTATTGAGAAAGCCAATGCTGCCCGCGGTGAATAATACATTTAGTCCGTTTGTGCGAAAGCGTGAATAGATATTAGAGCCAGCCAACCCTGGTTTCATGGTGTAGACAAAGTCGAAAATCGGCTTTGTCTACCTATTTTTTTAGCAATAAACGGAATATTTGATTGCCACTCATTGTTTTTTTGGTTGAGATATTATGACCACATAGTATCAAATAAACATTCATCTAAGTGAGAAAGCGACCGGATAAAGGTTTCGTCAATAACTAGGAATCGTTAACTTCCCTTTAATGTGTAAAATAATATTAACCGGTGAAGTAAATTCCAGCCGTTGTATACATAGAATAAACGAGATGAATAAGGGAGTGTAAATTGCGAATGTTTAAAAAGAGAAAAATGATTGTGTTCGCCATTTTAGTCGTGTTGCTCCTTGGCATATTCGGATTTCTCGGAAAGAGTAAGCCCGCTGCGGAACCAGGGATTGTAGCATCACCGAAAATATTTGCTCATCGCGGAGCTATTGATCAATTCAACGAGAGCACGATTACGTCCTATAAAATCGCAAGCGAGCAAAATGTGGATGCCCTTGAATTGGACTTGCGTATGACAAAGGATAATGTATTGATCGTTATGCATGATGAAACCATTGATCGTACTACAAATGGAACAGGTAGAGTAAGTGATCTTACTCTTAGGGAAATTAAATCGAATGTAACTCTTGGCCAGTATCATGGGGAGATTACGATGGAGGAGATACCAACTTTAGCCGAGATTCTTCAAACCTTTGGTAATAAACAAAATTATTATATTGAAACAAGATTAGTCTATGGAGAAACCGTCATGGAAGAAGTATTGGTAAAGTTATTGTCGGAATACCACTTACTAGATAAAGAAAAAGTTGCAATACAGTCCTTTTCTGAAAGGAGTTTGGAAAAAATGGCGGTCCTAGCCCCGGATCTACCCTTAACACTACTTTTTAAGAAGGGGGAATTCGATTTAGAGAAAGCACTAACAGTAGATTTCCCTGCTATTGGAATGGAATCTACAGATGCCACTGTAGAGATTGTCAACGCCTTGCACAGGCAAGGAAAGGAAGTGCATGTATTTTTTAATGATTTAGAGACGATGGAACAACAACAGGAAAAAATGAAAGCATTGAATGTGGATGGATATTTTACTGACAACATCTCCTTTACTAAGCGACTGCTGGGCGAGTAGTTATAGTGGAGTGCAACTCGAATAAGTAGTAGAATTACACTATGATATACTAACATCAGAAGAAATAGGGGAGTGTTTCAAGTGATAAACGAACAACAGGTCCGTGAAGTACTAGGACAACTACAAGATCCTTTTTTACATAGAACGTTTGCTGAAACAAATGGCATCACAAACGTATCCATTAAAGAAGAAAAAAATCACGTAAGTGTTAAAGTGGCAATTGCAAAAACAAATACACCGGAACAAATGCAACTGCAAATGAAAATTGTGGACACATTAAAAGAAGCTGGGGCTAGCACTGTAGGGATTCGTTTCGAAGAACTATCAGCCGAAAATCTGGAGCAATTCCGAGGTAAAGCTACAGAATCGGAAGTCCATGACTTACTATCCCCATTATCGACTGTACAATTTCTTGCAATCGCTTCAGGTAAGGGCGGGGTCGGGAAATCAACCGTATCTGTCAACTTGGCTGTGGCACTAAGTAGACTCGGTAAAAAAGTTGGGTTGATTGATGCAGATATTTATGGGTTTAGTGTGCCTGATATGATGGGAATCCAAGATATGCCTGTTATCAAGGAAGATCGGATTTATCCTGTTGAACGCAAAGGGGTAAAAGTGATTTCCATGGGCTTCTTTGTGGAAAATAATGCACCAATCGTATGGCGCGGACCAATGCTGGGGAAAGTATTGGACCAATTCTTCCGTGATGTAGAATGGGGAGATATCGATTACTTATTGCTAGATCTGCCACCAGGAACGGGTGACGTTGCATTGGATATACATCAAATGTTACCTTCCTCAAAGGAAATTATTGTTACAACGCCACATCCAACTGCCGCTTTTGTGGCAGCACGTGCTGGTGCCATGGCATTACAAACAAACCATGATATTCTTGGTGTGATTGAAAATATGGCATGGTTCGAATCAAAATCTGGGGATCGTGAATACGTATTTGGCCAAGGCGGTGGACCAAAGCTTGCCGATGAATT
The DNA here is from genome assembly GCF_000772955.1 of Ureibacillus sinduriensis BLB-1 = JCM 15800. GTDB lineage: Bacteria > Bacillota > Bacilli > Bacillales_A > Planococcaceae > Ureibacillus > Ureibacillus sinduriensis. The sequence continues at coordinate 3,367 of NZ_JPVO01000051.1, read as the reverse complement.
ACGAACAGAATTATTAGGTCAAATACCACTAGGACAACCGGATTGGACAAATGAAGATTTTGCACCGTCTGTTTATGAACAGGACCATCCAACAGGCAAAATCTATTTGGAAGCAGCTCAAAAAATCATCGATAAATTATCAAAATAGAGAAGCGAAAAATGGATTGTACCTTTAAGGGGTACAATCCTCAGACTGTTGACTAACGATTTCACCCGGCGTTGGTTGTCTCGTTCGTGCCCTCATGAACGTAATGTTCTATACGGGTCTTCACTCGATTGCCCGCCTTGTCTGCCAAGCGTTTTCAAGACAGTCTGGGTAATTTTTCATTGAAGGAAATAGCCTAAAAAAACGTGTAGACAAAGTCGAAAATCAACTTTGTCTACACTCTGCGGATTGTACCTCTAAGGGGTACAATTCTTTTTTTAATTATGATCCGCCGCCGCCCGACTCTTCTTCAGAGCCGCCACCGCCGCCTTCTTCTCCACCCGAGCCACCGCCGGATTCTTCAGATTTCCCTCCAGAAGAACCCTCGCCGCTTTCTTTAATCAGCTTTTGCCACTTTGCTTGTAAAAGTGGACTTTCAATCGTCTGGGTAACTACTTCTTCCATTTGTTTTCGCAGAGGAGCACTTTTTAAAACTGTTTCTAGCTCTTTTTGCATCTCAGCTTGCCCGAAAAATGAAATAAGATCTTCCTGGTATGTGGAATCCTTTATCAATTCCTTCATAATTTCTTTTTGCTGCTCTTTCATACTTTTGGCTATATTTTCTTGGAATGATGGGTTTTCAAACTGCTTTTTCCAAAATTCCTTTGATTCCTCAGATAATAAAGTTGTATTAATAGCTGTTTGTACTTCTTCGTGTTCAAGGACAATTAAGTCCCGGAAACTTGGATCTTGGAGCAATTGACGGATCGCTTTCTTGCCATCTTCCGTCTGTATGGAGTCCATCATCATTTTTTTAACTTCCTCATATGAAAGTGCTTGGTTATTTGGCTCGGAACAGCTAGCAAGTAGAAGAACGACGAATAGTACGGAAAGTACACGGTTGAACAATTTTTCTCAGTCCTTTCTTAAAGGCTCTCTCTTTCAATTATTGTTCACAATCCCTGCACATAATATGTATTGGATTGTGACTTCGATAGCTTTTTTAAGATTGCATTGTTAAAATGTAAATTGAAACTTCGAAATGGTGCTGGTTTTCGCAAAAACAGCGTGACAGTTTATTGTGGGTTACTCCTAAGGATTCGAGTAAAAGGAATAGTCGTTATAGGCTTGGACTAAGTAATCAACTATTTCCAGCCAATCTTTATCGGCTTTACGGCAGAATGAATTCGTTCGGAGACTTCGAGCATTTATGTCATAACTACCTATTTAACGGAAGTCTTCCGTGAATACGGATAAAAGTTATTAAAATGGAGGACGTTGAGTCGTGACAATACGAAATTGGGTAAAATTCTTCTTAATGTGTATGCTTATTGGCGGTGTCGTAACAGGTATAGCAGGGATCTTTGTGCGCTGGAACTTCTTCCAGCCATATTTGGCGGCAGGTGAAGTGGGAGAATTCCTCGCTGCTTTTGGATGGATGATATTATTGGGCTGTACAATGAGCGTTATTGCTCAAGCCGGATTCTTTGCTTATTTAACGCTACATCAAGTTGGTGTAGGTATATTTAAAACATTGACTTTATGGAATTGGGTACAAATGCTATTAGTGGTTATTCTGCTTGTCGATTTAGTTGTGTTTCGTTTTGCACCAGGTGCTGAAGGGGCAAAAGACTGGTTATTTTACATAGGGTTATTAGTATTCCTAATCTTTGCGGCTATTGCAACAGCGATAAAAAAAGTTCAGTTAACTGGGAAAAAACACGTATTGGTACCGGCGATTTTCTTCATGATCGTGATTACATCCCTTGAATGGATCATCGCGTTGATGGGGCGTCAGGGTAACATTGATACATATGTTGCTTTATTATTGTTCCCGTTAATTGCAGTTAATGCATATCAATTATTGTTATTACCGAAATATAATTCAAAATCTGATGCTGACCGCAAAAGACTCGAAGAACGCAGAAAAGAACGTAAACTAAAGCAAAAAGCTAAATCCACAAACAATGTAAATGTATAAATGAAAAAGGCTAGGCCATTGCTGGCACTAGCTTTTTTCATTTAAAATCTCATTACTCCGGAATTTTCTTTGTTTTAATGGTATAACCGAAGACATTTTCCTCTATAGAAACAAATTTTTCTGTTTCGATTAACTTTGTGTATTCTTCGAAGTTAGGTTTGCTTTTTTCATGTAGTTTGAGCGAGAGAATTGCTCCGTCAGTTTTTTGATAATTGTTTTTCGCGTAAATCATAGAAGGGGATAGTAAATTTATTTCTTGGTCGAATACGGCTTGCTGAAGGTTTGTTCCAAACTCGTAATCTGAAGTCATAAACCAAAGCGGCTTATTATTAAAATGTTTTTCATAAATTTTTAAATCCTTGTTAAATTGCTCAATACTATAACTATTTTCTGCGCCTTGCTTGCCAAGAAGACCTGTTGGCATATTTTGCTTTTTTATTTGTTCCACTATTTTAGGGGAACGGGCAATCCAATCTGCATCAAGCATTAATAATGGATATGGCTGTTTTAACGATTGTAACCACTCCTCCAGTCCTTCATGGGAAAAAGAAAGCTCAACAATTAAAGATTGTCCATAATTTCCTTTTGAAATTATTAGTGGTTCATCTGTCATACGAAAAACAGAAATAATTGATTCTCTTTGCGGATAAACAAATAAGGTTACAATCACCACTAATACAACTGTTGCCAAAAGTTTGCGAACCATGAATCTACCCCTTTTATTAGCTAATTTTAAAAACGAAAATAGAGCCTCATAAAAAACTTATGAAATAATGTTGACTTTCATGAATAAATCAGTGTATTATAGAAAAGTCGCCGATAGGTAATGCGGCAGTAGAAAGAAATGAACCTTGAAAACTGAACAACAAAACGTTAATGAAATCGTTTCTTCTATTTAAGTTAGAGAAACAAAATTTTGGACATCAAAATTGATGCCAGCAAATGTTTTATGTATCGAAAGCGAAAGCGGCAGATACAAAAATTTGAGCTTTATCAAATTTTCTCTTTTATGGAGAGTTTGATCCTGGCTCAGGACGAACGCTGGCGGCGTGCCTAATACATGCAAGTCGAGCGGACTTGATGGGAGCTTGCTCCTTATCAAGTTAGCGGCGGACGGGTGAGTAACACGTGGGCAACCTGCCCTATAGTTGGGGATAACTCCGGGAAACCGGGGCTAATACCGAATAATACATTTCTTCTCCTGATGAAATGTTGAAAGATGGTTTACGCTATCGCTATAG
>NZ_JPVO01000001.1 GCF_000772955.1 Ureibacillus sinduriensis BLB-1 = JCM 15800 | reverse complement strand
TAAATGCCCTCAGCTTTCTCTATAGCCGATGCTAATGCGGCTAGATCAACTTCTACTACCTGACCAACCCCACTACCTACCGTTACTTCATTTAACCTTACAGTTGCCTCTTCGATTTTTCCTTGAAGCAGGGTTGCATTTCCTGCTTTCACTATCGCTTCGTTAAAGGCGTTTATTGCATTCTCCAGCACGTTGGTTGCACTGTCTAGTTGAGCTTGAGTTTGATTTTCCTTAACAGAATAAATGCCCTCAGCTACCTCTATAGCCGATGCTAATGCGGCTAGATCCACTTCTGCTACTTGACCGACTCCATCACCTACCGTTAC
>NZ_JPVO01000002.1 GCF_000772955.1 Ureibacillus sinduriensis BLB-1 = JCM 15800 | reverse complement strand
AGTTGGGGGCTTCCCCCTGTGAGAGTAGGACGTCGCTAGGCAAAAAAAGCATGACTTTTGAGTCATGCTTTTTTTATTTATCTTAAAACACATCCAACGGTTTTAAAAAATCTCATGACTCAAAAAAAGGAGCATGGAGGTGAAACGAGTATGGATAAAAAACAAAATAAGAACAATAAAGAGTCTGCTGAGGATTTAAACTTAAATCAGAATCGCGAACGTGAAATTGATTTAAATAGTCATCGTGAAGAATTCGCAGAAGACCTAAACTTCAATCGTAACCAAATCAATCACAATCGAGAAAATTAATATGAACAACAAATATTTCCTTCTTTAAACACCTAAATTCAGGTGTTTTTTTATGTCCTAAGGGGCTCTCGAATGTATGAAAATAGATATTTTCTTACATTCGAATCGTTGATTTTACTAACTTCTATACGATATAGTACAATAAAATACATTTAATGTACTATAT
>NZ_JPVO01000003.1 GCF_000772955.1 Ureibacillus sinduriensis BLB-1 = JCM 15800 | reverse complement strand
GGGTGTGGCGGAATTGGCAGACGCACTAGACTTAGGATCTAGCGCCGTAAGGCGTGGGGGTTCGACTCCCTTCACCCGCACCATTTAATTACATATTGCCAGATAATATTATTTGCACATGCGGAAGTAGTTCAGTGGTAGAACACCACCTTGCCAAGGTGGGGGTCGCGAGTTCGAACCTCGTCTTCCGCTCCAATTGTGCCGGGGTGGCGGAACTGGCAGACGCACAGGACTTAAAATCCTGCGGTAGGTGACTACCGTACCGGTTCGATTCCGGTCCTCGGCACCATTTTTAAATAGCGCCCGTAGCTCAATTGGATAGAGCGTCTGACTACGGATCAGAAGGTTGTGGGTTCGACTCCTGCCGGGCGCGCCAATATTACGAGAAGTAGCTCAGCTTGGTAGAGCACTTGGTTTGGGACCAAGGGGTCGCAGGTTCGAATCCTGTCTTCTCGACCATTTAAAATATTTTATCTTGGGGCCTTAGCTCAGCTGGGAGAGCGCCTGCCTTGCACGCAGGAG
>NZ_JPVO01000004.1 GCF_000772955.1 Ureibacillus sinduriensis BLB-1 = JCM 15800 | reverse complement strand
CCCCCTGCTTGTAAGGCAGGTGCTCTCCCAGCTGAGCTAATCCTCCAACTGGATGTTTTATAAATTTCAAATGGTGACCCGTACGGGATTCGAACCCGTGTTACCGCCGTGAAAGGGCGGTGTCTTAACCACTTGACCAACGGGCCAATTAACTTTAATTATCTGGCGGAGAGTAAGGGATTTGAACCCTTGAGACAGTGTTAACCGCCTACACGATTTCCAATCGTGCTCCTTCGGCCACTCGGACAACTCTCCAAGAAGCATGGCTCCGAAGGTAGGACTCGAACCTACGACCGATCGGTTAACAGCCGATTGCTCTACCACTGAGCTACTTCGGAATAATTATGTGGTAAGCCTAGCGACGTCCTACTCTCACAGGGGGAAGCCCCCAACTACCATCGGCGCTAAAGAGCTTAACTTCCGTGTTCGGTATGGGAACGGGTGTAACCTCTTTGCCATCATCACTAGACTTGGAACGAAAGACAAGATTTATTATATCATATATGATATGAAAGTCAATACTTATTTAGTAAAAACTTTTTTTAGTTTCTTATTCTTTCAAAACTGGATAAAGACATTGAATGCATTCAAGATTTAAAT
>NZ_JPVO01000006.1 GCF_000772955.1 Ureibacillus sinduriensis BLB-1 = JCM 15800 | reverse complement strand
CCTGCGTGCAAGGCAGGCGCTCTCCCAGCTGAGCTAAGGCCCCAAAATAAAGTGATTAATAAGTTTAAATGGTCGAGAAGACAGGATTCGAACCTGCGACCCCTTGGTCCCAAACCAAGTGCTCTACCAAGCTGAGCTACTTCTCGTAATATTGGCGCGCCCGGCAGGAGTCGAACCCACAACCTTCTGATCCGTAGTCAGACGCTCTATCCAATTGAGCTACGGGCGCTATTTATGAATGGTGCCGAGGACCGGAATCGAACCGGTACGGTAGTCACCTACCGCAGGATTTTAAGTCCTGTGCGTCTGCCAGTTCCGCCACCCCGGCATAATTGGAGCGGAAGACGAGGTTCGAACTCGCGACCCCCACCTTGGCAAGGTGGTGTTCTACCACTGAACTACTTCCGCATGTACAAAAGTTAATGCTGGCATAGCATAATTTATAAAACTGGTGAGCCATGAAGGACTTGAACCTTCGACCCTCTGATTAAAAGTCAGATGCTCTACCACTGAGCTAATGGCTCTTGCAAATGGTGGAGGGGGACGGATTCGAACCGCCGAACCCGAAGGAGCGGATTTACAGTCCGCCGCGTTTAGCCACTTCGCTACCCCTCCGAAAAAAAGGATGCCGGCGAAAGGAGTCGAACCCTCGACCTACTGATTACAAGTCAGT
>NZ_JPVO01000007.1 GCF_000772955.1 Ureibacillus sinduriensis BLB-1 = JCM 15800 | reverse complement strand
AAATAACCCATTTCATCTAAAATCATTAAATCAACTTTCTCTAATTTACTTCTAAACTGCTTCAATTTCCCCGTATGTAGGGCGTGCTCTAGCTCCTCAACTAAATGCGATACACGATAAAAACGTACTTCAAATCCATGCTCACAAGCCTTTCGGCCAAGGGCAGAAGCTAAATGTGTTTTACCTGTTCCAGGTGCGCCAACTAAAATGACGTTTTCTTTTCTTCGAATAAAATCTAGCTGTTCTAACTCATCTTTCGTTAAATGGCCAGGCAAACAAATATCTTTATGCCACTGGTAGCTTTCTAGCGTTTTTGTATCAATGAAACGAGCTTGTTTCAAGTTACGTGCTATTTTTGCTTGTTCTCTGCCAAGCTGCTCTTTTAATAAAACTTGATACAGATATTCTTCCGGCTCAGTAAAAGGCACTTCTTTAATTGCTTCTGCTACATAAGCTAATCTCAATTGCTTACAGAGTGTTAAAATATCTTCATTCATTATTCAACACCTCCATCCCTTTTGGGGATAAGGCATCATATTCTGTCCAATTAACACCGTAAGGATGTTCAGCTTCTTCAGCCTCACGGCCAATATAGTTATAAAAATTTTGATCAATATCATTCATATCATGTGTAAGTAAAAGGGTTAGTAATTCATTAATCCGTTGTTTTCTTAACGCAAGTGAAGCAACTGTTAAATACTCTTTAATGCGCGTTGGCAGATAGATCGAGTAACGGGAATGCCCG
>NZ_JPVO01000008.1 GCF_000772955.1 Ureibacillus sinduriensis BLB-1 = JCM 15800 | reverse complement strand
CTTCATGCTATACTAAAAATGTGCAACCCAAATAACCCTCCGAATCCAATTTGGAAGGTTTTTGTTGTATTGGAAAAAGTTGTTACTAAATAGTTTCTTGGAATGGTGTTTTTGTTTTTAACATCGCATAAACCCAGTGTAAAAGCTTATTAGCACATGCAATAATAGCTACTCTGTATGGTTTACCTTCTTCGCGTTTCAAGTCGTAGAAGGCTCTTAATCTCTTATTTCGTGCTATGGTCTCATCGGTTGTTTTCTTTTTACGGCTATCACGAATAGAGCAGCGAACTGCTGTATAAAGCATACGGCGAAGCCTAGCTGATCCACGTTTGGTAATATGATTTTTTGTACCTTTAAAACGTCCTGATTCAAACACACTTGGATCAAGTCCTGCAAAGGCAACTAACTTTTTTGGGTGACTAAACCGATCAATTTCTCCGATTTCAGAAATAATCGTTGCAGCGATTTTTTCACCTACACCGGGAATTGTTTGGAGTAGCTCATATTCTTCAAGTTGTACCGCTAACTGATCAATCTCACGCTCCAACGTAGAAAGTTGGTGGTGGTACGCTTGGAGTAAATCTATATACATATTTAGACTGACAAGTAGACTATGATAAAGAGTTGATTGAAATGGGTTGCGTTTTGCAGCTGCGATCAATTCCTCTGTTTTTTGATGCGCCCATTTTAATGAACGTGCTTTACAGTGTTTGTTTATAAACTGAGTAATTTCTTCCACACCAGCTTCTAAGACAGACTCAGAGG
>NZ_JPVO01000009.1 GCF_000772955.1 Ureibacillus sinduriensis BLB-1 = JCM 15800 | reverse complement strand
AGGGAAGTTTTGTAATGTTTTTAATGAAATATCGGCATATAAACTCCCAAAAACTCCTTTGTATTCAGGGAATACTTGATCTAGTACGGCTTGGAATTGGAGCTTAGTTTGTACCATAACTCCTGTCATATTTTCGTGTTGCCTTGTCAGATGCCGAAGGTTTAATAACTGAATACCACGCTTTTTCTGAGGCTCTAAATCCTCTTTGTAATACATTTCACCTAAGTGATAAGCATCAATTGCATCTGTTTTAGTTTTCCGTAAACTAGAACTTTTCGCTCGGTAGGATACCAATGGATTAAGGATAATCACAATATACTCTCTTGCTTCTAAGAACTGAACAACCGGGGCATGATAGTGACCCGTTGATTCCAAAACCACAGGTGGTTTCATCCCTGTTTGACGCTCTAAATCTAGTAAATAAGAGTGTAACTCTTCTAGACCCTCCACCGTATGTTCAACCTTCACACTGTTTTTATAGGGCATTTTTTTATCCAAGAACATTTGAACCTGACTTTCACCTTTTGCGATATCCAGACCTACAACTGGATCCATAAAATATCTCCTCCTAATGTAGTGATTGACCGGTAACCTCCATCTATCTTGTCATTCATATCTTCGCTTGTTATACGGGATCGCAATGTCCTAACCAGCCTAATCATGTGTTAACAAGTAGAGGGCGAACAGTTTAACGAACGGGATCAAGTCCCAAGGGCCATTACGTTCTACCCCGGCTACTATCAATCTATAAATAGAATAAAAAATAGTCAATCAGATTTCTCTGACTGACCTTATAATACGAA
>NZ_JPVO01000010.1 GCF_000772955.1 Ureibacillus sinduriensis BLB-1 = JCM 15800 | reverse complement strand
CCTGCAATTCTATAACAAAATTCTACGTTTGGAAGTTTCTCTATATAGCTCCTAAAAGACTTATAGTCACCATTCTTAACTGTTGCTTCAATTATACATTGGATCGGTAGACCTAACTTTTCATAATCGACCACTAAAGTATTTTTCTTTATAATTCCAAAGGATTCCATCTGTCTTACTCGTTCAGTTACTGATGGGGAGGACAAATTTATCCTTCTTCCAAGCTCGCTCATCGATAAACGACTGTTATTAAGTAGTTCATCTAAGATTTTTTTATCAATTTCATCTATTTTCATTTTTAAAGTTTTCTCCCAGTAATCATTAATTTTAAATATTATTTACTTGCTACTCGTATTGAATTTAATGTGATTTAGTTATTTTGTTTACTATAATTAAACATAACAAGGAGGGACTTATATGGCAAGAATTATTGAATCCCAATTCGGGGAAACACCTTTTCAAAGACTATTGGGGCATAATAAAGATGTTATGGAGAAATGGAATCAGCTAGGTGATGTATTAGAAAAAGATGGACTACTAACATCTAAATTAAAGGAACAAGTAAGAAGAACATTAGCTCAAAGTAACGGATGTGAGTATTGTAAGGCTAAAGGGAAACCTGATCCAGTTAATTTTGAAGGAAAAACTTCTGTTGCAGTAGGATTTGCAGAAGTCTTTTTAAAACAAAAGGGTGATATAGCTGAATCAAGTTTTGATGTTTTGAGAGAATGTTTCAGTGAAGAGGAAATAAGTGAGTTGTGTGCATTTATTTCTTTTACGACTGCTTCACAATATTTTGGTGCAATGATGAAATTAGAAACTGAAAATAACCAATAAATTTATCGAAAAAACAGCTAGTAAAAATATTTACTGTTATT
>NZ_JPVO01000052.1 GCF_000772955.1 Ureibacillus sinduriensis BLB-1 = JCM 15800 | reverse complement strand
GTACAAATTCTTTGCACTAGTCTGCACTTCTATTTTGCAATAAACAAATGAGTTACGAATTTGATCTAGCTTCCGAAGAAAATGAATTTATAGTGGTAAGTAAGGATAGAGATGAAGTTATAAAAACCTTAACATTCAACCAATCAACTCTAGATAAATTGTTGTATGACAAAAAAGACACAGTACACTTCTATAAAATAAAAGCAGGTATGTTAGATCATCTTAGACCAGATGATATTAAACTAATTTCAGAAAAATACTTTGAAAAAACAAAACAAAAGTTAACAATATTACAAGACTATAAGTAAATTAAATAGTGATAAGAGTATCCATTAGTTATTATGTGTGCTCTTTTTTATAATTCTCAAATAATTTATTATTTAATTAATACAACATTGGGAGTGAAATAATTTGAAGTTTGTATACTTTAATGACACTGGTAGAGAAATTGGTATTCATCCAGCAACCAAGGAGCATGGAACTAAATGTGATATGTCAACAATTCAATCATTAGAAGAACGTACTTTCATTCTACCTGAGAATACATATCCTTGGGTGAAAATGTGGGATTATGGAGAAGAACATGGTCTTAGTATTCTAGTTTCTCCTCAAAAGCATTAGTTTTGGAAGTGTGAATGTCTAAAAAATATCAAAATACAGAGTGAGGTTATTCTTTTGACTAGTAAGGTTATTAACCTGTATGTGGATGATTTAAGGGATTGTCCATTGGGATATACAATAGCTAGAAATATGGAAGAGGCAATTTATTACATTGAAAACTATAATGTACATATACTCTCCCTTGACCACGATTTAGGCGAAGATAACAAAGGAACGTTATTACCCACGGGATATGATTTGGTAAAGTATATTTGCGAAAAGGGCTTAAGGGCAAATAAAATTTATCTACATACTGATAATGGTGTTGGAAGAGAAAATATGTATCAAACTCTAAAAGCAGCTCAAAGAAGAGGCTTTATTGATCAAGATATAGAAATATATCATTATTCAATCACTTCCAATAAATATTCTGGTTAAAAGAGCTAATTAACAGCTCTTTTTTTAGTTGAGTTGCTAGAGCTGGAGAAGGATTCCAGGATCTTATTATAAATATTGTTAATAGTTAAACCATTCATAACATCTGCTATTGGGTCTTAGGTTTGATTAATTTTACTAAGGGGATAAATTGTGACAAGGTCTACTTCAACTACGGGAGCTGATTAGTTGAAAAGGGTTTTATACTTTGGTTTAAGCTATAGAAAACTGGAATGTCAACACTAAACTGGACAATTTCTATAAGGTCTGTTGTTTAAATTCTACTGGTGTTAAATAGCCCAGAGTTCCGTGAATTCGAATATTATTAAATCAATGAACATAATCATCAAGTTCGAGAGCGAGCTGTTCAAGAGAAGCGAAGTGAGCTCCGTTTGCGAATTCTGTTTTAAATACTTTGTACATCGCTTCGGCTACGGCGTTATCATAGGGACAACCCTTCATACTTAATGATCGTTGAATCCCAAATGTCTCTAAAGCCTCTGTAATTAGTTTATTATCAAAATCTTTTCCTCGGTCTGTGTGAAACATATTGATATTATGTAAATTTCCTTTAATGCTAGCTAATGCTTGATACACAAGGGCTGCTGGCTTATTCGGACCTGCACTGTGTCCAATAATTTCTCGGTTGAAAAGGTCGACAAATAAGCATACATAGTGCCATTTTTTCTCCACACGAACGTATGTTAAATCACTTACAACTACTGCTAATTGTTCTTCTTGTTTAAACTGGCGTTGTAACTCATTTTTGATTGGCGCCTCATTACAACTTTGTTTGTGTGGCTTGTATTGTGCCACCGTGTATTTTGAAACGAGACCTAATCGTTTCATAATTCGGCCGATTCGACGACGGGAAACAATCTTTTTCATTCTCTCCAATTCTACTTTGAGTTTACGTGTACCATAGTTGCTGCGACTTTCCTTGAAAATTCGCTCGATGTCCTTGGAAAGCTCACCTTCTTCTTTTTCATGGGCTTCTTTTTCACGCAGATTTGCATGATAATAATAGGTGCTTTTGGCAATATTGAGGACGTTACACATTGCTGATATTGAATATTTGTGAGCATTATTTCGGATCACATCTCTTTTCGTCCCATGATCAGCGCTGCTTGCTTTAAAATATCATTCTCCATCAGTAAGCGTTGGTTTTCTTTGCGTAACTTGATTAATTCATTCTCTTCATCAGTACGGTTTTCTTTTGCAGTAAATGTTCCAGTGTCCTGATGGTTTTTAATCCAGCGATCTAACGCAGAAGGCGTTATTTCATATTCTCGGCAGATATCAGCACGTGACTTTCCGTTTTCATAAAGCTTAACTAATTGAAGTTTGAATTCTGGTGTAAAAGTTCGACGTTGACGTGACATAGTAGCACGCTCCCTTAGGTTAGTATGTTAAGTCTACTAGCCCTTATAGTATCTGTCCAACTTAGTGTAGCCGATTCAGTTCTACAATTGGGCTCTTTCCTTGAATAAGGAAGGGGTCTTTTTCCGTTAAAGGGTATTTTCTTTAATAACACTCAATAAGCCAGACATTATTGATTTATATGTAAATCATAAATAAGTGGAATCGCTTATAACACCGATTATGGGATGTGAAAATTACTTCATAAAATGTTGGGGATACTGTGGAAAATCCACTTAAGTATAGGAGATTAATATAATATTAATAGTATAAGAAATTTTAAATATGAAAAATATATAAAAATAATTAAAAAATAGAAATAGATTAGCAATTCTTCTATATAAAAGTTTTAAAAAAGGATGCATCATTCCTAGATAAATTACCTGTGATGTTACTCTTTTTCATTCTCTTTTAAAATTAGCTTTATTTTACGTATGTTTAATGTGTTTTTTCTATAGGTTAGCTTGTGGTAATTTAGTAATAAGTGGCACGATAATATTATTATTAAAGTTCCTTTAACGAATGATAAGGTAATTATTCCCACTAATTGAAAAGTGTTGTAGTATAATAAGAATAAGGGATATAACATAATTTAATGAAAATTCTTTATTACTTATGACATAATGAAGGTAATATACATTGGTAGTATTAAACCTAGATTTTAAAAAGAATAAAATATGCTATTCTAGTGCGGAAAAAGAAAATGGAGGTTATTGTTAAATGCTTGATTTAAAATTAAGGAGCGAATTTAGACCTAAGAGACTTAAGAGAACAGCAATAGATTTTAATAAAGAAATTGAAAAAAATGCTAAAGATTTTTTGGAAATAACTTATCCATCAAATGATTTATTAAAAACAATTGAATCTGTGTCACTTGAACAATCTAGACCAATTGTACTAATTGGTTCCCGTGGCCAAGGTAAATCACATTTATTAACGACTATTTACCATTCATTTATAAATACTGAGATGACAAAAAACTGGTTGGAAAATTGGTCAGTTAAATTAAATAGAGCTGAATTAAATCAAATTAATTTACGTAAAGGTATGCACGTTATAGCGGAAAGTCTTCATTATCAAAACTATAAATACCTTTGGGATTTAATTTTAGAAAAACATCCACATGGAAAATATATTCGAGGTAAGTGGGAGGGGCAAGGCGATAAGAAAACAGATGTTTTAGGACGAGATTTGTTAATAGAAATGTTCAAAGAACAACCTACTGTAGTAATTTTAGACGAATTTCAAACTTGGTATGATGCTCTAACAAATACCAAGCAATACCCTTGGAAAAATTGGGCGTTTAATTTTGTGCAAACATTAGCTGAAATCGCAGAAGAGTTTCCTGATCTTTTAATTTTAGTTGTTTCTGTTCGAAATGGACAATCTGATGCATATCAACAAATTCATAGAAATAACCCAATTATTATTGATTTTAAGGGGCATTATGTCAAAAGAGATCGTAAACGTCTACTTTTACACCGTCTTTTTGAGAATCGTTCCCAAATTTCAAATCTCGATATTAATAATTCTATTCAAGTACATTTAAATGAATATTATCGTTTGTTACAAATTTCAGAAACAGAAAGAGCGGCGATAAGAGAAGAATTTATTGAATCATGGCCGTTTTCTCCTCAATTAATTCAACTTTTAGAAGATCAAATTCTTGTTGCAACAGATGCTCAAGAAACTAGAGATTTAATAAAAATATTAGCAAATTTATTTAAACAACAAACTGAAGATACTTGTATCATAACAGCGGGAAGTTTCTCTATTGAAGAAGATGATGATGGGATTATGTCACTTTTGGATACTGTATCAAATGAATATCATAAAACTCTGAGAGAAAAAGCTCAAAGAAATCTACAAGCTGTAAGGGATGCTGTAAATTATAAAAATCAAATACCTCATGCTTCATATATTTTAAGTTCACTTTGGATTCATTCACTAGCAATTAACAAACAAGCTGGAGCGGAAAGAGCAATTTTACAGGTTGATATAACTCAACGAGAACCAATAGATGATAATAGCTTTTTAATTGAGATGACTACAATAATTGATAATAGTTTTAATATCCATGAAGTAGGAGACAAGCTTGTATTTAAAGAAGAAGAAAATCCTCAAGCAAAATTGTTAGCCTTTTCAAGAAATGACAAATTATTTCAAGATGGATCAGACATTGATCAATTAGCTAAACAAGTTAGATATGTCATTGGTGGAGAGGAATCTGTTACATCAAAATACCAAGTAGTTGTTTTGAAATCTAATTGGAATAGAGATCCTTGGTCTAGTTTAGAGGATAATCTTCATCCTTCGAAATGGGATAATCGAATTCCTATTGTAGTTATTCCAGAAAGTCTTGAGGAAATCGAAGAAACTTTAGGCAAATGGTTAATAGACCATGTTCCTTCTAAACGTAATACAATTAGATTTCTTATCCCTAAAAGAGGGCAAGAAAATATTTATACTGATTATTCATTATTAGTTCTAGCACGTGCAACTTTAAAGGCGAACGAATGGAAAAAAAATGAACCTGAGTATAGAGCATTATCAAAAAAATATCAAGACGAATTGAAAGTTCATTTAAATTCATTATTTGATCGGTTTGCTATTTTAGATACTTGGAATTATAGCAATCCAAAAGAATGCGTATTCCATATTGAAAATCACCAAGCAAAAGGAAAAGATATTCCAGAAACAATGGATTCATTTATTAAGCAATCGATTTTTGATCCAGAAGAATTTAATGATTTAGTTATAGAACTTGCAGATAATAATGACTCTGTATCAAGATTGCTTTCGGATTTACAAGAACCACGTCCAGGAGGTCAAGAATGTATTCCTTGGTTAGGTGAAACTGAAATTAAAGATAAATTAATACACTTATGTGCAAAGGGTAAAATTGCTATTGATCTAAGAGGTATGGAATTGCTTATTTTAAAACCTGGTGAAAATGAACAAGATGCATGGCACAGAATGAAGGGGAAATTAGGAACAGGAAATCATTTAAATCAAACATACATTAAGTCACCTAGTGCTATTACGTCTTCAACTGCATTTATTATTAGCCCTACTAGTCAGGATGAGACTGATTCTACTACAGGTAATGAAAATATCGGTAATACGTTAACGAGTACGGGAAGCTTATTTGGGCAACAAGAAACAGAAAAGCCGCCTTATTTTGGAGAAAACCATGTTGTTAATATTTTTGATCCAAATCAATCAAATGTATCAGTGAAACGTTTACAAGCAGATCAAACTTCCTCATTAAACCTAATAGGAAAAATTGAAAGATGGGGAATTAATCCAGGTACAAAGATTAAAAGTATTTCACTAAATATCAATGAAATGACGGGTGCTCAATTACAACAGTTATTGCGTGTGTTACCAGATGGGGTAACGTATGGACTAGAATTAGACAAGGAGGAATAATATAGTGACTAAAACTTTACTTGATAATATTCTATTGGAACAATCAAATATAAAGGCTTGGAGTAATATAAAGGAATCACTATATAATATTTTTTCTCAACCATTTTCAGGAGTACCTGTTCAAGAAATTATTAAGCGTGAAAAAACAGTAACAAGTATTGAAACATTAATATCAGGTACTTCATGGGATCTTTGGTACAGCTTTGATGATGCTGTACCAAAAACTGCACACCAGATTACAGATTTTTGGAATAATAATTTGAATGGGAAAGCCTTATTAATATTAGATGGTTTATCGTTACGAGAAATGCCTTTTTTTCTTATTGAGGCAAAAAAACGAGGATTCATTATACATCAAGCAGATGCAACCGCCTCTGCTTTACCAAGTGATACAACCTTTTTTGCAAAAAGCCTAGGTTTTTCACAACGCTCTTCACTTGATAACAATCAAGCTGGTAACAGTCATAGTTTGGAAGGTGCAATTACAGAAGTGACAGATTTACCTTGGAAGGATTGTGTACAACTAATTGGAAGTAATCCTAATGTGGTTTTATGGCATACTTGGTTTGATGATAGAATTCATGAATATCAAGTACCAGGTAAAGGTATTCGTGAATTGATTACCAAAAGTAGTGAGCAATTTACTTCTGATGATTTTTGGCATCTTATCGAAAATTTGGCTAATGGGAGAAGATTAGTAATTACAAGTGACCATGGATATGCTTCAACGGGCGATTTTATTAATATTGATGGCGAACAAGCAGAATATTTAAAAGCAAAATATAAAAATCAGAGATTTATTAAAAATGATAAAGTTTTAGAGGCGTCATTTGTTCCACCAATTGACATACAGATTGAGCTTAATAATGGTCTCTATTCATTTGTTCTGGGTAGAAGAAAATGGAAGAACTCTGGGGGATACCCAACGTTAGCACATGGTGGCCTGTCTTTAATGGAGACATTTGTACCGTTTTTTGAAGTATCGAAAAGTTGAGTTAGGAGCGGCAAAAGTGGCAAAAACAAAAAAGCAAATTATTGAAGAAAAAATAATAAACTCTATTCAAGCAGGAAAGAAAGTGGAATTTGAAACTGTAAATTTCTCAGATCCAAATCGTCCTAAAACAGTTTTAGAGGTAGATTTTCCAATACTCCCAGTAAACCAAGTAGCTGTTATTGAAGGAAATTCAAGTAAACCAATATATCAAATGTCAAAATGGTGGGCTAGAAGGCGGTCAAGTGTTTTTAGAACGATGTTATTAGCAGCAGTAATGAAGTCACCTGATGATCCAATCAATGCCTCACAAAGCGTCTGGAAGAAATATTACAATAACCATCAATATAATAATGCACTAAAGAATCTCAAAGTAGCTGATGTCTTTATGGGTGGGGGAACTACAATTGTAGAAGGTTCTCGTTTAGGTATGCAAATGATTGGGAACGATTTAAATCCTGTCGCATGGCTAGTTGTAAAGAATGAGATGTCACAAGTAGATATTAATGAAGTAAGAAAAATTGAAAAACAAATAGAAAGTGAAGTAAAGCCAAAATTAATGCCTTATGTTGCATGTAACTGTCCACGAGGTCACCACGGTAAATGGTTAAAATTTATCGATAAGAATGTTCCAATTCAACCTTATTATGATGATTTTACTTTTGGTGAACCAACAGCAAATGAATTAAAAAAGTTTGAAAAGTCTATCTCTACTTTTGAAGGATGGCTTAATTGGTTTAAACAAAGAGAATTTAAATTTGAAATTATGCCAATTGATTTTGATCCTTTTAAATTGACTGATGAAGAACGCTTATATTATCGCTATTGGGGGCCAGAAATTATATATACATTTTGGGCAAAACATGGACCTTGTCAAAATACAGGATGTAACCATAAAACACCTATTATGACAAATCCAATAGTTTCTGTTAAGGAATTGTCTGTAAAAAGTTGGAAAGATTATAAGTGTTCAAGTTGTAATCATGAGTTTGATATAGAATTGAAAGAAGCGAGAATGGCTCCAGGGGCTACTCAAATTATTTCGCAAAACGAAAAAAGTTTTACAATCGTTGATGAAGAAGGGTATTTTGAGTGTCCTAGTTGTAATCAGAAAGAGAAAAAGGATATTTTAGATCCTAAAAAAGCAAAGGGGAAAAAAATAGCACTAACATTATTAATTCATCCATCTTGGCTTAAGGGTTCAAAGGTTGTAGGAGGGACATCCTCTGATAAGATAGAAGATACTATAGAGTGGAACAATGAACGTGCAAAAGTAAATAAATTAATAGAGGTCAGAGGAAAATTGCCTGAGTACATCACTTGTCCTGATACTGGCATTACATTTGCTACGGGACTAGAATCAGGTTCAAGTAAAGGGAGAGGGAAGTTTATTTGTGCTGATTGTGGTACACAACAGCAATTGTCAAACTCTTTATCTTTAAGTGAAAAAGATGCTCCTATTTCAATATATGCATATCATGGTTACTGTCCAGATTGTGACCATAACGGTGAGTTGTATAACGGGAGGTTTTTCTTCGAAGCATCTGATGTTAAAAGTTATAACAAAGCAAGTTTAGAATGGGAAACCAAAAAAGAAAGTGAATTAAAAGGCTTTTGGCCAGAAGAAGAGATTGTTTTTAGTCATCAAACACATCAAAGAGATAATTTGCCGAATCATGGGTATTCACATTGGTGGAAAATGTTTAATAAAAGGCAATTACTTATTCTAAGTACTTTATTTAAAAGTATTGTAAAGCAAGACACTAATCAAGATGTAAAAGATATATTTTTGGGTGCATTTCAATCGTATCTCAGAAATCAAAATACATTTTGTATCTGGAATGCGCAAGGAGATAAGCTCGAACCACATTTCAGCAATAATAACTACTACCCTAAAATGAATTTTGTTG
This sequence comes from Ureibacillus sinduriensis BLB-1 = JCM 15800, assembly GCF_000772955.1. Lineage (GTDB taxonomy): Bacteria > Bacillota > Bacilli > Bacillales_A > Planococcaceae > Ureibacillus > Ureibacillus sinduriensis. The sequence goes on along the minus strand of NZ_JPVO01000052.1, from coordinate 228,521 downwards.
AAAATAATATTTTTGCTAATTTTGGACGAGGTAATTGGAATTCTTCTCTAGGAGCATTATATAAAGCAGAAGAGTGGAAAAAAGATACTTATGAGTTAGTAGCTACAGACTATCTTTCAACTATGGATGATAATTTGTCAGAATCCTTAACCTCTAAAAGTTTTAAGGTAAAGACAGGAGACCCGCTTTTAAGTACTGTAAATTTAACTTGTGGCTCTTCTACAGAGTTAAATTTAGAAACTGAAAGTATAGATTTGGTAATTACTGATCCTCCGTTTGGAGATAATGTTCAATATGCCGAATTAGCAGATTTCTTTTATGTATGGTTACAAAAAGCATTGGTGAACGAGTATCCACATATTTTTGGAAATGCATACACTCCAAAGGCACTTGAAGCTGTTACTAATAGAGCTAGACATCCTGAAAATTCAGACGATTTTTATCAAAGAATACTCACTGAAGTTTGGAAAGAAAGTAATAGAATTTTAAAGGAGGCAGGAATTCTAGCATTTACTTTTCATCATAGCGAGGATGAACCATGGATAGCCGTACTAGAAAGCTTATTTAATGCTGGATTCTATCTAGAAGCTACTTACCCTATTCGTAGTGACGAGTCCAAGGGGGATAATGCGGAATTCGGTTCGAAGAAAATCGAATATGATATTATCCATGTCTGTAGAAAAAGAACTGAAGAACCACAACGTATTAGTTGGGCAAGACTTCGTAAAAGAATGGTTAAAGATATTAGACAATTGGAAGACATATTAGCAAACCATTTAGCATCGGGCTTAACTGAATCAGATATACAAGTGATTCGAAGAGGGAAAGCATTAGAATACTTTTCTAAACATTACGGAGAAGTATATGTTGAAGAGGGAAGACCGTTTTCAGTTAAGGAAGCTTTAATTGGTATCAATCAAATATTAAATGACGAAAAAGATAGTAATTTAGAATCAGTACCATTTGAGGCAGAAGTAATGACACGCCAATTCCTAAGAATTTTTAATAAAACAATTTCGTTGTCACGTAATGAAATGCAGAATTTCCTTAGAGGTACAGGTCTATCTGCTAATGATTTTGAAAGTAAGAATTGGGTTACTGAAAAAAATCGTATATTCACAATGGTTTCACCACTTGAATTTGCTAAAGATTGGAAAGGCAAGTATAGAAAAGGATTGTCTCATGATTTAGATCAAACGTTATTCTTTATAGGAGCTTGTTTTGAGAATAGCGGAATTAATGTTAATGATACGTTAGCAAATTCTAATTTTAAGTTGCACCCAGCAGTTTTACCTTTATTAAGCTGGTTTACTAGAAATGGAGGTAACTCAGAAATAAAGCAGGCTGCTATGAAAGCACATCAAATTTGCGGAGTATGGTTGGCACGTAATCCCGAGAAAGAAAATGAACAATTAGCCTTATTCGGACTAGATGAGGGGGAATAAGATGGTTTCAACAATAAGTTCTGATACATGGGTTCGAAAAGGAATTTCACTCCTTTGGGATGCTTCAAAGCTATCTTCGATAACTAATGTTCAGAGTATACTTAGTGTTAGACAATTTTTAAGTTTTTATAAAACAGAATGGCCAGACGAATTATTATCGGCAAATGGTTACGCAATGATTGTTAGTGGTTTAGATACTTTAATAGATGTTATGGAGCCTGAAGAAATTATTGATTGGCTTGAGAATAATTTTTATCGGGCACTTCTATCTTTTCAAAGTATGTATGAGGGGCAGTGTTCACTAATTTTTTGGATACCTGATGGTCAAAAACGTTTAGAACAAAAAGCAGATGGGATATATTATTGGAATTGCAGTGGTCCATATAATGGTATTCAAATTCCTTTAAGTCGATGCCTTTGGAATGGAGCTGCAATTGATGCAAAATTAATAATTAATAATCAAAATAGTTTTGATTTGAATGATAAGAATTGTATCGGTATATATCATCCGAGAATTTCTTAAGAAGGTGATAATAATGAAATTTCAAATAGGGCAAAGGGTATTTCATAGCGAGCATGGCGAAGGCGTTATTATTGGCATTTTAAGTAATGGTTTTATGCAAGTATTCTTTAGTAATGGTGAGAGAAGGGTATCAATTGATACCCTTTCGTATTTGTTAAGTCGTTCCGAACAAATAATTAGCCATCTTGGTATAGGTGAACAACGTATAAAAAAAGCTTGGTTAGCGTACCAATCATATAAACTACCATTACTTGACAGTGCAGCAATCCTTACTTCTGCAAAGATTGATTTGTTGCCTCACCAAGTAGTCTTAACTCATCGAATTGCAACTGCATCACCAAGAAGATATTTAGTAGCGGATGAAGTTGGATTAGGAAAAACAATTGAAACGGCTTTAATACTGAGAGAATTGGCCAGTAGGGGAGAATTGGAAAGGGCTTTAATGATTGTTCCAGCAGGATTAGTAAATAACTGGCATAGAGAATTAAATGAAGTATTTAACTTGAACTTTGAAGTTTTTGGTAGTGAAGGGGATGTTACAGATAGACGCTCCAATGCTTTTGCTAAACATAACCGACTCATTGCAAGTATAGATACATTAAAAAGAAAATCACGGATTGACAAATTACGAGAGGCTCCTATATGGGATTTAGTAGTATTTGACGAGGCACATCATTTAACTGCCTATAAAAATGGCGGTAAGGTAAAGAAAACAGAGAATTATAAGTTAGCAGAGGTAATGCGAGAGCTTTCAAGAGATTTGATTTTATTATCTGCAACTCCACACCAAGGTGATAATTTTAGGTTTTGGTTGCTGACTAAACTACTAAATCCAGCTCTATTTCATAATACAGATGATATGCTTGAAAATAGACATAGATTAAATGAAGTTGTTTTTCGTCGAACAAAAGCTGATGCATGTAAAGCTGATGGTTCAACTTTATTCGCTAGAAGATTTGTGCAAACAGAATCATTTATTATGTCCACTGAAGAAAGGATATTTTATCAAGAGCTTGTTGAGTATTTAGCAGATGGATTTGCACTTGCAAATCGTGAAGGAGCTAAAGGAAGAGCGCTGGGTTTTGTTATGACAATTTTTCAAAAAATAGCTGCTTCTAGTTTTGCTGCTGTTAATAGAACTTTGCGACGAAGATTGTTGGCTCTTACAATTCAAGAGGGAATTGTTCATGATGGAAATCTTGATATTGATGCTAGAGAAAATGCATTCAATGAAGCACGGGAGATTATTCGAGCAGAATATAAACTTGGGGATGATCGATTATCTAACCTTGAAGTAGATCATATTCTTTCTGATTATAAACGGAAAATTCTTAAGAAAATGAGCGAAGAAGATTTATTAGTAGCAGCAGATTCAAGCTCTAGTGAATTGGAACTAGGAAATGCAGAAGAGTCTATACTGACAGCAATTAAGTATGCTCTACCAGAAGAACGTTGTCGAATAAAAAAATTATTATCCAAGAGCCCTATTAATCTAGAGACAAAAGTTAAGAAACTTCTTCATGCATTAGGTGTACTATGGAATAGCAATCCTAATGAAAAAATTGTAATTTTTGCTACATATCTAGGTACTGTCGAGATGTTGTCAAATGAAATTGAAAAATACTATCCAGGACAAGGTGTAACTGTGTTAAAAGGTGGGGACCATGGAGCTAAGGTTGCTGCTGAGAAGAGATTCAAAAATCCTAATGGCCCTAAAGTGTTAATTTCAACAGCAGCAGGTAGAGAGGGAATAAATCTTCAATTTGCTAGAATACTGTTTAATTTTGATTTACCTTGGAACCCTATGGATGTTGAACAAAGGATAGGTCGAATTCATAGATATGGTCAACAAGATACAGCACAAGTCTATAATTTAATCTTGTCAGATACAATTGAAGGAAAAATATATTTATTGTTAGATGAAAAGCTTAAAGAGATTGCTAAAACATTGGGTAAATTAGACGAGTCGGGTAATGTTGCTGAGGATTTACAATCACAAATTTTAGGACAACTTTCAGAAAAACTGAACTATGAAAAGTTATACAATAATGCCCTAAATGATCCAGAGTTGAAAAGAACGAAATATGAATTAGAAGCAGCTATGAGTAACGCTGTTGAAGCGAAAAAAGCTGTATCTGAATTGTTTCAAGAATTGGACCGTTTTAGTTTAGATGAATATAAACCTATCTCAGATGTTGAGTCTGGTATGGAAGAGCTAGAAAATTTTATTCGATTAGCGATTCTACAAGAGAATGGAAGTTTTATTAAATCTGAAGATAATATAATTGAGGTTACGGATTCGAACTTTACTAAGTTACATTTAACAACAGAACGGGAAATGTCCTTAAAAGAAGAAAATATAGAGTTGTTAGGGCTAGATCATCCTTTAGTAAGCCGTTACATTGAAATTTATCAAAATCAGGATCCTAAATATCTGGGAATTATCGTAAAAAGTAGAGATCAAATGAATGGTATTGTCTCTATATGGAATGTAACAGTACAAGGTGAGAAAAAGGATATTAAGCAATATGTAGTATCTATTGCTACAGATTTAGATGGTAATAGAATACCTAAATGGGAAAAACAATTAGATGAAATATTCCAATTCAATTCGGCAGATAATATTCCTGATATAAATAGAGAGTATTTATTAAAAGATCTAATTGAGCCAATGCTGCAAAGGGATTTGATTTATAAGGGTATAGTTACAGAAGATAGAGATTATCAAACTAAGTTAATAGGTTGGATAGAAGTTTTATAAAATATTTGTTGTTAGGTATATAAGTTGAATTAAAAGTATTAATTTGAATTGCCCCCGCAATAGTATTTTTGTTAAATGTAGTCAAAAGCGTAGTCAAAGAATTTTTAAAGTAGTCAAAAACCCTTGTAAAAACTGCTGTTAATACCTTTCTAGGAGAAGCGGGTTCGACTCCCGCCGTCTCCATTAATACGAGTGCAATGGATTTCAAATAGTGTCTAACCCCTTGAATATCAAGGGTTTTTTATTTTCTCCCTTTAGACGCTAGTGGGGCAAGATAAAGGAGAAAATGAATTAAAGTAAAACGAATAACATAAGAAGGTTTGTGAACTAATTTCACTAGATAACAAGGTAAGGCTTGAATTGGATTCAATACGACGTAGGCCTTTTTTAATTATAATAAAAGACTACATCCGATTGAACGCAGTATAAAAAAATGCAATAAGTTAATACCACTAATGGGTATTAATGTAAATAATTATTGGCGATAAATTATATTAATGCTATTGTATATTTATATTAAGGGGGAGTATTATGGGGAAAGTGAGATTAGTTCTAACTTTAAGTATATTTTTGCTTTTAATAGGTTGTTCCGATAAAGAAGAAATAGATTCTACTGCTCAAGATAGCGCAACTCAAATTGATGAACTAAAAGAAGAGAATCAGAAATTAAAAGATGAATTGGAGAAGTTGAAAAGTGATTATAGTGCACATCTCCAACAATTTGATAGTACATCCAGAACGATTATGAGATTAATCAATGAAAAGCAATATGAACAAATAAAAACCGATTATAACACTGAGTTTAATGTGGGAAATGGAGAAATAAACTTCAAAACCCCGACTAATACAAATAGTGCGGGATTCCCGATTGAGAAAGCAAAACTCCCAATGTACATTGCTTATTTTAATGTTCAGTCTGACAGTACAGACATTGGTTATTATTTAGAAGACTTAGAAAAAGAAGAGAGGCTTTCGATAAGTTTTGTATACGATCAAAAAGGAAATTTCCAATATATTTATATTGGTGATGTTTGATAAAAGAAGACACCGAATACTGTGCTAGTATTTGGTGTCTTTTTAAGTTTACATAAGTGGTGTACTATTAACCTCATTTTTAATACCCTCAGCAATAGCTTTTCCTGTACATTCTGCGTCTGTATTTAATTTGCTTGCGTATGATGTATTGCTTAAAACTAACTTCAACTAAAATTGCCCAAGCTTTATTATCTGTGTAAAGAACTCGTAAGGTATCACGTTCTACGGCAGGGGTTGAACGTTGGGCCATACCTGTACGTAAAGAACGGTAGAGTTTACCTTTGTCGGTAAAGATCTATTATTCTACTAGAAAGAGGATGGATCAGTGTTTCTACGCCATTAGCAGAGGTAGAAGTTGCTGCATTATTGTGAATGCACACAAAGCTCCGAAAGAATTTCAACCATTAACACGCGCGTTGAAATCTGTAGTCAAATCCGAACTCAGTGCAGAAGCAGTTGTTCGACTCTGTTTAGTTAATGCTCCATAAGCTTTAAGTTGAGCATTAGCAATTTTGAGAACAACATCACGTTCAATTAAACCATTCGCCGTTGCACCTGGCCATGGATTACCATGTCCTGGATCAATAACGATTCAGTGATTTCCCAAAATTTTCTCAGATATAATCACGCTCCCATTTGTAATACATGATTCACTTATTTCTTGACGTATGAAATGATTGAAGGTACGATTCAAATCGTAATCATTACTATTTGTGTGATGTTGATTAAACGAGGTAAGTAATACTTTAGCTATACAGAAACAGGAGAGTGATATGATATCACGACTATAAATAAGCGTTAACCAAGAAATATTAGTTTATGAATTACCCTCTTATACAGATGTATTGATTCAATTGATGATGGCGTATTAACGAGGGAAACTCCATCCCAATACACCACTAACTGCGGTACGGAGAACTTGAAAATCACAGTAATGGATATGAATGAAAAGAAAAGCGATGGAAGTGAAACAGTATGATGAAAAACGTAGAGGTCGTAATTTTGAGTGGTTTTTTAGGTAGTGGGAAAACAACATTACTTCAGAATCTATTAGACCAGGAGAAGAAACACGATCGAAAATATGCCGTCGTCATGAATGAAATAGGAAATGTCTCGATTGACAGTGATATTTTAAGCGACGGAACAAGGATTGAAGAAATTGTGAATGGTTGTATTTGCTGTACTAATAAAAGCCAGCTTGAAAAGGCCATATTAACACTCACATTAATGGAGCAGCCCGATGTGATTTATATAGAAAGTTCTGGCATTGCTCATCCAATGGAAATCTATGATACATGCCTTTCGCCGGTGATTGCGGAAAATATTTTCGTTAAAAGTATTATGACCGTGTTGGACGGCCCTTTATGGTTAAATCAAAAAAGATTAAGCCTGAAAATCAGAAAGCTATTGGAAGAACAAGTTCGTTATGCGGATCAGATTCTAATTAACAAAATGGATTTATTGAACAATCTTGAATATGAAAAGTTGCTAACTGAAGTCAATGGATTGAATCCTTTAGCTGTCAAGAAGATGACGACTTACTCCAAAATATCATTAGAAGATATTGCGCATAGAGAGGAAAAAGTAACCGTTGCTCATGAACAACTGCATGTGGAAAATCATCTGCACGTCTCAAGTTTAACGTACTTATTTGAAGAACCGATTAACCGAGGAGCCTTTATGGAATGGTTAAACGAAATTCCTTCATCCATCTATCGAATTAAAGGTTTTTTACGCTTTGACAATGAACCCGATTATACTTATTTATTCCAATACGCATATGGCGTGCCTTACTTTATTGAATCAGAAATCAATTTCTCCATGAATTTGGTAATGATAGGGGAAAATTTAAATAAAGAAACATGTATCAAACAATTGAATGGACTTAGACATTCTGCAAAGAAAATATAGAATCTCGGGCGGCAATTAAAATCCTGAATGAAAATAACGGAGTGATTGACGTTTGCGCTAAGAATTGCTTCCTTAATGATAAAACTTTTTACCCTTCGGTTAGTAAAAACTTGAAATAAAGAAGGAACCTGTATATTATACAAAGCGTAATCATTACTATTTACACAATGAAGTTTTATGAAGTGGAGGGACGGAACAATTTCATCTCATTCAATTAAACCAAGGAGGAAACAACATGGCTAAAAAGTCAAAGGTCGTACGAGATCAAAAACAAAGGGAAATGGTGGCTCGATACGCCGAACTGAGAAAAGAGTTGAAAGAAAAGGGAGATTATAAGGCGTTGGCTAAATTGCCAAGGGACTCTTCACCTTCGCGCTTGAAAAATCGCTGTGAAATGACGGGAAGACCGAGAGGCTATATGCGGAAATTTGGACTTTCCCGTATCGCGTTTCGGGAGTTGGCCCACAAAGGACAGATTCCAGGCGTGAAAAAGTCCAGCTGGTAATCAAAGCACTAACACTGTTGTTTGACGAAGAAATAGGGTTTATGAAAAAGGGGACGGCAGAAAATGAATGAGCAGATATTGGAATTATTATTAAAAAGTGAAGTGAAAAAACTTCCTGACGATAAGAGGCAGCTGTATCAGTTCATTATCGACATTGAAGACAGCCTGGTTGAAAAATCAAATTCAGTGGATGAGTATCTTCGAGTTTTTAAAGCGCATTCCCCCTATGCGATAGCAAGCCGGTATTTTAATATGCCTTTCAACACGGTTGCCGAATTAATGAACGAAATAGAAGATGAACTTGCCGAAAGAATCGAAGAGCGCTGTGAAAAATTAAAATGGCTTGATTACACGGATCAATTTATCGAAGCATCTTGTGAAAATAATAGAAGGCAAGTATTTTTGTTCATGAATTAATTACTGGAATCACTATTACGAGTTAGTATGCGAACCTTTAATGTTTGCCTTCAGTAAGGGAAGGGGACACAGGAAGAATTGTGTACAACCGTGGTTTGTCCTGAGTAGGAAAACAAAAAAATTTACGCATTTTTAAATCGTAATAATTACGTTTTGGAATAGTGTAACTTTATTCGAATGGAAATTTCGGGCTGTTTTTAGTTATTGTAAAACAGCCCGATGAGGAGGTATAAAAATGATTACTATTATTGGTGGAGGACCGGCCGGCATTGGGATGGGGGTCTTGCTGAAGCAAAGCGGAATTACCGATTTTGTGATTCTTGAAAGGGATATAGTGGGCTCGACTTTTTTTCAATGGCCCATTGAGACAAGGCTCATCACGCCTTCTTTTACAGCCCATGGATTTGGTCAGTTGGATTTGAATGCCATTCTGCCCGATACTTCACCGGCTTATACCTTCGGAAAAGAGCATTTATCGGGTGAAGAGTACGGGGATTATCTCGATTTAATTACGGGGCATTTCGAATTGCCTGTGCAAGAAAATACAAATGTTTACCGGATAGAAAAAAAGGGGGAACAATACTGGATACAAACAAGTGAGGACGGAGATGGTTTTTATTCAACTTCCGTCATTGTAGCTTGTGGGGAGTTCCAATTCCCTAAACGCCCTTTTTCTTATGGAGTTCATTACGGAGACGTTGTTTCATGGGCCGAACTTGAAGGGCCAAGAGTAATTATAGGCGGCGGGGAAAGTGCGGCGGATGCTGCTTATCACCTAGCAGCTGAAGGGAAGTCGGTCGATGTATACTATCCGGCAAGTACATGGTTTGATACGGAAGTTGACCCGAGTAGGACTTTATCCCCTTTCACGAGAGAACGTTTAAGTATACCGGTTATTTCCAAAAAGATTGTGGAGCATCCGCAGAAACGGGCTGTTTCGGTTGAAAAAAACGATGAAATAAATGGATATTGTATAAAGTTTGAGGATGGTGAGTGCGTCGAAACCGAATGGGAGCCAATTATTTGTACCGGTTTTAGTAATGGTGCAAAACAATTCGCGCACTTGTTTGAATGGAATGAAGAAGGACTTCCTTTCTTAACCGATAAAGATGAATCGACCGTTGCTCCATCTGTATTTTTAATTGGGCCGAGCGTACGTCAATCGAATACGATTTTTTGTTTTATTTATAAATTTAGACAACGTTTTGCGATTGTAGCAGAAGAAATTTTTAAACGGCATGGATTGGAACATACCGCCTCTGTTTTTGAGTTATATAAATCTTCTTCCATGTATTTGGATGATTTGTCATGTTGTGAAAAAGACTGTGCTTGCTAGGGGGGATCTAATGAAAATTGTATTAGTTGGTTTAGAATCCTCCGGCAAGACGACTTTATTGAATGAACTGGCTCCTCATAAGTTTCTTGCGAAAGGGTCTAATATCAAAGGTGCCACTTCAAAAATCGCTGAAGTGGAAGACGGTAGTAAGTTTTATGTCGATACACCAGGAATTCGTATGGGAAGCGAGCTAACAACAAGTCAATATACCCACAAAACAGTATCATCTGCAGATCAACTTTGGCTCGTAGTAAGGGGAACTCATTTTGCGGAAGAACTTCAAGCACTCGAAAGTCTCTTCAATCTTTATAAAGTACCTATTGTTCTTATCGCCACCTTCAAAGACAAGATGGACTTTGCTTCTAAGGAATTACTATCTAATTTCAAAGAAACCAATAGTTTCCCATTGTACATAGTCGATAGTCGAACCCGTGAAACGGAAAAGTTGAAATCTATTCATTCAAACGCGAGGTATGTCACTAAAGAAGAAGTGAGTAAAATCGGTCAATTGCCATTGAAAAAGGTGAAAGCATCTAAAACATTTTTTCAACGGCAATGGGTTGGTCCGTTTTCTGCGATCATCACATTAATATTAATCTATGCGTTGCCTATTTTTCTAGCTTACCAATTTTCGAGCAGGGCGGAATCCTTTGTTGAATCTCATATGATGGAATCATTGGCAAATTGGGGTTTGCGTTTACCGAATCTGATATACACATTGCTTTTAGGTGATTATGGCCTCGTCACCTTGGGCACTTATTCTTTTGTCTGGGCTTTTCCGGTTGTCCTGCTTTTTTCATTAACTGTGGCAATTACGGAAGAAAGCGGGTTGAAGGACCGCATTACGGATGCACTTGATCCCTTAATGCACAAATTTGGGCTTACAGGACAAGATCTTGTCCCCATCATCAATGGGTTTGGTTGTAATGTTGTAGCGATAGAAGCCACCCGCAGCTGCAATATTTGTTCGAGAAAAAATTGTATTTCTGTTATTTCGTTTGGTTCAGCTTGTAGTTATCAAATGGGGGCAACCCTCTCTATTTTTGGGGCTTCTGGTCATATATTGCTAGTTATTCCTTATATGATGGCATTGACGGTGATTTCTTTAATTCATGTGAAAATATGGAGCAAAAATGTGAAGTTACCAAAGTTAAGACAACATAACTCGTTTTTGCAATGGCCTTCCTTTAATACAATAACGTATCGAATTAAACCGGTCATCGGCCAATTTGTGTTTCAGGCGATGCCGATATTTTTACTGATTTGCTTAGTTGCTTCCTTAATGGAAGTTACAGGGTGGATGTCTGGTTTAATTTTACTTGCCACTCCGCTTCTTACGATGGTTGGGTTATCTGAACAAATTGCGCCCGCATTTATCGCCAGTTTATTCCGCAAAGATGGCATTCTTTTGTTAAACCAGGATGGAGGTCATTTTCTTGAACTCATCCCAACAGGAGAATTATTCATCGTCGTCTTTTTATGCAGCACGTTTACTGCTTGTCTTGTAACGTTAATGAAAATAGCCAAAGAGCTTTCGCTAAAGGAGGCTTCACTCATTGCAGGTAAGCAAATGGTGACGAGTGGCGCCAGTGTTGCCATTTTTGCCCTCATACTCTTTCTGATGGAAACGATGTGAAATATATTCATAGTGTTGTCTGAAATAAGTCTTAATTTGGTGATGGTCGTATTACCTTTAACAAAAATGCGACTTGCTTCATGAAAGGTTGAGGGTATTGTTTCGATTTATATGGACCCCCTCGACGATTCAGTAACACATGTATTATAAAGGAGATTAAAATGAATAAAAAATTATTATATACGTCTGTACTAGCGACATCTGTACTATTTGCTGGATGTCAAGCCACTGACGAAACGGAGAAGCAGTTAGAGAATGACTCCCAGAGTGTAAGTGAGAACGAAAAACTTGAAATCGTAACAAGTTTTTATCCGATGTACGAATTTACAAAACAAATAGCAGGGGATACAGCAGAAGTGACAATGCTTATTCCTTCCTCGGTAGAACCTCATGATTGGGAACCTGCAGCGAAAGATTTAGAACGAATTCAAAACGCGGACGCACTTATTTTTAACAATGAAAATATGGAAACTTGGATCGGTAAAGTGGAAGAAACCGTTGATACAAAAAATCTAGCTATAATTGACGCTTCTATGGGCATTGATTTACTCCCATTCACAGCAGGGGAGCATGTTCATGGCGAAGACGACCATGAGGGGGAAACCCATGAGCATGGAAGTGAACAGCATGACCATGAGGGGGAAACCCATGAGCATGGAAGTGAACAGCATGACCATGAGGGGGAAACCCATGAGCATGGAAGTGAACAGCATGACCATGAGGGGGAAACCCATGAGCATGGAAGTGAACAGCATGACCATGAGGGGGAAACCCATGAGCATGGAAGTGAACAGCATGACCATGAGGGGGAAACCCATGAGCATGGAAGTGAACAGCATGACCATGAGGGGGAAACCCATGAGCATGGAAGTGAACAGCATGACCATGAGGGGGAAACCCATGAGCATGGAAGTGAACAGCATGACCATGAGGGGGAAACCCATGAGCATGGAAGTGAACAGCATGACCATGAGGGGGAAACCCATGAGCATGGAAGTGAACAGCATGACCATGAAGGAGAAACCCATGACCATAAAGATGAGCAGCATGAACATGAGGGAGAAACTCAAGAGCATGAAGATGGACATCATGAACATCACCATGAATTTGATCCACACTTATGGTTAAGCCCGAAAATGGCAATAAAAGAAGTTGAAAATATTGCGAACGAATTAATAAAAGTTGCGCCGGAAAATAAAGAAATCTATGAGGAAAATAAAAATAACTATATTGAGAAGTTGCAAGAGTTAGATAGCAAGTTTGAAACAGCTTTAACTAATGTAGGGAATAAAGAAATTATCACCCAACATGCAGCTTTTGGTTATTTAGCACATTCATATGGATTGACACAAGTTCCTATTGCTGGTTTATCTCCAGATGCTGAACCAAGTGCCATGCAGTTAAATGAACTAAAAGAATTCGCAAAAGAGCATAACATTAACACCATTTTCTTTGAAGAAAATGCATCTTCCAAGGTTGCCGAAACACTAGCCAATGAGCTAAATGCCAAGACAGCCGTACTCAATACACTGGAAGGTTTAAGTGAAGAAAACGAAAAGAATAGTGAATCGTATATCAGCATCATGGAAGAGAATTTAACGGTGCTCCAAGAAGCTTTAAAATAAAGGATGAAAAGGGATGACTGAGGCAACGATTGGCTTAGAAAATGTAACTTTTGGATATTTGGGGAATGTGGTCATTGAAAATCTATCGTTTTCAATCCAACAGGGTGATTTTGTGGCAATTACCGGGGAGAATGGTGCTGCGAAAACTACTGCCATGAAGCTTTTATTGGGACTGTTAAAACCATGGAAAGGAACCCGGTTATGGCCGGTAAACTTGAATGTAAGTTATGTGCCGCAGCAAATTTCTTCAATTGAGCAGGATTTTCCTAGCACAGTTTTTGAATTCATTGTTTCCGGTTCATGGAAGTCCAAAAAGTGGTATGAACGAATAACAAAAGAAGATAAAGAAAGAGCTAAAAAACTAATCGACGTATTTGAATTGCAAAACGTTGTAGATCGACCAATTGGTAAACTTTCTGGAGGGCAGAAACAAAAAGCGTGTGTAGCAAGAGCCTTTATGTCACAACCAGATATGTTGCTGCTGGATGAACCAACAACAGGTATGGATGAAAAAATGAGAAATGTATTTTATGAAACATTAAAAAATATGTGCCCCCATGTGACCATCGTTATCATTACTCATCATATAAAAGAATTGAAACCATACATCGATCAAATTATCCAACTTGAAAGAAGGCAAGATACTTGTTTGAATTAGCTTTTATGCAACGGGCTTTGATTGCAGGGATGCTTATCGCCTTGATTGCACCAATTATCGGTGTGTTCCTCATTATGAGGAAACAGTCACTGATTGCAGATACATTAAGCCATATCGCTTTAGCGGGTGTGGCGATTGGCCTGGTGATAGGCAGCCAACCGGAATGGGTAAGTATAATCATCGTCATTTTAGGGGCATTATTAATCGAATTTTTAAGGGCACGTTTTAAAAGCTATTCAGATGTTTCGATAGCAATACTGATGGCCTCGGGCTTATCAATCGCGCTATGTTTAATGTCGATTAGCCCAAAAGGTTCAAAAACAATGGATCAATACTTATTCGGTTCAATTATCACAGTCACACAACAACAGATAATCGAATTTTTAGTAATCGGGATTGGAATATTTCTATATTTCATGATCACCAAACGGGCACTTTATACGATGATTTTTAATGAAGATGTCGCAAAAGTATCCGGCATCCAGACAAAATGGCTCTCGTTTTCATTCAGTGCAGTAATTGGGTTATTTATATCGATGATGATTCCGATGATTGGTATGCTTCTTGTTTCGGCAATCATCATTCTCCCGGCTGCCATTGCAATCCAATTAACGACGCGTTTTCGTTTTGTGTTTGCAATTGCTAGTCTCGTTTCAATTATTTGTACATTTTTAGGACTGGTAAGTTCTTATAAAATTGGCACACCACCCGGTGCTAGTATTGCGCTTTGTATGGTACTTGGTATCTTACTGACGCTATTATATAAAAAAACAAAAGAAGTTGTTTTTAAAAGAATCGGAGAATAATATGAAAAAAATACCTGTTACCGTACTTAGTGGTTATTTAGGTGCTGGTAAAACGACTATCTTAAACTACCTATTACAAAATCGGGAAGGCAAAAAGTTAGCTGTCATTGTCAATGATATGAGTGAAGTAAATATTGATATGCAACTAGTTGAACAACAAGGCTTTTCGAGAACTACCGAAAAACTTGTAGAACTTTCAAATGGCTGTATCTGTTGCACATTGCGTGAAGATTTAATGATTGAAGTGGAAAAATTAGTGCAACAAGGGGACATTGAGGGCATCGTTATTGAATCAACAGGTATAAGCGAACCGATACCTGTCGCTCAAACATTTACTTATATTAATGAGGAAACAGGAATAGACTTAACGGCTCATTGTTATCTTGATACGATGATTACGGTTGTGGATTCATTCCGATTTTGGAAAGACTACGAAAGTGGCGAAACCTTATTAGAACGCCAACAAACTGATGATCCATCAGATCAACGGGACGTTTCCGATTTATTAATTGATCAGCTTGAATTTGCGAATATTTTTTGTATTACGAAAACAGATTTAGTTACAGCGGAATATTTAGAGACATTCCAAGCATTTTTATCAAAAATCAACCCGGCAGCAGAACAGCATATTGTTGAAGGTGGAGTAATCTCCCCAAATATCTTATTGAATCGTCATTTATTTGATTTCGACCAAGCAAGTAGCAGTGCTGGATGGATAAAAGAACTAAATGAAGAACATACACCTGAAACAGTGGAGTATGGTATCACATCTTTTGTTTATCGCAGGAAGCGGCCTTTCCATCCTGAGAGATGGTATCAATGGTTAGAAGAATTGCCGGCTGGAATTGTGCGTGGAAAAGGCTTTTTTTGGTTAGCCAGTCGTACTATCCCTGGTATAATATCGCAAGCAGGAGCCTCAGTACAGTTTCAAGGTGGTGGAGAGTGGGTAGCAAGCTTGGCTTCTGAAGAGCAAGAGATAGAGTTCCAAGAAGATCCGTCTTTAAAAGATAGATGGGATCCTATTTTCGGCGATCGCCAAACAGAAATTGTTTGGATTGGAATCGAATTGGACCAAAATAAAATTGAACATGAATTAGATGAGTGTTTATTAACCGATTCAGAAATGAAGGAAGATTGGAGCAAATTCATTGACCCACTTCCTAAGTTTACTTTTGATGGAGATTAGTGTTCGAATTTAAGTACTAGTTAGACAGCAGATAAACCCTAAAAGGAGGTTATCTGCTGTTTTTTTTATACATAACGTTGACCACCTTTTTGAATGGAGTGTTAGAAGCGTAACTACATTTGGAATGCAGATTTTAAGAAACAATCATACCGTGAAAATGATTGCCCAATTGTTCGATCTTCTTAATGATAAAGATAAGGGGAGTTTTTGTGTGGTTGAAAGAAGTATGAAGCAAACTTCATACAAATAAGTAAAAAATAGGTATTGAATATTATAGATTGCTCTTCGAATGTTACCAAAGTATTATATTTTCTACAAAATTAGCTATTCTAGTTATAAAAAGGCTGATATACTTAATCTCAGCTTATTGGCAAACTATTAACTATTTTAGGAGATTAGTGAATGAAAAAAACATTATCTGTTTTAGCAGCAGCTTCTTTGCTTCTGCCTCCCCAGTTTATATTGGGACAACATGTATCAGCAAATGATCAATTATTTCCTCAGTTATCTGAAGATGCCTATTGGGATAATGGAGGGAAATTCTCATTAGACGCTTCTAATTATGTTGGGACATCTACCTCTCCAGAACTTGGTGAACAAAAGTCTGCTCTAAAATTCAATCTAGCTGACATAACTGGGTCAATTTCTAAAGCAACATTACGTATCTACATAACTAATAAGTATAGCGATTCGAATGTAATCGGACATTTACCATCAGTAACCCTCTATGGTGTTGAGAGTGATAGTTCTTGGGCAGGAAGTCAAATGCCTAGTCCAGATTCGCCTCCCTTGATTGAGAATGATACTGATTTTGAAGTAGGCTGGAAGGAATTTGATGTAACAACGTTTGTGCATAGGCAATTAACTGGAGATGGAGAGGCTACTTTCTTTATGACTGGCAGTAGCGAACCAGGGGTTATGTTTGAATACAGCTCTGATGATTACGCGGACCCAAGTTACCATCCACAACTGGTGCTGGAGATGCAGCCTGAACCCGCGCAACAACCAATTATTACAGGTGCTTCCACGATGGAAGACACACTTTCTGTCAATGGGTTAATCATCTCGACGGAGACGGGGACGATGCCGACCCATTATAAGATTACGGACATTGCTGGCGGTATATTGTACAGGAACGATGGTGCATCAATCATTCATAATGGTGACTTCATCACTAGCTCGGAAGGATTAGCGGGATTGAAATATTTACCTGCAGAAAATGCGAATGATGAAGGTGGTGGGCCATTTACTTTTAAAGTATGGGCAGCTCTTGATAATACAGGTAGTGGCCTGAGTGAAAGTGCAGCGCAAGCAATCATCAATGTCAGCGAGGTCAATGATGATCCGGTGGCAAATAATGATGTACTGGATTCGATTGACGAAGACTCGGGAGAGCGGGTGATTCCTCTAGCAGACTTATTAGCAAACGACACGGCTGGGCCATCTAATGAAAATGGTCAAGAGCTTACTATTGAAACGGTCAATCTTCCAATAGGTGGTACAGTGCGTCTAGAAGGGACAAATGTGGTTTTCACGACTGCACCCAATTTTTCTGGAAATGCCGGTTTTTCCTATATATTAAAAGACAATGGGAACCCCGATCCAAAAATGGCTACGGGAACAGTCTCCTTTACTGTAAATCCAAAAATCGATATTCCGACTGTTACAAATGCCGAGACGGCGGAGGATACGCAAAGTACTGACGGACTCGTCATCACACGGAATGCCGTTGATGGAGCAGAAGTTACACACTTTAAGATCACCGGAATTACTGGCGGTATGTTATATCAGAATGATGGAGCGACCGAGATTAAAAATGGAGATTTCATTACCGCTTCTGAAGGTGGTTCAGGACTTAAATTTACGCCGGCAGCCAATGCGTATGGTGATGCGGGATTTGGGTTCAATGTACAAGCGGCAAACGGTAGCAGCAATAATAGTGAGCTAAGCGAAGTAGCAGAAGCGATTATCAAGGTGACGGAAGTGAATGATTCACCTATGGTGGTGGGTGATACACTTGAAGCTGTAGGTATAAACACACCAAAAGTCTCCATTCCATTTACGAAACTGCTTGAAAATGACCATCCAGGAAATGAGTTTGAAAATGGACAAGAGTTGACGATCATTGCTGCGGATAATGCTATAGGTGGAACCGTTACCCTTGTAGACAATCAAATTGAGTTTGTTCCAGACATGGATTTTAGTGGTACGGCCTCCTTTACCTATACAGTGAGGGATAATGGACAAACAAATGGCGCTGATGCATTTAAGACGGCAACAGCATTAGTGGAATTCGAGATCAAAGATAATGTGGAACCTGTTATTACACTTCAGGGTGAACAAAATGTTTTCTTACAGGTCGGTACGGAATACCAAGAACCGGGATACGCCGCAGAAGATAATATCGATGGCGATCTGACAGGCGAAGTGACGGTATCGGGTACAGTAGATTCGAACGTTTTGGGCAGTTATACTCTCCGTTATCATGTATCAGATTCGAATGGGAACGATACGGAAGTAACCCGTACAGTACAAGTAGTGTCCGCAGATTTAGTTTCAATTTCAACACAAGCAGGAAATCTACAGCCGACATTTACTGCAGATACAGTGTCTTATACTATGAATGTAGCTAATCAAGTTAGCGTTGTGGATGTGGCAGCGAATCCTGTGGATCCTACAGCCACGGTTACTGTAAATGGTATCACTGTGAATATTGACGAGATAAGTAATGTGAACTTGAGAGTTGGTCAAAATCCAATTGTTATTGTGGTAACGACACAGGGAGGATTCACGAAAACTTACACACTTAACGTGATACGTCAATCTGCTCCAACGGAACCGAGTACGCCAGGAGGAACGACGCAACCAAGTACACCGGGAGGAACGACACAACCAAGTACACCAGGTGAAACGACGCAACCAAGTACGCCAAGTGAAACGACACAACCGAGTACACCGGGTGAAACGACGCAACCAAGTACACCGGGAGGAACGACTCAACCAACAACACCAGGTGAAACGACTCAACCGACACCATCACCTGTTCCCAATAATATTTTCAACTCAAATGTCATTGAGTCGGACACGGATATTGTGGAAGTAATTCAAGCAAAAGTTGCAGAAGCTAATAAGGGTGTACAGAAACCGGTACCTTATGATGTGAAAGGGCATTGGGCTGAGAAAACGGTATCTTCTCTTACAAAGCTTGAAATCATTAACGGCTACACAGATGGTGCGATGAAACCGGACCAAGTAATTACACGGGGAGAGTACGTTTCCATTCTCTCACGTATTTTCAATGTGAATGGGACTAAACCGGCAACTTTCAATGATGTGAATGGGCACTGGGCAAGAAATGCCATAAACGATTTCGCTTCTGCAGGGATCATTAGTGGTTATGGGAATGGCAAATTCCAACCAAATAAGGCGATTACTCGAGAAGAAATGGTAGTTATACTTTCCCGACTTATAAATCTTAATGACCTACCGGAATCTTCATCACCTGATGCATTTACTGATCGTGATGCGATTACTCCGTATGCAAAAGATGCGATCGATGCATCATTGCAGTTGGGGATTATTACAGGGCAAGGCGGAAATAAATTCAATCCCCAAGGCCTTTCAACCCGTGCTGAAACAATGACCGTTATTATCAATATATTGAACCTTCATCCAGAGATTAAACTGTTGCTGGATTCCTTGAATTAACTCAAATAAAATAAAGGCCTATCATTGTAAAAGAGATATTTTAAATAAACTTCTTGAGCTCATATTCCTTATTGGTGAATATGAGCTCTATTTTATATGTTGTACATGAAACAGCAGTACAGCTACCACCTTTTAAATAAATGCCCTTCCTCCTAGGACTACACACCCATTCCAAAACTTATGAAAGTCATTTACGCTATAGATAGAAATGGAAATTAGGAGGAAACTATGAAAAGAAAAACAACCTGGTTGTCACTTGTTTTGTTAACAATATTTCTGTTGGTTGGATGTGAGAGTAAAGGAGAATCACAGCCGGAAAAAGAGAGAAACGGAAGTGTTGAGACAAGTCAAGTAGATAAAGAAACAGAAGCAGAATCAGATAACAAAGATGAAAAAGAAAATCCCGCTGACATCCAATTAAGTGGAGAAGTAGTGAACGAAAATGGAAAGTTGGTAGTCAAAGGGAAGAGTAATTTGATGGAAGGGACAAAAGTGAAGATCGATTGGCTGGATCGGCCGTTTTCAATTCGGAATCCGGTTTGCCTTCTTTGTGAGAAAGGTGCAGATGTCAATCAAAATGGAGAGTTTACCTTTGAAATCCCTACAGATTTAAAGAATTACGGTTATGTGTTGGTTACAATGGAAGTTCTGCTAGGAAATGTGCAGAGCGATGAGGTGAAGGCCGTTTATGGTGAATATGGGGAGAACTTGAAAGGTCCTTTTGTCTATAAGTATGAACGAATGGATGAAGAATACCAGAAAATCTTTGCTTCGACTCTCGTATTGCCTAGTGGCGAACAAAAGGTGTATCCGATTGAAACACCGAAAAGGGATGAGGTGCCGGATGATTATGGCAGCACGGATGTATGGGTTGAAACAGAATTAACGAATGACCATCACTATTTCTATGTAAAAGGGAAGTCCAATTTGTTAGAAGGAACAGCGATGGTTGCTTCCTATTTTTCATCGAAAGACGCTGCTGTTGCACAAAATTGGGTAAGTTCCAGTGCCAATGTGGTAAGTGATGGATCGTTTACATTGCAGATTCCATATGACACGATTACAGAAACCGGCAGCATTGTTATTACTTCCAAACCTCAAAATTCGCATATTTTGCAAACAAAGATGAACGAAACTTATGGGGAATCGTTTGAAAAGATGCGTGGGGAACAAGTCGTTCCAAATGAAGAAGGCGGGAATAAGATTGAAATCGTCCTTCACCCTGAGCCGCCGATCGTCAACGCCCCGGAAAAAACGAATGTCACGACGGATGGTGAGGAAACAAAAATTCAATTGCCTGATGACATTTTGTTCGATCACGATCAAAGCGATTTGAAACCTGATGCACAAAAAACATTGAATGAGTTGATTCAAAACTTGGCCACATTGAAAGCCGATACCGTGATTCAAATTAATGGCCATACGGATAATGGAGGCGATGACCAATACAACATGACGTTATCCGAAAAGCGTGCGAAATCGGTGGAGACCTACTTGCACCAAAGCGGAAAAGTCGACCATATCCAGATGAGTACAGCCGGGTACGGTGAAACGATGCCGCTTGCCCTAAACAACTCGGAAGAAGGCAAAGCAAAAAATCGCCGGGTCGAAATTGTCATCAATCCGAAATAATACAAAAAGAAAGTGCAAATTCAGCTTAAACGAATTTGCACTTTTTCTTTTCGGATCTATGATCATCCAAATTACACTCTGCTCAATTCCGCCTGTTTCTCTGTCAATTCGATTTCGAAACCCAAATCCTCCAGCATCCAATAATCCATGTTTTCTTCTTGGCCGGCGGTTGTCAGGTAGTCGCCGACAAAGATGCTATTGGCAGCGTATAGGGCAAGGGGCTGTAGTGTCCGCAAATTGACTTCGCGTCCACCGGCGACCCGGATTTCCTTCGTTGGGTTCATATAGCGGAACAGAGCGAGAACTTTCAGGCAATACATTGGGTTTAATTCCTTCGTTCCTTCCAGCTTTGTGCCATCGATGGCGTTGAGGAAGTTGATCGGGATTGAATCTGCATCGAGCGCCCTTAATGCCCGCGCAATATGGACAACATCCTCCTTCGTTTCCTTCATGCCGATGATGGCCCCGGAGCAAGGGGAAATGCCGTGTTTCTTTACAATGTCGATTGTGTTGATTCGATCGTCGTATGTGTGGGTAGTCGTTATATAATCGTGATGGCGCTTAGAGGTATTGACGTTATGATTATAGCGATCGACCCCTGCTTGTTTTAACTGCTCTGCCTGCTCTTCCTTGAGCAACCCGAGGCAGGCGCAAACTTTCAAACCATACTTTTCTTTTATTTCGGCAACCGCTTCACTCACTACCTTGACATCTTTACGGGTTGGGCCGCGTCCGCTTGCCACGATGCAGTAGGTGCCAATTTTGTTATCGAAAGCCCGTTTGGCCCCGTCCAAAATTTCCTCTTTCGTAATGAATGGATATTTATCGATGGGCGCCGTTGATTTGGATGATTGCGAACAATAGCCACAATCTTCCGGACAGTATCCACTTTTTGCATTCATGATCATGTTCAACTTCACTTTTTTCCCGTAATAATGCTTCCGGATTTGAAATGCGCCATGCAGCAGCGGGAGCAATTCATCGTCATCGGAAGTTAAAATAGCGAGTGCTTCTTGGTCGCTTAATTCTTTACCATTAATCACATCTTGAGCAAGTCTTGTCCACATAAGTCAATCCTCCAATTTGGTTGTTTTGATCGGTAAAATTTTTAAAATCTTTTGAAGCCGGAATGCCAGAAAGGCTGCAAAAATTGCTAAAATGATATCTTTTGGGAGCGGTACGAGCATCCAGCCCCAGATAAGCTGATAGGAAAGTTCGGGTGGTGCATCCGCCCAAAATTTGTACGATAGATACATCCAGTTCGTTCCCGCTGTATAAATAACGAACATTGATAAAAGCGCGGCGATAATGTAGTGCTTTAACGTTTGGAATGTCTCCACGATTTTCCCTGTCAAATAGGCGGCAAGGATGAAGGTTACAATAAAACCGAAAGTCGGTGATAGAATACTATCGAAGCCGCCACTGAATTTTGCGAAAACGGGTGCCCCCGCCAAGCCGATCAGCATGTAGACAGTACAGGCGATGGCACCATTCCTGCTGCCCAGCACAAGCCCTGCCAGCACAGCAAAAAATGTTTGTAATGTAATCGGCACTCCACCAACGACGAAAAATGGGGCAAATGATGTAATATTGGCTCCAATCATCATCAGGGTGGCAAACATCCCACAATACACTAAATCCACCACGTTTGTTTTGGAGAGTGTCTTTTGTACAGTGCTCACTAGTCTAATTCCTCCTTCTTTTGTGTTAACTTTAATTTTAAGTGGGTTAACACAAATTTATATTAATCCTATTTTTTTGTCAATCTCCCATTTTATTGGTATTAAAGGCGCTAGAAAAATTGAGAGTGATAAGCTGCTCCGCAATCTACAAAAGTAAGTTTCACTTTAGTCAAAGCCTAAATTTCATCCGGTGTTAAGCGTTTATAAATTAGCCATTCCCATAGAGCTTATTAATCTACCGAATTTTTCGACTTTAATAGTTGATAACCAAAAGGCACATTGTTATATAATGGGTTATATCTTTTGTTTTTTGTTAAAGGGGAATTGGGAAAAGGCATTAAATAGGGGGGGATCAGTTATGAGTCAACGATTTATTGCAGGTACATATGATATTACGAGTTTTGGGGCAATAGGCGATGGACAAACAGTAAACACGGAGATGATCGCAAAGGCGATCGATGCTTGCTTTTCGGCCGGCGGAGGGACGGTTTATGTTCCAGCTGGCGAGTTTGTGACGGGAGCCATCATATTGAAAAGCAACATTCATCTCTACTTGGAAGCAGGGGCTGTTTTGTCATTCACAAATGATAAAAGGCAATACCCGATCGTCGAGTCGCGATGGGAAGGGGTGCGCCAAGAAGTCCATGCCTCGTGCATCTATGCGGAGGATGCGGAAAATATCGCTCTTACGGGATTCGGTACGTTGAGAGGCAATGGCGCCTTTTGGTGGGATGCTTTCCGTAGCGGCGAGCTGACTTATCCGAGACCGAAGTTGGTGAGTTTCGATCAATGCCGCCACGTGCAAATTTCAGGCATTAAATTATTGAATTCGCCAAGCTGGACGGTGCATCCGGTTTGCTGCGAAGATGTCGTCATTCATGGCATCACGATCATCAATCCGGCTGATTCGCCGAATACAGATGGCATTAACCCGGAATCGAGCAGGAATGTACGGATTTCGGATAGTTACATTGATGTCGGGGATGATTGCATCGCCATCAAGGCAGGAACCGAGGATACAGCAGAGCGTGTCGCCTGCGAAAATATTACGATTGCGAACTGCACGATGATCCACGGGCATGGCGGCATCGTGCTCGGCAGCGAAATGAGCGGGGACATCCGCAATGTCACGGTTTCCAATTGCGTATTCGAAGGGACGGATAGAGGCATCCGCTTCAAATCAAGAAGGGGGCGCGGTGGCGTCATTGAAGACATCCGCGTAAACAATATTGTGATGAAGGGCGTTATCTGTCCTTTCATTCTAAATTTATATTATTATTTTGGCCCACGGGGAACAGAATCTTTTGTCTCGGATAAAAATCCTCATCCGATCACGGAGGCGACCCCTATTTTCAGGCGGATTCATTTTTCCAACATTACAGCGCGCGAAGTAAGTGCGGCGGCAGGTTTCTTATATGGATTGGCTGAAATGTATGTAGAAGACATTACATTCGATCATGTCGATATCTCCATGTCCGAACACGCGGAAGCGGCATTGCCGGCAATGATGGCGGAGCTCGAGCCGATGAAGCAGCGGGGCTTTTATTGTTCCAATGTTCGTGACGTCCGCTTCCACCATGTCACGGTTGCCAATCATGAAGGACCGGCATTTTATGTGGAGAATGGCGAAAATATCGAGCTGTTTTCTTGCCGTTCCAAAGATCCTCTAAATCATGAAGCGGTGCTCACTGTCTTTGAAAATGTCATCAGCACGAATTAACAAAAATAGTTAAATGGGTAGGAGGGGAGAAAGTGATAAATAGAAAGAGCGCAATCCTTTCCTATTTTGTCATACTTATATTGTTTTTGATGGGCTGTTCCTCCGAGAAGCACTCCTCGCCGAAATCCCCAGAACAAGATGAACAGGTGACTTTGACGTTCTGGTATGACAATGCAGGAGTGCATCGGACGGCAGTGTGGGAGAATCTGATTGAAAAGTTCGAAAAAAAATATCCGCACATCAACATCGAGTACGAAGGGTTTTTGAAAGATTCAGCCAAATCGAAATTCGACGCGGCGATAGCGATAGGCAACGGACCGGATGTGGCAAGCCTCTATACCAGCTGGCTGCCGGAGTACACGAGCCGGGATGCCTTACTGCCATTGGATACCCAATTTACCGAGTGGGGCGAAAGGGAGAAAATTAATCCCGATACGATCGCCTTCAATCGAAGCATGATAGAGGATGGCAGATTGTATGGCATCCCCTATTCTCAAAATTTGGATGTTCTCTGGGTAAGGAAAGATTGGCTGGAGCAATCAAATCTGTCAAGCCCGAAAACGTGGGATGATTTTTTTAAAACTGTTGAAGCATTGACAGATAAAGAAAAAAATCGGTATGGCTACAGTATTCGTGGTGGGGCGGGCTCGTCATTCCAATTGCAGCGCATGATGTATGCGTACTCGGGCATCTCGGATTATCTCATCGATGGCAAAAGCACGATTGACAATCCGCTTCATATCGAGTTTTTGAAAAAATATTTTGCACTATATCGAAACTATACGCCGATCAGTGACATTACAAATGATTACTCCTCCATGCTGGAGGAATTTGATAACAATAATGTCGGCATGATCCAACATAACATCGGCTCCTTTGGGCAACATTCAAAGTTTCTATCGCCGGATGAATTTATGGTCATTCCTTTACCGGAGTCCATCGACGGGCATTATGTCGTGGAGGATGGCAATACGATGAACTTCAGCATTTTTAAGCAAACAGAGCACCCTGAAGAAGCGTGGACGTTTTTATCTTTTCTGGCCTCCCAGGAAGCACAAAGCTATTGGAATAAGGAGGTCGGCCAAATGCCGACACACGCCGATGTGTTCGAGGAGCAATGGGCGAAGGAAGCGCCGCATCTTCAGACGGCCCTGCAAGTATATACCGACCCGGAAACGAAATTTTTTGAGCCGCCATTTTATTTGACCGACTATACTACAATCCGCACGACACTGGTAGAACCGGGCATCCAGGAAGTGTTGAGCGGGAACAAGACTGTCGAAGAGTTTTTGGAGGAATGGTCGACTGTAATTGAAGAGACGTACGGCCGTTATGAAGAATATAAAGTGCATACGAACAGACATTAAGATGAAATACTTTGGGAGTTGCTGCCCAAGGTATTTTTTTATGCGATAAAATAGCAATTTTGCTATTTTTCGAGCGAATCTCATTTGCGAGGTTAATAATCTTAAAATTTAGAATAAAAATCTTAAAATTTTGAATATTTTACGAAACCGTTTTCATTTAGAATAAAGTCAGAAGGGAGGAAATGAGATGAGTTATTCCCAAGAAGTAAACGAACCTGCATTAAAAATTAACAAGGCGGTGCAGAAGAAAAGATTCACGAAAAAGAAATTAATTCCTTATCTATTCATTCTGCCATCATTCCTTTTTATTATGGGTTTCCTTTTTTACCCGATAGCAATGGTGTTTTACTATAGTGTTCAACATTATGATATTTCGGCACCATACTATAACAGGTTTGCTGGACTCGAGAACTTTGTTCAAATATTTACACAAGATAAATTGTTTTTCCCAAGCTTGTTAAATAGTTTGAAATGGGTGGTTTCCGAAGTTGGCTTGCAGTTGGTATTCGGGATGATTTTGGCTTTATTGCTGAACCAAACATTTAAATTCCGGGGGATGATCCGGGCTGTCGCCTTCGTTCCTTGGGCAATTTCAGGTGTTTTGGCTTCTGTAATGTGGTCGCTTATGTTCAATGAACATATGGGTGTGTTGAATGATTTATTGATGAAAATCGGACTGATCAATGAGCCAATGGCATTTTTGGCGAACACAAGTACAGCATTTGGTGCGGTGGTGATCGCCGAGCTGTGGAGGGGGATTCCATTCTTTGCCATCACATTGCTTGCCGGTTTGCAGAGCATTCCAAATGAATTGTATGAGGCAGCCAGGGTGGATGGTGCCAACAGATGGAAGACATTCATCTACGTTACACTGCCGCAATTAAAAAATACGATTATTTTAACTACATTATTACGGGTCGTTTGGGAATTCAATAACGTGGATCTGTTATTCAACTTAACAGGCGGTGGACCTGCCCACTCGACGACAACGTTAACGATGTACATTGCGGAGTTGGCAGTGCACGGAAGCAACTTCGGATATGGATCGGCGCTTACGGTCATTTCATTCGGTATTTTACTAGTATTCGCGATTCTTTATTTGAGGCTTTCTCGTTATGAAAAGGAGTGATTTCTGAATGTTCTCGAAAAATAAAAAGGTTGATAGATTATTGACATTCTATCTGCCGTTGACGATGATGTTGAGCTTCACCATTTTTCCGGTGTACTGGACATTGAATACGGCATTTAAGCCCGAAGGGGACATTGTGCAAAGACCTTTGCAATATTTACCGATCAATCCTACCGTTGAAAATTTTGCAATGGCCTGGAACAACGTCGGATTTGCGGTCTTCATGAAAAATAGTTTGATTGTAGGGATTTCCACGGTAGTGGTCGTATTGATTTGCTCGACTCTATCAGGCTACGCTTTGGCAAGGTTTGAATTCAAGGGGAAAAGAGCATTCTTGTTGATGCTGCTTTGTACTCAGTTCATTCCAAGGTCGATGATGATCATTCCGTTATTCGTCATCTTCAAGAACCTGGGGTTGATCAGCAATCCATTGGCACTGATCATAACGTATACAGCGATTGAAATTCCGTTTACAACAATCTTAATGAGTGGCTTCATCAAAAATGTACCGAAAGAGTTGGAAGAAGCCGCACTGATTGACGGGTGCACGAAATTACAGTCACTCCGCTTTGTGGTCTTCCCGCTCCTATTGCCAGGTATCGTGGCAACGGCGGTATTTACGTTCATTTATACATGGAATGAATTCTTAATCGCATTGATGCTGACAAACCAGCAGAGCAAATTTACTCTTCCGGTGGGACTCAGCACAATGATGGGCGAGTTCAACGTCAATTACGGTGCGTTGGCTGCAGGCAGCATTATCGCTTTAGTACCGGCGGTCATATTATTTGCCTATGCACAAAAGCACTTGGTCAATGGGATGGGTGGAGCAGTAAAAGGATAATTAGAAAAAGGGGGAAGTTTTATGTTTGGAAAGAAATGGGGAATTAAGTGGAGGCAGTCGGTTGTATTGGGGACACTGGCAGCAGGCATGGTTTTGGCGGGATGCAACGGTGAAGAAGAAACAAGCTCAAAATCTTCAGCCGGCACATCAAGCTCCGGTTCGGATGAAGCGGCTACTATCACGTTTTGGGATGAAAATGCGGGGCCACAACGAACACCGATTTGGGAAGAGTTGATTAAACGATTTGAAGAAGAAAACCCAAAAATTGATGTCGAGTATGTAGGGTTGCCGAAAGATTCGGCTAAATCCAAGCTGGATGCGGCAATTGCCGCGGATGATATGCCGGATGTTGGGTCGGTGCAGACAAGCTGGCTGCCGGAGTTCTCCATTCGTGAAGCATTATTGCCATTGGATGACTATTATGAGAATTCAGAGCTTAATGGCTTGATCAATCAAGGTGCACTTGATTTCAATAAAGAAATCGTACAAGGGAATGCGCTTTACGGAATTCCTTATACGCAAAACTTGGACGTCCTTTGGGTGCGTCCGGACTGGTTTGAGGAAGCTGGCGTAAAGATACCGGAAACTTGGGATGAGTTTTTCACGGCTGTTGAAAAAATGACGGATAAAGCAAACAATCGCTACGGATATACAATCCGCGGTGGTGCAGGTGGTTCGTTCCAGTTGCAACGTTTAATGTTTGCATACAACGGTTTTGAAGAGTATGTAACGGAAGATGGAAAATCTACGCTCAACGATCCAAAAAATGTGGAATTTGTAGAAAAGTATCTTTCATTATATGAAACATATACACCGAAAAGCGATATCACAAATGGATACAAAGAAATGATCGCAGGTTTTGATACAGGTGTTGTAGCGATGGTGCAGCATAATATCGGTTCTTACGGCGAACATAAGAAAGCATTGGAAGAAAACCAGTTCCAAGCAATTCCATTGCCAAAAACGGAAGACGGCAAATACGTAGCTGAAGGTGGAAATACAATCGGCCTATCAATTTTCAAATCTACCGAAAATCCTGACGCTGCATGGAAATTTGTAGAGTTCATCAACTCTGCTGAAAGTCAAAGTTACTGGAATGAGCAAGTAGGTCAGATTCCTACAAATGCGGATGTAATCAAGGAAGATTGGATCCAAAATTCACCGCATATCCAAACGGCATTTGCTGTATATGATGATCCAAACACAATTTTATACAAGCCTCCATTCTACTTGCCGGATTATCGTTCCATTTTAGATAACCTTGTGGATTCTGGTACGCAAGCAGTTATGAGTGGGGAATCGACTGCACAGGAATTCTTGGATGAATGGGCAAAAGCAATTGAAGACTCGCAAAAGCAGTACTCCGAGCATTTCGGTAAGTAACATGTGGGGGAGTGTCCGAATAGCTCGGACACCCCTCATCACCATGCAAGAAAATGATTTGTAAAGGAGTATGGAAGATATGACAAATACATCGAAAAGCATTGGGGTCAATACCCCATTGGAAATGGCGGAAAAGGCCTGTCAAGCCATTATGGACACATATACGCCGGAACAGCTGCCGCCAGCCAACTCGTTCCACTATCATCAAGGCGTATTTTTATACGGCATGCTGAGAGTGTGGGAAGCAACGGGTAAAGAAGAATACTTCCAATATATGAAAGGCTATATTGATAGCTTGATTGATGAAGAGGGAAATCTTTACTTTGCGCGTGATGAACTTGATTCTGTACAGGCGGGGATCCTGTTGTTCCCACTATACGAAGCAACGAAGGATTCGAAGTATATGATCGCTGCAAAAAAACTGCGTCATTTACTGCTGACGATCAATCGAACGACAGAGGGCGGTTTTTGGCACAAGGATAAATATCCATACCAAATGTGGCTGGATGGCTTATTCATGGCCGGACCATTCATGTTGATGTACGGGGAGCATTTCCAGGAAACCGATTTGGAACAGGTTGTATTGCGCCAGGAACAGCTGATGCGTCAACATATGAAGGATGAGGAAACGGGCCTTCTGTTCCATGCGTGGGATGAGAAAAAAATTCAGCCATGGGCAAATCCAAAAACAGGCTGCTCACCGGAGTTCTGGGGACGTTCCGTCGGCTGGTACGGCACGGCACTAATTGATATTTTGGAAGCGCTTGGCGATAAAAAACGCGGACAGGAAGACATTATTCAAGCATTGAAACAATTGATTCCGGCTCTTGTCTCTTACCAAGATGAGCAGACAGGATTGTGGTATCAAATCGTGGATAAGGGCGATCGGCAGGATAATTGGTTGGAATCTTCTTGCTCCTCCTTGTTCTTGTATACGATTGCAAAGGCATTGAAACATGGCCTTGCAGATGAATCCAATTATGCGGCAGTTGATAAGGCATATGAAGGGTTGTTGGAGCACATGGTGGAGGACAACGAGGAATCATTCACACTTAAAGGAATTTGTATCGGCACTTCCGCCGGTGTTTATGATTACTATGTAGGCAGGCCGACATCGGAAAACGACCTTCACGGTATGGGTGCCTTCATCTTGGCGAGCATGGCACTACATGATCTGAAAAAATAGGCAGGCAAAAAGTTCGAATAAAATCCTTCGGAAAATAGGGGGATTTTATTCGATTTTTTGTTGAAAGCCAGGACTTATTTGAAAATCTATTTACCAGAATGCTAGAATCAGTTATTGTGTAATTAGAGTGAATATTTAAAATTCTGTGGGAGGTTTGTGTTGACAAAAAGTATCGTAAAACATTTTATTCGGAAATATGTTCTCAATTCCTTTAAATCGACAATTAATACGCTCTATTTACCGATTGTCATCATCTGCATCTTTATAACGGGTTTGGTCGCATCAAGGCTTGCAACTGCACAAATAGAAGAAAACGCATACAAAAATATTACGGATACGATCTTTCAAACAAAAAATTACTTAGATTATACGTTATCGGATGTTTTCTCGCAGCTTGTTTCGCTTTCTTACGACTCCAGGCTTATGGGGTTATTGGCAAAGGAACAGGATGAAATTACGCCGGAGGATTACATACCCTTACATAAAAATTTGCAACTTATTTACTCGCGCTACAACTCGATTTTGGAATCGGTGCTCATTGATTTGAATGAAGGCGATTTTTCTCTTCACAATAGTGAGTACAATAGCAATCCCGCTATCCAATATGAGGATTATTTCAGGAACTTTGAGGAAGGGAGCGAGAACTTTTACTGGCGAAATATCCATGAAGATACGATTTTTAAAGGGGACAGCAATGTATTATCCACCTATAAGTTATTGACATTTGATAATACGTCAGCCCAGGGGATTGTGTTATTCAACTTGCGGGAAGATTTCTTCGAAGGCATCCTGAGTCGTTCCTTGATCGGCGAGAATGGGTATTTAACCTTGATCAGCTCCGATGGCATTTTTGAATCGAAAGTGTTGGACAGTCGATACAAGCTGAATAAAGATACTCTATCAAAACTGCAAAATTCGGAAAAAGAACAAGGGCAGTTTGCGTTTGAAAATGAAAACAATAAAAAAATGATTGTTGTCTATGACACAATCAAAACGAATAATTGGAAAATCGCCGCAATCGTTCCCGAAGAGGAATTGCTGAGCAAGGTAAACTATATCAAGCATTTCACGATTGCACTGATGGTGATCATGATCGTATTGGTTGTGGTATTGACAAACCTGGTCATTAAATTGATGTCGAAGCCATTTGAAAAATTGGCTAGGCAGATGGCTCGAGTGGATGAAAATTATCTCATCCTGGAAGAAGAGATGTCCGGCCCGGAAGAAATGAAGGTGCTTCATAATGGATTTACGGATTTGATGGATCGGATTCATCATTTGATGGATCAGATTCGTCTGGAGCAAGAGGAAAAGCGTCGCTTGGAATTTGCCATCATGCAATCACAAATCAATCCGCACTTTCTTTATAACACCCTTTATTCGATAAAAGGGTTATGTGATATGGGGCTGACAAAAGATGCGAGCCAGATGATCACGGCGCTATCCAACTTTTTCCGTATCGGCATCAGTAAGGGCAGTGATGTTATTACAATACAAGAAGAGATCGAGCATATACGGAATTACTTGTTTATTCAAGAAATGAGGTATGGTGATGACTTCTCCTACACAATCGATGTGAATCCTGAAATTCTTTCCTATCCTATCGTGAAGTTATCATTGCAGCCGTTAATTGAAAACGCGATTTATCATGGGGTGAAGCAAAAACGTGGTCAAGGGGTGATCACGATCAAGGGATATGCCATCGATGAAACGATTCGATTGGATGTTTCCGATAACGGCAACGGAGTCAATGAAGAAAGAATGCAAGTCATTTTGGATGAATTGGCATCGCCGTACCAGGAAAAAAACCAGGTCATTGGCATCGGGCTGAAAAGTGTCAATGAACGGATCAAAATCCAGTTCGGGAAGGAGTACGGGCTGATATTTGTCAGCGAAAAAGGGGAAGGCACTACCATTAGTATCACCATTCCAAAACAACAGGGGGGTTGAATGAGGATGTATAAAGTGATTGTCGTGGAAGATGATAAAATCATTCGCAGGGGGATATGCCAAGCCATTCCATGGGAGGAAAACGGCTTCATGATTGCTGGCGAAGCAAGTGACGGGGAAATTGCTTTGGAGCTAATCGAAAGGGAACAACCGCAAGTTGTCATATCGGATATCAATATGCCTTTTTTGAACGGTCTCGATATGGTGAAGCAGCTGAAAGATAAAACACCGGATACCCGCTTTATTTTCTTGACGGGTTACGAAGATTTTAAATATGCGCAACAAGCCATTCAGCTAAAAGCGTATGACTATTTATTGAAACCGGTCGACGCTTCGGCGTTGCTGCAAAAAGCGAAAGATGCCGTGACTGAGTGGGAACAGGGCGTCGACAAACAAAAAAAAATCGATAATTCATTGCCCATTTTACAGCAGAAGTTCTTCCGGAAAGTGGAGAATGGACAGGATCAATTGGACATCGAAAAGGAACTGGCAAATCTCGGAGTGCAACTTGAAGGGGCATTTTATTCATTGATATTGATTAATTATACGTATGTCAGTGAAGCACATTCTTTTACATTTAAGGAAAAACTGATGCAGATGGCGTCGCTATTCTTTTATGAAGAAAAATGCGAGGTATTGAGTGCTGCGGATAACGAATATGCCATCCTGTTATCTTTTGATGAAGGGGATGTACAGAAAAAACAATTTGCCCAAGTTTTATTCGATGAACTTTCAAGCAATGAGAGCGTGACGATGACGATGGGGAGAACGTACCTAAATTTGTTTGAAATCGGCCATTCCTATGTTGAAGCGAGAATGGCGATGGATATGAGACATATTATGGGGACCGGCAAGCTGTTTTCAATAGAAGATACGGTCCCGAAAGGTAAAAAGTCCGATGGTATATTCCAGGAACTAGAAAGTAAATTAGCCAGTCAAATAAAGCAAGGTGTGCCAGGGAAAGTGTTGGAGACATTGGATTTAATCATTGAATGGGTAGTGGAAAATAAAAATGTTTCCTTGGCGGACTTGAAAGTATTCACGCTCAAGTATATGACAATGCTATTTTTCGAGATTGAAAAATGGAACAAGGAAGAGTTGAAAAGTTTCAACTCCACCGAGGCTTTCAAAGAGGTAATGGAGATCGATACTTTGGCCGAAATGATGGATATCATTAAGCGGCTCATTCAACAGTGGTCCGAGCTTATCTACCAAAAAGAAGAAAATGATTATAAAAGCCATGTCGATTTGGCCATTCAATATATAAAAGAAAATTATGCCGACAGCAATTTGACGTTGCAAAAAGTCGCCAAGCTCATACATGTAAGCACGCCTTACTTGAGCAACTTGTTCAAGTTGGAGAAGGGCTTTAATTTCGGGGATTATTTATTGGAATTGCGTATGAAGAAAGCGATGGAATTGCTGCGCCAAGAAAATTTGAAAAACTATGAAGTTGCCGAAAAGGTAGGCTACAGCAATCCACAATATTTTAGTATTTGCTTTAAAAAGTATACGAGTTATACACCGGCCGAATACAAGAAAAAATTCAAATAAGCTGACGGATGATGGGGGTGAATAGCCCCCATTTTTCTTTGGATTGGAAAGTGGTGGGTTTTTGGGAAGACAGTTACAAACCTTATTATTTCGGTATGCTTTTACCAATAGTATAAAAATTTAAGGAAAGCGTTTGATATTTTAAGGATCTGCCGAGGTGAAATTGTAACCCCTTACATAGTTTAATATAATCAATATGTAAGAATTATCAAAAAATATACTATGATCATATTCCAAATAAAGCCGTATCAAACTGGACTGATACGGCTTTTACTAGATATACGGAGGGACGTTTATGAAAGCGAATATAGGCATACGGGCACATGATATGGAAAAAATGTCTTTGCAGCAATTACCGAAAGCAATTGCCGAAAAAGGTCTTTCTTCGGTCCAACTGGCGATTGCAAAGTCCTTCCCGGAACTATATCCGGAACCTGGGGCATTGACACCGGGGTTGGCGCATCATTTAAAGCAGTCATTTGCACAGCACAATATAAAAATTGCTGTTCTTGGTTGTTATATTAATATGATCCATCCTGATAAAAACGAGCGAACGAAACAATTGGAAAAATTTAAAGAACATCTTCGGTACGCCCGCGATTTAGGCTGCAGCATCGTAGGAACGGAAACAGGGAGCGTTATACCGGAATTGGGCTATACCGAGGATAATTTTGGCGAAGCGCCCTACGAAGAAGTCGTGGAAAGTGTAAGGGAGCTTGTGGCAGAAGCCGAGAAGTTCGGCGTGATCGTCGGAATCGAAGGCGGAATCAATCATCCCATCCACACACCTCAACGAATGAAAAGGCTGCTTGATGATATTTCGTCGAATCATCTGCAGGTTATTTATGATCCGGCAAATTTCATAAGCCCGGAAAATTTCACTGAACAAGAGAAGGTCATCGACGAGGCGATGAGTCTTTTCGGGGACCGGATTGTCGTGCTTCATGCCAAAGATTTTGTCGTGGAAGATGGCCAGATCGTGATGGTTCCGGTTGGAAGCGGCCTATTAAACTATGATGCCGTATTCCGGCAACTTAAAAAGAGAAAACCTTATATAAATATACTAATGGAAAGTACGAAAGAGCCGCATATCACAAATAGTATCGCCTTTTTACAGGAGAAATATGAACTAGCATAAGGGGAAGGGGGCCAATAGGATGGAGAGACTGTCAAGAAAGTTATTGCAAGATATTTCACAGTATCCCGAAAAAGTTTTGCAGTTTGGGGAAGGGAATTTTTTAAGGGCCTTTGCGGATTGGCAAATTGAAGAGATGAACCAAAAAGCCGATTTTAACGGCAGTGTAGTGGTAGTGCAACCGCGTGGGCAAGGAAAAACCGAAAAACTGAATAAGCAGGATGGACTTTATACGCTATACCTGCAAGGGATGAAGGACGGGAAAGCTTTAAAGGAGCACCAAGTGATCAGCTCCATTTCAAGAGGGATCGATTTATTTAATCACTATGATGAATATTTGAAGCTCGCCCAAAGTCCGGATTTGCGTTTTGTCATTTCCAATACGACCGAAGCCGGGATTGTATTCGATGCAGCCGATAAGCTGGAAGACCGGCCGCAAAAGTGTTTTCCCGCCAAGCTGACTGCTTTTTTATATGAACGTTTCAAAGCGTTCAAAGGGGACAACAGCAAAGGAGTCATCGTCCTGCCTTGCGAGTTGATTGAAAAGAACGGGGAGCTATTAAAAGAATACATTTTACGGTACGCCGCTGCTTGGCAATTGGAGGACGGCTTTAAAAGGTGGATCGAGGAAGCAAACACGTTTTGCAATACGATGGTCGACCGAATTGTACCAGGATATCCTGTCGATTCAATAGATGAAATTACAGAAGAGCTAGGGTATGTGGATGACTACATTGTCATGGCCGAGCAGTATCATTTATGGGTCATTGAAGGGCCGCAGTGGCTTCACGATGAATTTCCGGCGCAATTGGCGGGCATGAACACGCTGATTGTCGATGATTTGACACCGTACCGCACGCAGAAAGTACGCATTTTAAATGGTGCACATACGGCCATGACGCCTGTCGCCTATCTATATGGTCTGGATACAGTGGCAGAAGCAGTGGAGCATGAGCGGGTCGGCGCTTATATTAAGCAATTGGTTTTCGAGGAAATTGTTCCTGTCCTCGATTTTCCTAAAGAGGCACTGCATAATTTCGCGATGGATGTAATGGACCGATTCAGAAATCCGTTTATTCAGCATTATTTGATGAGTATTTCATTGAATTCGCTATCAAAATTCAAAACGAGAAATTTGCCAACTTTATTGGAATATTACGGGCGAAACAAGGCATTGCCGAAGAGGATTGTATTTGCACTGGCCGCCTTGATTTCATTCTATAAAGGCAAAAGAGGGGAAGAGGACATTCCGTTAGCAGATGATGAAGCGGTTTTACAGCTCTTCCATGAGAATTGGGAACGATATGACGGGACGTTTTCAAGTGTCCGGCAGCTTGTAGGAAATGTGTTGCGTCATGAAGAA
Source organism: Ureibacillus sinduriensis BLB-1 = JCM 15800 (assembly GCF_000772955.1). GTDB lineage: Bacteria > Bacillota > Bacilli > Bacillales_A > Planococcaceae > Ureibacillus > Ureibacillus sinduriensis. The sequence continues at coordinate 192,024 of NZ_JPVO01000052.1, read as the reverse complement.
TGGGCGCAGGATTTAAATGAAGTACCAGGTTTGACCGAAGCAGTAAGTGATGCACTTTATGAAATTGAAACTAACGGGATGCAGGTCGCTATCGAATCCATGTTCAATGCGGATAGCGATTTCGGGGAGGTTGCTCAGAATGGATGTCATTCAACTAAATGAAAATGATAATGTCGTAGTCGCATTAAAAGATTTACCGGCCGGCTATGTTTTGAATTTCAAGGGACAACAAATCGACGTAAAAGAAGATATTGATAGAGGGCATAAAATCGCACTTAAGAGTATCGCACCGAATGAGCATGTTATCAAATACGGCTACCCGATCGGTTATGCTGTAAATGCAATTACTGTCGGTGAACATATCCACACACACAATACAAAAACAAACTTGGACGGCATTCAATCTTATGAATTTAATCAAAGTCTGAATGTAAACCCTTTCCAAAATGAAGGTTTGACTTTCAAAGGGTTCAGAAGAGGGAACGGGGACGTCGGCATTCGCAACGAGCTTTGGATTGTACCGACAGTAGGATGTGTGAACGGAATTGCCGAGAAAATGATCAAGCGGTTTGAACGGGAAATGGTAAGCATAGCACCTTTTGATAATATTCTCGTGTTGAAGCATAACTACGGTTGCTCCCAATTGGGGGACGATCATGAAAACACGAGACAAATCCTTCTTGATGCCGTTCATCATCCTAACGCTGGCGGCGTGCTTGTGCTGGGGCTTGGCTGCGAGAACAATACATTGCAAGAGTTTAAGAATGCATTGGGTGACTATGATGCATCACGCGTGAAGTTTTTATCTTCACAAGAAGTGTCGGATGAGATTGAAGCAGGTGTTGTCCTGTTAAAAGAAATACACGAAGCAGCAAAAGATGATCACCGGGAAGACGTACCGTTGGCAGAGCTGAAAATTGGGCTGAAATGCGGCGGGTCCGACGGGTTTTCGGGCATTACCGCCAATCCGTTATTGGGCAGATTCTCGGACTTTTTAGTGGCACAGGGCGGGACGACGGTTTTGACAGAGGTTCCTGAAATGTTCGGCGCTGAGAGAATTTTGATGGCGCGCTCCGAGAACGAAGAGGTATTTGAAAAAACGGTCGATATGATCAATGACTTTAAAGAATATTTTATCCAAAATAATCAACCAATCTATGAAAATCCTTCCCCAGGCAACAAGGCTGGAGGGATTACGACATTGGAAGATAAATCATTGGGTTGTACGCAAAAGGCCGGAACGTCCACTGTAGTCGACGTGTTGAAATACGGGGAGCGATTGAAGCGAAAGGGGCTCAATTTATTGAGTGCTCCCGGCAATGATTTAGTCGCATCTTCCGCCTTGGCAGCAGCAGGGTGCCAGCTCGTACTCTTTACAACAGGCAGGGGCACGCCATTCGGTTCATTTGTTCCGACAATGAAAATTTCGTCCAATACACCGATCTATGAAGCGAAACCACACTGGATTGACTTTAATGCAGGCGTTCTTTTGGAAAAAGATGCGGAAGTGGTCCTTCGGGAATTTATCGACTACATTATCCGCGTTGCCAGTGGTGAGTGGTTGAATAATGAAAAAAATGACTTCAGGGAATTGGCGATCTTCAAAACAGGTGTTACGTTATAAAAAATAAAGCTCATCCCTCTTGGGGGAAGAGCTTTTCTTTTGTAAAGATAGAAAAATATTAAACAATTATCTAAAAATTTTAAATTCTCACTGAAAGCGTTTTCTATTAGAATGGAAGAAAGAGAAACTATAGAGGCGATATCTCATTTAAATAACTATCTCTTTCATGAGGGGGCATGCGTAATGGCAGAATTAAAATTGGATAATATTTATAAAATTTACGATAACAAAGTAACGGCAGTAAGTGATTTTAATCTTCACATCCAAGATAAAGAATTTATCGTTTTTGTTGGCCCGTCTGGCTGTGGCAAATCGACGACGCTTCGTATGATCGCAGGGCTTGAGGATATTTCAAAAGGGGACTTCTTTATTGATGAACAACGTGTCAATGAAGTGGCGCCGAAAGATCGCGATATTGCCATGGTATTCCAGAACTATGCATTATATCCGCACATGACGGTATATGACAATATTGCGTTCGGCTTGAAGCTGCGCAAAATTCCAAAGACGGAAATCGACCGTCGGGTAAAGGAAGCGGCGAAGATTTTGGGGCTAGAAGAATATTTGAACCGTAAACCAAAGGCGCTTTCAGGTGGGCAAAGGCAACGTGTTGCACTGGGCCGTGCGATTGTCCGTGATGCCAAAGTGTTCTTGATGGATGAACCGTTATCGAATCTTGATGCCAAGCTTCGCGTGCAGATGCGTGCAGAAATCGTGAAGCTTCACCGACGTCTTGAAACTACCACGATCTATGTTACACATGACCAAACGGAAGCGATGACGATGGCGAGCCGCATTGTTGTAATGAAAGATGGGGTCATCCAGCAAGTGGGGGCGCCGAAGTTTATTTATGATAACCCGGAAAATATTTTTGTGGCCGGTTTTATTGGTTCCCCTTCCATGAACTTCTTCAATGGGGTGGTCAAGGAGGGAAGTTTTGAAATCGGAAACTTGAAGCTTGATATCCCGGAGGAAAAAATGGCTGTATTGCGAACACAGGGCTATGTGGATAAAGAGGTTGTTTTGGGCATCAGGCCGGAAGACTTCTTTATTGAGCAAGCCCAAATCGATACAACGAAAGGGACAACTTTCCAATTTGACGTGGAGGTAGCCGAGTTGACAGGTTCGGAAGTGATGATCTACTCGAAAATAGAAGAGCAAAATGTCGTTGCGACAGTGGATGTGCGCCACAATATCGAACCGGGGCAAAGCATCGAATTGGCTTTCAATATGAATAAAGCGCATTTCTTCAACAAAGATAGTGAAATAAGAATTCGATAATAGAAAGCAAGGAGGAAACGCCTTTTAGATAGCCGCTATCATTCGATTATAGTGGCTATTCCTTTTGTACTTTTATAATGAGTCACAATGTCGACTCTAAAGGAGCAGCAACAACGAAGGGTAAATTGAACAAGCACGGCAATCTTGGAAGATGGGGAGAGAGACGGATGACCAAAGCATTTTTGGATGATCGATTTTTATTGAATAGCTCAGTGGCCGAAAGACTTTATAATGATTACGCAAAAGATTTGCCGATTATTGATTACCATTGCCATTTGAATCCTCAGCAAATATTTGAGGATACGGTATTTGAAAATCTGACGGAAGTATGGCTAAGCGGCGATCATTATAAATGGCGTGCCATGCGCGCAAATGGAGTAGAGGAAGAGTATATTACAGGCGATGCAGCACCTTATGAAAAATTTGAAAAATGGGCGCAAACCGTACCTGCAACATTGGGAAATCCCCTTTATCATTGGACACATTTGGAATTGCGCAGGTTTTTTAATGAAGAAGCACTATTGAATAGCGATACGGCATCTGCCGTTTGGCAAAATGTAAACGGACAGTTGAAAGAAAAATCCGTTCGTACATTGATCAAGCAATCGAACGTCGAGGTCATATGTACAACGGATGATCCGGTTGATTCCCTTGAGTACCATTTGCAGTTAAAACAGGATGAAACATTTGATGTAAAAGTGCTTCCAAGTTTCAGACCGGACAAAGCATTGGAGATTAACCGTCCTACCTTCAAAGGTTGGGTTGCCGAGCTCGCTGAAGTTTCGAAAGTGGACATTACAAGCTTGGCCGATTTAAAAACCGCCCTTATCGAGCGCATTTCCTTTTTTGCGGAAGTTGGCTGCAAAGTGTCGGACCATGCCCTGGATAAAATCTATTATGAACCGGCTACCGAGCAGGAAGTGGACGTAATTTTGCGCAAAGCGTTGGCAGCAGGTGAAGTAACCGAGAAAGAAGAGGCCCAATACAAGACTCATTTACTTCATTTTTTGGGCCAGCAATATGCGGCGCATGATTGGGCGATGCAATACCATATTTCGGCCCATCGCAACAACAACACAAAAATGTTTAACTCACTCGGTCCAGATACAGGTTATGACAGCATCGGCGATGGCCAAATTGCCGAGCCGTTGACAAAGCTGTTGGATGGAATGGCATTGGAAAATGCATTGCCAAAAACAATCATCTACTCATTGAATCCGAAAGATTATTATGTCATTGCGAGCATTGTGGGCAGTTTCCAGGAACGAGTGCCTGGAAAGATCCAATTCGGTACAGCTTGGTGGTTCAATGATCAAAAAGAAGGTATGCTCGACCAGATGAAGGCATTGGCAAGCATCGGATTGATCAGTCGTTTCTTAGGGATGCTGACAGACTCCAGAAGCTTCCTGTCTTATACACGGCATGAATATTTCCGCCGCTTGCTGTGCGATGTTATCGGTCAATGGGTTGTGGACGGAGAAGCCCCAGAGGATTATGACCTGCTAGGGAAAATGGTTGAAGATATTTGCTACTATAACGCAAAACAGTACTTTTACTTTTAACAATGTCCAAAGTAATGAAATGGGGCATTGGATTTTCAATATTGACTTGATCAGATTCATGGCATAAATTTTTGTTTGCAAATTGTACGAAAGAAAGTTCCAGGATATTGCCCAAGAGCACCCCCTTGGGCAATATCTTTTTTATTTGGCCTTTCACTTAATCCAACAACAGAAAACGCCCTAAATATGTTGAAATGTTGCATCTATATAATAAGTACGTAATTCCAAAATTTAACCTTCTATTCTACTTATCCGGAAATTAAAATAATATATTGACAACTTATACCTTTAGGCGATATAGTATCAATGAAGATGATAATCATTATCAATTGAAAACTTAGGAGTGAAATTACAAAATGAAGTCAAAAAGACATTTTTCATTTTTAACCTTGTTATTAATCTCGATTCTTTCGCTTGCACTTGCGGCTTGTTCCGACAAGGAAACAGGCTCGGAAGATAGTGCATCAACAGGATCGGAGACAACCGATACAACGACTGAGGCTGATGAATCAGCAACAGAATACCCAATTGTGATTAAACATGCTCTCGGTGAAGCAGTCATTGAAGAAAAGCCTGAACGTGTTGCGACAATTGCTTGGTCAAACCATGATGTTGCCTTGGCTCTTGGTGTTGTGCCAGTTGGGTTCTCAGCAGCGAACTATGGTGTTCAAGATGAGACTGGGATCCTTCCTTGGACTGCAGAAAAATTAAAAGAACTTGGGGAAGAAAATCCAAACGTTTACCAAGATACGGACGGATTGGATTTTGAAGCGATTGCCGATTCAAATCCGGATGTCATTCTTGCTACATACTCTGGAATTACACAAGAAGATTATGATACGTTAAGTCAGATTGCTCCAGTAGTCGCTTATCAGGAGACGCCTTGGGTAGCTACTTGGCGAGACCAAATTACTTATAACTCAATGGCAATGGGCATGGAAAAAGAAGGGCAGCAACTGATTGCCGACACAGAAAAGTTAATCCAGGATAAAGCGAACGAGCACCCTGAAATCAAAGGGAAAAAAGCTGCTTTTGGAATGTTCAATGCGGCGGATTTATCCAAGTTTTATATTTATACACCAGAGGATCCACGTGGTGAATTCCTTGAAGAGCTAGGCATGGAGTATCCAGAAAGCCTTAAAGAACAAACTGGCGATGCAGAAAGCTTCTATATCGAACTAAGTGCTGAAAATGCAGATGCACTTAGCGATGCCGAAATTTTTGTAACATACGGTGATGAAAATACATTGAAGGCACTTCAAGCAGACCCGATTCTAGGAACTGTGCCTGCCATTAAAAATGGTGCGGTTGTAGTGATTGAAGACAACACGCCACTTGCTGCGGCTGGTACGCCAAGTTCATTATCAATTGAATATACAATTGACGATTACTTAACTCTAATTTCAGATGTTGCGAAAAAGCTAAAATAACATGAACAATTTATCCGTTTCAGAAAAAAAACAATTGCAACTTCCTCGTAATTTTTTGAGAGTTCTCATACCCTTAATATTGTTACTTGGTGTGTGTATTCTAGCATCGCTTGCATTTGGTTCCCGGATAGTTGGTTGGGCGGATCTCATGGATGGTTTATTCCATCCTGAGGTTTTAACCCATGAGGCCAATGTTGTTCGTCAAAGAATTGTTCGAACTATATTTTGTCTGATGTGCGGTGCGGCATTGGGGGTTTCCGGCGCGTTGATGCAATCGGTGACTCGAAACCCGATTGCTGACCCAAGTATTCTGGGGGTCAATACAGGTGCCTCCTTATTTGTCGTTTGCGGGATTGCCTTTTTCAATATTAGTTCGGCCAACGAATACATTTGGCTGGCGATAGCTGGGGCGATACTTACCTCGATTTTTGTATTCGGGATTGGTTCCATGGGCAGCGGTGGTGCTACGCCACTTAAGCTTGTTTTAGCTGGTGCTGCTACGAGTGCCATTCTTTCATCATTGGTAGTGGCTGTCATGATTCCACGATCCAATGTGATGGATCAATTCAGGTTTTGGCAGGTGGGCAGCGTCGGCTCGGGCAATTGGGATTCAATTGCAACATTTGTTCCATTCTTAATTATAGGATTGCTCATTGCCGTTTTTACTGGCCCAGGGTTGAACGCCCTTGCATTGGGTGATGAGGTGGCGAAGGGATTGGGTGTGCGAACAGGCACGATCCGGCTTGTTGCGGCTCTTGGTGCTGTCCTTTTATGCGGTGCTGCGACAGCATTGGCAGGACCCATCGGCTTTATCGGCCTGTTGGCGACGCACGTCATCCGCCTGCTGATCGGACCCGATTTGCGTTACATTATCCCGATGTCCGCTCTTACAGGTGCGATAATTTTGACCGTATCCGATGTGCTTGGAAGGCTTCTCGGCAGTCCGGGTGAACTGGAGGTCGGGATTGTGACGGCCTTTGTCGGAGCGCCTATTTTGATTTTAATTACAATGAAAGCGAAAATGCGTGCATTATGATGATAAATGATACTATACTTTCCATTATGGATTCTAGGCAAAAAAGACAACGTCGGTTTATCATAGTGACCTCAGTGTTAGCTTTGATTTCATTGGCACTTTGTTGCAGCATGCTCATGTTGGGGAACACCATCTATCCCGTGGCTGATGTATTTCGTGTTCTTATGGGGGAAGAAGTAAAGGGTGCATCTTTTGCAGTCGGTACGATCCGCTTGCCGAGAATGCTTGCAGGTGTATTTGCCGGTTTTGCTTTCGGTGCTGGAGGATACATCTTCCAGACGATGCTGAGAAACCCACTAGCGAACCCCAATGTCATCGGGATTACGGCAGGTTCCAGTGCAGCAGCTGTATTTTGCATCATTGTGCTGCAGGCAGGCACTACCGTTATATCGATTGCATCCGTCATTGGTGGACTTGCGACAGTCCTCGTCATTTATGGGTTGTCGAAAGGATCTTCCTTCTCCATAGGAAGATTGATTTTGATCGGCATCGGTATACAGGCGATGCTGACGGCTGTTATTAATTATTTATTATTGATTGGTCAAGAAAACGACCTGCCGGCTGCCATGAGATGGCTGAGCGGCAGCTTGAACGGGGCGAAGATGGAAACACTTCTCCCACTTGTCGTCATTGTTTTAATATTCACGCCCATCCTACTTTTCTTTGGGAAACGATTGGAAATGCTGGAGTTGGGGGAACAAGCGGCTACCTCGCTCGGGGTCGATACGAATAAGACAAGGCTTATCCTCATTGTCAGCTCCGTGCTGATGATTGCGTTGGCCACTGCCACGACTGGACCGATTGCATTTGTGGCCTTCCTTTCCGGGCCCATCGCAAAAAGATTGGTCGGCGTCGGGTATTCAAATATCCTCCCAGCAGGTCTGGTCGGAATTAGTTTAGTGCTGGCATCGGACCTTATCGGTCAATTTGCCTTTGTTGCTAGATATCCTGTCGGCGTCATCACTGGTATCCTTGGTGCACCTTACTTGATTTACTTATTAATTCGGATCAATCGAAAGGGAGATTTATAATGAAACCAACACATACGTTTCAAGCCGAAAGCATAACTGCCGGGTACGATAAAAAAACCATCTTGCACGATATCAGCATTGCGATTCCGAGCAACAAAATCAGCATTATTATCGGTGCCAATGGATGCGGTAAATCGACGCTGCTCAAAACGATGGCGCGTTTGATCAAACCGACTTCCGGGCAAATCAGTTTGGATGGAAAACCAATCCATAAAATCCCACCTAAACATTTGGCGAGGGTTTTAGGACTACTGCCACAATCACCAATCGTCCCCGAGGGAATTACGGTGGCAGATTTAGTCGGAAGGGGCAGATTCCCGCACCATACCTTTATGAAAGGCTGGTCAAAGAAAGACTATGAAGCCGTTGCCGAAGCAATGGACATCATGAACATTACGGAATTTGCCGATCGCAATATTGATGAGCTCTCCGGTGGACAAAGACAGCGTGTTTGGATTGCCATGGCCCTTGCCCAACAAACAGACATTCTTTTCCTTGACGAGCCTACAACCTATTTGGATATTACGTATCAAGTGGAAATCCTGGATATGCTGACGGATTTAAATCGAAAATATGGAACAACGATTGTGATGGTTCTTCATGATATCAACTTGTCCGCACGCTATGCAGACCATATTTTTGCCCTAAATAAAGGCAAGCTAGTAGCTGAAGGGACGCCGTCGGAAGTGATTACAAGTTCATTGATCAAAGACATCTTCAATCTCAATTGCAAAGTGATTGAAGACCCGGTTTCGGATTCTCCGTCTGTTGTACCGATTGGAAGACATCATAATAAATCCATCAGTATTTCCGAGAATCCCGTAATCGTCTAATTGTATGGGGGATGGAGCCTACTGATGGGAACCTGCCAGTAAAGAGGAACTCAAAATTATTAGAACCATGCATTACAAAAAGTATCGGAGTGTAGACAAAGCAGACTGCGCCTTTGTCTACATATGGTTTACGGATAGTTCTTTAAACCTTCGATAAAGTGTACATAGTAAGTTGAAAAGACGTTCCAGTCATTTAAACCGGAACGTCTTTTGTTTTTGTTGTTGTTAACAAAGATTGATAAATTTCACTAAGTTGATGATTCGGTTCTATTCCTAAATCATCGTTTAGAAGATGTTGATAATCCTGAAAGACTTTGATTGCTTCTGATTGATTCCCCATGGAGATAAGCAGATTCATCATCCTGTTGACGATTTCATCCGAATAAGGGTTCAGCTTCATATATAGTTGGGAATAGCCGAGTGCCTTTACAGGATCCACCGTTTGCAAATACTCTATCGTTTTTCTCAATAAGAAGGACATGATCATATGAAGCTCCGATGTCTTTTCGGCTGCCCATTTATATCCATTAAGCTCGCAATAATCGCCCGAATATAGACGAATCGTTTTTTCTAATAATTGGATATTTGTGTGATCCACTGTATCGAGATTTGAAGCCACCTCATAAATGGTTAAAGCATCACACTCGTATTCTTTCAGAATCAGGGAATAACTTTGGTTCGAAAAGGTAATACAATCTTTGTATCCTAATTCGCTAAAAAGTTTTCTTAGATGCGAAATACATGTATGCAAATTAATCTTCGCTTTTTTATATTCTTGCTCAGGCCATAAATGTTCAATCAATATATCCCGGTGAATGTAAGTGTTTATATTCGTAAAAAGATAGGCGAAAAGTTCTTTCACTTTTGCCGTCTTAAAAGGAATAGGCTGATGATTCCTGAATACTTGAAACTCATGGAGGCACTGTATTACAAGAGGTGTACTTCTGGCTTCACTGATATCCATATTGCGGTGCCCTATTTTTTCGTTTATCCGTGAGATGGTCTTTGCTAGTCGTTTGGATGAGATAGGTTTCAGCAAGTAATCGACTGAATTCAATTCAAAGGCTTGCACCGCATATTCTGAGTGGGCCGTAACGAATACAATTTGTATAGAAGGCTGGATCGATAAAATATCCTTCGCAATATCCAATCCGTTGCTTGTCCCTATTTCAATATCGAGAAATACTACATCTATTGTTTCCTTCTCCACAAATGCAAGGAGTTCTTCGTAGTTGTTGTATTTACCTAATACGATTACCCCGGGAAAGTCTTCTAATATTTTCTCTAACGAAATAAGAGCTAACGCCTCATCATCAACGAGAACTACTCGAGTCATTACTTTACTCCTTATGGAACACATTTTTTTATGATAATATTACTAAACTGTATGGAATTATATATAATGGAAAATATATCTTATTATATAAAAATAGTCGCTATTAATAAACTTAAATTCGTCAATAAAGAGTGTTTCTTCTACAATTAGTAATATTGTCACCTGGATGTGTAGGACATTTAATCTAGCGTCAAGAAATATATCAAAACTATGTGAATCCCCATCATATCGGTTTAAAAGATAAAAATAATGAAGGTGTATAAATGAAAAGAATATTAACGCTGCTTTTCTCCATTTTGCTTGTTTTGTTTACAGTTTTTTATGCAATGCGAGTGTATTATGGGAATGATTCCGGACAGCCTCTGGCCAAGGATGGATCATTAGATTTAGAAGATGTGAATTTTGATGAACAAGAGCTTGTTCAATTGGATGGGGAGTGGGAATTTTACCCGGGTATTTTCATTGAACCCGGTAAAGATTCTTCCCGTTTTGATGCTTACCGTGATGAAAAGCAACTGATTCAAGTCCCGGGAAAATGGGACGAGTTTGTAACAAAGGAAAAAGCGTACGGCACCTACCGACTCAACATCAATCTCCCTTCTGAAGGGGACTTTGGCTTGAGGGTGGGAATGATTGGTTACGCGAGCAAGATATATATGAATGGGAGTATCATAGGAAGCACGGGAAATGTCACTGATAGGAAGAGTGAATTCAATAATTCCGGATACAACACTTTTTTCAGCAGCAGTTCAAAGCAGCTTGAGTTGGTGATACATGTTTCCAGTTTTAAAGTAGTAACGGGAGGGATTACACGTCCCATTAAATTGGGCCCGACAGAAAATGTCCTGGAGGATAGGGATTTATATAAGATGCTGGATACTATAGTGTTTTCCGGCTACCTTTTACTTGCCATCATGTACTTCGTGACCTATATGCAACAGCGCAAAAATCTGTATGAATTATATTTCAGCATTTTCTGTTTGCTGCAAGGCTTTTACATATCAGCCATTAATGAAAGACTATTGATCTCGGTACTGCCGATGATTGGGCAAAACCTGTTGCTGCAACTGCAGTTGATGGCAATCCATCTTTCCGTATTGTTCTTTTTATTGTTCATGTATCACTTTTTTAAACCCTATGCCAATAAGAAGATAGTGGCGACGCTCTGCCTGCTGCTATTCATGCAGGCCATTCTATTGGGTCCCACTCAAGTCATTGATCTGTCGAGTATATTCCCGATTGCCAACATTGCAGTTTATATCGTGATTATTTTGGCACTTGTCTATCTTTATATTTTGTTTATTCTCATCAGAGCGTTTATGAACAAGATGGAAGGCATGCTGTATATTATCCACGTTGTTGTTTCATTTGTTTGCTATAGCCTATTGCTGGGACTCAATTTCTTATTCAATGTGGAGTTTGGATGGGCGCCAGTCTTTTTATTTTTAGTTACGGCCATCAGCTTATCTACCTTGATAAGTTACCGGTCCCAGCAAGCGTTTAAAAGGGTAGATGAACTGACGAAGGAGCTCATCCATTTCGATTCCGTCAAGGATGAATTTCTTGTGAAGACTTCACATGAACTAAGGACACCTCTTCATTTGATATTGAATTTGACCAGCTCCATTCTGGAAGGACGAACTGGACCGCTGAAGGGGGAGCAACAAGAAAGCATGCATCTCATTCACAATGTTGGAAGACGCTTGGCCAGCATGGTCGAAAGCCTTCTTGATGCGGGCAATATTAAAAAAGGGGAAGTAAGCCACTCTCCTGCACCTACATCCCTTCAGGTCGTGGGGGATATTATTGCGGAGATGTCTTATTTACTTCCAAATCCACAATCTGTAAGGTTGATCAATCGGACGGAAGCCTCCTTGCCGAAGGTGTATGTAGATGAAAACAGGCTTAAGCAAATATTGTTGAATCTCATTCATAATAGCATTAAATATACAAAAGTTGGAGAAATTACGGTTGAAGCAAAAGTAAAAGAGAATAAGATGTATATTTCGGTATCAGATACCGGGATTGGAATCGAAGAAGAACATTTAAGCCGAATCTTTGCATCTTTCTATCAGGTTGATACGAGCTATGAAACTAAAAGCAAAGGTCTGGGATTGGGCTTAAGCATCGCAAAAGAGTTGGTGGAACTTTCGGGAGGGGACATTGCTGTTTCTTCAACCTATGGAGTAGGGACGTGCTTTACTTTTACACTTCCATTGGCAGAAGGAGAGGCCCGACATGAAGAAAAAGGTCTCATTGCTCAAGGTTCAAGCCCGTTTCAACTTGTACCGGTTATTGATAAACAAATAGAGTATGAATTTCCAAAAATAGTAGAGGGTAATAAAGAACAGACGATTTTAATAGTGGATGACGAACATCCCAATTTGTTCGTTTTACAGGACATGATTGCTTCATTGGGTTATACCGTCATTGCGGTGGATAACGGGGAAGCGGCTCTGGAGGTACTGAACGATAAGGAAATTGATTTAGTGATCCTAGATTTAATGATGCCCAATATGAACGGGTTCGAAGTGTCCAAGGCGTTGAGGGAGAAGTTTGACTTGTTTGATCTACCTGTGATTGTACTAACTGCTGCCGGACAACTATCCGATATGATTTCTTCTTTCCAAATCGGTGCAAATGAATTCTTGCAAAAGCCCGTGATGCTGGATGAATTAAAGGTGCGTATCGAGTTTCTGCTGTCGATGAGGCAAACTTCCAAAGACTCGCTGGTGGATGAACTGACGATGTATTATTCGCAAATCAAACCTCATTTTCTCTATAATACATTGCAAACAATTATCGGACTAACTTATTTGGATTCAAAAATGACGCGAGAGGCACTTACATATTTAGCTACTTATTTTCGTGCAAAACTTGATTTCAATAGTTATCAGTCACTGGTTCCGCTGGAGGATGAATTGGAACTTGTTCAAGCTTATTTGAAAATCGAAAAAATGCGCTTTGGTGACAGGCTGGAAGTTATTTATGATTTCGACGAAACAGCAGATGCCATTATTCCATTAATGACTATTCAGCCATTGATCGAAAATGCCGTCCAACATGGAATTGGCAAGAAAGCAGCCGGGGGAACAATCAAACTTGCTGTAAGCAAAATGCAGGGAATGGTTCGAATCGTCATTGAGGATGATGGTATTGGGATTTCGAAGGAGAAACAGTCAGACTTGCTGAATGGCAAAAATTCACGGGTAGGATTTACGAATCCTTTCAGGAAACTCAAATTGATAAAAAGAGCTTCCTTCGAACTTGAGAGTGAAGAAGGAATTGGAACAAAAATTACAATCCTACTGCCTGGATCGAAAGAATGATATAAATATAGAAGCAGCCCCTTGGTCAAGCCAAGGAGCTGTTTTTTTTTATCTAAAATGCACTTAAACTATTAGGCAAGTATATCCAATTATAAGAAGTAATGTAAATACTACTTTTATCAAAAAAATACTAAAGTAATTTAAATACTGACCGAAATTATTAGCAGGTAACTTTTTATGGCTAAACTTGTAGTTTCGGGCACATAGAGAGATATCAGGAAACATATGAGGAGAAGAGAGAATGAAGTTGATAAGAAACTTAAAGGTAAGACAAAAACTGATTTTACTGATATCCATTTTTACCATTGCGCTGCTGTTATTAGGGTTTGTAAGTATAAGCAGCCTTTCGGAAGGAAGAAAAAGTGCCGATACTTTATATAATAAGCAATTAAAACCGAGTTTAATGCTCAGCGGAATCAGCGTTAACAACCGTGCCGTAAATGCGTATTTATTGGAGATGTTGTTAACGGAAGACCATGACCGAAACAAATATCTTAATGAACGTCTTGACGTAAACATCGATGAAACGATCACTTATTCACAAACATTGGAATCAATGCAGTTGCCAAGTGAAGTGGAGAAACAGCTTGATACACTCATCACATTGGATATGGAGCAAAATGTTCTTCGGAAAAAAGTAAGAGAATTAGCCATGGAAAATAAAAATGCGGAAGCCTACCAGTTGTTCCAAAATGAATTGGAGCCTATACGGGTTGAAATCAATGAACTGCTTACAGAACTGGAAGAATCCAATATGCAGAGCTCCGAGCGAGTTTTTGGTGAAGTGATTGAAACGACGGAAAAGGCAACTAATTCCGTAATTGTCACAATCGCGTTGGCAATAATCATTACGATCACAGTAGGTTTGGTCATTGCGCGATTCATTACCAAGCCTCTAAGAAACATACAAGAATTATTAGGTCTAGTGGAAAACGGTGACTTTACCGTAAAAGGAGACTACCAATCGAAAGACGAGATTGGTATGTTAAATGCCTCCTTCAATAAAATGGTTGAAGGAGTCAATAATGTTATCCGTACTGTCGGAAGCACTTCCGAACAGGTTGCGGCGGCTTCCGAGGAGCTGAGTGCCAGTGCTGAACAAAGCACAAGTGCCAGTGAGCATATTTCACAAACAACCCAGGAACTTGTTGTAGGGGCGGACAATCAAGTCGAAATCATTAAAGATAGCACGAACCTGATTGGACAGATTGATCATGAAACTCAAGAAGTGATGAATAATACCGAAATTGTATCGCATACCGTAAATGAAGCATCAAGACTCTCTGGCGAAGGAAGAAAAGTCATCAACGAAGTAAATAATCAGATGCAGTTTATCGATAAGACGGTCCGATCGTTGGTCGTTTCCTTTGCGGAACTTTCTACCCGCTCAAGGGAAATCGGACAAATCATCGAAGTAATTACCAATATTGCGGCGCAGACAAATCTGCTGGCACTGAATGCAGCAATTGAAGCGGCAAGGGCAGGGGAATCGGGGAAAGGGTTTGCGGTTGTAGCGGACGAGGTTCGTAAACTTGCCGAGGAATCGGCTACTTCGGCACGACAAATCTCTCAGCTCGTTGCAGCGATCCAACAGGATACAGACCAGACGATGAAGATGGTTGAAGATGCAACTGGGGAAGTTGAACAAGGGATGACGGTCGTTCATTTAGCCGGTGATACATTCGGTGAAATTGAATCCGTGATTTCCAAAGCTGTCCCACAAATCGAGGGTATTAAAGGAAATGTCGAGAAGCTGTTGACAAGTACGAATGAAGTAAATCACTCGATTTCAGAGGTAAGTGAAGTGGCAACTGAAACTGCTGCCGGTACGCAATCGGTGACGGCGGCAACAGAGGAGCAACTGGCTTCCATGGAAGAAATTACTTCTTCTTCTCAAGCATTGGCGAGTCTTGCTGAAGACCTTCAAACACTTATCCGCCAATTTAAAATTTAACAAAACGATATCAAAAAGGATATTGCGTCAGAGGTCTGCCTCTTGCGTAATATCCTTATTTTTTGCTATTGGGATTTTGCCTCGGCCAATCTTATTGTACATACCCAAGCCGGGAGGAGATTGCTCTTGATGTATTTAATATTTTCTTTGCCAATTCGTTCTCTATTCTGTCCATCGTTACTCTCGTACTTGGACCGGAAATGCTAAAGCTAGCGATGATTTTTCCGCTGAAATCATAAATCGGTGCAGCGATGCAGCGGATCCCTTCTTCGTTTTCTATATTGTCGAGCGAATAGCCGTTTTTTCGTATATTTGAAATTTCATGAAGTAAATCGGTGGGCGTTAAAATGGTGTAGTTTGTGCGTTTGGTAAAACGAATTCTTGAGATGATTTCATTCAGTGTATGTTCGTCTTTTCCTGATAACATCATTTTCCCGACACCTGTACAATACATCGGTGCACGGCTGCCGATGCGTGAATACATGCGGATTGTTTGATTGCTTTCGATTTTGTCGACATATACGACTTCTTCATTTTCTTCCACACATAAATGCACTGTTTCGTTAATTTCCTTCACCAAGTTTTCCAATAATGGTCTTGCCACTGTGATCAAACTGGAGTTGCTTAAAATATTCCGGGTTAGATACAACGTGCGGTAACTCAGATAGTAGCGGTCGGTTTCACTGTCTTTCCGGACATATTGCAACTCAATCAGAGTGGAAAGTAATCGATGAACAGTACTTTTCGATAATTTAGTTTCAGTTGCCAGTTTTGTGATCTGCATACCGTTTGGGTGCTCAGATAAATATTCTAATATCATAAAAGCACGTTCAATAGATTGTACAGTTGCCATTTTTATTTCTCCACCATTTCTAAAAAATTCGTAGCCTTTATCAATCATATTCGAAAAACTATTGATTTGTAAATGATATCTCAAAAAGTTAATAACTGTTATTACAATTTGCAGAAAAATTAATTTCTTCTTGTAATTGCAAATTTTTGCACATATAATTATTTATAAATTGGAACTGAGTTCTACGATGTGGAACAATATGCTTTCTGATAGCGCTTTCTTGATAAAAGGAGGAAAAAAATGATGAAAATTATTTATGCACACCATCCTGAAGATGTGAAACATTACACAACTGAAAAATTAAGAGAAGAGTTTTTGATGGAAAAACTGTTCGTAGAAAATGCAGGCACATTGAGCTATAGCCATGTAGATCGCATTATTTATGGCGGGATTTATCCGATTGATCAAAAAGTTACGTTGGATGCCGGGAAAGAATTGGCTGCAAAATACTTTTTGGAGCGACGCGAGATGGGCGTGATCAACGTTGGCGGCCCTGGACGTATTGTTTGCGATGGAGATACGTACGACATCGGTAATAAAGAAGCTTTATATATTGGTAGAGGGACGGAAGAGCTGTATTTTGAATCCGTTGATTCTAATAATCCAGCAAAATTTTACATTAATTGCTGTCCGGCACATGCGAAATACCCGACAGTCAAAATTGATCAAGAAAAAGCGATTAAACGACCAATGGGAACTGACGGCAACATGAATAAACGTGTCATCAATCAATACATACACCCTGATGTATTGGAAACTTGCCAATTAAGTATGGGCATGACTGTACTTGAAGAAGGCAGCGGTTGGAATACGATGCCATGCCATACACATGAACGCCGTATGGAAGTCTATTTCTATTTCGATATGGAAGAAGATACACGAGTATTCCACTTGATGGGGCAGCCAAATGAAACCCGCCATATTGTAATGGCGAATGAGCAAGCGGTATTGTCGCCAAGTTGGTCCATTCACTCCGGCATCGGCACAAAAAATTATACGTTCATTTGGGGAATGTGCGGAGAGAACTTGGATTTTGATGATATGGATCACGTAGCAATGAAAGATTTGAAATAGCATTGGATGGGTGATGACAAATGAAAGTAATTATTTCCGACTGTGACCACGCTGATATTGAGATTGAACAACGCATTTTCTTGGAAAATCAGGTTTTGTTTGAACAACAACAAAATCAAACGGAAGAGGATCTAATCCACAATTGCCAAGAAGCGGTGGTCATTGTAAATCAGTATGCACCATTCACTGAAAAGGTTTTTGCAAAATTGCCGAACTTGAAATTGATCGTCCGTTATGGTGTAGGGGTGAATAATATCGACCTATCTGCAGCAACAAAATATGGGGTCCAGATTTGCAATGTTCCCGATTATGGCACGCATGAAGTTGCAGATCATGCTTTGGCATTAATGCTAGCGCTTACAAGGAAGATTTCGAAAATGGAGCGGCTTGTAAAAGCGGGGCAATGGGATTATCAAGCAAGTATCCCAATATTCCGCCATAGCGAACAAATCGTCGGGATTGTAGGCGTGGGACGCATCGGTGCGGAATTTGCGAAAAAAGTGCATGCACTGGGCTGTAAAGTCATCGCCTACGATATTTCATCGGAGCAGAAAAAACACGATTCTACTTTATCGTTTATTGAATTTGTAGAGTTTGAGCAACTTATTGCGCAGGCTGATGTTGTTTCCATACACTGCCCATCCGATCAGGCAATGAATTTAATTGATGCGGATGTGCTTGAAAAGATGAAGTCCACTAGCTATTTGATCAATGTCTCCCGGGGTGGCATTGTCGATGAGGAGGCTTTATATGAAGCACTCCGTTCCAAAAAAATCGCGGGGGCAGCTTTGGATGTGGCGGTGAAAGAGCCGATTGATTCACACTCTCCATTGCTCGAGTTGGAGCAATTCATTTGTACACCGCATATGGCCTGGTATTCGGAGCAAGCAGCACAGGAATTGAAAAGAAAAGTTGCGGAAGAAGCAGTGAGATATGTGAAGAATGAAGAGCTTCATTATCCTGTTAATAAAATATAACTCTATTTTGGGGGGACCAAGATGAAAAAATCATTCAAACAATTATTGTTTTTAGGGGTTATCGGATTAGCACTAACTATTTTGGCAGCTTGTGGCGGGGGGGAATCAGGCGCTACTGACGCTGGGGGAACTTCAAGCGGTGAAACGCAAGTATTGAAAGTGGCGTTCAACCAACCGGAGAATCATCCGCAATATAAAGCGTTGGAAGAGTTTGGCGAAAAATTTAAAGAACGTACAAATGGGGCATATGAAATCGAGATTTTCCCAAATGAATTGTTGGGTGCACAACGCGAAACAATCGAATTAGTACAATCCGGCACAATCCAGATGTCAATTGTTGCGGGAAGCTTATTGGAAAACTTCAATGAAGACTTTGCAGTATTTAATTTGCCATATGTTTTTGAATCGGCGGAACATCAAATGTCCGTATTGAATGACCAGGAGGTAGTGGGGGATTTATATTCTTCATTGAAGGATCAAGGGTTATTTATAACTGGGGCTTTCCACTCGGGAGTCCGTAACGTTTACAACAGTGAAAAACCTATCAATACTCCGGAAGATTTAAAAGGATTGAAGATTCGTATTATTGAGTCGGATACAAATATTAAAATGATGGAACAAATGGGTGGGACAGGTACACCGATGGGCCAAGGTGAAGTGTATACAGCAATTCAATCAGGAGTAATTGATGGAGGGGAAAATAACGAGCTTATTTATTCCAACCTTAAACATGCTGAAATTGCGCCTTACTATTCTTACACGAAACACTTAATGTTCCCGGACTACTTGCTGATCAACTCAACTTTATTTGATGGTATGAGTGAAGAACACCAAGAAATCTTTAAAGAAGAACTAGCAGTTGCAATTGAACGTGAAGTTGAAATGTGGGAAGAAGACGTGCAAAAAGCGATTGCCGACGCTGAAGCAGCTGGTGCAAAATTCAATGAAGTAGATGTTGAACTGTTCCGTCAAGCTACTGAATCAGTTGTTGAGGAAAAGTTGGCTTCTGAAAGTGCAAAAGCGTTATATGAAAAAGTTCGCGAAGCAGCAAAATAAGTGGTGGTGATTTCAGATGGAAACAGTCAAAAAATGGCTTGATAAGATTTTATCAATGATATGCGTCGGATTATTCGGCGCATTAGTTCTCCTTGTTACATGGCAAGTTTTCACACGGTTTATCTTGAACAACCCGAGTACTTTCTCTGAGGAGTTGGCAAAATATTGTTTTGTCTGGTTGGTGCTTTTTGGAGCGGCTTATGTATTTGGGGAAAATGGGCATATGCGTATCGAGTTCATCCAGGATGCTTTGCCGAAAAAATTCAAAATGGCAGTCCAAATTTTTATTGAACTAAGCATTATCGTTTTCTCAGCTCTTGTATTACTTTCTGGTGGCTTAACAATTACTAAATTGGCATGGACGCAAATGTCCGCAGCATTACACATACCAGTTGGTTACTTATACTCTGTAATGCCGATTTGTGGGGTAATCATCATATTCTATTGCCTTTACAATATTTATACTATCGTAAAAAATAAAAAACCACTAGAAATTATGTAATGGCGAGAGGGGAGGTATGACAGATGATGTCAGCAGGGATAGCAGGTTTAATTTTATTTGCAGGGGTAGCATTTTTTCTCATAATCGGTGCACCGATCAGTATTAGTGTCGGAATTGCATCAATGCTTGCGATGTTTTCGATGCTGGATCCGGCAAATGCACTTCAAACTTCGGCACAACGAATGTTTACAGGAATGAACTCATTTACGCTGTTGGCCATTCCTTTCTTCATATTGGCCGGGGTCATTATGAATAACGGCGGGATAGCCATGAGGTTGGTTAATTGCGCGAAAGTCATATCTGGACGCATGCCCGGATCATTGGCGCAAACGAATGTATTGGCCAATATGATGTTTGGTTCCATCTCTGGATCAGGGGTTGCAGCAGCAGCTGCAGTTGGCTCGACAATGGCCCCTATGCAGGAAAAAGAGGGTTATGATCGTGCGTTTAGTGCGGCTGTCAATATCGCATCTGCACCAACAGGCATGTTGATCCCTCCGAGTAACACACTGATTGTATTTTCACTAGTAAGTGGTGGTACATCGATTGCGGCATTATTCATGGCAGGATACATACCGGGGATTTTATGGGGAATCGCTTGTATGATTGCTGCTTACGTAATAGCGAAGCGAAGAGGTTATAAAAGTAATGAAAAAGTTCCGTTCAAGGTAGCATTAAAAGTTTTTATCGATGCGATACCATCACTATTACTGATCATCATCGTGATTGGCGGGATCATTTACGGTGCCTTTACCGCTACGGAGGGCTCGGCCATTGCCGTAGTCTATGCACTATTACTATCCTTTATCTATAAAACGATCAAAATCAAAGATTTGCCAAGAATATTGATGGAATCCACTCGTACAACGGCCATCGTAATTTTCTTGATCGGTGTTTCGACAATTATGTCATGGGTGATGTCATTTACAGGTATCCCTAGATTGATTGCCGACACGCTACTAGGGTTCACGGATAGTATGATTGTTATTTTGATCATCATGAATATCGTTCTTTTAATCGTTGGAACATTCATGGATCCAACACCGGCTATTTTAATTTTCACTCCTATTTTCTTGCCGATCGTTACACAGTTCGGCATGGATCCGGTACATTTCGGAATCATGGTTGTTTTCAACTTAAGTATTGGTACGATTACTCCGCCGGTAGGACCTGTCCTATTTGTAGGAGCGCGGGTAGCAAAATTGAAAATCGAGCAAGTCATACGCCCATTGATACCATTTTTTGCCGTAACAATCGTGGTCCTTTTGATTGTCACGTATATTCCGGAACTTTCACTATGGTTACCAAAGGTATTTGGACTTATTAAATAGCAAAAAGAGGCGTCCAAAGGTATTCAGTAAAGGTACTTTTGGTCGCTTTTCTAGTCATATGAGTGCCAAATCCATAAAAGGAGGACAAAGAGCGTGAGAGCAATTGTTTACACTGCGCCTAACACAGTTGAATGTAGAGAAGTAGATAGACCAGTTGTGCCAAAAGGATATGTGCTACTAAAAAATGCTTTCGCGGGGATTTGTGGAACAGATCTGAATATTTTCGCGGGTACACACCCCAGGGCACAAGCTCCCCTTATTCTCGGACATGAATTTTCCGCAACGATAGAAAGCGAGCATCCGAAATACCCAGTGGGCACAAAAGTGACAGTCAATCCTTTGATTAGCTGCGGTACATGTATTCCATGCAGCACGGGGCAATCCCACGTATGCGAGGATTTGAAATTGGTGGGGATTGATGTTGATGGTGGCATGGCAGAATATGTTGCCGTCAAAGAAGATAAAGTCATTCCATTGCCGCAAAGCGTTTCACTTGAACTTGGCGCACTTTCGGAGCCTATAGCCGTAGCTGTGCATGCCGTCAGAACGGCAAAGTTTTTGGTGGGGGATCGCGCGGTGGTGTATGGTGCGGGAACAATCGGTTTATGTGTAGCTTTGACATTAAGAGCTTACGGAGCATCGGAAGTAATTGTCATTGAGGCAAATGAACACCGACTTCAAAAAGCCGGTGAATTAGGTTTCCAAACACTGCATTCCTTGAAAGATAATGTCGTGGAAAAGTTGGCGGAAATGACAGGGAACGCCGGAGTGGATTATGTATTCGACTGTGCGGGTCACCCGGCTGTCATCAAAGAAGCAACAGAAGTCGTCAAGGTTCAGGGGACCATTGTTGTGGTGGCAGCTTATAAAAAACCGACCGAAATGAATTTAATTCAAGGGATGTTCAAAGAATTGTCGGTCCAATTCGTTCGGGTTTATACAAAACGAGATATCGAATTGGCACTGGATTTACTAAAAAAGGTTCCACAGTTCTCTGAAATTATTACCCATGTTTTAAGGCCCGAAGAAGCCATGGATGGTTTCGAATTACTGACAACACCAACGAATGCCATTAAAGTATTGTACGCGTTTTAGGAGGGAATTCATGCACCGATTATTTGATTTGACAGGTAAAAATGCCGTCGTCACAGGGGGCAGCCGCGGATTGGGAAAGAGTATCGCGCTTGGCTTGGCTGAAGCGGGAGCCAATGTAGCAATTGTCTCCAGGGGAGAATGTCCGGAAGTTGTAAGTGAATTGAAACAATTCGGTGTTAAAGCGGTATCGATCGCTTTTGACATCGCCAATATTCCTATGCATCAAGAGCTCCTAACTATAATAGAAGAAAAGCTTGGAAAAGTTGATATTTTAGTGAATAACGCAGGTGTCCAGAAACGGCACCCATCCGAGGAATTTCCTCAAGAAGATTGGAATTATGTGATGAATGTCAATGCGAACGCTGTATTTAGCTTATGCCAAGTTTTTGGAAAGCCGATGTTGGAACGGGGAAACGGAAAAATTATTAATTTAGCTTCTTTGCTATCTTTCCAGGGTGGCTTTACTGTTCCGGCTTATGCAGCAAGCAAGGGGGCGGTCATGCAATTCACTAAATCCTTGGCAAATGAATGGGCTTCAAAAGGTGTCAATGTAAACTGTGTGGCCCCTGGTTATATGGCCACGGATATGAATGAAGCCCTGATTGATGACGAAGTGAGAAGCCGCCAAATCTTGGATCGTATTCCGGCAGGACGCTGGGGAACAGGGGAAGATATGCAGGGTGCCGTCATCTTTTTAGCATCAAGCGCCTCGGATTACGTACACGGCTTTACAATCGCAATCGATGGTGGCTGGCTGGGCAGATAACATTTAATAGAGCCATGTCAGAAAACCTTTTTCAGACTAAAACTACTTTATAGAGTCCCTATAAGGCAAAAGGAGAGAAAGTATATGAGTTTTCAATTAGACTATTTTTCACTTAAAGGTAAAACGGCACTAGTAACCGGTGCACGCACAGGAATCGGGCAGGCCATTTCAGTCGGGCTTGCAGCTGCGGGAGCCCACTTAATTTTAGTTGGCCACCGCGATAATATGCAAGAAACACAAGAGA
Source organism: Ureibacillus sinduriensis BLB-1 = JCM 15800 (assembly GCF_000772955.1). Taxonomy (GTDB): domain Bacteria; phylum Bacillota; class Bacilli; order Bacillales_A; family Planococcaceae; genus Ureibacillus; species Ureibacillus sinduriensis. The sequence goes on along the minus strand of NZ_JPVO01000052.1, from coordinate 168,710 downwards.
AAATCGCCGATGTAAACGGCACTTCCGAAACATTCCTGATCGACTTGAGCGATGTTGACAATTTAGGAGCAAAATTGGAGCCTGTATTGGCAAAATATCAAATCGATATTTTAGTAAATAATGCAGGAGTGATCTACCGCGAACCTGCTGCAGCACATAACGTACAAGAATGGAATCGAGTAATGGATGTTAATATCAATTCCGTATTCATGCTTAGCCAAGCAATCGGAAATCAAATGATTGCAAATGGAGCGGGGAAAATTATTAATATTGCTTCTCTATTATCATTCCAGGGTGGCATCAATGTGCCGAGCTATACGGCAAGCAAGCATGCGATTGCTGGATTGACAAAAGCATTGGCAAATGAATGGGCATCCAAAGGGGTGCAAGTGAATGCGATTGCCCCTGGTTATATTTCAACGAATAATACGGAGGCACTCCGTAATGATGATGTACGAAATCAATCGATTTTGGAACGAATTCCGGCAGGACGTTGGGGACAAGCGGATGATCTAGCGGGAACAGCTGTATTTTTGGCATCCCGTGCATCGGATTATGTATCAGGCCATGTGTTAGTTGTAGATGGAGGCTGGATGGGCCGCTAAATCTAGTGGAGTGAGGTTGAATAATATGGATATTATTACAATTGGAGACGGCATGATTACATTTGATCCGTCTGTTAAAGGCCCTTTACGCTATGTAGACGGATTTAAAAGGAAGATTGGCGGGGCGGAATTGAATGTGATGATCGGCTGTGCACGTCTGGGGTTAAAAGCGGGCTGGATTAGCCGACTGGGTAAAGATGAATTTGGCCGCCACATACTCAATACTGTGCGTGGGGAAGGGATTGATGTTTCGGAAGTGAAGCTTATCGAAAACTATCCGACATCACTAAATTTCAAGGAAGTTCATGCATCAGGCGATAGTAAAACATTTTATTACCGCCATAAATCCCCGACCGAGACTTTTAAGGCAGAGGAGCTGCCGGTTGATTATATTAAAAAGGCCAAAATCTTGCATGTTACGGGAGTATTCCCGGCGATACTTGAACAAAACCGCCAAATCATATTAGAAGCATTGAAAATCGCCAAACAGAACGGTGTAAAAGTTTCTTTTGATCCGAATATCCGGTTGAAACTTTGGTCAAAAGAACAAGCCCGGGAAACGTTGTTGAGCTATTTGCCATACGTGGATTTTTTACTGACCGGCCGTGAAGAACTTGAAATCTTGTTTGAAACTTCAAATGAAGATGAGATGATCCAGGCGCTACAAAACTTTGATATCAAGCATGTGGTCGTCAAAGATGGTGCACTGGGGGCTTCCTATTTGGAAAACAATCGACTCATTCAAGTGGAAGGATTCAAAGTCGGCAAGGTCGTCGATACAGTAGGTGCTGGGGACGGATTTGATGCAGCTTTTCTTTATGGCATTATACAAGACTGGTCTATCGAAAAGTCCATCACACTAGCCAATGCTGTTGGGGCAATGGTTGTACAAGTGGAAGGCGATAATGAAGGACTACCCTATTTAGAAGATGTTGAAGTGTTTTTAGGAACGCGTGAGAAAATCGAAAGATAGGAAGATGAGGCAATGTACAATAAATTACAAGGTATTCGGTTAATACCAGTTTTACGGAAAGTACCCTACGAGCTATGCCAAGAACTTGTGAAAGCATTGAAGGATGGGGGCATAAAAGCTGTCGAGATTACAATGGATTCCGATCATGCTTCCGAGATGATTCGGGATGTAAAGCAACAAAATGGTGGAGACTTATTAGTGGGGGCAGGAACCGTTTTAACAATGGAAGATTGTGAAAAAGCAATCGCATCAGGTGCTGAATTTATCGTTTCGCCATCTTTGAATGTGGATGTTGTCAAAATATGTATGGAACATAATATTCCAGTAATCCCCGGTGTTTTTACACCGACCGAAATGCAAACAGCATACAGTGCAGGAGCTGAAATGATCAAGCTTTTCCCGGCATCATCTCTCGGAACGAAGTTTATAAAGGATGTAAAAGGTCCATTGGCACACATCCAGATAATGACTACAGGCGGCATTAACCTGGAAACGGCTAGATCCTATTTAGAGGCGGGAGCCGCTATTGTTGGAGCAGGCAGTGACCTGATCAAAAAAGAGTGGCTTCAATCAAGAAATTGGGAAGCCATCACAAATGAAGCCATTGCGTGGGACAAAAGCCTGCAGTAATTTTATTGATCCCCTTAAAGTTTAATTGAATAATAGAAAAGCATTATGCATACCTCAAAAAGGATATCGCCAGGACTAAGCCCCTTGAGCAATATCCTTTTTATTTGTCCCCTTATAGCATTTGCCCAAGATAAATCGACACGGCATGGGCACGATTTTTCGCATCCAATTTAATCAGTACGGATTTAATATATTGTTTTACAGTCGCTTCGCTTAAAGAGAGAAGCGATGTTAATTCCTTTGTGGACATTCCATTTGCAAGCGCTCTCAAAACTTGGTTTTCGCGAGGGCTCAGTTTTGGGTGAGCATTTATTTGCGGTTGGATGAACAGTTCACCTGCTGATTGTCCAAAAATGGTAAACTGGTCCAATTCCTGTTCGCTAAATCGAACACTATTTTTCGTAAATTCACAACATAAATAAGCAATGGTCATATTATTGACAGTGATGGGTATAACCAGCAAGGCTTTTAATGGTTCGGTGCGGTGATAACGGCTCGATATGAGGGTAATGATGTCTTTTCCTTCATGGTAAGTCGTTTTACGTTTCTCCACGGCTGTTTTCACGATCGGCAAAGAGCGGATATCATCCCGAATATAGGAAATGGATTGAAGTTGCCCATCTTGCATGGCGGCGACACCTTCCCCCACATAGCCGATGGGACTGTATCGGAAAAAAGAAGTTTTATCACAGATTGACAGTTCGTCCAACGCATGAAGAATTTGGCATATTTTTTCTTCCTGAGTTTGTAAATGAATACAATTCGCTAATTTATCTTCCAAGCCCCGTGCAAGTTTTTGCATATCTATCACTCCTTTATTATTTATATGATTGGCATCTATTAAAAAGTAGTAATCTTCCTAAAAAAATTGACCCGATTATGGTAGGAAAAATAGCTAAAAGTAGGAATGTTGTAGATGATTGATAGTTGATAAGATGATATTGCATACGAAAGTCTGTAATTCCAGTAGATGAAAGGATGTCAAAAAATGTAAGCGTTTTAACGCAGGCGATCAGTATCAGTTTTTGAAACAGTACCTACAAATCTTTCGAACATACAAGGGGGAATATTATGGGAGAAAAGCAATTTGATGCAGTTGTGATTGGTGCAGGTTTTGCAGGGCTTTATATGTTGCATAGGCTACGACAACGCGGGTTATCGGTAAAAGTCATTGAAGCTGCGGATGGTGTCGGAGGCGTATGGTATTGGAGCCGCTATCCAGGGGCGAAGTGTGATTCCGACTCAATTTTCTACAACTTCACATTCTCAGAGGAACTGTATAAAAAATGGCGCTGGAAGGATCGCTATGCATCACAGCCTGAAATATTGGAATATTTGAATTTCGTGGCGGACGAGCTGGATTTACGGCCGAATATACAATTTAAAACACGGGTTAATAAAGCAAAATTCAATAATGAACGAAAGCAATGGGAGATTGAAACCGACAGCAATGAAACCTTCACAGCGAAATACTTCATCAGTGGGGTCGGGTGTTTATCGACGACGAATATACCGCCATTTGAAGGTACTGAAACGTTCAAGGGTGAGCAGTATCATACGGGGCGTTGGCCGCATGAAAAAGTGGATTTTACCGGGAAACGGGTGGTCATTATCGGGAATGGCTCGAGTGGAGTACAAGCAATGCCCGAGATTGCAAAAGAAGCAAAGGAACTTACGCTCTTAATGCGTACCCCTCACTATGTCGCTGAAGCGCGGAATAAGAGGTTAAGTAAGGAGGAGCAGGATCAGGCAATCGCAAACTATGCGGAAATCCGTGATTCTTTTTCAACAACACCCGGAGGCATCAGCATGTATACTACCGGAAAATCGGCTACTGAATTTACTGCACAGCAACAAAAAGAGACCCTTGACTACGTTTGGGATACGGGTGGTCTTGCACTAGGTTCCGTTTATACGGATACAGGCATAAATAAGGAGACGAACTTTGTTGTTTCCCAATATGTCCGCGATAAAATTGACGAAATCATTGAAAATCCTGAAAAAGCCCAGCTTCTTCATCCAGATTACTATATTACGACAAAGCGATTGATTATCGGAACGAACTTCTATGAAATTTTTAATGAGGAGCATGTAAATCTGGTCTCATTAAAAGAAAACCCAATTCAAGGCATTGTGGAAGATGGCGTGAAGTTGAGTGATGGAACAATTGAGTGTGATGTAATTATATACGCAACGGGTTATGAAGCAATGACGGGCTCGCTTTTGAAAATTGATATTCAAGGAAGGGACGGCCAAACGATTCAGGAGAAGTGGGGGGAGGGTCGGGATGTCAAAACATATCTTGGCTTAACAATGGAAAACTTCCCGAACTTCTTTATGATCACTGGGCCACAAAGCCCTTCCGTCCTAACGAACATGCCGGCCGCGATTGAACAGCATGTAGATTGGATCGACCATTGTATCGAATATTTGGAAACAAATGCTCTGCAAACAATCGAAGCTCAAAAAGTATCGGAACTGAAGTGGGGAAGACAATGTGATGACCTAGCCAACGCGACCCTTTTCCCGCATACAAATTCCTGGTACACAGGGGCGAATATTGATGGGGCGCAACGTGGATTTGTCATTTATGTAGGTGGATTAAATAACTATAAACAAATTTGTGATCAGGTTGCCGACAACCATTATGAAGGCTTTTCGTTTGAAAAAGCACAAGCCAATGTAGTGCTTCAATAGAAGTAAAAGGAAGAATGGAAATCGCTTATACTTTTTTAAAATCCAAAGGGGGAATTTTATAATGAAAAACCGTGTGAATCCAGAGATTGTTGAGATGTTGGACTTATTTCCGCCACTAGATTTAGATAATTATGAGGCAGCACGTGCAGCTGCAGCACAAGCACCTTTGGCTCCACAAGATCCGAATATTGCGATTAACGATAAAATAATTGAAGGCCCGGATGGCAATGATTTACGTCTACGAATCTATGAACCTGTTTCAAAATCGGAAGAATTGGCTGGTCTTTTATGGATTCATGGCGGTGGCTATGTCTTAGGGTCTCCTGAAGAAAACGATGCATTATGTCAGCAGTTTGTGAATGAAGCCGGGTGTGTAGTCGTATCCGTCGACTATCGATTGGTGCCGGAACATCCATACCCAGCACCACTGGAAGATTGCTATGCAGCCCTGAAATGGTTTGCGGATAATGCGAAGGACTTCGGTGTCGATGCGAATCGAATCGGAGTTGCAGGATTGAGTGCCGGTGGTGGTTTAACAGCTGGATTGTCGCTTCTTGCAAGAGACCGCAAAGGACCGGAAATTTGCTTCCAAATGCCTTTATATCCAATGATTGATGATCGAAATAATACACCATCGAGTTTCGAAATCAGGGGAAATTATATTTGGAACCATGATTTAAATGAAAAAGGATGGTCTTTCTATTTAAATGGCGAAAATGGGAAAGACGATGTGCCAATTTATGCGGCTCCGGCCAGAGCGACAGTCGAGGAACTTCAAAACTTGCCATTTACGTATACTTGTGTAGGCCAGCTTGATGCATTCCGCGACGAAACGCTGACATATGTAACCAAACTTGCACAAGCGGGTGTCGATGTGGAATTCCATCTTTACCCTGGTGGCTATCATGCTTATGAGATTGTTAACCCTGAAGCGGAAATTAGTAAGCGCACAAATCAAGAGTACGTCAATGCGGTAAAATACGCATTGAACCGTACAAGTTCCGTATCTTCAAAATGATATAGAATAGTAGATTTTTCACCAGGTTGGGAGGGTTGCTTGTAATGGCAGCCCTTTTTCCATTAGCTTGGTGACTCCCATATTTCAAAAAATAACCTGAAAATTTTGTGCGCAAATTGAGTATAAATTCTTTGAATTTTTACCGAATTTTCGGTAAAGTTTAAATGTAATTAATTCTATTATCGAAATAATAATAAAGGGGAAATGTAGAATGACGATTTCGAAGTCAATTACTCTTGCTAATGGTGTTGAAATGCCGCGTGTCGGTTATGGTACATTCCGGATGAAAGACCACGAACTTGCTTATCGAGGTGTGGTGGATGCATTGGAAGCAGGCTATCGTGCGATTGATACAGCAGCCATTTATGAAAACGAAGAAGCAGTCGGCAGGGCGATCAAAGATTCTGGAATTCCTCGCGAGGATTTATTTATTACTACAAAAGTATGGAATACAGACCAAGGTTACGACAGTACATTAAAAGCCTTTGAAACTTCCTTGAAAAAACTAGATTTGGAATATGTGGACTTATACTTAGTGCATTGGCCAAAGCCGACATTGGTGGAAACATATAAAGCGATCGAGCGCCTATATGAAGAAAAACTGATTCGCGTACCGGGGGTTTCCAATTTCCACGAACATCACTTCGAGCAGCTGTATAAAGAGTGCTCAGTTAAACCTATGGTCAACCAAATCGAACTTCATCCATCTTTATCACAGGATGCGCTGCGTGAGTTTTGTGCAAAAGAAAATATCGTGATTACAGCTTGGGCACCACTTGGTACAGGCATCTTGTTCACGCACCCGGTTGTGAAAAAATTGGCGGACAAGTATGAAAAAACTCCGGCTCAAATCATCTTGCGCTGGCAATTGGAAATCGGCAATATCGTCATTCCAAAATCATCCACACCTGAACGCATAGCAGAAAATTTCAATATCTTTGACTTTAGCCTGCAAAGCAATGAAGTCTCAGCAATCACCGCTTTAAACACAGGTCACCGCACAGCATTAAACCCGGATGATGCGTATAACCAATAATTATTTACGGGCGCCTTCTTTATTGAAGGTGCTTTTTTGATGGGTGATAAATTACTTATACGGAAGCAACTTCGAGTAATAGTAAAAAAAGGCATACATATAGCAAAAAGTATTTGATGCTTGATAAAGTTACTGAAAGAAATTTGACGCGGGCTTACACAAATCTGTTTAAAGAACGCAAAATTTAAAGGCAATACCATAAGTTAAAAAGGAGGAAAGTATGAAAAAACCAGTCGGATTATTACTTACAATTTCGATAATCGCTATATCATTTGCAGCGATTTTTGTAAAATGGTCGGAAGCACCAGCAACTGTAATAAGTATGTACCGCATGTTTTTGGCATGCGTTTTGTTATTGCCCGTAATAGTCGTGAAAAGAAGAGAATTTATGAAACTAACTAAAAAGGATTGGCTATTTTTATTCATCTCCGGTGTGTTTCTAGCCCTTCATTTTGCATTGTGGTTTGAATCTTTGAAACTAACAACCGTGGCCAGTTCGACAATCATACTTACATTACAGCCAATCATTGCTCTTATAGGGGGATTTCTTGTTTTTAAAGAAAGAACGAATATTTTTGCCTTATTGACGATAGGGGTTTCGATGGTCGGTGTCGTTATGGTTGGTTGGGGGGACTTTGGGTTGAATAGCAAGTCGATGATTATTGGAGATATTTTATCTTTTTTAAGCGTCATCGCAGTCGTGGGGTATTTGCTCATTGGCCAGAACAATGTGAAAAAGATTTCGCATTGGATCTACAGTTTCAGTGTTTTCTTTTTTGCAGGAATTACATTAACGGTGTACAACCTCTTTGCAGGTACACCTATTGTTGGCTATGATACACGGGAATGGGGCATTTTCTTGTTATTGGCGATTTTCCCAACGATGGCCCATGTCATCTATAACTATTTATTGAATTATATCAACACGACAACGGTGTCGATGAGCATTTTAGGCGAACCGATCGGGGCAACAATCCTGGCGGTAATCCTTCTGGGTGAACGTGTGATGGCCTTGCAGATTATCGGGGGAGCGGTTGTTTTATCGGGAGTGTTTTTATTTTTGATGCAGCAAAGAAAAGTCACTACTGAAGAGCTGTCAAAATTGGAATGATATGTTGAAGCGCGATTATTTCGATACACTGGATTGACCTACAAGAACAAATATACTTAACGATTCAGGAGTTCAAATAATATAAAAATTTTGATTTCTATAGGATTTTTCAAATAAATTTTTGCACGCTTGTTATGTTAATTAGTATTTTCGGCAAGGTTACGGAAATTTGAAAATGACTGTAACATACAAAGAAAAGGTGAAGGAAAAAGTGCGCATTACTTGTGAGAGGAATTTTTCAACAGGTCGGTAGGATTCACACAAAGAATGAGCCTAATCACGATTTAAAGGAATAATAGTACAACTTTCAACACCGTCTAAAAAAAGGAGCATGTCATGGATAAAAATGAATTAATTCAACTTTTCAACAAAGAACTTCGATATGAGTCCCAAGTACAAGGTTTCATAAGAGAGGAAACGGAAAATGTTGTGCGTCATGTTTCACAGTTTGGTGAGAATGGATTCATAATCTATTCAAATGTGAACTCGGAAAATGCGAGGGAAATTATTAAAAAAGAGTTAACGTATTTTAGTGACATTAAGCAGGATTTTGAATGGAAAGTATACAGTTATGATAAGCCTGATAATCTGAAAGAAATTCTCGAGCAAGAGGGTTTTACAATTGGGGATCCGGAAGCACTGATGGTCATGAAGATAGATGATGAACACACCCTGCTTACTAATCGCCAACTCCTCGGTGTAAAGGAAATTACGAATGAACAAGGTATTCAGGATATTATTGTTTTGGAAGACGCTATTTGGAATGAATCTCATGCTGAGCTTGGAGAAAGACTGTGGAGAGATAAACGAAATAATCCTGAATCCCTATACATTTACGGAATTTATGAAGATGGGCAGCTAGTAAGTGCTGCGTGGATGTACTTGGAGAAGCACTCGTCATTTGCCAGCTTATGGGGAGGATCGACGCTTCCGTTGTACCGAGGAAAAGGTTACTACACAAAACTATTAGCTGCTCGTGCTCAAAAAGCATTTGAGAAGGGGCATCCTATCCTTACTGTTGATGCCAGTCCAATGAGTAGACCGATTTTGGAAAAGCTTGGTTTTATTTGTCTCGCATACTCCAATGGGTGCCAGTCACCTACTCTTAAGTAGAAATTATAATTCTTCTGTAATTTAACCCATATTACTAGGCATCTTTTTTGATAGGACAAAACGAGTCCATTCTTTCTTAAAAATTAAGTGCTTTAAACGAATCAACTTCAAATCAGTCGTACCTCTTAATTAGGGGTACGCTTTTTAAATTTATAAACCACTTAAAGATGGAATAGTCTTATCTGATGGTTATTGGGGTTATGCAACTGCTCGGGGTTCATTTCGAATGTACATACGTTTGAAAACCAGCTGCCAAGCATGATATAAGTAGTAGAGACAAAGAACTTTTGCCATCAAATTTTTGACGCTAAGTTCTAATATAGAGAGAAATGAAGAATATACATAGGGAGTGAATCTATGTCCAAAATTATTCTTATAGAAGATACGGAAACGATAAGAGAAGAGCTTAAAACGTTCTTAACTCGATATGGCTATGACGTTGTTGCACCAACTGACTTTGATAATATTATAAATGAAACGCTAGGGGAAGAACCGGATCTCATACTCTTGGATATAAACCTGCCTGTATTTGATGGATATTATATATGCAGAGAAATCAGGAAAGTCTCGGATGTGCCTATTGTAGTAGTGACAAGCAGGGATAACGAGATGGACGAACTGATGAGCATGAACCTCGGTGCGGATGATTTTATTACAAAACCATATAATACTCAAATTCTTTTGGCGAGAATTGAATCGATTCTAAGGAGAGTCCAGGGATCCAATAATGGAGAGATATTGGCATACAATGATCTGAAAGTTAATCTGTCCAACGGTTCCCTGACCTTTAAAGGGATGACAGTGGAGCTGACGAAGAATGAACTTAAAATACTGTCCTGCTTGATAAAAAACAAAGGAAAAATCGTATCGAGGGATGACTTAATGGACTTTATGTGGAACTCGGACATATTCGTTGACGATAATAATTTATCCGTGAATGTCACGCGGCTCAGAAAAAAACTTGATGGAGTGGGGATGAAAGAAAGTATCGAAACGAGACGTGGATTAGGATACATACTACCATGAGCATAAAAGATTACTTAAAAGATCGCACATTGTTCCTGCTCGTCAATTTCATCTTATTTATTGTCATCTGCGGCATTATGCTGCTGGTCAATATAAGCCATAACATCATCTTCCTCATATTCTGCATATGGTTTTTCCCCGTGTTTTCCTATATCATTGTCGAATTTATTAAGCAGAGGAATTTTTACAGTGAGTCAAACAATATTATGGAAAGTTTAGATCAAAAGTATTTGCTTACCGAAATCATGAAAGAACCTGACTTTATTGAGGGGAAGGTCTTTTACGATTTATTAAAACAAGCGAATAAGGATATGCATGAGCATGTAAAAAAATATCGCGATATGCAAAGTGAATATCGGGAGTATATTGAGACATGGGTACATGAAATCAAGACCCCCATTTCTTCGACCAGATTAATAATCGAAAATAATCAAAATGACACAACGAGAAATATCCACCACGAAATAAAGAAAATTGAGGAATACATCGAACAAGTATTATATTACTCAAGAAGCAATAATGTGAGCAAAGATTATATTATTAAAGAAGTTCCTTTAGCCACTCTCGTTAAAAATGTGATAAAGAAAAATTCCAGAGACTTTATTAGCAAAAGTATCTCCGTCGATATTGAAACTGTCGAGGGCACTGTGTATAGCGACGTTAAATGGTTGGAATTCATATTGAATCAAATAATAGGGAATTCCATTAAATACATCAGGGAAAGCAATGGCAACGTAAAAGTGTCTACAACGAGAAATGAGAATAATATTGTGCTCATGATAGAGGATAATGGCATCGGGATTGCAGAAAAGGATTTAAATAGGGTGTTTGAAAAAGGCTTTACCGGTGAGAACGGGAGAAAGTATGGAAGATCGACGGGCATCGGGCTTTACCTATGCAGGAAACTTGCCGAACAGCTCGGGTTGGGACTTGCGTTGACATCAAAACCAGGGGAAGGCACAAAGGTGAGTATTATTTTTCCACTCGGCAGCGTGAACTTATTGGGTTGATTCATATTCATAAATACGGATTTATGGCATTGTTGAGCATAAATCTGTTTTTTTATGTCACAAAAATGTAACTTTCATGAAATCTAAATCGATATGCAATTTTTTGGTCGCCGTGATAGGTTAATATTTGCATAGAGATTCTCGTTGAAAAGGAGATGGATTTAATGAAACCAATTGAAAATAATGAGAGAGTTGAAGTGTTGGATGTACTAAGAGGCTTTGCATTGTTCGGCATTCTTTTTCTTAATATACCTGCAGTGTTAAATGTGGAACTCCCAAGTTCTGTGGGGGATACAAAGTATTTTTATTTTTTGCAGTTAGTATTTGAAGGGAAGTTTTTCACGATATTTACCTTTTTATTTGGAGTAGGTTTTTCCATTTTTATGACACGGGCCCAGGCGAAAGGGGAAAGGGCGTACATCCTTTTTGCGAAGCGTCTGGCAATCTTGTTGATATTCGGCTTAATACATATGCAGTTTCACCCGGGTGAGGCACTGTTCATCTATGCGATCATCGGCTTCATTTTGATGGTCACGATGAAATTTCCAAAGCAACTAAATCTATTATTGGGCCTTGTATTACTGGTCATTGTGGAATTGCTGGGGGCAAAAATATTAATGCCGCTGCCGCTAATTTTACTGGGTATTGCAGCGGGGCAGTATGGACTATTTTATAAAATAGAGGCGAATAAAAGGAAATGGACCATCGCAGCGATTCTCTTCTTTATAGGTGCGGCCATCGCCATTCTTTATGGTTATTTGCACCTGCCATCGACACATTATTTTATCCAAGAAAATTCACAGAGCGAAATTGATAAAATCTTATTCCTATATGATATGACGCTGTACACGGCGCCGCTAATTTCCGGATTTTTCGTTACTTTGATTGTTTGTCTCGTTCAATGGAAAGGGATGCGGAGAATGTTAAGTCCATTAAAATTTTTCGGTCGCATGGCTCTGACCAATTATATTGGTCAAACCGTGTTGATGTTGTTTATCGGGAAAGTGCTTTTGGACAATGCAACTTTGACCTATACCCAGACCGGTTGGATGACGCTCGGCATTAATTTGGCACTCATTGTGATAAGCACACTGTGGCTTCAACGTTTCACATATGGACCGCTCGAAAAATTATGGAGAATGGGTACGTATTCAAAATTTAAATAATGCTGACGAATCAGGGATGGGTCTTTATCATGTAAGGATCCATCTTTTTGTTCGTTTAATTAAAGAAAGGATGGTGAACACAGCCACCCATATGCTGCCGTACTTTAATGATTTTATAACGAGGCTATTAGTGATGTGTGGTTTTGCATGGAAATAAGTAATTGTTCGAATATGTGAGGTGCTGTACTCAAATAATGCCTTTAAAACATTTATGAAATTATGTTAAGTTCAATATAGGGGAAGTAATTGACTGTATTTGCGTGCGAAATGCTGGAACTATTAAAAAGTAATTTGAAGGAACTTATAAATATCGCTAGAATAAAGAGAAATGAACATAAAAAGGTTGCTGCTTATGGTAAAAGTATCACTACATAAAAAGATTTTAGGGCTAACGATGTCACTTAGCCTTCTACTGATCCTTCTCTTAACATCTTATTATACGCACATGAATGGAAAGCAAATTGAACTAGAACGGGGCCGCTTGGCTTTGGAAATATCAAAATCCGTTTCTGTAATGCCCTCCATCATCGAGGCATTTGAGCTGGAAAACCCCTCGGAGCGCATTCAGCCGATTGTTGAGAAAATCCGAGTGAAAACGGGGGCTGAATTTATTGTAGTGGGAAATCGTGAAGGGATTCGCTATTCCCATCCAAAGAAAAATGAAATCGGCAAGAAAATGACCGGTGGTGACAGTTTAAGAGCGATTGAGCAAGGCGAATATTATGTATCCGAAGCGAAAGGTTCATTGGGGCGGTCGATGCGCGGGAAATCACCGATATTCAACGAGGATGGCGAGATAATCGGTGTGGTTTCGGTCGGGTTTTTGGTAGATGACATTGAAAAACAGATATTTAAAATTTTATCGAAAGAAATGCTCATTTCTATAGTGGCTATCATCGCCTCCATCCTGGGCAGCTACCTGCTTTCAAGGAGTATCAGGAAAGATACGATGGGATTGGAGCCGTACGAAATTGCCAATCTTTATAAAGAAAAAAATGCTGTATTGCATTCCGTGCAAGAAGGCATATTGTCGATAAATAATAAAGGCATGATTACTTCGATGAATCAGCGGGCAAAGGTTCTGCTTGGGATCAGTGGGTCGGTCCGGCATTCGAAGGTAGATGGTTTATTCCCGGCCAGTCAGTTATACGAAGTATTGAAGACAGGACACCCACAGTTTGATAAAGAAATGACCTGGAAAGAAAAAACGATAATTGTCAGCTGTACACCCATATTGGATGGGAAAAATGTTGGAGGGGTTGTCGCTTCATTCCGCGAAAAAACCGAAATCGAACAAATGATCAACACGTTATCGGAAATGAAGACATACTCTGAAGAATTGCGTGCCCAAACGCATGAGTTCACTAATAAGTTATATGTATTATCAGGCTTATTGCAGTTGGGTGAGTATGAAGAAGCAATCAAGATGATTCAAGGCGAGACTTCCGAACTGGAATTCCAGAATCAAATTGTCTTCAAGCAGATCAAGGATACGAAAGTTCAGGTCATCCTGCTAGGGAAGTTGGGTAAGGCATCCGAAAAGAAAATCGTATTTGAAATTGATTCTGAAAGCTACATCGATAAATTGCCGGAGCATATCAATCTATCGCAACTAACCCTAATTTTGGGCAATATAATTGATAATGCATTTGAGGCGGTTCATAGCAGCGGAAGTCCAAGCGTTAAATTTTTCGCCACCGACTTAGGAGAAGATATTATTTTTGAAGTAAGTGACAATGGATACGGCATTTCGGACGATGATTTGCCGGCGTTATTTAACCGTGGCTTTACTTCAAAAGAAGGGGAAAACCCAAGAGGATATGGACTATTCAATGCGAATAAGGCAGTAAAGGAGCTTGGGGGCATTATAGAAGTGCAAAATGGTAAAGAGAACACGTTATTTACAGTGTATCTTCCCAAGAAACCGTTAGGAGGGGATGAACGGTGAATATTAGAGCAGTCATAGCAGAAGATGATTTTCGAGTCGCGGCAATCCATGAAAAATTCTTGAGTAATTTCAAAGAAATCGAAGTCGTGGGAAAAGCGTTAAACGGCAAAGAAACAATCGAATTACTGAAGGAGCAAAACCCGAACTTGCTATTGCTAGATGTGTATATGCCCGACCAACTTGGTACCGAGCTTTTGCCAATTATCCGCAAGCAATTTCCCGATGTGGATATTATTATGATTACAGCGGCTACGGATAAAGAAATGCTTTCAAAGGCACTCCATTATGGTGTGGAGCAATATTTGATAAAACCAGTAAAAATGGAAATGTTCCATCAGACGATCGAGGAGTATCTTCAAAAATCGGAGTTGCTCGAATCCAAACAAGAAATCGACCAGGATTTTGTCAATCGCCTCTTTAATAGATCGACATCCCACAATCATGCAAGGGAATCGACTTTGCCGAAGGGAATCGACGAAATTACACTGGTCAAAGTGACGGAAGTGCTCCGGTCCAGTAGTTCGGGGCTGTCGGCAGAGCAAGTCAGCGAACAAATTGGTGCTTCACGGACGACTGCGAGACGCTATCTCGAATACTTGATCACGGTAAAAGAATGCAAGGCGGAAGTGGTCTATGGCGTAGTAGGCAGACCGGAGAGAAGATACTATAAAATATAATTGAGAAGATAGTTACATGATGATTCAAATTTTTCGTGGGCACCCGGTAAATGGGGTGCCCACTTTTTTTTGTTTCCCTAGTGGTTCTCCTTCAAGTACCCGTTTCGTGAACACAATGAACAAAACTTTCAAAATGTTTTTAAAACACAATATTTTGCAATCGCTTACAACGTCATTTTTTTATCTTAATATAGATTTATGGGGAAACAAGAAAGTTTCAAAAATAGATGTTTTAGGGGGATGAAGTACAGATGCTTGCTATATTGGGATTTTTAATGATACTTACATTCATGGTATTGATTATGTCGGGAAGATTATCGGCGATGATCGCTTTAATCATTATACCGATAGTGTTTGCTGTCCTGGGCGGATTTGGAAGCGAAATTGGACCGATGATGCTTGAAGGAATCAAAAGTGTGGCCCCGACAGGCATAATGATTTTGTTTGCTATTCTATACTTCGGTACTTTAATTGATGCCGGGGTATTTGATCCAATCATTAAAACAATTTTGAAAGTTGTAAAAGGAGATCCTGTGAAAATTGCGATTGGAACAGCGATCTTGGCGCTTTTAATTTCCTTGGATGGGGATGGCACGACAACATATATGATCACCATTTCGGCAATGCTGCCACTCTATAAAAGGATTGGTATGAAACCGATAGTCCTGGCGGGGATTGCAGTCTCGGCTTCGGGAGTAATGAACCTTCTGCCTTGGGGCGGTCCTACAGCACGCGTAATGTCAGCTTTAAATCTCGAGATGTCCGAAGTATTCACACCAGTCATACCAGCAATGGTCGGCGGGGCACTCTTTGTTCTATTTATGGCGTTCGTGCTGGGGAAACAAGAAAGAAAGCGAATCGGCATAATTGAAGTCGATTTTCAAGCGATGGCCCAAATGGCCGCTACTGCGGATGATGCTGCCCTTAAACGTCCGAAATTGATTATTTTCAACTACGCTTTAACGATTGCGCTTTTAGTGGCACTAATTACGGAGCTGTTCCCACCGGTAGCATTATTCATGCTTGGGTTTGCAATAGCGATAACGGTAAACTATCCAAAAATCAAAGATCAAAAAGAACGTGTGGCCAACTATGCCGATAATGCTCTATCTGTCGTATCGATGGTTTTTGCAGCAGGGATTTTTACAGGGATTCTTTCAGGTACTGCAATGGTAGATGCCATGGCGGATTCCGTCATTCATTTTATTCCTGATGCAATGGGTTCCCACTTTGCTGTGATAACGGCTATTCTCAGTGCTCCGTTTACTTTCTTTATGTCGAATGATGCCTTTTACTATGGGGTACTGCCATTGCTTGCCAAGGCAGGGGCGGTGTACGGCATTGACCCAGCTCTGATAGGAAGAGCTTCCCTTTTAGGATTGCCTGTGCATCTACTGAGTCCATTAGTTCCATCTACGTACCTTTTGGTCGGTATGGTGGGAGAAGATTTCGGGAAATTCCAGCGTATCTTCTTGAAATGGTCATTCGGATCCACACTCGTGATGATCGTTGTATGTGTATTATTGGGAATTATCCCTTTGTAAAATTATCATGAAGAGCAACCTTAATAAGTTGCTCTTTTAACGGGTTTATCTTTATCGTTGACATTCAATAAAGTTTAGGTTATAGTAAATGTAATAAGGTCCTAGTTAGGATAAGATCAATTCACCTATTACCAAAAGTAATCGTGTTTGTTCGGTACTTTTGGTAATAGGTGGATTTTTTTTCGGAAGCTTATAATTTAATTAAATGGAGGTCATTTAAATGACACAAGGTACAGTAAAATGGTTTAACGCAGAAAAAGGTTTCGGTTTCATCGAAGTAGAAGGTGGATCTGACGTATTCGCTCACTTCTCAGCAATTCAAGGAGAAGGATTCAAATCATTAGAAGAAGGTCAAAAAGTTGAATTTGAAGTAGAAAACGGTCAACGCGGACCACAAGCTGCAAACATCGTAAAACTTTAATTCTTTCAATCGTTTTTGCCTTAGCAAAGATGAAAAACCTTTTTAACAGGGTACCTGTAGATCGGACACTTAGTGTTTGAATCTACAGGTATTTTTTTGTATTGAATTTTACATACGTAGATTAGGAAAAAAGCAAATATTTCTGGTCTTTTATTATAAAAGCTAACTTATCTATCTAACTATCCATCTAATTCCCTTTGTTATAAGAAAAATGTTTAAAGACCGACTGAACAGGGGTAAGAAGTAACTATGAAAGAAAATACTACTAATTTGTAGGAGGAATAATATGAAAAAGTTCATGAAATCAATCGTTCCTGTCTCAGCGCTATTATTGATGCTGACAGGATGTGCAGAAGATGAAGAAGACGTGGATGTAGATGTAAATGAAGAGGAACCGGCAGTTACAGATGATGAGGCGGATGTGAACATCATCGATGAAGATGGAGCAAATACTGAAACAAATACTGAGCCCAACACAGAAACGGATATTGATGACACGACTATTGACAGTACTGGTGGCCAAGGTGGAGCTAGCGACAACACGACAGTGGAGGGTCCAACTACCGACACTGATGATGGCGAGACTAATGAATAATAGAAGTTAGGAATTTGAACTTTCCGAACATTATTCGTAAACGGTAGATAAAGTCGATTACCATTGGTATAGAAAAAAGCAGGAATAGGTTTTCCTGCTTTTTTTTTGCCGATCATCCACAAAATATCAACCGCAAAAGAATAATTGATTCCAGAGTGAAGACAAAGTCGATATTCGACTTTGTCTTCACGTTTTTTAGGCTATTCCCTTCAATGCAAGATTACCGTGTCTGTCTTGAAGACGCTTGGCAGACAAGGCGGGCAGTTGAGTGAAAATCCGGAAAGAATATTACACATTACGTTCATGAGGGGACGAACGAAACAACCAACGCAGGATGAAACCGTTTGTCAACAGTCTAAAGATCAACTCTAAAAGAAGAGTTGATCTTTTTTATTGCTATGCAAAGATTTGACCACCGTTTACATGAATGGTCTGCCCTGTAACGTAACGGGAATCGTCCGAAGCCAAATAGACGTAGGCCGGTGCCAACTCAAACGGTTGACCTTGGCGGTTCATCGGATTTCCTGCCTGAGGAACTTCCTCTGCAGAGAAGCTTGCCGGGATCAGCGGTGTCCATACTCTGCCAGGAGCGACAGCATTGACTCGAATTCCTTTGCTCACAAGATTTTTTGCAAGAGCACGTGTCATGCCGACATTTGCTGCTTTTGTCATCGTATAATCCATTAATTTATCATTGCCGTCGAAGGCCACAACCGATGCGGTATTCACGATGGAACTGCCGGATTTTAAATACTTCAGTGCTTCGCGTGTAGTATAGAAGTGTGAATAGACATTGATTTTGAACGTTTCATCGAACTGTTCGTCCGAAATATCGAGGAAATCATTTTGCTCGAATTGAACACCCACATGGTTGACCAGAATATCGAGTTGGCCGAATGTCTCCACTGTTTTCGTGACAATATCCAGACACTGTTGCTTTTCTCTCAAATCACCAGGCAACAGTAAACATTGTTGACCAAGTTCTTCGATTCTAGCTTTTGTTCTTTCTGCATCCTCTTCTTCTTGAGCACCGAAATACGAAATGGCTACATTTGCACCTTCTTTTGCAAAGGCAATCGCTGTCGCAGCTCCAATCCCGCTATCACCACCAGTAATCAGCGCAACTTTTCCTTGTAGTTTGCCGCTGCCTTGATATGCTGGATTTTCAATAATGGGTCTTGGTTCCATCAGTCCTTCTATGCCTGGCTGACTTTGTTGTGTCTGTTCGGGAACGGTCAATGTGACTTCTTGAGTTTGTGTGACCTTTTTGTAATTCGGATTTTCGGGGTAGCCTTCTTGATTGTTTGGCTCTTGTGTCATGTTAAAATTAACCTCCTAATGTACTGAATGATTTCTTCCATAGTTGTTTAGCCAATAGCGTTTGGACGATTCCAATGGCGGCCGATGCGCAATGCTTCGATAAAGGACTCTACAGTCTGGACAACGCCTTCATCCCCTTTATTCACATTTGTGCCAATTAAATCAGGTGCCACCAGGAAGGCAAGTGGTTTGTAATGATTGTATGTCTCCTGAATGTAATGATTTAATTTACTGCTGGATTTGGGATCACCAAATTTAGCGGCAACAATGATTCCGTCATATAGGACCGGGGAGGCTGTATCCATCGTATGATCAACTTCGAAGTGCTGGATTATTTGCTGTCTATCACTGATGAGCTCTACAGCAATTTTTTGATTCTTTAATGTTTCCACGATTTTGCTTACGTTTTCAGTTGTTTCATCAACAATGATGGCCACTTTTTTGGATTCGGTGGTGAATACAGGATTTGCGAATAAGCTTACGGCAGGAGAAATTTTATTTGTTTCAACTGCTTGTATCGTTTTAGGTGGTTCAACCCCTACATTCAGAGCGAGCTGTGCAGCCAATTCAACGTCGATGTTTGCAAACATCTCCACCACTTGCTGTCGTATATTACGACGCGCCACTTTTCCGACCTCAAAGCTTGCGGCTTTCACAATATGTTCCTTTTCAATATCGGTCATACTCAGCCAAAACATTCGCGCTTGAGTGAAATGATCCATAAAGGATTGACTTCTCGCACGGACCTTTACGCCATCCACTTTCTCTTGATAGTGTTCATAGCCGCCATCACTTGGGGAAACAGGTCCGGGTGTATTTTGCTGGATCGAGTTTTTATGATAACTAACCGGGCCGACATTGATCGTTTGGCGTCCATAGCCATCACGCTGGTTGTTGTGGAATGGGCACACTGGACGGTTGATCGGCAGCTCATGGAAGTTAGGCCCTCCCAGGCGTATCAACTGTGTATCTGTATAAGAGAATAAGCGGCCTTGAAGCAGTGGATCGTTGGAAAAGTCGATGCCGGGCACAACATGGCCAACATGGAAGGCGACTTGTTCAGTCTCGGCAAAGAAATTATCGACGTTTTGATTTAACGTCATTTTTCCTAAAATGCGGACAGGTACTTCTTCCTCTGGCCATATTTTTGTAGGGTCGAGAATATCGAAGTCAAAATTAAATTCATCTTCTTGCGCAATTAGTTGCACACCAAGTTCATATTCGGGGAAATTTCCTTGCTCGATATTGTCATATAAATCGCGGCGATGGAAATCGGGGTCCTTCCCAGCAATTTTTTGAGCTTCATCCCAAACCAAAGACTGGACGCCTAGCTTTGGTTTCCAGTGGAATTTAACAAAATGGGCTTGTCCAGCGGCATTTACAAAACGATAAGTGTTGACGCCAAAGCCTTCCATTGTCCGATAGCTTCTCGGAATTGCCCGGTCGGACAAATGCCACATCACCATATGGGCACTTTCTTGATTGTTTGCAATAAAGTCCCAGAATGTATCATGGGCGCTTTGAGCTTGCGGGATTTCGTTATGTGGTTCCGGTTTTACGGCATGAACGAAATCCGGGAATTTAATCGCATCCTGCACAAAGAAGACGGGCATGTTATTTGCGACCAAATCATAATTACCTTCCTCTGTATAAAACTTTGTGGCAAAACCGCGCACATCCCTTACCGTGTCTGCCGATCCACGGGATCCCGCAACAGTGGAGAAGCGCACAAAGACAGGGGTTTGTTTGCCTTTTTCTGAAAGGAAGTTTGCCTTTGTAATATCACTGGCATCTTCATAGCATTCGAAAACGCCGTGGGCTGCTGTCCCTCTAGCATGGACGACACGCTCAGGTATACGTTCGTGGTCGAAATGCGTCATCTTCTCGCGAAAGTGAAAATCCTCCATAATCGTGGGGCCACGGGAGCCGATTTTTAATGAATGTTCATCTTCGGACACCTTCAGACCTTGGTTGGTCGTTAGGGGCCGATTGCTGTCATCGGATTTAAAGTGGTCCAATTGCTGTTGTTTTTTATTCATGAAAAATTCCTCCTACCGAATGAAATCTATACAATACCTCTATTCCTTTGTAGTTAAGAAATAAACTAATTCTTAAGTAATAAAAAGCCCAACCTGTTTAACAAGCAATTTAGGAGGAATATAAATAGAAACTGAGGGAGAAAGCTCTCTCTTCATAAAAGGAGAATCATATGGAAAAAATGGGTCAGATTTTGGTAGAATTTCCGCTAATGTTAGTGTTGATGTTCATTGTTATTCGTTTAATGGGGAATAAAGAATTGAATCAATCGACGCCGATTGATTTTGCGTTCATGGTACTCCTTACAAGTGTCGGATGGGATGTGACCATTTCCCAAGACTACCCTTTATGGTTTACCATCGTTCTTTTCGTTGTATTAGTGGTGATGATTTATCTATTTGATTGGATAACCGTTAGGAATAAAAAGGCGGAAAAATTCATCATCGGGGAACCCCTTCTTCTGATTGAAGACGGTGAAATCATTGAGAAGGCTTTGAAAAAGGAACGAATATCAGAAGATGAAATAATGGCACTTTTACGATTGAAAGGCTTTTTTATAATTGAAGAAATAGAACAATGCTATTTGGAATTTAACGGGGATATATCGGTGAAACCGAAAGAATCCAAGCGAAATTAACAATTCTACATACGAAGAATAAAATGGGCTGCCTTTTTGGCGGTCTTTTTTTTGTGTTAATTACTGTATGGAATATTATGTTAAAATCTAGAAAGCGGGTTTGATAGTCTGCCACCGTTAATAAAGAAAACCAATGATTTAATGGATAGCTAGATTTATAGGATATTCAATTCAAATTGAAATAATGGAGGAAATTAATTGAAACATCGAATTATGATTGTGGAAGATGATTTGGCGATAAGTGACATGGTTCACGAAAGTTTGGCCAAGGAAGGATACGAAGTGATAGTAGCTTATGATGGCGAAGAGGCATTACAGTTATTCGATTCGCAAAGAATCGATTTAATCCTGCTCGACTTAATGTTGCCAAAAATGGCTGGTATGGAATGCTTGAAGGTGATCAGGGCAAAAAGCATGGTACCGATTCTCATTATGTCCGCAAAGGGCGAAGATGTGGATAAAGCTTTGGGATTAGGGTTTGGTGCGGATGATTATCTCTCAAAGCCGTTTTCACTGATTGAGCTAAAGGCAAGGGTTCAAGCGATCCTCAGAAGGCAGATACACTATACAAGTGCAAAGTATTCCGGAGCAGCTGATCGAGAAGAGATTATTAAAGTTGGTGATTTGGTAATCGATCTTAATAGTTACTCGGTTCGCAAAGCCGACAAGGAGCTCAATCTCACTGCGAAGGAGTTTAATATTCTCAAACTATTTATGGCGAAACCTAACCATGTCTATACAAAATCTCATTTATATCAACGAGTTTGGCAAGAGGAATATTACGGTGATGAAAATGTCATCAATGTGCATATTAGAAGACTGCGGGAAAAGATTGAAGACAATCCTTCTGCTCCGAAATATATTAAAACCGTATGGGGAATCGGCTACAAATTGGGGGAAGTATAGATGCTGACGCTAGTTGTCATTCTACTACTCGTTTCTTTCAGCCTGAATATCGCAATGTTCCTTAAACGATTGGCGCATAGGAAGGAAATCCAATATATCGAAAAAAAACTTCGGAGTATTGTAGTAAATTCATCGGACGAAAAATTGCTCCTCTATACGAATGATAAGCAGATAAAAGCCCTGTTGATCCAAATCAATCTACTTTTGGAGGAATCCCAAAAAGCAACCGTAGATTATCGTGTACTGGAACGCTCCATGAGAAAGATGCTGTCGAATATTTCGCATGATTTAAAAACACCCCTCACAGTGATACTTGGTTATGCAGAAAACATGATGAACGATGATGATTTAGATCCTCATAAGGTAAAGGCATCCTTGCAGACAGTACATTTAAAAACAGTTGAAGTGCTGGATTTAATGAAACGTTTCTTTGAGCTTGCTCGGCTGGAATCAGGAGATAATCATGCAGAGATAGTGAAAGTTGATATTAGTGAAATTTGCCGAAAAATCATACTGGATTATTACGAGATTTTAACAAGAAAAGACTTTGAGGTCGCTATCGAGATACCGGAAACACCCATTTTTGTTTGGGGCAATCAAATTTCAATCGAACGCATTCTAAATAACCTCATTACGAATGCGATTAAATATGGCGCAGACGGAAAAATGATCGGGTTAAAGGTGAAAACGAACAATGATCATGCCTACATAGAAGTTATGGACAAAGGAAAAGGGATAAGTGAAATCAACAGAGACCGTGTTTTTGAGCGGATGTATACGCTGGAAGACTCAAGAAACAAGCTCTATCAAGGGAGTGGACTGGGATTGACCATCACGAAGAGATTAGTGGAGCAATTGGGTGGAAGCATTTCCTTGGATAGCGAACCATTCAAGAAAACCGTATTCACGGTTGCATTAAAACGATTTAACTTTTAAAAGCAAAAAGGGGAATCTTCGAGAATGAACTTAAGATTTTTGTAAGGAACGAGTAAGTAAATCGATATTTTTGATTGATACAATAAAGACCATAGAGCAGAAGGGGGGGAATCAGGTGAGTGATATCATTCAATTAAGAAATCTCACAAAGACATATGAAGGAAAAGATGTGGTGTCGAATGTGAACATGCACGTAAAAAAAGGGAAAATTTATGGCGTTTTAGGTCCCAATGGTGCCGGAAAAACAACCCTTTTCCGTATGATCACTAATCTGGTGAAGCCATCAAGCGGGGAAGTAATAATCCTCGGCGACAAGCTGACATCGAAATCCTATGAACTATTTAAAAGAATGGGAAGTATTATCGAATATCCCGTATTTTACGATTTGTTGACAGCGAGGGAGAATCTAGAGCTGCATTGCGAATATATCGGTTATTACAATGAAGATGCCATTGATCAAGCGCTTGATTTAGTCCAATTGAAAGATTTTGAAGGGAAAGCAGTAAAAGACTTTTCATTAGGAATGAAGCAGAGGCTCGGCATTGCCAGGGCAGTTATAACGAAACCCGAAATTCTCATATTGGATGAACCGATTAACGGGCTGGATCCAGTCGGTATCGAACTCCTTCGAAATATTTTTCAGATGCTGAGCAAGGAGTATGGAATGACATTGTTAATATCCAGCCATATTCTCGCGGAAGTCGAACAAATCGCCGATACCATTGGAATCATGAAGGATGGGAAACTGATCGAGGAAGTAGCGATGGAGAGCATCCGCCTACAAAACATGAAATACATTGAATTAAGAACAAGTGATGTCAAAAAAGCAGCCTTTATCCTCAATGAAACATTGAAAATTTCTAATTTCAAAGTACTCGAAAATACAACCATCCGCATATACGACATGACCATACCTCTAGGTGAAATATCAAAGGCACTTGTTTTAAACGATGTTTTGGTAGAAGCAATCAAACAAAAGGACCATTCATTAGAGGACTACTTTTTAAAAATTATCAATGGGGGCGGAATTGGTGTATAAGCTCATCAAACTAGAAATAAAGAAATTTAAATTGTGGAAGCATTGGAAAGGGGTCCTTATTTCAAATGTAGGATTCATTGCATTTCTTGGCATGATCTATGGACTGGAACTCAGCGAGGAAAACGTTCCATTCGAAAACTTTGAAATGGTCATACTTATCCTTGGTTCGATTGTCCGGGCGACATTCATCATATATGCCTCGTTTCTTATCGTGAAATTGGTGATAGATGAATATAAAAACAAGACCATCGATATTATGTTTACCTATCCGGTAAAGCGCAAAAAAATCCTGGCTGCGAAGTTGATGATCGTGATGGCATTCACTTTCTTTACGGTTTTCTTATCCAACGTGTTGATCGGAGGGTTATTTGTCATAACGGAAGCTGCCTTCGATATTTTACCAGGCGAGATTGGAGTGGATGAAATTTATAACAACCTCATATCCACGTTCTTTTACTCTTTAGCTACTGCAGGAATAAGTCTTATTCCCCTTTTGTTTGGGATGCCACGAAAATCTGCGCCGGCTACAATTGTTACAGCGATTTTTTTAGTGTGCCTGATCGGTAACACAACCGATAGTTTCACGGTGTTTTCAATAATTGCTGTCCCGATTTCGCTAGCTTTGCTAGGTTTGTTTATAGGTTACCTATCCATCCGAAACATTGAAAAAGTAGATGTAAGATAATCATGTTAGCAAATAGATTCTTGATACAATTGGAATGAGGAAACAATGAAATGAAAAAACTGATGAGTTTACTATTGATTTTCATTCTGGGTTTAGTTGTTTTCTTGTTTCTAAGGCCTGGTTTTGAGAAAGTAACATTGAAAGAAGAAAAAGAGATTGAAATCGCCAAAATTGAACAATTACAATTGCTGACTGCCTCAGCAGATATCGAAATTATTGCCAATGCAGCTAACATAGTAAAAGTGGAATTAAAGGGGGATATCCCCAAATCGATGAAAGACGAGTATGCGCTAAACCTGGTTGAGGAAGGTAGTCGTTTGAAGATTTCGTACTTAAGTAACGATAATCGGTTAAAATGGAAGTTCGGAAGTGAAAAGGACGTCATGTTACAGGTGACCTTGCCCGAAAAAGTTCTAAAGAATTTGATAGTGCAAACAACTTCTGGAGATATTGTCTCCAAAGATATTTCAGCACAAGAGCTGGACTTTAGATCCACTTCAGGAAATCAAAGTATTAGAGGGTTGAAATCAAACGAATCTCTCGCTATTGAAACTGTAAGTGGGGATATCACTCTGAAAGGCAGCGAAACAAATGACTTCTCCATTGACTCCACGAGCGGGAATGTTGCTATAAATTCTTTAGTATCCCAAAATGGGCGGATCGATATAGAATCCGGGAATATTAATATGCTGATTGAAGAAATGATTCATACAATGAACATCGAAACAATAAGCGGTGATATCAGGTCAACATTTGAACGACCTCCTGAGTCTCTCAAGATTGACTTTAAAGGGACTTCTGGTCAAGCAGTTATAAAGCTGAAAAAGTTTATATATGAAGACAATGCTGAAAATAAAGCTGTTGGTGAAACTGGAGACGGTGCCAATCTGCTAAAAGTGCGAACAACTTCCGGTGATTTCATAGCTAATTAAAATCCTTCCCTATACTTTAGTATAAAGAAGTTTAGTAGATTGAAGGATAATCATAAAATTTCCCCGTTCTGAATTGGAACGGGGTTTTACTTTTAGTGCTTCCTTTTGTCATATAATTTTTTTTGCGCTCCAGACGAATAGCGTTTTAAAGCTGCTTGATAAGCATGATTGCCATTTTTAATATAAAGGCATCCTTGAAATTTTGCGGCTGGTACCCCGTGAATTGATGGATTTTATTTAATCGATAAGTCAAGGTATGTCGATGGATCTGAAGGCGATCGGCACATACATTAATTTGCAGATCGCTTTCAAAGAAGGCTTCCAATGTGTTCAACATTTTTTCACTCATGCCGGGAAGTGTTTTTGACAGAAACTTTAGAACTTCTGGGTCTTTTTTGTTCTTAAGTAATGTATAAACTTCTATTTCTTCAAAAAACGTATCCCGTCTTTCATCAAGAGCAAAGGCAAGGGTTGTTTTTGCGCTGCTATATGCGTAAGACAGTTGGATTAAGGAGTTGACAGCAGGGCCTATCCCCATATAAATCTCAAACTTTTTTCGCAAGTTTGCAAGTTGATCCAAGATGGCCTTCATTTTTCTTACTGAGTCCCCAGTAAGGCAGATGTAATACTCATTCAGCTCCATTTGACCAAAAAGAATGGGTTGTTTGTATAAAATGTTTTCCAAATTGATGGATAATGTATTTGTTGCAAATTTACCTTCCTGCTTGATTAGAATAATTTGGAATGGCTCCTTTAGAGCAAAAGGGAGTTTATGTATGCGTTCAGTAAGAATGTTTGGGTTGGATTCACCCTCAATCAATGTTTTGAAGATGAAGTCCCCATTTTTCCGCTGCCATTCGCTCTCACTTTCGGTCAGCACTTGGTGGACCATCATCTCGGTTGTCAATTGCACAAGATTGGCTATTTCATCCAACTCATTGGGAGCACCAGTGATCCCGATTACCCCGATAATTTCATCATGAAATTTAATCGGCATATTAATGCCGGGTTTGCAATTTTGAAATTGGTTGGAAAGTTTTTCATCTACTACAAGGGGCCTTCCCGTTTTGACAACTTCAATCGCCCCTTCGTGGATTAAATCGATCCGTTCTTTGTCCCCCGAAGCCAAAATGACACCGTTTGGTCCAATGACATTGATGTTGTGATGAAGTCGCAACATGGTTTGGGCGACTATTTCTTCTGCTAATCCAATAGATAACATTTTATACACCCCGTATAAAAAAGATACTGTACTAATACAGTTATATTGTACACCTATCATAATGATAATTTCCATAGTTTCTCATTATAATAATTGTAAGCGCTTAATCAATAGCAATCTTAGTTTTGATGAAAGGGGCAAGAGGATGAAAGTTGTAATCAGTCCAGACTCATTTAAAGGAACATTGACAGCGCTCGATGCGGCTCGTGCCATCGAAAAAGGGATCAAGCAAGTGGACGCTAACATTGAAACAGTGCTGTTGCCGGTTGCAGACGGTGGGGAAGGCACAATGGAGACACTCGTTTTGGCAACGAATGGCCGCTATATAAAAACGACCGTACTCGATCCTCTTGGTCGGGAGATAGAAGCCTCTTTTGGCGTACTGGGGAATCAGACTACTTGTGTTATAGAAATGGCCTCTGCATCCGGAATCACACTGTTGCATAACAATGAACGCAATCCTCGGCTTGCCTCGAGCTTTGGGACAGGTCAATTAATTAAATGCGCATTGGATCAAGGCTTCAGGGACTTTATCATCTGTATCGGAGGAAGTGCCACAAATGATGCAGGTGTAGGAATGCTTAGGGCACTAGGGCTTCGTCTGCTCGATCAACATGGACTTAACGTACAAAAATCCATAGACGGTTTATTTGAGGTAGAAAGACTGGATTTTGCAAATTGGGATGCAAGATTAGCAGATTCAAAGATTGCCATTGCCAGTGACGTGGATAATCCGTTAGTCGGTGAAGTAGGGGCGACGGCTGTCTTTGGACCACAAAAAGGCGTAAAAGCCGATGAAGTGCAGTATTTCGATGATGCATTGACCCACTGGGCGGATGTTGTCGAGAAAGAAAAAGGGATTCGTTTGCATGATTTCAAAGGGGCGGGAGCTGCCGGTGGAATGGGGGGCGCATTGATTGCTTTCTTGCAAGGGAAGTTCCACCAAGGGATCCATCTTGTTCTTGATGTCATGAAATACAAGGAGAATATTCACGGTGCTCATTTAGTTTTCACCGGCGAAGGCAAATCGGATAGGCAAACCTTGCACGGGAAAGCACCTTTTGGGGTGTTGGAATGTGCAAAGAACCTTCAAATACCTACAGTCTTGCTTTCAGGTTATATCGAAGAAATCGATCAATCGTTATTATCGGATCATTTTCATCAGGTTTATTCCGTGGCGGGGGAGTCCATTACAATCGAGGAAGCGATGGAACAGGCTTCGGATTGTTTGGCGGAGAAGGCTTTTCAAGTGTTCAGCAAATTACTCAAATAAGGGGGATTTCGTATGTTATTTGTCATTATTTTACTGGGGGTATTACTGGTTGTATTTGCAACGGCCAAGTTAAAGCTACATCCATTTTTAGCATTAATCTTAAGTTCATTCTTTGTAGGCATTGCAAGCGGTATGCCCTTATTGGATGTTGTAACGAATATCAATACCGGTTTTGGCAGTTTAATGACAAGTATCGGGATTGTCATCGTGGCAGGAACGATGATCGGTGTCATATTGGAGCGTTCCGGTGCCGCTTACCGAATGGCGGAAGTTGTACTGCGTATTGTTGGGCCGAAGCGACCTCAATTAGCAATGTCGATCATCGGTTATATCGTTTCGATTCCTGTATTCTGTGATTCTGGATTCATTATTCTATCAAGCTTGCAAAAATCTTTGGCAAAACGTGCAAAAGTGACGATTGCTTCCATGGGTGTAGCACTTGCAACAGGACTGTATGCGACACATGTTCTTGTTCCGCCAACTCCTGGACCAATTGCCGCGGCGGGAAATATTGGTGCGGCAGACTATTTAGGGACAGTCATTCTTGTTGGTCTCATCGTAGCCATTCCCGCAACATTTATAGGGTATCTTTGGGCAGTGAAAGTCGCTACAAAAATTAGAGTGCCGATGGATGAGGAAGAGGCGCTTGATTACGAAGACGTTATTAAATCTTTTGGGGAGATGCCATCAACATTCAAAGCATTTTTCCCTATCATACTGCCGATTGTGTTGATTGGGATCGGTTCGATTGCAGCGCTAGTAGGCAATCCTGAATCCACTGTCAATATGATCCTGCGTTTCTTAGGAAGCCCGATCGTTGCGTTGCTTCTAGGCGTATTGGCAGCATTCCCATTGCTTCCGAAATTAAACGAAGAGACGTTAACCGGCTGGATTGGAGATAGCTTAAAGGATGCGGCCCCTATTCTACTCATAACTGCAGCAGGTGGGTCATTTGGAACGATTATTAAAGAAACAGGCGTGGGCGACAAGCTGCAGCAGATGGACCTTGGTTCACTAGCTACGGGATCCCTGTTCTTGCTAGTGCCATTTATCATTTCAGCAGCTCTTAAGACAGCGCAAGGTTCGTCGACAACGGCTCTCGTTATTACGTCCACACTTGTAGCACCGATGCTGGTAACAGCTGGAATTGAAGGTGCCCTTCCATTGGCGCTGGTCGTCATGGCAATCGGCGCTGGGGCTATGACGGTTTCCCACGTAAACGACAGCTTTTTCTGGGTAGTTACGCAGTATAGTGGAATGGAAGTAACGCAAGCCTATAAAGCTCAAACAATGGCAACTCTTTTACAAGGAATCACAACCATTGTATTCACGATCATTTTATGGCTCATATTTGTATAATGAACAAAGCATACTTGCACATATGAATGTGCCGGTATGCTTTTTTTATGCTAACGGATGAGCCAAGTCTTGGTTTAATCATGGTCTATCAACAATCATTTTAGTCGGTGTGTACCTCAGTCACAATGAAAGTTAAGAAATCTTTTATGGGCCCTTCCTCTTGTAAGGGTTCTTTTTCATCCAAATGTTAAGAAAAACTTAAGAAGTTTCCGCAATTTATATTAAGAATTGACCTTTATACTGTTGGATATAAGTTGTTTTTAACAATTCTTGGAACACTTAATGTGGGAGTGCAGCACCCATTACATCATACCGAGATTGGATTCCTTTAAATAATTATTAATCCGATGTTAAATTCGAATATAAGGAGTGAGATTGTAAGATGGACATTAAAAGTATTATCGGTAAATTACTGCCGATTTTGCCGATAGCCTCGATTGCGGCGGTCGTAATCATTGGAATCATGTACTTATCGTATAAATTATATCGAAAAAGGGGTGGGAGCAAAAAAGCATCACTGAGTCAATTTAGCGCTTTATTTTTACTGCTGGGTTGGTTTGTTGTTGTGATGGTTTTAACAACATTCAGCAGAGGGGCACATTTTGAGGGGTGGGTTAATCTCCGTCTGTTCAGCGATTATATGAATGCTTGGAATCAATGGTCTCTTAGTGAATTACAGCTTATCATTTTTAATATGTTAATGTTTGCACCACTCGGCTTTTTGTTGCCGCTTCTCGGAAGTAGAACGCGCAGAATTGTTCCGATCATACTAGTGTCGCTAACTGTTACATTGGGCATTGAATTATTCCAACTGTTCACCAAAAGAGGAATATTTGAATTGAATGATATACTGCACAACACAATCGGTAGTATTGCGGGATATCTCTTGATGCGTGCAATTTTGGATGCGGTGGCACATCGAAAACTAAAGCTTCAGCCGTTGTTTAAAGCGCTTTGCCTTCCACTTGTTTTTACACTGCTTTTCACGGGGGCAATGATTGTGTACCATTCAAAAGAACTCGGGAACCTTTCCATTCGCCCGGCATCTGCACAAAATATGAACCATGTTGAAGTGACGCTAAAAACGAAACTCGAGAAAGAAGGGGACACAGTTTCACTGTATTATAGCGACCAAATTCATAATCTTGAATACGGAAATGATATGGCGGATTTATTGCAAAGCTCTTTTAATTTATCGCAAAAGGGCGGTATGCGCAAGGATGGCTTCAACCGCATATGGACTTTATTAGACAATAGTGGCAAGGAAATATTTTTGAATTATAGTTTAAAAGATGGAACGTGGAATTTGTATACCGAAA
Source organism: Ureibacillus sinduriensis BLB-1 = JCM 15800 (assembly GCF_000772955.1). Classification (GTDB taxonomy): domain Bacteria; phylum Bacillota; class Bacilli; order Bacillales_A; family Planococcaceae; genus Ureibacillus; species Ureibacillus sinduriensis. Next base: position 137,475 of record NZ_JPVO01000052.1, on the reverse strand, counting down.
ATTATGAAACCGTCTCTATGGCTCAGGAGGAATTAAATAGTTATCGGGATTTTTATGAAAAGTGGCTGCTATCAAATGGGTTATTGTCGGAAGAGGCGACATTTAGTACACAAGATGAAAATACTTTGCGGTGGGACATGAAACGGTCCATCAAAAATATAGCCTATGAAGAAAAAGATTTTTTTAAAGGATTCATTATGCTGATACCCTCCCAAAATAATGACCTGCCAATTGATGTGTTTTATGATATGAAGGAAATGGAATATGTAAGAGATATTAAAATTAGCAGCCCCTCGCAAGCATATAAAGAAATTTTGAATGGGAATTTTACTATATATAATGATCTAAAGGATGGGGACAAGTTATTTGTAAATGGCTATGAGCTTGACTACACTTTCGACTCCAAAGGTTACTATCAGCCTGTTTACAAGTTTACGGGATTAGTGAATGGCCAACATTGGGAAGCATTGATACCTGCTGCAATCGATTGATTAAACATTTAAAAGTTATTTGAGGATCAGCTTTTCCTTAAATAACTTTATTTTTTTGCGACTTCGCGTCTTCCACAAATGTATGCAAAACCTTGTATTTCGAAGGGGCAAATAGGTAAAGAGGTTAACCACAGCAGTTCTTATAAATAAGTGGATTTGAAAAGGGGAATAGAACCGAATCTGTTTAAAGTAATGATCATTGGGTAAAAAATGTACCATAGATTGGTTTTTGAAAGTTTGCAAAGTGTGGACTTTTTATTCTTTGGCTTTAAAGATTAAACAGAATAGGAGATGGTTTTAATGAAAAACACACATCTAACCGATCCACGCAAGAAATTTTATACAGAAAAGTTCCCGGATCAAGAACAGAACACACCAGCACTGCAAAGTAAAATGAGCCCTAAACCTGACTGCGGGGAGGAATCGTATAAAGGATACAATCGCCTGGAAGGGCGCAATGCCTTGATTACCGGAGGCGATTCCGGAATCGGCCGTGCCGCGGCCATTGCCTATGCGCGAGAAGGGGCTAATGTGGCCATCCAATTCTTCCCTGGTGAAGAAGAAGATGCGCACGAAGTGAAAGAATTAATTGAAAAAGCAGGCAAAAAAGCATTATTGCTGCCATATGACTTGCGGGAAGAAGGCACAGCGACAGAGATTGTTGCAAAAACGGTGGAAGCTTTCGGCACTTTGGACACGCTCGTATTGAACGCTGCGCAACAAATCGCACAGCCAACACTAAGTGATTTAACAATCAAACAAGTGCAGGATACCTTCAAAGTAAACATCATCAGCATGTTTGAAACCGTAAAAGCGGCCGAAGAGCATCTGGAACCAGGAAGTGCAATTATTACTACCACATCGGTCCAATCTTTCAATCCGTCCACCTCTTTGATGGATTATGCCGCTACAAAAGGTTCGATAAGCAACTTTACGGTAAACCTTTCCGCGTACTTTGCTTCCAAGGGAGTGCGTGTCAATGGGGTGGCGCCGGGACCAATTTGGACACCGTTGCAGTTGGATAACGGACAATTGGATGGACAAATCCCTGAGTTTGGCCAAAACACCCCTCTTGGCCGCGCGGGACAACCGGTGGAGCTTGCGCCGGTGTATGTTCTTCTAGCATCCGATGAAGGAAGTTATATCACCGGCCAGATTTATGGAGTGACAGGTGGTGAACCGATCGACTTATAATCATAATAGTGAGTCAAATGAAAACAACCTGCTCGAATTTAGGGAAGGTCCACTCTTCTTTTATTACGTTAGGTGCGTAATAGGTGAGGGGCCAATAAACATAGATAATGTAAAACGGTATAAATGATCATATGCCTGCTGCAGTTGGTGATTAATGTCCCAATGTAGCAGGCTTCTAATTGCTTTCTTTCATAACAGATTCTAACAACCTGGCGCTTCCTTGAATAAGGAAAGTGTTTTTTTAGTTAACGGGCTGTTTAAACTGGACCTAATGAAGTGGCATTTTTGATAAAAGGAAATATCGCACTCATACAACAGCTTTATTTTTAGAAATGCCTTTTCTTCTTGAAAAAAAGGATAATTATGGTTACAATTAGCACCAGGTATTAATATCAACTTATAATAAATTAGGGGTGAAGTGAATGTTGGGAGCTAGAATAACGGCGATTGGGACATATGTGCCCGAAAGAAGATTAACAAATTCTGACCTTGAGCAAATGGTTGAGACAAATAATGAGTGGATTTTACAAAGAACTGGAATACATGAACGCAGAATAGCCCGTCCTGATGAATTTACCAGTGACTTGTGTGTCTCTGCTGTAAAAGACTTGATGCAAAGATATGATAAAACTGTTGAAGATGTGGATATGATTATCGTGGCGACAAGTACGCCCGATTTTCCATTTCCATCTGTCGCAAGTATCATCCAGGACCAATTGAAAATTTCCCAAACAGGCGCAATTGATTTAAGTGCGGCGTGTGCAGGATTTGTTTATGGTTTGCATACAGCCCACAGTCTAATTTCATCTGGTCTTCACAAAAAAATACTAGTGCTTGGCGCAGATACCCTCTCCAAAGTTACCGATTATACAGATAGGAGTACGTGTGTTTTATTTGGTGATGGGGCTGGTGCTGTATTGGTTGAAAGAGATGAGAAATCAAAAGGTTTCATTGGATTCCATCTAGGAAGTGATGGGCGTGGAGCACAACATGTGTATCGTTCTGGACTTTCCAAAAAGGTCAATGGCATTGAGTTGATCGACACTCAATATCTTGTACAGAACGGTAGAGAAGTGTTTCGATGGGTCGCAAGAAATGTACCAGATAGCATAAGACGAATATTGGAAAAAACACAAACCAATTTAGATCAAATTGATTGGTTTATACCGCATAGTGCTAACTTAAGACTAATAGAGCCAATTTGTGAAAAATTAAACTATCCAATGGAAAAGACTCTTTATAGCTTGGTGAACTTTGGAAATACCTCTGCTGCAACAATACCTTTAGCACTTGATCTTGGAATACGTGAAGGTAAAGTAAAAAATGGGGATCGGGTTCTTATGTACGGGTTTGGATCTGGCTTGGTACACGCTGGGCAACTTCTAGAAATAAACTTTGATGAGCAAGTCACGGCCCCAAAAGCATTGTGAAGTAATTTGAATGGCATATAGTAATGATGACGCTATGGAGGTTTCAATATTGTTTGATATACAAAAAATTAAAGAAATAATAAAACATCGCTATCCTTTTCTTTTAGTGGATAGAGTTCTGGAACTGGAAGAGGGTAAGAGAGCGGTCGGTATTAAAAATGTTACAATAAATGACCCTTTTTTTAATGGGCATTTTCCGAATTATCCTGTAATGCCTGGTGTATTGATTGTGGAAGCATTAGCACAATTAAGTGCAGTTGTGATGCTAGTTAAAGATGGAAATAAAGGGCGTTTAGGGCTTTTAGCTGGTATAGATAATTGTCGTTTTAAAAAGCAAGTAAAACCGGGTGATCAACTACGTCTTGAGGTTGAAATCACTCGTTTAAAAGGTCCTATCGGAAAGGGAAAGGGTAAGGCCACTGTGGACGGGGAATCCGTTTGCGAAATGGATTTAATTTTTGCATTTGGTGATTAATATACCTTGGAGTGAGTTTTTTAGGTTCTTCTAGACATAATGCTTTCAAAAGTATTGTGTCTTTCTTCTATTAGATAAATTGTTAAGCTAGTGGCTAGTTGCTCCGTGGTAAAATTGGAATGTGAAGACAAATACTTAGTGTTCCAGAACATAAACTATGTCTTTTAGTTTATCATGTTTGACTTTTTGTTGTGTCTAATTTGAATTTCACTATTTACCAGAATGGATTGGATAAAATAGTTAAAAGGGGGCTAAAAGCAATGATTGAGCAATGTAAATGTGATGAAACATATGATTTAAGAGTAGAAGGAGATATCGGTGCGGATGCGATATGGTGCAATAAATGTCTTTGTAACTTTGAAATTACATATGTTCCAATTTCAAACGAGTTAAGGTCAGAACTAGCAGAATGGATATCGAAATATGGTGAATGGATTGATTGGGATAATGACGGGATCGTTCCCAGAGGAATCGAACTTGAAGAAGCACATAATGAACAAGGGGTAAAGCTAACAGAAAAAGTAAGGAAGGAACTTGAAGGGAAATATAACGTTTCGTTTAAGCCTTCTACATTTGCCAAAAGACATACAAAATAGTTGGAAATAATTGCTTTGTAAAGCCAGTTTTTATAAAAAGCTCTATGAAATCTTACACTGTTGATAGACAGCTTTATTAGAGGAGGATAAATTGATGGAATCCCTATTGGGTAGTTTCATAGGAGTAATCATTATTATTTTTGGTTACATGCTGCTGGTGAAAATAATATCGAAAGTGTATCACTGGATGAGATGGCAGCGAATGAACCCAACGGAACGTAAATATGAAAAAATCAGACAGCATAGACGCCGCAATTATAATGCAAGTGGTAAAAAATCATACGATGCCTCGCCTCCCGGTGGTGATTGAGTAAAAGTCTTTCAAAGAGTGATAATTATGTATGGTATCCAGGATAAACATCTTTAGTACTAAACAAAAGTGAAGGAAAAAGTAAACATAGAAAGAGATCCATGAAGCACTGTTTGCAAATTATAGTTTTACAATATGGGCAACAGCTATTTAGATTAGCGGGGGGGATGATAATATGGAACAATTGGGGACGCTTTATTTTTTCTGTGGGAAAATGGGAGCAGGAAAATCAACAAAATCAAAACAAATGGCTAATGAGAAACGTGCTGTACTCCTATCCGAGGACGAATGGCTTTCTTCGCTTTATCCCAATCAAATCACCACATTTGAAGATTATCTAAAGTTCTCAGTGCAGATCAAACCGTTAGTGAAAAAGTATGTCCAAAACATATTGAGTGTCGGGACGGATGTTGTGATGGATTTTCCAGGCAACACTCAAAAACAGCGAGAGTGGTTGGTAGGTATTGCGACGGAAATCAATGCTACACACCAATTAGTTTTCCTAAATTTGGATAAGGAACAATGTTTGCGTCAAATTGCGAAAAGGAGTAAGGAACAACCTGAAAGAGCAGCATTTGATACGGAAGCGATGTTTATCCATGTTACTAAATTTTTTGAAACACCTGAAGCATCAGAGGGTTTGAATATTTTGGAGTTTAGTGGAAAAGAATAAAGAGCAAGACAATCATTTTGACGTACTGCAGCCTAGTGTAATAAGGGTCGTCGCTTTTGGAAACCTGGCACCGTTCATCCATTCGGTAAATCAAACCAATGTTGTACCGGGTGAAGTTTATCTGAATCATTCTATTGTTCTTCCTGTTGATACTCCTGGTTGAAAAAAATGGATTGCCCTAAACGGACAATCCATTTTCGTTGTTAATGATCCAATTCAAGCGTTTCATTAATGTCAGTCGATTTAGAGCTTTGGCCTGTCATGCGTTTATAGTAATAGGCAATCTTCTTCACGAAGTTACCAGATTCCCAATACTCGGCTGCTTCTACATTCACCTTGATCAAGATAAGGTTCGGGTCATCATAGGAAGTTTGCATGATTTTCTCGTATACTTTGCTCCACAATTCCTTTTTTTTGTCCAGATCCTCAACGATTTCTGCTCTTCCACGGACGGAAACGTAGGATTTGCCTACATATGCTACATTCACATCTTGATCTTGTAGTATTTCATCATATTTATTAGTCTCTTTTTTTGTAAAAAACCATAAATCACCATCAAACTCTACCTCTTGTGTTTTCATCGGACGAGAAACGAGCCCTTCTTCAGTAGCCGTAGTCAACATGGCAATGTCTATGTCTTTGATTAACTCTCTTAATGTTTCAATTTCTTCTTGTTTCATCATGTGGGACATTCCTTCCACTCCTTTCGTGTTTTTATACTACCCTCTATACCAACTTTTATTCAGGTATAGCGGATACAAAATTCACTCTCTGAAACAGGAAATCAGCAACCCAGTCTAATTGATATCCTTATGTAGTAATGATGACAATGAACAAAGAGCGGATCAATCCATAGGGGAGTCTCTTGTTCTATTATTTTGAATAAGGAACCTACCATTTTCCATTTAATGACCATTCATCAAAAAGAAGAGGTATTATTAAGGTATTGAAAAAATTGTATAAAGAAGAGAAGGGGGCGAATGGTACAGTTGTTTGGTGTGATTTTTTTATGGGGAATTCCGGCATTATTCGTATGGAGCATCGTGTTAAGCGTTGTCCGAACAGCAAAAGAGCCTAGAACCGGGCAGTTTTCGGAGCGGACTTTGACGTTTATTGGCGCGATCTATTCTTATGCTGTCAGTTCATTGGCTTCTTGGTTCGGTCTCATTTGCTTAATTTTTGGAATCGTCGGTTATACAGAAGATGCCATTTTTGGTCCGACGTTGTTCATCTTGTTCGGCGCATTTATGGTATATAACTTTTTCCCTCGCTACAATATGCCGGAATGAATAGAAGTTGATATTCTTTCATCATAGATAGTAATGAGTTAATATTAAAGTAATTGTAAAAATATGGAGGTTCTTTGAATGGCAGAAATTGAAGACTTTTTGAAATTGGATATCCGTATAGGTACTGTTGTGAAAGCGCAGCCGTTTCCCGAAGCAAGAAAACCTGCAATAAAATTGGAAATTGATTTTGGGGAAATGGGCATTAAACAGTCTTCAGCCCAAATTACGCGAAGATATACACCGGAACAATTGATTGGACGTCAAGTAGTGGCGGTAGTGAACTTCCCTCCAAGACGTATCGCAGGTTTTAAATCGGAGGTATTGGTAATTGGAGGCATCACGGGAGAAGAAGACGTGGTACTTTTAGTTCCGGATCAACCCGTTAAAAACGGAACTCCAATTGCTTGAGAATCTCAAAATTAATTTAATAGAGATCTTCTACATTTAGGCGCAGTTACTTAATAGGAATGCGTCTATTTTTACATATTGAGTAGAGGGAAAAGTTAACATTTAGTGGCTTGGTTATTTATGTTAAAATTACATATAGATGTAAAATGAGAGGCAATTAATCTATAGAATAGTTTAATTAAAATTAGGGGGAAAAGTGTGAATAAGGACAAAACAAAAGCAGCATTTCTTATATGGGTATTGATTCTTTTTTCCGAGATTATTTGGTTCTCTCTAAAAATTAATGATCCTATGTCTGCAGCAGAAATTGTGTATATGGTGACAGTGATACTAACAACAATCTCTGTAGGATCATTAGGGCTAATTATGTTTGGAAATCCAAAAGAGTAGATTGGATGATTTCCTTGAATTATTAAGGGACTTATTTATTTAGGGGGATGAAATTGAACAATTATCATAAAACAAACGCAACTTTTATCTTTATACGCATACTTTTGTTGCTCACTTCCTGTACGACAACTGAAAAAAGTGAAGAACCGCTTCATAAGAAGGAGTATAAAACTGACATCACAGAAACTATAGATACCTTCGAGCATCCTCAAACGAACCAAAAGTATAAAATCGTTCATACTTCTCAACTATTTGAACGGTATTTAGATAAAGTGAAGGAAAATCCAAGCGAAGCAACCTTGGAATTGTATCAAGAGGAAATCATTCAGCCAGTATACAAGGAGTGTTTTGAAAACGGAGAATACCTTCATATGGCAGAAGCTCTTTTCAATTCGCATCCTGATAACTTAGCAGAATTGGAAATAATTAATGAAAAGCTGGAACTCCGCAAAAATGAAGTTAATGAACTTATTCAAGAGTCACTTTTGAAATCAGCAGAACTGTTGCCCTCTCAAAAGGACGTAGCGATATGTGTATTTCCTAGTAGCAATTTAGATTCGTACATGTTTGCGGCGGGGGCAGGGAAAATCATCATTACCTATAATAAAAATTTTATGAACGATATTATAAGGGTTGGGGTTGCCCACGAATACCATCATAGTGTTTGGACAGAAAAACACTTAAGCAATGAGCCCATGACTGTTTTAGATACTCTTATTTTTGAAGGGAAGGCGGTCATGTTCGAGAAAACCGTTTATCCTAATCTTGATAGTACGCCAGTGGATTCAGCTTACAACAAAGAGTTATGGTCCAAAATTGAACCTGACTTGAACAAATACGATTTGGATCGTTCGTTGGAAATTATAGTTGGAGGAAATGATTTACCGTGGTCATATGGTTATAGTGAAGGCTATAAGATGGTCAAATCCTATCTCGATGTAAATCCCAACCTAACACCGGAAGAATGGACTGCCCTAAGTTCAAAGGAAATTATCGAAAAAGGGAAATATTTTGATCACTATAAATGAGTGAACTCAATCATTAAAGATCAGCATGATTTTAGAGGTGAATATATGACGAATTTCAAGGACATTTTGCAGAAAGATCTTATTCTATCAAGGCCGTTAAGTAAAAATGAAATAGATAAGTTGACCCTGGCGAATTCTATTTTAGAAGAAGAGGAGGAGCCATGCCTTCCTAAACAATGGTTTTGCAGTATTGACCTAGAGGAATGGACAGACGTGGAAATATTTGTGCAGGGGAATATGGAACAACCGTATGAAGAATTTATCGAGATAGCGGGGAACATTCTTGACAACTCACCTCAACATGTTGACCGTGCATTAAAGTATTTGAAGCGATTTTTTCCTGCACAAGAAGAAGGGGATTATGAACTATCCGCAATTTCATTCGGAAAGTTCGTAAATTTTGACGAATATTTATTTAAAGGCTTTACAATCGCTTTTATACATGGTGATTATCCCTATGCTTTCCAATATAAGGTGAAATTCAAAGAAAATGGATGGCCCATCGGTTTTGAAGGCGGTCCACTTTAACTATTCACTAAGCTTTGTGGCACAGTTCTGATGAGGAATTGTGCCTTTTTATATCCCCGTACTATTCCAGTGATGTCCATAGCTTTTTTGACGTTTCCTTTAAAGGAAGCACCCTTTTTTCATTTTGTTTCGTTCAGGGAAGTTCGGGAGAAGCAAACATTTGAAAATAATAACGTGATTTGCATAATTTTTATTGAAATTGATTATCATTATCTATATTATTATATTTATTGAGAATTATTATCAGCGAGCGAAAAGTGATAATAAATTTTGGGAGGTTCACATGGAACTATTTGATGTAACGATTATCGGTGGCGGTCCAGCTGGTTTATATAGTGCTTTTTATAGTGGTTTGCGTAATATGAAAACGAAGATTATTGAGGTGCAGCCAGTACTTGGCGGGAAAGTCAATATTTATCCGGAAAAGGTATTGTGGGATGTTGGTGGACAGCCGCCAATGCAAGCACAACTTTTTGTTCAAAATCTGGTGAATCAAGCAAATACGTTTTCTCCGACAATTTGTTTAAACACGAAAGTCGAACAGATCGAGAAACATGGCGATATTTTTGTCATTACAACAAATAACGGAGAAACTCATTATTCAAAGACAATCATCGTTGCAGTAGGCGGGGGGATTTTAAATCCCATTAAACTTGAAATTGAAGGCGCTGAAAAGTATGAAATGACGAACTTGCATTATACAATTTTAGGCTTGGAGCGTTTCCGTAATAAAAAGGTGCTTGTATCAGGCGGTGGAAATGGGGCCATCGACTGGGCGGTGGAACTGCTATTCGTTGCAAAAGAAGTGGTCGTCATTTACCGCAAGGACCAATTAACAGCCCATGAATCACAAGTGGAAAAGCTGAAGGAACATGGCGTGCAAATTATGCTGAATGCTAAAATTCAATCAGTTGTCTCGAATGATACGAAAACCGCAATTGAACAAGTGATTGTTTCACAAAATGGGGACATCCATGAAATACAGGTTGATGACGTCCTCATAAGTCATGGCTACAATCGGGAAGTTTCTTTAACATTCGCGGATGATATTCAACCAATGCGAAAAGATGATTATTACTTGGTTGGCCAAGGACAATGCAAGACTTCTGTACCAGGCATTTTTGGTGCGGGTGACATCATTTCATATGACGATAAAGTGAATTTGCTTATCGGTACGTTCCAGGATGCAGTTCTTGCTGTGAATAATGCCAAGAAATACATTGATCCAAAAGCCGATCAATATGGGATGGTATCGTCTCATAATGAGAAATTTGCAGAGAAAAATAAAGAACTTCTGGAGGAGTTATTCTGTAAAGCAGAAGCAGCTAGCCTGTAATTGCCTCCTTCAGAGGAAATCTATAAAAGAAACCGCGGTATGCAAACATAGCGCGGTTTTTATCTTACCTATATAATAGAAATAAGGAAAAATATAGAAAAAAAGCCTCCTAATATAGGAGGGGTCAATCAACAATTACAGACTGGTTGTTAGAAGGTAGTCATCAAACGAGAAGACTAATCAGGAATGAAAAGATTTAATCGTATCCAATAAACCACATCATAGCTCTAATTTCAGGATTAGTAGTGGCAATGATTGCTACAGCAGCAACAGCTACTAATTTAAAAATAGAAGAAGTCTTTTTCATTAGTCTTTCATCCTTTCCTTAGAAATTTTATTATAATGAAATTGTACTAGAGAAATTTTAAATACAGATGTAATGTAAACTATTTTATACATATCAAAGAGAGGGAGATTGTAATGGAAATCGGACAAGTCATAAAGTATATCCGAACAAATAAAAAAATTACCCAACAAGATTTGGCTAATGCAATTGGAATGACACGCCCCTATATAGCAAGGATTGAGTCAGGTAAAAATAGCATATCCTCAGATAAATTAACAGAAATTCTTGAGTATTGCAATGTGACATACAATGAATTTTTCTACATAAAAAATGATTATACCAAATCATCTAAAATGAATGAGTTTAATAGGGTAATTGAATTGTACTATGACAAGAAATTAGATGAAATATCTAAAATTAAAAATAAGGTTAACGAGCAATATATGGAAAGTGGGGACATCTTTCTTAGGCATTTATATATTCTTTGCCATTGTATGGAGAATGATCTTGATCCCAAGAAAATTAAAGAAGAATATATTAAGGAAATTACTGACTACTTATTAAGTATGGATGAATGGTGTTACCATGAGCTAGTAATTTTAAATAATTTCATTTTTTTATTTCCTCCAGAAACAGCATTCTTAATGACAAAGAACTTACTTTATCGTGCGGATAAATACAAAGGCTTAAATTTAGATAAAAATATGCTTAGTTATTTATTCTTCAACTTATTAGAGTTTAGTTTTAAATACGATGGCTATCAATATTCAAAAATTGTATTAGAGGCAACAAAAAAATATTATAAGAAAATCTCTGATTTCTTTGAACAAACATTGATCATCTATTATGAAGGACTGCTGAATATCGTGGAGGATTCAATCGAGGAAGGGATGGAGAAGTGTAATCGTGCCTTCATCATTTTCGAAACTTTGGGGCATGAACAGATTCTTCAAAAATATAAAGCGGATTTAGAAGATTTGTTAAAAAAAGTGGAAAAGAAAGATTCCATAGTTGAAGAAGTATAAAATAGTGTACAAAAGGTAATATCCCCCCATAAGTGCGCTTTAATAAAAAGTAACTAATTATGAAAATTTACCATACCAATTTACCTAATGTTTTTTCTGATTATTAGTTATTTTGATTTAATGAGGGGGGCAATGATGCATAGTTATTCATACCTGGACCGAAAGAAGATAGTATATATAGTATGTGGATTAGTAATCTTTGCACTTATACGTATTTTGCTCATTTCTAGAGAAAATTCGTTTTTAAATAGTATATTTATAGCCGCCATTGCTATATCGCTGCTTTATTTCGCAATTTATGTAACTTCAGTTTACGGGAATAACGTTAAAACTTCACGAAGTAATGAACGAAAGTCAGCTAATTCTAATAAAATGAAACCTTTTATATCTTACCATGAAGAGGCAACAGCACTTTCAAATGAACGCTCCGTAATAGAAAAAATGAACGATCAACTAAAACATGATGGCTCTAAAAAAGCACTTCTTATTTTTGAATTGGACCGTTTCTTCTTATTTAAAAGCTCTCTCGGTTCCATGTACACCAAACGCATTTTGGATTTGATGGCTGAGCGGTTGCTACAGAATTTTCCACTTTCTCAGATTGGAAAGGTAGAAGAGGATCAATTTCTAATATTGCTTGAAAATGGAATAGAAAAAGAAGAACTGATTGATTTGTGCAAGCAGCTTACTCAATCGATGGAGAAGCCGTTTTGTATCGAGCATCTCACTCTTCATACATCGGTCAATATCGGAATTGCCTACTATCCAGATAATGCCCAAACAGCAGATGGATTATTGAAAAGCGCCCAACTTGCAATGTATGAAGCAAGAAATGGTCCGGAACAATGGACTTTTTATGATCAAGAACTGTCCAGTGTCCGAAAGCAAATGCTGCTGTTGGAAAACGATCTGCATCAAGCGATTCAAAACAATGAATTCATTTTGCAATATCAACCCCAGTTGAAATTAAAAACAAAACATGGTATTGCTATGGAGGCTCTCATAAGATGGGAGCATCCTGAAAAGGGACTTATTCCTCCGTCAGACTTTATCCCGATTGCCGAAGATTGTGGTCTCATTGTCCCGATAGGAAAGTGGGTACTAGAAACAGCTTGCAGACAAACAAAGGAATTACAGGAATCTTTGGGGCATCCTGTCACGGTTGCTGTCAATCTATCATTGGGTCAGCTTTATCACGAAAACTTTGTGGAAGTTGTTAGTGCAGTCTTAGAGGAAACGAAGCTTCCACCCGAGTGTTTACAGCTTGAAATAACAGAAACGATGACAATGGATAAGAACCTTTTAGTGCCGATTCTGAATGACCTAAGGGCTCTGGGAATCACCATTGCTTTGGATGACTTTGGAAAAGGGTATTCATCCCTTTCTTATTTGAAGGATTTACCTATTGATTGTTTGAAAATTGATCGGGCTTTTGTAAAGAATATGAGTGAAAAAGGTCATGAGCCGCTGGTCGACTTTATCATCTCGATGGCAAAGCATTTAAAATTGAATGTGGTTGCGGAGGGGATCGAGACGATGGAACAGTTTAATTATTTCGTCAATAGTGAATGCGATGCAGTGCAAGGCTATTTAATCAGCAAACCGTGTTCTTATGAGGCAATCGTGAAAAATTGCTGTTCCGTAAAAAAATATGAGTTTTGTTGTGAGACACAGTCGGATTATTATTGCTTGATCAAACAAATATTTAATTAAAAAAAGGGCAATCTCTTTAAAAGAGATTGCCCTTTGAGCTTCAATTATAGTTTAGTTACGTTAGAAGCTTGTGGTCCGCGGTTTCCTTCTTCAACTGAGAATTCAACTTTTTGACCTTCTTCTAAAGTTTTGAAACCGTCGCCTTGGATTGCAGAGAAGTGTACGAATACATCGTTTCCACCTTCAACTTCGATAAATCCAAAACCTTTTTCTGAGTTAAACCATTTTACTGTACCTTGTGTCATATTAATAGACCTCCAAAAATTTAATCAATAATCAATTACTTCAAAATACTATAAAAAAATTCACACATTACAAAAAGTACCGAACGTTCACGATTACTTTTTGTAACATGTGAATTCATTAGATATGAAGCAATATAATTATTATAGTATTCATTATACAAGGGGATTACAGGATTGTCTAGAGAAAAATAAAAAAAAATTAAATTTCTTTGCGAATCTGTATGGACCAAGCTGGAGAGCTTATCCGTACATTAGGAAACAAATACGTAATTTGTTAAATAAATACTTTAAACTCATTTTCATATAGATATAAAATATTTTCCAACTGAATATGATATAGTAGGAATAGAATGAATTATTAGACTATAAGGTGGTTATTAAGGGTATCAACAACTAGTAAGAAGCTGTTTATGTAAATGGGGTGTATGTATTTGGATAAAGTTTTCGCAATAGGCGATATACATGGTTGTTATAGTTTGTTGGAATCCATTTTATCGCGATGGAATCCAGTGGAAGAACAACTTGTCTTTCTAGGGGATTATCTCGATCGGGGACCGGAGAGTTTGAAGGTTTTACAAAAAGTTATGCAGCTTTCCCAGGACTATGATGTTGTCACCTTGAGTGGGAATCATGAACGACTGTTTTTGGGCTGGCTCGAAAAACCCGAGGAACTATCAGAATATTACTTTAATCCGAAGGTTGGAGGAGCGGCAACGGTTCAAAGCTTTATCAACAATCCTGCATTCAACATCGCCACAAGCAATTATTCGGTAAAAGAGCTGACAACTAAAATCCAGAAAGAACAGACAAAAGTCATCGAGTTCATAAAAGTCTTGAGACGTTTTTACTTATGGGGGCCATTTCTCTTTGTCCATGCGGGAATTTCGCCTTTGGAAGAGAATTTCCGGGATACTAGGGAAGAGGATTTTTATTGGATCCGGGAAGAGTTCTATAAAAATCCCCACAAAGCAAAAGAAATCGTTGTATTTGGACATACGCCGACCGTTTTGTTAAATGAAGACAAATCAAGCGATGTATGGTTATCACCTTGCCAAAAAAAGCTTGGAATAGATGGCGGAGGGGCCATCTTTGAACAAGGTCAGCTTCATGGGGTGGTTTTTACAAAAGGTTCAAGAGAGATCACCATTCATTCTGTCGGACTAACTACGGAATTAACAACAAAAACGAAAGAGCTAACATTATAAAAGATTATGCTTCTCTGCTGTATGGATTTGTATGATGTGATTGCCGAGGATTCGCTATAGGTGGATCCTTCTTTCATTTCTGAAAAATGTTTCAGTACATGCAAAGGTTAATGCTTCTGAACCCGAGGTGAGGGATGGTATAGTAAAACTAGTGAGGTGGAAGAAAATGACTAATAAAGTTGAACATATTTTTAAGCTGCAAACAAGTTGGTCTGGAGGAAGAAACGATAGCGGAGTAATCCATTGTGAAAATTTAAAAACGACAATGTCCATTCCGCGTGAAATGGGGGGGCCTGGACTTGGTACAAACCCCGATGAGTTACTTTTAAGTGCCGCAGCCAGTTGTTATATTATTTCTTTAGCTGCCATGTTGGAACGTTCCAGTGTAGAAGCGCGTCTATCTCTTCAATCCGATGGTATTGTCCAGGTGGAAAATAATATCTTTACATACAAACAAATCGTTCATCATATCGGGATATCGTTAAGTGAACCAAGCGATACGAATAAACGAATTGCGCAGCGGCTAGCTGTAAAAGCGGAAGAAAGCTGCATGATTAGTAAAGCGTTAAGAGGGAATGTAGAAATCATAGTCGATTGCAAGATAACGCAATAGAATTGAAAGACAGAAAGCGAGTGTAGGGAATGACCATACTAAAACCGATTCTACTAATCTTACTCGTGGCCGTTTTTACCTTTTTTATAAGCGGTCGATTGATTGGGGCGAATGTTAATCTTTTTAAAAGGGTATTGTCGGTTGTTATAAGTGTCTCATTTACCACATTTATCTACTGGTACACGTATTTAAAGGGAAAGGAATATACCTTTGATACGGTCAATAGTGTAGTAAATGTTTCCACCTTATTATGGATTGGCAGCATGCTCTTAATTTCGATGCTGATTTATTTGTTCTTTGAACTATTCGATCCAATAGCCTTTGATGAAAAATCTGGCAGACACCATGGGAAAAAGTCTCTGGTCAAAAAAATAGTCGGCTATTGGCGACACCAAAAGAGGTTGCGCAATGTTGTGAGAATAGCCGTAACAAATGGGATCACAAGAACAGTGAAGTATGCAAGAAATCGTGATTCCGACCGTGAATTAGCTGTGGCACTGCGTGAAACACTTGAACAATGTGGCGGTATTTTTATTAAATTTGGACAAGTGCTTTCTACCCGCAAAGAATTGTTTTCACCAATCTTTATCGAAGAACTGGAAAAACTGCAGCAAAATGTCACAACCCTTTCCGATAACCAAGTACACGAAATTCTGAAACAAAACTTGCGCGGCGAAGTAGATGAGGTATTTTCCTACTTTAATAGAACACCGATTGCAGCCGCCTCCATTGGGCAGGTACATAAAGCGGTTTTACGTCAAACAAATGAGCAAGTGGTCGTCAAATTATTGCGCCCGGATGTCAAAGACATTATGAGGGAAGATCTAAGCATTTTAATGGAATTCGCCAATTGGATTACAAGTAAATCCCAATGGGCGGAAAGTATGGGCTTCCTCGATTTGGCAGAAGGATTTGCGTCTTCACTGAGGGAAGAGATTGATTTTAAAATCGAAGCCCGCAATATGACTCAAATTTCTAATGTCATGAAGAAAAGTGATTTAAGGGTCAACATTCCAAAAATCTATGATGAATATAGCAATGAGAATATTTTAGTAATGGAACTGGCAAAGGGTGTAAGTGTTGCCAATCTCCCACAAGAAACAGGGATGAGCCGACATAATATTGCCGAAACTTTACTTTTCTCCTATTTAGAACAAGCTTTGGTTTCGGGCATTTTCCATGCAGACCCTCATCCAGGCAATATTTATTATGACCCAACGACGAGAGAGATTTCTGTACTGGATTTTGGTGCAGTTTGCCGTTTATCGGCTTCTCAGCAAGAAGGGTTGAAACTCTTCTTTGTCGGAATACAGCAAAGCGATTCGGCTATTCTATACGATGGCATTTCATTACTGGTTAAGAAGCGCAATGATGTAGATCGTGGGGAATTAGAGCAGGCTATAAGTCAAATCTTGCTGAAGATTTCTTATGTGGAACGAATTCGGACAGATGAAATCGTCTACTCCATCTTTTCGGTCATACGGGATTTCGGGCTGCAATTCTACCCTTCGGTAAGCCTTGCCTTACGAGTGATTGTCACTTTGGATGGGACATTGCGAATCATTGACCGCCATTTTAACATCTTTGAGGAAGCGAAAATTTATTCCAGTAATTTTTTGAAAGAAACATTGAAAAAACCTTTCAAGGAACCGCACGCAACGAAAGAGAGAATAGAAGAAGAACTGGCACTGATGCTGCCGAATTTGCGTAAGATTCCTCGCAGGGTGGATCAATTGTTTAAAAAAGTCGAAGATGGAAAGGTAATTTTGCACCATGATATCTTCTCCGATAAAAACAATAAAAATTTCGTCACACAATTATTTTCAAGATTTGTCTTACTGTTCGTAGGTATTACGTTCGGCGTTATTTCCGTGGCTCTCCTTGCCATCTCTCAAGTCGTCCACACGGCGTACGCAATCTACATGAATATAGCCGCATACTTTGGTCTATTTTTATGTGCCGTTCTACTCGTCCGCTTATCCATCCAAGCTATCCGCGATATGAAACAAATTAAATAAATTGTATGAACCCTTTTCGCTTGCCGGAAAGGGGTTTTTTTATTTTGAATTTATTTACTTTTTTAGGGATAGGATGTCGAATTATTGTCAATAACTGGATTATATATAATGAGAGATTCTATTAATCACTCTATTATTCCAACTGATTAGAAAGGAGTGGAAAGACCGTAATGCTAATGTTTGGGTAATTATCAGAGATGGTGAATAAATTATATTATAAAAATTTCTTTAAATCACCGACGATTCATTTTTTCTTTGTTTAATGACGAATTATCAATACCGAAATGAATTTTAATTTATTCCCTAGGAAATATTTAGCTGACCAGAACTGCAGAAAGATATAGTGGGAAAATGAATTTACCTTAAATTCAGAAATTTTTGACCTATAGTCAATCTATTAAAATAAATCACCCAATTATATTTTTGACTATAAAAAATATGTTAAAGGAGGGTATTGTACATGTTGAAAATCAAAAGGAAATTATTTATTTTGCCAGTTGAGCAGGTTTATTTTCAAGAATCGAAGTGTGATAACAGATATGAACCGAAATTGATCAATTATATTCATGTTGTAAAACCGAGCCGCAAGCTTCAGGGAAAGAAAACGCTCCATATAAATTTAAGTGAGGAAGAACGTACGCCAATTAATAGAATGTCCGAGCAACTAAAGATTCTATTGGACAAGGTGAAGGAAGAGAAGTGGGATATATCTAGATCGACGCATCCTACCGATCAAGAAATTGAGGAATTTCAACAATTTTATAATTTGAATGCCAAACAAAACGATATTCGAAAAATGAACAACTTTGATGTGGAGACGCTGAAACTACTTCGTGACCAAGGCGGACTCGTCTTGACGAAGCTGGAAAATGAACAAAAAAGGCCCATTTGTTTTCGGATTTATGTTGTTGGCCAGAATATGGTTATGGCACTATATAATGACGGACAAGACCCACAGTGTAACACAAAAAGTGAAAATGCGAATCATCTTCTATGCTGGGAGAACATGAAGTATTTTGGCGAGCAAGGATACCTCATTTATGATTTTGGCGATGCCACGCATTTGAGGGAGTTGCAGGAGAAATTTGGCGGAAAGGTCGTCACGGTTTTCTCAGGGTGCATTACAAAGTCGTTGTTTAGTCAATTCCTTCTGCACCTTAATCTAAAAGGAATGAAAAAACGTCTGAGCTTTTAAATAGAGAATCAATTTCCATTTATCCCTACAGTATATTGATATGCGAATTAATTAACAATTTTATTGTCATCTAATCTTGTTTTAATTTTGTTATAATAAGACCAATAGATTTAGAGAGGATTTTTCATGATGACTACTATAAAACCGCATCTTTTGATTGTTGATGGAATGGCACTGTTGTTTCGTTCCTTTTTTGCCTCGAGCGCGATGGGGCACTATATTCGTTTGGCTGACGGAACACCGTCAAACGGGGTGCAAGGCTTTGCCCGCCATGTATTAACTGCACAATCGATCTATAAACCGACGCATTTAGCCGTTTGCTGGGATATGGGGGCACAAACATTCCGGAATGAAATTTTCGATGGCTATAAAGCGAATCGTCCGGCACCACCCGAAGAAATGCTTCCTCAGTTTGATATGGCAAAAGAAGTATCGGAAATGATCGGATGGCAAAACTTTGGTGAAATTGGAATGGAAGCCGATGATATGATCGGTTCCATGATAGAGAAATGGAAGGATGAAGCCTCGATTACGGTAATTTCCGGTGATAAAGATTTGCTCCAGTTATTGAACCCATCAACACAAATTGCCTTTACAAAGAAAGGATATTCTGAATACGATGTTTATTCGGAACAACGCTTTAAGGAAGAGTACTTGATCGAGCCGTACAAATTCGCTGAAGTGAAGGCTTTTATGGGCGACACAAGTGACGGATATCCTGGTGTTAAAGGAATCGGACCTAAAACCGCATTACAGTTGATTCAGAACTACGGATCCATCGACGGGGTGCTTGAAAACCTGGATGCTCTTAAACCTGCCCAACGCAATAAGATTAGCGACAATCTTGAAATGCTCAAGCTATCCCATCAACTAGCCAAGATTGAGAGGGAAATGCAAATCGACGCCGCATTGGAAGAACTGACATTAAATGATTACGCACAAGAAACTTTTGATCGTCTTCAAGAAAAAGGGTACAGCCTGATTGCAAAACATGCAAAAACTTTATATTCATTGGTGTAAATTGATGAGCCGGGGTGATTTTTTTAATCACTTCGGCTCTATTTTTACGAAACTTAATACTTTATAGTTTTCCGCATAGCGAACCTTGCTAATTTGGCTTTCTCGATTTCGTCCGCCATTATCATGAAGAATCAAGTATAGTTCGTTATCTGTGAGTTCATATCCAATCAGAGGGACCCAATGGTATTTGAATGTTGGTTTTGCGAACCATTGGAAAGAAAAGTGTTTATCAAACTTCATGGCAACGGGCCTTCCAGCTTCGAGTTCTTTCAAGCTTTCGGCGAGTGTACAGCGTGATATATTCCAGCTTGAGCCTAATAGTTTTCGTAAGTTTTTTATGAGGCGCCATGAAAATAATCCAATTCTCGTTCCGCCAAGCAGCTTATAAAGTTCATTGATGTCTTTTTCCGTTGATGCCTGATGAGCGTGATAATTTAATATGACAAATACTGTAGTTGGCCCACAGGCAGAGTTTTGAAACTTCGGGTTTACGTCCATGCTATATTGAGATATGCCTTGTACATTTAGCTGGATTTTCATTTTATCACCTCTTTTTATATCATATGGGATATAAGGGATGGTGTACAAAAGAATGCTATAATTTTATTAGGAATATATATATTGAGTTAGAAATAAGGGGGAGCAGCATAGTGAAATACAACACCTTGTTATTTGATTTGGATGACACATTACTGGATTTTCGGGCATCGGAAGAAGTGGCCCTTCAAAAGCTATTCAAAGACCAGCAGTATACATTAACACCTGAAATAAAAGACAATTATAAAAAATTGAATTCGTCCTTATGGAAAGCCTATGAAAATGATGAAATAGATCGTGAGGAAGTCGTGAATACACGTTTTGCCCTTCTATTTCAGCACTATGGAATCGAGGTGGATGGGGTCGCTCTGGAACAGAACTATCGAAAGTATTTATCCGAGGGGCATCATTTAATGGAAGGTGCTGTGGAATTGATTCAAAGACTACATACGGAATTCGACTTATATATTGTGTCAAATGGAGCGTCCTACACGCAGCATAAACGGTTGAAAGATTCGGGTCTTGCCCCGTACTTCAAAAAAGTGTTTGTCTCAGAAGATACTGGCTATCAAAAACCAATGAAAGAATTCTTTGATAGTGTATTTTCTCAAATTGAAAACCTCGACTTGAAGAGGACCTTGATTATCGGCGATTCCTTCAGTGCCGACGTAACGGGCGGCTGGAATGCCGAAATCGATACATGCTGGATCAACTTGTTGGAGCAGGACTTTCAACACCCTGTAATTACCCCAACTTATGAAATCCGCAAACTAGCAGAAATCTACGAGCTATTGGGGATTGAGAGCCATAAGCTTGGTTCGAGTTTATAATGAATGATTAGGGCAAGAGGGGGATACTGTGATTTAAATAGCTGTTGTTTTGATAAATATGGCTAAAGAGCACGGGAAGTGCCATGAACCAAGCTGTAAAGTGACAAACCGGGCTGAAGGGTCAGGGGAAGTGTCCCGAACCAAGCTATAAAGTGACAAAACAAACTGAAGGATGAGGGGAACTGTCACAAAGCAAGCTGTAAAGTGACAAACCGGGCTGAAGGTTCAGCGGAACTGTCCCGAAGCAAGCTGTAAAGTGACAAAACCAACTGAAGAATCAGGGGAAGTGTCATGAAGCAAGCTGTAAAGTGACAAAACAGATTGAAGGGTCAGGGAAAATGTCAAGAACCAAGCTGTAAAGTGACAAACCGGGTTGAAGGGTCAGTTGAAATGTCCCGAAGCAAGCTGTAAAGTGACAAAACCAACTGAAGAATCAGGGGAACTGTCCCGAAGCAAGCTGTAAAGTGACAAAACAGATTGAAGGGTCAGGGAAAATGTCAAGAACCAATCTGTAAAGTGACAAACCGGGTTGAAGGATCAGGGGAAGTGTCACGAAGCAAGCTGTAAGGTGACAAAACCAACTGAAGAATCAGGGGAAGTGTCACGAAGCAAGCAGTAATGTGACAAAACAAATCGAAGGGTCAGTTGAAATGTCACCAAGCAAGCTATAAAGTGACAAAACAAATTGTAGGATGAAGGAAACTGTCCCGTAGCAAGCTGTAAGGTGACAAAACCAACTGAAGAATCAGGGGAACTGTCCCGAAGCGAGCTGTAAAGTGACAAAACAAACTGAAGGATCAGTTGAAATGTAACGAAGCAAGCTGTAAAGCGACAAAACAAACTGAAGGGTCAGTTGAACTGTCCCGAAGTAAGCTATAAGGTGACAAAATAAATTGTAGGATGAGGGGAACTGTCACAAAGCAAGCTGTAAGGTGACAAAACAAATCGAAGGTTCAGTTGAACTGTCCCGAAGCAAGCTATAAAGTGACAAAACCAACTGAAGAATCAAGCAAAATGTCAAGTACCAAGCTGTAAAGTGACAAAACCGAAAATGTCCCGAACCAGGCTTTTATAGGACAGAAGATACTGCAGGTGTTGAAAGAAGAGAAAATACTTTAAATTAAAAAAAGTGGAAAATGAAATTTTCCACCTCATACAACCAACTATTTTCCTTCTTTTCTTCTTTTTGTTACAGTTTCCCCGGCGATGCCCCAATTGTCAGTGTCGACTTCGTCTATGACAACTACTGTCGTGGCTGGATTTTTACCGAGTACGTCCACCAGCAATTGGGTTGCTCCCTTGATGAGGGCAGCTTTTTTTTCTGGTGTCACATCTTCATTTGTAATCTTGATATTTACATAAGGCATCTTATCTATCTCCTTAATGTTCATCTAGTATTTATCAACATGGGCGCAACTTAAAAGAAAAAGCTATGAATAGAGTAGCAATACCTATTCATAGCTATCAATCTAACAATTAGCCTTGTGCGTTCAGGAATTCTTTTACATCTTCCGGAGATTTTGCGTTCGCACTGTGTAAGTGAGCCAATTTTTCACTGTTTTTGAAGATTAATAAACTTGGAATACCCATTACTTGATATTTTTCTGCTAATTCAGGAAAATCATCACGGTTAATTTCATACCATGTGTATTGGCTGTATTCTTCAATGATTGGATCAATAAACATATTCATGCGTGTGCAGTCCGGGCACCAACCTGCATAAAATTTTACGATAACCGGTTGTTCTGAAGCGATAATTTCGCTGAATTGCTCATTTGTTGTAATGTTTTGCATAATAATCACTCTCCTTATATGTAGTGTACACATTTTAAATTAAGGGGAAAAGTAATTTGACTTAATGAACAATGATTCATAAAATATTAACCAATCTAGTAATTATATAATAAATCAATCATATTTTTAGAAAATTAAGTTAAAATATATTGCTATATTTAAGGAAATCATCTACACTAAGAACAGAAAAAGTGTTTTAATGAATTGAAATCAGTGAATTTATTTTTTTTCGTTATAAAATGAATGAGTATTCATTCAAGGGATTAAGGGGGATGTTTATGTCTTACAAAATTCAAAAAGCGGCAGTACTCGGTTCAGGGGTAATGGGATCTGGAATTGCAGCACATTTGGCGAATATCGGGATTCCTACATTATTATTGGATATTGTTCCAAGAGAGTTAACAAAGGATGAAGAAGCGAAAGGGCTTACATTAGAACACCCTGCTGTTCGAAATCGCTTTGCGGCGAGTGCGGTTCAAAAGCTATTGAAACATAAACCAGCACCACTCACTTCAAAGAAAAATTTAGCGCTTATTACTGCGGGGAATTTTGACGATGATTTAGAAAAAATCAAAGAAGTAGACTGGATTATCGAAGTGGTCGTAGAAAATCTGGACATTAAGAAGAATCTATTTGAGCGGGTGGATTCAGTCCGTAAACCTGGGACAATTATTAGTTCGAATACATCCGGCATTAGTGTGAACGCCATGGTTGAAGGGCGTTCGGAGGATTTCCAGACGCACTTTTTAGGCACGCATTTCTTTAATCCACCAAGATACTTAAAACTTTTGGAAGTCATTCCAACCAAACAAACTTCACCTGAAGTTGTATCCTTTATGAAAACTTTTGCCGAAGATGTGCTGGGGAAAGGTGTGGTAATCGGGAAAGATACGCCAAACTTTGTTGCAAATCGGATCGGCACATACGGATTGTTGATTACGCTAAGGGAGATGTTGGACCGTGGCTATTCAGTCGGTGAGGTCGATTCGGTGACCGGCACACTAATTGGCCGTGCGAAATCAGCAACTTTCAGAACTTTGGATGTAGTGGGACTAGATACTTTCCTGCACGTGGCCAAAACGGTCTTTGATCAAACAAATGGCGAAGAACAAAAAGTGTTTGAACTGCCGGAAGTAATGACAAAAATGGTGGAAAATGGCTGGTTGGGTGCGAAATCCGGGCAAGGTTTCTTCTTGAAAAAAGGTAAGGAAATACTTGAAATCGATCCTGCTACGATGGAGTATGTGCCGGCGAAAAAGTTACAGACACCTTCCATTGAAATGGCAAAACAAACAAAAGGGCTGTCAAATAAAGTTAAGACTCTAGTTTATGCCAACGATCGTACAGGTGAATTATTATGGAACATCTTCGCTCCAACATTAATTTACTCCGCGGAAATGACAGGTGTGATTGCGGATAGTATTGTTGAAATCGACAATGCCATGAAATGGGGATTCGGCTGGTCACAAGGTCCATTTGAAATGTGGGATGCCATCGGGGTGAAACAGTCTGTAGAAAAAATGGAATCCGAAGGCCGAAAAGTCCCTGGCTTCGTTAAGGAATTTTTATCTCAAGGCTTTGAATCGTTCTATGCAGAAATAGATGGCGATTTGGCTTATTACAATGGGGCTGAATATGTCAAGGTCCCGGTTAATGAAAAAGTAATCGACTTAAAACGCTACAAGAAAAAACATGGTGTTATTAAATCAAATTCTGGTGCTAGCTTAATAGATTTGGGAGACGGGGTTGCATTACTGGAGTTCCATTCCAAATCAAACGCAATCGGTCTTGATATTATTCAAATGCTCAACTTTGCAATAGATGAAGTGGAGGACAATTATAAAGGGCTTGTTATCGGAAACCAAGGAAAAAACTTCTGTGTCGGTGCTAACCTAGGCATGATATTGATGGAAGCCCAAGATGACAATATTTTCGAATTGGATTATACAATCCGTACATTCCAAAAAGCGATGCGAAGGGTGAAATACAGTTCAAAACCGGTTGTTGCTGCACCTTTTGGGATGACGTTGGGTGGAGGATCGGAAGTTTGTTTACCGGCTGCCCACATTCAAGCATCCAGTGAAACGTATATGGGCTTGGTTGAAGTAGGAGTAGGCTTAATTCCAGGTGGCGGTGGCAACCTGGCTCTCTATGAAAAATTCCTGAAAGGTCTACCAAACGGAGTAGAAATTGATTATCAAGCAATTGCCAATAAAGTGTTTGAAACAATTGCGATGGCTACTGTTTCTACATCAGGCGAAGAAGCACGCGATAATAATTTCCTAAGCTTTGCCGATGGAATTTCAGTTAATCCGGACCATTTAATCTATGATGCAAAACAGGCTGTAATTTCGCTTTGGGATGCCGGCTATACTGCACCGGCCGCTAAAAAGGTGAAGGTAGTTGGAGCTCCGGGCTATGCAACGCTTTTACTTGGAGCACAAGGTATGTTCCAATCAGGCTTTATCAGTGAGCATGACCTGAAAATTGCGAAGAAGCTGGCTTTTGTCATCGCTGGGGGTCTTGTGCCATACGGAACAGAGGTAACGGAGGATTATTTATTAAACTTGGAGCGAGAGGCATTTTTACAGCTTATAGCCGATCCGAAGTCCCAAGCGAGAATGCAGCACATGCTAATTAAAGGTAAGCCGCTGCGTAACTAAACTATGAATCTGAATCGGTATAAAAATTGAAAAATAATAAAAATTGACAAAAGCAATGAATAAGGGGGATACACAAATGCGCGAAGCCGTAATTGTAGCAGGAGCCAGAACGCCGATTGCGAAGGCGAAAAAAGGATCTCTTGCTACTGTACGTCCTGATGACTTTGGGGCAGTCGTAGTAAAAGAAACATTAAAAAGAGCTGGCTATGAAGGTCCCATCGACGATCTTATAATGGGGTGTGCAATGCCGGAAGCTGAACAGGGGATGAATGTTGCACGTAATATCGGTGCATTGGCCGGACTTCCGGATTCAACGCCGGCTATTACAATTAACCGCTTTTGTTCTTCAGGATTGCAAGCCATTGCCTATGCGGCAGAACGTATCATGTTGGGTCACTCGAAGGCCATCCTAGCGGGGGGAGTCGAGTCGATGAGCATGATCCCGATGACGGGGAACACGGTCCGTCTCAATCCGAAATTGGCTGAAGAAGCACCTCAATATTACATGAGCATGGGTCATACTGCTGAAGAAGTAGCGAATCGTTATGAGGTAAGCAGGGAAGACCAGGATGCTTTTGCGGTGCGTTCACATGAACTAGCAGAGAAAGCCATCAAGGCAGGTAAATTCAAAGATGAAATTGTACCTGTTGAAGTCGTTCAGCATTTTGTGGACGAGAATCATAAATTGCAGTCCAGAACATTTACCTTTGATACAGATGAAGGGGTTCGTCCGGGTACATCCATGGAAGGCCTTGGGAAATTGCGTCCCGCATTTAACGTGAAGGGTTCCGTAACAGCAGGGAATTCTTCTCAAACTTCGGACGGAGCTGCAGCGGTCCTTGTCATGGATCGGGAAGAAGCAGAAAATCAAGGGTTAAAACCGATGGCGAAGTTTTTAGGATTTGCAGTGGGCGGAGTGCCACCGGAAGTGATGGGTATTGGTCCTATCGAAGCGGTGCCAAAAGCTTTGAAAATTGCAGGTCTATCTCAAGATGATATCGACTTGTGGGAACTGAATGAAGCCTTTGCGTCGCAATCAATTCAAGTGGTGCGCCATTTGGGGATTGATATGGAAAAAGTCAATGTCAATGGCGGGGCGATTGCCCTAGGACATCCACTTGGTGCTACTGGAGCCATTCTAACATTGAAGCTAATCCACGAGTTAAAACGACAAGGGAAAAAATATGGCGTAATTACGATGTGTATCGGCGGCGGAATGGGCGCTGCAGGCGTAATTGAAGTTCTATAATTATTAAATTTGCTGATTGTCGATCTGCTTAGGCGACTGTGCCGTTGCCTTTAAGGGCCGATTGTCTGTGCTTTTCTATAGTGATGGTTAGATGGATGGAAGTACTTGAGATTATGGAACTTATCATTTCTAAAGGGGAGGAAGAAAAAATGGTTCAAACTAAAAACATTATTAAAGGTGGAAGTTTTTTAATTGAAGATGTGGAATTAGATCGTGTCATTACTCCAGAAGATTTTACGGACGAACAAAAAATGATTGCCCAAACAACGACGGATTACGTTGAAAACGAAGTAAAGCCCGTTATCGAAAATTTGGAGCATCATGAATTCGAACACTCTGTGCGTTTATTGAAAAAAGCAGGGGAACTGGGGCTACTGGCAGCGGATGTACCGGAAGAGTATGAAGGCTTGGAATTGGATAAAATCTCCTCTGCATTGATCGCGGAAAAAATGTCTCCGGCAGGTGGTTTTTCTATCACGCACGGAGCACACGTTGGTATCGGTTCATTGCCTATCGTTCTTTTCGGCAATCATGATCAAAAATCAAAATACTTGCCGAAACTTGCTTCAGGGGAATTAATCGCTGCCTACGCATTGACGGAACCTGGTTCTGGATCTGATGCACTTGGAGCAAAAACGGTTGCGAAGTTGAATGAAGCGGGTACGCACTATGTATTGAATGGTGAAAAACAATGGATCACGAATGCAGGTTTCGCGGACGTGTTTGTTGTTTACGCAAAAATCGACGGGGAAAAATTCACTGCCTTTATTGTTGAACGTGAATTTCCTGGTGTATCCGTAGGTGCGGAAGAGAAAAAAATGGGGATTAAATCATCCTCAACGCGTACTTTAATTTTGGAAGACGCGGAAGTTCCAGTTGAAAACTTGCTTGGTGAAGTTGGCCGCGGTCACGTCATCGCGTTCAACATTCTAAATATCGGGCGCTATAAATTGGGCGTCGGGACTGTTGGAGCTTCAAAACGCGCTCTGGAGTTGGCAATCGCTTATACAAACCAGCGTCAACAATTCAAGACACCACTATCAAGCTTCAACTTAACAAAAGAAAAAATCGCGACGATGGCTTCACATCTTTATGCTTCTGAATCTTTAAACTATCGCACAGTGGGTTACTTCGAGGATCGTTTAAGCCAGCTTTCGGCAGAGGAACAAAAAGATGGGAAAGCAATTGCCGGAGCGATTGCTGAATACGCCATTGAGTGTTCGATCGCCAAAGTTTTCGGTTCAGAAACTTTAGATTATATTTCGGATGAGGCGGTTCAATTACATGGTGGATATGGTTTCATGGCGGAATATGAAGTGGAGCGCATCTACCGTGACTCCCGCATTAACCGTATCTTTGAAGGAACGAATGAAATCAATCGCCTAATCGTTCCGGGAACGTTCATGAAAAAAGCATTGAAAGGCGAGTTGCCGCTTCTACAAGTGGCTCAAAAGCTGCAAGAAGAATTATTGATGCTGATGCCTGAAGAAATCAGCGATGAGCCATTGGCACAGGAACAATATTTAGTGAGAAATGCCAAGAAAATTGGTGTATTGGCAGCAGGTGTTGCTGCACAACGATTTGGTGCGAAGCTGGAAGCGGAACAAGAAGTTCTGGTTAACATTGCCAACATCGCAAACCAACTGTATGCAATGGAATCCGCTGTCATTCGTACGGCCAAAGCCATTCAGCGTGATGGCGCGGAAAAGTCCAAGCAAAAGATCCTTTATACTGAAATTTTCTGTCAAGAAGCCTTTGCTGAAATCGAAAAAGAAGCAAAAGAAACAATCTTGGCATCAGTCGATGGAGATGCAGGAAAAATGACACTTTCTGCACTTCGTAAACTAACGCGCAATAACCCTTATAACTTGATCTTGAAAAAGCGTGAAGCTTCACAAAAGCTGATCGAAGCAGAAAAATATATCGTATAAATCTGCAACTCGGGCATCCTAAACTCTAGGATGCCTTTTAGCGTGTGCCAGGCACTCATTCAATTCAGAATATTCCGAATTGAATGAGTGCCTGGCACTTAGAATTGGTTGTCTGCTATACTTTAGTTAGATAAATTATTAAACAGTTGGTGAAGGAGTATATTATGGCACTTAAATTGATTCAGTATCCACGTTGTACGACATGCAAGAAGGCGGAAAAATGGTTGAAGGATAATGGCATTGCATACGAAGCGATCCATATAGTTGAACAAACGCCTACGAAAGAGGAATTGAAAGAAATTTGGGAAAAGAGTGGGCTTCCTTTAAAGAAATTCTTTAATACATCCGGCATGAAATATAAAGAATTAGAGCTGAAGGATAAGTTAGGTTCCATGTCAGAGGATGAGCAACTAGCATTACTGGCTTCGGATGGCATGTTGATTAAGAGGCCGATTGTGACAGATGGCGAAAAAGTGACTTTAGGATTCAAAGAAACTGATTTCACTGAATCTTGGAAATAATGCTCTAGTCTATCTTGTTTTTGGGTATGAAATATGTCAAACTTATCATGT
This sequence comes from Ureibacillus sinduriensis BLB-1 = JCM 15800, assembly GCF_000772955.1. Taxonomy (GTDB): domain Bacteria; phylum Bacillota; class Bacilli; order Bacillales_A; family Planococcaceae; genus Ureibacillus; species Ureibacillus sinduriensis. Next base: position 108,431 of record NZ_JPVO01000052.1, on the reverse strand, counting down.
ATGAATTACATATATTTGGAGGGGTTTTTAGTGAGCACACCGAAAGATTTACGTTACTCTAAAGAACACGAATGGGTAAAAGTTGAAGATGGAAAAGTCCGTATTGGAATCACACACTTTGCACAATCTGAACTTGGCGATATTGTTTTCGTTGAACTTCCACAAGTTGGGGACGAAATTCAACTGAACGAACCATTTGGTAGTGTTGAATCTGTTAAAACAGTTTCTGAACTATACGCACCGATTTCAGGTAAAGTGGTGGAAATCAATAGTGAACTAGAAGATAGCCCAGAATTTGTAAATGAATCACCTTATGAACAGGCTTGGATGGTAGTGATTGAACCAACTGATCTTTCAGAAGTGGAAGCTTTATTAACTCCTGAGCAATATGATGAATTAATTGATGCATAAACTGAATATGATATATTAAAACGCCAGAAAACCACTGGCGTTTTTTTTACAATATTAATATAATAAGTAACCATATCTTTTATTTCACTGATTCTGTTCATACAAACTCAGTGGGAATAGACATCGATTTTCGCTAACGAAAACCGTGCTTTTCAATCATTATCCTTATGCATATTTGAAGACGTTATTTAGCTGTGTTACTACAAATTCGTGGGGTGAAGCAAATGATAGTTGATAAGTGTATAATTGTTGAAGGTCGATCTGATAAGTTAAACATTGCACCAATATTTGCAGAGGATGTTAAAATTATTTGTACGAATGGCACAATCAGTGAAGACGCATTGCTGGATCTTCTGGAACCATTTGAAGAGTGCAAACTTTATACGTTATTTGATGCGGATAATTCAGGGGAAAAGTTGAGAAAGCTTACTAAGAGAATTTATTCTGAAGCTGTTCATCTTTTCATACCTCGAACATATATCGAAGTGGCAAACGCGCCAAGAAAAGTGTTGGCGAATTTATTAAGCGAGGCCAAATTCTCTGTGCATAAGCAATATTTATCTTCATCAATTGAAATATAAGTAAGCTGTTACTATTACCTAAACAAATAAAATAGGATGATGATTATGAAAGAATGGACAATTGAAAACTGGGAGCAGCAACGGGAGCAACATTCCTTAGTTGCCTTTTATCTATATACACCGATGTGCGGCACGTGTGCCGTTGCTTCGAAAATGTTGGATGTCGTAGAAGAACTTTTACCGGATCTACCAGTTGGCAAGGCCAACATTAATTACTTGGAAACTTTAGCGAAGGAATATCAAATTGAAAGTGTGCCTTGTTTACTTATCAGTGATGATGGAAACGTCGAAAAATTGTATGCTTTCCAATCTGTACCATTCCTATATGAAAAGTTAAAAAAGTAGTTGACGGGGTGAGAGTTGGCATGGTAAAGTAACATCCATAATCTAAAACTTAATATCGTAACTCTTATAAAGAGCGGTGGAGGGAAGTGCCCTATGAAACCCGGCAACCATTACATTTGTGTAAAAAGGTGCCAAGTCACGCGAAGTGGATACTTTGGAAGATGAGAGAACGGTTTACGTAAACAATACATTTACGTCCCCTTCTACTTGTCTTGGTAGAAGGGGTTTTTTGATTTAAGAAAACTGGATGTAATATCCTGAGTAGTCGGGTAAACTAGGCAAACCTCTAAAAATACATAGTTGCGGATTGCAAGAAGACATATAGTAAGGAGTCACATATGATTGAATTAAAAGATATATCGAAAATATATAAAACGAAAAATGGGGAAATAACAGCTGTAAAAGATGTTAGTTTATCCATAAATAAAGGTGAAATATTCGGGATTATCGGTTACAGTGGCGCCGGTAAAAGTACGATGATTCGCTTATTGAACGGCTTGGAAAAACCTACTACCGGTACGGTGGAAGTGAATGGTCAACAGATTTCTTCCATAACAGGCACGCAGCTTCGACAAGCACGTCAAAAAATCAGTATGATCTTCCAGCATTTCAATCTATTATGGTCCCGTACGGTGGCAGATAACATAGCCTTTCCGTTAGAAATAGCAGGGGTGCCAAAGGCCGAACGGGTAACACGCGTGAAAGAATTAATCGATCTAGTCGGGTTGACAGGCAGGGAAAATGCTTATCCCTCCCAATTATCAGGCGGTCAAAAGCAACGTGTCGGAATAGCCAGAGCATTAGCCAATAATCCTGAAGTTTTGCTTTGTGATGAAGCAACAAGTGCACTTGATCCAGAAACTACGGATGCCATTTTGGAATTGTTGCTGGATATCAATAAACGTCTTGGTTTGACAATTGTTCTTATAACACATGAAATGCATGTTATCCGCAAAATTTGCCGTCGTGTTGCGGTCATGGAAGCTGGACGAGTTGTTGAGTCCGGCGACGTATTGGATGTATTCCAAAATCCTCAAGCAGAAATAACGAAAAATTTCGTCATGCAAGTTTCGGGAACAAGAGAATCGAAAGAATCGATCGAGCAAATTCTTGTCAATTACCCTACAGGGAAAATTGTGAAGCTGACTTTTATAGGGAATAAAACGGAACAGCCGGTAATTTCCCAAATCATTAAAGAATTTAATGTGGAAGTGAATATTGTTCACGGCAATATTACACAAACTACTAGTGGCCCATATGGAACATTGATTGTGCAAATAGATGGTAAACCAAATCAAGTTGAAGAAGCATTTAAGCTTCTCGAATCTCGAGAAATTCAAGCGGAGGTGATTGACCATGTTTAATCAATTATTTCCGAATGTAGATTGGGTAAAAATGTGGGAAGCTACATACGAAACGTTATATATGACGGTTATTTCGACAGGGGTAACATTCGTACTTGGCCTGGCAATCGGCATATTGCTGTTTTTGACAAGCCCACACCAAATTTGGGCGAATAAAATAGTGAATGTGTTAACTGGGTCTCTCGTCAATATTTTCCGATCCATTCCCTTTATCGTATTAATTATCTTATTAATTCCGTTTACAAAGTTCCTGCTCGGTACAATCCGTGGCGTTGAAGCGGCTTTACCGGCCTTAATTATCGGTGCTGCACCGTTCTATGCCCGCTTGGTATTAATCGCGCTAAGAGAAATTGATAAAGGCGTGATAGAGGCTGCCCGTTCTATGGGGGCAAAAACATCAACGATTATTTGGAAAGTGCTCATACCGGAGTCCTTGCCAGCATTACTATCGGGCATTACGGTTACGGCAGTTGCACTAGTAGGGTATACGGCAATGGCCGGAATCATCGGTGCAGGCGGATTAGGGAACCTGGCATTCATAGATGGCTTCCAGCGCAGCCGCGATGACGTCACTTTAATGGCAACCATTATTATCTTATTAATTGTTTTCATCCTACAATTCATTGGGGACTTCATCACAACAAAGACTGATAAACGCTAATCATTACTAGCTGAAACGACCAAATGGTGCTGACGGTTTAGCCGTTCACATATAGAAACAAAGAGAAAAGGAGAAAAACAAATGAAGAAATTTTTATCATTCTTGCTATTATCAGCAATCGTACTTGCGTTAACGGCATGCGGTTCTGCCAAAGAAGAAGACACAAACAATTCGACAGGCGATACTGCCGATGAGGGTGCAACAGAACAGAAAGCAGATAATAAAATTACTATTGGTGCTTCAAATGGTCTACATGATTTGATCTTGGAACAAGCAAAACCGATTTTGGCTGAAGAAGGAATTGAGCTAGATATCAAACCTTACCAAGACTATGTTATGCCAAACCAAGACCTAGAGTCTGGTGATCTGGATGCGAACTATTTCCAACATACTCCTTATCTTGAAAAGGAAATTGCCGATAAAGGTTATGATTTCGTTAATGCAGGCGGAATCCACATTGAGCCTATGGGAATTTACTCAACGAAATACGAGTCATTGGATGAACTTCCAGAAGGTGCAACAGTCATCATTTCGAACAATCCTGCAGAGGAAGGTCGTTTCTTGGCTCTTTTAGAAGCTCAAGGATTAATCAAATTAAAAGAGGGTGTCGACAAAGCTGCCGCAACATTGGATGACGTCGTTGAGAACCCAAAAAATCTTGTAATCGATAATAGTTCAGCCCCAGAAATGCTAGTAACATACTATGAAGAAGGGGAAGGGGATGTAGTAGTAATCAACTCCAACTTCGCAATCGATGCAGAAATCAATCCTTTAGAAGATTCAATTGCCATTGAAGGTTCAGACTCTCCATATGTCAACATCATTGCAGTTCGCGCTGAAGATAAAGACAATGAGGCAATTAAGCGTTTAGTAGAAGTATTGCATTCAGATGCTATCCAACAATTCATCATGGATGAGTGGGACGGCGCGGTAGTACCTGTAAATCAATAAAATGAAGTGAGGCTGGGACATAACTAGCTTCAAATATAGAGAATGGAGAATTTGAGTTCGCTCAAATTCCCCATTCTCTTTTTTTTACGCACATAAAAAATACCCAGGGAACAGCCCGGGTACGGAAATCTCTATAAAAATTGATTCAGTCTCGAAAAGAAATTATCGATGAATTTCAAAAATACTTGTTCAGAAGGTCCAAGTTCTCGGTTTGTAGGATATATGACCCCTACAGTTCTAGTAATAGCTGGACTTTCTATCGGCATTTTCACCGTAAAACGCGGGGTGGAATCATACAGAGAGCTCTCAGGGAGCAAAGTAACCCCGATACCCGCCGCCACTAAACCTTTCAACGCATCCATATCCTCCCCTACAGAAGTAATCCCCGGAACGAAGCCTGCAGCTTTACAAGCATCTACAACAACTTTATTCAAAATGTAACCTTCAGGGAAAAGAACGAAATTCTCTTTACGTAAGTCACCAAGGAATATTCTTTCAGCGTTTGCCAATGGGTGGTTGGCAGGCAGCAAAGCATGTATCTTTTCGCTGAAAAGAATGGATGTATGAATGCTGTCGTCGCTGGGCGGAACAGGCCCCAAAAACGCAAGGTTGAGTTCGCGGTTCTTCACAGCATCAATAAGATAACGGTAGGAACCTTGGCGTAAATGGAAGAGTACGTTCGGGAACTCTTTTTTAAAGGCAGAAATAACAGTTGGCAGGACGTAACTAGCGAGACTTGTAGGGAAACCGATTTTAATGGTTCCTTTGGCTGGATCCAGGTACTCCTCCACTTGCTTGGCGGCAAAATCAATTGCCTTCAATGCGGTAACTGAGTGCTCCAAAAAGATTTTACCGATTGGTGTCAGCTTCACATTTCGTCCCACCCGTTCAAAAAGTGGTGTGCCAAGCTCATCTTCAAGGTTTGCGATTTGTCTGCTGACTGCAGACTGGGCGACATGTAAATGTTCGGCTGCTTCAGAAATATGTTCCCTCTCCGCTACCTCTACAAAGTATCGTAATTGGCGTAATTCCAACCCTTTCACCCCATTTATCTAAATATTAGATCAATTCTATCCAAAGTATATATTGTTTATATTATTCTAAAAATTCTACAATGTAAATAAGGTATTTACGAAGATTTGGGGGGATTTGCATGACTTTTCATCAGTATCCGAAAGCACAAGGGCTCTATTCACCGAGTTTTGAACATGACGCTTGTGGAATCGGTTTCTACGCTAATATAAAAGGACACGCTTCACATGAAATTGTAAAAAACGGGCTGGAAATGTTATGTCGTCTAGATCACCGAGCAGGACGCGGTGGTGATGGCAGAACTGGGGATGGGGCAGGATTAATGGTCCAGATTCCGGATGCGTTTTTTAAATTAAATTGCCCCGAGTTCAACTTGCCGAAAAAAGGCGAGTACGGAGTAGGACAACTTTTTTTTACAGAGGATACGAGAGAAAGAGAGTCCATCGAAAATAAAATTAATGAATTAATCGAGCAGGAAGGCCAAACTCTTATTGGCTGGAGAACTGCTCCTACAAATAAAGAAATCCTGAGTGATATTGCGAAATCCACAGCACCAGTTGTTCGTCAAGTTTTCATAAAAGGGGAGAATGTTGACGATTCTTTAGCGTTTGAAAGAAAATTGTACCTCATCCGCAAGCAAGCTGAATTTTGGGCACAGGAAAATCATATGAAATTTTATTGTCCAAGTATGTCCAGCCAGAAAATGGTGTTTAAAGGCTTATTAACGCCCGAAGAAGTTAGTGAGTTTTACATTGATCTGCAAGACGAAAGCTTTATTTCGGCATTTGCAATCGTTCACTCAAGATACTCTACAAATACGTTTCCGAGCTGGGAACGCGCACATCCAAACCGTTATATTGTCCATAATGGTGAAATCAACACATTGCGGGGCAATATCAATTGGATGACTGCACGCGAGCAACGTTTTGTTTCGGAAGCATTTGGTGATGATCTAAAGAAATTATTGCCGATCATCGATAATTCAGGGTCCGACTCCTCCATGTTGGATAATGCATTTGAATTTTTTGTGCTGGCTGGTCGTACCCCGGCACATACCGCGATGATGCTCATTCCGGAACCGTGGACTGAAAACCCGCATATTTCCGAAGAGAAAAAAGCATTTTACGCTTATCATGCAAGTATGATGGAGCCATGGGATGGCCCTACCGCAATTTGTTTCACCGATGGCAAACAAATCGGTTCCATTCTCGATCGAAATGGCTTACGCCCTGCCCGTTACTATGTCACAAAGGATGATATGATCGTCTTTTCTTCAGAAGTAGGGGTTGTGGATATCGAGGAAGAAAATGTTCTTTATAAAGAGCGCTTAAGTCCGGGACGTATGCTATTAATTGATTTGGAGCAAGGGAAAATAGTCTCTGATGAAGAGTTGAAAAGCGAAATGGCCCAAGCACAGCCATATGCGAAATGGTTGGAGGACAACTTGGTCACAGTTGAAGCTGATAAGGAGACTCCAAAAGAGATTGCCGAGTTAACAATAAGACAAAAATCCTTTGGTTATACATTTGAGGACATTCAGAAATATATCGTTCCGGTAGCAGAAAGCGGAAAAGACCCGATTGGTTCGATGGGGAATGATACGCCTTTGGCTGTGTTATCAGATCGTCCGCAGTCTTTATTTAATTACTTTAAACAATTATTTGCACAAGTTACGAATCCACCGATTGATTCAATTCGTGAGCACATTGTAACGTCGACGATGACATTACTCGGCGCAGAAGGCAATCTATTGCACCCCGACGCTCAGAATGCACGGCGTATTTTCCTTGAAACTCCAATTTTGACTGATGGGGAGTTAAAGAGGATAACGAGTATTCATAATAAACATTTCCAACATGCGGTGCTTGCACTCCAATTCGAAAATTCGTTGGAGACAGAATTGCAACGGTTGTTTGATGAGGCAGATGCAGCGATCGAAAGAGGAATCTCTTTATTGGTGCTTTCGGATGAATTGGATAACGTGAGTACACCTACCATACCAGTATTACTGGCTGTAAGTAGCTTACATCAATATTTAGTGCGAACAGGTAAACGTACGCTTGTGAGCATCATCGCCAATAGCGGAGAGGCACGTGAAGTTCATCACTTTGCGGCTTTGGTAGGTTTTGGGGCGGATGCCATCAATCCATATCTTGTGTATGCTTCAATTCGAGGAGCAATAGATGGGGATCATTTAAAGGGCAGTTACCATGATGCGGTAAGAAAATATCGCAAGGGGATCGCTGATGGTGTTGTAAAAGTGATGTCCAAGATGGGGATTTCCACTGTTCAATCTTATCGCGGCGCTCAAATTTTCGAGGCTGTCGGCATTAGTAAGGAAGTGGTGGATCGATACTTTACAGGCACCGCTTCCCAAATTGATGGGATTGATCTGGAAACGATCGGAGTGGAAGCGAAACGCCGTCATCAGATTGCACTCGATTCCAACAATGGTCTATTGGAATCGGGCAGTGATTTCCAGTGGCGGGCAAATGGCGAACACCATGCGTTCAATCCGAAAACAATTCATACGCTCCAAACGGCTACAAGAAGAAATGATTATGGTTTGTACAGAATGTATGCCGAAATGGCGAACGAAGAACAACTAGGGTTCTTGCGCAACATGTTTGAGTTCAACTCTACGAATCAATCAATTCCGCTTGAAGAGGTAGAATCCGTGGACTCAATCGTCAAACGATTCAAAACAGGGGCAATGTCATTCGGTTCCATCTCCAAAGAAGCACATGAAACATTGGCGATTGCAATGAACCGTATCGGCGGACGTTCGAACTCCGGTGAAGGTGGGGAAGATACCGCCCGCTTCGAAATCGATGAAAATGGGGATAACCGTAATAGTGCAATCAAGCAGATTGCATCGGGTCGTTTTGGAGTGAAATCGCATTACTTGGTAAATGCCAAAGAACTGCAAATCAAGATGGCCCAAGGAGCAAAGCCGGGTGAAGGCGGTCAATTGCCTGGCAACAAGGTGTATCCTTGGGTTGCCGATGTACGAGGCTCTACTCCAGGTGTAGGGTTGATTTCACCACCACCTCACCATGATATTTATTCAATCGAAGATTTAGCAGAACTGATTTACGATTTGAAAAACGCAAACCGCGACGCCCGGATTTCAGTAAAATTAGTGGCAAAAGCAGGTGTTGGAACAATTGCCGCGGGTGTTGCAAAAGGCGGAGCAGATGTCATTGTCATCTCCGGTTATGATGGAGGCACCGGTGCATCGCCGAAAACTTCCATCAAACACACAGGTCTGCCGTGGGAGCTTGGATTGGCTGAAGCTCACCAAACACTAATGCTCAATGGACTGCGTGAGCGTGTGACTCTGGAAACGGACGGAAAGTTAATGACAGGTAAGGATGTTGTCATGGCGGCACTGCTTGGAGCGGAAGAATATGGTTTTGCAACCGCGCCATTAATCGTGCTTGGCTGTATCATGATGCGTGCGTGCCATCTGGATACATGCCCGGTTGGAGTAGCTACGCAAAATCCGGAATTGCGTGCCAAATTTATGGGGAACGCCGATCACATCGTAAACTACATGCATTTTGTAGCAGAAGAAATGCGTGAGTATATGGCGAAATTAGGATTCCGCACTGTTGAAGAGATGGTTGGACGGACGGATGTTCTACAAGTCAGCGAGCGTGCAAAAACACATTGGAAAGCAGGACAGCTTGATTTGTCAACATTGCTTTACCAAGTTCAAGGCGCCCGTACGAAAAAAACAAACCAAGACCTTCGAATCGAAGACACTTTTGATTTGCGTGAGTTGCTGTCAAAAGTTGAAAAAAGCATTAAAGAAAAAGAATCGATCGAACTCGAATATGCGATTAATAATACAGACCGGGTTGTCGGTACGATTATCGGAAGTGAAATTTCGAAGAAGTACGGTGAGGTCGGGCTAAAAGATGACACCATCAAGCTAAAGTTTACAGGTCATGCAGGGCAAAGTTTTGGGGCGTTTGTTCCCAAAGGAATGTCATTATCTTGTGTCGGCGACGTAAACGACTACTTTGGAAAAGGTTTATCCGGCGGGAAATTAGTAGCCATTGCCCCGATTAAAGGGGAGCAGGAGAAAAACGTTATAGCCGGCAACGTTTGTCTATATGGGGCGACGAGCGGTACTGCTTATATTAACGGTCGTGCTGGGGAACGTTTTGCGGTTCGTAATAGTGGTGCCAATGTAGTGGTGGAAGGCATTGGAGATCATGGCTGTGAATACATGACAGGCGGACGCGTTGTCATCTTGGGCGACGTAGGGAAAAACTTTGCTGCAGGGATGAGTGGTGGCATTGCATACGTTTACCCATCGGATGAAGCGGAATTTAAGGAACGATGCAATACGGAAATGATAGAGTTTGAGAAACTGGAAGATAAAAACGAAATTGAAGCTGTGCGTTCTATGATTATCAAACACTTGGAACATACGGAAAGTACAATCGCATTGGATGTCCTCGCACAGTGGGATGAATTTGTACGGAAAGTTGTCAAAGTAGTGCCAACCGATTATAAGGCAATGATTGACAAAATCAGCTATCATAAATTCCTTGGACTGACAGAGGAAACGGCAGCAATGCAAGCATTTGTAGAGGCAACTGGCGTTAAAGAATTAGCGATTTCGAAATAAGAGGGGGTTCTAGAATGGGGAAACCAACAGGATTTATGGAATTTAAGAGAGCGAAAACGAAAGAGCAGCCTCCACTAGAGCGTATTTCGAATTGGAATGAATATGCTGCTAGGCTGCCAGATGAAACATTGCAAGAGCAAGGCGCCAGATGTATGGATTGCGGCACACCTTTTTGCCATATGGGTGTTGAAATTCGTGGTGCAGCTGCCGGCTGCCCAATTCAAAACGTGATTCCTGAATGGAACGACCTAGTGTATAAGGGACAATGGAAGGAAGCGTTAGATCGTCTGCACATGACGAATAACTTCCCGGAATTCACGGGACGTGTTTGTCCAGCGCCTTGTGAAGGCTCCTGTACATTGGCGATAACTGATCCAGCGGTAGCGATTAAATCAATTGAACGCTCAATTATCGATAAGGGCTTTGAAAATAACTGGATTCTTCCTCGAATCCCAAGAACACGTACAGGAAGAAAAGTTGCCGTGGTTGGTTCCGGGCCGGCAGGGTTGGCTGCTGCAGACGAATTGAACCAATTAGGTCACAGTGTAACCGTATATGAACGTGCCGATCGTCCGGGTGGCTTATTAATGTATGGAATTCCAAACATGAAGCTTGAAAAAAATGTAATAGAACGCCGTATAAATTTGCTCCGTCAAGAAGGGATCGATTTCGTATTAAGTACTGATATCGGTAAGGATATCACCGCAGACGAATTAAAAGCACAATTTGATGCCGTAATTTTATGTATCGGTGCTCAAAAGCAACGTGTTTTACATTTGGAAGGAAGCGATGCACAAGGTGTCCACCTGGCGATGGACTACTTGACGGGTGTAACGAAGAGTTTGCTGGATTCCGATTTCGAAGATGGAAAGGCGCTGAATGTAGCGGGCAAAGATGTGATTGTTATCGGCGGGGGGGATACAGGGGCTGATTGCGTGGCAACTGCCATCCGTCAAAAAGCTCGCTCGGTACATCAATTCGGCAAGCATCCAGAACTGCCAAAAACCCGCCAAGAGGATCGTCCATGGCCACAGGATCCTAATGTGTATAGTCTTGATTACGCATATGAAGAGGTGGAGGCTACAAAAGGACGCGATCCACGCGAGTATTGTATCCAAACGAAGGAAATCGTGAAAGATAAAAATGGTCGTGTAAAAGAACTTCATACCATTCAAATGGAGAAAATTTTAGGCGATGATGGTTTCCATTTCTTCAAAGAAATTCCCGGCACGGAAAAAGTATGGCCGGCGCAAGCTGTATTTGTTGCCATTGGTTTTGAAGGAATTGAAAAATCTCTACCGGAGCAATTCGGTGTGACAATTTCGAATAATAAAATTCGTGCTTCCATCAAGGATTTTGAAACAAATGTGCCCGGCGTATTTGCGGCTGGTGATGCAAGGCGCGGCCAAAGCCTTGTTGTATGGGCGATCAAAGAAGGCAGAGCCGTTGCGGCAAGTGTTGATGAATTTTTGAAAGTTGGAGTAAAAGTATAATTGAAGCGGTTCCCGAAACGAAATAGAATCGGGAACCACTTTTTTATTTTCAGGATTAAAAAGCAAAACTACTAATCTATATAAAGGGAACTTAAGCTAAAAGGTTGAACTATCCGCCGCGTTTTTCTAAACTAAAAGCAGGTATATTTTTATAATAAATTTTTCTGGTAATGTATAAGAAGGGAATATATAATGGTAAACTATTCACTGAACTTATATACGAATTTGGAGATAATTGTCGAACATTGCCGCTGAAATGAATTCTCAATTAGAGTCCGTGTATTGAAAATGAATTCTTCAACTTTTCCTTCCGCTAACTTTCTTCAGTATCGATAAAAAAATGGAAAATCCCAATATTTTAATGGTTTTGGTCGAAATAGATTGTTTATGGAATAAATGTTTTGCATGGTTTCATGATTTCGGTTAAGATTAGAATGATAATAAATTAGAAATGGTCCTACCATTCAACGCACAACTACGGAGGTAATATAATGTCAACTTTAGTAATTAAAGATCTTCATGTTTCTATCGAAGATAAGGAGATTTTAAAAGGTCTGAACCTTACAATTAATACAAATGAAGTCCATGCGATCATGGGTCCAAACGGTACAGGTAAATCTACATTAGCTTCTGCTATTATGGGTCATCCTAAATACGAAGTCACTCAAGGAACAATTGAAATAGATGGTGAAAATGTACTGGAAATGGAAGTTGACGAGCGTGCTAAAGCGGGTCTTTTCCTTGCTATGCAATACCCATCAGAAATTTCGGGTGTAACAAATGCCGATTTCGTTCGTTCGGCTATCAACGCACGTCGTGAAGAAGGCGATGAAATTTCATTAATGAAATTCATCCGCGAATTGGATAAAACGATGGACTTCCTGGAAATGGATCAAGAAATGGCTCAACGTTACCTAAACGAAGGCTTCTCCGGCGGGGAAAAGAAACGTAACGAAATCCTGCAATTAATGATGATCAAGCCTAAGTTTGCCATCTTGGATGAAATCGACTCGGGCCTAGATATCGATGCATTAAAAGTTGTAGCAAAAGGAATCAACCAAATGCGCGGTGAAGGGTTTGGCTGTATCGCTATCACTCACTACCAACGCTTACTAAACTATATCACTCCTGATCATGTACACGTTATGATGCAAGGCCGTGTCGTAAAATCTGGTGGTCCTGAATTGGCACAACGCCTTGAAGCTGAAGGGTACGACTGGATTAAACAAGAACTAGGTATTGAAGATACAGACGCGGTAACTGAAGAAGCATAATAGAGGAGGACGAATCAACATGACAGTTGAAACAAAATTGGCGTTATCAGCTACAGAAGTACGCTCGTTCTCGCAAAACAACAATGAACCAGCATGGTTTGGTTCATTGCGTGCTGAAGCAATTGAAAAAGCTACTGAGCTTCCAATGCCAACACCAGACAAAACGAACATCACAAAATGGAACTTTACAGAGTTCCCTCAACATACAGTGGAAAGTGCGCCATTTAGCTCTCTTGATGAACTTTCTGCAGAAGTAAAAGAAATTATTGATATTGAAGGGCAGGAAAACCTTTATATTCAACGCAATAACACGCCGGCATTTCTTAAAATATCGGAAGAATTAAAAGCGCAAGGTGTCATTTTTACTGATATTTTAACTGCAGTTCGTGAACACAGCGAATTAGTACAAAAATACTTTATGACAGAAGCTGTTAAAGTGGATGAGCATAAATTAACGGCCTACCATGCGGCTTTAGTGAACGGTGGAGTATTCCTATACGTACCGAAAAATGTTGTTGTTGAAAAGCCATTGCAAGTCGTATTCCTAAACGACAACGCGGATGCTTCATTATTCAACCACGTTTTGGTAGTAGCTGATACTAACTCGGCTGTAACATACGTACAAACTTATGTGTCAACAATTGAACAATCCAATGGACAAGCGAACTTAATCGAAGAAGTCATTGCTATGGATAATGCGCAGGTTACTTTCGGTTCGGTGGATGTTCTTGCAAAAGGATTTACAACTTATGTAAACCGTCGCGCTCACGTAAAACGCGATGCAAAAATTGATTGGGCTCTAGGGTTAATGAACGATTCGGATACAATTTCTGAAAATATTACACATTTAGTTGGCGACGGTTCACTTGCACATACGAAAACTGTAGTAGTAGGACGTGGGGAACAAAAACAAAACTTCACAACAGAAGTTCGCCACTGGGGTAAAAATTCAGAAGGCTTTATCTTAAAACATGGTGTTATGAAAGATTCTGCGCAAACAATCTTCAATGGTATCGGCAAAATCGAACATGGTGCCAGCAAATCAAATGCAGAGCAAGAATCACGCGTATTAATGCTTTCTGAAGGAGCTCGCGGAGATGCAAACCCAATTCTATTAATCGATGAAGATGATGTAATGGCAGGACACGCAGCATCAGTTGGCCGCGTGGATCCAATTCAACTTTATTACTTAATGAGTCGCGGTCTTTCAAAAGCAGAAGCAGAGCGTCTTGTTATTCACGGTTTCCTTGCGCCGGTAGTAACAAATCTTCCTATCGAGAGCGTAAAAAATCAATTAACGAAAGTTATTGAAGGGAAAGTTCGCTAATGAACGAAATTCGCAAACAATTTCCTGTACTAAATCAAGAAGTAAACGGGCATCCGCTCGTTTACCTTGATAGTGCAGCTACATCCCAAAAGCCAATACAAGTTTTGGAAGCTGTAAAAAACTACTATGAGTTGGATAACTCCAATGTACACCGCGGTGTACATACACTTGGAAATCGGGCGACTGATTCGTATGAAGGGGCTCGCGAAAAAATTCGCAAGTTCATTAATGCAAAATCGACGCAAGAGATTATTTATACACGTGGTACAACAACTTCTTTAAATACTGTTGCTAGTGCCTATGGACGCATGAATGTAAATGAAGGCGATGAAATTGTTATATCATATATGGAGCATCACTCCAATTTAATTCCATGGCAACAGCTTGCAAAAGAAAAAGGTGCTGTTCTGAAGTACTTTGATCTTGAAGAAGATGGAACAATCACTATGGAAACGGTACGTAATACGATTACAGATAAAACAAAAATCGTGGCCATTACAATGGCTTCAAACGTACTGGGTACGATTAATCCTGTTAAGGAAATTGCGGAAATAGCGCATAGCCATGGAGCAATTATCGTTCTGGATGCTGCTCAATCTGCACCACATATGTCAATTGATGTTCAAGATTTAGATTGTGATTTCTTGGCTTTCTCTGGGCATAAAATGTGTGGTCCAACAGGTATTGGTGTACTTTATGGTAAACAAGCTCTTCTTGAAGTCATGGAGCCAATTGAATTTGGCGGGGAAATGATTGATTTTGTAGGTTTATATGAGTCTACTTGGAAAGAGCTGCCTTGGAAATTTGAAGGTGGAACACCGAATATTGCAGGTGCTATTGGTTTAGGTGCTGCGATTGATTTCCTAACTGAAATTGGGATGGATAAAATTGCAGAACACGAACATAGCCTAGTAGAATATGCTATACAAGAGATGGATAAAATTGAAGGCCTATCAATTTACGGACCTCGTGACCCACAAAAACGATGCGGATTAATCACATTCAATATTGATGGTGTACATCCTCATGATTTAGCAACTGTATTGGACATGAATGGTATTGCAGTGCGTGCTGGACATCACTGTACACAACCATTAATGAAGTGGCTTCAATGTACGGCAACAGCACGTGCAAGCTTCTATATGTATAATACAAAAGAAGATGTTGACCGCCTTGTTGAAGGATTGCGCATAGCGAAGGAGTATTTTAACGATGTCTTTTAATAATAATTTAGACCAGCTATACCGCTCAGTCATTATGGATCATTATAAAAAACCGCGCAACAAAGGTTCTTTGGATGGTGACAGTGTTACAATCGATATGAATAACCCAACATGCGGTGACCGTATTCATTTAACATTAAAGATTAACGATGGTATAGTCGAAGATGCTAAATTTGATGGCGAAGGCTGTTCCATTTCGATGTCTTCTGCATCTATGATGACAGAAGTCATTAAAGGAAAAAAACAAGAAGAAGCTCTTGAACTAGCGCAAATTTTCTCAAATATGATGCTAGGGCAAGACTATACAGATAAATATGATTTAGGTGATGTTGAAGCTCTTCAAGGTGTTTCAAAATTCCCGGCTCGTATCAAATGCGCAACATTGGCTTGGAAAGCAATGGAAAAAGGCGTTAGCGAACAAAAATAATAAGTTTGAACGGAGGAATTTAAAATGGCTAAAAAAATGCCAGATATCGGCGATTACAAATACGGCTTCCATGACAAAGACGTATCAGTTTTCCGTTCAAAACGTGGATTAACTGAAGAAATCGTACGAGAAATCTCAAATATGAAAAACGAACCAGAGTGGATGTTAAACTACCGCTTAAAAGCGCTGGAAATTTTCTACTCAAAACCAATGCCACAATGGGGTGGCGACCTTTCAGCCCTAAACTTCGATGAAATTACTTACTATGTAAAACCATCTGAAGCAACTCAAAAATCTTGGGATGAAGTACCTGAAGAAATCAAGGCAACATTTGACAAATTAGGTATTCCTGAAGCTGAACAAAAATACTTGGCTGGTGTATCTGCTCAGTACGAATCTGAAGTAGTTTACCATAACATGAAAAAAGACCTTGAAGATCTTGGCATCGTGTTTAAAGATACAGATTCTGCATTACGCGAAAACGAAGATATCTTCAAACAATACTGGGGTACTGTAATTCCATCTTCAGACAACAAATTTGCTGCACTTAACTCAGCTGTTTGGTCTGGTGGATCTTTCATCTATGTACCACCTGGCATCAAATTAGACACGCCGTTACAAGCGTACTTCCGTATTAACTCTGAAAACATGGGTCAATTCGAACGTACATTAATTATTGTTGATGAAGGGTCAAGTGTTCACTATGTAGAAGGATGTACAGCTCCTGTTTACACAACAAACTCTCTTCACTCAGCAGTAGTTGAGATCATTGTTAAAAAAGATGCATACTGCCGTTATACTACTATTCAAAACTGGGCAAACAACGTATACAACCTAGTTACAAAACGTACTGTAGTTGAAGAAAATGGTACGATGGAATGGATTGATGGTAACATCGGTTCTAAATTAACAATGAAATACCCTGCATGTATCCTTAAAGGTGAAGGTGCACGTGGTATGACACTTTCAATTGCTATCGCAGGTAAAGGTCAACACCAAGATGCTGGTGCAAAAATGATTCACTTAGCACCAAACACATCTTCAACAATCGTATCGAAATCGATCTCAAAACAAGGCGGTAAAGTAACTTACCGCGGTATCGTTCGCTTTGGTAAAAAAGCAACTGGTGCTCGTTCAAACATCGAATGTGATACGTTAATCTTGGATAACGAATCAACATCAGATACAATTCCTTACAACGAAATCTTAAACGATAACGTTTCATTAGAGCACGAAGCAAAAGTTTCTAAAGTATCTGAAGAACAATTATTCTACCTAATGAGCCGTGGTATTTCTGAACAAGAAGCAACAGAAATGATCGTAATGGGCTTCATCGAACCATTTACAAAAGAACTACCAATGGAATACGCAGTAGAAATGAACCGCCTAATCAAATTCGAGATGGAAGGTTCTATCGGATAATAAAATAAAATAACAAAAAGGTTTACGAGACATTCTGGCTCGTAAACCTTTTTTCTTGCATCTGTACATAGGATTATGTTGAAAACTTTTGCACCTCATACCGCGAAGCATTCGAACAATTAGTTAAATCTTCT
This sequence comes from Ureibacillus sinduriensis BLB-1 = JCM 15800, assembly GCF_000772955.1. Lineage (GTDB taxonomy): Bacteria > Bacillota > Bacilli > Bacillales_A > Planococcaceae > Ureibacillus > Ureibacillus sinduriensis. The sequence goes on along the minus strand of NZ_JPVO01000052.1, from coordinate 91,144 downwards.
TGATCTAAATGAACGTTTAACGCTCATATAAAACAGCATTGGCAATTTATATTGTATATCGCTCCATTAAGGAAGTTAACTCACGGTTTAACTCGGTTAGTTTTTCAGCAGCATTCGCAACATCGGTAATTGCGGTGATTTGCTCATCTATGGAAGAAGCAATTTCCTGTACGGAAGCGGCAGTTTGTTCAGATACGCTTGATGCACTGGCGATTCCTTCACTCATTACATGATTATAGGAAGTGATTATGTCCATTTCTTTATTAACTGCTAGTAAAGATTGTGCAATTTGTTTAATGGAATCCGACATTTGATTGAATTTGCTTTGAGTCAGAACGACATCATCATTTAACTTTTTAGCGGTTCTCATTGTTCCTTCAACACTTTCAACGGTTTTAGTAGTTTCTGAAACAATAGATGAAACAACTTCTTGGACTTGATGAGTTGCATTTTTCGATTGTTCTGCCAGCTTCCTTATTTCTTCGGCAACAACTGAGAAACCTTTGCCATATTCTCCCGCTCTTGCAGCTTCAATACTCGCGTTTAAAGCCAGTAAATTTGTCTGTTCTGCGATTGATTCAATCGTTTCCATTACTTGCGTGATTTGATTGATTTTGCCATTCAAGTTTTTGATTTCTTCGCTCACTCCTTGTGATGCTGCCAACGAATCAGTGTTTGACTGTTGCAATTGGTGAACGATTTCGATTCCCTCGATGGATACTTTTTCTGCTTGTTTGGTAATGTCGTGCATGGCATTACTTTGTGTTCCCATCGCACCTATAGAACTGGATACCATTTCAACTGTTTGGTTGATTTTGTCCAAATCATGGGCTTGTTCCTGTGTACCAGTGGCGATCTCGGTAATTGCTCTACCAACCTCCTCACTGCTGGCAGAGGTTTCTTCTGAAATAGCCGATAAGTTAGTCGCAGAGTCCAATAAATGCTCACTCGTTTTTTTAGTCTTTTCGACCAACGTGCGCAACTGCTCGGACATCTTATTAAACGCAGCCGAAAGTTGTCCAATTTCATCACCTGCTTCAGGCAGGTTGGTAACAATAATATGGCCATCAGCAATTTGTATGGATGCTTCAGCCACTTCTTTCAATGTATTTACTTTCTTGCGGATTGCTATATAAAAGACTAGTGAACTTAAAATAATGAGCACAACTGTAGCACCGGAAATAATATATTGTAAAATGTTTAAACCTTCGTAAAATTCATCTTGAAAAACAGCAATTCCTATCGTCCAACCCCAAGGCTCAAAATATTCTGTATAGGCAGTTTTATCTTTAAAAGAACCATCCGACTGTCTATCTGAATAAACGACATAGCGATCTGCCACTTCTTTGGACTTGCCGCCTGCCACGATTTTTTCCCGATTACTTCTGTTTAGTTCATCAGCAGGAGCTCCACCTATTTTGGATGGATGCAATTGCAAAACCAGATCCTCGTCATAAGCCAGTATGTAACCATTCTCTTTGTATGTAAAACGGGACTTTTGATAATCGTACTCTTGATTTTCATTTACTGGTCCATTCAGAAGAATTCTCGCTTGTTCCTTTCCTTCCTCCAATGTGATATCGCCGCTTTCCACTTTCGCATTGATCATTTCTATTGAAGTATAGGCTCCATCGACAAGGCTTTGCAGTTCTCTTTTGCCTGACTCCAGGAGCTGACTTTTGGCGACAAAATAACTTGTCGAACCGATAATTCCCACTGTCATGATGATAATCATTGTGATTAGCAACATCAATTTACCAGAAACGCTTTTCAACTGTAATTTCTTTTTCTTCATTTGTTTCCCCCCCAAACGCTTATATAGTTATATTTCGACATTTTTTTACATAATTCAATGAAATTCGGATTGTTTTTTAATCTATTTCGCCAATAAAAGTGAAGGATGCCATTATAACCTGATACTTTTGAAGGACGAACCAATCTTAACTCACCCTTTAGAATAGAAGCCCATTAAGATCTTATGTTATATTGTAGGAAAATGGAGTGTTTATACTCAGATGGCAGGTGTTGAACGCGATGCAATTGACGATACGGGGAACAGGGCCGGATGTGAATATGCTTTCATACTTGATGGCCAAAAATCCAAATAATCTTTACGAGAGAAATGTTAGCGGGCATTTAGTGCGATTGTTTTTTGGCAAGTTTTCAGAAGAAGAAGTGGAAGTTACGATTTTTGTAACACCCGATTCAATCGAACTTTCAAGGAATAATTCGCAAACTTATGAAATTACATCTTATATTAACGACCGGGAATTTGCAGTGAGCAGTATTTTCTGTACATTAATAAGAACTGCACTGGGGACCGCACTGAATGGTAAGCCAAAGGAAGAGTATGAGGCTTGGGTGAATCATCGGTTCCCGCTTCAATTTAGTTTTGGACCGGTTGCTTCCCATTTATCGGACCATGAGCTACTCGATTTATTTCAACCTCTAGGTTACGAGGTGTTAATCACATACGGCGAAGTTGATTATAGTATGGATTTAAAAAGCAAAAGTATAGCAAGATACATTACAATCAAAGGCATGACGACACTTCAGATGGGACTTCGGCAGCTTTTTGTGTTGATTCCGGTTTTAGATAATTATAAGCATTATTATATCGATGAAAAAGAAGTCGAGAAAATTGAACGATATGGTGAGGGGTGGCTGGATCAACACCCTCAGAGAGAGTTGATATTGCAACAAGCTCTTCGATTCGAGGAGCTGTACAAGATGGTGCATGTGAAAACCGAGCGGCATAGTGAAATTGTAGCGGAGCCGACAATGAGGTTAAATGACCTTCGATACGAAATGATTATCAGAAAAATCAATCAGTTGACCCATAGAGAGCGTATTGTAGACTTGGGATCAGGCGAAGGAAGGCTATCGGAAAAACTAGGCTTTGTAGAAGGAGTGAAAGAAATACTAGCAGTTGAACCCTCCGAATCACAAAGTTTGAAAGCCCTCAAACGATTGGAAAAGGTGGAGCGGAATGAAAATTTCGTCATGCCAAAACAAATTATGGGATCTCTCTTTTACTATGATGAACGATTGAAAAACAAGGATATTATGATTCTTTGTGAAGTTATTGAACATATCGATGAGTTTCGATTACCGAAAATCATGGAGACAATTCTTAATGATTATCGTCCAAGAGTACTACTCATCACGACTCCTAACCGCGAATACAACGAAGTATATAAAATGGATGAAGAATACCGACACCCGGATCACCGCTTCGAATGGACTCGAGAGGAATTTTCCCGGTGGTGCCAGATGCAAAATCGACACCAAGAATACGAGCTCACGTTTGATGGGATAGGTGAAGAACACGAGCTCTACGGAAAACCTACACAGATGGCTTTATTTACAAGGAAGGAGGTATAACAGTTGAAGATTATGTTGCCATATGCAGGGATTATTTTACTAATAGGTCCGTCAAATAGTGGAAAATCCACATTACTGAAACAGCTGGTTGATACAGGTCAAGTACTATCTTCGGAAATAATAAGCTCGGACGAATATCGAGTGCGGGTGAGTGATGTTGAGTTTATTGATTGGTCCCACAGATGGAAGGATGTCTCGGAAAGTTTATATGATGAATATCAACGAATCTCTGCTGAGGCCTTCTCATTAATGGAAGCGACAATCGAAGCGAGATGCAGGCTTAACAAAATTACATTTGTTGATGCAACACATTTGTATCCCGATGATCGTAAAAGGTATATAGAGCTTGCCAAAAAACATCACGTCGCCGTGATGTCCCTTGTCCTGGATGTTGATGAGGAGGTATTACTCTCACGCGATAAAAACCGGATTAATCCACGAGGGAAAAAACGAATTAAGCAGCAGTATCAGGTGTTTAAAAGGGAGAAACGTTTTATCAAAAAAGAAGGTTACTCAGCAACATATTTCATCACAGATACGGACGAGGTAGAAGTGACGAGAGCAAACAGCAATCCAGTGCATCTGGAAGTTGATAATGGGATCGATATTATCGGCGATATTCATGGCTGTTATGATGAAATGATTCAGTTGCTTGAACAATTAGGTTATGAAAAAAATGCGCAAGAACTTTATGTCCACCCTGATGGAAGGAAGTTCCTATCCCTTGGCGATATTATGAGCAGAGGTCCAGAATCATTGAAGACAATGTTGTTCTTTTTGCGTCATGTGAAAGAAAACCAGGCCTATATGGTCGACAGCAATCATGCGTCGAAGATTGCTCGGTGGTTGGAAGGTAACAATGTTACTTTAAATCACGGGGACGAACTTGTTGCCCAGGAGTTTGAACAATATGAGCATACAAATGAACTTGCTCAGTTGAAGGAACAGTTAAAGGAGTTTCTTTTAAACGCTCCTTCTCATTATGTTTTAACAAAGAATGGGATCCCTACGTTGGTTTGTACCCATGCTGGAATTAAAGATGAGTTTATTGGAAAACAATCTGATGTTATTAGCGATTACTGCCGTTACGGCGACCACGAAGGATTGGATGACACGGGCAGACCAATTCGGAAGGACTGGACAATTCATCATAAGACAAGCTTATTAGTTGTATGGGGACATGACCCTAAGCCGAAGTCGCTAATAATCAACAATACAATTAATATCGATCAAGGGGTCGTTTTTGGAGGAGAGTTGACCGCTTTCCGTTACCCGGAAAAGAAATTTGTAGCAGTTCAAGCTAAAGAAGATTACTCAAAAGGACAATATAACCCTTTGATTGAGTTAAAAAAGAAAAGGCTGGACCCACCAAACATTGCTAAATTTAATGATGGGTTTTCGGTCTTAACAGGTGAACTGGGGAAAGTCAAAATTTCAAAACAATATGCACTTGCCTCTATCGATTCTGTATCTCACCATACTATCCCCATCGAGGAAGTGGTATACATTCCACCCACGATGAGCCCAACTCCAACAACTTCTTCATTGGAAGGTTATTTGGAGCACCCAAAAGAAGCTATTGATTACTACCGAAATATGGGAATTGAACGGATGGTTGCCCAAAAGAAACATATGGGCAGCAGGGGAATCTTGTTTTTATTTAAAGATACTAAGGCAGGTCGGAAATATGTTGGTCGTGAAACCCTGGGAGTGATTTATACACGAACAGGCAGAAGGTTTTTCGATATTGAAACAGAGGAAAAAGTACTTGAAAGAATAAACCAAAGCTTAGCTGGCAGTGATTATTTTAATAAATATCGTACGGAATTCATTCTCTTGGATGCTGAAATTATGCCGTGGAATCTAAAAGCTAAAGAACTCATTAGCAGTCAATATGCCCATGTAGCAGAAAATGCAATTTTAGATCGCAGCAAACTTAAAGGAAAGATAGGAAATGCTGTAGAAAACAATGTGGATTTGGCTCGATGGCTGAAAGAATACGATGAGAAGCTTACAAACGCCTTTGTTTTCAAGGAAGTATTCCAAAAATACTGCTGGGAAATTTATGAAATCGATCAGATTCAAATTGCCCCATTCCATTTACTCGCCCATAGCCACGAAACCTACTTCCATAAGCCACATACTTGGCATATGGAGATGAACAAGGAATTTGCTTTAATGGATAATCTCTTTGTTGAAACGGAATATATGGTTATTGATGATGAAGCCAGTGAAGAAAAGGTCATCAAGTGGTGGAATGATATGACGGGTGATGGTCATGAGGGAATCGTGATAAAACCAGAGACATTCATTTCAAAATCGAATGGGAGGCTTATACAACCAGCCATCAAAGTCAGAGGCAGAAAATACCTTCATATTATCTATGGCATGGATTACCTGGAACCGGAGAACTTAAAGAGGCTAAAAAAACGCAATGTTGGTAAAAAGCAGAAGCATGCATTAAAAGAGTTCGCTTTGGGAGTTGAAGGGATTGAGCGGCTTGTGAACGGGGAATCCATTGAAAGAGTTCATGAATGTGTACTTGGGACCCTTGCGATGGAGTCAGATCCGGTTGATCCGAGATTATAGTAAACTTTAATTGGCAAATACAATGGGAAATAGTTGAGTTTATTCACCGGAAGCACTTCTCTAAACTTAACATTTATTAAAAAGACTTCCTAAAATACCCGGGAAGTCTTTTTATAGTATAAAATAGCCGGACATAAAGCAATTCAAAATGTATTGAAATTCCTCAGTTCAAAATGGCAATACTGTCCAAATTGGGTATAAAAATAAAACATATAATTCTTATAAAAATAGTTGACTTTAATTGGATGTTATTGTAAATTTATTTTAAGAAAATTACTTGCTAACTAGTCTCCTAGAAGCAAGTAGCTTGTGTAACGATTACAGTTAAATACTTAAGAAGTCAACTATACCTTTAGAGACTCCTATCTTAATTAGATAGGGGTCTTTTTTGTACAGTTAAAAATGAACACTCGGAGGAGCTGCATTGGCTCCTAGAAAAATAGAGGCTTCTTATACAAAGCTAAAAGAGCTCCATTGCCTTATCAAGAATTAATCGCTGATAACTGTTGGAAACGAGCATGATGCAATGATCCATATACAAAAATCCCCCAATTTTGTAATTAAGTATAGAAATTGCCCCCCAATTCTATGCATGTCAATTGCATCATGCTCGGTTCTAATAGCTCTAAGTATGAATGGATAATTAATCAAATACTAAAAGACCGATTAGTCCACTAAAGGTCCCTTCTTCTTTTTTAGAAGCAGGGACCTTATTGTTTATTAATCCTAGGGAGGAAGAAGTCATGGTCAATTTTGAACAAAGTAAAGGTGAAATTGACAGAGTAACGGAATCGCTCAGTCAGTTAAGTAAGATAGATTCTCCTGATTTTGAGTTTTTGCTTTCTTTAATAGCGCGAGATGCATGGGAGCGTCGTAATACAAATAGTGAATACGGTCCACACAAAGCAATGAAGCTAATACGAGAATCGCGTCTAGGATCAATATTACTGCCCATTGAGTTTGGAGGGATTGGGGTGAGTATTCGAGATTTGTTTTATGTTGTGGTTAAACTGGCTGAGGCAGATCCGGATGTTGCCCATATACTCAGGTCTCATTACCGTCGTGTAGAACAATTAGTGCGTGAAGGTGTTGAAGAAGGAGAAAATAGAAAGCTGATTCAATATGTTGCAGACGGCTTAATTTTTGGAAGTGCATTTACCGAAATTTCGTCACATCATGTTGGGAAATTAGTTTTTGATACGACGATTACAGAAGATGATGATGTTTATCGATTGAATGGGACCAAGTATTTTACAACAGGTACTTTGTATGCCGACTTGGTTACTGTAGCAGCTTCAACATTGGATGGGGAAGTGATTTCAGCAACAATTCCAACAAATCGCAATGGTGTCATCATAGAAGATGATTGGGATGGTATAGGACAAAAGTACACAGCAAGTGGCACAACCCGATTTCTTAATGTATTGGTTCACAAAGAAGAAATAGACACAACAAAAAAGAATAAAACACCCTTTAATTCCTTTGCACAGCTTTATTTACAGGCTGTAATCGCTGGGATACTCCGTAGTGTATTAACTGATGCTTCGAACTTAGTGAAGAATCGAAAGCGAACTTTTAGCTTTGCAGCTGCTGAGCTTCCGAAAGAAGACCCACAGTTATTACAAGTAATCGGAGAAATATCAAGTATTGCATACACTGCTGAGACACTTGTCCTTACAGCAGCAGAAGCAATAGATAACGCTTCAAAATCAGCCATAAATGGTGTTATTGACTATGATCTTAGCCATCATGCTTCTTTGTTGACTGCTCAAGCAAAAGTAATAATTGATGCATTAGCTCTAAAAGCTTCCACACTTTTGTTTGATGTGGGAGGAGCATCAGCAACAAAACAGTCGGTACATCTTGACCGGCATTGGCGAAATATACGGACACTCGCATCTCATAATCCAGCTGCTTATAAAGCTCGTGCTATTGGCGACTATATCGTTAATGGTAAAAAACTGCCTTTAGATGAAGTATATTTTTAAGGTTGTGCTTTCGCTTGAGAGAAATCGAAAAATCATTTTGATATAACCAACTAAACTAAGAGGGAAAGATTGTTTAAGGAAACCGGCAGATAGATTATATAGAGGTGAAAAATCGTGGGGTCAAAGAAAACCAAGGCAGCAACTAACAGTTCTAGAGAAGAACTGGATTTAAGCGAAGTTAGTAGGCCGATTAACATTGATTCTTCTGACTTTGAAAAGATAGTAAACGAAATTGCTCGTGATGAGAAAGAAAGGCGAAAAGGGGAAACGAGAAAAAATCCTTACTATGCGATTAAGTTGATTAAGGAAAGTGGTCTAGGTGCAATTCAGTTGCCAAAGAAATATGGCGGGAATAATGCAAGTGTCCGGGATTTATTGTATGTTGTAATGCGTTTGGCTGAGGCAGATCCAGACGTGGCTCATATTCTTAGATTTCACTATAGTTTTGTGGAGCGACTCTTACGAGAAACAAATAGACAAACAGATAATAATAAACTGCTAGAAAAGATAGCAGCTGGCGTAATTATTGGGAATGCCTATACAGAGATCAATAACCGAAATGTTGGCGGACAAAATCTATTTGACACAACTTTAACGCCGGATGAAGACGGCTATCGGTTGAAGGGGACAAAGTATTTTTGTACCGGTACGCTATATGCTGATTTGGTTGCCGTATTGGCATCCAATCTTGATGGGACGCCCGTTTCTCTACTTATACCAACAAATCGGGAAGGGGTCATTATAGAGGATGATTGGGATGGCATAGGACAAAAGCTTACTGGAAGCGGTACTACCCACTTTCAAAATGTATTTGTTCAAAAAGAAGAAGTGAAGAAATTGTCAGACAATTCAACGCGATTTAGTTCTCTGCTACAGCTCTATTTGCACGGAATCATTGCTGGCATTCTTCGAAGTGTTGTTTCTGATGGGGCTAATATAGTGAAAAGCCGAAAACGGACTTTTAGCTTTGCAGCAGCCAAACTTCCAAGAGAGGATCCACAGTTGCTGCAAACTTTAGGGGAGATTTCCAGTATTGCATTTACTGCTGAATCACTGATTTATGTGGCTGCAGATGCAATTGATAGGGCATCTAAATCAGCAGTAAACGGTGTAGTTAATTATAGCTTGAGCCACCATGCGTCGCTTTTAGCTGCTCAAACGAAAGTAGTAGTAGATGAACTGGCACTGAAAGCATCCACATTACTATTCGATGTGGGAGGAGCATCAGCAACAAAGCAATCAGCTCACTTGGATCGCCATTGGAGAAATATCCGTACATTAGCTTCACATAACCCAACAATCTATAAAGCACGTATTATTGGCGATTATAGAGTAAATGGCAAGGATTTGCCATTGCAGAAAGGATATCTCTAAACAACTTGCTTGGTAAGGAAGGAAAGGAGGACAAAGATGATAAAGCTGGAGAACGTAAGTAAAACCTTTGAATATAAAGGTAAAAAAGTTGCAGCAGTAAAAGATGTTTCCCTCCACATCAATAAAGGAGATATTTTCGGCATTATCGGCTTTAGTGGTGCCGGAAAAAGTACTTTGGTTAGATTAGTAAATTTGCTGGAAAAACCAACGAGTGGAGAAATTACTGTAAACGACCATCCCTTAAACTCAATTTCTTCTAGGCAATTACGACAGTTAAGAAGAAAAATTGGAATGATTTTTCAATCCTTTAATTTGTTTAATTCACGAACAGTGTTTGGAAATGTTGCCTATCCCTTAAAACTTGAGAATTGGCCCAAAGAGGAAATTAACCGCAGAGTAACAGAGCTGTTGCGCTTTGTTGGTCTTGAAGATAAAGCTGACAAGTACCCTGAGCAACTATCAGGGGGCCAAAAGCAAAGAGTTGGCATTGCCCGGGCATTAGCAACATCGCCGGATATCCTTTTATGTGATGAAGCTACATCCGCATTAGACCCGGAGACAACTGGTGAAATCTTAAATTTATTGAAAAAAGTAAATGAAGAATATAAAATTACGATTTTATTAATTACTCATGAAATGAACGTGATTCGTAGTATTTGCAACCGGGTTGCTGTTATGGAGAATGGGCGTGTGATTGAAGAGGGCGAAGTATATAACGTTTTCTCGGATCCCCGGGAAAACACCACCAAAAATTTTATCAGTACGGTATTAAATGATAGATTATCTCCGCATTTAATTGAAAAGCTAAAGAAAAAGCAACCGACTAAGTTTTATAGAATTATATTTTCAGGTGAAGCAACGAGTGAACCAATTCTATCAGAAATAACGAGTAAACATAATATTAAATTCAATATTATTTATGGCAGCATTCATGAACTCCAAAATCAGTTGTTTGGAAATTTGATAGTTGAATTTCTAGGTGATGATCCCGTCGTGGAGGTAGTGTTAAATGAATTAAGGATGGTATTGGATGTTAAGGAGGTTGAACTGGCGTGAAGGTTGATTGGAGTACGTTTTGGCCAAGAATAATTGAAGCAACGGGCGAAACAATCACGATGGTTATTCTGACTTTGATATTTGCTAGTATTATAGGGGTTGTTATGGGCCTATTGCTCTTTGTGTCGCGCAAAGGCAATATATTGGAAAATAAAATAATCTCAATCAGTTTAAATGTGTTGATTAATGTTATAAGACCGATACCTTTTATCATCTTCTTGGTAGCGATTAGTCCGCTTACACGAATGATTATGGGGACTACAATTGGGACATTTGCGGCCGTTTTCCCTATGACGATAGCAGCTTCTTTTGCTATTGCAAGAGTAGTGGAGAATAATCTAATCTCTATTGATCCCGGAATTATTGAGGCTTCTAAAGCAATGGGGGCATCTCCTTTCCAAATCATTTTTGGGGTTCTGATACCAGAAGCGTTAGGCCCTTTAATTTTGGGATTAACATTTATTACTGTAGGACTCATTGATTTTTCAGCAATGGCAGGAACCGTTGGTGGTGGAGGCCTTGGAGATTTGTCTATGACATATGGTTATCAGCGTTTTGATACTTCCGTCATGATTGTAACCGTTGTTATACTTATTCTTCTTGTTCAAATCTCGCAGTTCTTAGGGAATCTATTATCAAGAGTATTTTTACGTAGATAAATTACACTTTTAATATTATGAGGAGGAAAGTATATATGAAAAATCGATTATTAATTTTATTTTTATCCATTATAGTGGTTGGTATTTTATCAGCTTGCAACAGTAGCGTTGAATCTGCTTCGAATACGGCTAGCAAACAAGAAGGAACCAAAGAAGAACCTGTAACAGTAAAAGTTGGGGTTACAGGCTCGGACGGACAATATTGGGAAATTATTAAGGAAAAGGCGTTAGAAAAAAACATCCATGTTGAACTGGTTGAATTCTCGGATTATATCCTTCCAAATACTGCACTAGTCAATGGTGAAGTGGATATCAACTCGTTTCAGCATTTAGCATTTTTAAGTCAATTTATAGTGGAGAACGATGCGGATATTGTACCAATTGGTTCGACAGTAGTTGCTCCATTAGGATTATATTCTGAAAAGTATAAAGAAGTCTCTGAAATCCCTGATGGCTCCAAAATTGCTGTACCTAATGATCCCGCCAATTTAGGGAGAGGTTTAAAGGTTCTTCAACAAGCAGGATTGATTGAATTAACGGAAGATGTGGGTCTTTATCCGATAGTGAAGGATATCATCAATAATCCAAAAAATCTAGAGATTGTAGAAGTTGTTGCACAACAAACCCCTCGAGTATTGCCGGATGTCGCTGCTTCTATTATTAATGGCGGGATTGCCGGTCAAGCTGGATACGAGCTGTCTGAGGCTATCTTCCATGATGACCCGAATAGTCCAGATACTCGTCCATATGTGAATGTTTTTGCAACTCTAGGCAAGAACAAGGATAATGAAGCATTTAAAACAATTTCTGATTTATATTTGACAGAAGAGGTTGCAAAGGCGGTAGAAGAGGATACAAAAGGGGCAAGTATTGTAACGGAAGTGGAGGTATCGGAGCTGCAAAAGGAATTGGATATTTTGGTTGAAAACATTAAACAAGAAAATCGATAAGCCTGAGAATGAAAGTTCTGTGAATTACTGAGAATTAATCCATCATAATTTTTCACTGTTTGAGAAGGGAGTGAACAGTTTGGCAAAACAACTAATTTTAAATCTATTTGATATGGCAGGTGCTATGCATAATTCTCATGGGTTATGGAAGCACCCTCAAAATAAACGTCATCTTGTCTATAATGATTTAAACTATTGGATCGAGTTAGGGAAGCTACTAGAAAAAGGAAAGTTTGATAGTATCTTTTTTGCAGATGTGGCAGGTGTGTATGACGTATATCAAAATAGCAAGGATCCTGCTGTTAGGGATGGGGTTCAAGTACCTATGAATGATCCAGCATTTGTTGTACCTGCAATGGCTGCTGTTACAGAACATTTATCTTTTATTGTTACTGTTAGTACTTCTTATGAACATCCGTTTTCAAATGCAAGACGTTTTTCAACCTTGGATCATTTTACAAAAGGGCGAGTTGGGTGGAATATTGTTACATCCTATTTACCGAATGCTGCACAGAACTATGGGCAAAAAGAGATGATTAAGCACGATCAACGTTATGAAATTGCAGATGAATTTCTGGAAGTTTCTTATAAGCTTTGGGAAAGCAGCTGGGAGAATAATGCGTTTATCGGAGATACGGAAATCGGGATATTATTTGACCCAAAGAAGGTGCATGAGATAAACCATAACGGGACATTTTTCAGTGTAAAGGGCCCACATTTAACGTATCCCTCTAAACAACGGACACCGATTATTTTTCAGGCAGGGACATCTGAAAGAGGAAGAGATTTCTCGGCGAAGCATGCTGAATGCGTGTTTGTAAGCGGGGCGACCACTGAAAAATTAAAATTTTATATTGATGATATAAAAGAAAGAGCCAAAAAATACGGTCGAAATCCCGACAACATCAAAACGTTTACTTTTTTAAATATAGTTGTCGCAGAAACAACGGAAGAAGCGGAAAACAAATTTGAACAATATCGTCATTTTTGGAGCAGTGAAGCAGCTAAAGCCCAATTTGGAGGATCAAGTGGATATGATCTAGCAAAGTATACGGATAAGGATGCACCATTCGAATACCAGCATACTGAACATGGCCAAACTCGTGCAGCATCCTTAACGAAGGATGCACCAAAAAAATTAACAGTTCAAGAAGTATTGAATAAGTTTGAAACCATTGATAGAGACCATGTTCTTGTAGGAAATCCATCTGAAGTAGCGGATGCGATTCAATATCAATTTGAAGCAACGGGAATTGATGGGTTTAATCTTGCTCATTTCGTAACACCTGCCAATATTGAAGAATTTATAAATCTAGTTGTGCCGGAGCTTCAAAAGAGAGGGATTTATAAAGAAAACTATACAGAAGGAACGCTAAGGGAAAAGTTATTTGGAACAGGACGAAATTTATTGCCCAATGATCATATCGGTGCAAAATATCGAAACGCATATTCAACTAAACTCAATAGTTAATGCCAGGCTTATTTCTGAATTGATTGGAGGTAATGATGGAATTTAATACGGTTGGAAAGACAGGGATCCATGTCTCGAATCTCTGTTTTGGGACTATGTCATTTGGTGGTATTGCGGATGAAGAGACATCAATTGCAATGTATAAACAATGCCGAGAAGCAGGATTGAACTTTTTTGATACTGCAAATGTATATAACGGTGGCCAATCCGAAGAAATTTTAGGGAAATGTATTTCTGGCCATAGAAATGAAGTTGTTTTAACGTCAAAAGCTGGGCTTCCTACCGAAAAAGATTTAAACAGTGGCGGACTTTCCAAAAGAAATCTTACTTTAGCAATCGAACAAAGTTTAAAAAGATTAGGTACAGATCGCATTGAATTCTACTTTGTTCACCTTTTTGATGAATATACGGATATCGAGGAAGTGGTTAGAACGCTGGATGATTTGCAAAAACAAGGGAAAATATTATACCCGGCAGTGAGTAACTGGGCAGCTTGGCAAATAGCTAAAGCTTTAGGTATTTCTGATAGGGAACTTCTTGCACGATTCGAATTGATACAACCGATGTATAATCTTGTAAAGCGTCAAGCGGAAGTTGAAATTTTTCCATTAGCCCATTCTGAACAGTTAGGTGTGGTTACTTATAGTCCTCTTGGTGGGGGGCTACTAAGCGGAAAATATGGTAGTAAGCAAAAGAAAGCAGAGCAAGGTAGATTGAAGGAACAAAAAAATTATGAACAAAGATATGGGGTTACTTCTTATTACGAAATTGCAGATCAATTTACTGAGTTAGCTTCGCAATGGGGTTATCATCCTGCTTCACTTGCAGTTTCATGGGTATTAAATCATCCAGATATAACTGCTCCGATTATAGGGGCCCGAAATCCTGAACAACTTGCATTATCAATTGATGGAACTGAGATCTCTCTGAGTCGTGCACAAAGGGACCAAATTACAGCATTAACGATTGAACCTCCTTTAGCAACGGATCACTCTTCAAAAGAAGAACTATTTAAAAAATATAAAAAGTAATGATTGCTCTCTTTATGGGTTATCTTCTTCAAATTGACAGTTATACTGGACAATTTTTAAATAATATATCAGTACGTGGATGAACGGCATACGCTTAGGAGGAAATGTTATGGAAATTTTTTGGTTTATTCCAACCAATGGTGACTTTCGACAGTTGAATGCAAATGAGGGAACACGTTCAGCAACCTTGAATTACTGCAAACAAATTGCACAAGCTGTAGATGATTTAGGCTATACAGGGGTTTTAATCCCTACAGGCAAAACGTGTGAAGAAGGTTTTATTGTTGCTTCAACATTGGTGCCAGTGACAGAAAATCTAAAATATTTAGTTGCAGTACGACCAGGTTTGATGTCGCCAAGTTTTGCTGCAAGAATGTCGGCAACATTAGACCGCTTTTCAAACGGTCGCTTACTTGTTAATGTCGTAGCAGGAGGGGATCCTGTAGAACTTGCTGGAGAAGGTGTGTTTTTAAATCATGATGATCGGTATAAACTGACGGATGAATTTCTAACAATTTGGCGTCAATTATTTACTGAACAAGAAGTCGATCATGAAGGTGATTATTTAAAAATAGAAGGAGGGCAGTTACCATATCCTTCAGTCCAACATCCTTATCCAACACTTTATTTCGGTGGATCCTCACCGGCTGCCATGAGTGTCGCCGCAGAGCATATCGATGTTTATTTAACATGGGGAGAGCCCCCTGCACAAGTAGAGAAAAAGATTAAAGAAGTTCGTAAGCTTGCTGAAGCACAAGGACGTAAGGTGAAATTCGGCATTCGTTTACATGTAATCGTACGCCCGACAGAAGAAGAAGCATGGGAAGCGGCAAATAAGTTGATAGAGCATGTGGATGATGAAACAATTGCAAATGCCCAGAAGGTATTTAGCCGGATGGATTCGGAAGGGCAGCGTTTAATGACGGATCTGCATAAGGGCGATAAGTCAAAGTTAGAGGTAAGTCCAAATCTTTGGGCCGGGGTAGGTCTGGTTCGAACAGGGGCGGGGACAGCGCTTGTTGGTGACCCATCCATAGTTGCAGAACGAATAAAGGAATATGCGGACCTTGGTATTGAAACCTTTATCTTATCCGGTTATCCTCATTTAGAAGAAGCATACACGACAGCAGAATTATTATTTCCTAAACTACCAATCAAAAGAAAAGTGACCGCAAATCACCAAGTATTTCTTAGTCCATTTGGTGGGGATATAAAACCATCTGCTAATTCGCTAAAAAATTAGATTTAAACTAAAAGCTGTTAAATGAGTTTATACAACTCATTTAACAGCTTGATTCGATAAGAAATTATTTAATATAATTTTTCGAAGATAGGATTTGAATTAATTGTTGTGCGCATTCTTCAATAGAAAAATTCTCGCTATCAACAACGATTTCCGGATTCTCCGGTGCTTCATACGGAGCACTGATTCCTGTAAAGTTTTTGATTTCTTCATTTCTCGCTTTTTTGTAAAGACCTTTTGGATCTCTTCGTTCACACTCTTCAACAGAGCACTTTACATAAACTTCTATGAATTCTCCCTCTGCAACTAATGCACGAACCGTATCACGATCTTCCTGATAAGGGGAGATGAAAGCCGTTAAGACGATTTGACCGCTCTCAACAAAAAGCTTGGATACTTCACCGATTCTGCGGATGTTTTCCTTTCGGGAGTTTTCATCAAAACCTAAGTCTTTATTTAATCCGTGACGGATATTATCTCCATCCAATACGAAGGTTTGGTTGCCTCTTTCAAATAGTTCTTGTGCCAATGCGTTCGCAATGGAGGATTTTCCTGAAGCGGATAGTCCGGTGAACCAAAGAATAAAGCTATGATGGTTGTTTTTGTCTCTTCTTTCGGTTTTACTGATGGAGGCATCATGCCATACAATATTTGAACTCAAAGTTTCCACCTCTTTTTATGAATGAACTTCTTTTCGCAGTCCGTTGATTAATACTTCAATAACTTCTTTTCTGCTGAATGTGCTTGGTGGGATTTCACCGTTTCTTAGCATTTCACGCACTTTTGTTCCTGATAAAATGATACGGTAAGACGCATCGTGCGGGCATGTTTTTGTTGTCGCCATTCCTTCGCATGCAGTGCAATAGAAGCTATGCTCGAATTTCAAAGGAGTAATGCCGATTTCCTCAGGCTCAAAATTTTCGAAAATTTTCTGCGCGTCATATGTGCCATAGTAATCACCAACTCCAGCATGGTCGCGACCAACGATAAAGTGTGTGCACCCATAGTTTTTGCGGACAAGTGCATGGAAAATAGCCTCTCTTGGACCTGCATAGCGCATCGCAGCAAGGAATACGCCGAGTTGAACACGTTCTTTTGGATAGTATCGATCAAGTAATATTTTATAGCTTTCCATACGAATTTCTGCTGAAATATCATCTGATTTTGTTTCACCAACCAACGGGTTTAAGAAGAGACCATCCACCGTTTCCAGCGCCACTTTTTGGATATACTCATGTGCGCGGTGAACAGGGTTACGTGTTTGGAAACCAACAATTGTTTTCCAGCCTTTTTCCTCAAAGATGGCTCTTGTTTCAGAAGGCTCAAAACTGTAAGCTGGAAATTGTTTTTGTGACTTTTTAATTAAAGTTGTTTTCCCACCGACATAAACTGATGGGCGATCAAATAATTTCTTGACTCCAGGATGGTTTAAGTCATCTGTTCCATAAACTAAACGTGCTTCAATTTGTTTATCAGGTGTATAGATATCGTTAACTTCTAACAGTCCATATAGTTCGTCGTTGTAGGTCAACTTTACTTTTTCGCCAATTTCCAACGATGCCGATACTTCTTCGGTAACGGGAAGTGCGATTGGAATGCTCCAAACAATTCCGGAGGCCAGGCGCATATTTTGGACGACATTTTCATAATCTTCTTTCCCTAAAAATCCATCAATCGGGCTGTATGCACCAATGCCGATTAATTCAAGATCGCTTAATGCGATTGCATCCAGTTGAATTTCCTTTTCAATGTTTTCCAAGGGTGCATTCGGGTTGAAGTTTTGAACTAATTTTCCTCCGTGTGGTTGTAAGCTCATTTGTTGATTCCTCCTAATCTAGTTTTGAAAAGTTATAATAGAAATGGGATTAATTTTTGAAAGTTAAGTCATGTCCAGCTGCAGGTGCTAGCTCCTGGGGCAACTTCAAAATCGCCTGCAAGGACAAAGAGCGTCCTTTGGTCGATTTCTCCAGTTGCTGGGGCTCACACGATGTGAGTCATGTCGACGATGCAACAGGACGTTGCGTTTTCGTCGACGCGGAGCTTGGCAAGCACCTTTCGCTTTTCATTGTCCAGCTGCAGGTGCTAGCTCCTGGCGCAACTTCAAAATCGCCTGCAAGGACAAAGAGCGTCCTTTGGTCGATTTCTCCAGTTGCTGGGGCTCACACGATGTGAGTCATGTCGACGATGCAACAGGACGTTGCGTTTTCGTCGACGCGGAGCTGGGCGAGCACCTTTCGCTTTTCTTTTAATCGTGTAAGCCACATTCAGTTTTGTTTGAACCCGACCATCTACCAGAACGCAAATCATCCATTGTGAAAGCTGGTTTAGTACAATGCGAGCAGCCGATACTTGGATATCCTTGGTCATGAAGAGGATTGTAAGTTAAATTGTTCTTGCTGACATAACGCCAAACATCTTTCCAAGTCCAGTGAACCAAAGGACAGATTTTGACAGACTCAAATTTGTTATCCTTATTGATAAACTCAGTATTTTTCCGTGTTTCCGATTGGTCGCGGCGTAATCCGGAAATCCAAGCCTTCGAACCGCTTAAAGTCTCTCGAAGTGGTGTTAGCTTTCTGATTTCGCAGCATTTGTTTGGATTCGTTTTCCAAAGTTCTTCGCCAAATTGTTGTGCTTGTTCCTCTAAAGTGAGGGCGGGTTTCTTTAGTTCAATTTGCAGGCCGGGGTAGTTCTCTTTCACTTTTTGGATTGTTTCGTAGGTTTCCTTAAAATGTACATCGGTATCTAAAAAGATGATTTTGGCATCTGGCTTCACCTTGGATATTAAATCGATCAGCACGATCCCTTCAATACCGAAACTGCATGCGTACACCACTTCATCACCATAATGGGAGTAGGCCCACTGCAAAACATTTAAAGCCCCTTTATGGGCTTCATCCACTTCAAATTGAACTGCTGATTCGTTCCAGCTAGTGTAAGTTAGCATCCATGTACCTCCTTAAATAAAATGAGACGTTTCAATAAAACCACAAAAATCCGGTTATATTAAAACGCCTCTAGTGTGTCTAGTCAGCCATATTATTCAAAATCTAAGGCAATCAATTTCCAAAGACTGTATATCTTTGAATTAAAGTATACTATTTTTGTAGAAATAGTCAAATTAAATTTTCAATTGCATAAATTTTTAAAAAACAATTAATTCCTTGTTGACTAATGGGATAAATTGGATTAATGTAATTTTCAAGATGAATCGCACACTTAGTTTGAGTGTGTATAACAGTATATGTACCGATCAGACACACTGAAGGTTGCACAATTTCCTTTTCGAAGGGAGCGATGCAACCTTTTATTTTTTCCAAAGGGGGAATTTGAAGATGAAAAGAAGGAAGAAATCCGTATTATTACCTGGTGTATTTACCGCTGTTTTACTTTTAGCAGCTTGTGGCGATGATCCACTGGAAAGCAGCGAGGGGAAAGCGGAGATCTTAAATGTTTCGTATGATCCTACACGTGAACTATATGTAGAGTTTAACAAAGCATTCGCCAATCATTGGAAAGAACAAACGGGTCAAGATGTAACATTCCAGCAATCACACGGTGGATCGGGTAAACAAGGCCGTGCTGTCATCGATGGACTTGAAGCAGATGTAGTAACTCTGGCGCTAGCTTACGATATTGATGAAATGGCTCATACACGTCAATTATTAAATGAAGATTGGCAGACAGAATTTGAACATAATTCATCTCCTTATACCTCCACGATGGTGTTTCTAGTTCGCAAAGGAAATCCTAAAGGAATTAAAGACTGGGATGATTTGGTTAGGGATGAAGTATCGGTGATTACACCAAATCCCAAAACAAGTGGAGGGGCCCGCTGGAATTATCTAGCTGCATGGGGCTATGCCGATAAAAAATTCAATGGCGATGAAGAACAAATTAAATCCTTTATGAAGCAATTATTTGGCAATGTGGAAGTTCTGGATTCAGGTGCCCGTGGTTCAACAACTACATTTGTTGAACGGGAAATCGGCGACGTATTAATCGCCTGGGAAAATGAAGCTTATCTTTCTATAAATGAATTAGGTGTGGATGAGTTTGAAATCGTAACACCTTCTTTAAGCATTTTAGCGGAGCCTCCTGTAGCGGTGGTAGACAAAGTGGTTGATAAAAAAGGTACGCGGGAAGTGGCGGAAAGTTATTTGGAGTACTTATATTCCGATGAAGGACAGGAGATTGCAGCAAAAAATTACTACCGGCCTCGAAATGAAGAAATTTTAAAGAAATATAGTGATCAATTTCAATCTTTGGATTTAATTACTATAGAAGATTTTGGCGGGTGGCAAGAAGCGCAAAAAACACATTTTGCAGATGGTGGTACGTTTGACGAGATTTATCAGTAGTGAAAGAGCGGTGTATCAATCCTGGTCATAGATGAAGGAGGCTTTTCCATTTATAGCCTCCTATCATACGAAATTAATTGAAATGAATCTATAAAGCATAAAGGAGGTACATATGGAACTTACTTTAAAGAAGCGCAAAAAGAATACAATTATACCTGGTTTCACGATGACACTTGGTTACACAATGCTCTATTTAAGCATTATTGTGTTGCTTCCGCTATCAATGGTATTCTTTAATACTTTTTCAATGAGCTGGAGCGAGTTTTGGCAAACCATTGCACATCCACGTGCAGTGGCATCCTATAAGTTAAGTTTTGGAACTGCACTTGCTGCCGGTGTGATCAATGTCATTTTCGGAACGATAATCGCGTGGGTATTAGTGCGCTATCAATTCCCTGGAAAGCGGATAGTGGATGGATTAGTAGATCTTCCATTTGCTTTGCCAACAGCAGTTGCAGGTATCGCCCTTGCCACTTTGTATTCGCCAAATGGCTGGGTTGGACAGTTTTTTGATTTTAAAATTGCTTTTACACCACTTGGAATTATTATTGCTCTAACTTTCATTGGTTTGCCTTTTGTTGTGAGAACTGTACAGCCGGTGCTGCAAAACCTTGGCAGCGAGATTGAAGAAGCATCTGCAAGCCTTGGAGCAACACGGCTTCAAACATTCGCGAAAGTTATTATCCCGGAGCTGCTGCCTGCTATTATTACCGGGTTTTCATTGGCATTTGCTCGTTCACTCGGCGAATATGGATCGGTGGTATTTATTGCGGGGAATATGCCGATGAAAACCGAAATTACGCCATTAATTATTATGACGAAACTGGAACAATACGATTATGTTGGGGCTACCGCCATTGCGACAGTGATGCTTGTTGCATCCTTTATCTTATTGTTGTTGATCAACATCATTCAATGGTATACAAATCGTAAATTTAGTCTGCAATAAGGGGGGGGGATCGCTATGACAAAACCTTTAAATGTTGAACATGATTCCCCTTCAATAGCGGGGCATGGTGCGACAAAGTCATATGCTATGCAGGAATCAATGATTGTTAAATGGTCATTAATTGCGATATCACTTGTTTTTCTGGCACTATTTTTAATCTTGCCCTTGGTTTCCATATTTGTGACGGCCTTGGAAAAAGGGTGGGCAACATATGTAGCCTCCATTACAGATCCAGATGCCTTGGCAGCAATTAAACTAACATTGACGGTAGTATTAATTGTAGTACCTTTAAACGCAATATTTGGGATCGTGGCAGCATGGGCCATTACGAAGTTCTCTTTTAAAGGCAAAAACGTACTTATTACACTAATAGATTTACCATTTGCCGTCTCGCCGGTTATCGCCGGTTTAGTTTTTATCTTGCTATTTGGTGCACAAGGTTTATTTGGGGAATGGCTATTCCAAAATGATATTAAAATAGTTTTTGCATTACCAGGCATTGTCATCGCAACGATGTTCGTAACATTTCCTTTCGTTGCCAGAGAACTGATTCCGTTAATGCAGATGCAGGGTATAACGGAGGAAGAGGCATCGATTTCTCTAGGTGCAAGTGGATGGAAAACTTTTTTCTTGGTTACCTTGCCAAATATTAAATGGGGATTATTGTACGGATTGATTTTATGCAATGCGCGTACAATCGGAGAATTTGGGGCGGTCTCTGTAGTATCGGGGCATATTCGCGGAATGACCAATACAATGCCATTGCATATTGAAATTTTATATAACGAATATCAATTTACAGCCGCTTTTGCAGTTGCCTCACTCATGTCCATATTGGCTATCATTACGATCATAATTAAAAACTTTATTGAGTGGAAAGCAAAAGACGAATAGGGAGGTTTACAAATGAGTATTCAGATTCAAAATGTTTCAAGGGCTTTCGGCACTTTTCAGGCGCTTAAGGATATTTCCATTGATATCGAATCGGGGGAGCTGATTGCACTTTTAGGTCCATCGGGCTCCGGAAAGACGACCCTATTACGTATTTTAGCAGGACTGGAAGGACTGGATGAAGGGGCTATTCTTTTCGATGGTCAAAATATTACGAATGTTAGTCCGAAAGAAAGAGGAGTCGGATTTGTATTCCAACATTATGCGCTCTTTAGGCATATGACGGTATTTGATAATGTGGCATATGGTTTGAAGGTACGGCCCCGAAAAACTCGCCCTTCAAAAGATGAGATAAACAAGAAAGTAAGAGATCTTTTGGCACTCGTAAAATTAGATAATTTTGCAGATCGTTATCCCGCCCAACTTTCCGGTGGTCAACGTCAACGTGTCGCATTGGCTCGTGCATTGGCGGTGGAACCCAAAGTATTATTATTAGATGAGCCGTTTGGCGCTTTGGATGCAAAGGTTCGAAAAGAGCTCCGTCGTTGGCTGCGCAAACTGCATAATGAATTCCATGTTACGAGCATTTTTGTAACACATGACCAAGAAGAAGCACTGGATGTCGCCAACCGAATTATCGTAATGAATAATGGGAAGATTGAGCAGGTTGGCACCCCGGAAGAAGTTTATGAGCATCCGAATAGTCCTTTTGTGTATGATTTCTTGGGGAATGTAAATTTATTCAGGGGACGATTGCATAAAGGGAAACTTACTCAAGGTCAATTCGAGATTGATGTTCCGACCTATTTAGATTCCCATTATGAAGTTGTTGGATACGTTCGGCCACATGATATACAAATTGAAAAAAATCAGCTCAATAATGAAAGTGTTGCTGCAAAAATTGTGCACATCCATATGGTTGGACCGGTTGTACAAATTGAATTAAAACGTGAAGATGTTGATGAGTATCTAGAAGCTGAAATACCAAAAGAACATTATAAAAAATTGGGGATAAAAAATGGGGACACAGTCTTTATTAAACCAAAACAATTGAAAGTGTTTGTTCCCGAGGATTTTTCAATATAAAATGCCCACAATTTCTTAGGAATATTATTTACTAGCTACCTAAAAGTACATCTTATATTACTAGTTGCTGACTGGTCACACCAGAAGCTCATAAAACTCTTTATTAGATGAGAGTTTTATGGGCTTTTATATATCGCCAGAACCCTATTTCTTTATGGGGTTGTTCCTGTTAGTTGCTGATTATTTTCTGTGGAGGTTAATATGGACTCATTAAATCAGATTGAATTTCCTATTATTGTAGGGAAGGTAGAAGAAGGAAAACAATTAGGGAGAAAAATTGGTTTTCCAACAGCAAATTTGGAATTAGTGCCGGGTTTTAAATTAGAAAATGGTGTATATGGTGTATACGTGTATCATAATTCAAAAAGGTATTATGGAATGTTGAATGTGGGGTACCGACCGACTTTTAAAGATGGTAAACAGAAAACCTATGAAGTTCATATATTAGATTTTAATGAATTCATTTATGGCGAATATTTAACCATCGAAATAAGTTTATACATTCGTGAAGAACAAAAGTTTAATCAATTGCAGGATTTAGTTTCACAATTACAGGCGGATGAACTTTTTGCTCGAAAAAATCTTATGTAATAGAGGGTTCTTAAGGAGGAAGCGACTTGGAAAGACTTTTGCATATACTCAATTTGCCTGATCTACAATTTTCACAATATTGCCACCACCAATTTTCTATAAACAAAGGAATTTATAATACGATTGACAGTTGGTTTTTCAATAATGGAATAACCAATATATTAGATCGAAGAATGAGAGTATTACAGTTTATGGCGTTAACTATTTCAAAAGAGACTGATGTGAAATTCGGACCGGGAGGATTGTCGAAAAAACTGGAGGATTTCTGGAATCTAAAAGGAGAGAGTGTGTATGGTTCAGGCCGTAATATTGAATGGAAATAATAAGAAATCATCTAGATTGACAGGAATTCATCGGTATATTGAGAACTATCTGGAAGAGGCGGGGATTTCTTCTGCCTCGATATTTATACATGAATTACCGGCAGAGGATTTAATTACGGCTAATTTTGCTAGCGAGGAAATAGCTAAAGCGAATCATGTAGTAGAAGATTCAGAATTTGTTTTTATACTTACCCCTATTTTCAAAGCATCATATAGTGGGATACTTAAAACATATTTAGATTTAATTCCCCAAAAAGGGCTTGAAAATAAAACAATCGTCCCCATAGCCATAGGAGGAACGATGGGACATTTATTGGCCATCGAGTATGCACTAAAACCTGTATTATCAGTACTGGGAGCTACAGAGATTTTGAATACAGTCTTTGTTCTCGATCAACAAGTGGAACAATTGGAGAACGGAGAATATAAAATTCATAATGTAATCCTAAACCGTTTAAGTAATGAATTGCTAAAATTGAAACTGATAAATTAGAAAGATTAATTAACTTATTTTATCACAAAAACCAAGTATTATAATACGAATACTATACAAGAAAAGCGGAAGGTGCTCGCCAAGCTCCGACAGCAACTGGAGAAATCGACCAAAGGACGCTTTTTGTAGGTTATAACTTTCTGAAGGGGAGATGTAAAATGAGTAAAAAACATGAAAACGTGCAATTAGTCTTAAAAAATATAGAAAAAATGCTAATATCTATGAGTTATGGTTCCATTACCCTTGTAGTCCATGATGATAATGTTGTTCAAATTGAAAAAAGTGAAAAAATACGTCTAAGTAAATGAACATCTTTTAAAAGGGTTTGATAAAGTTCGGTATGCGCTTTGTGCGTATTCGAACTTTTTTTTATGACGAGGGTTAAGTTCCAAGGGTAATGTATCAAGGTGAAAAAGTCGATAAAACCTTATGTGTCCACCTATGTTTTTCTTAGGCAAATCGTTTATACTTTAATAAATAGGTTACATGGATATTACATAAAGAAAGCAAAAATAAGTTAAAATAGAGGAATAATAGATGATTAAGATTGGTTTAACAGGATGGGGAGATCATCCTTCGATTTATCGCACAAATTCAGCCAGACGAGATAAACTATTTGATTATAGCAGCCACTTCCCGATAGTGGAACTAGATACATCCTTTTATGCATTATAGGTATTGAAATGGGCAATATGTTACCTTTAATTCAATTTATACTCAACCCCTTGAAAACAAGGGGTTTTTTAATTGCCCAATTATAAAAAATATGGGTAAAATGTGATTGTTGAGAATTTTCTTGCAAAGGAGGAAAACTTTTGGATAAATTTACCTACGACAGATATAAATATGTAGTAAAAGAAACAGAAATCAAAGAAGTGTTTAATAATAATATAACAACTATTAGAACTGTAAATATAGGTATAAAAGATATGATAAATGATATAGTGTTTCCGCACCCTATAACTGATTTTATAAGAGTCAAATATGAGTATTCAGGAAAGTCAGTGAACTCTCAAATAGCCCCTGCTAGAGTAATATGTAGATTTTTAAACTATATATTAGAAAGGGTTTCAAATGAGGATCCAAATTTTATAACTCTTAAAGAAGGTGGATTGAAAGAGTTAAAGTACATACATGGAAGCAAATATATTACTTTTCTAACAAAGGCAGGGAAAACAAGAAATACAGTAGAGTATAGCGAACACTACTTGAAAGTTTTTTATCACTATTTATTTGAAAAAGAGATTATCTCACCCGAGTTTGAAATGAGGACTTTTCTTGATAATAATAAGAATCTAGTTATACAATCCCCCTTTCGACACTCTGCGTTTTCAACAAGATTTCCTAGTAACAAAATGCAAAGCCAAAATTTAATGTCAAAGTTAAAAGACTTTGGGAACAATAGATATTCATTGGTTAATGAGTTTATATTAAAAGCGAAAGAGATTGCTCCAGAAATAGCCTTTGGAATAGGTCTGCAATTCTATGGGGGAATACGACGTGGAGAAGCAGTAAATTTGATAAAAGATAATTTGAAAGCAAAATACAGAGAATCTCTTTATGTTGAAATAAGTGATAATAGGAACATTTTATTTGGTCATCTAAAAGATACTACTAAAGAGAATCCTAAAAGATTAAATTATCTTAAAGTGAATATGGCGCAACAGACTATTTTAGATAATGATTTAATATGGGATTTATATGATTCTCATATGAAACAGTGGTATAAATTCCAAGAAAAAAAGCAAACACAAGCCTTATTTATTAATGATGATGGTAATGCAATATCTGGTTCAAGTTGGGACAAAAAATTTAAAAAAGTTAAAAAGGTATTTCTTAAAGAACTAAAATTGACTCCTGGAAGATTTGATGATTGGCAATTACTGAGTAGCAATTACTGGTCATCTCATATTGGTCGAGGTAGTTTCACAAACTTTTTATTGGATATGGGATTGTCTATAACACAGGTTGCAATTGCACGTGGGGATACAAGTACGGATTCAGTTATTGAATATGTTGACCAAAAAGTTACTTCAAAGGCTCTAATTGATGCTCTAAATGAGCTTAAAAATACGCCTAAAGAAATGTTTGGAGTTGTTAATAGAGATCTAATTAAAACTCATTGGAAGGAGGGTGTTTTAAAGCGTGGAAAAAAATGGTGATAGCTATACAGATTTAACCCCTTTTCAAGCAGGTAATCTTTCAGAAATTCCTTATTCTCAAAGTAAGATAGTAAACCTCATTAAAGAAGGTTTAATTGAAATTAATAATCAAGGTTTAATAAATATTAATTCATTAAACAAATTAATAGAAAAAGAAAAAAAATTAAATGAGAAGTACATATTTATTAGAGATTTTGTGGATGAAATTGGAATGTCTACCGATGCTTCAATTAAACCATTTAAAAAAGGAATAATAAAACTATCTAAAGAAGGTATTGTGAAAACGGAAAATTTTAGAGGGAAATTATATATAGAAAAAAATTTTTTAAATATTATTAATGGGAAATATAGGAAAAGAATTGAGGGGTTAAAGGAGTTAAACCTTTCTCTAGTTCACTATAATAAATTTAAAGAGTATTTTAATTTAGAAGATGATATTTACCTAACTGATATACAAATTTATATGCCTATTAAATCTTATGATATTATCGAGAAATTCTTAAGTAAATATATTTCTATAAAGAAAATAAAAGAAAATAAAGGAATACCAAATAGAGTGATATATGCTATTGCAAAACGAGAAAATGTAAAGGCTGTTAATATTGGACGATCTTCTTTAACATACTTTCCATCTGATTGGGTAGCAAATTTAATATCTAAAAAATCCTTATTAGATAATGGAGATTATATTACTTTAGGTAAAGCTGAAAGCTTAGATTTTCACGATAAAAATCAAAATGTAATAAGAGCATGGGCACTTAAAGGAAATATTGAATATATTATAGGTACAAATGGATTCATGTATATTTCTTTAAAGTCATTCAGAAAATATATTACATATATAACAAAATTATTTGAAGCGAATATGCCTTTTCATGACGCAGCTGAGAAAATTATAGGTTATAGACCTGGAAATATAGGTAAATTCAGGTCGAAAATATATGAATACAATACATTATTTAGAGTGGAAAATTTAAATAAGCCTGTTCACGGCTATACAGATTTAATAAATAAAAGCGATATTCTTCGTTTTCTAGAAGATCATGTATCTCTTAATGAGCTTTCAGAAATACACAATTTATCATATGCAATAGTTGTAAGATTAGCAAAAGAATATGGTGTTGAAAATATTTCATTTAGTCAATCTAGGAATCATCAATTTTATAATAAAAGAAAAATAGAGAATATAATTAAAAAGTATTTGAATATTGATAACTATTATTCAAAGCAACAAGTTATAAAATTACTAAATCTAACAGGACGTACATATTACAAGTTGTTAGATGAAGAAAATCTTAAGCCAGTTATTACAAATAAGAGGGTTGCTTATTTTGATAAAGACAAAATACATGAGTTAAAAGTTCGGCAATTAGAATATAGAGAGAAGTATTATTCTAATAGAGAGATAAGGCAAATGTTTGGGAGTTCTTATTATAATGATCAAATGCGAGAATTAATTTTAAAAGGAAACACACTAATTAGAACAGCATTCGATGATGCATTGTCAGTTGAAAATTTTTATTTAAAAGAACCTGTTAATCAAATTTATAAAGAATATATATTAAGAAAACAAATCTCACAAATTGATTACTCAGACCCAGTTGAGGCCTTTAAAAGATACCTAGTAATTCTAGAAATAAATTTTTCGGAAAATATCTTGTATACCAAACAGCAATGGTTTAACTTTTGCGAAGATAAATTACAATTAACTACTGGTAGTATTAAAACAACGACTAGAATGGTGTCAGAGTTTGTTAAATGTACCTCTCATTTGGTTAGTATTACTCAAGAAAAGGAACTTTACGAATTAACGGCAAACTCGATTAATTTGGAACTGTTTAATATAAATACAGTTACTGTTAGTCAACAAAGGTACTTACATACATTCTTGAAAGAATATTATGCTGTTCTGAAAATGAACAATAAACCAGTATTTAGGTTTGATTGGATTACTAACCCTTACAATTATTCAAGCGAACAAATTGAAAAAGGAATCTATGATTTTACTGAATATCAAGAGCTACTTAATTATGTTAATAATCTCGAATTACATAAAATAAAAGCTATCTCAGATGTTAGTAATATAAATAATGGAGAATATTCTAATTATTCATCTTCTTGGTTATATGTATTAGTACATATGAACAATGCATGGAGACATTCTGATGTTATTTATAATATACCACGTATTGATTTAGAGGAATTATACGATATGAACTTTGATGAGAAGTGGTTTATAGATAATAATCTATCAGATTCCCAAGCTAATTTAGTAGTTAATCAAATAATTCGTAAAGATATTAAAGTATCCAAAACTCAAGCTACTTCACAATTCTTTTGCTCAGATGACTTAAGAGTTTCTTTTGCTACTGCTGCAATTTTGTGTGAAATAAGAACAAGAAAAATCGAAATGGGGATATTAACAAATTCTAAGGAAAAGAGAATAAGCCACATAATAAACTTTTCAAACAAGAACCAAGTATTTAACGAAATAAAACAAAGAGAATTTTTTTCTGAATTTTATGATAATGAATTTGTTTTTAGAAGTAGAAAAATGAACAGATCTCTATTGTCTTATTTATATGTATTATTAGTAAAAAAAGGAAAAAGTAGTGCTGCACTTGAAATAGCTCAGAGACTAAGGTCGCATGAAGATTTTGAAACTACAAATATTTATATTGATATACCGCAAGAGGAAATTGATCATCTATCACGCCAGTTATTTCAAAGAAGAGAATTTGGATTCATACCTAATCTAATTGCAGAAGTCATATTTGGAGAGTTAACTAATAGAGAACAACGAACATTGGAAATTGAGGTACTAAGTAATAAACTAGGTGGCGTACTAAAAATTGAAGCAACTTCTGGGTATGTTAACTCTATTACTGCTGATAAAAAATTAGTTGCTAATAGAATTCTATCTATGGGATTCGAAGAAGCAACAAACTTTTTATTCAATATACAAAATAATTTACTTCCAAGTAAAGAAGAACATTATCAATGCTTATATTCAGAGGATGGTTGTAAGAAAAGAGCATTATCGTGTAAGAATTGCCCGTTTTCTATACCAAATTTTTATGCTCTTTCTTCCTTAACAAGTAGTATTGAAGAATTATTAATTAATTTCAAAAAAAGTTTCGAAAATTCTACTTTGTCAGGAGAGAAAAATAGAATTTCAAATATACTCTCTTTTCAGTTAGATCAATTAGATGAAGCAATCGATAACTTTGGACAACAAGAAGTATTTAAGTTTTTTGATGGTGAAATGAAGGGATTCTTTGATTTATTACTTCAATTAGATGAAATACCAGGGATTGAGGGTTACTTATAAAAATACATAGTTTAGGTTGTGATTAAAATTGCAAAATTTAGATTTGGAAGACTACACTAAAGTTCATTTGGATGAAGAAATACCCTCCTTGCCTGAGGAGTTGTTTTCGTTAGACTTTGCACTATCAAGGGCGATGGAACAATTAGATACCCTAAAAAAAAACACTGGTTCGTATTTATTTTTAATAGAAGAAGATTATTGGGAGTTGGAGAGTCATCTTCAGAAAGGAGTTAAAATCTATTTAGACTTTTCATTGATAGAAAAATATGAAGGTTTTCCGGAAATTCCTAAGGATATTAAATTGATTACAAAATGTTGGATTATTGAACTATTAACTAAAGTCTATCCAATAACTGCTAAAAAGGGATATTCGGATTTATTAAGAGCATTAGAATTAAGTAATGGATTTCAAGAAAATAAGGTGGATTTTTTAATTAGGAGTATAAAAAACTTTAAAACTACTACTGGGATTAAAGTAACGGAACAAACAAAGAAGAGCTTTATTAGAAGTTTGATAAATTTTTTTATTTATACAGATATACCAGTAAGTGATAGCTATTCTCCTAAATTAAATGAAATGTATAGTAAAATTAGAGAAAAGACAAGAGTTAGAATCCTTCCACCTGCAAAAGAAATATTGATTTTTTCACATTACATTGAAGAATTTTATGGTTATTTAAGGCTGATGCAAACTTCAATAGATGAAAAACTATTTTATTACCCCATTATCATTTGGTGGAAGTTGACAACTATAATACCATTAAGAGCATCTGAATTTTGCTTAATAACTAGGGATTGCCTAATATATGAGGATAATAAATACAAAATTAGATTACCTAGGAGTAAAGAAGATTTTAACCCAAACAGAATACAAATAATTGATATTGTTGAGATAACAAAAGAGATATATTTTTTGATAAAAGATTATATTGATTTAACAGAGCCATATGGCCATTCTGAAACTTTAATCTCTTATAGAGCATTAATTTTTGCAGATAAAAGAGGTAATCGTAGTAGCTTAAAAGTAGATACTACATACTTTCATAATGGAATATTGTCACAGTTATTAAGAAGATTCTATAAGAATATAATGGAAGAAAAGTATAATCAATATATACCATATGAAAATAGACTCACACCTAATTTAACTAGACATATAGCATTTAGTTCTCTAATGATGCAGGGTATATCCCCTATTGAAATAGCTCGTTTAGGTGGTCATAAAACAATCACGGCACAATATCACTATTCATTTCATACTGAGTATTGGGTAGATTCAGAGGTTTTCAATTTAATGAAAAAGTTTAAGTATTCTGTGGGAATTTCAAAATCTGATAATGTAAATTATATCCCTGATTCAATAAAATTAAAGGCTTATCTCGGTATTCCGAAGGGAAAAAAGAAAGAGCATGATTTAGACATAGGTTTTTGTATTGATAAAGATCAAACGTGTGAAACAAATGAATGCATTTATGGATGTAGTCATTGGCGTATAACTCCAAAAGAAATTCTAGAAAAAGAACATTTAATAAAAGAAAAATTAAGAAAAAAAAGAAGCAATATTAATGAGTTACAGACATTTTTGATAAATATTCACAAGCAAATCTTATCTGATGAAATTACAAGGAGAAATCCAAGCACGTTTAATTTGATGAAAACAAAAGCTGAACAATTAAAAGAAGAAATATATGAGCTTGCAAGTATTGAAATGTTAAACATTGGTGGTGAATTTTAAAAATGGCTAGGAAGCTGACTCTCTCTGAAGAAGAAGTAGAAGAGATTATTGGTCTGTATAAAACAGAGAAGAATCAAATGGGAAGAATAGAATATCTAGAAGTATTTCGTTTTAACAAGGAATTATATGAAGAAGGAAGAGTTAAAAGTTCAATGAGTGATGACTTTTGGAGAAAAAAAGGTCGCTTAGGGAAAATAAAGATTGACGAGGCAAATGAAATCTTTAGACATAAGCTTGATACTTCTGAAGATAGTAAAATACTTATGCCAAGTGTAAGTGATGTTATTTATAAAAATAATGGTGATATAGAAACGCTACTAAATGAATTAATACCTATTGAAAAAGAACTATTTAATAGCATTCAACGAGAACATAAGTTTAAGAAAGTAAATAAAAAACTAGAAGAACAAATGGTGAAGCTAAAACAAACTAATCGTACGTTAAATAAACGTGTAGAAATTTTAGAGGACACTCTTTTTAAAATATTTCGATTTAGTAGTTATGAGAATGTGCCAATCATAAATTTTTTAGAAATAGGAGAAGAAGAATCAGAATTAGTTAAAGAAGCTCTAAATGGAATGTTCGAAAGGCCCACTGAATTTATTGATTGGTACAGTGAAAAGAGTATACAAAATGAGGAAACGCGTAATAGTAAAATTATAGAAATCAATGAAGTTAATAAAGTATCAAATAAGATTAAAAATAGATATAGAACGTAATCTTTAGGAACATAAAAAAATTTATTTTATTATAAAAATTGATAAAAAATTTTAAAAGTTCAATCATGCCGCGTTCTAAATGTAGCTTTATAATAAAGTTCGATTAAAAGTAAGTTGCAAACGCTGATTTTATACAGAAAGAAACCAACTGTTTTGAAACAAAGTTTGATCAAAATAGTTGGTTCTTTATTTATCTAGTTTGGTTTTTTTAAAAAAGCTTGATTATTTCGGGACACGAATATTCAATTAAAGCGCCCGATTGTTGAATATCAACTTACCTCATTAGAGAGGTTCTATTAGTAATCCTTATGTTTAATTAACTACGTTCAAATCTATATATAGTCTTACTAGTCAAACAATTTGTGATACACATTTATTTACAGTAAAAAATTAATTAATTTATTAGGGATAAATATGACCTTTTTAACCGTTTTCCCTTCTAATTTTTTTGCAATCTTAGTTTCACTCTTTACTAAACCTTCAGCTTCCTCTTTACTAGTTTCTGCTGGTATTTGGACAGTAGATTGAAACTTACCATTGATTTGAACAATGATTTCAACTTCATCCATTTCTAAATATTCTTCTTTATACTCCGGCCATTTTTCATAGGCAATTGTATTTTCATTTCCTATTCTCTGCCATAATTCTTCTGCAATATGGGGAGCAATAGGTGCCAATAACTTAATATATCCTTTAATGATTTCAAATGAAATCTCTGTTTGTTTACTTAAATAATTTTGGAACGTCATTAGTTGCGAGATTCCTGTGTTAAATCGCAATTCAGTAAAATCCTGTGTAACTTTTTTTATTGTTAGATGATACTCACGTCGTAAGTTAGAGGATGGTTCACTTTCTATAATATTCTTATTTATATTTCCTTCTTCATCTAATACCAAATTCCAAACACGTGTTAAATATCTTTTGGCCCCATCTAAACCATTTGTTGTCCAGGGTGCTGATGCATTTAAAGGACCCATAAACATTTCATATAGTCGTAAACTATCTGCCCCATGGCTAATTACAATATCATCCGGATTTACAACGTTTCCTTTTGATTTACTCATTTTCATATTGTTTGATCCAAGAATCATTCCTTGATTATATAACTTTTGAAAAGGCTCTTTTGTTTCCACTACACCAATATCATAAAGTACTTTATGCCAAAAGCGAGCGTATAGTAAGTGAAGTACAGCATGCTCCACCCCACCGATATACATATCAACAGGCAACCATTCTTTTAAAAGTTCT
Source organism: Ureibacillus sinduriensis BLB-1 = JCM 15800 (assembly GCF_000772955.1). Taxonomy (GTDB): domain Bacteria; phylum Bacillota; class Bacilli; order Bacillales_A; family Planococcaceae; genus Ureibacillus; species Ureibacillus sinduriensis. Next base: position 57,510 of record NZ_JPVO01000052.1, on the reverse strand, counting down.
TTATCTGCTATTGCAGAGTGATTATGTGGATCTATATAGCGTAAATAATACCAACACGAACCAGCCCATTGGGGCATTGTATTAGTTTCACGACGACCTTTCATACCTGTATCTGGATCGACTACATTTACCCACTCGTGAATATTGGCCAATGGTGATTCACCAGTACCCGAAGGATGAATATCATCTGTTTCTGGTAACATTAACGGTAATTCCTCTTCAGGAACAGTTGACATCGTTCCATCTTCCCAGTGAATTATAGGGATTGGTTCACCCCAGTAACGCTGGCGCGAGAATAACCAGTCTCGCAAACGATAGGAAACTTTCTTTTCACCCACATTATTTTCTTCTAGCCATTGAATTGCTTTAGTAATTCCCTCTTCTTTATCTAATCCGTTTAAGAAATCTGAATTAATGTGCAGCCCATCACCTGTGAACGCCTCTTTCTCTAGATTGCCTCCTTCTAAGACAGGCAAGATTCCAAGATTGAACTCTATTGCGAATTCATAATCACGTTCATCATGTGCAGGTACAGCCATAATTGCTCCAGTTCCATAAGAAGCTAATACATAATCAGCAATCCAAATTGGCACTTCTTTTCCGTTGATAGGATTTACTGCATAACTGCCTGTAAATACACCTGTTTTAACCTTAGCTAAATCTGTACGTTCTAAATCGGATTTTAAAGAAACTTGCTCTAAATAAGTTTCAACTGCCTCTTTTTGTTCTGGAGCTGTAATATCAGCTGCTAATTTATGCTCAGGAGCTAAAATCACGTAGGTTACGCCAAATAAAGTATCTGGACGAGTTGTAAAAACGTTAAACTGTTTATCGTAATCCTTCACTTTAAAAGTAATTTCAGCACCTTCAGAACGACCAATCCAATTTCTTTGAATCTCTTTTAAACTCTCTGGCCAATCTAAATCCTCTAAATCTTCAAGTAATCGATCTGCGTAGTCTGTAATTCGTAGCATCCATTGTTTCATAGGTTTTTTTACAACAGGGTAATCCCCACGTTCACTTTTACCATCTATCACTTCTTCGTTTGCTAATACAGTTCCTAATTCTTCACACCAATTGACCGAAACTTCGTCCATATAAGCTAAACCTTTTTTATAAAGCTTTAAGAAAATCCATTGTGTCCATTTATAATAATTAGGGTCTGTTGTATTTACTTCTCGATCCCAATCATAAGAGAATCCTAAACTTTTAATTTGACGTCGGTAAGTATCAATATTTTGTTTCGTTATTGTTTTAGGATGTTGTTTATTTTGCATAGCAAATTGTTCAGCTGGTAAACCAAATGCATCCCATCCCATTGTGTGCAGCACGTTAAAGCCTTGCATGCGTTTCATACGAGCTACAACATCTGTTGCCGTATAGCCTTTCGGATGTCCGACATGTAATCCTGAACCTGACGGATAAGGAAACATATCCAAAATATAATATTTAGATTTTGTGTTGTCATAAGCGTCTGTAGCAAATATCTTATTTCTTTCCCAATAATCTCTCCACTTTTTTTCGATTTTTATAAATTCATTTGTCATACAATCAACTCCCTTATAAAAAATAAAAAACTCCGTCTCATAAAAGAGACGAAGTTTGAATTCGCGTTACCACTCTAATTAGCTTTAAAAAGCTCACTCTGCAGGATTTTTATAATCCTCACTGATAACGGCAGCAACCGTTTGTGCCTACTTTTTTCAACACAAATACTCATGGACGAGTTGGGGAACTTATTCGCTGTTTTTCACCAACCAACAGCTCTCTATACAATAAGTTATCCTTAATACTTCCAGTCATCATATGGAAAATTTAGTTAAAAAAATAATAGCCGAAGGAGGCAATTTTGTAAAGTTATAATTTTAAATAATGTGAAAATTATTTCCTTTTTTAATAAAATAAATAATCTATTAAGAGTTCTAGTTAATTCAAGTATTTACCCACACTAGTTTCGACTATACATGATTATTCAATAAAAGCGCCCGATCGTAATATAAGGTTAGCCAGATTTTTCTGGTTGACCTTTTTCTTTTAGGTCTTATTATAACGGTAGTCGGGGTAGAACGTAGCGCCCGTGGGACTCGATCCCGTCAGCAAAACTGTTCACCCCCTACTTGTATAAGCATGTTTCGAGCTGGTTGGGACAAGGATCCCGTTTAACAAGCGAACCTATGATATTACAAGCAGCTTTAGGGGTTACCGACTAATTTATAGTTTCTTAGAGGAGGAGATTTCATTATGAATCCAGTCGTTGGTCTGGATGTTTCAAAAGGAGAAAGTCAGGTTCAAGCCTTTTTGGATAAAGGTCAGCCTTATCGTAAGAGCTTTAGTATTAAACATACTCTTGATGGTTTAGGAAGTTTACTAGAATTTCTAAGGGATATTGAGAAATTGGCTGCTGGAAAGCAACCTTCGGTTATTTTAGAATCTACAGGCCAGTACCATATGCCTGTCATTCAATTTTTGGAGGAGCAGCAATATGTCTATATTATTGTTAATCCACTTATCTCTCATCGGGCCAGAAGTACAAATTTACGAAAGGTAAAGACAGATGCGATTGATGCCTATCGTCTATGTGAATTGTATTATAAGGAAGAGTTAGAACCATACAAAAAAAGAGGAATCCAACTCTTAAATCTTCGTAATCTCACGAGACAACAAGAAACGATATCAAGCACAGCTGCCCAAACCAAATTACAGCTACAATCGATTTTAGATCAGGTATTTCCTGAATATAGAGGTGTCTTTGGGAATCTCTATTCAAAAATTTCGTTACAGATTCTATCAATCTTCCCAACCTCCAAAGAGGTTTTAAGTGTTAGCGAATCAGATCTTACTAATAAAATTGCGGAATTATGTACAACCCGTTCAGAAAAATGGGCAAAAGAAAAAGCAATTAAATTGAGAGAAGCTGCATTACGTAATCCATTTCAAAACAACTTGTACCAAAGCCATATCTTTAACCTAAGAATGTTTATTAACATTGTTCTTCAATATCAAGAGCATTTATCAAAGCTAGCAACAGAAATTGATGCGCTCGCTAAAGAAATTGAAGAATATGAGATAATCCAGTCTATCCCTGGTGTTGGAGAAAAGATTGCGGCAACAATCATCTCTGAAATTGGAGAGATAGAGCGGTTTAATCATCCTAAAAAGCTAGTAGCATTCGCTGGAATAGATCCTAGCGTTTACTCTTCAGGTAGATTTACTGCTTCCATAAATCGCATAACCAAAAGAGGTTCTAGCAGGTTAAGGCAAGCATTGTTTATGGCTGTACAATGCGGTATAAGAGATGCACGTAAGCAAAAAACAAGTGATGAAATACTCCCTAGAAATAAGAAATTAAGAGAGTTCTACGATAAAAAACGAGAAGAAGGAAAACCTTTTAGAGTAGCAATAATTGCTTGTGCTAATAAGCTTTTACATTGGATTTATGCTCTACTAAAAAGGAAAATGCCCTTCCAAAATACGGCTTAAAAATCATATCTAAGAATATAAAACAAAACCTTCCAATCTTATAAAGGAAGGCTTATTTGGTATACCCTTTTTTAGTATATCATGTAGGTTTTATATTTTTTATTGAAAAATCTTGACAACTATTAGCTGGTTTTGTTGAAGATTGTTATTAACTAAACACTTGTTAGTTAAAGAGATATTATAACTTTAACACTTCAATATCTCTGAAGCGAATTATTATGGTTGTATTAGAAGCAAGCAATATCTCGTGGCAAAGGTATTCACTATCATAAGCTGTTAATTCATCGGCCATCCAATCATCTATACCTCTTTTACCATCAAATGCTATTTCGTAGCTATTAGTATAAGTATTTCTTTGAATGTCATAATCCATAGCGAATTTATTTACACCTATCCATTTAACCAAGTATTTCTCACCACTTGAGTGCAATAAATGTACTTCAATTAAAGTAGGGTCATTTTCCTCCTTTTCCATATCAGGATTAGATTTATTTTTAACTTTAAGTGAAAAATGTGGGAATCGTGAAAGGAATCAGAAGAAAAAAACATATATGCATCATTATGAATGCGTGACTTTATTTGCTTTAATTGGTCCAAATATCCGTTCATATCATTTACATCATCTGTGAAAAACTTCATTTATCTCCCTCATTCATACTTCATTTTTGTTTAGGTAAGCAGTCTTGTCCTATTACTTCGAGTAAAAAATCAGTACATTTCCACTTCTAATTTTAAACAAAGATATCAAGATTTTGAATCAACAAAATATGTTTCTAATCATTAAAAGATTACAATTTCTACTTAAGAATTGCGTCCTATAATTGAATAAAGATTAGCTTCTATTAGCTAGTTTTAATACAAGAATAACTATCCGTTTATTTTATAAGGAATACTCTCAAAAGTTCTTTACTAATATCCTCTTCTATTTCCTCATCTACGTCTGTTATCACTTCAATTTCAATGCCATCGTGATATGGAAACCTTAGAACTTCTGTAATGATTAGTTTAAGTTCATCTATAATTTCAATATCACTGCTAAATGGTAGGCCATTATTAGACATATGCTGCATTTAATCATTGGACTACTTTTGAATTTTTTTCCGATGTTCAATATCAATCACTTCACTCGAACTAGCGTGTTATCGTTTATGTTTGTTCTTAATGCAAGAATCTACCATACTGAAAAGAAACAAGATATTTAGTGCAATGTTACTTATTATATAAATTTAATGGTTCTAATTACCTTTGTAAAATTTGTAATATTATTAATATAAAGTATGTGCAATAATTTATTAGATTTCCCTATATCAATAAAATTACCCTTTTATACAATTTAAAATGTCGCTTGCTAGCATATTGGCTCCAGGTAACCCCTTAATATATTTTAAATCCCCATTCGAAGACCAATCAATTTCGGTTAAATTTACTAATATACTTGCTATTTTAGCCGAGTCTGGTTGCTGAGATTTAACAATAAAATTATCATTAATTATTTTGTTTCCAGCAATAGCTAATCCGTATAAACAAGTTATATGAGTTAAACGATATAACTTGTTATCTTCCCATTCTTCTGAGAATAATTCTTTGATTAAATTAAAGTAAAATAGTGCTAAGTTAAGCTTCTTTTCTTTTGATAGATTCTCTAGCTCTGATTTCTTAGTTAAAAATTTTACTATATTATATAGATTCTGAAGCGTTATATTTTTCTCTTTAGTTCTTTTTCCAATCAAAGTACCCTTACTGAAAAAAGGACTTTCCGGTTTTAAAATTAAATTTGTAGCAACCCAGCTAATTTCATCATTATTTCTATTAAGATAACGACTTAAAGAGGTACCTATCCCTTTTGCTTTAGTGTTAATTACATCAAATAATTTGATTTCTTCATCATCATCTAAATAGTGAAAAGCTAAAAAAGGTACATTTAATGTGCTGTCTGTCTCTTTTATATACTGCCTAATGCCACCTAACCTATGTTGTCCATCCATTAAAGCTGCTTTCTTTTTACAAATTAATCTTCCGTAATTTGGACGGTTATTATCATATGCATGAAATTCCCAATGTCCTGCTGCATTTAATAAAATTGGAGAGTAAAGTGCATCTTCTCCTTGTGATAAATAATTTGCAAAGTCATTACATCTTTTTTTATCAATAGGACGTTGATAGCCTTTTCCAGAAGGATCATTAAATAGTTTTGAATATGAAAAATTTATTGCTACCTGAGATGACACGAAGCCCTGATAAGAGACTCGACCTCTCATTTTTGACTGTATTACATTTTCTATTGCTATATTTGAAGGTAAGACATTACTCATAGTAAATGATTTCTCCTTATTAAAAATTTGATACCAAAAAATTATATAACTTATAAGTTCATAAATCAATAAAAGTTATATTATATGTATCTGTGATGCTTTTGAAACCTCACATAATCTTAAAGTGAGGTGATTTAATGGATACTTTAGTTAAATTAGTTGGTTTAAATATAAAAGATATTAGAAAATCTAAAAAAATGACTCAAGAAGAATTGGCAGAAAAATGTGGCCTTCAAACATCTTATTTAGCAGGTGTTGAAAGAGGTGACAGAAATATAACCTTACAAACTCTTGGAAAAATTATATCTGGCCTTCAAATAACCCCATCATGTGTTTTTAACTTTCAAAAGTTAGATACTAACGAAAAGCATTTTGAGAAAGAAGAGTTGATCTCAATATTATTTACTTTAATAGAAAATAAAAATCATGATGAAATACGCTTAATACTAAACATTGCTAAGGAGATATTTAATATTTATAAAAAAAAATAAGAAACAGCTTGTAATTTAGCAATATCAGGCTGTTTCTTTTTTTGCTTTTACAAATATTCCAAATAAAGGATATAATAATAAAAACGGAAATGTTAATAAAATAGTAAATGTAGCTAGGAGTACATCGAGTGGAAGAATTATTACGAACATATAGAAGCCCGATATTAAGGAATTTTGAAATAAAAAGTGTACTTAATACCATATTACCCAGTCATATTCCAGATTATTTTAAAAAACTGAGAGCTATTACAGATACAGGGAATAGTTGGGAAAAGATATCAAGGGTTTTGGATACAAATATGGTTGAATTTCCAGAAAGTGATAAAGCTATAGAAAGCATGTTGTTTGAAAAGTTGTTTTTTGAAGTTCAAGATCATGTTCATCTATATCATTTTGAAAGTGAAATCGATGCTGATGAATTTGTAAGTAGATTTGAAGACGAAGTATATATAAATAGACCTCTGAATGCAATAGTGTTACCTAATGAAAAAGTAATTTCAATGAGAAAAGATGGAAATACCATCTTGTTTTTATATCGTTTTGAAACAATTAAGCTTGGTGGTGATGAGCAAAATGCAAATTTCTATGTACCATTTTTATTAGATTTTGAAAATAGTATTTTGCAAATAAGATTAAGAAAACATTACCTATCAAAATCATCTGCTAATCATATTGCATTGTTAGATGAGTTAAAGAATTTTATAAATAATCTAGATGGTGATCTTTCAATTTCAGAATATAATGAGTCTACCGTACATAGTCTACTCTACAATATTTTTAAAGAAGAATCGGAAAATGCAGAAGAAATTATAAAGCAACATATGAAGGATCATTTAACAGAAGGAGAAATTGATAGGAAGATCCTTACGTTTTTAAAGGATGAGCTGTATATGGAAGAACCAGAACTTTATTCTGAACGAGTAAAATCAGCATATTATCAAGATTTGTCCCTACATTTAAATCCTACTGAATTTTATAATGGTTTTATATTTGCCTTTACTTTTTTAGATAAAAACTTTATAAGATCATCAACTAGAAATCCTAAAAGAGATCCAATATATAATTCAAAAGTTTATTGGAATTTAAAAGATTTAATCCATGAGTATGAAGAAGTAAGTGAGTTATCTTGTTTTTGGAAATTTGAAGAGGAAGATTTTGAAAAGGTACCAGAAGGAGAAGACTTTCTTTTTGTAGAAGTATCATTAAGAGAAAGGTATGGATCTATAGAAATCCACTATTACAATAGTCCATCTGAAAAAAGGAGAGTTAAAGAAAAATATGTTCACTCAAGAATTGGAAAGTATCTATTATAAAAAACCTCAACTTAATGAAATAATTCCATTTTATGAGTTGTCTCCTCAAATCGAACTTTTCTTAAATGAAGAAGTTAGACTTGGGGCTCGTAACCTAAATCCTTATAGATTTTCATTAAGGTTTGCTCATGAGCCGAAGGATGTCATTAACTTGTTTGTAGCATTCTCCTCTGAAAATGGGCCATTAATGAGATTATATAGATGTGAGTGTATTGATTGTGAACAAATGCTTATTTTAAATGATGAAGAATTAAAAGAATTTAAATGTTATAATTGTGGATCTACTGGTAATTTAGAGTTAAAAGATTTCCTTGATAATGTAAAAGTTATATTTGAAATAAAAGAGAAGTATATTAAGGATGTTAAAGCGCGTTTAAAAGAGCAAGCCTCTTCTGATGCTTCTAAAAAGAATACTAAATCAGAAGAGGCTATAAAGGGAGAAGTTTCATTGAAAGATGTTTTTGATTTAAATGCGGTTGGATCAGATAATGAGTTGCTTGAAATTGAAAAATCAGTGATGCATAAAATAACTTTTGGTTTGACATCGATATAATGAAAATACTATCTAATTCAATTTTCACACTAGCTATTATCTTATTTTTTACCGCATTAACAATAAGTTTTATTATAATCCAAATAGTAATACATAAAAGTCTAATCATTGATCAAAGCAATGTAAATATTTTCGATTTATTATTAAGAGCCTCACTTTCTCTTATAGGTAGTTCGTTATCAGGTTTTATTGCTTTCTTTATCTTCTTTCTTGGAGACAAAAAAAAGGAAAAGGAAAAAGTTCTGAATGAAAAAAAATTATTAGCTCAAATTTTGGGGGAAGTAGAAAATAATTTAAAAATTTATAGACAAATGTTAAATATTTTTCATGAAACTCCAATAGAAAGTTTAGTTGATTTATTACATCAAGAAAATAGCAAGATAAAAGAAGCGTTATTGATTTATTATACAAAACTTGATTTTTCTATAATTAATGCAAATTTAAAGGATATAAATGAAAATGATTATTTAAATAATATTGAAATTTGGAGAAAACAAAAAATAATTTATGATTATTTAGACCTTTTATTAACAAATATACAACATAAAGAAAATTCAAACTTAATACTTGAGTTAATTAAAAAAGAGATTGTACAATTAACTAGCAATAAATAATGCCCTATTTGGGCATTTTTTTATAATTAGGGTAATTAGGGTCAAATAAAATTGTTTAAAAATTAAAATTTAGCCCATTAATAATGGGTAAAATTGAAATAATGTTAATAGGACAAGGATTTAGGGTTTTTACCCATGTTAAAATGGTCCTATAACTTAGGATCCCTTCACAGCAAAATATTGAGAAATGGGTACATGAAACACCCGACTCTTTTGAATTTATCATAAAAGCATATCAAGGGATGACAGGTCACTTAAGAGATGACAATCCCTACGAAACACGCGACGAAATGTTTGAAGCCTTTAGACAGTGTGCGAATGCTTTTCGTAGTGCGGGTAAATTGGCAATGATTTTGGTACAGTTTCCACCTTGGTTTGATTGTTCGGCGAAAAATGTTCAATATATTCGGTATGTTAAACAACAACAGTTGGGAGACTTTCCGGTTGCCATCGAATTCCGCAATAGAACTTGGTATAGCAATGATAGAAAGCATGAAACAATCAATTTTTTGGCAGAACTAGGGTTTATACACACTGTCTGTGATGAACCGCAGGCAGGCGTAGGTTCGGTTCCCTTTGTTGCAGAAGTGACGAATGACAAGGCGCTTGTTAGAATACATGGCCGAAACGTATATGGGTGGCGCAATTCCGGGTCGACGGAAAATTGGAGAGAGGTTCGTTTTCTATACGATTATAATGAAGAAGAACTAACGGATTTAGCAAACAAAATCAAAAATCTAGAAAAGCGTTGTAAAGATATATATATCCTGTTTAATAATAATTCCGGTCACCATGCGGCGAATAATGCTAAGACATTACAACAAATGTTGGAAATTGATTTTGATGGACTTTCTCCAAAGCAACTCGATTTATTTGGAGGAGAATTTTAATGGAGTACATATTATTGGCGATCATTGCATTAGCTTCAGGTATATTAGGTTCCCTTGTAGGACTGGGGGGAGGGGTTATTCTAATTCCTGCGACATTATTTGTCGGCATTAATCTCGGTTTCTTCCCGGAGATCACCCCACAAAAAGCTGTAGGGCTATCTGTTATCATGATGATTTTTATCGGTCTTTCTTCCACACTATCCTACATGAAAAACAAGCAGGTGGATTTCAAAAGCGGTTTTATCTTTTTTATAGGCAGCATCCCCGGAACGATGTTGGGGGCATGGTTGAATAGAGGATTGGATTTGCCCTCGTTTAATTTATACTTCGGAATTTTATTAGTATTTTTATCAATTTTATTATTTGTACGGGATAAGTTGAAACCGATTCAATGGTTTGTGACCCATGGCAAGAAAACAAGTTTTATCGACCAGGAGGGCAGGGAATACGTTTATGGCTATCCTATTTGGTTTGCGGTTATATTCACTTTTGTAGTCGGGTTGGTTTCCGGGCTGTTTGGAATCGGTGGAGGGTCTTTGCTAGTACCGGCAATGGTTTTATTATTCTTATTTCCACCACATATCGCTGTTGCAACATCGATGTTCAATGTATTCTTGTCTTCACTAATAAACTCTGCCAGCCATATCTATTTAGGGAATGTGCCTTGGGTTTTTACAATTCCGGTAATTATCGGTGCCTATATAGGGGCGAAAGTGGGTTCATCTTTAAATAAACGCATGCAGTCAAAAACCATTGTTTTAGTCTTGCAAATTGTCATGTTGTTAATAGGCATCCGCTCGATTATGGAAGGGCTATTTTAAGTAGGCCGCTGCATGTCGATAAATTGGTAGCAATAATGATTCATGCGGATGCAAAATTTTGCTATTACTTATGGGGGAGGTGATCGATTTGCTTGAGACAATTCATATTTTTCATACCAATGACTTACATAGCCATTTTGAATATTGGCAACGAATGCAAGACTATATCAAGACTCAACGTCTTGAATTTGCAAAAGCTGGTGAGCCAAGTTTTTTATTTGATATAGGAGATCATCTCGACCGATCGAATATTTATACGGAAGCCACACTTGGCAAGGGGAATGTCCAATTACTGAACGAAGCACAATATGATGTTGTGACGATTGGGAATAACGAAGGAATCACTTTATCTTTTGAAGATTTACATTCACTATATGACGAGGCCAATTTTGAAGTTGTCGTGGGGAACATTGAGCCCATTAAAGGAAGTAAACCAAATTGGCTAAAACCTTATACAATTTTACAAACGAATTATGGAACAAAAATAGGGGTTATTGGGGCAACGGCTATCTATGAAGTATTCTACAAAGAGCTGAACTGGCACATTATTGAGCCGAGGCAGGTCATTGTGCAGTTGGCGCATCAGTTAAGAGACGAAGTAGATATTCTCGTATGCTTGTCCCATTTGGGCATTTCAGAAGATGAGCTATTAGCGAATGAATGCCCAATTATCGATATCATTTTTGGATCACATACCCATCATCTATTGGAAGAAGGAAAGTTAGTCAATAATGTACTATTAACGGGCTGCAGCAAGTTTGGACGCTATACGGGCCATTTAACGCTGCTTTTTGACCATACGACGAGAAATTTAGTGAGCAAGAAGGAAAAGGTGATTGAAAATGGCATCCTGCCTGAAAAAGAGGGGGAAGCATTATTTATAGCAAGGCTCGCAGAACAAGGGAAACAGCTCCTGCAAACCCCAATCTTTGAAACGAACAAAAGCTACAATAAAGAGTGGTTCCATTATTCACAGTTATCCAATCTTTTCGCAGAAGCAGTCCTTGATTTCACAGATGCGGATTGTACGATGTTTAATGCAGGCATCCTGCTGGATAGTTTAAAAAAAGGTATAATTACCAACTATGATATTCATAAAATTTTGCCGCATCCGATAAATATATGTGTTATCGAATTATCGGGGAGTGAATTGAAAGAAGTGTATATACAAGCTCAAAATGAACAATGGCCAAACTTTGAATTAAAAGGTCTGGGATTTAGAGGGTCAATTTTTGGGAAAATGCTTACTTATCAATTTTCAATGAATAAACAAAGAGAGCTCATAGTCGGCGGTGAAGTCGTCGAATTGGAGCGACATTACAAACTAGCAACTTTGGATATGTTCACTTTCGGGTACTTCTTTCCGAACTTCAAATATGCTAAGAAAAAATACTATTTGCCATTATTTTTGAGGGATATTCTGATTGAATATGGAAAAAAACTAATTTAATTCATTATAATTATCAAAAGAGGATGTATTTCAAACACAGGAATTGAGGTAAAAATGAATGCGTTTAATATCAATCAATGTGCTTAAAACTGGAATGGTAATCGGCAGAACGATTTCGAGCGAAGCTGGCCTTCCTTTAATACAAAAAGATGTTATTGTAACAGAAGGTCTAATTAGTAGACTAAAACAATTAGGCATCCAATATGTGTATATTAAGGACAAAATTTCGGAAGGGATTGAAGTCGAGGAAACTGTCCCGATGGCTGTAAGAAGGAAAGCAGTCAAGCAAATTACAGATGCTTTTTATAAAATAAAAGGGATGGATTCCAAGTCCGCTTCCTTTGTTATTGAAAAGCAATCAAAAGAAATAAACAAATTAGTGGATGATTTATTAAACTCCATTTTAAATAGTGAAGAAGTTCTAGTGGTCCTATCGGATACATTGCTATACGATGAATATATTTACCAGCATTCATTCCAGGTGACATTGTATTCGCTGGCAATCGCAAAAGAAATGGGCTATTCAGAGAGCGACCTAAGAACAATCGGAATAGGTGCGTTATTGCATGATGTCGGGAAAATGATAACGCCGGCGGAGATTTTGTTTAAACCGGGCCGCTTAACAGCTGAAGAATTTGAACTGATGAAACAACATGCACGATCTGGATTCGATATTTTAAGAAATTTACATACTGTCTCTCTACTTGTCGCTCACTGTGCATTCCAGCACCATGAACGGTTGGATGGCAGCGGATATCCGCGGGCGCTTGTAGATTATGAGATTCATCCATATGCGAAAATAATTGCCGTCGCCGACGTATTCGATGCAGTTACGTCAAACCGTGTCTATCGGAAGAAAATGGTGCCAAGTGAGGGAATCGCCATCATCGAAGCAGGCAGAGGGACGATGTTTGATGCGAAAGTGGTTGATGCATTGAAACAGAGTGTTGTCCATTATCCTAATGGTACTATATTGTTATTGGCAGACGGTCGTCGTGGAGTTGTTACTGAACAAAATAACGATCATTCAGCTTTGCCGATGTTGCGTATTTTTGAAGAGGATAATCAGTTATTGGAAGATACATATATACTTAATTTGAGTGAAGCACCAAATGCGGCGATTGAAAAAGTTGATACCGAATATATTTTGGAAGTTGAATAGTTATCTTCTCCTGTTCATAAATTGGAGCAGGAGGAGATTTTTTTGCTTTCTCGTCGTCCAAAGAGAATGATGTTTTCTGGAGTGAAGAAGCGTAAAAAACGAAAACTGTCCAATAGGTTTACGTTATTCGCGATTAGCTTTGCGATCGGTATTTCGTTATTCCTATACATATTGAATGAACGCTTGATGCCGACATATGTTCAATATGCAGAAGTGCAAACAGAGAAAATTGCAGCACATGTAGTGAGTAAAGCCATTAATTCAAGAACATCCAGCGTATTAGACGTAAATGAAATTATAGAAGATTTACCTTCCGAATCAGATTATATGGTAACTACAAAATTCAATACCGAGATTATAAACCAAGTTCGCGCAGAAACAACGGCATTGGTAAAGGAACATCTGGAATTAGCGGAACAGGGAGACCTATCCCAACTACCGGACCTCGAAAATGTGGAATATGATATAAGGGAAATCCAAAAAGGGGACGGCATCGTCTTTTTCGTTCCGATTGCCCAAGCCCTCAATCTTCCCTTACTCGGAAACTTGGGTCCGAGAGTGCCTATCCGTTTTCATATCATCGGGAATGTAGCGAGTGATGTGAAAACGTCCATTTCGGAGTTTGGCATAAACAATGCCAAAGTGGAAGTGAATATTGATTTGAAAGTAAATGTACAAATAATTATCCCATTCGCCAGTCAACAATCTACCGTACAGCAAACTATCCCAGTGGCCATTGGTCTAGTGCGTGGCCAAGTGCCTCATATTTACACGAACGGAGCTGATGGGGCACAGCCTTCTATAGAGGTCCCTATACCAATGAATTAATGGTAAGTAGTTTATTGTATCCGATTATCTGGTAACTTAACGAAAGTTAGTTGTTTTCGATTGTAATAATATGTTACATTGTCAACAGAATGTGTAATTTTTGTTAAGCGAAATAGGAAAAAAGTGAATTTCCAATTTTGCAAAAGTACAACTAAGGCTGATCGCTTCACGTACTTTCGATAAGCCAAGTTTTCTAAAATTGATAGGGGATGAATAGCAATGACAAGTAAACCTGCCAACGAGAAAGAGCAAATCTTACGAAAACCCGAATGGTTAAAAATTAAACTAAATACGAACGATGAATATAAAGGCTTAAAAAAATTAATGCGTGAGAAAAACTTGCACACAGTTTGTGAAGAAGCACGTTGTCCGAATATTCACGAATGCTGGGGCGAGCGAAGAACAGCGACGATGATGATTCTCGGGGATGTTTGTACACGAGCGTGCCGTTTTTGTGCAGTGAAGACAGGCCTTCCAAATGAATTGGATTTAGCAGAACCGGAACGTGTTGCAGATTCTGTTGAAATAATGAATTTAAAACATGTTGTTATTACAATGGTTGCACGCGATGATTTAAAAGATGGCGGCGCCGGTGTATTAGCTGAAACAGTGCGGGCAATACGTCGAAAAACACCACAGACATCAGTGGAAGTATTGCCTTCGGATTTAGGTGGTCTGGAAGAAAACTTGAAATTGTTGATGGATGCAAGACCGGATATTTTAAACCATAATATTGAAACGGTTCGTCGCTTAACGCCGAGAGTTCGTGCACGTGCAAAATACGAGCGTTCATTGGAATTTTTAAGAAAAGCGAAGGAAATGCAGCCGGACATTCCTACAAAATCATCTTTAATGATCGGTTTAGGGGAAGAATGGGATGAAATTATAGAAGTAATGGATGATTTAAGAGCCAACAACGTTGATATCATGACAATTGGCCAGTATCTGCAACCATCGAAAAAACATTTACCCGTGAAAAAATACTATTCACCAATAGAATTTGGAAAACTTCGAAAAATCGCCATGGAGAAAGGCTTTAAACATTGTGAGGCTGGTCCGTTAGTCCGCAGTAGTTATCATGCAGACGAACAAGTGAATGAAGCAACAAAAACAAGACAATTACAAGCTGAAGAAGTATAAAAAATAAATCAATTTTTTTGGATTTTAAGATAGGAGGAGTTTCGATGATTATAGCCGAGGGATATACCTATGAAATTATCGAAAATGTCCGAGAGGGTTTTAAAGAGGATGCTTTCTTAGCTAGATATTCAGATATCCTGACAAAGTACGATTATATCGTTGGTGATTGGGGATATGGCCAACTTCGTCTTAAAGGGTTTTTTGAAGACAAAAATCAAAAAGCAACTTTTGATACGAGAATAAGTACTTTAGAAGATTATTTATATGAGTATTGTAATTTTGGCTGTGCCTATTTCATCCTTCGAAAAACAGGAAAAGCGCCGAAACAATTAGAGTCATCAACTTCCAGTGTGGGAGAAGCTATCCCGGAAACAACTGCGGAAGTCGAGAACTAATCTTAAGGGGCAGGGAAGTCAGCAGGTTTATAACCTTAATGATATGGAACGTTGGCATTGCGCTGAAGAAGCAGTAAACGTAATAAAAAGGACACTCGATGAGATTTCATCAAGTGTCCCTTTTTATGCCAATAGCTCATTTAAATAGTCACGTAAATCTTCCGCTTCTTCCTCTGTCTTATTAAAGACATGCTCCAAGTATCCAGGTTCCTCTACGTCGTCTGGACCGATAATGGCAAAGCGGCCCATCTGCATATCCAGAACAAGCACTTTTCCAAAAAAACGGGAGGATTGCATAATCGCTAAATCATAGCGCAACTTCTTGCCGGTAAAGCTGACAAATCTAGTTTTTGACTCTTCTACATCATCATATAAGAAAAAACGCTCCATATTGTATAAGACCCCTTCCAATTCTATAGAATATGTTACTATATAAGAGAAATAACTATCAACTATTAATAATGGGGGAACCATTTATGTATTTTGTCGATCGTAATAAAATTTCAGTAACTTTAAAACATCTTGACGAGCTGATTTCAATTTTTGAAAAAGAGGAAAATTGGTTACAAAATGATATTACAGTCCTAGCTTTGCAACGTATTGGCCATAATACGATGGAAGCGTTGATGGATGTTGGTAACTTAATCATTGATGGGTTCATTATGCGTGACCCAGGGAGCTATGAAGATATAATCGATATCTTGGTGGATGAAAAAGTGATTTCAGACGAGATGGAAGAGCCATTTAAAGAGGTTGTAGGACTGCGTAAAATGATCGTGAGGGAATTTGTGCAGGTAGATAACGAATATGTTCTGAAAGTGCTTACAAACAATATGCAGGCCATTAAACAGTTCTCTTCCCTTGTTATGAATTATCTAGAAAACGAACTCGGCCCTGTTTCAGCATTTTTGCCGGCGAACGCTAATGAAGAAGTATAAAGCTTACTGTTTTGATTTGGATGGAACTGTTTATCGTGGGAAAAAGGGGATTGATTCAGCTATCCGTTTTATCCACCAACTAGAGGAGGAACAGTTGGACTATTTTTTTGTAACGAATAATTCATCAAAAACACCGGAACAACTTCAAAAAGTTCTGGCTGATATAGGGATTGACACCCCTGCAAATCGAATTTATTCGAGTGCTTTGGCAACAGCAAAATACGTTGTGCAGCACTTTAAGGAAGCCAAAATTTTTATGATCGGTTCAGATGGAATTCGTACCGCACTAGAGGCGGAAGGGTTGGATCTGGTGGATACGGATGAAGCACGCCCTGACGTAGTGGTAATGGGGATTGACCGAACAATTGATTATATGAAGTTGGTCAAAGCTTCCCTTGCTTTACAAACAGGGGCAAAATTGATCGGGACTAATGAAGATATTCGTTTTCCATCCGAACTAGGGTTTATTCCTGGGAACGGATCTTTTGTAAATTTAGTAGCGAACGTGGCACAGGTGGAACCTGTTTTTGTAGGGAAACCTTCGCCGGTCATGTTGGAAGTGATCCAGCAGGAGTATGGCTTTGAAAAGGAAGAGATGGTCATGATTGGGGACAATTATGATACGGATATATTATGTGGAATCCGGTTTGGTTGTGATACGATACATGTGAATACCGGGGTAGTCAAAACAGAGATCGTTTTGCAAAAGGACCAAAAGCCTACATATTGTATTGAAGAGTTGTAAGTGTCTACAAAAAAGTTCCGCATACAAATTGTGTGCGGAACTTTTTATATGATAAACCCCTAAAAAAGCGGGTTTTCTTCAATATATTGATAAATCTTTTTTGTTAATTCTTCAGGTGTATCGGCTTCTACGATATCACCATTAACAAGTGCATATAAATTTTGGTCGCATAGTGAACAATAACTTAGGCACCCGTATTCAAGAACATCAATGTCTGGATCGTTTTCTAGAATATCATAAGTCTCTTGAGCACCGTTTGCTAGATTACTAATACAAAATTCTACTAATGGATTCACGCCGTTGTCACCTCACAATGACATGCTACTCTGTTTTTTAGTTTTCGTCAATAAATGAGTTTTTGTGAAACTTTTCACAAAAATTTCCCTAAAGATATTGTGAAATATCTCACAATAAGTTATACTCTTTATGGATAAATTGTGAACGATTTTCACCTGATACAAATCAACAATAGATATAGGGGAGTATTATATGAGAAAACTAGTTTTGCTAGGTGGAGGATACGGAAATATGCGTATATTGTTACGCTTATTGCCTAATAACTTTCCAGAAGACACAATTATTACTTTAGTTGACCGAACACCACATCACAGCTTGAAAACGGAATTCTATGCATTGGCGGCTGGTACAACAACAGATAAAAATGTTCGCGTTAATTTTCCGGAACATGAGCGACTTAAACGAGTGTATGGAGAAATTACAAAAATTGACCGAAAAGAAAAGGTCGTATATTTGGAAGATGGCCAAACAGTTTCTTATGATGACTTAGTAATCGGCCTTGGCTGTGAAGATGACTATCATAATGTGCCTGGAGCAGAGGAAAACAGTTATAGTATTCAAACAATCGCAAAGTCACGCTCAACGTTTGAAACTCTTTGCGGTCTGCCGCCGGGTTCCGTAGTGGGGATCGTCGGTGCCGGACTGAGTGGAATTGAGCTGGCAAGTGAGTTGCGTGAAAGCCGTTCAGATTTGAAAATAAAATTATTTGACCGCTCTGCACGTATTTTACGTGATTTCCCTGAAAAACTAAGTAACTATGTAAAGGCTTGGTTTGTTAAACATGATGTAGAAGTAATTGCGGAATCGAACATTACGAAAGTAGAACCAACACGCCTGCACAATCACGAAGAAGTAATCGAGGTAGATGCAGTAGTTTGGACAGCCGGCGTACAGCCAGTTAAAATTGTTCGAGAAATGGACGCAGAAAAAGATCGAAAAGGCCGTCCGATTGTCAACAAATATTTCCATCTGAATGATGATGAAAATGTTTTTGTAGTTGGAGACTGTGCTTCTTCGGATCTGCCTGCGAGTGCACAGCTGGCTGAAGAGCAGGCTGAACGTATCGTAAAAGTGTTAACCAAACGATGGAGAAACGAACCACTTCCAGAAACAATGCCGCCCATTAAATTAAAAGGCTTTATGGGCTCTTTAGGGAAGAAGCAAGGCTTTGTACATTTAGCGGATACAACTGTTACGGGACGTATTGCACGCTTAATGAAATCAGGTCTTTTATGGATGTACAAACGTCAAAATGATTCTCAATAACAACAAATAATTTTCAATTAACTGAAGCATAATAAATAACTACAAAATCTCTATGAACTTGTTGGTTTAAGCTGAACGGTCCAATAGAGATTTTGTTTATTTTCGAGTGATTTTATTCAGCGGCAGAAAACCCATGTTTTTCCAGAGTTGAGAATATTGGTTGGATTTGTATATAGCCTTCACCGACTACGTTACCGTTGATCAGAACGAGCGGGTAGAAAAATTCATCATTTTGAATACGCTCCGCCCATTCTTTATCAACTTCGTTTTCTAAAGGTTGTTCTATATCGATATAACGAATAGAGAAGGAATCCTTCGGGTATTTCCGGCTAATCGCAGCTTGTAGCCATTCATATGTATCTTTCGATGATGGTGCATTGACACAGCTTGCACAGATTACTTCAGTACCATAAACTTCGATGATGGGATTATTTTCTTTCATAGGATCACCTTTCTTAAACTCAAATTATGGATTTTTTTCTTTCTTCACATTATAATTATTTTAATGAAAGGAGTCGAGGGAAATGACAGAATTAGAACAAAAAGAACAAGTACAAGAAGTTTTAGATAAATTACGTCCTTTTTTACTTCGCGATGGAGGAGACTGCGAATTAGTTGACGTAGAAGACGGAATCGTACGTCTACGCCTATTAGGTGCTTGCGGCAGCTGCCCAAGTTCTACAATCACACTAAAAGCGGGTATTGAACGTGCTCTTTTAGAAGAAGTCCCAGGTATCGTAGAAGTGGAACAAGTCTTCTAATAAAATATGCCAATAAAGTTCGATTCGGAAAACAACATGGTTGTATTCCAGAATCGGGCTTTTTATTTATTAGAAGGGTTAAACAATATATTGAATTAGGGTTTGTCAAAAACCAAAGGGGAGCTAAAGCTTTTATTTATTATATTTTGTGCTTCTTCTATGAAGAGGTACTTCAGGGGATAATTAGGCACGCGCCCACCTAAACGTGCCATAATTGAAAAATGCCTCAAAAGGAAGCAACCTCCTTCTGAGACATTCTATAATTATACAGCTGTAGCTCTCACTTTTTCGCGTTCTTCGCGCACCAATTGCCATTGTTCTTTCGCCATGTCAATTAACTTTGCCTCTCCGCCAATATGTTGACTTTCAATAATTTTGGAGTAATAGCGTGTTGCCATCTCTAAATCGCCAGTTCGTCTTGATAGTTCAGCAATCATATAGATTACACGCGTACTAGACATTTGAGTGGATGCATAGTCTTCAGTTGAATACGATTCGGTATATTGATCGCGCGCTAGTTTGAGGAACCGTTGTTCTTGGTTCGCATTTTGAAGTTTGCGGTACATCCAAGCGATTCGTAGGGCAAGTCCGGCGAGTGTAACAAATTTCTCTTTCTTGATTGTCCCGCACACAAAAGCCAATTTATAAGTTTCCAATGCTTGGGTAAGTGAACGTTCCTTATGGTAGCTTCGTTGAACCCATCTTGTTGAAATTTGTTGGGAGATTTGCTCTTTCACACCAGGAGCGAAGTATTTTGAGAAATCTTCCGTAAAAGAAAAACCACAATGTTCGCAAACAAAAACATTATAATAAAAAGCGGGCACAGAAGATTCAGAATATATTGGGCAAAAATCCGTATCTGTACTGTCGATTTTAACTAATTTGGAACGAATTTTTGTAGTAGAAAAACTTTTATTGCAGCATAGACACTCAACTTTTTTCTCATAGAAAGGTGATAATTCCATACAATTAGACCCCTTTCAAAGCTTTATTTTTAAGACTATTATATCATTTAATTTTTAGAAAGTAGTGAATATATTTTACTATTTATCGCATAGCAAGCATTTATAATATATCTTTGACAAAAGGAATGAATGTGGATAAACCGAGCTTGCAAGTACACATATCTTTCTTTTTATGGTGTACCTTGATATGATATAGGTAGAAGGAAGGTGAATGGGATGACAAGTGAAAAGAAAGTAATTGAATTAACTGAAGCGGCTTCGATTCGTGTTAAAGAGATGCAAAATCATAACGAAGAAGAAGGCTCTTTTTTGCGTGTAACAATTCATGGTGGTGGCTGTAGCGGTCTTTCGTATGGCATGAATTTCGACCAAACCCCTGGTGAAGAAGATTATTTAGATGAGCAACACGGTTTGAAAATTCTTGTTTCCCGAGAAGACGCACCAATCTTGATGGGAACGAAAATTGATTACAAACAATCCTTAATGGGCGGCGGTTTCACCATCGACAATCCAAACGCCATCGCTTCATGCGGTTGCGGAACTTCATTCAGAACGGCCAAAGTTGAAGGTACGCCAGAGGTTTGTGAATAACAACGATAAAATAGAAGGTAATTAGGGATTGTGAATTACAGTAGAAATCGGCGTGTACACAATCCTTTAAATGTATAATAACAACCCTAAAATGTACTGAAAAGGGTTGTGAATAACAAGTCTCTTTGATTGTGATGTTGCAAAACATGACTAATTGAGGAGGCTTTTTTGTATGGAATTAAAGAAAAGAAAACGTACAGCAATTGGAAAAATGAGTCTTGAGAAGGACTATCCGAAGATTGATTTTGAACAAGCTATTGATTTTGTAATTGCGGGTAAAAGTGCGGAAGGGCTTAGACCTCGAACATTACGTGATTACAAAAAAGACTGGGGATACTTTGTTAATTGGCTCAATGAAAACTATGAGATAGAGTACATTGATGAACTCACACCACAAATCTTTAGGGATTACATTAATTACTTAAAATATGATGCTAAGAAGTATGAAGGGCATAAATTTATTAAGGAAGAACAAGGAATTGGACTTGCTGACACAACCATAAATATTCGTCTTAGAGTTTACAGAGCGATGTTTAATTTTCTTGAGAGAGAAGAATTAATAGCATATAACCCAATGGACTCTGTTAGGCTTTTAAAGCAAGATATAGACCTCACAAACTGCTTCACTGATGAAGAGGTCAAAGAACTTTTTAAACAACCAAATCAACGTGATTATGTTGGGTTCAGAGATTATGTTGCAATGAATTTACTTCTTGATTCTGGGATTAGAGCAAATGAGCTATTGAGTCTCAGAGCAAATGATATAGATTTTCAAACACGATTTATAACTTTACAAGGGGAGGTTAACAAAAACCGTAAGCCTCGTATTATACCAATATCCGCTCATACAGTAAAACTGCTGTTACAGTTAATAGGGGAAAATAAGAAACATTTCACAACAGATAGGATTTTTTTATCTCAGTGGGGTGAGCCTCTTGGTCAAAACCAATTTAATAAGAGGTTGAAATACTATGCAGATAAAGTAGGCATTGAAGGAAAGAAAGTCACAGCACACGTTTACCGTCATACTTGGGCTAAGAATATGACTCTTAATGGTTGTGATGCCTTTACACTTCAAAAGATGGGCGGATGGAGTGATATTAGAACTATGAGAAGATACATTCAAATGGATATCGATGATTTAAGAAAGTCACATGATAACTTTTCGCCAGTGATGAATTTACTCAATAAAAAGAAATAGAAAGTAACTACTGTGACAATTCATTGAGTAATTAGTTTCAAGATAAGCCAAAGTGGTGTCATAACTTTTGAGATATGAGAACGATTATTAGATTCAGTTTTTATAAGGTGCTAGATGGTGCCAGAACTAAGTGTCTTTAGAGGAAGGAAGGGGTTTAAAATGAAAGTATACGGATATGCTCGTGTATCAACTTTAGGACAAGATTTAGAAAGTCAATTACATGCACTAAAAAACGAAGGGGCAATCGTTATATACAAAGAGAAGTTTACGGGAACTAGGACAGATAGACCACAATTTAATGAACTACTTAGTTCATTAAATGAAGGGGATAAACTAATAGTAACCAAGTTAGATAGATTAGCCCGTAATACTAAGGAAGGAATTGAAGTGATTGAATCACTTTTTTCAAAAGGTGTAAGAGTGCATGTATTAAATATTGGGTTGCTCGAAGATACAACAATGGGAAGATTTTTCTTACAAACATTATTAGCTGTTGCGGAAATGGAACGCAACTTAATTATTGAACGTACGCAAGAGGGGAAAGTGATAGCTAGAAGTAGAGAAGGATATCGTGAAGGGCGAAAACCAACCTATACAAAGAAACAATTAGATCATGCTTTAGAATTGCTAAAAACTCATTCCTATAACCAAGTTGTTGAGTTAACGGGTATTAGTAAAAGTACATTGATAAGAAATGTTAAAAAGAAAAAAGAGAATGAGGTAATATAAATTAAGACTTAGATTTGGGTGGGCAAAGAAAAAAGTGTTGAATGAGATACTAATAATAGATGATGTTTTATTAAATAATGCATGTGCGACTACGTAAAATCGTAGTCGCTTTTTCTAATGGGGGGAATGGATTACAGTAATTTGGTTCTATGTCGTTATAAATTTTGAGAGAATACTCTTATGTGTATTCTCCAATTAAAAATAATTACGATAACGAAAAGTAATTATGATAATAAGATTAAAACTTTATCTAGAGTAATTCAAAATATTAGTAAAGTGAACAAAAAAGTTGTTAATTTTGTGCCATTTTTTATGAAAATATGAGAAGTGTGTGATTTTCAGATTATTATGTATAGATATATATGGAAGTTTTTTTTGAAAATAGAAAATGAAGTAAATAGTATAGAATTAAAAATGAATATTATGTCCTCTTTTTACTCCTCACTTTTGGTGGGAGTTTTGTGCATTTGATAAATTTTGTGTACGTTGAAGCCAAAAATATAGAAAAATTAAAGTGAAAAACAGTATTAAGTATGAGGGCGATTAAACTCCAGTAATGAGTTGGAGTTTTCTTTTCTATTATCTGTTGTTAACAATTGTAGGTATATTTTATTAATTATGTTTTTGGTTGATATATTTAAGTAATTGTTTTAAGAGAAGTTAACTTATAGAAAGGGGGCGATTTAATTACTGTAGAAAATAATTCTTATTGTTAATCAAATTCCTACTTTAATCGAGAAAAATCTAGGGACAAACTAAAGGAAAAAAGAAATGGCTTAATCGTAAAAGATTAAGTCATTTTTTATTGTTAATTTTTAATTATGTCAAATATAAGGAGTATAAAAAGTGGCAAAAAAAAATCAGGCATTCTTTAATAGAATACAATTACAAAATGAAATTTTTAATGTTGGAAAGCATGAACATAAAGTATTTATGCCAAATGAAATTTTTACTGAACTAAAAGGATATGAAAATGATGAAGGAGTTTTTGTCGAAGGATTTTATGATAAAGAAGGGAGAAAGATAAATGAATTTAAATCTTCTACACATATCGCATTTGCTTATGCTTATGTGTATCTTTCACATTACATGTACCGATATTGTAAGTACTATACTTTATGGAATAATAGTTTAGATGGAAACAAATCAATAGATGAAAGTATGATTAAAAGGATTTTAGGTTTTCCTTCTAAATCAAATTCCTACTCATATATCACTAAAAAAGGCGGTATTCTTGATAGATTAGGATATATTAGAAAAGAAAGTGATAGACCACTTGAATGTATTCTACATGAACATATGATTACAAATGGGGTGTGGGAGATTAATCACTTTGTTATGACAAGTGAATATCCAGAGAATTATGGTAATAGTAAAAATAGAAAAATTAACTTTCCTGTTAAAGCATTTTATAGAGGAGTATGGGCAGAAGAAGATGGATATAATAACGGTACTTTTTGGGAAATAGAAAACACACATATGATTGATATTGATATTTTTATGTATTGCATGGCAGATAAAGATTTAGGTGTTGAAGCGTTTTATATGTATAGTTTTCTATTATACCAAAATGATAAATTTAAAAAGGGATTTACATGTTCAATTGAAAATTTAGTATCAGTGACGGGATTAACAGTAGAAATTGTAAAAAAACAATTAAGAAATCTTGAAAAAAGAAATATGATTACCAATAATCACATGCCATTTTGTAAAGATAAACCAGAGGGGAAAAAAACAAAAGCAAATACTTACGGTGTGAAAAATTTTGGAGGGTTTTCAAAAAGTTTTATTGAGTGGAATGTTATTCCTAAACAAAGAAAGTTAAGTGCAAAACAGTACGAAGAAGAAATTGGTTTTATTGTAGATGATATAGATGAGAAAAATGATGAAACAAATTTAAGTAGAGGTAGAGATTTAGTCTTAGAAGAGAGTCCATTTGAATAAAAATATTTGTTTAAAATTTAATGATATTAAAAAACCGCTTTTAGACGCACTTATATAATAAATTAATAATATAGAAAAAGTATAAATATATTTATATTATATATTAAATAAGTGCGTCCTAAAAAAGGTTTTTATATTTATAAACTTTTCAAAAGGCAACTGGATATATAATAGTAAATGAAATCGAAGTTTAAATCATAGTGTATTTAATTTAAGTCCAGTCTTATTGGTTTAAGTAGGAAGCCTTTAGTGGGTAATATTTATTCGTTCTTTTCTAAATTACAAGTAGATCATAATGCTTGTATGTTTGATTCCAATTCATCTCCAACTAATTTAAATGGAATAATATGATCAAAATGCGCATTGCTCAATGTAACTTTAGAATGGCATTAGATACAACCGTGTTGTTGATTTACTAAAAAAACGATAGTTCTAGGTTAATTGTTAGACAAAAATAACATTAATTGTTAAAGTGATAGTACTCCAGTGATCTTAAATTAGAAAGGATTGATTTGGTATGGGTTTAACTAAGAATATGATGCTAGAGTTTCAAGAAGCTGAATTAAATGAATACGAGGAATTGAAAGATTCAGACTTAAACGGAAAAATAGAAAATATAAATGATGAAATAACAGCTTACTACGAAGATATTCAAGAACAATTAGAGAATCTTCTAAGTAATGACATTGAAGATGAGTTTGAAAAAGATATTCTAACTGGATCGGTAGAAGAAATTACAAAACTAGCTATTAGTAAGAACGAGTTATTAGAAAAAATCGCACGTTTGGAAGAATTAGGAAGAAAATTTAATAAATAGTTATAGAAGCACTCCTATGTGCTTTTAGACGTCGACTAAATACCTTCAGATTGTTCTCATTCTGAAGGTATTTTGTAATCATTGATAGGTTGTTTACTGTATACCACATGCTTATCTTTTGTATCTACAAAGACACGTTCAATTGTTTCTTTATGTTCTGTACTGATTAATATTTTTCAGCTCTGATTCAAGAATTCTGTTCCCTTGAATCTACTCTCGTATTTTATAACAAAGTGAAAATAAAGGGCACTTTGTCAGTGAAGGTGTAACCTAATATAAACTTGTATTTTTGTGTTGTATACAGTCTGAGATCAGTATATAAGTATAATTAGTTTTTTTCAGGGGCACTAGTGTAAACTGCTAATTTATAATTTACATTTGTACTAAATAAAATCTAAGTTTTATTTAGTATAATTTATAGAATGAATAATAGGTATTGTTGGAATAAACTCCTTAGATTAAGGAGCTAATATTTTGTCACTATAGCCTTCATACTAAACAGATGTTTTAAAAGTCGATATGCTATAATATTAAAAGATTAGATAAGTTTAAGAGAGGAATTAATATGATTAAAAATGGTATTAGCTCAGAGCTATTAAATATAAAGTCTTTTTTATCAGATGACTCATATAAGTTTTTGATCCCCGATTTTCAAAGGGATTTTGTATGGGGACAAGAGGAAGTACAACAATTACTAGATGATTTATCCGAAGATACTAATGGTTTTACATTAGGCGAAGATGACCTAGAAGGATATTTATTAGGAAATATCGTATTAATTAAACCAACAGATAATGAACGTTATCTAGTAGTCGACGGGCAGCAACGTCTTACTACAACAACGTTAATTTGTAAATCATTAGAGGAAATTGTTGAAGCCAAAATAACTTCATCTCAAAATGCAAAAGAAATAAAAAAATGGCAGATGAAACTAAATGACATAGTTCAATCATATGCAATTTTGGATAACGACGATGAAATTAAGGATTGTAAATTAATACATGATGTTGCACTAAATTTTGGTAAGGTGTATAAAAATATACTCTATAATAAACAGTATGATGTAAAACTAGAGTCTGATTCGAAAATAGAGGAAGTCTATACAACAGCAAAAGATTATTTAGAAGAATTAAGTGATGATCAATTGAAAAATTTCATTTCTTATTTTAAAAGTAGAGTCTACTTCATTGTTACTGTATCAACGAGTTATAACAAAGCGTTTCAATTATTTGAAGTACTTAATGATAGAGGGAGAAGTTTAGAACCACTTGATTTAGTGAAAAATTTGTTCCTTAAGACTATCTCTAAAGACATTAATAGAAAAGATGATGTAGAAGAGTTTAATAATGATTGGAATGAATTTATTTCTAATCTCCAGTTGAGCCCAAAAAGTAAAATATCATCTTCAACTTTCCTAAAACATTACATAATTGGTAAATATGCAGAAAATATAAAAAAGGATATTGTATACGATTACTTTGAAACTAAGAAGCTTACTAGCATTGAAATATTTGAATTAGTAAAAGATTTAAAGAGTGTCTCTAAGACGTACTCTGAAATTGAAAAAGGAAATTATAAAATCTTCTTAGATGATCATAACATGTTTATCATTTTTAAACTTTTTAATATTAAGCAGTTACATTCTTTATTAATCCCTTTTTACCAGGGAGATATAAAAGTAAAGGAACAGGTCTTAGACCTTGGAGTAAGACTTGGAGCGTCTGTTTTATTCTCATTTACACAAATGAATTTTATCGAAAGTACTCTTCCAACAATTTTACAAAATTATTTTTCAGAAATTCAAAACGGAAAATCTACTGAGGATGCTTATAAAAAACTTGATATAGAAGCCAAAAAGATAATTCTAAGTAAATCTACTGATATTAAACAAATACTTCCATTAAGAAAATTAGAAAATGCCAATGGAAGTTTGTCTAAAAAGGCATCTGTAATTTTAAAGTTTATTGAATTATATTTACATGGTAATAGTTTAGTAATTGTGCCAGCGAAAAAACAGAAAATTACTGTTGAGCATATTTTATCTAAAGAGGTAATTTTTGATAAAGATATTACTGAAGCTGGTTTTATGTCAGTTGAGGATTTTAAAGATCATAAGAACCTTATTGGAAACTTAACTTTACTTTATAATAATGAAAATTCGAGTTTAGGAAATAAAAAGTTTGAAGATAAGATAAAATTGTATTCAGATCAAGATTTTATTATCACTCAAAGAATTGCAAAAGATTTGTTGTCCACAACAAAAGGTGGTATTAATGCAAAATTAGTTGCCTTAGTAAACGAAAAAGAAAGTAAGTATGCACCCAATATTAAGGGACATTTTGATAAAGATTCAATTAAAGATCGCTCTTCTAGAATAGCGGATTTAATATACGATTTAGTCAATCAAAAATAATTAATTAATATTAGGATATTGTGAAGGAGATAACCCTCTTAGATAGTATCTTTTAATAATATAAAGAAAAGCCACATTCTAAATAGAACGTGGCTTTTCTTTATGTTATTAAGTAGAAATTATATTTTAGAAAATTCCATTTGAGTTAATTTGTGTACTGTCATTTTGTTGGTTCATGGTTTTATGAAGGTAAAGATTATTTTTTAATAGGTACTATTATATTTCTACCTAATATAAGAATTGTTTATTTAATTTCATCTCCTCTTCTTAATTTAAACCGTTACCGACATGAAGGTGTATATGTCAACAGTGGAAAGAAAGACAAATGGAATGATATAAAACTACTAGTCGAAATGTAGTTTTAATAGTAAAATCATATTATTATGGTATAATTTGGTTCGTGAAAGTTTGATATTATTAGGTAATCAATTTAATTTTAATTACTTCTGGAGTATATCGAGGTGGAAAATGTATATTGTTAACGGTCTGCTAATTTTTATAGTCATTATTATTGTTTATTTTTATATTAATTTTGAAACAGAAAAAGATGTTAGTAAAAATAATAAAGAATTTGATGGTTGGATTAAAACTGCTGTTATTTCTGTTGGTCTTGGAGGATTGTTATTAATTACATTAATAGCTCTGAATGACACTAGTTTTGAATTTCTTCTGAATAAGCTCAAGGGAATGGGGGAAATAGGTGATGTTATAGGAGGTTCTACAGTTGCATTTTTCAATTTCGGTAGTTTTTTAATATTAATGGCGACATTTAAAGTACAGCAAAAAGAGCTTTCTTTGCAAAGAAACGAATTAATTCAAGCTAGAAAAGAATATGCAATAACTAATCAGACACTAAAAAAGCAACAATTTGAAACTACTTTTTTTCATATGGTTGGATTACATCATCAGATTTTATCTGATATGTCATTAGATGAAAAGGAATCAAGAGAATTAATTAAAAATTTATTTTTTGAGTTTAAGTTTAAATCTCATAAAGCATTTATAGAATATAAACTTAATAATGAATTAAGTTATGAACAAATTAAAATAATGTATGAAGAGATTAGTGTAAGTGATTTTGAAAATGACATTAAAGTGAAGATGGGATTAAATACATATTACATTGACGCTTATTTATCAGAACTAAATAACAATCCTAATTCTGATAGAGTACCTTATAATTTCAAAGAGTTTTACGAGGAACATTTAAAAACGGATGAACATTTATTAAAAGATAATCTAGAAGAAGTAAAAAATCGAATACTAAAGGCAGTTGTTAAGGGAAGATATTTTAGTCCTTACTTTAATACGATCAAAAATAAAGAAAAATGGAATTCAACTAAAATTCATAGGTATACAAAGTTTTATACAAAATATGAATATTTAATTGGACACTATTATAGAAATTTGTATAGAATAATTAAATTTATTAATGAAACAGAACTATTAGAAAAGGAAGAACGTAAAGAATATAGAGGGATATTAAGAGCCCAATTGTCTTCTTATGAGCTGATGATGTTATTTTATAATGTAATGTATTCAGAAAAAGGTAAGAGGTTTAAAGATCAGTTAAAAGGTCTAAACTTTTTCGATAATCATTTATTAGAGAATGAATGGATATGGTTAGACGATGAAGAAAAGATTGTAGAGCTAGAAAATGTATAATTCAAATTCAAAATAAGAGTGAAAACTGCGCAAATTTAGGATTTTCATGGATGGAGACTGAATTGTATAGATTACTGAGTTGAGTTTAATAGTTCGTACCATACCTTAGTCTTGTATAAATTGCTCCATTGTAAAGTCTCCTTCAAATATTAAAAGTTAATTATAGTTAATAAAAGAATGAAAAGATAGTTGAGTTGTTAATAAAAGAGAAAAAGACTGTAAAAGTTAAAATTACTATCACTATCTTTCTAACAACTGAAAATGAAATCGGTGTATTCCAATTATGTGAAGTCCCAAGAGAATCTGTTAATCAATTCTCTTTTTATTTTGTTCTGATAAAATTTTAGGGATCTCCTTAATTTTAGAATAGATAAAAATAGATTAAATGTGAAAGTTAGGGTACAATTAAGTCAGCGATATACACAATCATAGAGACATGGGATTCACAACCCACTCTGTGATTCATAATCCCTTAAAATCTCAATAAACGCTGATATAACAACCTTTTAATCGAAGGATGATACAGTGGCGGTTTCACCATCGACAATCCAAACGCCATCGCTTCATGTGGCTGTGGTACTTCATTTAGAACGGCCAAAGTTGAAGGTACGCCAGAGGTTTGTGAATAACATATATTTGCACGAACGATTTATTGAGCACCTCCTAAAGGATCTAAGCCCCTTTAGGAGGTTTTTTTCTTTTCTTAAAAATGATAAGTTAAGCGTAGACTAATTAGAAGTGCCCAAGAAATGGAACAAGGGGGATAAGAATGAAAAAGGATCGTGGGAAGGTTTGGCTCGGAGTTGCGGGCATCGTTATTAATGAAGAAGGAAAATGGCTCGTGGTTAAAAAGAAGTACAGCGGCCTAAAAGGGATGTGGTCATTGCCGGCTGGATTTGTTCAGTATGGTGAAACGGCAGATGAAGCGGTTGTCAGAGAGGTAGGGGAAGAAACTGGAATCCAGTGTGAAGTGACAGGATTAATAGGCTTCCGTACTGGCGTCATACGAGGAGAAATCAGCGATAACATGGCTATTTTCTGTTGCAGGCCAACAAGTGAAAGACAAAACATCCTTATACAGGAGATGGAATTGTCAGATGCCCGGTGGCTAACAGTGGAAGAGATTGCAGCAAGCGGCGAAGCTTCTGTCATGCTGGAGGAAATGGCGTGTCATGAGTTGGTTCAGCATCAACTATATAAAAAAGACGGCATAAATCCAGGGGATATTTTCGAATACTCGGCGTATCGATTATTTTACAATAAATAGGGAAAACGGGATATTCCCGAATTACTTGAAACAAAATAAACCACCAAACATTCCGGCAATTATATGACTTGCTTCATTCGATCGCCAGCATCGATTTCTAGTATTTGCACTGGTAGCAACTGCATTTATATTTGAAAGGAGTCCTTTTATCATGTAAACTAATGAGAGGAAAACGGAGGTTATACATAAAATGAGTGATTCAGTTTCGTTAGTTCAATTAATCATCTCAGTCGTACTTTTCTTCGTCATGTTTTTTGGAATCGGTTTCTTATTAAACATGTTGCTGCGTATGACTTGGTTAATGGCTATTGTTTACCCGATCGTGGTTATATTTATTATCGATGAAGTAAGTTTTCTAGATTATATTTTCAAAGCAAATACCGCTTTCCCAGCACTTATGGACAAGCTTCAAGCATTGCAAGTTGTAGATATCTCCATCCTTATAGGTGGTTTTGCAGGAGCTATCGTGGCTGGAATTGTAATGATTTATCTTCGAAAAGCAGGATACCGTATGTTCTAAGTGAAAAACACCTCGATTGAGTAATAGTTACGGTGATGATTTCTATGGGTGTAACATTGAATACGTATATTTTTAATCAGCAAAAAAACTGACTCGCAAAGGGTCAGTTTTTTTTATCATCGTAAAAATCTCAAACAATACTATATCGATAAATCCATTATACAAATAAATTATAAAATAAAATGGAGATGAGAATGCCGGTTAATGCCCCCATGAATACTTCACTTGGTTTGTGTCCCAACAATGTTTTTAGCTCTTTCATTTTTTCATCTTCATTTTTTTCCGGCCAATGTTTTACCTCGTTGAAAAAGACGGTTAGTTCATTGCGTATGCGATTGATAATTACAGCATGCTGTCCTGCCTGGTAACGTACCCCGGTGGCATCATACATGACTATACAGGCAAACATGGCCGCAACTGCAAAGATAGGGGAGTCAAGGCCCGTTTCAAACCCTACTGCCGTCGCAAGACTCGTTACGGCAGCCGAATGGGAACTTGGCATACCACCTGTAGAAGTCATCAGGGACCAATCTAATTTTTTTGTAGCAATTAAATGAATAGGCACTTTTACAAATTGTGCAAACAGTATGGAGAAAATGGATAAAAGTATTGGTGTATTTTGAAGGAGTGCCAAAACAAACAATCCCTACCTTTCTTAAGCTTTGTCTAAAGTATAGCATATCCGAACTGGCTGATTTCAATTTATAATCGATTCGTAATTTGAAATATTCGATAAATAGCAATTTCTTTACTATAATGTATATATATTCATTCAGGGGAAAATCGTTAATGCAGTGAATAGAATGAAGAATCTCACCAAAGATGCAAGTACATAAACAATGAAGTGGATTAGATGGAGGGAAATTGAAATGAAAATTGTAAAAGAACAGAAAACCTTTGAACAAGTTAATACAGAATTACTGATCGTCGGTGTTCAAAAAAATTGCGATCATATAAATGGATGGAAGGACTTCGTTTCATTCTATGGCGAAAATGTGGAAGATTGGATTCGTACTTGTGATATAGATACAGACCGAAAAAAAATAACGAAAATCCCTTATACTGGTGAAAACAAACATCTGAAGCGTGTACTTTTCGTAGGTTTGGGTGATACAAAAACTTTAACGGAGAATGAGTTAAGAGAAACTTTTGGAATAGTCGGGAAGCAATTACGAGCTTTAAAAGTAAATGAATTCTCCATTTGGCTGGAATCATTTACGGCAAGCCCTATCGATGAACAGACAATCGCCTTTTTATTTGCAGAAGGTGCCGGTATGGGATTCTATCAAACACCGAACTATAAAACGACATCCAATGAAGTTGATGTATATATGGATGCTGTTCATTTTGTAACAAATGCGGATATCGACGAGATAGCGGCAGCCTATGAAGTAGGAAAAATTTATGCGGATTCTGTGAATGAAGCACGTAATCTAGTAAATCTACCTCCAAATTTATTGACAGCAACGGAGCTTGGCAATTACGCGGAAAAGTTGGCGAAGCAATATGATTTTGAAATTGAAATTTTGACAAAGTCCGAGTTGGAAGAGCTAGGTAT
This sequence comes from Ureibacillus sinduriensis BLB-1 = JCM 15800, assembly GCF_000772955.1. GTDB lineage: Bacteria > Bacillota > Bacilli > Bacillales_A > Planococcaceae > Ureibacillus > Ureibacillus sinduriensis. The sequence continues at coordinate 24,384 of NZ_JPVO01000052.1, read as the reverse complement.
GGGAGGTATTTTAAGTGTCAATAAAGGATCTGTTGAAGAACCTCGATTAATAACAATTAAGTACCAAGCTACTGAAAAATGGGAAGATGTTATAGGACTGGTCGGCAAGGGAGTAACTTACGATACTGGCGGTTATTCAATCAAACCGAAAACGGGCATGGTTGGCATGAAAGGCGATATGGGTGGTGCAGCAGCTGTCCTGGGAGCGATGAAAATCATCGGGGAAGTTCGACCAAATAAAAATGTTGTAGCCGTGATTGGATCGACAGACAACATGATTTCAGGGGAGGCTTTCAAACCGGATGATGTCATTACAATGTATAACGGGAAAACGGTGGAAGTATTGAATACCGATGCTGAAGGCCGCCTTGTGTTGGCGGATGCTGTCACTTATGCAAAGCAACAAGGGGCAAATTACTTGATTGATGTAGCCACATTGACTGGCGGTGTAATTACAGCACTGGGCTTTGACAAAACGGGATCTTTAACGAATAATGAAGAGTTTTTCGATGCATTTATCGAGTCTAGTATTGAAACGGGTGAATTTGTTTGGGGAATGCCTTTAACTGAAAAGGATAAGAAGCGAATTCGTAAATCGGATGTTGCGGATCTAAATAATTCACCAGGCAGTGATGGGCATATGATCTTTGGTGGAGGCTTTGTTGGAGAGTTTGTTGAAAATACGCCATGGATTCATCTGGATATTGCCGGAACATCGGGTGCTTCCAGCGCTCATGATTTAGGTCCAAAAGGCGCAACGGGGGTCATGGTCAGAACTCTCGCAACATTTGTTGAAAGATTGGGCGAACAAAACAAGTAAATATCCTACTACTAAGAACTTTAAGTCTAGTGGGCATATAGCATACCTTTCTTATCATTTCTAACATAAGTTATTAGTGAAAAGGAGGTAGATGTTATTGGTAAATTATTATGGTGGTTATGGTGGATATGGCGGTGGATTTTCTGAATTTGGATATCCGTTTATCGGGGGATTCTTGGGAGGTCTACTTGGAAACGTAATCGTACCTGATAATAGAGGTTACGGTAGACCTTATCCTTATCCGTACCAGCCTTATCCATACTATTCCTACCCAAGATATAACCGTTACCCGCACAGACGTGGTCCTTACAGAAGATACTATTAAATAAAAGAAGCGCGAACAATGAAAAATCGCGCTTCTTTTTTCTATGGAATAAAATTACTTGAGATTTTGTTCTTTTTTCATACGTTCAATTTCCGGCTTTAAATCATCCCGTCCTGTACCAGCCCAAGGTTTAACACCTGCTATATACGAAGAACGACTCATGATATGTGCACCGACAGGACCTGTAATGAATAGGAATAATATGCCCAATAGTATGGTCGGGTTGAAATGATTCTCATTCAGCCAAAAGTGGAAGAATACCCCGAGCAATATACACATTACACCTAAAGTAGAGCTTTTTGACGCCGCATGTGCACGTGTATAAAGATCAGGTAGGCGAATTAAGCCAATCGCCGCGACCACAAGGAAGAGCAATCCACACAATATAAGGAAAACAACTAAAACGTTAGCGAGAATTGTCACGGGTAATGATGTCTCCTTTCTCTATAAATTTAGAGAAGGCAATGGTACCAATGAAAGATAGTATCGCCAATAATAATATAATCTCCAAAAAGTAGCTTGTATCGATAAGCATTGAAAATAAACCTACCAGACAGATTAGGGAAACGCCGATGGTATCGAGGGCGACTACTCGGTCAGAAGGGGTTGGACCCTTCACGAGACGATAGACAAGGGCAACGATGGATAAGACAACAATAACAATGGCTGCCCAGAGAAAATAGGTCATGAACGGCTCACCTCCAATATCGCTTTTTCGAATGAATTTTTAATGGAATCAATGGTCTCATCAATATCATTGCTATCAATAACATGTATGAATAACGATTTTGAATCGTCTGAAACATGGACAACGACTGTACCTGGCGTTAACGTTATTAAACTTGATAGAAGAGTGATCTCCCATTCCTCCGTCAACTTTGTTTCATATTTGAAAAAGGCTGGCTGCAATTCGAGTTTCGGTTTAAGTACAAGTGTTAAAACAGATACATTCGCCAATATCAACTCTTTTATAAAAAGAACCGAGAGTTTAATTACCGCCCATACACGATCAATATAAAGCCTGGACTTAAAGAATTTGCGCAAAGCGACTATCACAACAAGCCCCAAGAGATAACCGATTATAAACCGAGATACAGAATAATTAGAGGATAAAAACATCCACAAAAAGGCTAAAAATAGATTTAGTAAAATTTGAAAGGACATTTAATTTCCTCCTTTCATAACCGCATCTGTATAGATGGATGGGTCGAATAGGATTTTCGCTGCATCGCCCATGAACGGTGTCAGCCATTCTGTGCCTATACCGTAGAAAATGGATAGCACAACTAAAAATGCAGTCGGTATAAAGAGGCCATTAAATTTGGACTTCTCTACATTGCTGGAGAGTTGTCCTTCCACGCCCCAAAATGCATAAATAAAGATGCGCATCGCGGAAAGTAGGACAATGATACTGGATGCGAGTACTAAGAGGGTTGACCATGTATTGCCGGCTTCAAAACCTCCTTGTACGATTAGAAGCTTTCCAATAAATCCGCTTAATGGTGGAACCCCGACTAACCCGAATGCTGCAATCAGGTAGAACCAGCCTAGTGCCGGATAGGTTTTCATCAGGCCGCCCATTTTTCGCAAGTTGGTAGTGCCCGTTACATAAATCACGATCCCGATCAACATAAATAATGCCGCTTTTATGATCATGTCATGTATTAAATAGAAAATAGCGCCTTCCAATCCGGCCTCATTCATTTGTGCGACACCAAATAATATGACACCGACCGCAATAACAATGTTATAAATAATAATTTGTTTCACATCAAAGTGAGCAAGCGCCCCAATACAACCTGCCACGATCGTAAGGATAGCTAGTATAAGCAGTAGCTCGTGTGTATAGGATAAGTCATGTGTAAAGAATAACGTATATGTACGTGTAATAGCGTAAACACCGACTTTGGTAAGCAGCGCACCAAATAGAGCAAGTACCGGGATTGGCGGTGCCGAATAGGCACTAGGTAACCAGAAATAGAGTGGGAATATCGCTGCTTTCATTCCGAATACTAGCAAGAATAGAACAGCAATCACTGTAAGAATGCCTGGTTGATTGATTTCTGCAATTTTCAATGAAATATCAGCCATATTTAAAGTCCCGACAACAGAATACAGATACGCAACGGTAATAACAAAAAGAGCAGAAGAAATGACATTGACCAAAATATACTTAATAGATTCGCGCAATTGTGCTTTTTCTCCACCAAGCACAATCAACAAATAAGAAGCCATCAATAACACTTCAAAAAATACAAACAAGTTGAAAATATCACCTGTCGTAAATGCCCCGTTGACCCCCGTGATTATAAACATGATCCCGGGGTAATAGAAGAACTGTTCGCGCTTTCTCCCTATTGATGCGAACCCATACCATACGATAAACATGGCAAGTACCAAAGTTGTCAGTACGAGAAGTGCGGACATCATATCAGAAACCATTGTTATGCCGAATGGTGCCGGCCAGTTGCCAAAAGTAACGATCTGTGGACCGTTTTCACGTACATTCAAAACAAGCCCGGCTGCACAAAGAATTGAAAGTACAAGCCCAAAGATGGTCATAATCCGCTGATAAGCAATTTTCTTTTGCCCAAACATCAAGATCATCGCGAAGAAAAATGGAATGATAATCGGCAATAAAAGAAAGTTATTCATTGTCCTCACTTCCTTTCATTAATGTCATATCATCTGTTTTTAGTTCATGGTAAGCACGATAGGCAAGTACTAAAAAGAAAGCCGTGACACCAAAACTAATAACAATCGCTGTCAAGATCAAAGCCTGTGGCAGCGGGTCGACGAAGTCTGTCACGCCCTCGCTTAAAACAGGGGGTGCACTGCCCTTGAAACTGCCCATCGTCAGAATCAGCAAGTGGGCTCCGTGACTCAATAAACCGGTTCCAATAATTATCCGGAGAAGACTGCGGGATAAAATCAAATAGATTGCGGCCATAAATAGAAAGCCACAAACAAATGCCATAACTATTTCCATTATTCATCCTCCCCAATTGTTTGAATAATGGTCATCGTCACACCAACAACAACCAAATAAACACCTAAATCGAATAAAGCTGCGGTATGAAGGGATGTCTTTCCTAAAATAGGCAAATTATAATAATCGAAGTAATGTGTGAAAAACGGCTTTCCGGCAAACATGGAGATGGCAGCTGTCCCTAAAGCCAGGATCAGGCCGCTTGCCACCATATAAATATAATTGATCGGCAGGATGGTCTGAACCGTTTTTAAGTCAAATGCAACAATCAGCAACACAATGGCACTTGCCGTCACCAAGCCTCCAACAAATCCTCCACCGGGTGTATAATGGCCGGCGAAGAAAATGTGAACAGCATAGAAGAAAATCATGAAAAAGACGAGTTTCGCAGTGAACTGGATAATGACATCATTTGTTTTCATAGTTTTTCTCCTTTTCTGCTCAAGCGGAGCTTAATCATTCCGAAAATAGCAATTCCTGCAATGGAAAGTACAGCGATTTCGAAAAGTGTATCAAATCCCCGATAATCTACTAAAATAACATTTACAATATTTCCACCGCCAGCTAGTGAATAGACAGTTTCCTTGTAATACTCGGAAATCGAACCAATCAATTTTTGTGAATGGGCTGATAGAGCAACTAGTGTCACCATTGCACCGACTGCTATAGAGACAAAAGCTCTACCGAATCTAAAGCGAGTGCGTTCTTCTTCCTTTTTGTACTTTGGTAAGTGGTAAAAGGCAAGCAAAAACAGCGCAACCGAAATTGTTTCAATAACCAGCTGTGTGAGCGCTAAATCGGGTGCGTTAAACATGACAAAGAACAGCGATACCGTGTACCCGACCAATCCCAACGACACAATGGAAGTAATCCTCGATTTTGCAAAAACTGTCGCAATCGTTCCTATCACTAAAACGATGATCAAGATAATCTGGTAAACGCGGATGGGAGTTGCACCAACCAGGGTTACTTTAAATGCATCCTGGATAAATAGCGTTGCAATTACACTGATTGAAATTGCCCCGAGCATATAGCTTAAGTAACGTCGGATGGAACCCGTCATATATAATCCGGAAAATCCTCCAACCCATCGATCAAATAATTCATAGATAATAAAGTCATATAAATTATTCAACGTTAGTTTTGAAGGGAATAGATTGTACACCTTTTGCCACTTGGAAAGTGTTAAAAATAAAATAAGTCCAAGAGCTATAATGCCGATCGTCATAAGCAGTTCGGTCGTGATATGGCCATGCCAAGCAGCAACATGGATATCTATTTGCCCCGGGCTACTGTAAAGGAAAGGCTGAATGGCCATGACAGCCGGTTTAATAAAGGAATCGGCCACCACATTCGGTATGAAAAATAGCACAACGACAAGTGCTGCCAATATTACCGGAGAGATTAACATGCCGACGGGTGCCTCATGCGGTTTATGAGGTAAGCGATCAACCTGTCCTTTTCCTGTAAATGTTTTAAATACAAAGTAAAAACTATAAATAAAAGTGAATACACTGGCAATCCAAGCAATGATCGGGAATAAAATTCCCCATGTCGTGAAATTGAATAATTCAAATTCCGTAATGGACAGCATTGCTGTCAAAAACATTTCCTTGCTTAAGAAGCCATTAAAAGGAGGGAGGCCGGCCATGGAAAAACTGCCTATTAAAGCAACCGTGAAGCTGACCGGCATAATACTCATCAAGCCGCCAAGCTTCCGGATATCACGAGTGCCTGTTTCATGGTCGACAATACCTGCTATCATAAATAAGCTACCTTTAAAGGTTGCATGATTGATCAGATGGAAAATTGCTGCAAAGGCTGCATACTTGAAAATTGTATCCTGTGCTCCATCGACATGGAAGGCGATGGCCCCGACTCCAAGCAAAGACATAATGAGGCCAAGTTGACTGACGGTCGAAAAGGCAAGAATTCCTTTTAGATCCGTCTGTTTCAGTGCAAAGAAAGAACCCCAGGTTAACGTTAGTAAACCTATTCCTGTTACTAACCAAATCCAAATTTCCGAACTTGCAAATATAGGTGTGAAACGCGCTACTAAATAAATCCCGGCTTTCACCATTGTTGCCGAGTGAAGGTAGGCACTGACAGGTGTTGGCGCTTCCATTGCATCTGGCAACCAAATGTAGAATGGGAACTGGGCAGACTTTGTAAACGCACCCAAAAGAATCAAGATAAGTGCAACTGCAAAAAGATCATTTGTTGCGATTTCCGCAGCTTGACCAATCAATTCCCGAATGGAGAAGGTATCCCCCATAATTGATAATAGAACAAATCCGCCAAGCATCATCATGCCGCCAGCAACTGTAATCATCATTGATTTCAATGCACCGAAACGGGATTTATCACGATTGTTCCAATATCCAATTAATAAAAATGAGGATATCGAAGTTAACTCCCAGAATAAATAGAGTGTCATCATGTTGTCTGATTGAACGACACCGAGCATGGCACACATAAACATTAAAAGATAGATATAAAAGTTATGAAGTTGCTCTTTTGTACGATCTAAATAGAAAATCGAATAAAGAACGACAAGAGCCCCTATGCCCGAGATAAGAATAGAAAATAACAAGCTTAACCCATCAAGGTACGACACGAATGAAATGCCGAGTGATGGAATCCAATCTAACTGCGCAATTACTGAATCCCCCTTGGAGATTGTGGGTACAAACATTGCATAGTAAATAACTAGAAAGATTGGTACAACTAAAACGAACCATCCAGTATGTATTGAACTGATTTTCTTAAAGAAGAAAGGCATGAAAAGCGCAGCTAGTAGTGGAATAAAAATACATAGTACTTGAAACAAAAATAATCCCCCCTTCAGAATAAAAATAACAAATTAATCCCTTGATTAATCAGATTATACCATTTATTATGCTTGTTTTCACTCGGGTGTAGATAGTATGAGCTTGATACGATTAATATTTACCCGTTATTATAAATAGGAAGAAAAAAATAAGTTTCGAGGAAATTGTCATGAAAAATCCATATTTGTATGGTTATTTGCCTTTATTTTCAGTTATTTTATTTAGTTTAACCTACGGGATATACTTGGTGGGTGAATCATTGGAATTATTAACAGCGATAGGCGTCTATACCGGAATGCGTGAGTTTTTGACGGATATCGAGTTGCGTCTATTGTTATTAAGTGTATTTGCACTTTGTTTTTTTATGCTATTTTCGGCGTTGAAATTGATTGGGGAGACGATTCATGAAGTAGGCATGCTATTATTTTCAAAGGATAATACTGGTGAGATGATCGGGGTTGCCAGAGGCGGCTACCTAATCTTTTTCTTTGGCTCATTGCTGTCAATCTTCGGAATACAGTCAATCCTTATTTTGCTCTGTGTATTTGCTTTAACCATTTTTAGTTATTTTACCTTTCACATTTACAAGATGAGTCGTTTTTTGACTTTACCGGGAACGATAGGGCTGATTTTCTTTGAAATTCTCATGTGGGCGATATTTATAACATTCATTTGTTATGTAGTGTTAAAGCTTTATAACGGTCTATTGGCAAGTTTACCTTTTACAAATTAAAAAAGAGGCGAGACTTATAACAAGTCACGCCTCAGATTATCGACAAAAGACCTTCAGAATGGTCTCATTCTGAAGGTCTTTTGTATTTTTAGAGGACTTTTGGGTATTTTACAATCTTATCGTAAGGAAAAGTACTCTACGAGTATTCTTATTTAGACCATTTCTGGAGCTTGCCATGTCCAATTGGCAAGCTTCTTTAAATTCATGGCAGCAAAAGTAAGCATCGCCTGCATGGACAATTTTTTTATCCCACGTAGGGTTGTCCATCGCATACCATGCTTTTCTTTGGCATCCGCAAAGACACGTTCAATCGTTTCTTTACGTCTTGCATATATTTGTTTGATCTCGTTTTGATGACGAAGATGATCCGCTTCCTCTACATGCTCTGCCCAAATATGACGCTCAATGATTTTCCGGTGATCCTTACTATTCGTACATTGAGTAAGCAAAGGACAGGTTGCACATTGAGAAGGATTCGATTTGTATTGGCGTTTACCTTCTTTAGTGGTAGTCGAATATTTAAGAACTTGCCCTTTACGGACAAAGGTAACAATCATAGTACTCGTCATATACATAATCGTGTTTCCGTAAAAATCCATCCTTCGTTTTTGGACGTGTATAAGGAAGTGCAGGTTGAATCTCTTGGTCAAATAAGAATTTAGTAATCGCAGGAGTTTTATAAGCAGCATCGGCAGCAACAGCAAGTGGCTTTTTCACTTTTTCCATAATCTTTTCAACAAGTGGCTGAAGCATATGACTATCATGAACATTCCCAGGTGTCACAATCGATCCAAGTATAAATCCATAACGATCAGCTGCAGCATGGAATGAATAAGCAAACTGTTTCGTTCTTTCATCTTTTACATAGTATCCACTTTCAGGATCTGTCGTACTTTGCTTAATTTCCTTCACTTCTTCTTTTTCAAATTTATCAGGTGAAAATGGCTTCTTCCCATGATCCATACGATCTTGATTCAACTCTTCTTGAAGTTTGGCTTCATATGCACGAGTCTCTTTACGGACAATCTTCTTTTCGAATTTCCGTTTATTCGGGCCCGTTTTACCATGGGGTGAATCGATGAAAACATGATCAGCACCAAGTAATCCTTTATCTGCAATTTCTTTAAGAATACAATGGAAAATCTGTTTCATTAAGTTGATTTTTCTTTCATCTATCCATTCACCTCAACCTATTATTTAGAAAGTAGTTGATTGTAGTGTAGGCGGCGACTCCTGCGGGACAAGCGTGACGGCCGATACCCCGCAGGAGCACAGCGACGAGGAGGATTGGCCCACGCCCGCGGAAAGCGTCCGCCGAAACGGAAATCAACTAACTCTATTTTCAAAAGCAATTAATTTTATTTTATAAGAAAAAAGACTGTAGGCAAACTCGAAAATTCGAGTTTGTCTACAGTCTGAAAGAGGCGAGACTTATAAAAGTCACGCCTCTTTTCTTTACGTGGATGGGATCGATAGGGAAAACTTTCACCCTCTTTTTAGGGAAGGTCTTTTTCTAATCCATTATCGTGTTAAAAATTTCAAAATGAATTTTATCATCCTGCAAGGATTGCATTGAAGCAGGGTTATCATAGCCGATCCAAACAGCGCCAGTATATTCATTTGTCATTCCGGCAATCCAAAAATCCTTATAGTCATTGGTTGTTCCGGTCTTTGCACCGACATAGGAAGAATTTAGTAAGATTCCTTTTCCGGTTCCGCTTGTCACGACATCATGCAATAACGAACGCATATTATTTACGGTTTGCAATGACCAAACCGTCTCTTTTGCAGTCGGCCAACTATATAGAACATTGCCGCTTGAATCGGTGACATTCCGGATACTCCTTGCTTTTATATAAGTTCCATCTATAAAGCTTGTATAGGCATCCGCCATTTCAAGAGTTGTAACGCCATATGAAAGACCACCCAATCCTGCTGCAAAGGTTTTATCTTCTGGAACCAGTGATTGGAAGTTGAATTTCTCGATATACGAAAAGGCGGTTTCAAGGCCTATCTCATTCAATAACCGCAGTGCAGAAGTGTTATAGCTATGCTTGAAAGCTGTGGAAATCGAAACATTGCCATAATCCCCACCACCATAATTTTGTGGGCAAAAGTGATCAACACAATACCGACCACCGCTCACATAGGATCTTGGCGAGTAATTGGTTGTTTCGAAAAGTGGTCCATAAACAATTAAAGGTTTAAAAGCAGATCCAGGTTGGCGGACTGCTTGATAAGCCCGATGAAAGTCATATTTCTTGTAGGCTTTGCCGCCGTATACACTTACAATTTCTCTAGTTGGATTATCGATGACGACTGAACTGCTCTGCAGCGGGCCGTTCCCCAAAATAGCTTCGATTTTTTGTTCATCTAGTTGTTGCTTTTCCGCGTCTAGTGCTGTATGTATGGAGATGCCGGAAAGAAGTAGCTGTTCAACTTTGGCGTCAATCTCTTCCTCGATTTTACTTTTTTCATCTTCTGATTTAGTGCTATCAAGCTGTTGACGGTAACCATCAGAAAAAGCAACTAGTTCCTTGAATTCTGCTAGTACAAACGTACTGTAGGCAGGCTGCTCCTGCTTCTTTACCTTTGGTTTTAACATAATTTCTTCTTGCTTAAAGTTTGCGGCTTCTTCCAAGGAGATGATTTCGTTTTCAGCAAGGATATCCAATAAACGTTCTTGTCTTGCTTTTGTATTGGAAAAGTTTTTTAATGGGTCATACAGTGATGGGTTATTAGGAATCGCCGCTATGAATGCCATCTGTGGGATGCTTAACTCTGCTAACGGCTTTTGAAAATAATAGGTTGCAGCTGCGTTTATTCCATAAACTTGATTGCCAAAATAGATTTCGTTTAAATACATCTCAAAAATTTCCTCTTTTGCGTACATTTGCTCGAGCTCGTAAGCGAAGAATAGTTCGGTCAATTTACGTTCATAAGTTTGCTCCGCCGATAAATAGCGCATCCGTACTAGCTGCTGCGTAATTGTACTCCCACCTTGTTCAATCGAACCTTGGGCATTCACCACTAATGCACGGGTAAGGGCACTTACATTAAAACCGATGTGTGTGTAAAACTCTTTATCCTCACTCAATAGATAGATTTGTTTAATTATTTCCGGGATAGCTTCCAATTGTACCGGCTGCCGCCATTCCACATATTCTTCACTGAATACTTTCCCATCCCGGTCGAACATCGTTACAGGAAGGGGATTAATCTTTTCAGGTGGCTGTATATTACGTTGAATGGTATCCCCGTAGTCTTTGGCTGCGGTATATTCTTCAAGTATTTTATCGCCAAATAGCACCAGTAATGGGAAACAACAAAGGATCAGTAAGAAACCCATAATTTGTCTCATTTAGATTCCTCCAATAAATTCAAGCACTCCAAAAGAATAGCACAATTCCAAATAAAAAAGGAGGTCCACTATAGCTGGCAGACCTCCTTTTCATGATGCAAAATCTATATATGACTTTTTAATACATCCTCGAAATACTTTTTCGGAAGCTTTTGGATGATGAATATGATGATGGCGGCAATAAGAAATAGGAACCCGGTCGAATAGAAAACTGCGGAAATAGTTGCGAAACCACTTATAAAACCGCCTAATACAGGACCAATTATATTTCCTAGAAAGCGGAAACTCTGATTATATCCCATGACTTCGCCTTGGATTTCGACCGGCGCTTCCCGGCGAATTAAAGCTGTAACGATTGGAATCAAGCCCCCGGAAAAGATGCCCAGCAAAAATCTTAGGACGATCAATTGCCAAAGTGAGGTGACAAAGGCTTGGGGTACAATGAAAAACACACTGATGAACAATAAAGACATCAGCACTTTTTCATAGCCGACATTATCGGCTAATTTACCGAAAAATCGTCCAATCAAAATATTACCGACCCCTGCTGCACTAAAAGTAATACCGGCTAGCATAGCAACTTGTTCCGAGGTAGTTAAATGGGAAACATATAAGGATAATAACGGCTGTATACTAAAGTTTCCAATTTGTATTAATGAGGCTACGAACATAGTGCTTAATATAAGTGGATGATGAAATAATGCCCATAGAATGTTCTTTCTTGAATAAAGGGTACTTTTTTCTTTACGGATGATTTCGGGTTCGTGGATACCGAAAATAATGATAATTGCCGCTACCGCAATAGCAATGGAAGTGTAGATGAAAGTAAAATTGAACCCGATGGCATCGGCTAAAGTCCCCCCAATGACGGGACCGAAAAGAGAACCGCCCACACTCCCAATCTGCAGCGTCCCCAGCGTTTTCCCAGCAATATTCTTTGGTGTATGTTTACTGATAAATGCCATTGATGTAGGGATGAATCCGGTAACTACCCCCATAAAAATGCGCAAGATGAAAAATTGTATAACGTTTTCCACGTAACCCATTAAAAAGATGCTCAGCGCAATGCCGAAACAGTTAATGATCATAATCGGTTTATAGCCATATTTGTCGGCAATTCGCCCCCATATCGGAGACATGATGAAGGCAGTCACAAATGTTGCCGCAAAAATCAGACCTGCCCATTTTTGGACATAGCTTTCGGAAAAGTTCCCAAAGGTTTCAATATAAAGGGATAAAAAGGGCATAATCATCGTCATCGAACTTGCGACGATAAAATTTGATATTAAGATAATAATAAAATTGTGTTTTCGGTTATTCACTTCAATCACATTCTTCCTAGCATTGTTTTTTCATCTTAATGATGAATTTCAAAATATTTTCACAATAATGTCAAGTATAACTTACTTCGATATCCGAAGGAAGTGCGTAAAGTATATTAGCGGAAAATTTAAAAGTTCTATGTTAAACTGTAACGAGGTGTCAAATGGTAATCTTCTATTTAAGATATACCCCAAAATCACATTTTTAATAAAGGAGCGATATTAATGTTTCCACAATTAACAAAAGAATTAAACCCAGGTGAAGTACTAGTTGAAATGAATACAACTTTAGGTGCGATAAAAATCAAGTTATTCCCAGAGCATGCGCCAAAAACTGTAGAAAACTTTTTAGGGCATGCCAAATCAGGTTACTATAACGGCATCATTTTCCACCGTGTAATAACTGATTTCATGATCCAAGGTGGGGATCCAACCGGTACGGGTATGGGTGGCCAATCAATATGGGGCGACTCTTTTGAAGATGAGTTCAGTGAAAGCCTATTCAATCTACGCGGAGCACTTTCAATGGCGAACGCTGGTCCAAACACAAATGGTTCCCAGTTTTTCATCGTTCAAATGGAACATACTCCGAATAACATGATTGCACAGATGGAGCAAGCGAAGTACCCAAAAGAAATTATCGAGGAATATGCAAAAGTTGGAGGCACTCCTTGGTTGGACTTTAAACACACAGTATTCGGACATGTTGTAGAGGGAATGGACATTGTTGACAAAATTGCGAACGTTGACAAAGATATGCGCGACAAACCGTTGGAAGATGTTAAGATAGAATCGATTAATATTATCGAATAACTATTAGAAAGAAGAGTGAAAAATGAGTATCCTTTATGCAGGATTCCTATATTTCCCAGAGGATAAGTCATCATATATTCCGGCCGCAATGGAATTTTTAGCAATTATGATTTTGTGCTTGCTGGTGTTCATGTTGGTGAAACGTGTTTCTAAAAAAGAAGAGCTTAAAGCAAAAGCGTTGGAAGAATATGTTTTGAGCAAACAGCATGACACGGTGCATAAAACAGATTCATTGCGAAAATAATATGCACACCCGTTTCAATAGAAAAAAGGCTGACTCAAAAGATACACTTTTGGTCAGCTTTTTTTATTTGAATTTACTTCCCTAGGCAATTTTGATTTTTCGTTATTTTCTTCTATTATACTAAAGCTTTTTTAAATCGTTCAATGCCATCTTTTACCGTCTCAAGTGGGCACGCGACGTTCATGCGCAAGAAGCCTCTGCCCGCTTCACTGTATTTAGTGCCTGGTTCGATTGCAAGTTTGCCTTTTTCTAGTAGACGATGCATCATTTCACTTTCGGAGAATCCAGTTCCTCGATAGTCAATCCAAATGAGATATGTGGATTGAGGCTTCGATACTTTGATTCCATCAAGTTTGTTTAACTCTTCCACAACAACATCCATATTGGATGACACATATGCGATCATGGCATCTACCCAATCATCGCCCTTTTCATAGGCAGCTTTGACAGCTGCAGCAGCTAGAACGTTCAAATCATCGCGGCCGTGTGCCAGCTTATCTGCATTTAACTTTGCACGCAACTCTTTGTCCGGGACTACCATAATGGCTGCATGCACACCGGCAATATTGAATGTTTTTGTTGGAGCGATACATGTTATGATTTTCGCTTTCTCGGCATCCTTCACTGTTAAGGTAGGGATATGCTTATAGCCATCAAAAACTATATCGGCGTGAATTTCATCGGAAATCAGCAGCACATCGTATTGGATACAGAGCTGAACAAGCTGTTCCAAGTCTTCTCTTGTCCAGACAACACCACCGGGATTGTGGGGGCTGCAAAGGACATATACTTTGACACCGTCTCTGAATTGCTCCTCGAGTGCGGTGAAGTCAAACTTCATACTGTGATTGTCAAGAACTAGATCACATTCCACCACTTTACGGTCTTGAGCCTTTGGAATGCTGAAAAATGCAGGGTAGACTGGTGTGGAGATGCAAATTTTATCTCCAGGTTTTGTAAATGTTTCAATAATCGTTCCCAGCGCTGGTACAACACCTTGATGGAACATTAAAGTATTTGGATCGATATGCCAGCTATGGCGGCGTTCAAACCAAGCAACAATGGCATTTTTGCATTCATCACTTACATAGGAATAACCAAATATCGGGTGATCCAAGCGTTCTTTAATGGCATCGGAAACTACCTGAGGTATTGCAAAATCCATATCGGCTACCCACATTGGCAGAATATCCGAGGCGTCTTCCACATTATATTGCAGTTTTAGCCGCTCTTTGAATTGATCCCATTTAAGGCTGCCCGTATTTTTGCGATCAAACAATTCATCAAAGTTATACAAAAATATCCCTCATTTCTTTTTCTAACTATGTATTATATAATAGCATACGAAAATGTGAAAATAGGGTGAAAACTTTGGATAATATATTAATGAACAAAGCGGCGATTAAAATTTTGGAAGAATGGGATCCGTTCAAAATAGGTGAAGATAGCTATGACACCGAAACAGCTGATGTAGTAGCCGCACTTCAAGCAATAGATGATCCTAGCAAACTCGCAAAAGTTATTCAACAAGTTTACGAGCATTCGTTTGAACAGTGGATACCTTTTGAAAAATGTGTGGAAATTTCATATAAATTAATAGCAATCAAGTTTGAAGCAAAATGTATCGTATAAAAGAAAGTGAAGCATCGCCTGTTGTGAATGGAAAAAAAGGATTTCCTTATAGTGAAGGGATTGAACCCAACTGTAGATTGTTCTAAAGTTGCGGCAGCCTCACTAATAGGAAATCCTTTTCGATTTTATATTGATTGTTTTTATTGTCATGTTGCTTACATTCTATGACTGGATGCCATCCATTAAATTTGACGCAGGTACTTCCAAAGCTGTTGAGAGCTTTAAAATCGTTTGCACCGAAGGGATGAGTTCGCCCTTTTCATATTGAGCTAATTTTTCTACCCCCACTTGTACTTTTTTCGATAAATCTTCAAGGGACCAATCTCTTTCTTCTCTTAAAAACTTTAATTGCTCATGGAATTTCTGTTTCAACATAAACACGCCCTTTCATTTTTTACCAACAGTTCTCACATTATATTTTATTATATAACTTATGTTCATGATTTGCCTAAAATATCCAATGTTTTATTTCAAGCTCTTTTTATGAATGATGATTTTCAGTAATTTTTGAATTACTTAGTTATGCGTTAGGGTGAATCTTTGTTCACTAACTGGACATATGTTATAATTTAACATGACATTTACGTAGATATAGAAAGTAGGAACTGTTTTATGACAAAAAAATACGAAGTAGGTGAAGTTGTAACCGGTAAGGTAACTGGAATACAGCCTTATGGGGCGTTTGTTGCTTTGGATGAGGAATCACAGGGTCTAGTTCATATTTCAGAAATTACGTATGGATATGTAAAGGATGTTGCAGATTTTTTAAAAGTGGGCGACGAGATACAGGTGAAAATTTTAGACATCGATGAAAAATCCGAGAAAATTAGCTTATCTAGGCGTGCTTTGCAAGAAGCACCACCACTAAAGAAAAAAGACCAACCAAGAAAAACCTTGCAAGATCGGGTAGATGAAAATGACGCGGATGGTTTTAAATCGTTAAAAGACAAACTACAACATTGGATTGAACAGTCTGGACATTAAATTGACGGAGGGCAGGTGCATACTGTTCTCCGTTCGTGCTTTGGACAAACGTTTCCATCCAGCCCTTGTTGGATCGGTCATCGCATAGGGAAACCAGCAATCAATCCGGGACTGTCAGAAACTCCTTTTGTAGACGGACTTGGATGTTTTTACTTCTATATGAATACTTTTAGTATATAAGGCAAAGTTGTTGATTCAGCTTTGCCTTCACTTATGTAAAATGGGGGGGCAGACATACTGCCCTCTTTTTTATTTTGGTGTTTTATTTACTTGCCAAGTTTGCGAAGTCTATCTTGAAAGGTTTCAGTAACAGTTTCATTTTATCTATTGTTGATGCTCCTTATTTGATGTGAATTTTTTGCGTTATGGCTAAAGGTCATTCACAAGGGCCAACATATCTTCGTTACATGTACCAAAGGAGGTATATAAATTGCCATTGATGCAAAATAATAATAAAAAAAGACCAATGTCGATAATTTCATTTTAAGTGAATTCGATCTTCTCAAAGATTTTTGATTTTCAAAAGAGAGTCCGTTTAAAATCAGAAGTTATTGTTGCCGGAAAGGATATGGAAAAGCTTGATTCCTTCATAATGAATGAAATTTTATTAGTCTTCAATTTAACCACATTTCATTCAGACTAGTTTGCAGCACACGTAACAGGGTAATATCATTATGTCCAAAGGCAAATAAATTAAAATGAAACAAGTTGGAATAATGTTCATACTCTAATCTCCAATTTTTTCTGTTTAATTTTTGCACTGGATGTTCGGCTTTTTTTCTCCGAGGAATACGTGTTCAGTGGCAAACTTTAAAGAATGAATGACTTGGTTTGAATGCCATATCCAGTTTGATTTATGTGGAAACAGAAGCATTCTTTTGCAAATTGCTAGAAATATGAAGAAGTGCAAATATTTTTGCACTTATGAATTTCAAGCCAAGCACGCACTATAAGCGTATCTATATTAAGGAGGATTATTAATGATTCCGTACAAAAGTGAGCCACTAACCGATTTCTCGGTGGAGCAACATCGCAATGCATATTTGGATGCTTTAAAAAAGGTTGAAAGTGAACTTGGAAAAGAGTACCCATTAATTATCGGGGGAGAACGAGTTACAACTGATCAAAAAATCGTTTCCTATAACCCTGCAAATACGTCCGAAGTCGTTGGCTCAGTGTCCAAGGCCAATCAAGAGTTAGCTGAAAAAGCGATGCAAGTTGCTGATTCAACATTCAATAGTTGGAAAAAAGTCAACCCTGTTATGCGTGCAGAGGTTCTTTTCAAAGCTGCCGCAATTGTTCGGCGCCGTAAGTTTGAACTTTCTGCATGGTTGACAAAAGAGGCTGGTAAAAACTGGGTTCAAGCTGATGTAGATATCGCTGAAGGTATCGACTTCCTAGAATTCTATGGCCGCCAAATGCTGGAACTTGCACAAGGCAAACCGTTAGTACAAAATCAAAATCAAATCAATAAATATACGTACATCCCACTCGGTGTTGGCGTTGTAATTTCTCCATGGAATTTCCCATTTGCAATTATGCTTGGAACTACTGTAGCTGCTGTTGTTACTGGTAACACAGTTTTATTAAAACCTGCTTCCACAACTCCGGTGATAGCTTATAAATTCATGGAAATCATGGAAGAAGCGGGTCTTCCGGCCGGTGTAATCAATTACATTCCTGGTTCAGGTGCAGAAGTCGGGGATTACCTAGTTGATCACCCACGTACACGTTTCATCAGTTTCACAGGTTCCCGTGATGTCGGTTTACGCATTAATCAGCGTGCCTCTGTCTTAAATGAGGGACAAATCTGGATCAAACGTGTAATCGCTGAAATGGGTGGCAAAGATACGATTGTAGTGGATGACAATGCTGATCTCGAATTAGCTGCTCAATCTATTGTAACAAGTGCATTTGGATTCAGTGGCCAAAAATGTTCAGCATGTTCCCGTGCAGTAGTCGTTGGGGACGAGGCATACGAGACGGTACTAAATCGTGTTGTCGAGTTGACTAACGAATTAGTGATGGGCGATCCAACCAATGAAGAAACTTACATCGGTCCAGTCAACGATGCTGGAGCATTTAAGAAAATCACGGAGTACATTGAAATTGGAAAAGGCGAAGGCCGCCTGGTTGCAGGCGGTACTGCTGATGATTCGAAAGGTTACTTTATCAGCCCTACAATCTTTGCGGATGTCGATCCGAATGCACGCATCATGCAAGAGGAAATTTTCGGACCTGTTCTTGCGTTCGCAAAAGCAAACGATTTCGATGAGGCAATTGACATTGCGAACAATACTGTTTATGGCTTAACTGGTGCTGTATTATCAACTAATCGTTTCCATTTGGAGAAAGCTCGCGAAGAATTCCATGTAGGAAATCTATACTTTAACCGCGGATGTACTGCTGCCACTGTTGGATACCAGCCATTCGGTGGATTCAACATGTCAGGTACGGATTCAAAAGCAGGTGGTCCAGATTATTTAACACTTCACATGCAAGCGAAATCCGTATCCGAAGCTTTATAATTCAGTAAAAACAAAAGCAGGCGTTTTTGGCGCCTGCTTTTTTCACAAAGCCCATTTGTTAAATGTTATTGAGCATATTTTTATAGAAAATGATAATAAATTAATAATATTTTTTGATTTATCTGATTAAAAAGGTTCATTCTTAAATGAGGCGATTTTATTAGCCAATTAAGTTTTAAAGTATGTTACAATGTTTGCGATATTAATAATAATTACTATTTCTAAAGAGGCGAAAATGATGGCTGAAAATTTAAATCTTTTTACATCAACTCAAGATGTAATAAAAGACGCGTTGAATAAACTCGGTTACGATGAAGCGATGTATGATTTGTTAAAAGAACCACTTCGTATGTTACATGTGCGCATCCCGGTTAAAATGGATGATGGTACAACTAAAGTATTTACTGCATACCGCGCGCAGCACAATGATGCAGTTGGACCGACAAAAGGTGGGGTCCGTTTCCATCCGATGGTAAGCGAAGATGAAGTTAAAGCGCTTTCAATGTGGATGACGTTAAAATGTGGAATCGTCGATCTGCCTTATGGCGGAGGTAAGGGTGGCATTATTTGCGACCCGCGCCAAATGTCAATGGGGGAACTTGAACGTTTAAGTCGAGGATATGTTCGTGCCATTTCGCAAATCGTTGGGCCGACAAAGGATATCCCTGCTCCTGATGTATTTACAAATGCCCAAATTATGGCATGGATGATGGATGAGTATAGTCGAATGGATGAATTTAATTCACCAGGCTTCATCACAGGCAAACCAATCGTTCTTGGTGGTTCCCAAGGCCGAGATCGTGCAACGGCGGAAGGGGTTACAATTGTTATTCAAGAAGCCGCAAAAAAACGTAATATCGATATTAAAGGCGCCCGCGTTGTCATTCAAGGGTTCGGAAATGCAGGCAGCTTCTTGGCGAAATTCATGAGCGATTTAGGAGCAAAGGTTATTGGCATTTCCGATGCATACGGTGCGTTAACTGATCCAAACGGTTTGGATATTGATTATCTACTTGATCGTCGAGATAGCTTCGGTACAGTCACAACTCTTTTTGAAAATACGATTACAAACCAAGAATTACTAGAACTTGATTGTGATATTCTAGTTCCCGCGGCGATAGAAAACCAAATTACAGCGGAAAATGCATACGATATTAAAGCAAGCATCGTCGTAGAAGCTGCAAATGGACCGACAACTGCAGAAGCAACTAAAATATTAACAGATCGCGGTATCTTACTAGTGCCTGACGTCTTGGCATCTGCTGGTGGAGTTACGGTATCTTACTTCGAATGGGTACAAAACAACCAAGGCTATTATTGGACGGCAGAAGAAGTGCGTGAGAAATTATATAGAAAAATGGTAGATGCATTTGAAAATGTTTATACTACTGCAACTACTAGAAACATCAATATGCGCCTAGCAGCATACATGGTTGGTGTAAGACGCACTGCAGAAGCATCCCGCTTCCGTGGCTGGGTATAATGATCAATAAGCAGTGCAGATAAAAGGTATATTGCGTTTGTATCTGATAAAATGGGCTATGTAAAGACTATTCTTTACATAGCTTTTTTCATTACTTAAAAAGGGGAGTCATCATTTGAATAAATTTACGTTTTACAACCCAGTACGTCTGCACTTTGGAAAAGGTGAAATTGAAAAATTAAAGCAGGAGCTACCTCAATATGGCCGAAATATTTTAGTTGTTTACGGCGGAGGCAGCATTAAGCAAAATGGTCTCTATAATGAGGCAATGTCCATTCTGGAAGAATTAAATATGAATGTGTTTGAAATAAGTGGCGTTGAGCCAAACCCTCGAGTGGAAACTGCTCGAAAAGGAATAGAAATTTGCAAGAAAGAATCAATTGATTTTGTGTTGGCCATTGGAGGCGGTTCTGTAATAGACTGTTCCAAATTGATTGTAGCCGGTGCAAAAGTGGACGAAGATGCCTGGAATATTGTCACTAAGAAGACAAATGTAGTGGATGCGCTTCCTTTGGGAACAATCCTGACACTAGCGGCAACTGGCTCAGAAATGAATTCAGGTTCAGTAATTTCAAATGAGGAGACACAGGAAAAGTATGGCTGGGGTCATCCTCTCGTTTTCCCTAAATTCTCTATACTTGATCCGACGTATACAGTTACTGTTCCTAAAAACCATACTGTATATGGAATGGTTGACATTATGTCGCACGTATTCGAACAATACTTCCATGATGCTGAAAATACTCCAATTACAGATGAAATGTGCGAAGGGGTATTGCGGACAGTCATCAATACCGCTCCAAAATTAATGAATGATCTGGAAAATTACGACCTGCGCGAGACAATTTTATTAGCTGGTACAATTGGGTTGAATGGTTTCCTATCCATAGGTTCTCGTGGCGATTGGGCAACGCATAATATTGAGCACTCTGTGTCGGCTGTCTATGATATTCCGCATGGCGGTGGTTTGGCTATCATTTTCCCGAATTGGATGAAACACAGTTTAACAGTGAACCCTGAAAGATTTGCTGGCTTAGCAACACGCGTGTTTAATGTTGACCCAGAAGGTAAAACGGTGGAAGAAGTTGCAACAGAAGGCATCGAACGGTTAAGAGAATTCTGGAATTCGATTGGAGCTCCAAGTCGATTGGCTGATTATGACATCGATGACTCCCAACTAGATGTTCTTGTAGAAAAATCAATGGTAAATGGATCGTTCGGCAGATTTAAAACTCTGCAAGCCGAAGATGTCCGAACTATTTTGGAAATGTCTTTATAATAGAAGGAAGAAACCCTTGTGCCAAAAGCACAAGGGTTTTTAATTATGGTTTATTGACTTCGTCGTCGAGAATTTTAGTACCTTTCAAGTGGTGTTTCCACTCCGTCTTGCCATCTTCTTCATCAAACGATAACGTGACTTTCGTTACATTTTTTTGACTCATGATAAGTTGAATTAAATGATCGCGGACATCATCCAAATAGGCAAGAGACTGATTTGGATCAGTTTCCGCAACGAGCTCAACGTGCAAAAATTCGCCTTCCTTTACTACTTCCAAACTTCTAATATCTGTTACATGAGGATCTTCCATAACAAGGTTGCCGATATGAATGTGCATTTCTTCATCTGTTTCTCCGATTGCTCCACGGGCGTTATCAAGGAAGACTTTACCCACAACATAAAACATCATAATACCGATAATCATTGATACTAAACCTTCCAGTGCATGAAACCCTGTAAAATAGGCAATGACAATAGCCAGGAATGCAAGAAGATTACCGCTTGTTGCCACTAAATCCTCCATCCAGACCAGTTTGGTTGCCGGTTTGGCGCGGTTCAGAAAGGCGATGGATCTTGGAATCGACATAATTCCAGCTTTTTCTTCTCCTGCCTCGTGCAGAACTTCTTTTGCCGCTTTATGCAATACAAATGCTTCGAGAATAAAGCCGATTAGTAATACTCCTAGTGCAATTAGTATCCCCTCGGACTCCCCGGCAGGATGTCTAAAATGATGCCAGCCCTCTTTAACCGTTTCGTACGAGAGGATAGCAACAATCAATACGGCTCCCAAACAAACCAAGTTGACAACCCGGCCGAATCCGTTTGGAAATCTTTTTGTGGGTGCCTTTTTTGAAAGTGCTGAACCGATAAACACGAAAAATTGGTTCGCCGCATCACCAAGCGAGTGCATCATTTCGGCAAACATGGCAACATTTCCTGTGAAAAAATAAGCTACTCCTTTTATAATACCTAGAAATAAATTTACTAATGCTGCTATTAGAGATGGTTTATTCCCACCTTTTAATAATTTGAAAAATTCACCCATTACTTTCCTCCATTAGCCCAAGCTTTCAAGCTCGATTTTCTGTACATAAGATAGTGTGTGCAAAGTGCTATAAATTGATATAGTATCTGAAGTAAATAATGCTGAAAATCTTATGTCCACTTCAAATAAAGAATGGTCCGTTGCAATATGTGCATCCCTGACGCGGATATTATCAATCTCCATACCACTTTGTTCCATAAAGGAGAGAAGATTTTGTATGTTCTCCTCGTCTTTTATAACTGCTTTTACTACAAGCTCTTTCATCCGAAGCCTTTTAGGACCGATTTTCAGCAAGAATGGTGCAATCAACTCAATCCCAACCACCACAATAACAACCGTTACAAAAGCCTCTATATAAAACCCGGCCCCAACAGCTATCCCAATCCCGGCCGCCCCCCAGATCATCGCTGCAGTAGTTAGCCCCGTTATACTGTCATTCCCTTTTCTCAATATGACACCGGCACCTAGGAAGCCGATGCCGCTGACGATTTGTGCAGCTAGTCGAAGAGGATCCATCGTAATATTAATATCCTCACGGGAAGGCGTACTATACGCAGTTTCAATTGAAATAATAGTCAATAAGCAACTGAAGGTGGCTATAACTAAACTTGTTTTCAATCCAACGGGTTTCTTCTTTAATTCCCTCTCTATGCCTATAATTAAACTTAATGTCGCTGCAATAATTAGTTTAATGATTATTTCGTAAGAAAGAGTTTCGTTTAAAATGATAATATCCATTAATTCTCCCCTTTTCATGTTGATATTATTGGTTATAAATGAAACAATATGTTGTAGTCTCCTATTTTATTAATATAGCAATAGTAAAAATAATGATTAGAGGTTTGATGGTAATGGAAAAACCAAAAATACATCCATACATTCCTATTCTAATAGGTGTGATTTCGATTTCACTGTCAGCTATCTTTGTGAAGCTGGCTGAGGCGGAATCAGGGGTTATAGCATTTTATCGATTGTTATTTTCAGTATTAATCATGAGTCCATTATTTTTTTATAAGTACTCCCATGAACTAAAGGAATTAACGAAAAGGGATTGGGTCTTTTCGTCAATAGCAGGAATTTTCTTAGCCTTCCACTTTATATTGTGGTTCGAGTCCTTAAATTACACATCGGTTGCAAGTTCCACTGTTCTTGTTACCCTACAACCGCTCTTTGCATTCATCGGAACTTATTTTTTCTTTAAAGAAAAGTTGTCGGTCAAGACGATTCTTTCCGGAATCATTGCGATAATGGGGAGTTTTTTAATAAGCTGGGGAGACTTCAAAGTTAGTGGCAGTGCCCTCTATGGTGATCTGCTTGCTTTGATTGCTTGTGGTTTAATTACAGGGTACTTACTTTTTGGTCAAGATGTGCGAAAGCGTATTTCCTTAGTAACTTATACGATGGTTGTTTATTCCATAAGTACAATTTGTTTATTCTTGTATGTATTAGTAAAAGGGGAATCATTCGGACCGTACCCGCCGATGACATGGATATGGTTTTTACTACTCGCGATTATTCCGAATTTATTGGGCCATACCTTATTTAATTGGGCTGTGAAATGGGTTAGTACGAATGTGATTTCGATTGCAGTTTTATTTGAGCCGATCGGAGCGGCGGCGCTTGCATATTTTATTTTTGCCGAGAGATTAATGATAAGCCAAATTACAGGCGGTCTTATTGTAATAATTGGTATATTGCTTTTTGTTATTGATATAAAAATAATTAAAAAGTTTTTTAGAAAAATACTTGATTCTAAAAAGTAATTATAGTATATTATTACTTGTCCTTAACGACACTAACTATCTTAAAAAGTATTTTGAAATAGTGATTGACTGTAAGTTGAGGATAAGTTATAATATAAAAGTCGCTGTTGAAGGTCAATTGAAATCGTTGACATACCTTAATGTGTATGTTAACTTATAAAAGTTGCTGTAAAACAACGAAAGCCGAACCTTGAAAACTGAACAACAAAACGTTAATGATATCGTTTCTTCT
>NZ_JPVO01000011.1 GCF_000772955.1 Ureibacillus sinduriensis BLB-1 = JCM 15800 | reverse complement strand
CATTGTGTTACTATCCCTGCTCAAATACCTTAGACGAAAAACAAAATCCTATTCTCAATCTGAGAAAGAACAAAAATAACTCTTCACTATCATAACAGATATATGATGTAATAGCAATGTATGAATCGTAATTCTAATAAAAGTATTAAAACTGTTTTAATCTACTTTTGAAATTCCTCCTTTGTTCAACGATTTCGCCCTTTAATGGAAAACGAGCGCTGAATCTTATTACAGAAGGTGCTGCACCAAATTGCGCCCGATTGTTGAATACACAGCACAAATACTTAGAACCGTGTAACATTAAAATTTATGCCATATTCCATTATTTGGTTTATAATGATATTAAGGAGTTGTTGTTTAATTGAATGTTAAAGATATAAGTACATCCATTTTTGAAGATATTATTATTACTAATTTGACAGGTTTCATAACCCTTGCTGATGTAAACACCTGGTTTATTTCATTTGAGAGAACATGCTATTCATTTATTAAACAAGGAAAAAAGTATAAATTATTAGTTAATCGTAAAGGTTATACTCCAGAACATTTTTCTGTACAAAAATTGTGGAAAGACAATTTTTTCACTAATAATATATTAGAGAACACCATTGCAGTCGCTTTTTTATTAGAAGACGGGGATATTCTAATACACCTGGAACAGTCTAATACCAAAGACAATGTAATGTTCTCAAGTAACTATGACCAATTAATTAACTGGCTTACTAAATATAAATGAAGGATTTTATACTCCTAAGTTGCTGAAAGGTGCTTTTATTTTTTGCACTGATGGGTTCAAGTAAACAATATCACTTTTGGAGATGATAACTAAAAATACACTATTCCTTATACAAGAAGGAATCGCGCCCGATCGTTCAATAACAGTAAATATTTTTACTAGCTGTTTTTTCGATAAATTTATTG
>NZ_JPVO01000013.1 GCF_000772955.1 Ureibacillus sinduriensis BLB-1 = JCM 15800 | reverse complement strand
GCAATGTCTGAAGTTAATTGTATCAAAACATTACGAAATGAAAAAGGACTATCTATTACTGAAATTGCGAATACAATGCAAGTGAATTGGCGTACTGCCAAAAAATATGGCGATGGAGATCAATTGCCACAAGAGAAAACTCATTTGAAAACGGGCATGATGTACGACGAAGAATGGGGAGAAATCGTAATTGATTGGTTAGAAGAGGATTTAAAACTCAAGAAAAAGTTACGCCGTACAAATAAGAAAATGCTTGAAGATTTAGTAAAGAAGGGCTTCAAAGGTTCCTATAGAACACTTTGTAATTTCATTCAAGAATGGAAAGCAGCACAAGAAGACGAAATAGACAAAGGTCATGAACGTTTAGAACATCCAGAAGGAGAAGCTCAAGTAGATTTCGGGATTATGGAAGCTGTTCAAGATGGCGAAATACTTGATGTTCATGCATTGGTCATGTCATTTCCAGCAAGTAATACAGCATTTGCGATACCGATGCCGGGTGAAAATTTAGAATGCTTTTTAGGCGGACTTCAAGTGTTATTTAAACAGGCTGGTGGTGTTCCCTTGAGCATTCGAATTGATAACTTAACACCTGCGGTGAAAAAAGTAAGGAAAGGCGATATAGAGGCACAACTAACAGAAACCTTTCGACATTTCCAACAATATTACGGGTTTAAAGTGCAAGTATGTAACCCACGAAAAGGAAATGAAAAAGGTCATGTGGAAGGTAAAGTAGGTTATGTTCGTTATAACTTCTTTAGCCTACCTCCGGTCATAAAGGATCTTGAAGATTTAACGAATCAATTAGAACAACAATTAATCAAGGATCGTCAACGAATTCATTATAAAAAAGAAGTTATGATTGATGAGCTGTGGCAGCGCGAGCAAAAGCAATTAATCAAATTACCAGAAAAACCGTATCCGGTATTTAAGCAGTTTTTAATCAAGTTTAATAAATATAATGAATTCAAACTTGATGGGCATTTGATTCATGTGCCAAGAGCAAGGAACTACGTCCAGCTTTCTTGTGTGACCTACTGGGATTCGTATAAAGTCATCACAAATGACGGAGAAATTTTATTATCTGATGCCCGCCCATATATGAGAAAACGTCGTTTTATTCCATGGAAGGAAATCTTAAAAGATTGGTTGAAAAAACCACGTGTTG
>NZ_JPVO01000014.1 GCF_000772955.1 Ureibacillus sinduriensis BLB-1 = JCM 15800 | reverse complement strand
AAAAGTTAGTTTTTTTACTCTAACTTTTGGGGTGCAGTACCGGAAAGCGCCCGATTGTTGAAGAACAATTTAATGATTTTCTTGTTTTCGTAAAAATAAAAAAAAGTTTGTAATCAGTTTAGATACAATGAATAACGCTATATAGTACAAGAACAAATGAATATAATTTACTCCCTTAAACATATCGAAAAAGTGAAAATTCACCATAATTGGTTTTAATACAAAAGCAAAAAATGCTGATAATAAAGTTGAATATAGGTATATGTTCTTTTTGCTGTTCAATGTCCATTGATATAACAACATAAAACTTACCGGAACTAAGGAAGCGTCTAGAGCAAAACTTGGTAAAAAGTGAACGAGTTGATAGGGATATTCCCATAGACCCATATTTATACCGGTTTTATTTACATATGAGAACCAAACATGATAATTAAGTCCAAAAAAACCTAAAAGTAACGTTACCCTTTTATCTATTAAAAAGAATAATATTATAATTGGTACAATTAACGCTATAACTACTAACCAGAATTGCCATGTATCAAAGTCGGAAAATGATTTCCAATATTCTAATTGAAGTTGGTTTAACTCTCCTAACATTGACCTTATTTGATTTAAGAGTTCTGATTGTTTTTCCTTCATATCTAAATCTCCTTAATAATATTTCTATTATTAAGTAATTTAACCGTATTCTTGTTCAACTATTCTCCTTCAATAACAAAGGAAACGATTATATTCAAGAAATGCGTCCGATTGTTGAAGAGATTATTTAAACTAGAGCACCATTAATTTAATAACAATGTAATGGTTTTCTCTCTCTTCCAATAAAATTAGCAGGTACAGGACTTAGTTCTAATTCTCTTGCCCAAACAGAAAGTTGACCAATATGGTGAATCTCGTGAGTAATTATATGATGTAATATTTCATCAATAGTGTATTTATCTTCATCCCAAGAAACACTAACTAGTTTTTCTTTTAAACCTCCCAAATTTGATTTAAGAAATTCAGCTATCTCATTTCGTGTTTTATCTGAAAGAGTTTTAACCTTTTTCAAAGTATTATGTTCATCAAACTGAAATACTACATCTTCTTTGCCTTGAATACCACGAATCCAACTATATTCCACATCAATTATGTGAAAAAGTGTGTATAATATATTTCCTACTCCACCCTTCTGGTCTTTTAACAACTCTTTAATAGTCAGTTGATTACACCAGTCAAACCACTCATCTCTAACCTGCCAGTTATATTCAAAGAATTTAATCATTGTAAACACTCCAATTTAGCTTATTACATTATTTTTCTATGTAGATGCAACTATTTCCTTCTTTAACTCCGTTTGTAAACCTTCTCAGACTCGAGTACATAATATAAAGTTGTTTTCTTTCCTACACAATATGGCCCTATTCGTATTATAAGGTCAGTCAGAGAAATCTGATTGACTATTTTTTAT
>NZ_JPVO01000016.1 GCF_000772955.1 Ureibacillus sinduriensis BLB-1 = JCM 15800 | reverse complement strand
GAAACGATTTCATTAACGTTTTGTTGTTCAGTTTTCAAGGTTCATTTAAAGTCGCTTTAACGGCAACTTTTATATTATAACAATAGTTACTTATTATGTCAACAATAATTATCTCTTTAAAAAGCAACTTTATTAAAGTGACATCCAATTTTTCATTATGTCAATTAGTTACTCATTTTTCCCAATAACAAAAATCAATAACTTTATTATTATATCAATACTATATTTCAAAGTCAATAAAATCTTTAATAATAATGCAACTTTAATTATTAATGGGTGTTTGCCAAACCTTTTTTTAAATACCTTAATACAAATTCAACAAAGGTCAGTAAATAACAGCAACCAGATAGCCTCAGACAACAAAATTATCGTACTTTATGATTGCTGATAGTACTATAAATCAATTAACAAATATAAAAAGAAGGCCATCCACTTTGTTGGCGGCCTCTTCAATCTTTATGTTTATGAGAATACTGCGATTTTACGTGCAATTGATTCTGTTAAACGAGATGCAACCTTTGGAACAGCCCATTTAATAACTGGAGTTAATACCGCACCTGACAATCCACCAGCATGGACTTCCACGGTACAAGTCATTTTTGTTTTCCCACTTATATCCTCTGCAGTAAAGTGACCGCTCCCTGTAAAATTATCAGATAAACCTTTAAGTTCAAACTTAATGTTTGAAGGTTCATTCCATTCGGTAATATCTACTTGTGCTTTTATTGTTTTTTTAATACCTTTTACGTTGCCTTCAAATGTCCAAATAGATTGTTTTTCGTTTATGATTTCATGTTCTTTATAGGCTGGTACTGTTGTAGCCCATTTTTCTAGATCACTGACATAATCCCAAACTGCTTGTACATCTGTTGGAATTTCTACTGTATGTGTGCCCGTTGCCATAATGATCCCCTCTTCCACTACGAATGAACTGCATATTACTTTTCCAAAAGTAATTATTACATAAATAACACAAATTTACATCACTAAATTTATTCTTATTTCTTCTTTCAATAAATTGATTTATGGAAGAATCACATTTCTCGGTGACTGCCGTCATATCACATCATTATTTAGAAGCTTCTTTATGTTATCTGGGCAAATGCAAATACAATGATTGTATGCGTCACACTATTGCGTCGTTATTTACTCACTATAATTATTATGTTAGTAAGAAATCTTCCTGTAATTTCCGCTTAAATGAGAGGGTTATAATTGTTAGAGCAGGTTAGAGACAGCTCACATCACTCTCCTATAAATATGGATATACTAGTAGATTGCGATGTAGATGATGGTTACCATTATAGGAGAACATCGAACCAAACCAAATGATCTAAAAGATTTAAGAGATAGCAATCATTGAAACTAATATCTCCCGTTGGGATGAAGTGAATTTAGTTAGAGAAAGGAGAGAATAAAGGCCCTTTTGTTTTTCAATCCTAATATATTTTATTCTCCTACTATTCTGCGAAGCGCGTTGCCCGTTTCAACTTAAGTCAAGCCCATGCTCATATTCAAAGTACATTGT
>NZ_JPVO01000015.1 GCF_000772955.1 Ureibacillus sinduriensis BLB-1 = JCM 15800 | reverse complement strand
CGGCGCCCACGCTGCGGATTTCGGAGCACCGTGACCGGCCGTTTCGGTTGATCGTGACCGCTCATTTCGCTAACGCGTGACCGCTCATTTCGGTAGCAACGTGACCGATTCTCCGCCTGTTCCGAAACAGGTGGTCACGGCTTACCGAAATCGCCGGTCACGACTTAGCGAAAGCCTTCCCCTTCGTTGCGCATGACCTGATGCGCCGCCATCCTCGACCGATTTCGGGAGAGGAAGATGGCGGCGCCGCGAGTAGCCATGCGAAACATCAAAGAATGTCTGCGCCTCAAGTTTGAGGCCGGCTTGTCCCACGAGAAGATTGCCCGTGCCTTGCAGCTGTCCAAGGGCGTGGTTAGCAAGTACATCGCGGCGGCGCGGGTGGCCGGGCTGGACTGGCCGGCGCTGGTGGCCATGGACGAGGCCGCGCTGGCGGCCGCCTTGTTTGCACCGACGTCGACGAACAAGCCGCGCGGTGAGCGAGTGCTGCCCGATGTGCTGAGCATCCACCGCGAGTTGCGACGCAAGGGCGTGACCTTGCAGCTGCTGTGGGAGGAATATCTCGCCGCGCATGCGGGCCAGCCGACCTACCGCTACACCCAGTTCGTCGAGCACTACCGGCGCTACGCCCAGACGCTCAAACGTTCGATGCGTCAGCTGCACCGTGCGGGCGAGAAGCTATTCATCGACTATGCCGGGCCGACGCTGCCGGTGGTCGACCCGGCCACCGGCGAAGTGCGCCGGGCGCACATCTTCGTCGCCGCCCTGGGCGCCTCGAATTACACCTATGCCTGCGCGACGCCAGGCGAAACCCAGGTGGACTGGCTGACCTCGCTGGGCCAGGCTCTGACCTACTTTGGCGGCGTGCCGGAAATGGTTGTGCCGGACAATCCGCGCGCCCTGGTCGCCCAGCCGGATCGCTACGAGCCGGGCCTGAACCGGGCCACGCTGGAGTGCGCGCGTCATTACCAGACGGTGATCCTGCCGGCACGGCCACGCAAGCCTCAGGACAAGGCCAAGGCCGAGGTGGCGGTGCAGGTGGTCGAGCGCTGGATCATGGCGCGGCTGCGCCATCGGCAGTTCTTCAGCCTGCATGCGCTTAACCAGGCCATCGCCGAGCTGCTGGAGGATCTGAATCGGCGCCCGTTCAAGCGGCTCGATGGCTGCCGGCGCGACTGGTTCGAGCGTCTGGATCGCCCGGCCTTGCGAGCGCTGCCGGTGCATCCCTACGAGGTCGCCACCTTCAAGCGCTGCAAGGTCAGCATCGACTACCACATCGAGGTCAATGGCAGCTTCTACAGCGTGCCCTCCGCCCTGGCCCGGCAGAACGTGGACGTGCGACTGACGGCACACACCCTGGAAGTGCTGCATGGCAACCGGCGGGTGGCCAGCCACCTGCTGCTGGGGCGACGCGGCGCTTACAGTACCCAGCGCGAACACATGCCCGCAGCGCACCAGGCGCATCGTGAGTGGACGCCGCAACGCCTGCTCGACTGGGGCGAGCGGATCGGCCCCTACACGCG
>NZ_JPVO01000012.1 GCF_000772955.1 Ureibacillus sinduriensis BLB-1 = JCM 15800 | reverse complement strand
AACTGATCGATCACCAACTGACCCACAAGCCGCACCCGGAGATGGGCTACCGCGCCTGCCTCGGCCTGCTCTCGCTGGCCCGGCGCTATGGCAATGCACGCCTGGAAGCCGCTGCCGAACGTGCCGTACACCTGCGCGCCTTCACCGGGCGCAGCGTGCGCAACCTGCTCCAGCAAGGCCTGGATCAACAGCCGCTGCCCCAGCGTGCCGCCGAAACGACCTTACCCGGCGACCACGAGAACGTCCGTGGCGCCGACTACTACCAACCCCCGCAACAGGAGCTGTTCGATGATGCCGCAACACACCCTGAATCAACTGCACCAGCTACGCCTGGACGGCATGGCCCGCGCCCTGGAAGAGCAATGGACGCTGCCGGCCAGCCACAGCCTGAGCTTCGATGAACGCCTCGGCCTACTGCTCGACCGCGAACTGGCCTGGCGTGACAACCAGCGCCTGGTACGGCTGCGCAAGAAGGCCAAGCTCAAGTACGCCAACGCCTGCCTGGAAGATCTCGACCGCCGCTCCGGACGCGCCCTGGACGAGCGTCTGATCGCCACCCTGGCCAGTGGCGACTGGATCCGCCAGCAGCACAACCTGCTGCTGACCGGCCCGACCGGTGCCGGCAAAACCTGGCTGGCCTGCGCCCTGGGCAACCAGGCCTGCCGCCAGGGCTATAGCACCCTGTACCTGCGCACCCCGCGCCTGCTGGAACAACTGCGCATCGCTCATGGCGACGGCAGCTTCGGCCGTACCCTGCAACAGCTGGCAAAGGTCGACGTCCTGGTGCTGGACGACTGGGCGCTAGCCCCGCTGGAGGAAGGAGCCCGGCATGACCTGCTGGAGGTGATCGACGACCGCGCTGGCAGCCGCTCCACCATCCTGACGAGCCAACTGCCCATCGAGCACTGGCACGGCTGGATCAACGACCCGACCCTGGCCGATGCCATCCTCGACCGCCTGGTGCACAACGCCTACCGACTGACGATGAAAGGCGAGTCGCTGCGCCGAAAAAAAGCCGAGGAACAAGCCGCATCGTGACCGATGCGATTACAATCCAGAACCCGCGCAACCGGGGTGGAAGCACCGGTCACGTATTAGCGAAACGCTCGGTCACGTTCACCGAAATCCGCAATGGATGAAATG
>NZ_JPVO01000017.1 GCF_000772955.1 Ureibacillus sinduriensis BLB-1 = JCM 15800 | reverse complement strand
ACAAGGAAAGCAGCATGTTATTATCCTGGAAAAAAAGACTGGCAAGCATAAACGTTTTCTGTTGCCGAAGTCAACGCGTGAGGCAATCGCAGATTATACGCGTGGTATGGATAGTGAGGATTACTTATTTGCAAGTCGTAAGGGTGATAGTCACATATCAACTACGCAAGCATATAGAATGCTACAGAAGGCTGCAGATGCACTAGGACGCGATGATATCGGAACTCATACAATGCGAAAGACATTCGGCTATCACCACTACAAGCGTAATAAGGATGTAGCGACGCTACAACATATATTTAATCACTCAGCGCCGTCTATTACACTTAAGTATATTGGAATTACTGACGATGAAATCGATAAAACGATGGAGGATTTTTCGTTATAACAAGCTCAATAATTAATTTAGAATTAATAAATCAGATCATCTGTGTTTTCAAAAGCATTTTAAGTAAAAGAATGAAGAATCAAAAATATTCTATAAGGGAAACATATGGACTTTTTAATATTTAATTATTTAGTTACCATTGCAGATTGACCAGGTTTAGTATATGTTATAAATATTGAATTAATTGAACGGAAAATAAAAAAACAACCCTGCGGAAAGTAATTGGTTTGCCGACCTTTTACCTTCCCTCACAACCGTGTCGAGACCACGGTGCAAGTTTGCAGAGTTGATTTATACTAAGTTATATGACGTAATGTCTATCGTTATTCTATATGATAGAGAATGTTATTTCAATAGTAAAGTATAAATCAATCATCGCTAATAGTCGCTAATATGCGCTTGCATCGTCTTGAAAAACACGATTGCAGGCGCTTTTTCTTTTCCGAAAATACTGGAGGAAAACGACTATGAAAATTTTAACTGCATCAAATCAACGCGTACAATTTTATTTGAATTATACTACGGAGAAACCGTCTACACCTGCTACACGTAAGCGATTAGAAGTTCTAAAAACTACACTAGAAGAACGAAATATCATGCTCGACGAAATGTTTACACATAAACAATTAGCGGTCGTAGATCGCATTATTTATTTAACGAGTGGTGCAGGAATAGCAAAAGTTGGTGCCGAGAAGTTAGCGGAGAAATGTGAAGTATCGAAAAGAACCGTTACTAGCGCTGTAAGAGCGTTAAAAGAAACGGGCGAGTTTATAGTTGGCCGATTAATTAAAACGAAAGGCGGAGTTGGTAAATACATTTTCGTCGATAAAAAGCATCCAAACTTCCGGGAAATTATGCGCGAGGTATTCTCGTTTTCTGATTACAAATTTGCACAACTAACTGCGGAACAAATTGCCGAACAGGAAATTACTAAATCCATTGAGGCTGTAAGTCCGAATGCAGAAAATAAGAGTCCTAACATTAATATCTATTCTATAAAACAAGAAAAAACTAAGTATATAAGTGATATAGCTCACGCTATTAAAACCTCTATTGAAAAAGACTCAACACCAAGTCGAGAATATGTCGAAGAATATGCTTCAAATCCGCTTCAAATTCAGTTCTATGAGCTCTTAAATGGATTGGCTTACCCAAAACCTATTGATGCTGTAAAACACGTTCTAGCGCTTCGTATAGGTTCAGATTGCGATATTAAACGCTTTATTAAAGCGAAAAATATTGTTCATTCTATCTCTATGCGAATTTTAGATGGCTACGAATTCGAAAATATCCCTGCTGCGTTTACTGCAGCTCTTACAAAGTCTGAAACATATGAAGTACCACCGATAAAAGCAAAACCAACGTATTCAAAACGGTCTGTATCATTTTATAATTGGCTTACCGAACGCGAATAAATACGGAGGTGAACGAATGGAGCGGGTTAGTGCGAAGTTAGCGTCAGAAATGCTCGGTTTTACAACGACCAATTTAAAACATTACGCTGCATTATTGGAACAGAATGGGTTAGAAATCTACCGAAATTCACGTAATCATCGCGAATATACGCAAAATGACGTGAAGATCTTAAAGGCTATGCAATACCTAAATCGTGAAAAATCAATATCCTTAGATGATGCAGCAATTAAGGTGACATCGTCTGATTTTGATCCTGATGCTTTATTATCGCAACAATTACCGCGAGTAGTCGCTCAAAATGACGCGAATATAAGCATAGTGAAGCAAGAAAATGACAATACCTTACGTATATTAGCGGAATTATCTACGATATTAACAGAGCAAAAAGCAATTCGTGAAGAATTGCTTGTTCGAGATAAATTACAAATTGAATTTATGAGCACAATCGATAATAAACTAGCGCAACAAGCAGAAACAATGAAGGAACAGGCAGCGAAAATCGAGGCAATAAATATGGAATTAGAAACACTTAGAAAAAAACAGATAGAAAAATCCAGATCATTTTGGGCTCGATTATTCGGCAGTAAATAAACTAAACAGTAAGCATACGACAGCTAAAAGTTATATCTATATAATTCCTTTGAATGAATAATTGATATTTTTATTAAAATAGTATTGACCTTTTATTTGTTTGTTGGTATTATTATTTAGCTGTCGCAAAAGACTTAATTATTTAAACATCACTTGACTTTTTCTTAATCACTGATATAATATAATTCTTGTCGATTGATAGACATTTGCTAGGTTGAAAATAGATTTTAAAATCTATTTACAACAAAACGATATTCTGATATAATTTAATTCCTGTCACCAAATAGTGACATTGAACCTTGAAAACTGAACAACAAAACGTTAATGATATCGTTTCTTC
>NZ_JPVO01000018.1 GCF_000772955.1 Ureibacillus sinduriensis BLB-1 = JCM 15800 | reverse complement strand
ATTAGCTGCATAATAATAACTCTAACTTTAAGGGGTCACTACCGAATTGCGCCCGATTGTGAAATAAATACAATTAACTCCAAATGTCATCTAATTTATCAGAATAGAAACTGATCGCTTTCTTGTAACTTAAAATTTCCTTATCTGTAGTTGTATCTATTAAGCATTTTAGCAATAACTTCATAGCGCTGTTATGCTCATTTAAATTATACAAAGTCATCGAGTAGAACACTTGAATTGCCTTATTGTCTGGAAACAGGTCCATTCCCTTATTGAATGTACTCTTTGACTTTTCATACTCACCTAGTGTTCTATATGTACTGCCTAGCCCCAATAAGGCGCCTTCTAAATCTTTTCCATCCAATCCTAAATTGATTGCATTTTCATAAAAGGGAACTGCTTTAATTTCTTCACCTAATACATCAAAACTCCAAGCACATTGATAGTTAATGTAGCCATCATTAGGATACTCTTTAACCAAGCTTAGAAGTAACTCATTAGATTGTTTTAGATTACCGTTTTTCCTTAACTCAATTGCTTTAGTCATTTCTTTCTCCATTATTTCATCTCCAATTAAATTCTGTTTCTTTCACAAACATCGATTCTAACATTATTCAATTTTAATTAAGGTTCTTCCTCCATTAAATTGCCTTTTTCATGAATAAAGACGCATTTCTTATTAAAGAAACGCGCCAGTTTGTGGAAGGTTGTTATTCAAGTGAGTACCCTATTATTTAATCTACTTTTTTTCTTCTCCCATAAAAAATTATTAATAAAATAAGCTACTATGAGAGAAAAAACAGCAAAGATAAATATCTTTAGATAAGAAAATTCTAAAGCCATTGAAAGGTCTTTTTCTGGATTTATGCTGAACATCGACCAGCATTGACCAGAAGTTCCCTTACTAAGAGACAACATATTCCATAAACCGAACAACAATAATGCCCATAGACAGTGAATTATATTTTTAATAGTATGTCCCCCAATACTACCTAATATCTCAATTCTATGTAATTATACGTATTTCTTCTATTTCATTATTCAACAATATGGGCCTATAACTGAAAGTGGCCTTTCCTTTATTCAAGGAAAGCGCCCTATATTGAATAATAACAAATTGACTTCTTTTAGCTGGTTAGTGGAAAAAAGTTTCAGTTTCATAAGCAAAGATTTATTTTATACCTTAGTGTACATAAGATTATTCTCTCTCAAAAATGAAAATCGTGTCTCATCCAAGGCGTTAAAAATTGAGAAATAACTCTCCCTCATATAAAAACCTAAACCGTTTAACAACAAGTTTGATTGAAGCAGGTTATCTTTTGAATCAAATGTCTCTTGAGCCATTTCAATAACTTCAATCTCTTCTATCCGGCTTCCAATAAATGAAGAGATATTTTCTATCGCATTTTTCCGCCACTCCAAATTCAATTCTTGATTACCGTACCAATCTAATTTTACTTTTAAATCAATTTCACCCCAAGTAACACCAATTTCATTATCTTTAAATGAACAAAATTCTAACTGTTTTTCTCCAATTACTAAAATTACAGGACAGTCAGCCCAAAACTCTCCATCAGACGTTTCATGTACTGTCCAAACTTCGCGTAAATTTGAATCAATGAGTGACTTTAACGTATCGCTATGTTTCTTCATAAACTCATTCTTATCCGTGTAGAATTTTGGATTGTAATTTTTTATACCAAGCATTGTACACCTTCCTCCGTTGACTTAAATTAACTTTATTTTAGCAATTCTTGCTCAACAATCATGCCCTTTATTTAAAGAACTATTGATTAGTTTTAGTTTTTTAAAAGCATAAAACTTCACTACATATAGAAAATGACTTCCTCCGTACGTTTTATTCATTCAATTTAGTGGAATAGAATGAGTGTAAACATCTATAGGAGGGATAAATAATGACAGTCAAATTGACAGTAGAAAACGTAGTACAGGCGAAACAGGAAGTGGAGAATTTAGAAGCGCAAGGATATCTTCGAGATAACATTTACATCTTTGCGCACTATGAAGAACGTGAAGATGATATTAACGAAGCACTGGGGACAGAAGAAGCTGGTATTGCGGAGCAAGGGTTCCTGACTTCTATGAAAAACCTGGTGAGTTCCCGCGGAGATGAACTCCGTAATGAGTTAGCTTCTGTCGGATTAAGTGAAACGGAAGCTGCTCAATTCGAAAAGGAACTAGATACAGGTAAATTGGTCATAGTTGCCAATAAGTAAAAACAAACCCGATGTGAGTTTAACTAAAACACTTCAAATTTTTTCTCATTGGATCACAAGTGGTAGTTTGTTTTAACTTTTAAAATAAGGAAGAGAAGCTCGAACTTCTCTCCCTTTTCCAAAATCATATACTTTCTCTTCGGTTGACGTTTGGTTTTGGGCTTTTTTATAATTTTTCCGATGATTGTCAATCCGATATCATACTGAAAAAAACAAAAACCTGTTAAGGATTTCATCCTAACAGGTTTTTTAATGATTGCTCTGTTGAATTTCGATTTACTGCTTTTCAAGCATTTCTCATTCAACAATATGGCCATTTAAAAGAAAAAGACGCGTTCCTAAATAAACGCGCCCGATTGCGGAAACATCCTCCTCACCAATTAATATGTAATCGTTCCAATTTTTTAAAGTCTTGTTACACTAACCTGCCTCTTTACTTTAATAAGAAAAGAGCTACTGAACCAAATTTAGTTTACAACTCTTGAACCCGTTATTTATATAAAAATATTAAAATAAGAATCCACATGGCAACCTCCAGAAATGGCATAAAGATAATACTCAAAGATTGTTTTTGCCTAAAATAAGTCGATAAATACCCTACAATCTATGAAAATTGTATTTTGCAAAAAAATAATGCAGAAAATTGCAGAAGTTTTGTACA
>NZ_JPVO01000021.1 GCF_000772955.1 Ureibacillus sinduriensis BLB-1 = JCM 15800 | reverse complement strand
TTAGTTTTTTTACTCTAACTTTTGGGGTGCAGTACCGAATTGCGCCCCATTATTGTTATTTCGGTTAATATTTATACAACAAATACAATTTAAAACACTAATAATAAAATAATTGCTGAACCACTAAGTACTAACAACATTCCTAAACTAAAGGCCCACCCTATGATACTATCAAAATTTATAAAGCTAAAAAATGCAAGTGGATAAATGATGATTTTTTTATGTAAGGGTTGCGCTCTAATACTCTGTAGTTCTTCTTTAAATTCAAAGTAACCTATTGGAATTAATACGATTCCAATTAAAAGTGCTACAATACCAATTACTATAAACTCCATCCATCATTATCTCCTTTATTTACTCTTATACTTTGTCTCAAATAACTACGCCTCGTTAAAAACTCCGGTATATTTTTTCTAATCTCCCCTATATTCTAACATTAATATCCAATTTACTTGTAGAGGTTCATTCCATTCAATGGGCCGATTACTGAAAAAAGCCCAATTCTTTTCAAGAATTCCCATTGTTGAGATCGTTATTTAACTAAAGACCCTATTAATGAAAAAAATTATAATTTCACTGTCCATATTTTATAGATGATTTGATCATTCGTTTCGGTTTTCCCCGTACAGACGCCGATTTGCAAATTGATATAACTAGCCCATTGAGGAAAAAGAGCTGTTAAATATTTTATTACCTTTTCATCGGGTGTTGCATATCCGACATTATTTTTATCGCTTAAATAGGCAACAAAATCTGGATATAAGGCTTCTGCCCATTCTTTGGCTTCAAACTCCGAATCAAAAATACGGTTCTCCTCTTTATGGCTTCCATTTAACCAATTAACATCCCCCATCGAATCCCCCTCATTTCCAAGTTCCCTACAACTATTGCTAAGCTGTCCCATTAGTTAAGTATATTTATGCACAACTCACTTAAATTTCAACTAAATACCCAGCCACCTTTCGCTAAGTGTTATTCCAGAAAATGTCCCTAAAATGGCAATTGAGTGCTGCCATACCCGGATGAAAAGTCAATAGCGATTTCATAGTTTCCTTTTGGAATTAATTCACCTTATGATTGGCAAATTTGCTACCTTCCCCAAAAAAGCATTTCATCGTTGCCATTTTATGATAAAATTAACACATTGTAAATAAGTTCTCATTTCGCATACTGTATTATTAATATTTTTCACTCCTGTTAAAGGAAGAACCGGTTATTGAATTAGAACAAGTAGAATCTAAAGGAGAATTACAGATGGCAAAGTTAAATTTAAGAAATGTTAAAGTCGGATGGAAGTATGGAATTGCATTTATAAGCACCTTTATATTATTTGGAATTTCAACCTTCATTGTAACAACACAAATTCAAAACATTGGTGAACAAATTAAAAGAGTAGAGGCAGAAGGCGACAAAGTACAGCAAATCGCGGAAGTCGGTTCACTATCACGAGATAAATTTATTCGATTTGCACTTTATGCTTACGAAGGAAAACCTCAATACCTCGAGGAGTACGAGGGGAGAAATGGGTATTTTATTACTCTAGTTGACACGTTAAGAGAGAGTATGGAAGGAATGGCTACAGAAGAAGAAATAGCTATGGTTGATCAAATAAAAACACTGGATGCTGAAATAACGAATCTAATTTATAAAATTGAAAAAGCTGTAAATTTAAATGATTCAAATGCAGCGTTGAACTATTTTAAGGAAGGTTACGGTTTATTAGAGCAAAGCAACGAACACGTCATGCTTTTAATGCCGCAAATCAAAGAAAAACAAGCGGATGTTATTAAGGAGGCAATGCGGAGTAAAGATGTGGCATCGGGCATATTATTAACTGCAATGGGCCTATCAATTATTATTGGGGGAGTCCTAGTTTTCTTAATAAGCCGGATGGTATCTAACCATTTAAACAGAGTGGTAGATATTAGTCGTCAAGTTGCGGATGGTAACCTTGATGTATCTTTGATTGAATATGATGGTAACGATGAAGTTGGAAAACTAGCCCAAGCAACAAATATGATGGTGACCAATTTACGAGCAATTATTAGTCAAACGGCGGAAGTTTCTGAAACTGTGAACAGTCGTAGTGAAGAACTAACACAAGCAGCAAATGAAGTAAAAAAAGGGACAGAGCAAGTGGCAATCACAATGCAAGAACTGACGTTAGGCGCAGAATCGCAGGCAAATAGTGCCATGAGTTTAACTTCTTCCATGGAATCTTTTTTAACAAAAATTGAAGAAGCGAATGAAAATGGAGTGGTCGTATCTAAGTCATCCACTGAAGTACTTGATGTTACCAAAAATGGCGGTCAATTAATGGAGAAATCCGTTCATCAAATGGCCGTGATTGATCAAATCGTGAAAGATGCTGTACAAAAAGTAAAAGGATTAGATACACAAACTCAGGAAATCTCTAAGCTTGTTGCCGTCATCAATACGATAGCAGAGCAAACAAACCTCCTTGCATTAAATGCAGCCATTGAAGCAGCTCGTGCAGGAGAGCATGGAAAAGGATTTGCGGTTGTTGCTGATGAGGTTAGAAAACTAGCAGAACAAGTAAGTGAATCGATCTCAGATATTACAAACATTGTGTCGAATATCCAGCTTGAATCAACAGCAGTTGCCGAATCCTTGCAAATTGGTTATCACGAGGTAGAAAAGGGCACTAATCAAATCCAAACAACCGGTGAGTCATTCACAGTAATTTATCAGTCCATTAAACAAATGTCTCAAAACATTGAAACGATCACAAGTAACCTAACAGGTATGACAGTGCAAAGCCGAAAGATGAATGACGTAATAGAAGGAATTGCTGCAGTTTCAGAAGAATCCGTTGCAGGAGTTGAAGAAACGGCTGCTTCTACCGAGCAAACAAGCAGCTCTATGGAGGAAGTAGCAAGAAGCTCTGAGGAGTTATCGAAGCTAGCTGAAACGTTGAATACGCAAGTTCGGAAGTTTAAGCTTTAAATATGATATAGCAAGAGGAAGCTAGCATGAATCTTCCTCTATACTACTAAAATTAAAAGCCTCTGGAATTTTACGAGAAGTAAAAATTCAGAGGCTCTAATTCATATATCACTAAGCATAGGTTCCCATTCAGAACGATAAATGCAGATTGTACACCTTTTTCACCCATAAATTAGTATCTTAAAAAACGCCTTTACTTATGATTAGGTTACTCTAATTTGGTAACCTTCTATAAACATTTGTTATTCAATATTCTGGCCCTATAATTGAAAAACGCAATTCTCTTATTGAAGAATCGCGCCCGATTTGTAGAATTAGAGTATTCATTATTTTGCTTTCGTTAAATGATAACTGTCACAAATCATTTTATAAACATCCTCATCTGAAATGGTACCGTCTAGAATTATTGAGTTCCAATGGTCTTTATTTAGGTGATATGCTGGAACAACAGAATTATAAATTTGGCGTCATAAATCTAGTAAACCAGGTTCACACTTTACATTAATCCAAATATGTTTATCTTTCTCAAAAATCCATGCAAAAACTTTCTTGTTTCCTTTTTGTCGTATCAACGAAGAATTTTTATCTCTAAACGGATAATCTTCGTATGTATTTTCTAATTTCAAACAGTAATCAATAATATCTTTTCTAGTTTTCATATTTCCCTTCCCTTCCCAAAGAAACCTACCCTGGTACTTATCATTAGAAAGTGTACTAAGTGAAATACTCAGTTCAACAATATGGTCCTATCACAGAAAAAGACAATATCCTTATTAAAGAATTGTGCCCGATTGTTGAATAGTGAATACTTATTTTTCACTCTGTTCTAACTTCATTACATCGATGTAGTTTGGGGCGAGAGTAATGTTAATTAATTTTTCATTTTTTTCATAAACAACATTAGCACCATCCATCTTTACCTTTTTCCACCCTTCCTTTTTAATCATAAGTCGATAGTTAAGTGGAACTTCGGTACCTGTAGATTTTTCCCATTTATACCCTATTATTTTAGGGCTTTCACTTTCAATTTTCGCTTCTTTAGGTATTGGGAAATCATAAAATTCGTGTAAAGAATAATAATAACTATCTAAATTCGTAAAATAATAGTAGATTCCACCTAATAAAAGAGCAAGGGAAATAAGAACAGATATAAATATTTTAATAAATAATCCCCCCTCAATTTCAATATTTTACCTTTTACTATTAAAGAATAACCTATTAACAATAAAAAGTAATAAAACTTTTTAACTTTTTATTTAGTTTTTATTTCGTATCATAAATTAAATATATTCAACAATCTGGCCCGATTGCTGAACAAGGCACAATTCTTCTTCAAGAAGGTGCTGCACCCCAAGAGTTAGAGTGAAAAACTAACTTTTGGGGTGATTTTATGACTAAATATAGTGAAGAATTTAAATTGATAGTGGTTCAAGAGTACCTAAGTAGCTCTGTAGGATATCGAGCGATTGCGAAGAAATATGGTATAGGTGATTCTCCATTAAGGAGATGGGTACGTGCTTATAAGGAGTTTGGGCATAACGGATTATCCGTTAAGAAAACGAAGCAGTTTTATTCTGTTCAATTTAAATTAGATGTATTAAACTTTTTCACATACTCCCCCGCTATTTCCTTTCCCTTAAAAACCTAATTAGTACCCAAATCATACCTATTAAACAAAATAATTATTGACACAGTACTATATAGTACTGTAATTTTATATAGAAACGAGAGAAAACATGGATATTGCTAAAATGATAACTGACACAGTACTACATAGTACTGTGCTTTTGTATAGAAAGGAGAGAAAGCATGGATATTAATAAAAGGATAGTTGACGCTTCCATTATTTTATTTAAAGAGAAGGGATAT
Source organism: Ureibacillus sinduriensis BLB-1 = JCM 15800 (assembly GCF_000772955.1). GTDB lineage: Bacteria > Bacillota > Bacilli > Bacillales_A > Planococcaceae > Ureibacillus > Ureibacillus sinduriensis. The sequence goes on along the minus strand of NZ_JPVO01000021.1, from coordinate 2,610 downwards.
AACCGCACATCAGTTGAAGATATAGTACGCAAATGTCATATATCAAAAGCCTCGTTATATAAAGTTTTTGATTCAAAAAAACAAATATTACTTTCAGCACTGGGCCAATTACAGGATGAAATTTATAAAAAAAATGCAGAGATAGAATTAACTAACTATAGTGTAAATGAGAAACTTATTAAAAAGGTTGAAGTGATTATTTCTCAACGTCATTTCAACCGTGTCCTTTTTGATTCTCTTTATGAAGCTTTTTCAGAAGAAGAGATAGAACAATTACAAAAGTATGAGAAGCCGACTAAGTTGGAAAATTATCGAATGTATATGAATAATTTTGAACTTGCGTTTGATAGTGAACATCTTAATAAGACTTTCTTAATGAATTTAGCTATAACTTTTGAAGGATTATATACGGAGTGGCTTAATATAATTCGTATCTTTGATGCGGATAAAGCAGACGTTTTACAAATAGCCAAATACATTGTATCGACTATAAAGATAATCGTTCGGACTCAAGATTATGCAACTATCAAGCAACCCTCTTTAATAGATCTAATCATGTATGAAGAAAGTCAGATGACTTCGGAAAAGGAAAAAACGTTATTAGAAAAGATAAATCGTATGACAGGAATTGTTCAAAATAGTCCTATTGATGAGGAAGACAAGAGTGATTACCTGTTAAATATATCGTTTCTACAGCAAGAATTGATGTCTTCTAGACCAAGAAAATATCTTCTAAATACTGTACTACACTACCTATCTCAATTAGAAGAGCTCAAATCTACCGTTCATTCTGTTTCCTTGGCTCTTAAAGAAAGCGAGGAAATCTTATGAAGATAAGAACAACCAATAAAACACTAGTCACTATTGGGGTAATGTTGGGGCTATTGTTTGCTTCTTTAGATCAGACAATAGTATCTACAGCTCTCCCTACAATAACTAGCGAACTTGGAGGATTAGCGTTTTATAGTTGGGTAGTGGCTATTTACATGCTCGCAGAATCAATCGGTATTCCAATATTTGGTAAATTGTCCGACTTATACGATCGAAAAAAGATATATTTAATCGGGATGGGCTTCTTTTTGGTTGGATCCATTTTATGCGGATTAGCCCAAGATATCACCTTGTTAATCATCGCTAGGGGTATACAGGGTATTGGTGCTGGTTCCTTAATCCCTCTTGCATTCACTATAATCGCGGATATCTATCCTGTTGAACAGCGTGCAAAAATACAAGCGGTTCTTAGCTCCATGTTTATGATTTCTAGTATTCTCGGACCCGCAATTGGTGGGTTTTTGACTGAGAATTTAAGCTGGCACTGGATATTCTTCATTAACATTCCTATCGCATTGCTTGCTGCAGTCTTTATCTGGGTCGGTTATCAGGAGGGTGTCGAAAAGCAGCAGCCTACAATTGATTGGTGGGGGGCAATCACCCTGTCACTTGGAATTGTGGCTATTTTAATGACAACTGTTTTAACTGGTGGTGAAGGAGGACATTCTGCAAGCCATACATGGGGATCACCACTGGTACTTACATTACTAATTGGTGGGATATTATTACTGGCACTCTTTATTTGGATTGAAAGAAAAACAAAAGACCCTATTCTACCTATCTACTTATTTAATAATCGAGTAACTTCTATCCTTTCGGTTGTAAGCTTTTTTATGGGGCTAGGTATGTTTGGAGCAATTTCCTTTCTTCCACTTTATCTACAGAACGTTAAACAATTATCCGCTACCGCATCTGGATACATGTTACTTCCAATGATGATTGGCGCAATGGGAGCTGGAATAATTGGTGCGTTTATTTTACTAAAGTTTAAATATAGGAATCTTCTTGTTACCAGTCTTTTAATTATGATTGGAGGATTTCTGATGCTATCGAGAGTTTCAGCGGATACTTCTTTATGGTATTTCGGTATTAGTGCTGGAATAATCGGTTTGGGAATGGGTGTTTTAATGCCTGCTTTAACCACAATGACACAGGAATTGGTTCCAAAAAAAGATATAGGAGCAGCCACTGCATCAGTCAATTTATTCCGTTCATTAGGAGCTACAATTGGTATTAGTATATTGGGAGGCGTATTAAATAGCCAAGTAGCTGATGATGTACAATCAACTATTCGTGATAATCCGAATTACGCAAATGTACTATCGCAAAACATTCAAGATGCATTGCGTAATCCAGTGGGGATGTCAGCAGAAGCCTACAATCAACTTTTGACTATATTTATTAATGGGCTTCATACCTTATTCCTACTCTCTGGATCTCTTATAGCCGTGGCAGTAATTGTTTCTCTATTCATTGGCAATGGTAAACTTAGCAGTTAGTTTCTACAAGAGTTTTAAAAAATCTCCCATTTTTTGACATTAATTATTTGTTTTTCCAAATTGTAAATAAATAATTAAGTATTTAGAGTCGAAGACTGCTCCTCAATCAGAAAAACGAACAAAAAAAGTAAGTAAGCTAGATCCATACAAGCCGTATCTGCTTGAAAGAATTAAGGAGGGAACTACGAATTGTGCAGTCTTCTATTAAGTTATTTCAATTGACTATATTGCTGTGTGTATTGCAAAATTAAAGTACAGAGTTTTGCAATGAGTTCGATCG
>NZ_JPVO01000053.1 GCF_000772955.1 Ureibacillus sinduriensis BLB-1 = JCM 15800 | reverse complement strand
CCCAATAAGACCATTTTTGTTGAAATAAAGGGGAACTGTCCAATAGAATAGCTCAATAAGACAACTTTTGCTGAAATAAAGGGGAAGTGTCCAATAGAGCAGTCCAAAAAGACAATTTTTGTAGCAGAATACTTTCCTGAAGGTACTGTATTTTATCTTGAATCTCTTGAAATGGACGTAGCTCAAATTTATAGAGCCTTATATGGCAAATGAGACAAAATCAATGGTTTGAAAAGTGTAATGGTATTCTAAGACCGTGATTATATGAAAGTTCAGGAGACTTCACGCTACAAGATGCCTTTATAAATTTATATATCCCCATTTTCTATGAAGTCGATATTGGACATATGCCACAATTAACATTGATTAATGGGGCTATGGCTGAAATTGATTTAGCCAATGAGAAAGGGATATTAAAACTGTCTCTGATTTAATGGCCTTTTTGATTAACAATAAAGAATATGTTGGTATGTATACTGAAAAAGTGTCGATTCCTCCTGTATATAAAGGAATCGACTTTAATTTGAGAAACGTGGAACTCTTATTGACTTTAATGATAGGATTTAAATGTGATTGGATTATATTCTTTTTTTTTACATAGATCGATGATAGTTGCTGCTAGTTGTTGAATACCAAGATCGATCTTTTGTTCATTTACTTGTGAAATGCTTAATCGGATAGCTTTCCTTTTGTTTTCCGCTAAGTACATTCTTGAAGCATTGTCTACGTATATATGTTTTTCATGAAGCAGATAAATCAATTTATCGAGATCTATATGGGAAGGCAAAAAAATCGTGAGATAAAAACCACTTTTTGGTTTTGTAAATTGTACATAGTTAGGTAAAAACACTGAACAAGCTTCTATTAATGTATTCATTTTTTTAGTGTACAATTTTTTTACGCTTTCTAAATGATATTGAAACATGCCGTTCTTTAAATAGATTTCTAATGCCCCTTGTGAAAGTGGTGATGTATTGAAATCAGTGCTAAATTTATTATGAATGAAAGACGGAATCATTGTTTCAGGGAGTACTACGGTAGCAATACGTAGCCCGGGCAAAAATACTTTCGAAAAACTCTTAACATAAATGACTCTTCCGTTAGGTTCGTACACAAACAAAGGGTCTGCTTTTGAATCCGTATCTAATTCCGCTAAGTAATCATCCTCTACAATGTACACCTCGTATTTTTCTGCAAGAGCAACGATTTTTTTCTTTTCCTCATTTGTGTAATGATGTCCCAATGGGTTGTGGCTTCTTGGGATGATGTAGAAGAATTTAATATCATTGTTCCGAAACAAATGCTCAAGTCTTTCAAAATCTATTCCTTTCATTGTTAATTCAATTCCTAACGTTGTAATCTGATTTAACTGTAAAGAATCTAGCATACCAAAGTATGTGGGTTGCTCTATTAAAATAGTTTTTTTTCCATTTGGAAACGGCATGACGCACAGAATATGAAGCGCTTGTTGTGATCCAGAAGTAATGACAAGTCGATCAGGTTTCGTGAACACCTGTAAATGTTGTAAATACTTCGCAAGCTCCTTCCGTAAGGAAAGAAGACCCTGTTGTTCACTATAAGTAAATAATTGCTCTTTATAATGGTCAATCGCCTGATTAATACAATGCTGAAAATCTTCATAAGGCATGATCCGTTTATCTGGACCAGCAGATAAAAAATCAATATCATTTTCATGGGGAATAGATATTTGGTAATCGTCCACTACGCAATAGCCGCTTTTCGGTTTGGCATAGACAAGATGCTGTTTTTCCAATGCGAGTAATGCCTTAACTACCGTATTTTTACTACATTGGAATTGTTCAGCGAGCAACCGAATCGATGGTAGTTTATCTCCTGTCTTTAACTTCTCATCCTCAATTTGTTGTTTCACCCATTCTGAAATGCTTTTATATTTTGTTGTCACAACCATTCTCCTTCGCTATCTGTCCTATGACAGATGGGAAATTCTCTTGTTTTAAAAAGAGTTGATATTCATTACAATCATGCTTAATTAGCTTAATCCTGTTAACTATGATTATGGGTTTTCTTTTTATGCTTGAAAAGGGGGAATTTGAGTGGAAAATAAAATTAAAAGAGGCATGTTATTAGGTTTTATTGGAGTAGTTTGTTTTAGTCTTACATTACCAGCTACAAGGATTTCTGTTCCTTATTTTGGAGAGACGATTGTTGGGTTAGGTAGGACAGTTATTGCAGCTAGTATCGTAGCGACTATTTTTGTCGTAAAGAAGCAATCGTTACCGAATAAAAAACAACTCAAAAGCTTGCTTATAGTCGCTGCCGGCGCTGTACTTGCCTTTCCATTATTAACTACATTTGCAATGAAATCACTGCCTGTGTCACATGGTGCAATACAATTGGCTTTATTACCGCTTGCAACAGCGGGCTTTTCTTTGTGGCGCGGGGGTGATCGACCTTCAAAACGCTATTGGATCGCTAGTGCAATTGGTGCGATAACTGTCATGATATATGCACTGGATTTAGGATTGGGGCAATTTCAAAAAGGAGATATTGCAATAATTGCTGCTGTACTTGTACTTGGATTAAGTTATGCAGAGGGTGGGCAATTATCAAAAGAGCTTGGAGGTTGGCAAGTTATTGCTTGGGCTATATTGATTGGTGCCCCGTTTTTTATAGTTCCTGTCGGCTTCAGCATTTCAGTTAATATGTTACAAGCGCCTATCGAAGCTTGGGTCAGTTTGTTTTATTTAGGTGTTGTAAGTCAATTTTTAGCATATGTTGCATGGTATGGTGGGATGTCTTTAGGGGGCATTGCAAGAGTAGGGCAGATTCAATATTTACAACCCTTTCTAATGATCGGATTTTCTGTATCATTCTTAGGAGAATCGATTACTTGGCTAACGATTGTTTTAGCTATTATCGTCGTGTTATGCGTAATATTAGGAAAAAGTGCACCCATGACAAAGAAAGAGTCACATGATAAATAATGTTTCTTTATCATAGAAGTAATGACCTATAGCTAATATAAATATTGGTTAATAAATATTTATTAATTTAATGCTCGACAAGATTATGAAATAAGAAAAGCGAAAAGTAATGCTTGTCTAGAAGTCCGTTTTAAGCCTAATACTTTGACTAATTTCATATCTAAATCTCTCCCTCTATTGACATTTAGCAAATGCGTGCTAGAATGATAACTAACTTCATTGCGTTGAAGCGTTGAAGTTTAAAGCGTGAAATTATATCATCTAGGAGTATGCAAAATGTTTTCTATTGAAGCAAAAACAAAACCGTCCGTATTCGAAGCATTAATCACCGTAATAGTAGTGATTTGTATCATTTCCATTGCGATAGGCAAGCTTGATGCTGTCCCACATATCCCAATTCTTTTATCCATTATTCTTCTTATTTTTTACGGTTTGCTAAAACGTGTACCGTTTAAAGAGTTGGAAGAAAGTATGAAATCGGGAGTCATGACAGGAATAGGAGCTATTTATATCTTCTTTTTAATCGGTATCCTGATTAGTAGCTGGATTGTTGGCGGGACAATACCAACACTTTTATATATGGGTTTTACTCTCGTATCGGCTAGTTTCTTTTATGCGATTGTATTTATCATTACTGCAATTATCGGAATAGCAATTGGTAGTTCATTGACGACTGTAGCGACGGTTGGGGTCGCTTTTGTCAGTATTGCGGGGGCTATTGATGCTTCTATGGCATTGACGGCTGGCGCCATTGTATCAGGTGCGTTTTTTGGCGATAAGATGTCTCCATTGTCAGACACTACAAATTTAGCTGCGAGCATCATCAACATTGATTTATTTGTACACATAAAAAATATGAGTTGGACAACAATCCCTGCGTTCATAATTAGCGGTGTCCTATATGCTGTTTTATCCCCTTCAACTGCAGAATTCAATAACACGACCATTGCATTCTATCAGGATAGTTTAAAAGAAGGAAATTTTGTGCATTGGTATGCGATTGTGCCACTTTTAGTCTTGATTGTTTGCACATACAAAAAAGTACCGGCATTTTTAACACTTATTGCTAGTTCCCTTGCAGCGCTTTTCTTGTCGATATTCCATACAACTTTATCTGTTAGTGATTACTGTGCCATTTTATATAGTGGATACGTTTCTGAAACAGGCGTTGAAGTAATCGATTCACTCTTAACTCGTGGCGGTATCAGCAGTATGTTCTTTACAATTATGCTCGTGGTGCTCAGCCTCAGCATGGGAGGGCTAATGTTTGCTTTAGGTATAATTCAAACATTGCTTGGCAAAATTGAAAATTTATTAAATTCAGTTGGTGCATTGATTACTGGAACGGCTTTTACTGCGATTGGTATTAATCTAGTAGTGGGGGAACAGTATTTATCGATCTTATTAACAGGGGAAGCTTTCAAGCAAAAATTTAGAGACCTGGGTTTGCATCCGAAAAATTTAAGCCGGGTGATGGAAGATGCGGGTACAGTCGTCAATCCGCTTGTACCTTGGAGTGTTTGTGGTTTGTTCATTGCCTCGATGCTCGACGTTTCTGTGATCGACTATTTGCCTTTTGCATTCTTTTGTTTACTAAGTCCGGTCCTTACGATACTATTTGGCTGGTTGAACCTGACAATAACAAGAAACTAAACGAATTCTCAATAGTAGTACAAACCAAGGACATGGTTTGTACTACTATTTTTCATGTACGAAAAACAATACATTCATATAGAAGTAAATATCACAAAAAAGGTATAAGTGGTAAAATTTAGGTGTAAAGTGAACCTAGAAATCTGATGTTGGGAGTGAGGATATATGGTCAGGAAGAAAAAGACCCTACCAAAAAATTTTGATGAATTAATTGAAACAGGCGATATATCAGCATTAAAAGAAGTATTTATTCAATGTGAGTTGGATGCACGTGGCGGTTACAGTAAATCAACTGCCTTGAGCTTCAGCAATATACCGAATGATTTGATTTGCTGGCTCGTTGAACAGGGGGCAGATATAAATGCCCGCGATAATTACGGAAGAACGCCCCTACATCAGCATGCGATGAGTTGGAACGGTAATACTAGATTGCTGCTTGATTTAGGTGCGGATATAGAAGCGGTTGATTATCAGAACGAGACCCCTTTATTTGCCGCCGCAGGTTCATTTAAGCCAAGTGCAGTTCAAACGCTGGTTTCCAGAGGCGCTAATTTCAACGCAAAAAATAAAATGAAACAGACTCCTTTGGAAAAAACTCTGATCAGGTGCAGAAACATTGATATTGTCAATGTGATGGAAGTTGCTGAAATCTTGCTTAACGCCGGGTCAATTGTAACGCAGGGAATGAAAGACTCAATAATTCGCATCGGAAACGAATTTGAGTTTCACAGAATAGGCTTCAATAAAGAATATTTGAATCAAACGGATGAGGCACTTTGCCGTCTTTATGAACTATTTGAGGTTTCCCCGATAGCGAAAAGAAAGTTCCACGACGGCACCTCTCCAATAACCATATCTACTAAAGGTTGGCAGGCGCAGCATCATGAACTCTGGAACTTGCTAATTCCTTCAAAAGGTCATGCACAAACCGTACAGGGTGAGGTAATCCGTATCACTGGTAAAGTGTCATATGAAATTTTAGATAACGGCGGTATCAACTGGGACAACGAATTTCGTCAGATGCTCGATAGTTTGAACCATTACTTTAGCTTGGGTATACCGTTGCAACCTGATGTACTTCAGAATGCAGCAATATTAACGAAAAAGCTGCACAATGGTATTGGTAATGATGAACCTGCGAAACTATGTGAATTGGCAGTCCAGTGGGTACTCAGAAATCCGAATCCTATTACTCTTGATCACCCTGTCTATAGGCGGTAACTTATGCTCCGCTATTTGGGATGGTATTTTAACTTTTGAGTGTTCGCTTTGAAGTAAACAGCAGTGATGCTTTTAGCTCTTCCATTATTCGTTTCTGTGCAGGCTACAACCGAGAAGCATCATTTTTCAACGTTTACCTAGAACAGAAATTCAGTTGAAAGGGGGGATGAAAAATGAGTGAGATAAACTCTCAAACATGCAATCTGAACATATGGTATTACTTACCTGATGAAATATGGGATAAAGTAACGAATTTATATGGGAGTATGCCGGGCTGGATAGGATATAAAAAAGGAATTCCATACTGGTTCGGGTGTGAAAATGATGATGTTTTTATCATGGCCTCGGTGGAACCTAGTGGATTATCATTTTATGGCAAGATGAGTAATGATGATTGGAGTTCCTGGATAGAAAGATTTAAATCGGAGGCGACCAAAGTAGTAGGTTTTGACGTCGGTGAACCAGAAGATGGATTTATCTGACTATACTTAAGTGTTGGACCACTCCACAAAACCATCGCCCATAAATAAACACGATCATGCATTAATGGAAAAATTTCGCTTGACCTTCGAAGATTTTCCTGTTATTTTTGATAGTAACAATATGTTATTAACAATTTGTTACTAAGTTGTGTTGTCTACTCAAAATAATTGGGAATATCGGAGGGATGCAAGATGAAGAATTTAACGGGTGGCTGGAACTTGTTCGAAATTACGTGGCTGGTGCTGTTTACCTCGATTGCTGTAGGGTTTACGGTTATTTCAAAGGACTCTTTATTCGGATTTACGGTTTTCATTACCGGAGTGCTTTGTGTAGTACTTGCAGCAAAGGGTAACCTGATGAGCTATGTTTTCGGTATGTACAATACGGTTGGTTATGCTTATTTGGCTTATATTAATGGCCTGTTTGGAGAAGTAATGCTAAATCTGCTATTCTTCGTTCCTATGAATATCATAGGTTTTTATATGTGGAAAAGTAACCGTCAAGAAGACGGGAAGTTGGCTATGCGACAGATGAACAAAATGGGGCTGCTCCAACTTGTGGTCGCTTGTGTAATTGGCTGTGTGATGCTCGGATTCGGACTTTCGTTCATTCCAGCACAAAACTCGCCTTACATCGATGCCGCTACGACGGTGCTGTCTGTTGTGGCGACCTTCTTGATGGTACGTAGGTTCAAGGAGCAATGGCTCGTTTATATTGTACTGAATTTATTTACTGTGCTGCTTTGGGCGATTCGCATGCTGGAGGGCAGTGGCGAAGGCTTACTGATGATTGTGATGTGGGGCGCTTATCTGATCAATGCTATTTATGGGTACTATGTTTGGAATAAAGGAGCCAAGGAGGCAGAGGGATGAAAAAGCTAGGACTAACATTGGGGAAGTTTGCCCCGCTGCATAAAGGCCATCAATTCATGATTGAAACGGCGCTCCAAGAAGTCGATGAATTGATTGTGGTCATTTACGATACGACGGTCACTCCGATTCCGCTCCATGTACGGGCAAATTGGATTCGCAAGCTCTATCCGGAAGTTCGGGTAATCGAAGCTTGGGATGGACCGGATGGGTATTCGGATGATAGGGAGCATGAGATTCGGGAGGAACAGTATATACTTGGTTTGCTGAACGGGGAGCAGGTAACGCATTTTTACTCAAGCGAGTTTTATGGCAAGCATATGAGCCTCGCCTTAGGTGCAGTAGATCGGCGGGTGGATGAAGCCCGCACTCGCGTTCCGATATCCGCGACGATGGTCCGTTCCGATCCTTATAAATATAGAGAGTTCGTAAGTGATATCGTGTACCGAGATTTGATCACGAAAGTGGTATTCGTTGGTGCGATGTCGACGGGGAAGTCGACAATCACCGAAGAGCTGGCCAGGCGGTATCACACGACATTCGCAAGTGAATATGGTCGCGATTATTGGACCGAGCATCAGGTGGACCGCCGAATCGACCTGGAAGCGTTTGATAAAATCGCGCTCGGTCATATAGAACGTGAAGAACAGGCAATACTAGCGGCAAACCGGTTTGTTTTCGTGGATACTAATGCGATTACGACATATATGTTCGCTTTGGATTACCATGGCCGGGCTCCCGAGCAGTTAACTCGGATTGCGCTGGAGAACGCTCAGCGTTACGATCTCTTCTTTTTGTGCGATGACGATATTCCTTACGACGATACGTGGGACCGGAGTGGCGATCAGAAGCGGCATGTTTTTCATAAACAGATCATCGCGGATTTGAAGGAACGCCGGATTCCCTATATTACGCTGCGTGGGAGCCTGGAGGAACGGATACGCAAGGTTGACGAGGTGCTGGCGAAGTTCGCGCCCTACGGAAACTATTTTGGGGAGAGCTGAAAGGTTAAATCAAATATAAAGGGGGCAATTCAAGTTGAGTTTATTGGATAAGGATGGAATTACGGAAAGTGAATTTTTGGAGCAGTACCGACCAGGGGATTACGAGCGGCCATCAGTGACGACAGATATGGTTATTTTCACTGTGACGGAAGAAGAGGCTGACAGTTACCGCAAACTGCCGGAAAAAGAGCTACGTGTCCTGCTTATCCGCCGGGGAGGACACCCCTTTCTTGGCAAATGGGCGCTTCCTGGCGGCTTTGTCCGACCGGATGAAACGACTGATCAGGCGGCAGTAAGGGAACTGCGAGAAGAAACCGGAGTGGGAGAGGTTTATTTGGAGCAGTTATACACATTCAGTGATATCGGGCGCGATCCCAGAACTTGGGTCATAAGCTGCAGCTATATGGCTCTCATCAACAGTGACAAGCTGGAGCTAAAGTCGGGGGATGATGCATCAGAAGCTGCCTGGTTCAAAGTATCTTACCGACCACTGCAGGAGCAAAAAGAGCTGATTGAGGACGGGTATATCAAGACGCGGAAGTACGAACTCGAACTTAATGGTGAAGAGAAACTTTCGGCGATCGTTTCGAGGACCACGACAGTGAAGACTACATCGACTGCTACTGAATATGAAATTGTATCGAATGATGGATTGGCTTTCGACCATGCGAAAATTATCGCATACGCTATCGAGCGGCTGAGGGGAAAAGTGAATTATACCGATATTGCACTGCACTTGATGCCGAAGTATTTTACTTTAACGGAACTGCAGCAGGTTTATGAGGTGGTTCTGGATAAAGAGCTTTTGAAGGCGGCTTTTCGTCGTAAAGTAGCCGATCTAGTGGAAGAGACCGACCTTTATACCGAAAATGCGGGGCATAGGCCCTCACGTCTATATCAAAGGCACCTGGAGGATTGACGATGATCTACAATATCGATGAGTTAAGAAAAGGATATAGTGAGGGGAGCAAATTCAAATTTGTGTTTTTCTGGGGTCATACGCCATCTAAGGACGGGAGCGTCGACAAAAGCTGCTTCAGCCAATGGTGGATGTGCCCGTTTACTATAGAAGGGACGCAATACTCCTGTGCGGAGCAGTTTATGATGGCCGAAAAGGCAAGGCTGTTCAATGATGACGAGATGCTCGAGTCCATCCTTAAAGCGGAGCATCCAAAGGAGATGAAGGCTTTTGGACGTGCGGTCCGGAACTTCGACAAAGATATTTGGGATAAGGAATGTTATGGCATCGTCAAAAGAGCCAGCTTTGCTAAATTTTCGCAGAATCCGAAGCTTGCCGATTACCTCAAACTGACGAAGAACCGCATACTCGTCGAGGCAAGCCCACGGGACCGCATTTGGGGGATCGGCATGGGCCAGTCCAATCCGGATGCGGAAAATCCCATTAAATGGCGGGGCAGAAATCTGCTTGGATTCGCGCTGATGGAAGCACGGGATGAGTTGCTGCGGAGTTAGTCCTTTATTGTGGTGATTGTTTGACCTTACGCCACTCTTCAGGGAAATATATATAATTGATTAAATCAAAGCCTGACTTAAAGAATAAAGTCTTGGAATTTTGCTCTAATGTCCAGGCCATCCATCAAGCAAATTTGTCTGGAGTTATAGAAGAGGGAGAATTTGTGATTTCAATCGTGCCTCTTTAAAAAAAATATGAACTTTTCCTTCAAGTGAATGGAAGTTTTTAGCTGGTATGGATTCTAAAGAATGGGATTACCAAAGGATTATATATCGTTCAAGCGATAAACGGGAAGTATAGGGATTTCAGGAAGATTGGCAAAGATCTGCCGGTTTCTTGCATGAAAGTTGTAAATTTTTGCCCTGAGTGAAGTGTACGCGTATATCTTTGACCTGGAAAATTGGGTATTTTGGGTAGGATGCCGGAAATTACCAAATGATGATATGTTTAAAACGGTTAAGTAAAAAGTCGTTTATTAGAATGGGAGATTTATCATGATAAAATATGAAATTCCTGAACTTTTGAAAGAACATGAAAACTTAATTAGAGGAACTTTTAGGTATAGTAATGAAATCCGTTTTAAGCGTGAAGAAACAAAACCTTGGGAAAGTAAATTAGGTGGCTGTCCTTATCTGAAAGAGATTAAAGATTATCCAACCGATGAAACTGGGAAACCTATGTTGTTTTTAGCCCAAATCAATCTGGCGGACCTTGAAAGTCTAGTTGAGTTACCAGAAAAGGGATTATTGCAGTTTTATGTTGCAAACGAAGATTTATTTGGTTTGGATGACCCGATTCTAGTGAAATACATTGAAAGTTTTGAAGAAAATGAAGAACAGCTAGTAAGGAAACATCCTTATGAAAATGAAGAATATAAGAACAATCTTCCTTTCTTATACAGCGGTAAAATGTATTTCAAAACGAGAGAAATGCCTATGTCTTCCTCCGTGGAACTGTTCCATGAAACTTTTGCGAACAGGTTATCGGAAGTGGAATATGAGAAACTGAGCGAAGATTGCTATAGTAGCGAAAGCAGAATTGGCGGTTATCCTTATTTTATTCAGCATGATTATATCGGTTTTGATGATGATGATTTTCTATTATTACAACTGGATATCGATGAGGAATGCGGCATTATGTTTGGGGATTCAGGTAATTGTGTTTTCTCTATTCCAAAGGAAGCATTAAAAAATAAGGATTTTTCACAAGTAGTGTACGACTGGCAATGCTGCTAGTTTGATACCGGTTATTCGTTCTGAAGTTTACAGGATAATTACAAGAAATGTGACTATTCCGGTAAAAAAGGTTTAACAGGCGTTTGCCAAGAGCTTTGTAATAAGACACTTTTGAGTTGCTTCTATCAATACAAAAGCAAGTAACTACTAATTTATAAGCTGGAGGAGAAAAAATGACCCAAGAAGTAAATACGACAGGGTGGAATGCAATTGAAGCGGAAGTAACGAAGTTGTACGGGGAACAGGAACCAAAGCATTATGGGACAGCGATCCCTTATATGCTGGGTGGTCAAGATCCTTTGGATGGCCTAAGCGCCTATAAAGCGGAGTTGCCTTTCCCACACTGGCATATTATAACTTTTGGTTTCTCGGAGCTCTATGAGAAGGAATCGGAAAACCCCGAATATAGCGGCTATGGATTTGAACTTACTTTTCGGGTGGCCCGCAGTAAGGATGAGGAGGAGCCTCCTGCTTGGGCATTAAACCTCCTTCAAAACATGGGACGGTATGTATTCAACAGCGGAAATGTCTTTGCTTCAGGCGATTATTTAGATGCCAATGGGCCAATCTGCTTGGGAGCCGATACACAATTGACCGCCCTTGCTTTTATACCAGATCCACAACTGGCTACACTGCATACGCCTAACGGGCGCGTTGAATTTCTTCAGATGGTTGGGATTACTGAGGATGAGCTGGAAGCTATGAAAACATGGAATACTAGAAGTTTACTAGAAGCTGGGAAAACAGAATTGCCGGGGTATATTACGGACTTATCCCGAAGTTCCATTCTGCAAGTCCCCGCTGTGCAGGAAAGTGTTCAAGTTGGAATTGAGCGTGACGGTTCGAGCACCGGATTTCTCTTTGTGGATCAGCTAGCCTGGGAGCCCGGCAAGAATGGTCTGTTCAGTAAGAAGCCGGCAGTACTTACACTCGGAGCGAAGCAGGCAGGTACGATTGGAATGCTCCTGCGTGGCCGGTTGCTTAAGGGAAAAGACTTGAGTTTAATGTGCAATGACCTAAACGTAACATTGGAGCCCGCTTCAACGACTGGAATCGAAATCGAGGAGCATAGCGTCCATTTAAAACTGGATGAAGCCGTTGTTAACGAGCTCATACACAAACTTCTGCCAAAAGAAGGAGAAATTCATTTGTCTTCTTATAAACAATTAAAACTTCAAATCGTTAAAACATACATCAAGGATCAAGAGGGAAATGTGGTATCCACTATCGGGTAGGGATTGTCTTTGCATGTAGAGCTTTTTTCGTTGAAATTCCAAAGCGACAAAATATTCACTATCGAGAATTCCTGTCCTCTGTATAAGCATAGACAACAGATAGAGGAGAGATACACATGGATAAACAGTCTTATGCAAAGTATTTGCTTCAATTATTGGACGATGAGAAGGAATCTGATGAACCAGATATTGATGAAGCTCTGTTCTATGGATATTTCCAAATGTATATGCCGGACGGAAAGGGTGTAGAAGCTACATTTAAACCTCTTGAGGATGGGCCCGCTTATTTGCAGAGAATATTACAAATCTATGAAATGCTAGCTCCCGAAGAGTTTAATGGATCAGCAGCGCCTGGCTATTTTACTAGGAAAGCCGGCAATGTACCTAATGAGAGATTAATACTTTATGGAAAGCAGTTTATTCGAGGACTAAAGGAGTTACTGTTGGAAGCTTCGACGAAGGTAGATACGGTGGATTCAGCAAATTACCTACTTGGAATCGAAGAGGTTCGAATTGTGCCTCCTGGATCGCTAGATGGAATCCGTCAGCAATACGATCCTGAAATCTATGAAACGATTTTTGATATCATCAGCGAACAGAAAGAGTACGATGAGCCGATTGAAGTTCTGGATGAGGCCTATTACTCGATTGCCTGTGATTACTGGATTTCATATTATCTTCAATGGCCCCGTTATGGATTGAATGGTGATCCGTTTGCATCATACTTTAAGCTGTACAGACGTGGATACTCAGCTATCTTCTCAGAAAACAAACTGTATATCGGCTCGTAATTACGGAGGTTAAATGAGATGACGGAACGTTTACCATGTAACATGGAATATTTTGCTGATTTAGACGACTATGCGGAAGGCATATTTTATATGTTTATTTGTCAAAGGAACATCAGTACAGCAACAATTTATCAGCAAACCTGAATTTTCCATGTCCACATTTATATGAATTTGGAAGCTTCATAGCGAGATTTATATAATAAATGATTTTACTAAAGGAAGGTGTTCGGATTGCTAAGTGAAGAACATAAAAATAAACTCGAGCGAATCGTTCATGAATATCAGTTCGAACATGCGATGGAATATTTGATTGCATCTGTTCGTCAAGGCATTCGCTTGTCAAAGAAAGAAATCGAAACATACACTGAAATCGGCCCATCTCGAGTAGGGGGCGATCCGGATCTGCCCGCCATGGTAGAATGGCCAGTGGATTCAGAAGGTACTCCGATGACGTTTTTGGCCCAACTGCGTTTGCAAGACTTGGTTCCTCATGATGTAGCAAAACTGCTGCCTGCAAAAGGCATATTATACTTTTTTGTAGGAGTGGATGAACCAGCGTATGGAATCGAGCACAAAGTGATCTATTTATCGGAAGAAGAACTACTGGAAGCTAAACGTTACCGTTCGCCTGAAGTGACTGCTCTTGAAGAAGAGTTTACCGGATATCGGGTAAGCGCTAAATCAACGATGGAACCTCCCAGTTATGGTTATGTAGATTATGAGATGGTGGAAGACGATGACCATGATTATGAACAATATGAGGAGCTATGCTTCGAGTTGAATGATGGGAATTCAAGTGATCTGGCAGTAATGTTTGGTTATCCCTCTACCCAGCACGGTGATTGTGAATATGAAGCAGCTCTTCATCTATTGACCGGCAAACCATATAACTATTCAGCCGATGCAGCATTGGAGCAGATCACTGATCATTTTAAAGGTGATTCTAACAGAGCGAGGCAGGAAGTGCAGGATACATTATTGCTGCTTGCGGTAGACTCCGATGACGATGTTGGATTCTGCTGGTGGGACGCTGGAGAATTACAGTTTTATATTCGGAAGGAAGATCTGCTTGCAGGGAACTTCTTAAACACATATTGCTCCCTCTATTCAAGCTGACCCTTTCATCTCTATGATGGTTTATATGCGATGATGGGGACCAAAGCAGTTTGCAATAAGAAGAGCCTACTTTAGAAACGGGCTCTTCTCAATTTCGGGGCATGTATTTAAACATGGTTACACTTCTATTATATTAGTTATTACTTCCTGTCCTTCGTTGGGCAACTTTATCCAAAGCTTCTTTCTGTCTTTGCCCATCAATCCTCTTAGAAACTCCGCAATAATATGGATAGAAAGGTAATCTCGATTTCATCTTCTTTATCGTCGTGAACAACTTTAGGTTCACAATCTTTTATTAAGCAAACAGTCATTCCAGGTTATATATAAATTGGTATAATATAGTAGAAGATACATGTTACGAGTCAAAGTAGCCCGAGAAGTTAAAATGGGGGGACGTTGGACACAACAATTTAAGTGATTATTTAATGGATTTGGAATTGGTGAGCAAGAGCGTATTGTGAGAAGTATTGATGGAACTTTCCAAAAGAAATGCTCCGAACCATATTTAGTGCGATAAGCAGGATGCAGCACGTTGCGACTACAAACAATGGAAAGATATCCTTCCTCCTACAAGCATGAATGTTTGAAATTTGGTGGTATGCCGGTTTGCTTGTTGCTGGAATTCATCCCCGTAAAAAGCAGGGAAAAGGCACAGTTTTTATGTCAGTTTACAACTTGTCTTGGGAAAGAAGATGATTCCCAGGAATGTGTGACATGTCGATTCGGAATGTATCTTTAGCATAAACAGGAGGACTAGGAATGGACGCAGTAGTACAAAGGTTTTTAGATGATGTGTGGGACAAGTTGATGACTATCTATACTAAAGAGAGCAAAAGAATTAGTGAGTTCATATATCGTCGTCCGCTTCAGGCTGGGGTAATGGATTATTTACAGGTCGCTTGGCGTGATGGGAAAATACAGATCGATATTGATGAACCGTTAGATTGGACTGACAGCTCTTATAAAATCGAGGCAGGTCCTTATGTTGCCAAACTCTCGGAAGAACTGATTAGAACGGAGCTTTATCCAACATTGCGTAAGCGAATAGAGGAGCTCTTTTTATCGGAAACATTGGGTCCTCGTTTTTTTGATTACCGATTCCAATTCGTACTTTCCGTTGAAATGGAAGACGAAGATATAAAATTTTTCGATCAGCTCGTAAATGTTGAGAAGCTGAACCAGCTCCGGCAATCATTTGAGAAGTTCATAACGACCAAAATCATGTCCGAACTTCCAATATTGCCAAGTGTGGATGACCAGTTTTTCTTTTCTCGTCATTTGTTAAACCCTGATTTAATCGAGCAGAAAGAAGAAGCGGTTGAACCCTTAATCCAGCGTTTATCCAGTAAGCTCAGCAGCAACAAAGAACGCTTAAACGAATGGATTGGCCAGTATACTTCGGCGTTTGATGATTGGGTACAGAATGTTTATCTTCCTCGCTATTTTAGTCGTGCAGACAGTTACTCCATGGACTTGATTGCCAAAGAGGATACAGCTCGCATAAATCCGGATGCCGATCAACTTGCATTCTTTGTGTATTGTGCTTTGCAAATCGGAAGGCAGAGACCGGGTTTGCGTGAGCGATATTTGAAATTTGCAGGCCAACTTGGGTCAAAACAGGCTGAGGATTATATCCAGTGGGGGAGCGGCAAATTCGCTCCAGCATATAAAGGGATCTACTCAGAAATTCATAATAATGATGTCACCCAGACTATTGATGTGCGAATTTTGGCCGAGGAGGAAGCAGCTTATGGGGAAGTGTTGGATCACATTACCGAATTGCTGCAAAAAGAATTTCCAAAAGAATATAACATGAAGCTGAGAAGCAAACAAAAGAACTATCTTCCTCTAAAAAAGATGGCTAAGTCCGACCTGCACCGCTTTTTTGCAGGTGCACTTACCTATCCTGCCCTTTATCCAAAATTGGAGGTGTATGCAGACATCGCTATGGAACCATATGCATGGTATAAGGATACGGAACCGAGTGAAAAATCGGTCATGCCTGGCACCTATGCGGTACTTGGATTAGGATTGTACAGCAAGGATTATTTCTCGCTCATTTCTCGTTATATGGCCATGGTGGATACGGGGCACCAAATGATACAGGAAGGTTATGCGGAAGTCTTTATTGATGCGCACGGCGTTGAACCGGATCTTATGCCAGTTTTGATCGACATTTTGCTTGCGGGAAATGACGAAGCAAGACGTGTGAAAAACTATCCAATTGATCGGATTGAGCTAGCTGAAGCGCTTATTCAAGGCCTGTCAACCAAAGAAATATATGAACGGGAACTGGTTTTATACCGCATATTCGGCAGTCTTGAAAAGCTTGAAAAGGTCGCCAAATCAAAGCAAACAATGCCTGATCTTAAGGCTAGGTTTGCAGAGCTGCTGGCTCTTGTATGTTGATTGAGGCCTGGGTCAGCCTGACTAATGAAAATCTAGCTCAAGAGATAGTAATTCAAGTTAAGTGGAACTGTTTCCCTTGATTGATAGCTTTTATGACGTTACAAAAATAACACTGAATTGGATGAGTAATGTGTGTAATAAGTAATAAAAGATGAAAGGAGAGGTTTAATATAATATACAAATTTACCGAAGTGCTGAATGATCTTATAAACTATTTCATCGTGGGAGATATTTTGCTGCTGGAAAACTGGAAAAATTCCAATCATCATTCAGATAATTTAGCATTGGAATTTACAACAACCGACAGCGGCGATCGTTTCGTGAATGAGGGTATCCTACTTCCAATGACAGGGATTGAAAACTATCCTTATACCATCATTTTTAATCTATCTGATGATACACCGGAATTGTTAAAAGCAGATAGCCGTTTGCAGATGAGACGAGACGGCTATTCGCTTAAAATTGAAAATAACATACTTATGCTTTTTACTTGGCGAATACTGGAACAATTCACCAATGAAAGAGTCAACGCTTTACTCAACCAGTATCGACAATACAAAAAGCCGTTGATTGATATTGATAACGGCTGGTACAGCATTGAGATATTGGGCGGGGAAACTATGCAGGATTCAGAGTATGAACCTACATTTGAGTTTGTTTTGAGAAGGACTGAAGAAAAGGGACCAGTGGAAATTGATATCGATTTAGAGTTTAAAATAAAAAGTTCCACCTATTAAAATTTTCTGGTAGATCGTTCATGCTTACTGAAGTTATTGTAAGTCAGTATGAAAGAGCTGAAGTTAATCAGTATACGGAGCTAGGTTTTTAATTAAACATATAAACCGTGGAGCTAATAATGGTTATTGGTAAGGAAATTAAATGTAAATATACTTCTAATAGTTAAATCAAGCTTGTGGAAATCGGTTGCAGTTGAGTCACAAATAAAAATCTCTCGCAGCCATTTCTTTAAAAAATCAATTACTAAACCGAGGTTTTACTATGGTACAAAACCAAAACAAAGCGAGAGTAATGAAGGTCATTACTGAAAGAAATTTAGTCTCAATCATGAATGATACAAAGTGGCGGGAACTCCAAGACGCGGTTATAAATAATTTGTTATTTCCGCCGCCATACCAAATAAAATATTTGTTAGAAAATCAATTACACCCGGAAGAATTTGAAGCGGATGTTTCTTATTGGGGAGATTGGAAAGAGGGCATCGTCCCATTCTATAGTGTTGAATGGATTCGAGTAAGGCCAAGATATTTGAAATATCGAGGCCGTCTGGTATCACCTGAAGTAGTAGATATTACAGATGACTTTGTCAAACTATTAATGGAATTATCAATTCCTTATCGACTACGGAGCGATACCTATTATATTTACGGTTACCTAAAAGATACAAGCATATTAACACTCTGAAGCCTTTGGGAGTCTTAAATACTAATAGTTAGTTTAAGGTAGTCAGTTCTGAAGTACGGTATGAAATTAGTAAAATAATAGTATTTACTGTTCTCATGGACGATGATTAGTCGAAATGATAGTTTATAGAGGTTAATTAAATAGTTAGTTCGAATAGGGTGGGACAAATATGAAAGAATCACTCGTATATCTCCATGATTAAAATCCAGATTGGAAAGAGTCTTTTGAATATGAGAAAATGCGAATCCTCAGTGCTTTAGGTGAAAAGGTTGTGGGAATAGAGCATATTGGAAGTACATCTATTAAGAAATTAAAAGCAAAACCAATAATTGATATTATGGTAGGTGTAAAAGATATTGATGAAGTATCTTACTTTGTTAATCCTTTGAGAGAAATAGACTATGAATATGTTCCTAAACCTGAGTTTAAAGATAGAAGGTTTTTTAGAAAGGGATTTTGGGGACAGGGTACTTGTCATCTTCATATTTGTGAATTCAATAGCAGTGAGTGGATTGAGAAAGTATTATTTCGCGATTATCTTAGGTTACATCCCCATGTAGCGTAAGAGTATGTTTCGTTAAAAAAAGAACTTGCCTCTAAATATTCATTCGATAGACCGACATATACAAAGAAAAAAGAGCCATTTATAAAAACAATTATCGAAAAAGCCAAGAAAGAAATATATACTCAATAAATTTCTCGCTTGTAAAGTAAATTGATGCTATTTGACGGTTATTCATTAATGGGCGCCATTGGTTTAGTGGATGGTATATATACGTTCTATGAGACTGTAAAAAATGTAAATACAGGTGAAGTGGTCATTCGTGAAAAAATGCAATTAAAATTCCGAACACAAGAGGAAATCCGTGATTCATTACAAAAAGCAGGCTATTCAATTCAAGTATATAGAGATTGGGAATTTAAACAAGCCACTGGCGAAACTAAATCTTTTGTTTTTCACTGTACAAAATAATTCCAGACTTCTTTCAATGATTTTCTTAATAGATTAAATAATATTATTTCAGTTAAAAAAGTTTGAAGATTAAAAATCGGGCAAAATTCTTAAATTTAAATTTGTTTTTTTCGTTAAAGGAGTGTTTATTGGAAAACAAAGAACATTAGACGCTTAACAAACATAAATAAAATGCTAATTGTGAAGGAGGAATATTTATCGTGAATCTCCAAAGACAGATGAAACATATAGATTTAATTCTTTTCCTAAGCATTATTTTTATTTGTGTATTTGGTTCAATATATTATGTTTACTTTTATACTCCTAAAAATTCTCTTGAATTATACCAAGCTATTTCCTTTGCAAATGATTTTGAAGATGCACAAAAATTAATCTTAAAAGATTACGAAGATAATTTTAAGAAAGAAGATTTTGATTATATAAATAGAATAGATACGCGTGCTAATAGTGTAAGTCAATTTACATTGTTTGAATATGATGAAAGAACTTATGTAATTATGACTTCTCCTGGAACAACAAAATTAAAAGTTCTCAAAGTAGAAACGTTGCCAGTAGATATAAGAAATTATTTTATTCAATTAGTAGACTAAAAACTCAATTATTCAACAAATTTGCGCAATACTGCATCAGGAATTATGACTTTTCAACTATTAGGGGTTAGATAGGAGTTTTTCAAAGGTTTCTGATAAATATAAGAAAAACATATGGATGACTGTTAAGTATCGTGGAAGGAGAATAGTAGTGGATATCGCACATTTTAAGGAGAACCTCTTTAAAATAAAAGAGACTTTTTTCTTTGATAAAAATGAATATCTTCGAGAAAAAACTTCAAATACTTTAAAAGTAATCCAAGTAATTCATGAGGCAGAAATCTTACTTAAAGGCAGCCATAAGGACGATAAATATTTCCTTTATGGAACACTAGGTAATTTATATAGCATAATTGGGCAGCCTAAAAAAGCTTTTAACAGTTTGACATATTGCCTTAACTATTCGGTAGAAGATAGAAATATTACAAGACAGATTGTCACGTTAATTCGACTTGGGGAGGCCCTTAAATACGATACTCATCATAAAGAAGCATTACTCAAATTTAATGAAGCCCTAAATCTTTGTATTACCAACAAAATCGATGCATACATAGACTTTGCATTGCAACACAAAGGTAAATGCCTCATGGAATTATCCTTGCTAAAAGAAGCTGAAGAATGCTTTTTAGAAGCATTGCATTTAAGGGAATTAAAAGAAGATTTCTCTTTGATCAACTCTACTAAACAAGCATTGAATTTTTTGTATAAGTTGCAACAAGAGTCCTCTATTGATGATTTAGATGTACAAGGGTAAAAATATTGGTGTCTTCAATGATCGGGCGTGTTTCTTTACTAAGTAATGCTTCTTATCTCACAATCGGGCTAAATTGGGCAATAAATTAAGTATGAGGTAGAACAAAATACATTTTTTTTAAATGCCTACAGTTTAATCACAAAATTTCCTTTTTCCTTTAAAAATTATGACAGGAGCATATTTGCTCGGTCTTTTTTTTTATTCTCCACTTTTATACCATACAGCGATGTGACTGAACCATAAAATAATATATCTAGATTAGGGAGGTGTAATTATGTCAAGTAGTTATGATGGAGGCAATTACAAGAATAACGGTAGTCAATTTGCATTGATTGTTGTTCTATTTATTTTACTAATTATTGTTGGAGCATCGTTTATGGGATACTAATTGATTTTCCACAGCATTCGAAGTTGTCATGTGGATTGATTAAACCGCCTTTGTGAATGTCGGAAGGCGGTTTTCTGTTTCGTGTTTAGATTGCAATTATTTCGCCTCTTTACGAATTATCTTCTTACGCAGAAATCATTGGTGTGAATTTTCTTCCTTGCAGGGAACAATCTTTCCACTTACCAGTAATGCGTATTATGAGCGTCGACAAACTCCCGTAATTCCTAATAATCTATATTCCTGACCGCACATGTATAACAAAGTCCTCTTAGGTAAGTGTTCAGAAGCTTGAAAGGTAACTAGCATATCCTATATTGAATAAAAAAGGAGGTGTATCATGGCGAATAATTTCCAACAATATGGCGGTTATCAGGACTACAGAGATAATGACTATGGATATGGTTATGACAGTTATGGAAGAAATCGAAGAAGAAGGAGACGTCCTCGTTATCAGTACCCGAATTTCCCATTCTATCGTATTTATCCAATCTATCCACCGTACTATCCACCGTACTATCCCTATCCATACTATAACCGACCATATAACCGACCTTATGGCTACTAATATCAGCAAGGTATACAATTTTCAAATCCGGTGACCTACTGAATCATAAGGATACTGATGTTTGTTCCTTTTATATGAATTCATATCGTCTTGTACACCCAAAGGGGATATCGTTTAGTAAGAGAGAACTGATTCAGTAGCTTTTTATAGTTTATTGTTTCAACATGGGACGCATTTCTTTTAAAGAAATGCGTCTGTTTTCATTAAAAATGCTTTTTCCTATAAAAGTTATGCTGTAACCGAATCGGGCAAACTATTGGACGTATATCAAATAAATAAAAGGACGGAAGTAAAGTACAGATCTCCAATCAAGACCAATCGCGCCCACAAGGAAAGAATTCAGTATATACATAAACGTGTTTAACTTGCACTTTGTTTGTAAGCCGATAAATATTTATGAACATTCAAATAATTAATTTATGGCAACTATTGACAAAACTACCTCGCTTGTAATATATTGTGTATACACGATATTCACAATTCGATGAGGAGGGATTTATGAAATGCTTGCATTAGACGTTCGAAACGTAAATAAGCGTTACCACAATTTTCATCTTAAAAATGTTTCGTTCCAACTGGAAAAAGGCTATATTATGGGTTTTATCGGTGAGAACGGCGCAGGGAAGACCACGACGATAAAATCAATATTGAATATGACGCACATGGATAGCGGGGAAATTCACGTATTGGGGCGAAATATGTCCGAGTACGAACTGGAGTTGAAGCAGGAAATTGGGTATGCCATGGGTGGCGTAGACTTTTACACCCGAAGCAAAGTGAAGGCCTTGACCGAAGTGATCAAAAAGTTCTACGTAAATTGGGACGATGAAACGTACCGCAATTACCTTTTGAAATTCAAGTTAGATGAAAACAAGAGGATTGCCGAGTTATCGACGGGAATGAAGGTGAAATACAATATTGCCATAGCCTTGTCCCATGGGGCAAAGCTTCTCATTTTCGACGAACCGACAAGCGGGCTCGACCCGGTTGCAAGGGACGAACTGTTGGATATTTTCCAAGGACTCGTTGCTGAAGGCGAGATTAGTATTTTGTTCTCGACACACATTACTTCAGACTTGGAAAGATGCGCTGATTTTATAACCTTCATTCAAAATGGGCAAATCGTCCGTAGCGGTGAGAAGGAAGAGTTCAAAGAATCCTATCTACTTCTAAATGGTGCTGCAACACAATTGAACCAAGTCAAGGACAGATTAATCTCCTATAAGATGAATTCTTTTGGATTTACGGGGTTGATTCTTGCAAGAGACTTCAATAACTCTTGGGACATGAAGGCAGCCACACCGAGCCTTGAGGAGATTATGGTCTATTTCGCGAAAAAGGAGGATGAATATGTATAACTTGGTGATGAAAGATGTAAGGTTGGCAATACATCCCTTTTTTTTCCTGTTTCCTTTCTTGATGGGTGCCTTAATGCTCATTCCCAATTGGATTTACTTTATCGTTCTCCTGTATTTCTGCTGGATTACGATTCCGAATTTGTTCAACCAATTTAAAGCACAAAACGATTTGATGTTTACGTCCGTGATGCCCGTCGCAAAACGAGATATGGTAAAGGCACGGGTACTTGTTATTGTCGGCTTAGAGCTATTACATCTCGTAACTGCCGCGATTTTCGGATTTATTTCGATGATTTTATATCCGGACACAAACTATCTTTTCTTCCCACCAAATATGGGATTTTGGGGGTTAAATCTTGTCATGCTTGCGATTTTTAATCTCATCTTTATCCCGTTGTTTTATAAGACGGCTTATAAATTTGGCTGGGCGCTGTTCGCTGCCGTTACAGCCGCCATGTTGTTCGCCGGAATCTCCCAGTGGCTTGGTATACAAAATGCGGTGGTGAATGATATTTTTTATGGAACCGATGCACAGCAAGTGAAGCTCCAAACCTTCATTCTGATTGCTGGAATCTTGATTTTTGTGGCACTCTCCATCATTGCCTATCGACTCGCGGTGAAACGATTCCGCCGAGTGGAAATCTAATGAACATCGCAATCTCGAACACATCCGACAAACCGATTTACCAGCAGCTTTTTGAGCAAATCTGCGCCCAAATTCTTAAAGGAGAGTTGGAAAACGGCTACTGTCTTCCACCAATCAGACAAGCAGCTCAGGAGCTTAGCATCAGTGTGATTACCGTTAAAAAGGCTTGGGAAGAACTAGAAAGAAGCGGGTTGATCCATACTGTAACGGGAAAGGGTTGTTTTGTCGCTGAACTGTCCACCGATCGGAAAATGCAAATTCGCAATGAGATGATTTTAAAGCAAATGCTTCTCGACACCTCCTACTACAAATCGTTCGGCCTTACCTTGGATGATGTGATGGAGATGTTGAAGAATATATATTAAGGCGAAGGGAGCTGTCGCGACAGCTCCTTTTGCTTTTTTCTGATCTACATAATGCTGTATATCATTTCAAAAGTGAATATCAAGGTTCATTGGAGCAAGATATATACAGATTCTTCAATAGACGGGCCCAACTCTTGTAAGGAAATGGGCTTTTTGTGGTATGGTGGCATATTATTGAATAACAACTTCTGATGAAGATTAACAAACGACGGATTTTTCATTTTAGAGGGTATTTATTTTCTGAAGTAACTATTTACTGAAGCTTTTTTCGTGTTGCTCCCGTATTTAATTAACGTATACCAAAAGGTTCTTTGGAGAGGAGAATAAGCATGTCTGAAAAAGGTTGTATAAAATGTGGAAGTAAAGACGCAAGCAAAAAGGAAGTTGCCATGACTGGAACAGGTTTATCCAAGATGTTTGATATCCAGCACAATCAGTTTATCGTTGTTTATTGCAATAACTGCGGTTATTCAGAGTTCTATAATAAACAATCTTCCGCCTCATCAAATATACTTGACTTGTTCTTTGGCTTAAAAGAAAAGTTTGTGAATATGTACTAGTCGATGCATTACTGAACAATGGTAATGCTCTTTTTCATATATGCTACATATTATCCAGCTAGGCTGTTTTTTTGTAATTGGATTTTGCGGTATATTGGTGGTAATAATTGTTTTTTTTGCTACGGCCAAGATACTAAGGGAAAGCAAAAAGAAGGACAGGGACAATAATTGTTATAAACCGATTCCTTGATAGACTTTTATTCCACAATCGGGAGCAATCCTTGAAAAAATGTGGATTATTCAGCAATAGTGCCGGATTGTAAAGGAGAGTACATACATATTTATATAAAAAATGTGGTATTGCATAATTGAATCATATGGTTCAGTTGTGAAGGAAAGGGAACGATGTAAGTCTACAACTAATTTGTTTTAGTTGCAGACCCACAAATAAGTAAATATTCATTTAAAACCTTATCAAGTGTTTGACTTAGTTTTATAGTAGTTGGATGGTTTAAACCATCCTTCATACCACTTTCTATTAATTCCGTACGAAGTACTTGTATTTTTTCCAGGTTATCACAATTTAAGAAGGTAGCTGCCATAATTACTCTCCCTATAAGTTTATACGTTTAATATACAGAAAAGGGAAAAATATGAAAATACCTAATTTATGAACAATATGAACAATATTTCGTATAACTAAATTAGAATCAAAGAGTCAAATACATAACTGTTTCAAGGGAAGTATTAACGCAACAAAATAGACTGTCGAGTAGTTACTTCAACGGTCAACAATTTTTCTACAAGGAATTGTAACTTTTTTTTCATCTCCAAAAGGAGTTATTGATGAATTAGAGCATCGTAAAGGATGGTTTGATGAAATAATACGGTAGGACAAGTAAAGCCTACCATCCAAAGTTTTTAATCTATCGATATGTAGTTTATTTAATAATTGGGCACAGTTGTTGTATAAGATTGAATTTTCAAGGTATTGATCCAAGAAGAATTAATGCTTTTTTCATTGAACTTATTGTACTAATGGGAGATTAGTGGAATAAGGGGATTAAGCAATTAAAGGCCAAATTTATCTTTAATATCGAGGATATTCATTTTTTAGAATTAGATTTTCCCTAACATTGTATATCTGCATTTTCCACAACCACTCAAGTTGCATAGGTAAAATATCGCTTTAAAAAGTTCTAAATACTCCTGAAGCAACCCGTCCTTGGTTAGAACGGGTTAGCTTTATTGAGATTTTAAATTTAGCAGTAATTTTGTCTCTTTTTATTACTTATCTTTATCCTCTAGCTAGGTTGAGTCTTTCTCCAACCATAAAATTTCATAACGTCTTTTGACCATATAAATCATCTCAATTCCCACCTTTCATGTTTTTTAATTAACAAAATTAATATTGACGAAAATAATTTTCTACTTTTCTTCGGTTCTCTTCAAAGATTTTGTTCACATGTTCATCATGAAGTGCTTTCTCCAGAGAGATTTCACGTTTTGTAATGGTTATCGTAAGAGAAA
This sequence comes from Ureibacillus sinduriensis BLB-1 = JCM 15800, assembly GCF_000772955.1. Classification (GTDB taxonomy): domain Bacteria; phylum Bacillota; class Bacilli; order Bacillales_A; family Planococcaceae; genus Ureibacillus; species Ureibacillus sinduriensis. The sequence continues at coordinate 251,238 of NZ_JPVO01000053.1, read as the reverse complement.
AAATGTGTAATGTCATATATAATCACCTCCTTAAATTACCCAAAAAATGAAAAAAACCGTAGAGAGATATCCCTACGGTGAAAAAAAGGCACAAAAATACCGCAGGGCGACACTTCTCCCTACGGTATGGGTATGCTTAATTACAAAAAAACTTTAAGCGATCCGTTCCGATCTGGTCGAATGTGTGATTTTCATTTTTGATGAAATTGTAACTACTAGTGACATTAAGTTAACGATAACGATCATTTCATTCGACCTCCTTAAGAATTTTTTGTTTACTTTGTAAGTATATTCATCCTTAAGCTGTTTGTAAACAATTTTTTCCAACTTTTCTAAAATTGTGCTGATAGCTGGAAAATTTTTTTGGTGCTAACATTACTAGTTACTTATTTTTTCGGAGAGAAAATAGAATCTAAAGAACACTTAAAGTAAAAAACACAGTTATCATTAAGGCGAGGATGAACACTGTACCTATGTCAGTGATATAGAAGACATAAGCGAGATATCTAATTGCATTTTTTCTACAACATGTTAAAATAGAAGCAAGTTAATACATTGGTTTGAGTAACTGAGAGACCTTATTGAATGCACAAGGCTATATTTGTGTATTTCTTTAAGGCCTCTCTTTTTTTGTATCATAAAGGAGGAAGAATTAATGGCGACAGCTTCAGCACTACAACGAGAAAGCATTATGAATGACTTGCAAAAAAAAGATTATGATGTGTTAGTAATTGGCGGGGGGATAACAGGTGTAGGAATTGCACTTGATGCAATTACGCGAGGTCTTTCTGTGGCATTAGTAGAAATGCAAGATTTCGCGGCAGGTACATCAAGCCGCTCAACGAAATTAGTGCACGGAGGTTTACGTTATTTAAAACAATTTGAAATTAAAGAAGTGGCATCGTTAGGGAAAGAGCGTGCCATTGTATATGAAAACGGCCCGCATGTAACGACGCCGGTTTGGATGTTGTTGCCGTTCCACAAAGGCGGTACATTTGGCAAGTTCTCCACATCCGTTGGACTGCGTGTATACGACTTTTTGGCAGGAGTAAAAAGATCAGAGCGACGCTATATGCTAAATCAATCACAAACCATCTTAAAAGAGCCATTAGTAAAGCAGCAAGATTTACAAGGCGGGGGCGTGTATGTAGAGTACCGTACTGATGATGCCCGCTTAACGATCGAGGTGGCAAAAGCGGCAATCGAAAAAGGGGCAGTGTTAGCTAATTATACAAAAGCATCCGGTTTTTTATACAACGATGAGAGAAAAATAATCGGTATTGAAGCAATTGATTTAATGACAGAGCAAAAGATTCAAATTCAAGCGAAAAAAGTAGTGAACGCCGCGGGTCCATGGGTGGATGATGTGAGAGCAATTGAAGGGCAAACGAACGGTAAGCATTTGATTCTATCAAAAGGTGTGCATATCGTATTTGATCAGTCGAAATTTCCGCTTCAGCAAGCCATTTACTTCGATACACCGGATGGTCGCATGGTATTTGCGATTCCACGTGATGGCAAAACATACGTCGGGACAACAGACACGTTTTATGAAGGGGATCCACGCGACATGAACATCGAGCAATCGGATCGTGATTATATAATGAATGCAATTCAATATATGTTCCCGAGTGTCAACGTAACAGATGCAGATATCGAATCGAGCTGGGCAGGTGTGCGCCCTTTAATTCATGAGGAAGGCAAGGGCCCATCAGAAATATCCCGGCACGATGAAGTATGGGAGTCAAAAGCAGGTTTAGTAACAATTGCCGGTGGGAAATTAACTGGTTACCGCAAAATGGCCGAAGCGGTTGTAGATCGTATTGCCACAAGTTTGCAGACGGAGTTTGGCATTGCAAGTAAACCTTGTATAACGAAAAACATGCCCATTTCAGGCGGAGAAGTCGGTGGTTCAAAACATCTACAAGCGTTTATCGAAAAAAAGACTGAGCTTGGCATCAAAGCAGGTTTAACAAAAGAAGAGGCCGCTTACTTGGCTGGTCATTACGGTTCAAATGTGGAGAAAGTATATAGTTATGTTGCACAAGCGAATGAATCCATGCCAGCCGCATTGTTCGCCCAGCTGCAATACGGCATTGAGCACGAGTTAGTAGCGCATCCGGTTGATTTCTTTGTCCGTCGTACAGGCAACCTTTTTTTCAATATCGCGAGCGTAAAGGCACATAAAGAAGCAGTCGTTGAACATATGGCGCAGCAACTCGGTTGGTCAAATGAACAGCTCTCGCTATTTACAGAACAGCTAAATCATGAAATTACTCGTGCAACAACTGCGAAATAAGGTAGAATATAATATATTAAAAATTATTGCTCATCATATGAAGATATTTAAACTTCATATGATGAGCTGAATTATCAAATTTTATATTTTCATATTAAGGAGAATAGTATGTCATTGAGTGATATAAAGCTTATTCCTGCAGCGCGAACGATTAAACAATTCGAGCAAGTAGTAAAAAGTGATTTTGAATATATTGTATTATTGGAAGTTCACATAAGTCATTTACGTTCATTAAAGCAAGAAGCTGATCGTTATGGGAAAAAGTTAATTATTCATGCTGATTTAGTTCATGGCTTGAAAACCGATAATTTTGCTGCGGACTTCTTATGCAATGATATTTGTCCTACAGGTATTATTTCGACGCGTTCCAATATGATTGTGAAGGCGAAGTCGCGTGGAATCATGGCCATTCAGCGTGTATTTTTAATCGATACAATTGCGCTTGAAAAGAGTTACTCGCTTATTGAACAGACTGCCCCGGACTATATTGAGCTGTTGCCAGGTGTTATTCCGGAGATGATTGAGGAAGTATACGAGCGTACGGGAATTCCAGTTATTACGGGTGGCTTAATTCGGTCAGATGAACAAATCACTCGAGCAATTGAGGCAGGGGCAGTGGCCATTACTACATCGAATAAAGAACTATGGAAACGTTTCCAAAAAAGTGTTGACTAATCATTGATTTCAAACTATTATGAGAACTAGGTCAATAAACACGTGGTTGAGTTGAGGAATCCGCATTTACCGTCTTATACATAACGTATAGAACGGTTATTTGCGGATTTTTTCGTCTTGTAATGCGTGTATAACTTGGGAGGTAAAACTATGTCAACTTTTACAGCCGAGCTAATCGGTACAATGCTTCTTATCTTATTTGGTGGTGGTGTCGTAGCAGGAGTTTCCTTACATAAGTCAAAAGGGGCAGGTCCTGGATGGGCAATTATTACGATTTGTTGGGGATTTGCAGTAGCTTTAGCGGCGTATGCAGTAGGGGGAATTAGTGGTGCGCACTTAAATCCTGCCTTAACAATCGCTCTGGCAACGATTGGTAACTTTGCATGGGCGGATGTTCCTATGTTTATTTTGGCGCAACTAATCGGTGCTTTTATTGGTGCAGTTTTAGTATACTTTGTTTACTTGCCGCATTGGAAAGGTACGAAAGACACAGGGGCAAAGCTTGGTGTATTTGCGACAACACCAGCAATCAAGCATATCCCTTCTAACATGATTGCCGAAATGGTGGGTACATTTGCTTTAGTGTTGGGGATTTTAGTACTTGGTACAAATGAGCTAACATCAGGTTTGAATCCTTTCTTGGTCGGGATTTTGGTTCTCGTAATCGGTATGGCATTAGGTGGTCCAACAGGCTACGCCATCAACCCTGCCCGTGACTTAGGTCCACGTATCGCTCATGCAATTTTACCGATTCCAGGTAAAGGTGATTCTGCATGGTGGTATGCTTGGGTGCCAGTTGTAGCACCGATTATTGGTGGTGTATATGGTGCGGTGTTTTATAGTTTCTTTTGGAACGGGGAAGACGCTTCATTATTTTGGATTTTCAGTGTTGTTGTAGTAGCAATCTTTGCAGCAGCACAAGCAACTATTTCGAAAGTAGAAGAGTAGAAGAGTAGGAGAATAGGAGGAATCTTTTATGACAGAAAAATTTATGATGGCTTTGGACCAAGGCACAACAAGCTCACGCGCAATTTTATTCGATAAAAAAGGGAATGTCTTCCATACTACACAGCGAGAATTCCCACAATACTTTCCACAGTCGGGTTGGGTAGAACATAACCCCGAGCAAATTTGGAGCTCCGTACTATCATGTATTGCTACCGTTTTATCGGAAAAAAACGTGCGTGCAGATCAAATTGCAGGTATTGGTATTACGAATCAACGTGAAACGACGGTTGTATGGGATAAACATACCGGTCAGCCTATATACAATGCAATCGTTTGGCAATCGCGTCAAACAGCTGACATTTGCGAAGAACTAAAAGCACAAGGCTTGGTTGATAAATTCCGCGACAAAACAGGCTTGCTGATTGATGCTTACTTCTCAGGTACGAAAGTGAAATGGATTTTGGATAATGTAGAAGGTGCACGTGAAAAAGCGGAAAATGGCGACCTATTATTCGGAACAATTGATACATGGATTATTTGGAAACTAACAAATGGCGCTGTGCATGTAACCGATTATTCGAACGCATCTCGTACGTTAATGTTCAATATTTATGATTTGAAATGGGATGAAGAGTTATTAGAGATATTAGATGTACCCGCTTCAATGTTGCCTGAAGTGCGTTCTTCTTCAGAAATTTACGGGTATACAGATGCAGACCAATTCTTCGGTCAGGAAATTGCTATTGCGGGAATTGCAGGTGACCAGCAGGCAGCATTATTTGGTCAGGCTTGTTTTGAACAAGGTATGGTGAAAAATACATATGGCACAGGCTGCTTTATGTTAATGAACACTGGTGAAACGCCAGTGAAATCCGAGCATGGTCTTCTTACGACAATTGCATGGGGTCTAGATGGGAAAGTAACTTATGCGCTGGAAGGTAGTATTTTTGTTGCAGGTTCAGCAATTCAATGGTTGCGTGATGGCTTACGTATGTTCCGTAAGGCAGAAGAAAGTGAAGCATATGCATCACGTGTGACTTCGTCAGAAGGCGTTTATGTAGTGCCGGCATTCGTAGGTTTGGGAACACCATATTGGGATAGCGATGTGCGTGGTGCTGTTTTTGGCTTGACGCGTGGTACAGAAAAAGAACATTTCATTCGCGCTACACTAGAATCACTGGCATATCAAACACGCGATGTATTGAGTGCAATGGAAGCGGACTCCAACATCCCGTTGCATACGCTGCGCGTTGACGGTGGCGCGGTAAAGAACAATTTCTTAATGCAATTCCAATCGGATATTTTGAACGTGCCAGTGGATCGTCCAGTAGTGAACGAAACGACAGCGTTAGGAGCAGCATATTTAGCAGGTTTAGCAGTCGGTTACTGGGATTCACTGCAAGATATCTCTAACTACTGGAATTTAGATAACAAATTTGTACCGGTAATGGGCGAAGAAGAACGTGAAGATTTATACACAGGCTGGGGTAAAGCTGTGAAGGCAGCGCAAGCTTTTAAATAATTCTTCAAAAATTGAAATAAAGTTAAACGCTAGTTTGCTATATATTGAGTTTATGCAAAGAGGATGATTCCTATATTAATAGGGATCATCTTTTTTTGCATAAATCAGATTTGGATATTTATGTTAAAATTTAGTATAAGTTGTGAGTAATTATATTTTATGAGGCAAGTAAGTGAAAGAACGACTTTGAATAATTAGTCGATTGATATAAAGAAATGGGGGAAGTGTATGTTTATAGTTAGCCAAGTGCTTGTATGGATCATTATATCAACTATCATTAATACATATTTAATGACATTCCCAATGCCTGTTTTACGCAAAAAAGACTATCCGGATAATTATCTAATTCAACAAAACAATCGAATCGATTTCCAAAAAAATAACGAATGTGCAGCATTTTCAACGGCTTTTCTGTTGCGTCATTTTGGCATAGAGGCTGAAGGTCAAGCTTTGTATGCGCATTTTCCAAGTAAAACGACTGCAGGCACTGTGTACCCAAAGGGAATCCGTACGGTGTTAAGAAATAATGGCTTTAAAACAAACTATTATAAGGGAAATATTAACACATTAAAGTGCGAGGTTAGTAAAGGAACTCCCGTGATTGTTTTTATTAAAACACAGAAGGATCTTAATCATTTGCATTTTGTCCCTGTTGTAGGCTATGACAATGATTACTTTTACCTTTCAGATTCATCAAGCCGTCTGGCGAATTGTGTTGATGAACGCAAGCATTATAACCGTAAAGTTCCGATCAATGATTTTAAGGAACTGTGGAATATAAAGAGAATTCACATGCTTTTTTATAGCAATACATACATAGCCGTCGACGCCACACAAAGCAAATAAAAACCAAGATGTTTTCAGGTACACCGAGAATAGTTATAGTTGAGTAAACTTGGTTACATGGAAAAATCAATTAGGTGTACTAATATAAAACGAATAATAGGTTTTACAGTTTGTAAAACGAATTGAATTTTGTTGGAATCCTTTATGGATAAAACAGTAAATTTGCAAGGGGGTAGTGAAAGTGGTTTTAGAAAAACAATACACAAATTTGTTTGAAGAAGTTTATACTCACGTAAAAGATACTGCTGAAAAGATAGGTTCCAGTGGAGGAGCTTTATTTATTATACAGAACGAAAAAGTTGTAACAGAGTCTTATTTTGGTAAACAGTCCATTGATACACACGCCAGGAATGTAAAATCAGATACTCAATTCCACATTGCCTCTGTAAGAAAGGCTTATATCGGCTTTGCTGCTGCCTACGCTATATACAATGGCTACTTTTCCATTGATGATCCGATCCGACAGTTTGTTGAAGACGCTCATTTATCAGCATACAATGGTGTAACCATCCGTCACTTATTAACTCACACACATGGATAAAAAATAGAGAAAAGTATATTAATAGGTGAATATAAACCCGGTGAATCATGGGCATATAGAGGTCCTAGTATTGATTTGTTGACATCTATTATCCTAAAAACAACGGGAAAATCTGTTGCCGATATTGTAAATGAGCAAGTCATTGAGCAAATGGGGTTGCAATCCACCGAATGGATTAAGATGAGTCAGCCTCATTTAAAAATTGCAGACACTTTAAGAGATTCAGATAGCATTTTCTGGACAGAGACAGATGTAGTAGATGGATCTGGAATGAATATGTATGCGTCTGCCCAAGAGCTTACTCTATGGGGTTACATCCATTTAACAGGAGGGAAATGGGGAGGAAAACAAATCATTCCTAGAGAAATTATTCAAATGGCAACCTCCATTCAGACGCCAAACCATAAACATCTTATTCAAAAGAATGGATTTTTATGGTTCGAGAAAGACAAAAACGATAGCTTTAATCAAATAGGAGATGCAGTTCCAAGTCGCTCCTATCAATTACTCGGCTATACAAATGTTGCCCTGCTCGTCATTCCAGAAGAAAAGGTAGTAGCAGTAAGAATGTTCAACCGATATGGTTCACCAGAAGGCTACGATTATCTAAAAGATATTCGCTCCTTTGGAGATACTGTTTATAAATGCTCCAAGAAAATAACAAGACGGTAACATCAATGATCGGAACATGTTTTAGACCTGATCAAATGTATATACTACATTCTGGCACAATTTTGTAATAGATTTATTATCCTCAATAGATTAATGTGCAGCAATACAAAATGAAGAGACATATGTAGTTAAGAGTATGCAATTTATAATCAGCAAACCGTGGATATCCTTTAATAAAGAATGTGTTCTTTTCATTGAGGAACTATATTTTAAATTGAAGGAAATTTTGATACGGATTGAGCATAATTCAATAATGTTATCGGAAAAATGTTTATGTTTAATAATGCTGCATAATGATCAACGGTGAAGATAATTATAGGCATAAGGTAAAGAAATCCAATTGTCTGGTTTTATATAGGTTGCTGATCTAGTAGAAAATACTTCAATCAATTGAGAAGAAATAGAATTAGACAAATTTATAAGCCAATAGGTATTATAATAATTGTTAATGAAATAAGAGCCACAAGAACTCCGATATGCTGAATAGTTTGTCCAATTGAAGTCAATGTACAGAAAAGAAAGGAGATAGAGGAACTTTAAAAAATGTGTGAAGTACTCTCGGAATTTTTTCTAGTTTACATAATATCTATTATAGGAAGTTGTGTTTCATTTCAAAAGTATACTTATAATAGTGAGACAGGATTAAAAAATTACCCGTATTGATCGTTTTGAATTTTAAACACGATTCATTTTTCTGTATCGATACGGTAACAAATACTGAATTCAATTATATTAAATAATTTATATAAAAGTCTCTTTCCAAATAACAAAAAGTCTTCAGTCCATTAATCCTTAAAATTAAAAATAAATTCGCTATTCTTCTTGCCGGTTTCAAGCGTTCAGCAATTGATGAGATTTCGCAATGTAACTAGGCTTCGAATTGAAGATGAATTTCGCTTATATATACCATGAATTTGCAAAATGGTTTTAAAATTCTATGATTGCGACCTCCAACAAACTTCCAATTTTTACTTCTCCATTGCTTCCCCATTATTTTGACTTAATTTAACTTAATCATAATACTACTATTTATTGATCTTAGATTCGTAGGAAATTTATATATTCAAATAATAATCTAAAATTAAGTTGTCACGCTATAAGTTAATCAAAATTTTCATCATTATACGCAAAATTGATGGCTTCCATGTAATTCGCCGATTTATTGATTGACTGCCATATCATCTCTAAAACATACGCAGAGTTGAGTTGTAGACGAATCTGTCCCCTTTTACAATTTTATATATCCTTGGAATATACTTAATAGATACGTAAGGGAAATGTTAATTTTAGGAATATCAATTCAACATATAGTTTCTCTTTTGGCTTCTCCATAATTGGAAATGTGATTAACAGAATAATATTTTTAAGTTATGAACTGTTCTGTATCGTAGTAATGAAAATAATAGCATTTGTCAATAATCAAATATTTTCATATTTTCTGGTTCACTTACATGTTGAAATAGGTATTTTTAATTGAATAAATCTCATTTTTAATCGTTTTTGTATAGAAATTCTCTAATAATCCTTAAAATTTTAAAAAAATTATACTTTATTTAAATAAAAAGTATTGCAATTTTGTGAACGCTTAAATAAAATGAGAAATGTAAAAACTATTAAAATAGAATTTTACGAACACAAAGTAGAAAAAAACAACTAAAAAAAGGGGGATGTTTATGGCGGGGAATATTAGAGAAAACATTAATTACGACAAGATCGCAGAAATGGAATCATTCAAACAGTTAACTAAAAAGAAGAATAATTTTTTATGGACTCTTACAGCAATTTTTCTTGCTGCTTACTTGTTGTTACCTATCTTAACGTCATTCACTGAAATTCTGCATCACAAGGCTGTCGGAGAAATCACTTGGGTGTGGTTCTACTCTGCTGGGCTGTTCATCATGACATGGGGACTAGCTCACTTGTATGTAGCGAAGGCAAATTCTTTCGATAAGGAAGCGAAAGCAATTATCGAAGAGTATGAGAGAGGTGTTAATTAATGAGTATTACAGCAATTATTATGTTCGTTGCCATCGTAGGCTTAACGTTAGTTATCACATGGTGGGCTTCTAGAAGAACAAGTAGTGCCAGTGATTTCTATACTGCCGGCGGAGGTTTGAGCGGTTGGCAAAATGGACTAGCCATTTCCGGTGACTACCTATCAGCGGCATCTTTCCTGGGTATCGCGGGATCGATTGCTCTAGCTGGATTTGATGGATTCTTCTTCTCTCTAGGTTACTTAGTAGCTTACTTGGTTGTTTTATACATCGTAGCTGAGCCATTACGTAATCTTGGTAAGTTTACACTAGCGGATATGATTTCTGCTCGATTTGATGCAAAAAAAGTTCGTGGAACTGCTGCTTTAAGTTCAATCGTTATCGTTTTATTCTACATGATTGCACAACTTGTTGGAGCTGGTGCACTTATTCAATTATTATTAGGTATCGACTATTGGGTAGCGGTACTTCTTGTAGGATTCATGATGACTGTTTATGTACTATTCGGTGGTATGACTGCAACATCATGGGTACAAATCATTAAAGCTTGTTTATTAATGCTAGGTACAGTAATTATTTCATTCTTAGTTTTAGCTAAATTCGATTTCAACATTTTAACAATGTTCTCAGAAATGGCAACTAAAACTGAAGCTGGGGCTGCTTACTTAAACCCAGGTTTAAAATATACAAATGGAATTGACACGATCTCTATGTTAATTGCATTAGTATTGGGTACAGCTGGTTTACCACACATCTTAATGCGTTTCTTCACTGTAAAAGATGCGCAAACAGCTCGTTCTTCCGTAATTTGGGCAACTTGGATTGTAGGGATTTTCTACGTATTAACAATCTTCTTAGGATTCGGTGCTGCTGCATTCGTTGGTAAAGAGGAAATCGTAGCTGCTAATGCTGCCGGTAACATGGCTGCCCCACTTCTTGCTCAAGCCCTAGGTGGAGATATTCTATTCTCCTTCGTATGTGCGGTTGCCTTTGCAACAATTTTAGCGGTAGTAGCAGGTCTTGTACTTTCAGGTGCATCTGCCCTTTCACATGATATTTATGGTCAAATCATTAAAAAAGGTAAAGTATCAGAAAAAGAACAAGTGGTTGCTGCTCGTGTAGGATCTATCATTATTTCAGTAGTATCGATTATTTTGGCATTAGGCGCTCAAAGTTTGAACGTTGCCTTCCTAGTTTCATTGGCATTCTGTATCGCTGCTTCGGCAAACTTGCCAGTTATTATATACACAATCTATTGGAAACGTTTCAATACAAATGGTGCAGTAGTTGGTATGTTAACAGGTTTAATCTCAGCGTTAGTCTTGGTGGCACTTTCACCAAACGTTTGGAATCCAGTTGAAGGTGCAGCGATTTTCGTAGGGGAAGCTTTATTCCCACTAGGAAATCCAGCAATTGTTTCTGTTCCACTTGGTTTCATTGGTGGATGGATCGGTACGATTCTTTCTAAGGAAACAGATGAAGCTAAATATCGTGAAGTTGACGTGAAAGCTCAAACTGGTATTTCTGTTCAAGACGTATCTCACTAATTTAAAAGTTTAACCTCGGGTTCTTAGGAGCTCGGGGTTTTCTTATTTCCCCTTCCCTTTTTCCCTTCAATGGAATATGATAATAATAAATAATCATAAGAGGTGAATGTATTGGCCAACTCCAAAGCAAAGAAAAAAAGGTTGAAAGAATTACGCGAACGAGGAAAAGATGTTACGATACAGCGTAGGCAAGCAGATTTCAGTACACACGTGCGAATGACTAAGACAAAAGTAGAAGCACTAAATAAAATAAATAAAAAGCATAAAAGGCATTTCCAGGTCAATCATACTGATTCCTCTGGAAATGCCTTTTATGTACTTAACTTGCGAGCGATCGTTCCCCATCTTTAATATAATTCACCATATTAATCCACACAACATCAATCCAAGCTGATAGAAACAAAAATACATGTGAAAAGTTGAATACGTAAATTCGCTCATAAAAAATATGCAAAAACGACATAGCGTTTTTGCATATCCATACACATTAATCAAGATCCCGTTTGTTCGTTGGCATCACCTTGACGCGCAATAATTCCCCATCATTCGAGACATCAATTTTCAATGAACCATTTGAATATCGATCTGCTTTCGATAGGTTCTTCACTCCAATCATTTCTGTTATATTTTCTTCAGTTTCCAGTAATACCGTGTCGCTTGATTGCACGACTTTCACATCAAAAATGCGGTGAGGGTTCGATTTTAATTCCTTAAGAACGACAACGCCTCTTTTGGCTCTAGAGCTTTTTTCAACCTCGGATACGTTCATGCGCTTTACTGCCCCTCGGTGTGTCACAATCACGACTTCTTGCTCTTGAGAAGGATGCAACAGGTTAACAGCAGTTAATACATCTCCATCCTTAAGATTGATTCCCTTTACGCCGCCTGTTTTAACACCGGTAACAGGAATTTCTTCAATATCAAAACGGAGACAGTAGCTCATGTTTGTTGTTAACATAACCTCTGTTTCAGCAAAAACAAGTTGAGCAAAGATCATTTCATCTTCGCCTTTAATATTCATCGTTTTAATAGGTTTGGAGTAGCGTGTAACAGCATAATCCGCCAAAGAAGAGCGCTTGATTTGCCCTTCCTTTGTTGCAGTAAGTACATAGACGTTTTCCTGTTCGAATTTTTCAATTCCTATGACTTCGATAATTTCTTCATCTTGTTCAATTGGAACAATACTCGAAATATGTTGGCCAAGATCCTTCCAGCGAATATCAGGCAGCTCATGTACAGGCTGGTAAATATAGTTTCCTTTATTTGTGAAGAGCAATAAATAATGCTGTGTATTTAGAGTTTCTTCGAATAAAAGATAGTCAGAATCCTTCATAGCAAAGTCCTGACCGTTGGAAGCGGCATGAGAACGTGTACTTGTCCGTTTGACATAACCGTCTTTCGTTACAGTTACGACTACCTCTTCACTAGGGACCAATACATCCAAAGTTAATTTAATTTCCTCAATTTCTGCTTGTATCACTGAACGGCGATCTTCCGCAAATTGAGTACGAATGTCGGCTAGTTCTGATTTAATTACTTTAATCAATTGTTTTTCATTCCCTAGAATATCCTTCAGTTTTGCAATTGATTGTTCAAGTTCTGCTTGCTCCGCGCGTAATTCTGTAATATCAGTGTTTGTTAAACGATATAGTTGTAAACTAACAATTGCTTCCGATTGAGCTTCTGTAAAGCCAAACTGAGCTTCCAAATTGGATTTAGCATCCCGCTTATCCTTTGATGAGCGAATTGTAACGATTACCTCATCCAAGATTGAAATGGCCTTAATTAGCCCTTCAACGATATGTAGTCGGTCATTTGCCTTTTTTAGTTCGAACCTGGAACGTTTAGTCACGACATCTTTTTGATGTGAAATATATGCATCCAGCATTAATGGCAAAGTCATCATTGTAGGACGTCGATTATGGATTGCAATCATATTAAAATTGTAGTTGACTTGAAGTTCAGTTGATTTATAAAGATAGTTTAATATACCGACAGCTTGTACATCTTTCTTTAGCTCGATAACAATTCGAAGTCCTGTACGATCTGATTCGTCCCGAATTTCGGAAATCCCTTCCAGACGTTTATCAACTCTTTGTTCATCAATTTTCTTTACTAAATTCGCTTTATTGACTTCGTAAGGGAGTTCGGTAATGATAATTTGTTCTTTGCCACCTTTGATTGATTCAATTGCTGCTTTTGAACGAACTATTATTTTGCCCTTACCAGTTTCATAAGCCTTTTTAATGCCTTCGATTCCTTGAATAATCCCACCAGTTGGGAAATCAGGTCCCTTTATCACCGTCATTAAGTCATCGACTGTACAATTCGGGTTATCTAATCGCATCAGGACCGCATCAAGTGATTCCGTTAGATTGTGCGGTGGAATATCAGTTGCATAACCTGCAGAAATTCCTGTTGACCCATTCACAAGCAGGTTCGGGAATCTAGCCGGTAAAACGGTTGGCTCCAAATCCTGATCGTCAAAGTTCGGTACGAAATCTACCGTTCCTTTATTGATATCGCGAAGCATCTGGGCAGCAATAGAAGATAAACGTGCTTCTGTATAACGCATTGCAGCCGGTGGATCTCCATCGACTGAACCGTTGTTCCCGTGCATCTCAATCAGCATATGACGCATTTTCCAATCCTGGCTTAAACGAACCATTGCATCATAAACCGATGTATCACCATGTGGATGGAAGTTACCGATTACATTCCCGACTGTTTTTGCAGACTTACGGAAAGGCTTGTCATTGGTATTTCCTTCATTAAACATGGCAAAAAGAATTCGACGCTGCACAGGTTTAAGGCCATCACGAGCATCAGGCAAAGCACGGTCTTGTATAATGTACTTACTATAACGACCGAACCGATCGCCCATTACTTCTTCTAAAGGTAATTCTTGAAATCGTTCGGGTGTCGTCATACTTCTAAATCCTCCTCATGTTGGATGAAATCGCTATCTAAAATATTCAAGTCATCCTCCATACCAAAATCAACATTCGATTCAATCCACTTACGTCTAGGTTCAACTTTATCACCCATCAACGTAGTTACTCGACGTTCCGCACGCGCTCCGTCTTCAATCGTTACACGAATGAGTGTTCTCGTCTCCGGGTTCATCGTTGTATCCCATAATTGATCGGCGTTCATCTCGCCCAATCCTTTATAGCGCTGGAGCATATAGCCTTTCCCGACTTTATTAATGGCGGATTGCAATTCTTTTTCTGTCCAGGCATACTCGATCACTTCTTTTTTACCTGAGCCTCTGGAAACTTTATAAAGCGGCGGTAGCGCAATATACACTTTTCCAGCATCAATTAAAGGTCTCATATATTTATAGAAGAAAGTTAACAGCAATACTTGGATATGAGCTCCGTCGGTATCGGCATCGGTCATAATAATGACCTTGTTGTAGGCAGAGTCCTCCAAATTGAAATCGGCCCCCACGCCTGCACCAATTGTATGAATAATCGTTGAAATCTCTTCATTTTTCATGATGTCGGATAGTTTGGCTTTTTCTGTATTGATAACTTTTCCGCGCAAAGGCAATATCGCTTGGAACGTACGGTCACGCCCTTGTTTCGCAGATCCTCCGGCAGAATCACCCTCCACTAGGTATAATTCATTTCGGGCAGCATTTTTTGACTGAGCAGGCGTTAACTTGCCTGACAGAAGGGTGCTGGATTTTTTCTTTTTTCCACTACGTGCATCTTCCCGTGCTTTACGAGCCGCCTCACGCGCTTGTTGAGCGCGGATGGCTTTACGCACAAGAGAAGCCGATAATTCTGCATTTTCTTCCAAAACATAAAGCATCTGCTCTTGTACAACGCTTTCAACCGCTGAACGGGCTTCCGTAGTACCGAGTTTGCTTTTTGTTTGTCCTTCAAACTGCAAGATTTGCTCTGGAATACGGACGGAAACGATGGCAGAAAGCCCTTCACGGATATCCGTTCCTTCCAGGTTTTTGTCTTTTTCTTTTAGTAGACCTACTTTTCGTGCATATTCGTTAAATACTTTTGTCATGGCCGATTTTGCACCTGTTTCATGGGTGCCGCCATCACGGGTACGAACATTGTTTACAAATGAAAGGATTGTTTCCGAATACCCATCATTAAATTGGAAGGCGAATTCAACTTCAATGCCTTCCTGGGAACCTTCCACATATTTCACAGGATGAAGAACATCTTTTTCCTCATTTAAATACGTGACGAAAGCTTCGATTCCGCTTTCGTAATGGAAAACATCTGCCTGACCTTCTCCTCGTTCATCTATAAGGTCGATTTTGAGCCCTTTTAATAAAAAGGCGGATTCGCGTAGACGTTCGGCCAATATATCATAATTAAACTTTGAAACAGAGAAAATATCTTTGTCTGGCAAGAAATGTACGTTCGTTCCCGTCTCTTTTGTTTTTCCTATCACTTCAAGAGTTGTAACCGGTTTCCCACCTTGTTCAAAGCGCTGGCGGAAAATCTGTCCATCTCTGTAAATCGTGACTTCCAGAAATTTCGACAGAGCATTTACTACGGATGAACCAACTCCATGTAAACCTCCACTTGTTTTATAACCACCTTGTCCAAATTTACCTCCGGCATGAAGGATTGTAAAAATGACTTCAGGTGTTGGTTTCCCCATTTTATGCATCCCTGTCGGCATTCCTCGACCATAATCTCGAACACTTATAGATCCATCTTCATGAATCTTCACGATGATATGTGATCCAAAACCGCCAAGTGCTTCATCCACCGCATTATCTACTATTTCGTAAACTAGGTGATGAAGACCTCGGCTGTCTGTGGAGCCAATATACATTCCTGGTCGCTTTCGAACCGCTTCTAATCCTTCTAATACTTGAATGGCATCGTCATCATATGCGATCCCTGGCTGATTTATTGCCAAATCAAATCCCCCTCCAAAAATACAAACATCCGTTCTCTCTATATTCATCGTACTGAGTATAGTAATTTCTGTCAATATTCCCTATCCAGAAATAAGCTTTATTATTGTATCAAAATCAAGTCACTTAGCACAAATACAAGTTTACACAACTAAACCCGTTTTGGCGCCTTTTGTACCTATTATTTATTATAACTGTAAATTAAAAAACATATTGTACATTTATTCACGATAATTTTCACTTTTTCCTTCCACTTCATTCATATTCTCTTAAAAAACTTTGAAAAGTTGGATTATCCAAGTCGATGAATTTGGATGAAGTCAATCATCCTCTCCCTCATTCTACCACCTATTGAAGTGCAGCAGTAGTTGGTTAGAATATGAAAATCCATTTACATCTTCCTCAAATGGCTAAAAAGGTGGTATATTGTTAATACAATTATTAGTACCAACTATTAATCTTGAAAGGAACATTCTATGGTCTATGCAATTATACTTTTATGTGCTTATTTAATCGGTTCAATACCTTCTGGCCTTTGGATTGGCAAGATTTTTTATAAAACGGATATCAGGGAACACGGCAGCGGAAATTTAGGGGCGACAAATTCTTTTCGGGTATTGGGAAAGAAACCAGGACTTGTTGTAACAATCATGGACATATTAAAAGGGACAGCAGCAACACTACTTCCACTGATTCCCTTTTTTGCTGACACAGCGATTCATCCGCTTATTTTAGGCGGTATAGCCGTTGTTGGTCATATGTTCCCTATTTTCGCAGGATTCCGTGGTGGAAAGGCTGTAGCGACTTCCGGGGGTGTCTTATTAGGATATGCCTGGCCTCTATTCCTCCTATTGGTTGTGAGCTTCCTTATAGCATTGAAAATTACGAAAATGGTCAGCTTATCTTCAATGATCATATCAATTGTTGCAGTAATTTATAGTATCATCTATGTGGTGATAACGGGAGACTACTCCTTGCTAATTTTAATTTTGCTGTTGACAGTATTTATTTTCTATCGACACCGCGCTAATATAAAGCGCATAAAAGAAGGCACTGAACCGAAAGTAAAATGGATTTAAAGACAGGCCTAAGGGGAGGCTATGGAATGAACATAAAAATTACCGAAGAAGCATTACGATGGTTTAAAGAAGAAATGGAAGTGTCTGCTGGCGATATGATTCGCTTCTACGCAAGGTATGGAGGCTCTTCTCCTTTTCATGAAGGATTTTCTTTGGGCATGAATCGTGAAGAACCTCATGATGTAGGGGTAAAGAAAATAATAGATGAGGTTCATTTTTATATAGAAAAGAATGACCTTTGGTTTTTTAATGACCATGATTTACTTGTCGATGTGAATGCAGGAACCGAAGAACTGAAATATGACTATATAAAATAAAGGTCCAAGCGAGGAGTGATTGTAAAATGACTTCTCGCTTTTTTCTTGCTACCGATGAAGGTTTTTCAAGCTTTAGAGACCATTAATATTACCAGGTTCGGTCGTAGTCTTCGTGAATAGAAAGATAGAAATATTGCTGCAACAACGCCCCGAAGGAAATTGGGGTTTGTCAGGTGGGATGTTGGAGAGCATGAGCCTATTATTACCCTTGCAACTTCTCGAGAACACAAAACACGAATATAAAGGGTTTATTCAACCATATATTTATAAACTACTAAGCTGATAGCAAACATCCAATATAAAACGAGCTGACCCTAAGCAATCAACTCGTTTGACCATCTATTTTATCCATCCAAGACAGTTTCACTATATTTCTATTCTCCTACTTCATTACAGGTGTTGGAGTAATGTTTCTCTCAACTGTCTTGCAGCGGCAATTGCTTTTGCATCCCCTTGAATCTCTCCGGGTTTACTTGCTTTACCGATAACATAACCTTCGAGAGCCATCCCGAAATAGTCGCAAATGTACTGAAACTGTTGAATCATCGGCAGTGCTTTAATTGCCGGCTTATCTCCTCCTACTGCAATAACATAGGCACTTTTTTTCGCCAAACTTTCCTTAAAGTCTGGATAATTTTTATCTCTTAAAGTTTGAGACCACCGATCAATAAACAGCTTCATTGTCCCGCTCATGCTATACCAGTAAACAGGGGTAGCAAAGATAAATACGTCATGCATCAAGATTCTTCCTATAAGATGATTGTAATCATCAAGAACCTCCTGAAACCCAGCATTTGTATGACGTTCATCCTTAATGGGCAAAATATTGTACTCGCGAAGATAAAACTTTTCAACGGGCACCCCACTTACCGCTTCCTCCGTTAACCATTCCGTATTCCCATTCTCACGGGTACTTCCATAAATGACTGCAATCGACATGTATACTCGCTCCTTTCCTACTATCTTATTCATTTTCAACATCTGAAAGAACTCACGACCGTAACTAGCCTGATGAAGAAACTTCTAATAGATGTTTAAAAAAATGTAGCATGTGTATTATGTAAAGTGAACAAAAAACTACATGTTTAGATAGGAGTTTTAGCATGAATTATAAAAAAATAGTGGTTGCAGGCAGTGGTGTGTTAGGTAGTCAAATTGCGTTTCAAACCGCCTTTAAAGGATATGATGTTGCAGTTTACGATATTAGTGATGAGTCAATCGATCAAGGAAAAAACCGAATGATGAATTTAAAAGTCCGCTATCAACAAGATTTAGGGGCTACAGATGAAGAAGTAAACTTGGCTTATAATCGCATGTCTTTTCATAAAGATCTTTCAGAAGCCGTTACAGAGGCGGATTTAGTAATAGAAGCAGTGCCTGAAGTGGAGGAAATTAAAAAAGCTTTTTATCAACAGCTGCGTCAAGTCGCTCCAGAGAAGACGGTATTTGTTACTAATTCGTCAACGATGCTGCCAAGCCAATTTGCCGAAATTACCGGGAGACCCCATAAATATTTAGCGTTGCATTTTGCCAATGAAATTTGGCTTAATAATACAGCAGAAATTATGAAACATCCCAATACCGAGAAAGAGGTTTTCGAAGATGTCATCGAATTTGCTAAATCTATCGGTATGGTCGCGTTGCCGATCCAAAGGGAACAACCAGGATATATTTTAAACTCATTACTCGTGCCATTCTTGGAGGCTGCCCAGATGCTTTTAGTAAAGAAGATTGCAGATGTCGAAACTATAGACAAAACTTGGATGATTGCTACAGGCGCACCAAAAGGTCCTTTTGCAATACTGGATATAGTAGGCATCAACACGGCTTATAACATTGCCAATGCAAAAGGAGAAGCCGGAAATGAAGAATTTAAAAAATTAGCGAACGTATTGAAGTCAGAGTATATTGATAAAGGAAAATTAGGGACTGGAACAAAACAAGGTTTTTATAGCTATCCAAACCCAAGCTATTTGGAACCGGGATTTCTAGACAGCTAAATTATTGCGGCACAGCGAGAAGTTGTGTCGCTTTTTTGACGGTGAAATACAGTACAATTCGTATCAGCGAGTAGAAAGTCTTTTGCCCTTCCTCTTTCAATATATGCAAACTCCTTGCATGCTTCTTAAAACAACATCCTCCGTTTTCTTCTGTTTCCAAGTTTAGAACATATAATAGAACATAATCTACTAGACTTCATATAGAACGTTAACCCCATCAATTATTAGGGTAAAAAGGAGTGTGTGAAAGTTGCCTAGAGGTTGGACTAAAAGAGACATTGGAGATTTAACAGGAAAAGTAGCAATTGTTACCGGAGGAAATAGTGGAATCGGCTTTGAAACAAGTCTAGCCCTTGCCGAAAACTTCGCAACGGTCATTCTAGCAGTTCGAAATATGAATAAGGGGCATGAAGCGGTCGATAAAATCAAAAAAGGATGTCCTAATGCAGACGTCCACGTGTTGAAATTGGATTTAGGCGATTTAGAAAGTGTGAAAGAATTTGCAGCCGAATTTAAAATGCGATTCCGCTCATTATCGTTGCTTATAAATAATGCAGGCGTGATGATGCCTCCCCGCAAAGAAACAAAAGATGGATTTGAAGCACAGTTCGGCATTAACTTTTTAGGGCATTTTGCTCTGACTGGCCTGTTGCTCGATTTAATTATCAAAACTCCTGATTCAAGGGTTGTTTCTGTTGGAAGTCTAGCAGCGCATAACTTGAAACCTGAGTTTGGTAAATTTACTGGAAAGAAATACAAAAGCACAGAGCTGAAAAGCTATGGTCAAAGTAAGCTTGCTTGTATGTATTTTGCAAAGGAGCTCCAATACCGGTTGCGATCCCGGAACATTGATTCCAAAAGTATTGCCTGTCATCCGGGAATAGCTCAAACTTATTTATTCGGTAAAGGTTCCCGAAGTCTTAAAGCTCGATTGACCCGTGCCTCACTAAAAATGATTGGTCAGAGCGCGGAGGCGGCTGCATACCCAATTTTATACGCAGCAACAGAGCACTCCATAAGAGGGGGAGAATATATCGGGCCAGATGGACGAAAAGGGATTAAAGGTTTTCCTGCCGAATTGGAACTGTTAAATGAGCAGTTTGTTGAAAATGTATCCAGTAATCTATGGACATTGTCGGAGGAACTAACCGGTGTTACATTTAAATTCTGAATAAATCCCCCCTTTCCATTAACAAGGGGGGATTCCATGTTATAATTCAAAAACGATTCGTCCAGCAACGACCGTTTTAACAGCCTTTGCTTGCAACATATCTTCAGAAGTACCATCAAATAAATCTCGATTAAAAATAGAAAAGTCAGCATCATACCCCGGTTGAATAAGCCCTCGCACATCCTCTTTGCCAATAGCTTGGGCACTGCCATAGGTGTAGGCGCGGATTGCCTCAAAACGCGTAAGCTTCTCTTCCGGAAGATAGCTTTCATTGTCAGAAAATGGCTTTTTACGTTCAACTGCTGCATAAATGGAAGCAATTGGGTTAATGTCTTCGATTGGGGCATCTGTTCCTGCTGCGCACATCATGCCGCTATCCAGCATTTTTTTCCATGCATAAGCGTATTCAAGACGAGCTTCTCCAAGTCTTTCTCTAACCCATGGGAAATCAGAAGAGACAAATGCTGGTTGGATGTCAATTACCGCTGGTAATTTCGTCATTCGATTCAGTAAATCTTCATTTAACACGCAACAGTGGATTAATCGATCACGTTTTCCTTTGGTGATAGGGTATTTTTCGATTGCCTTGACAACTTGTTCCGCCGCCGCATCTCCAATCATGTGTACGGCAATAGCTTCATTGTACTTGCGTGCTAACTTCACAAGTTCCTCGAGTTGGTCATCTGTATGAATGAGTAGACCTTTATTCGATGGCTGATCGGAATATGGTTCAATGAGCGCTGCAGTTGCCCCACCTAGTGAACCATCCGCAAATATTTTCATGGCACCTGGTTCAATAAATGGCTCATCAAATGACAAATCGGCTTTCATCATCTCTTCAAATACAGTATGGTGCCGCAATAAATTCACTCGGAAGTGATGTTTCTCCCCGATTACTCTCTCATATGCCGTAAGAGGATTCGTAAAGACGCCAAAATAGCTCATATCTTCAGTATGTCCACCCGTCAAACCTTTTGACAACATGTCATCAATGGCTAGATTTAATGACCCGACTAGATCTTGTATATATGCTTCTCCTTCCCGTGGTATAGCATTGGTCACCATGTTGCAGGCTTGCTCATATAAAAGGCCATTTAGCTTCATTTGATGATCTCGTCCAATCTTGCCGCCTGCAGGTGATTCAGTATCTTCTTGAATGCCACCTGCTTGTAGAGCCGCGGAATTCCCCAAAATTACATGGTGACAAACGCGGGTTAAAAGGATCGGGGCTGTTCGGATAGCATCGAGCTCTTGCATTGTGGGTATCCGTTTGTCGCTGAAATTATTTTCATTCCACCCTTCCCCAAATAACCATTTATCTGAAGGCGTATTTTTAGCAGCATCTCGCACCATTGCTAGCATTTCTTCTGCCGAAGCAGCTTTTGACAAATCTAGTCGAATTAACTTTTCCCCATGGAAAAGGATATGAAGATGACTATCGACAAATCCTGGATACATCGCAGCCCCTTCAAGATCGCCAAATGCATCCGCTTTCATTTTCAGTTTATCGATTGACCCTATTTCCACAATTTTGCCGTTCTCTACCAGTACCGCTTCAACCATTTCATTTTCTTGAACCATTGTATATATGGGACCACCATACCATAATTCTTTCATTTAAAAACCAACCTTTCAAAATAAATTAAAGATAAACCTGTTTTGGAGATTGTTGCTTTTTCTACTAATCTCATTATGCTATTTTCTTCCCTATTCCTCAAGCAAGGCTTTTTGCTTACAAAAAGAAAAAGACACGGGAGTCACGTGTCTTCAGGTAATTGACTTAGTTCATTTTTCAAGATTTGTTCGTATTCTTTGGAAGTTTTAATTTGAATGGTTATAGTGCCTGGTTGATAATAAGCTTTCACCAGGAAAGGAACGCCTAATGTGTTTTGAAATTTAAAATCCAAACCACCGAAGGATACCGTTGCATCCCTTCCTTTCGGAACATATCCTACGTCCTTTGAGTGATTATGCCTTTCAATAATGTTTAGATCCAATTTATCCACCGCATTAAACAAAGTGGAAGATGTTTGACAAATTCCACCACCAATTCCCATGACCATTTTACCTTTAATAATCTCAGGTGCCATTTGATAGCCTGTTGCGACGTCTCTTGGGCCGACAACGGAATTAAACGAAAAAATGTCATTATTGCCCACAATCACATTATCAATGGCTAGTGCAGATAATTCGATGTTTTTGCTTCTTCCGGTTTTATACGCTTTAAAGTTTGTGCTATAGGATGCCAGCACCACTTCGTTAAGATAAGGAATATCCTTTTCGCTATAATCACTTTGTATATACTTTAGAGGTAATTCAATTTCTCCTCCTGAAAAAGAATGTTGAATAATTTGTTCCACAAGCCCCTCTTCATCTACTTTGATAAGTGGTCTGCCTTTTATGATTTCTCCGTGATCACCTATTTTATCCAGAATCATCGGTTTCAAATAACCACCGCTGTTCTCGGTACCATTTGCAAATTGATGGACCCATTTTTCAACGTCATTTTTAAATCGTGAAAAGTCGGCTACCAATTCATAATCGGAAGGAGATATTTTCTTAACTATTTCTTTTGTGAATGGATCGATGATTGCAATCGTTCTTTCAGCGAACGAATCACCCTCAGTTGCTTCCTCAGCTGCAATTTCCGTGCTATTCAATGCAAGAAAAAGGACGAGTACAATAAAGAGAACCTGATTATTTTTCATTTGCCTTTACACCTAACCTAACCTATGTTCATAGGCTTAGCATTCCCCAAACCTATCGAAATATGAAGGGGCACTAATTATTCAAACACGCCGTTCCGAATGATTTCAACATCAACATCTACATTTACTTTCATGTCCTGGAACATTTCTCTCCACTTTTGGTCAGTTAATTTTGCACCCCGAACTTGCGCTCGATACTGTTCCCCGAAACCGTAAATATCGGAATTCACCTCTTGACTATATTTCAGGATCCGTGAAAGTTCATTCTTTACCTTTTCGTTTATAGCTTTTTCAATTTTTTCCAACAACTTTGCATCACTGGTTGGAATTAAAGAATTGATTTCCAATAGTCTGCATTTCATATCGATGGTCAGGTCAAACTCATTTTGTTCCGGATTCACCACTTTGATTTTTCTTTTGGTTTTGATGGAATCGATGGCGATTTGCAATTGCTTTTCTTCAAATTTGGATGAGTCGATGGATTGTCCATCTAAAACTAACTCGAGCGTACTGTCTTTGAAATTATCCTGCATCATTAAGATGTAGAAGTTATCCCCAGCCGGAAGATTCCCAACCATTTTCCCATGGCTAAAAAAAGCAGTTCCATCGAATTGAATGAATTCGCCGTTTTTGCGTAGAATGGGCAAAGCAAAATTTCTCACTTCAGAGTAATTATCCCGGACAATTTCGTGCAATGTCGAGGAAATAATGTGCTGTTGTTCAATATTGTGGTCCATCAAATTGTAAATATGTTGGCCGACATCCGTAACATCCTTGTAAGGGTACTCAAGAAGCGATTTTGACGTACCTTTTACAACAGCCAAATAAATGCTTGTACTAATTTCATTATTCATCATGGTGGTGTGCAATGCATCTTCTATGCCATTTTTCGCCAAGTCCTCACCGAATAGTATGACTCGCAATTGGCCGGCTGCCAGTTTTTTAGAAGTTTTCATATCCACCTTAACGCGAGTCCCCCGACTTGTGCTTTCAGTTTCGGATTGGACTTCCACTTTACTTTGCAGTTCAGGATTAATTTGCCTGATGACGGAGGTAGCTGTCACTTTATCTTCTTCTGCTGCATCATAACCAATCAAGGTAACCAGACCTATCCTTTCAAGGATTTCCTGACTTGTACAACCGGTGACGAGAATGCAACTAAGTAGCAAAACAATGAGAATATTACCCTTTTTCATTTTTTCTTCCCCCTTTTCTCAATACATTTTTTAAACTTGCCATGATATAGAGCAGGATAGGATAGAGAAAAACGATGACAAAAGCGATTTGTGCAAAAAAATTGTTTATATCATCTATTTGGGTACGTGATTGCATCGGAATGTTGGCGATAAACATCAAGATGCTAAAAAGCCAAATAAACGTCGTTCCCTTAACATTTTTAAATCGTTTTACGCCGCGATAAGCTGACCAAGCAAATAAACAAAGATTCGGCAATATAATAATGGTCCAGAAACAAATAATGATAATTTCGATTCTTTCTATAAACGGGAGTTTGATAACGGTAAATAAAGTCAGGGTTGCCCAAAGAGTTCTTTCCAATTGGGCTTCACTGAAATAAACAAGTGATACGAGTATGACGGACAAATAAATGAATAATGTACAAAGAAGAGCAAGGTGAACGTATTTTTGAACTTTATTTTTTTCCTTGGCATATGGATAAAGTGTATTGATGACCTCAAATCCGACGATTGTAAAGGTCATCGAATAAGCCCCTTTAAAAATGCTTGTTATATCGTGGCCAAATAGAGGCAACAAATGATTATAATGTGCATACTTCAATGGCATGTACACCACAATCAAGATCCAAAGGCCCGTCATGAAACTGAAAAAGCATACTCCTAGCATGACTCTTAACCCGCCGGTAAATGCGTAAATTACAAGTATTAACAAAACCGTTGTAATGAATGACTGTGACAGATCGGGAAATACCCATGTGTTGATGACTTCAATATAGTTCTTGATTACTGAATAGAAAGCAAATGTACAATAGAGAACATAAATGATATTTACAATACTGCCGATGAACTTGCCGAATATGTCCAGATGAATACCATATAGGTCGTTGGAAGGGTATAATTCGAGCGTCTTTATCATGAAAAAAACAACAATATGTGAAAATAGAGCAGCTAATATAACAGAAATCCAAGCATCATGACCGGCATCTTTTACAACGACACGCTGAAAACCATGAATACCGACACCTACTTGAGCTGCTGCAATGACAAAAAAGAAGAGAGAGGCATTAAACTTCTCGTCATTGCCGATTTGGAGAGTGGATTTCACCTGATCACCTTCTCTTCTTTTGCAAGGTTTTCGTTTGTTTCCTGATTGTTACTCTGTGCTCTTGAATTTACTGATTGGCGACTAATAAACGGTAATGGCATCCTGATAAAACTATCCGGCCAGTCTTTCCACCTTGGCGGGTAAATCGGTGCCATGTACGGTGCTCCCAAGCTCGATTGTCTTAATAAATGAATAATAAGGAAACAAAACGCCAGCATTACACCGAAAAATCCCCAAAAACCTGCCAATATTATGATTGGAAAACGTAATATCCTAATGACATTACCCATCAGGTAATTAGGGGTTGTAAACGATGCTAGTGCGCATAAAGCGATGATAATAATCAATATGTTGCTTGTGATACCTGCTTCAACAGCTGCTGTTCCCAGTACGATACCACCAACAATCCCGATCGTTTGCCCGACCTTTGTTGGCAATCTTGCCCCGGCCTCCCGAAGCAACTCAATAATCAATTCCAGCACCAAAGCTTCAATAATTGGAGGGAAAGGAACAATTGCCCTTGATTCACTCAAAGGAACCAATAATGGCTGCGGGATAACTTCATAATGGAAGGTTAGGGCCGCAACATAGATAGGGGTGAAAAAAATAGAAATTATCATTGCCATAAAACGTAGCAAGCGGATAAATGTTGCTATTTGCCAACGAAGGTTTTGGTCTTCCCTGCTTTGAAAAAATTCAATGAATGTATATGGACAGAGGATCGCCATGGAACTGCCGTTAACAACAATCCCTACTTTCCCGCTTAGAAGGCCATCGCAGAATCTATCGGGTCTTTCTGTTAATAACAACTGAGGAAACATAGAAAATGAGTTATCATCTATCAATTCCGATAATACGGCACTGTCAAGCAAGTCCGAAATATCAAGATCTTCAATCCTTTGACGTATTGTATTGACATGCTGCTCGGATGCAATGCCGTCAATATATAGCACCGATAATGAAGTCATCGTGTCTTTCCCTAAAGTAAACTTTTCATTACACAAATTGGGATTGGTAATATAACGGCGAATCAATGATATATTTGTCGCCAGGTTTTCATTAAAGCCCACCTGTGAACCGATTACTTGGGATTCGTTCTCCGGTGCGGATAAACCTCTCGATTGGTAGGAGGATATTTTGGCAATGACCAGTTCGGAATGGCCTTCCGAATGAATTAATACAGCACCTATCAGCATTTCCAATACACTTTTATTAAGCTCCGCAGATAAGTCTATTTCCGCAATAGGAAGTTTTTCTTTTATCGTTTTTGGTGGGGCACTTTGTTCTTTTTCTAAAATAGGCAATATTTGTTCGTTCAAAATTTTCCCGTCGATGAGAAAGTCCAGATAGACAATAGTAACTGTGGCACTAATATTTTTGATAACCAAATCTGCGGGTGAATGAACCTTCTCTTTAAGAACATCGAGAAACTCCCTTTTCGATGCTGGAATTGGTAATTTTTCAGGTTCCTCTTTATTCTGTTGTTCATTTGAATTCGTTGCATTTTTTTTTGGTTCTCTGAACATAAAACTTCTCTCCATTTCCTATCTTTACATAGGATGTCGATAAAGAATTGAACTATACTTTTTAATTTTGCAAAGAAAATAGGCAATTTTTTCGCTTAATTAACGAAAAAATTGCCTATAACTTTACATTTTAAAAGCTTGCGCAGCGGATTTCAGATTCTCCGCCATAATTGCTAAATTATCCGCTGAAGCCGCGATCTCTTCCATTGAACCATTTTGTTGTTCGGAAGCCGAAGCAATCTCTTGCGTATTGCGTGAAGCTTCAATCGATATTTTGGATATATGTTCAATTTCATCAACCATTTTTTCTGAAGAGCTTTTAATGTGTTGACTTTCATTTAGTATTTCTTTCATATGAATGGAAACTTTGTCGACAGCTTGTGCAATATTTTCAAATTCACTGCCAGCTCTTATCACTAATTCTTTTCCATCGTTTACGGCTGAATTTCCCTCATCCATTGCTTGAATGGATAAAGCAATCTCATTTTGTATATCCTTGATCAAATCACTAATTTGTCCGGATGCTTTACTTGATTGTTCAGCAAGTTTGCGCACCTCGTCGGCAACAACGGCAAAACCTCTTCCATATTCGCCTGCCCTTGCAGCTTCAATAGCCGCATTAAGTGCTAGCAAGTTTGTTTGGCTGGCAATGTCGGTAATTACAGAAATGATGTCATTGATTTCCGATGATTTTTTCCCAAGTCCATTGATTGTATCAGATGCTGCATTCGTTTTTTCTTCAACCGTTTTCATAAAGGTAATCGTATTGCCAATCACTTCGGAACCAGAGCTGGAAGCATCAACTGCTTTGCTCGAAATTTCGTTCGTCTGTTGGATATTATCCGCGATTGCCGTTATACCATTAGATATATTCGTAACGACTGTTTTTGCGTTGTCCGTAAAGCTGACTTGTGTTTCCGTGTTGGACGCAATCGTTTGGATCGAAGCTGCAATCTGTTCTGTAGCTTGAACAGTTTCATCCGAACTTGCCGATAGCTCTTCGGAAGAAGAAAGTACGTTATCCGACGCCTTTTTAATTTCTGAGACAAGATGCTTAATATTATCAATCATTAGATTGAAGTTGTTTGAGAGTTGCCCAATTTCATCTCGTCGTTTTGTATTAATAACCCTAGTCGTAAGATCCCCAGTGGCGATTCTTTCCATTTTTGCTGAAAGGACAAGAATAGGCTTCGTAATGCTTCTTACAATAATAAAAGTTACTAGAACGATGAGGACAGCTGCAATACAAATCATGAGGATTGTCGTATTTTTTAGAGCATTTGAGTCAGCAAGTATTTCGTCGGAAGGTGTATAAATACTTAGTCCATAGCCGATCGATTGAATCGGTGTGTAGGTGATGATGTACTCTTCATTCTCATAATCAAATCTAGAAATGCCTGCTTCTTGAGTACTTTTCTCTATATATGATCTTAAAGCTCCGATATTAGCTTCCTCAAACTTACTTCCAATCAAATCGTCTGAAGGATGTTCTTGAATAATGCCTTGCCCGTCAACCAGTGTGATTGAGTTGGAACTTTCTTCCTCCGCCAAATATGTATCAATCAAATCTTCCAGGTTTGCTGCACCAGCAAGTATTCCTACAATTAACCCTTTGTCATTAATGATCGGCGTGGCCGCAATGACAACCCGATTCCCTGTCTCTTCAGAAATTAATACCTCGGAGAATACAGATTTACCTCCAAATACACTCGGTACATAACTTTGCTTGCTATAATCCGCCCCGATACTCCCTTTTAATGTGTGGGTCAATACCGTTCCTTCTTTATCAATAACAAACATCGTTTCAAATTCATCTGAACGATTTTCCAACATATTGATATAAGGCAAGATTCGTTCAGCATTCATTGTTTTCATGACATCACTAGCAGCAGCTACTTGCATTTCGGATAATTGCGAGCTGAACCATTGTTCGATGGACTGCGCCTTACTCACTGCAAGTTTCTGCATGGCATCTTGTTCTTTCTCTATCAAAATACCACTATTATTATTTTGAATAAAAAATGCAACAGCGATTAGCGGGATGATCGAAATCAATAGAATGGCACTTATGAATCTAGTTCGGATACTGATCATTCGTCCTTGCTTGCTTAGTTCTTTCTGACTCTTTTGCTTTCGAATCTTCGTTGAACCCTTTTGAATTTTCTGTTTTTTCTTCTCAGTTTGGTTAACTGGATTCTTCTTCTTTTTTGGCTTTTTATATTTTGGTATCAATAAAGTAGCCCCCCCGGATGCGATTCCAATATTCAATTGTTTGAATAATGAAGTTTAAATTGTAAAACCCTCCCTTTTTGAGAAATATTTTCAGAATTAATTATATACTAAAAATAATATTAATAAAATATAAATTTAGAACATTACTACTAAAAGAAAAATTTAAATTAGTTATAAAGTATAACTTTTTAAAATTATTGATAGCTTATTTGAATTAATTTGCTTTCCAAACAAAAAAAGACACCTTTGAAAGTGTCTAATTGTACCATTCAACTGACATCAATGATCGACATATTCTTGTGAGGTGCGGATTTCGACAGTTATCGAATTTCCGGAAGTTGTCGAAACGATCATAAAAGGGATGCCGGTTGTATTTTGAAATCTGAAGTCGAGTGTTCCATAGGAGACGGTTGCGTCCCTTCCCCTTGGAACATAACCAATGTCACGTGAATGATGATGCCTCTCAACATAGGAAACACCCAATTGATCTACAGCATTAAAAAGTGTCGAGGACGTCTGACAGATTCCCCCGCCGATTCCTGTTACAAATTCGCCATTGATGATTTCCAGTGCTTCTTGATAGCCGGTTTCTTTTGTTCTTGGGCCTACCGTAGTATTAAACGAAAAATAATCGTCCACTCCAACAATCACTCTGGATATCGCATCCGAAGATCGCTTGATATTATGCGCACGACCACTCACAGAACTATCGTAATAAGTCGTATAGGAAGCCACAATTACCTCATCCAGGGTGTCGAATTCGGTTCGATCATAGCCGGTTTCTGTTAGATAGAGCGGTAATTCAACATTTCCTCCATCCGGGGAAACAGCAAGAATCCTTTCGATGAGCTCACTCTCTTTTAATACAAGCATAGGCGTCCCTTCGACGAGTTCGCCTTTTTCATTCACAAAATCCAGGACCATTCGTCGGTCATAGCCCTCTCTTGACTCTGTCCCCCGTGCAAGGTCTTTTGCCAGCAGTTCAATTTGGTTGACATAATTGGCATAATCCGTATGAAAACCTAGCTCTTTTGTGGATATGGTAGTGATAGTTTCCTCTGTGTTCGGGTCGATTAGATGAATTAAATAAGAAGGTTTTTTTTCTTCTTCCAAGACCGGCTTCTCAAGCGTTTTTTCTGTATTAACGAATTCATCGTCTTTTTCTATGAGAGGATTTTCTGTGATACGTTCCGTTTGGTCGGTACACGCAACTAATAATACGAACATAACCAAAATGAAAAGTGCTTTCATTGCACGCCCCCTATTCGACATTTTTCTCCAATTACTAATGTATTCAGAAGGGGGTGAAAACGTCCCTGCTCATCATTCAGGGAGCCTTTAGGCAATGAAATGTCATCGAAGCAAACATTATCGCTACAAAAAAACTCGAAAATACATCGATATGCATTTTCGAGCGAGAAATAATTTTATTTTATTTTTTTATAAATTTTTTGCGACGAACTAATCTCTTCATACAACTTATAATAATTTGTGTAGTTCAGTGATTCTTTATTGCCAAGACATAAGACGCCAAATTTCCCTAGACTTTGATGGAAAAGATGATGCACCTTATTTTGTAAGTCCTTGTTGAAGTATATTAATACATTACGGCAAAGTATGACATGAAACTCATTGAACGAGTGGTCTGTTACAAGATTATGTTGGGCAAATACTACATTTTTCGTCAAGTAGGGATGGAATTTCACTCCGCCATCCGTGACTTTATAATAATCCGAAAATGCTTGTTCACCACCCGCTTGCATATAATTGTTTGTATATTTTTTCATACGCTCCAAAGAAAAACATCCATTCTTCGCGGTTTTTAAAACATCTGTGTTAATATCCGTCGCGTAAATTTTCGTTTTTTCATAAAGCCCCGCCTCATGTAAAAGGATGGCCATTGAATAGACCTCTTCCCCGGTAGAGCAACCCGCATGCCAGATCCGAATAGATGGATACGTTTTTAGTTGGGGAATGACATTATCTTTAAACGATTTGAAAAACAAGGAATCTCGAAACATTTCAGTAACGTTGATGGAAAAGTCGGCTATCAGTCTCTCAAAGCAGGTTGCATCATGCAAAACTTTATCCAATAGGCGGGATATCGTGGTTAATTTCTCTCCATGGACCCGATGCCATACCCGCCTTCTTATCGAAGGATAGGCATAATCGCGATAATCATATCCATACTTTAAGTAAATGCCCTCAAGGAGAAGATGAATCTCCAGTTTCTCAAGTTCATCTCCCTGGTTATTATTTTGTAAAGTGGTTTGATCCATCGTTTTTTCCCCTTCAGATTAATATAACCATACTGTTATAAGAGAAATTAATTGGTCGGGCTCCACAGGTTTTGCAATATAATCGGATGCACCAATTTCCAGGCATTTTTCGCGGTCTTCTTTCATCGCTTTCGCAGTAAGGGCTATCACCGGCAAGTTTTGGTGGATCGGCATTTGGCGAATTTTTGCAATGGCTTCGTATCCGTCCATTTCAGGCATCATGATATCCATTAATACGATCTCAACGTCTGGATGCGCATCCAACATCGCAAGGCTTTCCAATCCGTTTTCCGCAAATACGACATCCATTCCTGCCTGTTCTAGAACGCTCGATAAGGCAAAGACATTCCGAATATCATCATCGACAAGCAAAATTTTCTTTCCTAATAGACCTTGCTTCGGCTGGACTTGTTGCGCATCTACGGTCACAAAGTCCGACTGCCTGCTAGAAGCTTCAAGATAATCTTGGAGCTCCGCCACTAATCTATCGGGAGAATGCTCATTTTTTATAATAATCGTTTGGGCGAGTTTATTTAACTCATTTTCTTCTTTAAGCGATAAATCGCGGCCAGTGTAAATAAAGATACTAATGTGCTGATTGGCATCATTATTTCTTATTTGTGCCAGTAGATCAAAACCATTGGTATCGAGTAAGCCCAAGTCAAGGATGATACAATCGATTGCCTCTACCTTCAATGTTTCAATTGCTTCTTTGCCTGATGATACTCCTTTAATTATGAAGTCCATGTTCCCGATGAGCTCCATCAAACTATTTCGTTGGTTAAGGTCATCATCGACAATTAGCAAACGTTTGATGTGGCTGGTTTGTGTAGATTGACTAGTGATTGGTTCACTAACTGCCTGAATATCATGTTGCAATATACCCGTATTGTCGTCCAACTCGGCAGCTGCCACTTCCGATGGGCGCAAAATCGGTTCTTCCACATAGGGATGGCCCTCGAAGTTACCGACATAGAACGTAAATTTACTTCCCTTTCCTTCTTTACTTTCTACCTCTATTACTCCTCCCAGAAGTGCTGCGAGCTCTCTACTGATGGACAACCCCAAACCTGTACCGCCATATTTTCTGCTTGTCGTTCCATCTGCTTGCTGGAAAGCCTCAAAGATGAGTTCTAGTTTATCATTTGATATCCCTATACCCGTATCGACGACTGAAAATGCCATAATCGGTTTTCCGTATTTTCTAGTTTTATATGAATCTTGCGAAATGAACAAGGCTACTTCTCCTGTGGAAGTAAACTTGAATGCATTGGAAAGCAGATTCTTTAATATTTGTTGAATACGAATTTGATCAGTGAAAATTGCCGCTTGGGCATTCTCTTCTACATGGACCTTGAAACTGATATTTTTGCTCTCTGCGATTGCGGCAAAATTACTTTCAACGAATTCTACCAACTCTTGGATGGAAACATCGGTAGGTATGATGTCAGTTTTTCCGGATTCGATCTTTGCTAAATCCAAGATATTATTAATTAAAACCAACAAATCATTGCCAGATGAATAGATTGTTTTTGCATATTCGACCTGTTTGTCGGATAAATTATCACTTGGGTTATCTGCTAATAATTTTGAGAGGATAATTAGACTATTCAATGGTGTGCGCAATTCATGAGACATATTAGCCAAAAATTCCGATTTATATTTTGAACTTAAAGCAAGCTGCTCTGCTTTGATTTCCAACTCTCTTCTCGCTTGCTCCACGATTCGGTTTGCCTCTTCATACTTCATGTTTTGCTTTTCAAGACTTTTTGCTTTTTCCTCTAGCTCTGCATTTGTCTGCTCCAGTTCCTCTTGCTGCATTTGCAGTTTCGTTTCCGAGTGGCGCAAACTTTGAGTTTGTTCTTCCAATTCTTCATTGGTAGCTTTTAATTCTTCTTGCTGATTTTGTAATTCTTCGGATTGTGCTTGAATCTCCTCCATTAGTGTTTGCGTTTCTTCAAGCAGGCTTGTTAATTGTATCCTGCCAATCACACTCTCTAGCACGATTCCTAAATTTAACACCAATTCTTCCAGGAAGACATGGTGCGTAGGGCTGATTGCTTTTAAAGAAGCGATTTCAAGCACTGCATTTACTTCTCCCTCAAACAAAATGGGCAAGATTACTACTTCCGCCGGAGTTGCTTCACCAAGACCTGAAGAGATGCGAAGATAGTCAGTTGGCACATCGGTAAGAATGGTTGGTCTTTTTTCGATAATTGCTTGCCCTAGAAGCCCTTCGCCTGGTTGGATTGTCTTTTTCAATGCTTGTGGCTGCAGTGCAAAGGTCGAGATGAGATGAAAGACCTCATTGTTATGTGTTTTAATATCTCTAACATAAAATACAGCGTAGTTTCCTTCAATTAAAGGAACAACTTTTGAAAGCAACGTTTTCCCCAACTTCTCCAGGTCGCGTTTCCCGGTAATGGAGGATGATATTTCCGCTATATGGGACTTCCTCCACGTTAATTCTTTTTCTATTTGGATTTGTTTATCCAGAGTATCCGTCATTTGGTTGAAGGAGTTGGCCACTCCGTCAAACTCATCATTGGAAATGACATCAATTTTGGTCGTGAGGCTTATCTTCCCTGCCGCAATGTTCTTCATAATTTTTGACATAGTAGTAATTCGTCTCGTAAAGGACAAAACCTGTCTCAAGATAATCAACATAATAATGACGATTGCGACAGCCAGCATGATGGAAGTTAAGCTTGTTTCGCTTTGTGTATTGTCGACCATGTTGTTCAGTGATTTCTCTAGTTCTGCATCATAATCGGAAGTTATCTCCCTAAGAACAAGCGTAAAATTTTCATGCAGCTGTTCGGAACTTTCATCGATCAATTGCCTTGCCTCTTCTTTTTTATTGGCATTAATTAGTGATACCATTTGATTTTTATATGCTTCAAACTCACTATTTACACTGTTTAATTTGCCGACTAATTCCTTCTGTTTCTTATTTGTTGCAATTTGTTCCAGTGTTTGTATATTTTTTTGGATTTTTTCTGACTCTGCTTCTATTTTAATTATTTCATCGTTGATGGCATTTTCATTTGTGTAGATGATTAAATTTCTTAAATTCATTCCTTGATCTTTAATGTCTACCCGAATAGACCCTGCAAGGATAGATGAATCAAAGCCTTTATGGATCTCGTCGCTTGTGTTATTTAAGTGCGAAATCCTCACAAATCCACTACCAATCACCAATAGAAGCAGGATAGGCAGAGATGATAATGCCAATAACATTTTTGTCTTAATTTTCATGCTTCACGCCCCGTCCAAAACATTTAAAACTATAGTGCCTATCTAACTTTTTTTTCATTAATACATGTTTCATAAACTAAAGCGATTGCCTGAACCCGATCGGAAAGATTCAACTTTGAAAGAATGTTCGTTATATGATTTTTTACAGTATGTTCACTTATAAATAGTTTTTCCGATATTTCCTTGTTGCTTAGTCCCTCTACAATTAGTGAGAAGACATCCACTTCCCGGGTGGAAAGCAAGTTGTCTTGTTTAACTTTTTGAATCGCGAGGGCAATGAGGGATTTATTGATTCCCATTTCCTCAGTTGCATCCAACCTAATGACATTATCGAGGTTTTTATTCTTTAATGGGACTGTATTTATATTTTCGTGGTTCTTTCTCTTTGCATATTGAACAAATTCACCTGGTGACAATGGTTGACTATAATAGTAGCCTTGTATTTCATCACATTGCATCTTTTTCAACAAGTTGAGTTGATCTTCTGTTTCCACACCTTCGGCAATGACACGGAAATTCAGATTTTTAATTAGAGTGATGATTGATTCGACAATGATACGGCTATTTTTTTGTGGGTCGGTTATTTCCTGGATATATGATTTATCGATTTTGATGGTATCAAAAGGAAATTCCCTCAAATAATTGATTGATGAATAGCCGGTCCCATAATCATCCAGCGCAATATTAATATTAAGCTTCTTTATTTTCTCCAGTGAACTTTTGACAATTTCTTCATTGTGCAAAAGAGCCGTCTCGGTTACTTCTATTTCCAGCAAAGAGGGATCCACCTTTGAAGCTTCGAGAATTTCTCTCAGATGTTCCACCAGGTTTCTTTGCAGAAAATGCTGTGCATTAAAGTTAACGGATATTTTCAAGGAAGGTAGCTGTTCTTTCCAGCAATTGAGTTGTGTGCAAACTGTTTTTAATACCCACTTATCAATTTCGTATATAAAGTTTGACTCTTCAGCAATAGGTATAAAAACATCCGGTCTGACGATTCCCCACTCGGGATGATTCCATCGAATAAGTGCTTCGGCATTGACTACCTTGCCCGTCTGAAGATCGATCCTCGGCTGATAAACAAGGGAAAATTGATCTAGTTCAATTGCTCTCCTTAACTCATGTTGCATTAAGAACTTTCGATAAGACTCCATATTCATTCCTGAATGGTAAACCTTATATCTATTTTTCCCTTGTTCTTTTGCAAGATATAGAGCGGCATCCGCATTTTTCATTAAAGTGCTTGAATCTTCGGCATCATAAGGGAAAATGGAAAGCCCGATGCAAGTTGTCATGTAAAATTCAAAACTATCAATATAAAAAGGTTCTTTAAAGCTGTCTAACAATGTTTCAGCAACTTCTAGACACCCTTCACGATCACTATTTGATAGAAGTATGATAAATTCATCTCCACCGATTCGTGCGACAAAGTCCGTCTTTCTAACTGAACTAAGAAGTCTCTTGGAAACCTGTTGCAGTAGCTTGTCCCCGATTACATGGCCGAGGGAATCATTTACCGATTTAAAACGGTCTAAGTCCAAATACATCAATCCGAGCGTCTCGTTGCTCTGTTTAGCCTTCGTCAAAGTTTGGAGCAGGACGTCATGAAACTTTCTTCTATTCGGTAGATTCGTTAACCCATCATGATAGGCCATATATTCTATCGTTTGGTTCTTTTCTTCGAGGCTTTTAGATTGTGCGACAATTTTCTTGTTTAACAGATAGAGCTCCACAAATCTTTCAACTTTCGATTTCAAAATAAGAGGGTCAAAAGGTTTTAAAATATAATCAATGGCGCCAACGGAATACCCCATGAAAATGTGTTCCGAATCAAGATTGTTTGCCGTAATGAAGAGAATCGGAATATGCTTTGTTTTTTCTCGCGCCTTAATGATTTTGGCTGTACTAAATCCATCCAGACCAGGCATCTGGACATCAAGGAGAATGACCGCAAAATCATATTTCAATAAATATTTGAGTGCTTCTTCACCTGAATAAGCTTTTATTAAATTATATTCATCTCTTTCTATGATTGCTTCCAAAGCTAATAGGTTTTCCGGACGATCATCTACCAATAGAATGTTTATTCGATCCTTTTGATTCATCTTTTCTCCCCACCCTTTACTATTAACCTCTAATAATTTGGTAGTACTAGAATACCATAGTGTTTAAAAGGATGGGAGATATAAACTCCCTAGAGGAAATAACTTTAATTTAGAATATCAGGACTAAAGTAGTGAATAATGAATCTAGAAATCTACTTTAAGATCTTCTTTCCATTGAGATGTTCATTTGATGTTTAGAGCAAGCAGCTATCTGGCGCCATTGGCCACATTTTTTAAGTAGTGAAATTTATCTTCGTGCACAAAATCACAATTCGAAGCGAACGCATGTTGCTTTAGTTCAAAAGAGAGCCTTCTGAGAATTTCTAGTAAGTGATTCCTTTCATTTTCATCGATTGAAAACTCAACTCCATATTCAAAAAAGTCATCCTTAATTTCAGTCTTCCAAACGATGAAACCATTCAGGACAATCGGATTACTCATAATGGTGCATTCGAAAAGATACATCACGTCAGGTCGAACGGGTAGTTGCATATTGGATGTAAACTTTAGGCCACCTAAGCCAATACTGTCGATGACTACTTTCGTTTTACCTAGTTTCACTTTTCTTCCTTGGAAAGATGTTAAAGTCATTTGGCTGCTTAATGGATAAAATAATTCGATTCGGGAAAATGCTCTTCTTTCCATTTGCTCTGGAGTATCACTAATAATCTTCGATTTCAGGTAGATATTTTTCAAAAATAATTGGAACTCTGCCTCCGGGACAGCCTCACTAAAAAGATAGCCCTGGATTTCTTTGCATCCTTGTTCCTTTAAAAATTCCAGCTGTTCGATTGTCTCGACACCCTCTGCAACAAGGTTCATTCCCATTCCTTTAGCCATGAAAATAAGAGAAATAATGATAATGTCCATTTTTTCATCTTGCTTGATCAGCTGAGTAAACGATTTGTCGATTTTGATTGTATCGATAGGGAAATCACTAATATGCGCCAAAGAAGAGTAGCCTGTGCCAAAATCATCCAATGCGATTTTGATCCCAAGTTCCTTTAAAAACTGAATAGCAAATTCCACTTCTTTCTCATGCTCGATCAAGGTAGTTTCCGTAATTTCAAATTCAATTAGGGAAGCTTCAATTTTATATTTATTTAATAGTGACAAAATCAATGTAACCCAATCACTTTTTAAAAATCTTTGGGATGTGATGTTGATGGAAATCGGTACAATTTGTAAATTCCCCTTCCTCCACCTGTCAATTGAGCGGCATACTTCCTTGAATACCCAATCACTGATCTCATTTATATAACCGCTTTCTTCTGCTATCGGAATAAACTCTCCTGGAGAAACCAAGCCCCAAACAGGATGTTGCCAACGAACCAACGCTTCCGCACCAAGCAATTTGCCAGTTTGGGCATCTACCCTCGGTTGAAAGTGGAGAACCAATTCATCATTCACAATCGATTTTCTCAAATCACGCTCCAATTCAAACGTTTTGAATGAAGATATATTGAGGGTCGGCGAATAAATATGATAGCTGTTTTTCCCATTTTGTTTGGCCCGCAAGACTGCAGAACTCGTATTTTTTAAAACTTCGACCGCCGTTTTGCCATTAGTAGGAAACTCACTACTCCCGATACTTGCTGAGACGTAAAGCTCAAATTCTCTTACCAAAAAAGGGTCGCTTAAATGATCGATTACTTTCTTGGCAATCAATTCGGGATAGTTGCTTTCATCATATTCCCATAATATGAGCCCGAACTCATCTCCTCCAAGCCTTGAAAACAAGAAAGTGCCAGTCAATAAATTATTGACACGCTCACAAAATTGTTTCAAAACAATATCCCCGATTTCATGTCCGAGGGTATTGTTAATATTTCTGAAGCGGTCCAAATCGAGGAACAGGACGGTAAACGGTTTCGCTTGTCCTATTAGATGTTCGACTTTTTGATTAAACAAAATACTATTCGGCAAATTGGTGAGGTTATCATAGAAAGCGAGTTGATGAATTTTGTCTTCATAGTTTTTATGCTCAGTAATATTGGAGATAATTCCATCAACCCGAATCACTTGCCCATGGTCGTTTAATACAGGGAGTGTCTTGTCGTGGACCCAAATGATGTCCCCGTTGTTATGGAAAACCCGATACTGAATATCAAAGCCCTTTCCTTTCAAGACTTCGGCATAAGATTTACTATAATGCAGTTTGTCTTCCGGATGGATCAAATCTTCCAGACTCCCCTTTTGGTAAAACATTTCAGTTGGGTAGCCAAGTATTAATTCAATGCCGGCCGTAACAAGAGTAATTCGATCGTTCACTGTATCGTAAGATCGAATGCCCGGCGATAAATTATCAAAGATATGCTCAAACCTTTGTTTTGATTCCAGAAGTTCTTTTTCTGCTAATTTTCTATCTGTAATATCCTGTGTATTGCAAATCAAGCGACTGGGTTTTCCGGTTGGATCTTTGACTACCGAAATTCTTTCATAAACATAACGGATTGTATTATCCCCGCGAAGCAACCGGTACTCAAGTGTATTTCCAGCGCCATTTTCGATAATATCATTAAAATAGTTTAAATACTTTTCACGATCGGCAGGATGAACATATTCTAATCCTTCGGCGATATTGGGTGTATAACCTTCCTCGATTTCCCTGCCGCAAATGATATAGAGCTGGTTCGACCAATAAATCTCATCCTTCTCGATGTCATAGTCCCACGAACCAATATTCCCGCAGCTTTGGGCCAGTTCCAATCGATTCAAGATATTTTGAATCTTTTGCTCATGTTGGACATACCCGGTGATATCTTGCGCCATTCCATAAATGAAAAGCACCTCTTTGTCCCGATTCATGAATGGTACCAAGGTGAGACCGATATTCACTTCATTTCCGTTCTTATGTTTTACAAGTTCTATGATACTTTGTGCCTCGCCGTTAAGTGCCAATTCGAACGATTTCTGAACTTCTTGATGAAAGAAAAAATGATTAAAGTCTGATACAATTGTTTTTTCTGAATAGCCGAAGATGGAAAGTAATGACGCATTGAAAAGATCCACCTTACCTTCGAGCGATAGTGTAAATACGGCATCGGGATGCTTCTCGAACATGGCCTGAAAGATGGCCGCATTCGGATAGTTGTCACTTTGGAGTGTAGATTTGTGTTGTTTTCCGGTTTTATTTTTCGTCATTTTAGGTAAGATTGAAAATTCCATAAAAATCCTCCCAGTTCCATGGTTAGTTAAATAATATATCCGTTCTAGAGTTGTAAAAAATGTCAATTACAAGGATAAGTACATGATAGACCTTGCTAGAGTGAATACATATCGCCGATAACTCTTATTTTTAATAGGAACCTGTTCCTATTTTTGGTCTCACATCTTTCTTTTCCATCCGTG
This sequence comes from Ureibacillus sinduriensis BLB-1 = JCM 15800, assembly GCF_000772955.1. GTDB lineage: Bacteria > Bacillota > Bacilli > Bacillales_A > Planococcaceae > Ureibacillus > Ureibacillus sinduriensis. The sequence continues at coordinate 210,967 of NZ_JPVO01000053.1, read as the reverse complement.
ACCAAAAGCTCACAAACAGCCAACGGGTAATCTTAGAAATTAAAAAAGCCCCAAAAGATACTAAGCATCTTTGGGACAGCAGATTAAAATGGCTTAAAGACCATTAAAAATACTAACAGGATCAAGAGAAAATAAGTTGTGAATGTAAAAGGTTTCGTTTTATTGGCTACTTGAATATACTCGCTGGGTAGATCATCTCCTTTTGTTTGGCCCAGTATTTCAAGCATGGCTCTTTCATATCTTGGCAATACATAGGCAACAACCGGCTGAGTCAGGATATATAAAACAATGGATGCAATGTACCAGCCGGTCGTAAATAGATACGGATGTATAAAACCCATTACAAGTCCGGAAGCCACCAAGGCAATACTTCCAATTTTAGCTAATTTTTCAATTTTCGCATTTACCATATGAGCCGTAAATGCACTTCTCACATTACGTGCACTTTTCATGACAAACGGTGAAGCAAATGTGGCACCTAATCCACAAATAGCACCAAGAATATGAATGGACAATAAAAATTTAAAAAGGATTTCCAATTATTAAGCACACTCCTTCACGACTATTACTTTATGTATACGTATGAGGAGGTTTGAAATTTCTCGATAAAAGATTTTTCTAATAGAAAGGAGCAGCACGAATCCGTCATGGAAATCGTGCTACCCCTTATTAATCACTTATCAAAAATTCACTCGTAATATCATAACCCCGCATATAATCGGGCGAACCGGGGAAATTTTGCATGAAGCCATGAATACCTCCATCAAATCTTACCAGCTTTACATCAACCCCTACTTCTTTCAATTTTTCTGCATAAAATTCCCCTTCATCACATAGGGGGTCATATTCAGCCGTAAAAATAAGAGTTTTCGGCATTTGTGAAAGGGTATTTTCGTCTGCTAAAAGTGGTGATTCATATTGCTGACCCGCTTGCCCATTATGCAGTAAATCTGCATGGCTTTTCGTAATGTCCACGCCATACTTTGCGTTATACAGGTCCCTTGATTGATAGTCGCTCCCTTTAATGGAGACGTCAATATCGAGGATTGGATAATGAAGTACTTGTTTTGCTAATTGGAAGTCCTTGGTCATAATGGATTTCATAGCGACCACGGTAGCTAAATTTCCTCCCGCACTTGGACCTCCCACCACTACTTCCTCTTGACGGCCGCCAAGTTCGGATGCGTTTCTGATAACCCACTCTGTGGCGGTGTAGCAATCATGAAATGCGGCAGGAGCAGGATGATTTGGAGATAAACGGTAGTCCACCGAAATTACCTTATAACCGGATAGCTGGCAAAGCAATCGGCAAGAGACATCGTGGGATTCCAGATTGCCGTGGATAAATCCTCCACCGTGAAAAAATACAAAAAGTGGATAAAATGCCACCTCATCATCCGGTGTGTAGATGCGAATGGGGATTTGATGGGTTTTCGCATCGATGTTTCGGTCTTCTACATTTAAAACTTTCGGGCGTTTCTCCAGGGCTGGGTTTTCGAATGGAATCCCTTTACTCCTGGCTACTAAATTTTGCTGGAAATATTGCTCAATATAATGATGTAGTGGCATTGGTTAACTCCCTTCTTATTTAGATTTGGTATACCTCCGATAAATCGGTTCATAATATTACTTCTTATGGTGATAGGCAGAAATTTGGGTTACCCGAACATTTCCTGTGTTTAATTCGTGATAAATACCACGACTATCCGTAAATTCAATAAATTGATCTCTTTCTTTTCGGATAATCTCTTCTGCTACTTCTTGTGATTCGACATGTATAAATCTTCTCACATAGTGGTGCTCATCAAAAAAATAAGTCACTTTGAATTCCTGCATAATTGGATTCGCCCCTAAAGTTTCTTACTAATTAACATAACCAAGTGAAGTGGCTCTATGAATAGAAAAACCAAGCTAAAAAGGATAAATCCTTCTCACTTGGTTCAATCTATTTATTCCAAGGATTCGATAAATTCCAGATCGCCTACGTATTGAGACATATGCTTTTTGATTTCTGCATAAATTGAGGCTGCATTTGGCAAACTCTCATTAGTTAATTGATACATCGGGATAATCTCGAAATCCTTCCAATTCGCAAATTTCACGTATGTTGGCAATAATTTTGGATTTTTAATTTCGATTAATGTAGTTGTGTCGCCCTGTTCAGTATAAGTTATCGTCTTTTCGACTTCCAACTCCAATATTGCGCCGATTTGCCGGTACAATTGATCTTGAGATGAAAGAAAGTTTCCTAACGAATGAATAACAAATGTTTGATTTCCCTCGATACCTGTATACCATTTTACAGGTTGCAATACGTGCGGGTGGTGGGCAAAAATGATATGAACTCCATTGTCCGCAGCTAATTGGGCAATTTTTTCCTGATATTCATTAGGAGTACGGCTGTATTCCTCGCCAATATGCAAGTTTAATACAACCAGATCAGATATCTCTTTTGCCTTTTGGATGTCTTCAATCATTTTTTCTTCATCAATATAGCTAACAAGATACTCTTTTCCATTAGGCACTTCTAATCCATTTGTTCCGTAAGTGTAGCCTAGAAATGAAAAAGTGATTTGATTTACGGTCATCGTTTTGATCTGCTGAGATTCTGTCGGGCTAGTCGCAGCTCCTATATACTCTATCCCCAACTCGTTCCAATAATTCGCTGCGTTTTGTATCGCTTGCTCTCCCCGGTCCAATGTATGATTATTGGCCATATTGACTACGTCCACCCCAACGTCCTTCAAAATGTCGGCCAACTCGTAAGGGCTATTGAATTGAGGGTAACTCGAGACACCGAGTCCCTGGCCGCCAATGATACTCTCGCTATTTGCAACGGTAATATCCGCTCTCTCTATGTATGGCTTTACTTTCGTAAACATCTTCGTAAAATCATATTGGTCCTTCCCGATGTATGCTTCTTTATAGACCGGGCTATGCGCCAGAATATCACCAATCGCCGAAATGGTTGCAGTATACGATTCTGGCTTCATATCCAGCTTTATGATCTCTTCTTTATTGTCCGAAATATTCTTTTCAATCACTTGCGTTCCGGCGGTTCCCTTATTCTCATTTTCTTTAGAAAGGTTATGATGAACAACAGAAACGAATATTAATAAACCGATCAATAAAAAGTACTTCTTTATAATTGTCATTCACCCCCCTTTAATCACCTTACCTTTTAATATACATATCTTATCAAAAAATATGCTATTTACAATTATTTCTAGAGGGATGTATAAAGTTTATAGGTTAACTAAAAAGCTTCCGGTAGTTCCTATCTAAATTCCTCCTTTATCCTATTGTGAGGTTAAGATTTGGAAGTTTTACTTTTACTTAGACACTTTCAAACAATCTAAAGGATTTATTATAGTATTTAGAGAAAATATATAATGTAATACTGTACTGTTAATTATTGCTTTAAGGAGGAAGAGAAATGTCGAAAGTGAAATTAATTCAAGCGGAAGAAACGTATAATCTAAGGCATCGTATCTTAAGACCTCATATGGAATTAAAGGATTGCATGTACGATACCGATCATTCCGATGGTACTTTTCATGTGGGAGCCTTTGTTGGAAATCAACTTGTGAGTATAGCTTCCTTTAATATAGAGATTCATCCTGCTTTTCCTGCAAAAAGGCAGTATCGTCTAAGAGGTATGGCCACGTTGGATGAGTTTAGAAATCTAGGAACCGGAAGAAAGATAGTAAGTTTTGCAGAAGAGGTAATTAAATCAAAAGAGGCTGATTTATTGTGGTGCAACGCAAGGACAACAGTGAAGGAGTATTATTACAAAATTGGTTTTCAGACATATGGTGATGTCTTCGATTCCCCGTCAATCGGCCCTCATATTGTTATGTACAAGCTGATTAAATGAGATACAATCTAAAAATAGCCAGGAAAATTAATTTCTTTCCTAAGCTATTTTTTATTTACTTATATAAGTCGCTCAACGCTGAATCAAGTTTTGGAAATTCAAATTGGAATCCTTCATCCAGGAGTACTTTTGGCAGTACTTTTTGACCTTCGAGTACGAGTTTGCTTTTTTGTCCAAGTGCCAGTCTCATGATAAAGGACGGGACAGGCATCCAATGTGGGCGATTCATTACTAGGCTTATTGTTTTGCCAAATTCCTCCATCGTCAGAGGAGCGGGAGATGTTACATTGACCGGTCCGATGATTCTAGTTTGATGAAGTGCAAACGAAATAGCCCTCACAACATCCACGATATGTACCCAAGACACCCACTGCCTACCAGATCCAACAGTCCCTCCTGCATAAAATTTATATGGCAAGGTCATTAATGGAAGTGCACCACCATCCCGACCCAATACCAAGCCAAATCTCATAAGTACCGTTCGCACATTATACTTCTCTACTTTCCTTGCCTTCATCTCCCAATCATAAACCGTCCGTCCCAAGAAGTCATCAGTTTGGCATTCTGAATTTTCCGTATATACAGCTTGCAATGATACAGGATAAATGCCGATTGCGCTTGCACTGATAAAAATAGAAGGCTTTTTAGGCAATAATTCAATTATCCTCAATAACTCACCTGTTGCTTCCATCCGGCTATCATAGATTTGTTTCTGATGTTTCCTGGACCATCTCCCACCATTGATTGAAATACCTGCCAGGTTAATAAACGCATCAATATTTTCCAAGCCGTTTTCTGAAGCTGCGCCTTCCTCAAGCCATTTTACATACGAAACCCCATTTTTCGGGTGTTTTTCCTTTCTTGTAAGAATCACAATCTCATGTCCTTCGTTAATTAGAAGCTCGGTTAATTTACTACCGATAAAACCTGTACCCCCGGTGATCGCTATTTTCAAGATTTCACCCCTAGGTCAATATTCTAGAACATTCATATAGCCCCTCAAAATAATGAAGCTCTTCGTTATAAAATTACTGTTGAATCAACTGGATAAGATTGCCGCATGTATCATCAAAAACAGCTATACTAATATTTCCCATGTTCGTAGGTTTCATAGTAAACTTCACACCCTCTTCGATTAACCTGTTGTACTCGGCGTCAAGATCGGCAACCCCAAACATTGTTACCGGGATCCCTTCTGAAAATAACCGCTCTTGATATTCCTTTGCCGCTGGATGGTTATTCGGTTCAAGTAATAATTCCGTACCATTTTGGTTATCGGGCGAAACAAGCGTGATCCATCTGTATTCACCGGAAGGCACGTCATGCTTCTTTATAAATCCAAGCTTTCTAGAATAAAATTCTAGTGCCTTGTCCTGATTATTTACGAATATACTGGTAACAATGATTTCCAAATGTGAATCCTCCTTTAATCATAATGATCTTGTTGTTTAGTATAAAATGCTGTTAGCGAATCTATCCACTTTGTATTTAAAGCTCGTCCATTTTTCTTACGATTTAGCCCAAGCTCCAGTAAGTTTATGGAACGTTAATTATTGCTCTATCAATCATTAAACGGTTGCTTTCTCATTGAAGTGTAGTTTATTGCTTAATTGCTATATATATTGCTATTTCTCCTTTAGGATCGTATTTTTCAAAATCATATGTGTAAGCGCGCTTTAATGTGCCCTCTTCTTCTTGAGCCCAAATGTCGGTCCAAGTATTAAAGACCCCTTGTTCATCCCCTGGTTCGACATTAAATATCACATACTTCTCGTTTTGCGGTATTACAAGCGTTGGCTCTTCGCCATCGCACTCTATCCCGATACTTAACGAATAATCCCCTTTATAGTCACTTTCATAATTATGATAAATACCGTATTTAGTGTTCTCATCTCCTACCAGGGAATGGGAAGCACTCTTCCACAAATCAGTTATTTTTTCCAGCATAAGATCATCGCTAAAATTATTCGTTCTCGTACTGTTGATGATTGTTAATTTCATCCTTATCATTCCTTTCATATTTCCTCATTAATGTATTCACCAAACGCTTCCAATTCCCTTTAAATATCTAATACATTTTGAATTTGAATAAGAGAATTACGGCTATATGGTTTTTTCATAATGTGGTTAAATTATATTGTCCCTCATTTTTCCATTTTTTAGATACAATGTCGCTTCGCATCAAGCAATGCCGAAGCATGCACACTAAAAAAAGATTAAATACATCCACATACATAAATTAATTTGGAAAAATTTAAGCCAAATCACTTTCCCGGTTGTCTAATAGATGTATAACAAAACGAAAGGAGGAATAGTGATGAAAATGGAACGTCTAGTCAAGAAAGCGCAAAAAGGAAATGATAAAGCATACCTCATGCTTTTTCAGCAATATGAAACAGATATTTATCGAATGGCTTATGTCTATGTAAAAAATAAAGACGATGCCTTGGATCTTGTTCAAGAAGTGGCCTATCAGTCCTTCAAGAATATCCGAACATTGAAAAATCCGGAGTATTTCAAGACGTGGCTCATGAAAATAACAATCAATTGCGCACTGAACTTGCTTAATAAAAATAAGAACGTACTACCGTTAAATTCGGAAATACAAATTGGAACAGAAGAGGAAGACATTGCCCTTTCAATCTCTTTACATAAGCTTATTGATACTTTGAAAGAGGATGAAAAAAGTGTCATCTTGTTGAAATACTACGATGACCGTACATTAAAGGAAATTTCAGAGATATTGGAAATCCCGCTTGGGACCGCAAAGTCTGTTCTATACCGGGCTTTAGAGAAGCTTCGTCAAAATATAAAGGAGGTAGGTAACTATGGATAATCAACATCTAAAAAAAGAATTATCAAAGATTGAAATTCCAATGGAGCTTCATGAATGGAGCAAAATGGGTATTCGCAACGCCAAGAATGAAATGGGCGGGAAATTGAAGCGAATAGCCAAAAAGAGACTGGCTATCGCTGTTATTTCTGCTTGTTTAATGCTCCCAACAGGTGCATTTGCCTATCAAACCTTACTTGCGGATGACTTATATGGTTCATTTGATCAGCTGAAAAACCATATCGTTAATGCTACTATGGAAAGTTACTTATTGTTTAATGCAAAATTAGATCAAGCAAAAGGTGATTTGGAGAAAGAAGAATTCGAACAATTTAAAACTCTATTGAGTGTATTTACTAATGCAAAACTTGAATATGGCGATAAGAATGGAAACATAGACTATGCACAAGTTCCTGCGGAGAAATTAGAGGAAATAACAGTAGCAATGTACGAGGTTCAGCCATACTTTGACAAATTAAACGGATTACCATCAAGCAAAGAGGTGTTAACTGCAGAAGAATATGAGCAATACATTCAAGCTTTAATGGTTTATGAAACGACAATGGCACAACTGGGAATATCAGGGGCACCAGATGTCGCTTCTATTCCTTCAGAATTACAGGACGAGTTTGTGAAAGCTCAGGAGTATTTAATCTTTGTGAACGACAAACAAATGGAGAATTAAGCTCTATGTAATATTTGTCTGATTAATAAAACATTTATTGAATTTACGAAAATCTCGGCGACAACCGAATGTTTCAAAATTGGATTATCTTGCGATCATTATCCGGTTGTCGCTTTTTTTAATGCTTCATCGAACTTAAAATCGATTAAAAGGCAAATAGCCCCGCATTCATTATCAAATTCCTTTAGAGGTACATTTAACAGCAGGAGTATTCCTTCATAAAAAATCCATGCATGAATCGCTAAACATTGAAGAGCTCTGTATGTTTATCGGGCACATCTTAATACGATACGATACGGAATCATCCTAAATACAAGCCATTGTTTATATTTCTTTTTACTCACCATTATATTCATTTAATGATGTTCGAAATCCCCGTTCAACTAAAATTCTTGTTCTTCTTGGATTGATGATTAACCTATTTTTTTAGTAATTTAGTCTTCTTGCCAAGCAACTCCCCATACGCTACGCCCCCTAATATCAAGACTGCTCCGGCTATTTGCCCAACACTTAACATTTCACCTAAAATAGCGGCTGAGAAAATCAATGCTGATAGAGGTTCCACATATCCTAGGATGGACACAGATTGCACTGGTAATAGACCAATAGATGAAAAGTAGAAATAGCAGCCAATTCCGGTATTGATTACTCCTAATATTACTATTGCCAAAACATTTCCCTCCACCAAATCGACGGAAAATCCTTGCCTCATACCTAGATAAATGGCTACTGTCAGAAAACTAATGACTAACTGGCAAGTAGCATTTTCAAGCCCAGTAATACTTTCTGCTTTTTTATTGAAAATTACCATTACTGCATACATGACTGCTGCCAATAAACCGTATAATAGTCCTAGAGAAATTTCCCCTTGTAAAAAAGCTTTCTCATTTACCCAGATCATTCCAACAATGACACTTAGGAAGCCCAGAATTTTAGCACTTGTCATCTTTTCCTTAAAGATGATAGGAGATAAAATCACAACAATCACTGGTCCACAATAGTAAGCCAGTGTAGCTATGCTAACTCCGATTTGTGTGTATGCCTCAAATAATAAAACCCAGCTACCACCCATTGCCGCCCCAGAAATGACCAGGTACAACCCGTGGATTTTCTCTTCCAAAATCCGAATTTCGACTTCGTGAGAGCAAATACAATGATTAGAAATAGACTACCAATAAGTGTCCTGAAAAAAACAATTTCATAGCTATTAAGCAAAACAAAACTTGCCACAATGCCTTTAGAGCCAAATAAGAGCAGTGCCACTATATATTTAAAGTATACATTTTTCATTTTTATCCCCCTCCCTCCTCTCATCGCTTGATTTGCTCTGGTTTCTAAAACCGCTTGATTTTCTAGTAGTTGTAATTCCTGAGGAACATCCTCTGGCTAAATATGACAAGTTTCCAATGCATGAATTATCGAACAGTCCGTTTATGCTTTTGGAAAAAGGAGAAAAATCTGAAATTTCTGAATTCTTCGTTCAACATCAAATCGCCCCACGTGTACATTTCACAACTTGGGACGATTATGCCATTATGTCTATGGTGGAAAACGGTTTAGGGATTAGTATATTACCAGAATTAATTTTACAACGTACTCCCTACAAAATCGTAAAGAAGGAGCTTGAGGATCCAGCTTTTCGGAATATCGGGATAGCAATGAGACAGCAGAAATCTCTCTCACTCGCTTCCAGAAAATTTTTGGAGTACCTACCATATAGAAAAAAAGAGTAGAAAACCAGGGGCGCAACTTTTCAGATGATATTGCTCCTTTTTGAACATACCCTTTGGAAGGTGCCGAAGTTATGGAAAGGGATAGTACTGATGGAATCGCTTTTCATTAGGCGTTTGGATGGTGTTGCACGTGCCGAGCATGGATTAGCAAATACACTATTTATAGCTAACCAACACACTGGTTGACTATGCTTTTGCAAAATACAAAACCACCTTCTTTGTCGATGAAGGTGGCTTTAAAGACCCTTGTAATCTATAATAGTTCGTATTTGTTACTAGTAATATTTTCAATACACGAGATCAAGAAGGTGCCTTCTCGGCTTAAAATTCATGAATATTAAAAACCTAAGCCCTTATCCTTTTCTCATAAGGATCGTCATTGTATTCCGCTTTTCTTTTATAGACAACAATCCCCGATTCCTCTTTTCCATTTTTGGCAGGAATAACTACCTGAGTGCCTCTGACAGCTTCCCCGATTTTATGAGAGTTTTTCCCTGTTAAACGACCGGATTTTTTCATGCAGAATCACCTCCAAAAATATAATTTATAGTATTCATCAAGTTATAATTATGTCTAAAGATATCGTCTATTTCTTCTTCACTTAATGTTTTTGTACCAGTAATTGAAACGATAAGAACCAGTTGATTGCCTACAGGATAACATAATCCATATCTTTTATCAAAGTGTATATCGCTTTTGCGAAGAACGGATTCTTCATTTTTCATGAAGCAATCAACCACGATAATCCTTTCAGCATCCCGCTTCCCTTCGTTCACTCCATACTCATAAAACAGGGTTCGACCTTCGCTTCCGGCAATCTGTCTTAAGCCATGTTGTTCTGCTTTCCAAATACCGATTCCTTCTATCGAAAAAGATTCCGGTGGTTGATAGCCCGTCAAAACCCCTTCAGCCAAATAATCATATTTTCTCGCTGGATTGTTGACTAATCCCTTTGATAATTTTCTAAGCAGGCGGATGATTGCATAATCTTTTTCTATGTTATTTCTTGCATCTTCTAATAGTTTTGCCGGATCATTAAAAAACCGGAGATCTTGTATTTTTGTTTTGATTACTTTGCATGCCCTATTAACGGCTGCTTCATAGTTTTTGTCGGAGCGTATTTCATATGTTAAAACAGATAAACCTGCCAGATCACTGGGCAATCGGAATCCTTCTGTCGCTTCTTCATTCGAAATGCTTTCCGGTATAATAAAAAACACACGACCACGCTTCAATCTTCCCCAAAATAATCCCATTTCAAATACTGTGTTATCTCTCGTTTTAAAAACAGTACTACCCCTTGTGGTCACAACATCATCCGGGGAAAAGACGAAGATGGCATAATCACTTTCATCCAATTGTCTTTCCAGGCTTTCCATCGGGTATTCCAAAGCGGAAAATACACCCGCAGACCAAGGGGTAATTTCAGCATCATAGTGAAGAAGTTCGTGTATCGCGTCAACATAATGGATAGATTCTCTTGCAGATCCAATAAACAATTTGGGTTTTAGAATGCTCATAAATCCTCCAAAAATGATTGTATGAAATGTAAAAAAATCACCTTAATTATAGCATATGATTTGCGCCACCGTTTTACTATTATTCTAATTCAGAGTGTTATATAAACTTTCGCACTGTTGTGCTGCAAGCCGTAATAGCTGATAGAAACGCTCATTATGTAATTTTATATTATTAATTACTATTTTAACCACACACATTCAGGTCATTTTTCGATCATTAACTTCGACCGCAAAATTACTCTTATAAAAAAAACACTTTCCTTGGCTCTAGGAAAGCGTCCGGTATTTGATATAGAATTGCTTGGCTTCCTCTATTTCGGCTCTATACCCTTACCGAAAAAGTTCAGTCCGAATTTATTGCTTCTTAAGAAATTCGAGACTTTTGTCAATCGATTCTTTATTTTTCGCGATAGTTTCCGTAATGGTTAATGGAACTTCACTACCATCGGTGTCATAATTATCTTTCGGGTTTTCATCTAAGCGAGGTACTGGTGATTTATTCTTATCAATATCCATTTAATCCCCCTCTCGAATGATATTACTATTAGTATAAACGATATATTTCGACTTTTATATTAAATTTGGGTGACAATTATTAACATGAGAATCTCTTGTTCGAGTAGAATGCCCGGATTTTTATAATCACATTGTGCCTTCTTGAAGTGAAATTGGAAAGTATCAACAACAACTTTAGCTAAGATTTCATTTAAGAGCATTAGTAAAAAATCAACGAAATCTATTTTTTGAAGTTAAGTCCTACTTCCTATTATAATTTCTTATTTTCAGAAAATAACTTTAAACTCAAATTTACCACAATCTATCAGCCACATTCTTTTACCGGAATGGTATTTACTACACCTAGATAATTAACATCAGCTAATTTCGGCCCAGGTCAAAATCATTAATATTGCAGCCGTTATACACTTTTTAGCAATACAAAAGTTCTAGATATCCTTCAACAATATGTCACAATAATGAAAAAGCACCCATATTCCATGGGTGCCTCAGTTTAATTACATATACTCAGAGGCGGGCCGAAGAAGATCCAGCTATATCCTCTTATCATTTTTCATGTAAAAGTGCAGACATTACATCACCAGCTAACGGAGGCGAAAAATAGTAACCCTGATATTGATCACAACCAAGCTCCATTAAGTAGTGAAGTTGCTCTTCTGTTTCGACACCTTCTGCTACAATCTTCAAGTTCAAATGTTTTCCCATTGAAATAATGAGTGAAGTTATAGCCATATCTTCCTCATCATTTGGTATATCTTTAATAAAACTTCGGTCTATCTTTAAAATATCTATCGGGAAACGTTTTAAATGAGCCAAGGAGGAATATCCTGTTCCAAAATCATCGATGGCGATACAAATACCAATATTTTTTAATTCATTAAGTACATATACAGTTGTATCGAGATCTTTCATCATGGCACTTTCTGTTATTTCAAACTCTAAATAACCTGGTTCGACTTGGTAATTTTGTAGGATGTCTTTTACAAAATAAACAAAATCCCTCGATAGAATTTGCTTTAAAGAAAGATTGATAGCCACTGGTACAGTATGAAGACCATTTGTCTGCCATTCCTTGATGTTTCTGCACACTTCTTTCACAATCCATTCACCCATTGGTATAATAAAACCGCTTTCTTCTGCTATGTGAATGAACTCCATTGGAGATATTAGACCTAATTCCGGATGTTTCCACCTAACGAGAGCCTCGCAACCAATAATTTGGTTTGTTTTTAGTTGCACTTTTGGTTGATACATTACAAAAAGCTCATTGTTCAAAATTGCTTTTCGTAAGTTGGTTTCTAAGTAAAGTTTATTATACTTTTGGTCAGGGTCGGTAATCTGAAAAAATTGGTACATATTTTTCCCTTTTTCTTTAGAATAGTACATGGCAATATCCGCTTGCTTCATAAGTTCCTGGCTATCTTTACTATTTGTAGGGTAAAGGCTAATTCCAATACTTGATGAGGTGTGGATTTTATTTCCATTCACATTGAAAGAAGCATCAAAAGAAGATAAAACTTTCTTTGCTAAATCTTCTATCTGCCTCAAATCTGCCAAGTTCTTTACCAACAAGGCAAATTCATCCCCACCCATCCTTGCTAATAAATCATGTGGTCTTATCTGGGTTTTCAACCTCTTTGTTACTTCCACTAGAAGCTGGTCACCTATATGATGTCCCAAAGTATCATTTACAACCTTGAAACGGTCTAAGTCCAAATAAAAGACTGCGAAGTTTTGGTTAGACATCTCTGCTTGATTAATATAGTCTTCTAATTCTTCGTCAAACAACCGCCTATTAGGCAATCCTGTCAACATATCATGGTAAGCCAAGTAACGGAGCTGTCCTTCAAACTCTTTACGTTCTGTTATATCTCTGGAAACAACGACTATTGATGTCACTTCATTATCTTGTAAAACAGGAGATAATATACTTTCAGTCCATTTCCAGTTGTTATCTATGGTTTTTAAACGAGCTACTGACGAGAAGCTAGTGGCATGAGTTAATACTTTTTTTATTACCTCAATAGCCGATTCCAAATCATCAGGATAAATAAAACTTAAAATGTTTTTACCTATCAAAAATTCCGGGGTAAAACCCAGTACTTTTTCGTTTGAAGGCGAAGCGTAAGTTATATGGAATGAAGGATCTAAAATACGAATCATATCACTTGAATTTTCACTAATAATTCTATAACGTTCCTCGCTTTCCTTAAGTTCTTTTTCCACTTGTATTCTTTTTGTTATATCAACTACCGAACCAATTACCTCTACCACTTTCCCTTCTTTATAAATTGGACGTAGTGCTCCAAAATATACGAGTGAACTATTTTTGAGAGTTCCTTCATAATTCACTATTTCTCCTGACCAAGCTTTTTCATAAAAATTGTTTATTCTAGCTGCTTCTTCTTCATCAAGAATTTGTTTCAGTGTTTTTCCTACCACAAGATCTGGAGTCAAATCTATGGTATATGCCAATTCGCCATCAAAAAGCGTATGAACAAACTCTTCTCCTTTTTTCGTATATTTAAAAATGATGCCTTGCTGCTGTCTAACTGTGTCTTTTAGCGTGTTTTCCATTTCGTTTGCTTCTTGAATTGCCTTTTTTTTCTCTGTTATATCAATAGCTATTCCATAAATCCCAATAATTTTATTTAAAAAAGAAATAGGAATAGTCTTATATTCAACATCTCTAATCTCTCCATCTTTCCGAATTACTCTGACTTCACTAGTTTTGGGGGTTCCTTTCTTTACTTTACTAAGGTTATCATTAGTTTTTTCCAAATCTTCAGATACTACAACTTGTTGAAAATTTGTCTCACGACATTCATCAATCGAATAACCCCATATTTTCTCAAATTGTTTATTAATTTCCTTAAAATAGCCATTGATATCTAATAAAAAAATAGCAGCAGAACTTTCTTCAAATAAAGTTTTGTAAATTTTTTCTGTTTTTAGTTTTTCAGTTATATCTCGTCCTAATACAAGAAGTGCATCTGGCTTGCCATTACTATCATAGATAGGTACTTTCACTACATTAAAAATACACTCTTCACCATTTACCGGTACAACCTCTTCAAATTTAAGTTGTTCTCCTTTCTCCCATGTTTGCTTGTCGGACTCTTGAAAAAAAGGAACGAGAGCCTTGTAATGAGGGTAAAACTCTCCTAGTTCTTCCTCAGTTTTATATTTATAATTTTCATCCAAACCAAAAATCCCCAAAACCCTCTTGTTAGTTTCCAACCATCTTCCTTGTGCATCTTTTAACACTATAATATCCGGACTAGCTTGCACTATCGTTTGTAAGTGGATGTAATGTTGTTTTTCTAGCATCTTTATAACCTACTTTTCATTGTGTTGATGAATTAACAGTGAATATACTCTTTTTCACACGGTTACAATACAGCACTCTTATACCTAATTTAAATATTCCCTTAATAAACAAACCTGAACCAGTATTTTGAGTATATTTCTTCAAAAGTTGCTAATTGTTCTAGATAGCTTTACTTAGCCATCTAGAACTTAATGGAATAACGTTATTATCTTAGGCACTTTGAAGTAATAGCATAACTGCTTTCTAATTTAAGGTGCACTATAATGGCTAACAAATTTGAGTATGCAAATAATTGAAATTAGAGCATAAAAAAGTCAGCATTTCATTTTGCTGACTTTATATGTTTTATTAAATTGTTACACTTTAGCTTTTATTTATAACCCCACTCCTAGGTAGGGCCCATACCGTCCGGAAGATTGGGAATAAAAATGAGTTTTTTGCACGGGCAAACATACTTGTAAGAAAAAAATTATTGTTAGAAACAATTATTATCAAGTTTTCTTTTGCAGACTCCTAAAGATACCGAATAGAAAAAATATAATCACAGCAACAAGTCCACCGATTAGCGCCCAACCCCAACCTGGCATTCCATTCCCTTGTACTGCGACAGTTGTGGAAGAAGACCGCTCTGCAAATTCTTCCAATGCTTTACTTCCTATAATAATATCTTTTTCTTCAATTATTTCTTTTCCATTTACATTCATTGTGACTGCTAATCGATACGTGCCCTCTCTTAGAGGCTTAGTTCCCATAGCAAAAGGAAAACGAATTCGAGTTGTTGGCGCCATTTTAAATGGACCGAACTCTCCCTCACTGACTATTTCACCTTGTTCATTCTGCAAAAGGTATGTCCCCTCTATCGCCTCTTGTATACGCTGTGCTTGATTTATCATTGTAATATAAACTTTTCCGATAATCTGATTGAAGCCGGCATCCCCCAAGGTAAATTCCGGAGGAGGTAATTCACCTATATCCAATTGAATGGCCATGGCGTGAGCTATTTCCGTTTTCAAAACGAAGTTCGCTTCACCTCTTTTTGTTTTTTTTTCATTTTCCTTGTTCCCTTCGACAACAAATTTCACGGCACCTAAGAATGTCCCGTTCGCCCTAGAAGGCACAATTATTTCAATAGGGATTTCCAGTGTCTGCTGTGGCTCGAGGGTGATAGATTCTTTCACTTTAAAAAAGTTTTTTGCTTCCGAAGCCTCCCGCAAAAGAGAGGCATCTTCTGAATTTAATTCCTTTTCGTACAACATACCGCCTTCAGGATTTGTATAACCGTTGGATGGCTCTATTCTGACATTCAAAGATTCGACAGTTTTATTCACCAACTTTACTTTTACCGTTTGCTGTTCATCAGGGTTAACTGCTAATTGAAAGTAGCCTTTTACTTCCTCTTTTTGGTTCATTGGATAGACAGGGTGGACCTCAAGAGGTGTTTCCTGTGCCAAAATAGTGGATTGTACTCCGACCAGTGAAATCAGAAAGAGGAAAAAACTCAAGAAGATTCTCATCAAGGACCTGAATTAATGGTAACAGAGATTGTAGAAGTATAAGTCCCTGCTTTTACATCTTTGGGTAGAAGTTTCAAATCAAGTGCGTTGGTAGGGAATGTAGTAGTATATTCTCCCATCCCTCCACCAGCTGGTGCTGAAAGAATCTTTAAGCCTGTTCCAGTATCAATCAAACCTCCCGATTTTTCAACTTCGGCAGCATCACTTGCTCCCTCGTCATTCGCAGTTAGTGAAGGGGTAGCCGCCGTTAAAGAACCTACTGGCAAAGTAAGGGGCGTGGCGCCACCTGTCGAAAATTGAGAGGCTTTCATCACTACATTCCATCCTTCCCCTGTACCTGTTGGGTCTGTAACTGTGAACGCATCGATATTAGCAAACGTATTTTGCGTTCTACCATTCAAAACCACAGCGGTAAAGCTTCCAACAACCAAACTACTTACCGATAAGTTGGATCCTGTAATTGAAGCATCTGCCGCATGTGCCCTGTTATTGTCCGCACCCAATGCTAAAGGAGCAGCTAGAACAGTTGTGACTAGTAGCGAGCCTGCCATGATTTTTATTAAATTCACCTTCGTCTTTGGTAAATTTTTCTTAATATAATTGATTGCATGTTGGCTAATACTCTCGTCTTTGTCTTTAACTGAATATCCAAATTCCTGGGAAAATTCGACCAGCGCAAATCTTGGCTTCATGTGTAAGATAACTGTTGTTAACCCGCTTCTCTCTTCACGAACTTCGTGTCTTGTGAAAAGTTCCATATTAATCACCTCCTATTTATTTTGTTGTTTTTATATAAATCCATACATGATATTAGTCTCAAGATCATATCCTTCACATAGACTTCCTTTTACACGATTATTTGATGTCAAGTTTCAAAAACTATCCTGAAACGCTCATTTAAGCTAGACATGTCATCATATCATTTAAAATTTGAAAATGGCTGTGATGAAAAAACAAGAATAATGAACGAATCAAAGGAATCTTTTAGTGGTAGCAAACTGAACAAAGGAGCACAAGAAAATAGATTAAAATTGCTACTCTAAATTAAACATACTTGCCATATAAAAAAACCCTATAAATAAACAGATTTTGTCATTCTATCTGTCTACTAAAGGGAGCTTATTAACAATGGCGTTATACCATTTCAGAAGAACACCAAGTTATTGTATTGTAAAAAAAGTTATATTATCCATTTTCCTCATTAATGATCATGTTTCTCTGGAATCTCCATACTCCTAAGCATCTTCATAAAATTTGCATCGGTTTTCGATGGATGACTTCGCTTTGTACATTGCACGATCTGCGTATTCGAGTAACTCTCCTGCATCCAGGCTATGTTTGGGAAACAAGCTAATCCCTATACTTGCACCAATGGGCATCTGTTTGTTTTCAACATAAAACGGTTTATCAAAAATCTCTTTAAGCAGCTTTAATTTTCCATCCAGTTCATCGGCTTGTTCGATTAACAGCACAAATTCATCTCCGCTCATATGAAATGCGTGTATACCGTAAACTGATAATGCAGTTAAACGTGATGCTACATCAATCAGTAGGGCATCACCGGTGAAATGGCCGAAAATGTCATTGATTTTCTTGAACTTATCCAAATCGATAATGACTACAGCAAGGCTAGTTCCATTCTCCTTTGCCATCTTTAGATAACCATCCATGGACATATGGAGCATACGCCTATTCGGAAGCTCAGTCAGTTCGTGATGAAGAGCTAAATACTTCCATATATCCACATCTTCAGTCTGTTCATCTATCAAGTCAAAAGGATTAAAATATTTCTTTTCCATATTAACCCCCTCCATTTATTTCAAATCAAGCCTAAATTCTACTACTAACTTCTTACAAAACTCTTAAAATAGCAGTTTCCCTGTTTTTTTGAAAACAGAGACTCCCATCACTGGAGACAATGATGCAAGAGAACAGATGTTTTGAAATTTCTGAAGCATCCTGAATTTCCACTAATCAATTTAAGGAGTTTCAATACGAATAAGCATCACTTCGCTTTTTCCTTCCAAACAACGTATAATAAAAGAAGCAGGAGAAGAATTTATTTTTCCTCTAGTCAAAAAAAGAGGTGCAATTATTTGAATCAGTTTGAAACAGCATTACCCGAACAGTACGAAACATTAAAAAAACAAGCCAATTATACATCAAGTTGGCGTGAGCGTTTAGCAGCAGTCGAAAAGTTATCGGCTTATCAACATGACAAAATAATCGATTTACTAAAAAATCGTATGGAACATGATACAGTCCATAAAGTACAACTAGCTGCCTATGAAGCACTTGCCGCATTCGGCGAAAACGTGGAAATGCCATCACCTGCACGTTTTGATATTATCAAAGGTACTGATAAGATTTTTCTTCGTGTGAAAAAGAGCTTACCACGGGACCACACAGTCGCAGAGTTTGCGGATAAGCTAAAACGCATGCGATTAGATGTTTATGATGCGTATGAAGGTGAAAAAGGTCCGCAATTTATGAACTGGCTTGAGGAACGTTGGACAAAACTGTAATCAGTGACTTGCAATTGTTGATGGAGGGTCTACTTTCCCAAAGATGGAGGGGATGACTTTCTTTGTTTTTCTCACTAAGTCTTTTATCATTTTTTATAATGAAACAAAACCAAGAAGGCTCTTCAATAAGCTTCTTGGTTTTGTTTTATAAGGTATTTGTTTTCAAGCACTATACTTTTAATAACGACTTTTATTCATGATTTGTTCTCTTCTCGTCTTAAACTACAAGTTTGCAATCTTTGTTGCAATTGTTTGTTGGAACGTTTGGTCATGCTCCACAAAAACCATTGTGGGATTAAAGTCTTGAATCAGCTTTTCAATCTGCATTCGCGAGTAGATATCAATGAAATTTAACGGTTCATCCCAAACATATAGATGAGCCTTTTCACATAAACTTTTGGCTATTAGCAATTTTTTCCTTTGCCCACCAGAATAATGAGCTATATTTTTCTCAAATTGAATGCGATCAAAGTCCATTTTGCGCAGGATGGATTTGAACAACTTTTTTCGCCCGATTTATAGATAAGATATGATCTACACACCCATCTAAAAAATTCCGGTCATGCGAGATCAAAATAAACCCTCTTTTCTTCTTAAGGTAATCAGAGACAATTCTACGTCCTTCAGTATCTAAATGATTGGTTGGTTCATCAATCAATAAAAACTGGCCCTCATTCAAAAATAATGCTGCCAGCAACACCTTTGTTTGCTCTCCATTTGATAGTAAATTAAAAGGTCGGTACATTATTTCCGCATCCACATTAAGATAGGATATTTCACGTACAAATTCTCAATCTTCTGCTTGGGGGCAGATTTCGCCTAGGATCTCATAAGTATATTGGCTGTTATCCCGGACTGGATAAGGGAAATATTTAAATTCTACCGAGGAAGTGATTTTACCACCATACTCGTATTTGCCTAATAACAAATTAAAAAATGTTGTTTTTCCTCTTCCGTTTCTTCCGATAAATCCAAGTTTCCAATCTGTATCGATTTGAAAGCTTACCCCTTCAAAAATATTGTCATAGCTATTGGGATAAGAAAATGTTAAGTCTTGAACTTGTATCATTGACATAATTATTCCTCCTTTGTGTATATTTCTTTTTAATTTTTCATACAAAGTCGGTAATCCATCTATATCAATTGCACCCACGGACTCAATTCACAAGAGTCCACCATTTTACGAAATGTAAGTCATCCGCGAGGGCTTTATCGTCATTCAGTCTGGGTTTACCCCACTGGTTAAAGGATAAATTTGCTCCGTATAAGTTTGATGGATTTAACGACTCATACGGAGTAATACATGCGTAACAATCGTTTCTGAATCGCCCATTCTTCTCTCTTCTTTATATAATCATTTGCCTTTTTGAGAGAATAAAAAAATCCTCCCAGTTGGTTCATGGAAGGATTAGTCTGTTTATTATAATAAATATGTTCTTTAGAAATTGGACACCTGATGAATGATGAACAAATTTATAAAAATGAATGGACTAACCCTATATTTTTTAGTTTGAAGTTTTCATTCCAAATAATAATATAGATTAGTTAATCATTGTCCATCCATCAGTCCCCTCATTATCGTGTATCTATACTAACATCTTTTTTCCTGGGATACAAATTGCTTGAAATTACTTTAATAATAATCAGTATTAAGATTAGTTTCCAATTAATTAATTGAGCACACACCCATTAGACTTATGCCTCATATTCTAAGCGTAAAAGAAATGAGGAAGAACATGGGTCATTTAGGTGTTGACTTGTCGGCGTTGGTTTGGGACAACTTTATAAAGGTGTTGAATTATCTTCTTAGCATAACGGGGCGACAAAGTACTTGAAATGGAGCCTCTATGGGCATGATTCGCCGCTTTTTTATAAATATGTATTTACTTTCCCTTTATAATGCACCCCTTTTAGATGAAGAAATGCGGTCCCAGCCACTGAAAATGCGCTCGATAATAGCATAAGTAATTCTGTATCAATTGAACCGAGAAAAGCTTTTTCGATATATGAAGTATGAACAAACAAAATTAGTTGATCCAATGGGAAGGACGTTGAATATGAGAAGGCAATACTGTCTTTACATCGCCTTTAGCTGAATTGATTTGCATTTGTGTTAAAAACATGCTTGTAGAGAGATCAGTCCCACTAAAATCAGTATCCCGCAAGTCTGCACCAATTAAATTCACCGCTCTTAAATCTGTATTTCGCATATCGGCAGCAATTAAATATGCTCCCCTAAAATTGGTTGCCCTCAAGTCTTTGTCCTTTAATTTTTTTGCCATCCAATCGGCTCTTGCATGGTCAAAATCTTTAAGCCTTTTAGCACCAGGTAACTTTGCAATAGTATTTTCTCTAATAAAATCGCTTGCTGCTGTAAGCAATTCATTTAATGCCACGCGGTATGTCATCAAATCAAGAGATAATAATTCATCAGCAGCTAATTTCGTTAAGTTTTGTAAACCCTTTAAGTTCTCACTCAACTCATCTGATAAAGCACTTGGAATATCGTATGTTAATGCTTCTGCTGCATATGATATCATTTCGTGGATTTGTCCCATTATAGGAAACACTTGGAACATTTTTCCCGCAGTTTCTGGATTATTTCGCCAACTTTGGCCATTAAAAGTAACTTGAGAAACCACTTGTCCAGCACCTAAACAGTCAAATACCGTACAACCTTTAAAACCTTTTTCTCTTAACTGGCTGTGAATTTGGCAACGATAATCAGATTGTAAATTTGTGCAGGGAGTATCGGCAGGTTTGTTAATCGGAAAATCTTTTGATGCAATAATATTAAGTGCTGTGCAACAGAGTCCAAAGCATTTAGAACAATCAGCAGTTAAACCTTCTCTTATACTTTTAACTATTTTATTATTCATTTTAATATCCCCTATTTTCTGTAAAAAAATCTTTTAAACTTATTATACAAGATTCTTAAACATTTTCCCTTAATCAAGGAATGTAATTTCCATAAATTCCTTAAGCACACACCCATTAGACTTTCGCCTCATATTCTATGGTTAAAAGAATAGAGGGGATAGCTTATGGGTGTTGATTTGTCGGCGTTGCATTGGATTTATGTTACGTTTATTGTGTTGATCATCGGGTTTATGGTCAGACGTCGGGATACGTCTTTAATATGTATTGTGGGAATCTTCGTTATTGCCATTGTGGCAACCGGTGACTTTACTGCTTCGATTAGTGGGGTATTTGACAGCTTTATCTACGCCATCAAGGAACTATTATCGACCATTCTCATTATCTCCGTTATTGTGGCGATGAGTCGTGTCTTGATGAAAACAGGGATTAATGAAGTCATGATTTCCCCTTTTACCAAGATCATTAAAAATTCAACCCTTGCTTATTGGACAATCGGAATTTTGATGATGATCATCTCCTGGTTCTTCTGGCCATCTCCGGCAGTGGCTCTTCTTGGTGCAGTACTTCTTCCGGTTGCCATACGTGCAGGTCTCCCTGCGCTCGGAGTCGCAATGGCGATGAACTTGTTCGGTCATGGGATTGCACTGTCCAGTGACTTTATCATACAGGGTGCCCCCAAATTAACAGCCGATGCAGCTGGACTCCCTGTATCAGAAGTCATTACGGCAAGTATTCCCCTTGTGATCGTGATGGGGGCTGTGACTACAATCGTTGCATTTTTCATGCTGAGAAGGGATATGAAACGCGGCAACTTGGAAATGGTTGGGACGTTTGATCGTGAGAAAATAGAAGAAGCTATGAACACTAGCTTATTAACTTTAGGACAGCGGAAATTTTTTGCCTTGTTAATTCCAATTGCTTTTATCCTCGATGTTGTCGGGATGTCCGTCTTTAATCTTTCGGGTGGCGATGCAACTGCTTTAGTAGGTGGAACGACTGTCTTCATACTGATTTTGCTTGCAGTTTTTGCCCATAAAAATGATGGGTTGGAAAAAACGACAAGCTATTTAATAGAAGGTTTCCAATTCGGGTTTAAAGTTTTTGGTCCAGTGATTCCTATTGCCGCCTTTTTCTATCTCGGCGATTCAGGATTTATTGCGGTACTTGGTGAATATTTACCAACTGGGTCTCAAGGGATTGTCAATGACCTCGGTGTCGCCCTTGCAGATATTGTCCCATTAACAGGAGAAATTGCAGCAATGACTTTAACTGCGGTTGGGGCGATCACGGGGTTGGACGGATCTGGTTTTTCGGGAATTACGTTGGCTGGATCCATTGCCAACCTCTTTGGGACTGCGATAGGTGAAGGAACAGCCACTCTGACAGCGCTTGGCCAAATTGCTGCTATCTGGGTTGGTGGAGGTACACCTACATAGACATAAAACATTTATTAAACAGATAGCTATAATGGTTGTCTGTTTTTTATTATAGCTTTTCCAATCATTTACCAATAAAATGTAATTAGATTAAGGAGGATGATATTAGTTGAAAAAAATATTAATCGGTTTTGTAATGTTAATGATTCTTGTTCTAGCAGCTTGTGGAGGACAAGAAGAAACTTCTAGCGAGCCAAAAGAAGAATCAAATTCAGCAAGTAGCAATGAGACAACTGAAAAAGAAGAAGTAGCTAATGAAGAAACAAATAAGGAAGAATCTTCTGAGGATGAGGATATACAAGAAGATGAAAACATAAAAAATGTTAATACTTATACCAATAAAGAACTTGGTATCACTGGTGAAGTCGGACCAATGAAGTACGAAATTCCAGCTGTACAGTTAAAGAAAATTACTCCAAAAACTCAAGAAGCTGCCGATCTGTTTGAAGTAGCGATTGGTGATGAAGTAAATGCTATTACAATTGAGATGGCTGGAGAAAACACTTCTGAAGAAGATATGTCTTTTTATTTAGGGCAGGCTGTAATTATCACAAATACAAAAGAACAATTAGAACCTGACATGTTACTTTCTGAACATATTGAAGGCGATTATTTAGGTCAAGTAAGGCAAGAAGGCCATAATGTATATATCCTTAAAAATTCAGCTGTAGAAGATTTAACTTCTATCGAAATTCGTATCTCTGCCCCAACTAACTCAAACTTTGATAAAGTCGGCGAAGATGTTAAACATGTAATAGAGGTTAATAAATAATAAATGACAAGTCACTCATTTGAGTGGCTTTTTTTAATCGTACACATTAAGCTTTACAATGTTTTTCAAGAGTAGCTTAATACTGTAATCATTTATTTTAATTCTTACTGCTTGTTCATTAGGAAGCAATTCTATTATTTCCCCTTCGTAATTCTCCGTTCTTTTATTGCTCCAGTACGTGATGCGAACATTTGATTTTGTTTGAAATGCAATATTTAAATCGTCAGCCAAAGAATTCAAACTAAATTCATCAAATTCAGGTTCAGGAATATCATTATCGCTCTCGTACCAATTCCTTAAATCTGTAACATGCTCTGTTAACATCATGGCCGTCCATTTCTTATTACCTCTATCTTTCAACATTTACTTACCCTCCAATCCCAATAAACGTTTTATTTCCACTTCACAATGGTTTCTTAGCGCGATGTTTGAATATCTTTTTTCTTCTGACACCATTCCTTTTTCTACTATTGTATAGACAGTAAAATCTCCATCTGGTTTGCTCCCTTGTAGTTTAACTCCATTCTTCCCTAACTCCGCTTTAATGTTTTTCAAATCACTGTGCAGCATCATGATTTGATTATCAAACCACATGTCAAATGCTCGTTGCATTTTGAAATCTCCAATATATTTACGATCGCGCTCAAGAGTTCGAATAGTTAAGTCGGTAATAATTTGTTTATGAGTTAGTCCTACAACTTCTCGATTAATCAAATGACTTCACGCTCTTTTCTAATTACAGGTGCAAGGGCCAAAATATTATCAATTATAAAAGTTCGATTGGCATGCTTTGTAAAACAATAAGCCGTGAATTTATCATCTAACAGTTTAGAAATTTTAATACGTCTCTTACTAATTTCACCGCTTTGAGCAATGTACATCATATCCACTAATTGACCACGTTCAAACAATTTCATTAATTGATTTTTCATTTCTGCCCTCCACATTATCGAACAACCGTCCTTATTTTATGTTAATTATAGAACAAATGTTCTTGTTTTGACAATAAGAAAAACCAGGTAACTATCCCTGGTTTAAGAATAAAGTTGTTTATTTAACAAGGTGCCAGATTTTGAAGCAGCATCCATTTTAATCATTTTTTTAAAAATGGAGTTCTTTATTTGCTGTTAAATAAGACCTTAATAGAATTAATTTTATTTAAAATATTTTACCTCCATTCATACGTGAGTCATCTGCTTTTCAGAGAAAATTAAAAAGACACAATTCCTTTTTACTGGAGTTGTGTCGAATATAATGCCTATTTAACTAAAGTGCTTTTGTTCTTTTTTCTTTGATTAGCTTCTCAATTTTTCCCAGTATCCTAGAAACAAGATAAATTAAAATAAAAAGTATTACAAAATCTACAAATATACTAATTTCGCTGTTTTCTGTTATACGGTAATAACCTATTGCTATAGCCGAAAAAATCAATACTTTAAAAAATAGATACATTATTCCTCTCCCCTTAATCCTTATTTACACTATTTTACAATAAGGTATTGAAAAAATTAACTTATTATATTAATATTTAAATAGTAATATGTAAAAAATACCATATTATATAAAAAAAGGGAAGAGGAGATTGTATGAGTATACCAAAGAAGATTTTAACAGGATTAATAGCTTCATCATTAGTAGTTCCTTCAATTACAGCAAATCTAGCAAGTGCAAACTCAGAAAAACCAATTCCATTAGCTCCAAAGGTATTGACAGTAAATTCAAGCAATGAAGCTTTAGCTAAGGAAATTTTAGAAAATGGTATCATTTCAAACGAAGTTGTAACAGAAAATAATACTTTTGAAGTACCACAAGGATTCACACAATTCTCTAACTATTCTATAAATGATAACACCCTTATAACACCATTTGCCGTTGATCCGGGTGGTGGGAGCACATACTGGGATGGATCTTTCCAAGTTAACGGTTCGGTTTCTAATTCAGTAATGATTATGGGCCTATCGTATGCTGCTGCTTTTACTGCAAAACGACTTCGTCTATCAGAAGAGCTTACAGCTACATTACTTGCCGCAGCTTCTCTTGTTGGTACTACAAATATCACTATAAAAGGTACTACTTACTATAAACTAATCAGTTCTACTAAAGCGGAATATTACTCAATTTCATCAGTTTACGTAAATGGTAAACTAATTAAGACAGCTTCTGGTTCATGGACAGCTGAAATAGATCCTAATACAGATTAAAACCTTTTATTGGTGTTGCTTTATAAATATATGGAACTGACAAAGATAAATTTTATAAAAATACAATATTCGTTTTTTAGTTTACCGTGTAAATAGTAAGTCACCATTGATTTGCTACTCCACAATTTTTAACGACTTATGTTTATATTTAGTAGTGTAGCGAAATATCTTACCCTAAAATTAAACAACTATAGCTTTTTTCCCCGTCCTTACTTAGGACGGGGGGTTATGCTTGTTCATCATCATCTAAATTGTCATATCACACGTTTCTAAACTGATGCACCCACAGTTTTTAAAATATCCAAGAATAATGGAGATAATTGAATTAATACATATCCCAATCCAGCATTAAGAATCATGGACCATGCCTTGTCGCTATTGCCAAACATGAAGAAGAAGCAGGCGCCAATCATTATTACACTGGCTATAGGGAATGAAATGGCTACTAAGATTTGGATTACTGGATCCAGTATATTGGCCAAAGCATTTAATGAAGTATCTGCGATAAATCCTGTAGGTATAGTTGCGTGGGATTGTGCTCCCAATTCTCCATTAACAGATAAGGGTGTAAGATTATTTAATAATGAGTATTGATGAGCTGCAAAACCAACACTTGCTACTACCGGTATAGCTGTAGCAACGGCAACTTCCGTACGAGTTGCATATTTATATTTAGCTTTCTCTTCCTCGTATGCAAATTCTGTCATGGCAGGAACAACCTCAATTTTGTTTCTTTTAAACATTTCAGTTCCCTCCTAATTGATGTCTGTAATCGTGTATACCTTCACTTTTAAACCTTGGCATTCTTCCTCTGTTTGCTTTCTTCTTAATTCAGTTGTAGTAAGCCAAATTAAAGTTGGGTAATAGCCCAATTTCATGACAACACTTTGCATCAGTTCTTTGTACTTCTTTATCTTCTCTTTGTTCTCTTTCATGCTCTGTAAATTATCGACTTCTAAAATACACTGAAATCCATTTAGATTGAACGTTGCATCTGCGATTACATAAGTTTTACTATTTGATATCTTCACTTCATTCTTCCAATCCACTGGGCATTTGTAATACATCCACATTTCATTTCTCATGATTGTGTGTTCAACGTGACTTCCCTTCTTTCTCACCTTGTCACATTCAACGTATAAGCGACCTTCTCGGCTTAGATAATAAATAGATTGATAGCCATTCCGAACGCAATGTAGGTACTCTGAAAGGCTATTAAGCACATAGTTGGTATTGCGAATTGAACCAAGATTGAAATACCGATTTAATTGATCACGAGTAAGAAAGTCAAACTTCTGTAAAAGTAGCAATATCTGCTCCTGCCTTTGATTGAGAGCTTTCGTCCTCATGCTCAACCTCCTTTTTCTTGATGATATAAGGTTCAATCTGTTGCTGGATAGCTTCATTCTCAATGAATGGAGATTGAATGATATATCTCTTCACGTTGTTCTTATATATCCCACGGCCTGGAATATCTGGAAGTTTATCTGCTCCGCCTTCATCAAGTACAACTCTAGAAGCTGTGTCCGTATCAACTGCATAGCACAGTCGAGCTATAATGTTTCTTTTAGTCTGTGAAGGTATTACTTGAGCTGTTGGATATTGCGTACAAAATATTAAATAAAAGCCTGCTGAACGTCCTCTGCGTGCTATATCCGTTATAATATCCATCGCATCGGCATACTCAGATAAATCGGCAGCTTCATCGATTATAATGAAATGACGTTTCTTTATTTTCGCTTCTTTTACATCCTCAAAGCCGTTATCTACTACCTTCTCAAATGATTTCTGCATATCGATTTGAACATTTTTTAAAAAATCCTCAGCGCTTTCTGGATCACGAGAATAGTATTTTACCTGCTTACAGTTTCTAAATCTGTGGAAGGCAGAACCGCCCTTCAAATCGATTAAGGATAGCTCTGCATTGTCAGGTTGTTGGTCAATTAAAGTAGTTACAACTAATTTTAGAATTGCGCTTTTACCATAACCTGTTGCTCCTGCAATAATTAGATGTTTAGATTTGTCAAAGTTGTGTTCAATTAAATCGCCTTTACGTGTATAACCAATTGGAACACTCCACGACTTAGGCTTTAAAAGCATTTCGTCCCAATCGATTTTGGTTGCTAATGGCTTATCGTATACTCTAATTATCAATAATCCATCAAAATCTAATTCGATTTCTTTTTGTTCCGTAAGTTTGGTCCTCCACAATTCTTGAAGTTGCTGAATAATAGTTCTGTCGAATTTTAACTTTGTTAAATCGGTAAAATTAATCTTCTTACGTCTGTTATTCAAACCATCTTGAAGGACATCCATTTTACTTAGGTAGTCATTGAAGCTACGGCCATCTGGAATTCGGTATTTGTACTCCCATCCCCAGGAATGTTGCTTTTTTCGAATAAGAGTGGTTGTTAGCGTGTCTTTCCCATCTTTTACGTTTAGATCACTTAATGCCATAATGCGTTGAATTTTACCACTGTCGTTTGTAGCAAGACCTTTCTTTTTCACAAACGCATTTAATGCTAATCCGCCAAAAATGGAAGTAGTCAAAATTTCAAAAAGCAATATTATCCCCTTTCGATTTTTTATTTTTTATCCAAAATTTTTTAGGTGTTTTTTTGTTGGTGAGAGTAGGTTAAATTAGGAATGGAAATTGCCACGGGTTCTTATTACATAGTAATAAGTTGTCGTCATCTGGAAGAATTGTAGTGTCTTAGAGTAGTTGGTAATTGTGGAAGGACAAGTTTCTCGATTGATTGCTAAGGTGGAAATTAATTAGGAAGAGTATCTGGAATTCCAATTGGATATCCATATGGAACAAAAATATCGATATATCGATAATAATTCCATTATTTCAATATGTCAATATTATTGTGGAGAAAATTCTTAGATATCGATATAATAAATATTAGACATGTGGCATATATTGGGGGTTTGTAGATGGAGTTGAAAATGAAGCTTAAAGAAGTCCTTTTGAAGAAGGAAATGTCGCAAAAAGATTTGGTTGAGTTAACTGGATTAAGACCAAATACAATCAGCGAAATGGCTAATAATAGTCGTCAAACAATAAACCGCGAACATGCAGCAAAGGTTTTAAAAGCGTTAGAAATCGAAGATTTTAACGAAATATTCGAGATCAAATAAAAAAAGACCATCCTCCATAATAGTGAACTGCCCCCAAATGTTAAACCTTCACTAACATTTGGGGGCACTTATTTTATGACAAAAATATTTTTATTTTAAAATTTCATAATAAAATTGACTACCATTATCTGTTCTTCCTCTTATTTGATCATAATCTGAAAATGGATCATCAACCGCTTTGCCTCCAGCACTTTTAACAGCCCAATAGCGGACTGTCTTCCCTTTTGTGAAGAAGTTATCAATTATTTTGTTAAATACTCCATCTTCACCTTCCTCGTAGTACCATCCCGTTAATGTTGGAGGTGTTGTGATACCAAATTGTTTCGCTTTTGCCGAATTAACAGTGTCATTACCTACTTGCCAACTAATTGAACCGTTCCCTAGACTAAATAAAGTGCTATCTTTACTTGGGGTTGTTGTGTATTCGTAATATATTGCATAATAGTTTCTATTTAAAGCAATTGGTTCATTGTCAAAGAACATATCTTTATAGATACCTTTGGCTTGCGGACCTGTTGTATCTACAAAAATAGCACGTTCTATCGTATTTACAGCACGGTTGTTATGCAACGTATACGGTTTTCCTAGCACATCCTCAAAACCACCAAACTCTTCCCCCGCAACTGGGAGTTTAAAAGCCTCTCCAAAGTACTTTTTTACATATTCCTCTAGAGTTAGATTTTCCTTTTTTGCAGCATCCTCAGTAACCCTATACCAAAAATCATTATCGTTAGAATGTCGCTTTTTTTCATATTTTGTGAGTGAAAGAATATTCGTCCCAGTTATTGCGACTTCACGCAGTTCATTCAAGTCGCTAAACATGTTTGGATCTTTAGATAGGATATCTTGTATGCGGAATAACATGACCACGACTTCCGAGCGAGATGTGTTGCCATTCGGACGAATTGAGAAATCAGCATAGCCAGTAATTAATCCAGTACCTAGAGCAACACCAAAATATGGAATATCCTCTTTATCAAGTCCCCCTTTGTAAAACTCTGTCACTGGTAACAAGGTTAAATCAGAATCTAATTCCTCTAAAATGGTGCTATATATTGGATTTTGTGATACTAACCCATTGACTAACCACTTCACGATCTCATTACGTGTCATAGTCTGGTCGGGTGAAAATTTGTTATTATTGTAATCGTTTGGTTTGATAAAACCTAGTGCAATCCCTTCGTTAATAGCATCGGTTGCCCAGTGAGTGCTTGGAACATCAGAAAACGTATTTTGTAGACCTTTACCTCCATCAAACACACGTGAAAGGAATGTTGCAAACTCAGCTCTAGTTACCTTGCCATTCGGATTAAACTTTCCATTGTAACCTTCTACTAAACCTTGTTGAGATGCTTTCATAATAGAAGAGTATGCCCAGTGCTTTGGAGTAACATCACTGAATAATGTATCATTTGCTGTTTCAACAGTTTGTGCTTCCACTGGAATTACGATTGCTGGCATACTCACGCTAAGCGCTAATGCCCCTGCTAAAGACTTGCAATAGGTTGATTTTCTGTTCATAATTTTACCTCTTTTGTACTATACTTAGATATTTATGTAATCCTTAAATACTATTTAACCATAATATACCAAGTGGGACAACACTTTATTTAGCACTCTCTTTTCTCTTTCATAATTAAAAAATCGCCCTCAACAATAGGAAGACGGTTTTAACATTCTTGCTTATTAGATTGAGTTTGTAAGATCATTAAGTCAATTGCTGACATATGTTCTATTTGTTTGTGAAACTTACGTGCTTGTTCAATTGTTTTGAAAGCATAGTATCCGAGGTCTAAACAATCTTTATAATCAGTCACTTGCGTAATTTCTTTAGAATGAAGAAACAGTGACACACTAATGTCTTTTTTGTCCAAAACCTTCACTACATGAAATTTTTCCCCATTGAAAAGTGTGATAACTTCGATTTCTAAGTGCTGATTTTGTGGAAAAGAAAGAAAATTACCCACCTACAATACCTCCTTTTTTCAAAGAGGATAACATTGAAATTAAAATTAGGCTGTTAAATATTTGATAAGCGCCCAAAATAAATATTTGGGGCTTTTTTAAATAAGCAAAATAGCTATTTAAAACGCTTCTATGGTTTAAATTTCTAAATTGACTTGAAAAATAAAACTATATAAGAGAAAATTGCTATGGTAAAAAATACATATGCATAATGAGATTTTGCATGAAATATTTCATTAAGATTTCTATCCTGGCGATAGGTCTATTGTTGCCCTTCACATTAAGTAATAATAATGTTGAAGCAGCAACTCCTATAAGCGTAAAAATTAATTCGCAGGAACTTTATTTTGATCAACAGCCTATTATGGAAAATGGTAGAGTACTAGTTCCAATGAGAGCAATCTTCGAAGCAATGGGTGCGAAAATTGAATGGTCGGATAGAACAAAAACCGTAAAGGCCACAAACGGCAGCATAATTGTTTCTCTTACTCTAAATAGTAAACAAGCAACAATAAACGGGAAAAAGAAAGATTTAGATGTTCCTGGAAAGTCTGTGAACGGACGTACTTTAGTTCCGTTGAGATTTGTAAGTGAAGCTCTAGGAGCAAACGTTGAATGGAAAAGTAATCAAAGTCTAGTGTTAATCACATTTGATGGAGAAGTTAAAGAACAAACTGGGAAAGTATATCCTGATGGTTGGGTTGCACCAGTATTAAAAACTCCTTGGAGTTCTGACCCTGCGGTAAACTTCCGTACACTGGAAAATGAACTTGGGTTTAATAATCGTGGTGTATATTCACTCCCTTCTTATCCTGGAGTGATTAGTGTAATTGGACAAAGTTCATCATCTTCAAACGAAGTTGGAATTAAGTTCATGGGATGGACTGACCCTGCTTTAAAATATTCAGAACGTATTCCAGTCGTAGCAAAAGAAGTGTTCAAACTTTACTTTGGCAGTGATGCTAATAGAGTATGGAATTACTTCAATAGTAATGACATTCCAGAACAGTTTACTGCTAACGGAAGAAAGGTAACAGCAACATTCAGCCCTGCTGATGGCTCAGTCTCTTTAACGCTTGGTCATAAGTAATTCAAGCAGCCGAGAAAAAACCGCCTTCCGGAATATGGAAGACGGTTTAATTTTTGATTGATTTCTCAATCGTATATTCGATATTTATATTGTATAATCCAGGGAGGATTATACAAGTAATTCCCAGAAAATAAATATTTGAAACTATAATTTGTCAACGTTTTTTAATTTTCGATTGATGTAAGCAAACGAGTAACTGATCAACTCAGCATCGGTATACTTATCAACATCCTGGTGCTTTGATGTGAATAAATTTTCAGCTACTCCACGTTTAATCAGCTCTTTAGTTTCTGCCCGGCCAGTTTTATTTAATAAGTCCACTGGTTTTTCCTCCTTTTTCTCCACAATTATTTGTGTGGAAGGCTTAGTTGATTTCCCTAGATAATTCGCTAATACCTGCGCAATAGCCTGGCATATCTTTTCAAAGTCTCTACGATACAACGCTACATCCACTGAGCTGTTTACAAAACAAACTTCAATTAAGATTGCCGGCTCATACGTTTTCGCTAATACTCCTAAATCTGTTCGTTTCTTCGCTCCGCGATTGAGAAGTCCCGATACATCGCTGATTGCTTTAGCAACTTTAATAGCCAAGTCCTTTTCAGAATAATAAAGTACCTCAGTGCCAATACCCTTACTTGAACTGCCGCTAGAAGCATTAAAATGAATTGACACGATTAATCCATCGCAATCTTTGTTGTGTTGGCTAACCAAGTAATTGATATTCTCACGTTGATTTTTAGATGAATTATCCTCGTAATAAGTCGCCCGTACCTTTGAGGACTTGAGTATCTCATACACTCTCTTTGCTACTCTGCGCGCTTCTTTAACTTCATTGATATACCCATTCGCTCCACTATTAGTTAGGTTCCAATGGCCGGGATGAATTTCAATTTCTTTTGCCATTTACTTCAACCCTCTCTTTTTAAGAAGCTCCTCTTGTTCTTTAGCATTTTCACTCATGATATAGGTATTTTTATAGACTCCATAGATCACTAAAACAAATGGCACTGCTGCAATTAGAACCTCAACAAATGAATTAATTGAATCGTTGGTGAACCAAGTGAAGTTAATCCCTAAAGTTTGCAAAAATAAAAGGATTGCTCCAAGCACCCCTCCGAATAATGCGATATATTGTTTTAATTTATCTGCCGTCATCATTCATCATCTCCGTATTTATAAGTGTATTTTTCCATTCGATCCATGCGGCCTTCAAGTGATGTCAAACTATTACTGATTTCTTGCATTGTATTCGCTTGATCACCTTGAGCTTTTGTAAGTTCACTTAGATTATCCAATAGTCTAGTTTCTCGTTTGTTAGAGTGCCAAAATACATATACCACTAGCAAAATAGCACATATTGACCATACGGCTTGCGATGTAGCTATTTGACTTGCTGTTGTTACTGCTGATACTGGTTCCATAACCTCACCTACTTTTCCAAATTACACTGCTCGGTACAATGCATTGCTTAGGTCTTGTTGCACAATAAAAACCATCCACAAATTGTGAAGGCATATCTTATAAATAATATCTAATTGTTAATGAAGCACCCTTTCCTTTGTTTGGAGAATTGATTATTTTGTCATTCGTCTTCATTCTTTCTTTCATAACAATACTGCAGGTCGCCATTCTATGATTATTTGAAGGATATAATCCCACTTCTCGATGAAATTCGCCTGCATTAATTTCTATAAATTCATATTTAGCAATCCTAGCTTTATTTAGTTTTTCATTTAATTTTTCTTCAAATAAGGCTTTATTAATCTTAATCAAAATACCCCTCCTTTCAAGGGTTTTTATTCGACAAAAGGAGGAGAAATCCTTTAAAGATTTCTTGCTATAAAAACGCTAGCCTATACTGCGTTCACCGTCTAACTTCCCCACTAATCTGCGAAAGTTCCTGCTTAATCTTCTGAATCAATGTAGGGCGACTATTTCCAAAGGTTGCTTCAATGCTGAATCCGGCCGCTTCATAAACTTCCTTGATTTCCGTAATTCGCGCATCCATTGTTACGCCCCAGTCTTTGTTCTGGATAGTTACGATATCACCTAAATCATAATCAGTTTCATATTTGAAAGGACTGTTAGTTAATATCTGCCCTTCCAAATATTCCTCTTGAAGTAATTCATTAAGTTGTTGCTGGCCACGATCCGTTAACGCTTGGATAATTTGCTGTACTGGAATTGATTGACCATCATCATCCACTTCTTCCACATCACGCGCATCTACAAAGATTTCATGTCGATTCAAACCATTGAATGA
Organism: Ureibacillus sinduriensis BLB-1 = JCM 15800; assembly: GCF_000772955.1. Taxonomy (GTDB): domain Bacteria; phylum Bacillota; class Bacilli; order Bacillales_A; family Planococcaceae; genus Ureibacillus; species Ureibacillus sinduriensis. The sequence goes on along the minus strand of NZ_JPVO01000053.1, from coordinate 176,679 downwards.
ACCGACTTCAATTACTCGCCTTTCTACACCTTCACCTTGCCCTGCAACGATTGCTACATTCTTATAGTTCAATTCGCTTTGTGCATATTGTAAGGACTTCAAACTTTCGAATTGTGGACTAAATATAACTGGTGGATTAACGTTTTGCCCAGCAATTAACTGACGCCCTACCACAACATCGAATACCCATTGTTTATTGACCAAATCCAACGTTACATCCCACCCTAATCCACTCGCTAAAGATAATGTGGACATTTCATCAGCTACGTTTTTAAAGCGAGATGAATATGATATTTTACCGCCTCGTTGTAAATCATCTGCAATTATTAATTGTTGGATTTTACGTCTTACTTCTCCTGGATTAACAAGATTATTATTAACATAATGCTTTATGACAGTTTCATAGCTGCCCGATTTATTATCATAAGCTGTGTGTGAAGGTGGCATTGTAATACGTTGAGCAACAATCGATTTTAAAGCATATCCTTTAATCAGCCAATTTTCTGTTGCTCTACCGTTCTCATCAAGTTCAATTTCACGATGCTTAATAATAAAAACCTTATTCAAGTCAATTCCAACAAGAATAAGATTATCTTTTAATAATGTATTTGCGTATTTTTTATATCGATTCATTCGTAATTCGATTGAGCCGATACCATGCCAGGAGCGAATAAAGAACAATGATTCGTAATTGTCGATTTCACCTAGAATATCCATTGTGGATGATAGGATACGGATTGGCTTTTTCATTAATTATTCACTCAATCTATTCTGAATCGCTAGAATCATATCTTCTTCTGTTGCTATAAAAGGTAATTCACTGGGAGTAAATCGGAATAATTGCTCCTCCTCATTTACTGTTGCTCGAACGGAACGTCCATAATAATGTGATTCTACAGCTCTTGTTGGTTGACCAGTTATCGGATTTTTAAACTGAATTTTTACTTCTCTGATTTCTATCATTATTGTACTTCCTCCTTTATTTCCTGTATTTCAGTGTATTCAATGACTTCAAATTCGTAGGTTTCACCTAACCAGGTTTCTCCAATCTCTCGTTCGACTCCTTTAATATACCAATCTTGAACATCATCATCGTTACGTGTACCGATAATTAGAGCCTTATACTGCCCTGGGGTTTCACACGTCACTTTGAGTTTATCGCCTTCAACTATTCCGTAGGCTCTTCCAAAATGCAAATGAGGATTAACCCACACATCAACATTAATATTAAGGTGTTCGAAATAATCCGGTAACAACACCTCTACTACTTGGTTAGGTTCGTTTGCTTCAATTGTATAACGATATAGCGTATCTCCTGTTGTAGGACTTTCTACTGCCCCGTGCCGTATAACGTGAGTAGCTTTTTTATCTGGATGAGGATGAGCCATTTGGAAGTTTTTTGTTCCCGACACATATAATTGCCCTGGAATCAGCCAATTCCAAGGTCCGTAACCATTAGTACCCACTCCTAACTTTGCATCACTAGCCATTGTCGCACTGACACCATAACCAATTGCTACTGAATTTTCCTTATCTGCTCTTGCGTTATATCCAATTGCGATTCCAAAATAACTATTAGCTGAACTGACTTGTCCTAGAGCTACTGCCCCAGCTAATGTTGCCGACGAGCCTATACCTAAAGATAAATTCGATCCAGTCAGCTTATCATTAACAGCTTTTATTGCACTTGGCGTTGCTGCTTGTGTAGTGCTTGGGCTGTTAAGTGCTGTATTTAATTGCACCACACCTTTTTGGGTAGTTGATGCATCCTGTGGCAACGGTACATTCTTCAATTGCGACATTGGCACACTACCATTTGAATCGAGAGTTGCTATTCCATTAGGACGAGCTTTTTGGTTTTCAAGTCCTTCAACCTGTGCAACTAATTCTGCTAATGCCTCATCATTAAAATTAGGTAGTATATTCGACCCTGCCCAAGGACAAATCACATCCGTTCCCCGTTCATCTCTTACATCATCAACTGCAATATAAGTTTGACCCCCAACGATTTTTATTTGTGCCAGTGATATTTCATACAAATTAGCTGTTTGTGTTAAATTCGGCGCAATCGGATTTGTGGAAGGTACACCCTTCTTAATAAACGCTTTTACATAACGCGCTTCGGTACTTAAATCCATTCGAATCACAATACGGTCAATACGATTATTACCAACCGTTTCGGTATCATGCGTCAATTCAAGTGGACTATCATTCTCGTAATAGCGACCAAGAATAAACGCTATACCGGTATTAATGCTCGTAATCATACTTGAGCCGTTTGTAGTGACTGCTAACTGATTTCCTGCACCTTTCATGATTCCCGTTGTCACTAATGCTTTGAAGTAATCCGTAAATTCTTGGGCATTATACTCACGATCGTATACGCCATTCTCATCTTCTACTGCATCGAAAAATCTAAATTTTTCCGCCATACCTTCACATCCTTATACACTTAAATATCTGTGTTTGTATTCCACATAAACCTCTGGATTACCACCTTCAGTAATAAAGCCGAAACGGTTTTCGCCAATATCTAAAGAAAAGAATGTTGACTCCAAATCGATATAGTGGAACGCATTTTGTACAACTCCATCAGGTGCGATGATTTCAACACGCTTATTCCCAAATGAAGTATTTAAAATTAACTTGTAGTTAGCTGGAATCGTTGCATTTACTTTGATAAACTCGCCTGTTGTTACATTAGTAATTTTCGGATTTGTAACTGGCCCGCGAAACTCTACTCGAATTGGTGTCGGTACGTCCCCTTTATTTATCAATGCACGACTATCTCCACGAGTTGCGAATCGTACTGGGAAACGGAATTTGAATCGGAAATTCCCTACAAAATCTTCTAGTTTGTAGTTATCAACTGCTACACCTTCCCAAAATGGATTTGGTGCAATTAGATTAATTACTGTCCTTTGGAACCAACGTCCCTTCGCATCACCAACCGGGAATGCAGGGGAACCATCCACAACCACTTCGATTTCTCGTTCGACATTTCCGTTTGAGTAGATTAATTTACCTAATCCCAATTTCGGGTTAAAAACTGTGCTGATTTTGTGTCGTAAATCGTTCAACCCATCTCGACTTTTAGCTATCAAACTAACATTTAACGCCAAGCTTCTTGTAGTAAGGGTAGTATCGATAAACGTTGCGCCATCTTGAAACGGCGCTGATTGCAATTGAATATCTGCCCCAACTTCCCCTCGGCCCTCCACAGATTCAAGAAGAAAAGGCAATCGATTCGTTAATTCAATCGATTGCCCTCTACTATTCTTGAATATTACTTTTTCCACTGCCATTTACACACCCCATTCCATGGCTAGTTGACGTTGAGTTTGAAGTGCTTTCCGTGCAATTTCAGAAGGTGAAGCATTTGGCACTTGGTTAATAATTGTGATGTTCGGTTGCATGTATTTTGAATTATCAATTGTGGAAGTAGATGATGTTACACTTGATGCCCTATATTCCACCGATTTTTGAGCACTACTTGCCAAAGAACCTTGAGCATTTACAACAGCTTCAGATAATCGAGCAGATGATTGGGCAACTTTTGAAATCATGTCGTCCATTCCAATAATTAAACCTTCACCAACGTTAATACCAAAGCCCTTCATCACACGTGAGGGACTGTGGATATCCAAAGCCGATTGAATTGTCTTTCTCACCGAATTAGCAATGTCCAAAGCTTTGCTTTTTATCGCATTTGATGTTGAAGAAAGCCCGCTCAACAATCCATTACCAGCATCTCTACCAATCTGCTCTAGACTTGATAATTCTGTGGAAGTATCTTTTGTAAGGGATTTAATTTTTGCATTCCACTCTTTGTTTAAGTTATCAAGTTGCTTTTCAGCATTTGTTCGCATCTCTTTTATTTGCTTATCAGTATTGTTTTTCATATCCACATGCTCTTTTTCAGCTACTTCTCTGGCCCATTTAGATTTGGTTCTATATAATTCACTGTACTTTGTGAGCTGTGTATCAGTCATACTGTTTAAAGCTACGATTTCTGCTAAAGCGTTTGGTCCCATTTCTCTTAATTCAGCTAATAACCCTCCATCAATTGCCCTTTTTGATAATGCTTCAATTTCCCTTTGCCATCCTTCAAAATGAACAATTTGCGTTTGTAAATTTTTCATGAGCTCATCACCAGTTCGACTTAAGTCCACTGTGAATTCGTCAAATAAGCCTTTTGTATTTTTAAGGGAGTTTTCACGTTTAGAAACGGCATCTTCATAAGCTTTATTTAACGCTTCTTCACTCTTTATCAACTCTTCATTAATCTTCATCACTTGACCTGAATATTCAGCATTAATAGCCGTGATTTCTTTATTCACAGCTTCTACGGCTTTTTTATACTCTTGTTGAGCTTTAATCCGTTCTGTTGTGCCTTCAGAAAACAATTCCATAGACTGTTCCCAAATCCTTGCTTCATCTAATATGGACATTTGATCTAAAGATTTTTTATCATCGATATATTTTTTGATAACTTCTAGATACTCTTTTTCTGATTTCTCAACAAGTGCCATATATTTTTTATTAAAATCCTGATCTGTTTTAAGCTTAGAATCTCTATACGAAGCCTCTAACGAAGCGATCTCTTGTTGTTCCTTCTGAGTTAATGCACGTTTTTTCTTAGCTGCATTATTTTGTATCTTGTAAATTTTTTCTAATGTTTTATCGTTTTTATCCTCATTTTTCTTATTAAATTCATCAATTAAACTTTCGTATTCTTTCTGATAAGATTTAGAAACATTGAGAATTCCATTACCGATATTCTCCATCGCTTTATTAACTGACGAACTTGATGAAGTTAACCCTATAACAAGACCTTCACCTGTCCACAATCCGATTCGTTTCATTTCACGAGATGGTGAATGGATGTCTAATACATTCTTTATAGTCTTGGTCACGCTGTTTGCTAGATCTTTAGCTTTATTCACAACCGCTGAAGCCATCGAACCGATACCATTAACAAATCCTTGAACTACATCTTTCCCGATTTGGAATAAGTTAATATCTTTAAAGAATTTAATAATATTCCTCATGATGTTTTCTGCAACACCTTTTATCGATTCCCAGGCACCCTTCCAATCACCTTGAATTAATTTCAGCACAGTTTGAATAATACCTAATACAATATCTAACGCATTTCCGATAGTTAACTGGATAGCCTTCCAAACAACTTTTACGAGATTCGATATAATTGGCCATACAACTTCGAAGATACCTTTAATAATACCCATGACCATCTCAATATTAGATTTCACTCGTTCGAAATTATTTTTCACAATCTCTGTAATGGCCTTGCCGTTTTCATCCCAAAAGGCTTTAAACTTATCAAGGATTCCTTTTGCAAACTCAACACCGCTGGAAATCAGTGAAGAAATCAACTCTTTGACTGCTCCAAATGCTTGGGAAGTGTAATCTTTGATAATGTTCCAAATTTGATTTACACCGTCTCGGAACCATTCGACTTTGTTATATGCTGTAACTAAAGCTGCAACTATTCCTGTTATTGCAGCAACTGCGATTCCAATTGGTCCGGTTAATGCAGTAAATATAGGTGCTAATCCACCAATTGCAGATGAGAAAACACCTGCTACACCTCCGGCAGTTGTGAATGCTCCAATTAAAGGAGTAAATAAATATACCAAGGATGCAACGGCAGGAGCGAGTGCCATTATAGCTCCCACAACAATTCCTAGTGCAGTTGTAACAGCTAAAATAACACCTGCTAATTTGCTGTTTTCACTTATCCAAGTAGCTATTTCAGAAACAATATCAGCAACCACTTGTATTACTGGGTCAAGAGCCGTTTTCAAATCAGCTAAAGCTTGTCGCAATTGAACTGTTGGATCTTTCTCCATCTTGTTAATCGCTTCATTTAGCCCTTCTTGATTTTCAGCTGCCGTAGTCATGTGCTGACCCATCTCGATTAAAGTATTAGCGATTGTATTACCTTGGTCCTCTGCCATGGTTCCGAACATCTCAACCATTATTAAAGCCTTTTTAGTAGGGTCTTCAATTTCGGAAACAGCTTGAGCAGCATCACGCATAGCTTTAGAACCTTCTTCGCCACCTTTTGCTACTGCTCTCCCCCAACCATCAAGCATTTCAGTACTAATTTTAGTACCTTCGATTAAATCAGATAAAGCATCGCTCCAACCATCACCAAATTCTGTTAGCTTAATCCGCCCTTCTTTTAGACCGTCAAGAAGGTTGTCGATATTCCAAGAATTTTGAGAACTAGCAGAAGCCATAATTGCTTGAATTTCTTCAGCATTATAGCCGGCGATTTTTAACTGCGTTCCATATTCAGCTATAATATCTAATTGTTCGGGTGGGAATCCTGTTTTCAATAATGTATTTGTCAAAGCTAGCGCTTCTTCATCAGTAACATTCAGCGCCACTGCAATTTCATTAATCTCTTGAATTAATTCAATGAAATCAATACCGTTATAGGCACTTGCAATAACTCCTGCGCCTTCCACAATCTTGCGATTAGCTTCATCTGTTGCATCAGCATTTAATGCCCATTGTCGACGTACAGCTTCAAGCGCTTCTTCTCCATCAATACCATAAGCTTCTATCGATCTAATGATTTCCTTTATATATTCCTTGTTTTCTTCGGGTACTTCGAATAATATATCGATTTTTGTGTCTAAATTTGATGTATCTAATGCTTGCTCAATTACTCCGGCAATTCCACCGCCTGCAACAAGGGCACCTGCTACATTAGCTAGAGAATCTCCTAACCCGTTTACATCGTTTTCAGCTTGATTAGCACTATTTGCAATTCGGTCTAAATCAGCACGTATTTGATCTAAATTCGCACCGTTATCGATATTTCTCAACGCTTCACGCATTTGAGTAAGGTCAGCTCTTGAACCTAATGCACTTCGGCCAACGCGATCTAATGCTTGCTCAAATTGTGCAGATGTTGCACGACCTTCTGTAATAGCCCTAGTCAGATCGTTACCTAGTACATCAGCAAAATCCCGAGCAGACATTCCAGTCGCATTGAACAAGGTTTCTAGCTGCCTTGCAGAAGAACGTACCGCTTGTTGTTCTTGCTCCATGTTACGTAGCTCGTTCTGATAACCTCTTAAACTTTGCTCCGTTTGCTCAATTTCACGCCTAAAAGCACGATACTGTTCTTCTCCCATTTGACCACTACGGAATTGCGTTTCTACTTCTCTTTGTCTTTGCTGTAATTGTAGAAGTTCTGTGGAAGAATCTTGAATGGATCGACTAAGTAATGCTTGTTTCTGAGTTAAGAGTTCGGTGCTATTGGGATTGAACTTTAAAAGCTTGTCAATCTCTTTCAATTCATCCTGGGCCGTAACAACAACTTGGTTCATTTGTTGTAATTCAGAACGAATTGAATCAATGGAACCGCCATTATTTATTTGATTTAACACTCTTCGCATTTCATCAATGTCCGTACTAGCACCTAAGGCTTGTCTGCCCATTAAACGTAAAGCTCGTTCCATTTGGTCAGCGTTTGCTGTACCATTCCGAATAGCTTGTGTAAGCCTTGTTCCAAGCGTTCCTGAGAATTGTTCGACATCAGTTCCCGTGGCATTAAAAAATGCTCCTAAAGAGCGTGTAGTGTCAGCTAAGCGTTGTTGTTCTGTTTGCAAAGAATCCAGTTGTCCTTCAAAACTACGCATACTATTTTCTGCGTTTACCAACTCTCTACGAAATGCACGATATTGCTCCTCGCCAATTTCACCACGTCTCAACTGTGCTTCTACTTGGCCTTGAACTTGTCGTAAAGTATTTAATTTATCGCTTGTGGATTGAATTGATTGAGTTAGCAATTGTTGCTTTTGTCTAACCAACTCAATATTACCTGGATCTAGTTTTAAGGCTTTTTCAACTTCCTTTAATTCACCTTGTAAGTTTTTACTTTGCCTATTTACATCCCTAAGAGCATTGTCCAGACCGGTTGTATCGCCATTCAGTTCAATTGTAATACCACGAATATTTCCATTTGCCATATTTTCACCGCCTTTTATGTAAAATAAAAAACACCCACAAAAGTGAGTGCTTAGAATTTGTCAAAGTCTTCCTGGGAAGCCTTGCGAACTTTCTTTTTATCAGGATTTTTCATTTCCATGTATTCGTCGATATAATCTAGCACCATCCCTAGTGTCATGGTTTCTAAATCATCGTGAGCAAGCTTGCATTCATGACATAAAACAAGGTACGTCTCAGTGTTGATTGTTTCACCATTTGACGTACCCTTTGATTTACTTATTTTTTTTTAGTCTGAATGGATGCTGCCAACATATCTTGAAGTTCCGGAAGGATTTCTATAATTGGGAATGATTCAAATGAATCTAACCATGTTAATGGATCTTGTACTGAACTGTCAGCTGTTTTCGCAAACGTCCAAGCAATGTCATAGAAAACTTCGAAATCAATTTTTCGCATTTCTTCCACAGAAGGGTTCTCTTTATTAATCGTTCCTTCCATGGCTAATAAATCCGCAAAGAAATCACGACCAAACTGCATTTTATACCGTTTAGGAACTGCACCAGTGCTTTTAAAAGTGATTTGTTTACCAGAGATTTCAATTGTTTTTTCCATTAGTTATTCCCCCACAGATTATTAATCAAAATAACCTCCCATCAAATCTGTGGGAGGTCTTAGCATTTATGTTGTTACTGAATAATGAAATTTGTGCCTAAAACCGCATCGCCTATAGATGCGGCTTCATTAGGGAGTAGCATTTGTCTTTTGGTAAACCGTATCGAACCATGAATCATAGATAGCTGCAGTTGTAGCAGATGTAGTTTTTGTTTTTACTAGAGTTTTATCACCAATTTTGATTGGAGCAGCTGTTAATGTTAATTCGTTTGGCGTAATCTCCGTACTTTCCGTTTTTGTATTTCCGTTAAGACTCGGACGGTTAGCTGTACAGTTATACATAATGTGACGTGTCGCTTTAACATCGCCTTCGAATTGGAATAAAAGTGCAAACGGTTTGCCTTGTGCATCTGCAACTTCGTTAATTACTCCATCTACTTCGTCTAATTCTTCACCCAATGCATCGATAGCGAATTGCTGTGGAATTGTAGCAATACTCAATGTTGCTTCATAACCTTGGTTACTTTTTGCAACGTAATAAACCATGTTATCAGCAAAGAATTTTGTTGCTTCACCTACTGGATCTCCTGTCATACTTACCGCACCTGGAATCGGGATAGGTTTATCAAATGTAATTGTTCCATCTGCACCAGTTGTATAAGTTGCATAGTGAACGTTCGATAAACCATATTCAACTTTGTTTTCAGCAAAGTATTGAATATCTAATTTCATAATCGATTTCCAATGGAAAGGAATTACTACTTTGTCACTTGATACACTTTGAATAACTTTGTTGTCATTTAATACGTTATACATGCTTTCACGCTCCATTTTTAAGTTAATGTAATTGAAAAAGTACATTTAAAAACTCCCTCGTCTTCGATGTGAATTTCATCGAAAAACCAAGGGAGTTCGTTTGTTGTTAGTAAATCCTTTATTTGCTTTTCTATCGCTAAAGACTTCGTTTTTGTATAAAGTTCAATATCTACGCTTATTGTTTCATGAATCGGCTTGTTATCAGCATTGAAAGTAGCCGAATCAAGTACTAAATAACAAATAAATGGTGGATCTTGAGTAGTTAAAAAGTGAGAATAGGCGACTGGATAACCTAAGCCTTTTAATGCTTGAGCTAATTCAGGTAATGTCATCCTCTAATGGCCTCCTCAACTTTTTGTGTATATTCTTCAATCATTTTGTGTTCAACAGGGGCAATATGAACCCTTGCAGCAACACGGCCACCATTTACCTTTGCATGGCCTTTTTCAAGCAAGTGAGTAAGTCGATAAAGTTTGTTGTAAGTAACCCATTTGGTCCCCACTTTTTTTAATCGCCAACCTTGAGCATACTTACCTGTCTTTTTAGGACTTTCCACTTTAAGTCGTCGCACACCATATTCAGAAACTTCTTTCCCTGCTTCATTAACTTTTACTTTCACTTCGTCTGTATATTGTCTGAGGGAACGAACAATTTCATTAGCTATGTTATTTACATTCGCCATGGTTACATCCGCCCTTCGGCAACGATTGTGTAGGTTATATTGGCCTCATCGTCGTTTATCACGCTTTTTATATCATAAATCACACCACGATAATGGATTTCTAACGATGTTTTTTCATCTTCGAATAGATCATGAAGAAATTTTGAGTATCTAACTACAAAACGAGACGTATTGATTGTGGAAGAATCAGCTTTTTGAACTTCTTCACCTTTTAAGGTTTTAATCATCGCCCATAGCTTCTTAACTTCTTCAAAAGTCTCAATTTCTTGTAGTAGTTCATCTACAGTTATTGTTCGTTTAAATAGTGAAATACGGCGATTAAATTGGGCTGGATTCATCGATATTCACCCATTTCAATTGCAAAATCATTGTTTGAACGCTAAAAGGTATCTCATTTTGTGCATTTTGAGATGAAATTTGACGATTTTCATAATAATGAGATGCCAAAATTAATACTGCCAACCGATGTTCGGAATAAATGTCTTTGCCATCCACAATTTGATAATAATCCTGTGGAAGTTTTACTCCTGAATTCTTCAAAACTACTTCAGCAGCATTTATAAAAGTAGAAAGGGACTGTGTTTCATCATCCCCATCTACTCTCAGATATTCCTTTAATTCATCGAGTAATGTCATTGTTTATCACTCTTTTCAGCTCATTTTAAAGCAAAAAGCCCCCAAAAAGAGAGCTTTTTAAGCTGTAGTTACTGTAATTGGAGCTGTAGAATTATCTGTTAACGTCATTGTTCCACCTGTTACTTTACCTTCTGCATCAACAGTTAGAGCGATTGACTTAACTCCTACACCTGGATCACCTTTAGCGCCAGTCGTGCCTTTTGCACCTGTTGCTCCCGTCTCACCTTGTGGACCTGGGGGACCAACTTCCCCTTGAGGTCCAGCAGGTCCTTCTACACCATCAATTAATTTAGAGAAATCATCACCTGTTGGTTTTTTTCCAGTAGCAAATAATACTTTTAATTCTTCTTTTGTAGCCATAGCCATTTATCCTCCTTTATTATCTATTGAACAATTAAACTTTCACCGATTACGGCATCGCCTATAGATGCCGCTGTATTAGGGAGTAGAAGTAACATCTGCGATACGGAATGCAGATTTCAACTTAATTTGGTGGTCAAACCAAGCTGTAACAACGAATTGTTCGATACCCGTTTTGATATCTTTATCACGTTCGAATAGTTCACCAATGTCATAGTTGAACTGAGAGTAAGAAAAATCACCAACGATTGGTTTTACTGCACCATCAGCAAATACTACAGGTTTACCTAATACTTGTTCTGGTTGAGCTGTATATAAAGTTGCACTTCCATTCGCAAGTGTCTCGATGATGTCAGAGTAATCCGCAAATGTCATAAAGATTTTTGCATTTTCACGGTAATCTTCATGTAGATCAGCAATAGCTGCTTTAATTGCTTTGTATTTGTCTGCACCAGTAACCACTTTGATACCATTTTGAGTTGAATAGAATGACATATGTTCTTCTCCAGGTTTTGGAGTAGTCGCGAATGCCACCTTCTTTTCTTTGGCAGCAACACCTGATTTTAATGCATTCTCTACATGGCCAACTAAATTTGCATCAGATCCATTGATTACTGTTTCAGATACACCTGCATATACTTTGAATTTATGACGACCGAAAGATACTGTATCGCCCGTTAATTCTAGTTCTTTTGCTGTTTCAGTATCTGCAATAAAATCATCGTCATCTAGTGTGTAACTCAATTTAGGAAGTTCTAAATTCGTAATGTTCGTTACAACTGAGTGACCACGTAATGGATTTTTCGCTAAAGGTTCCATGATGATATCGTTTGATACTGTTTTTGGTAGGAATTTACTTCCCCCAGTTGTTGAGTTATCACCTAATGCCGCGCGAACATCACTATCAATTGCCTTACCGCGCATTGTAGAACGAATTAAATCAGCTTTTGCAGACACAACTTTTTGTTTTGGATCTTCAATTCCTGCAATAGTATTTTGTTTTTGAGCAAACTTTTCAGCTTGTTCCTTTTCAAGTTGATCATGTTGAGCTTTGATTACATCAAAACGAGCTTGCAAATCAGCTTTCACAGTTTGAGTTGCTTTAATATCATCAAGTGAAGCAGATGGATCCATTGCCTTTGTAGCTAAGTCTTCTTCTGTTTTAGCTAATTGTTGACCAATTGTAGCCATTGCTTGTTTTAGCTCGTAAAGTGTTTTGTTCCCAGCAAAAAATTGAATATCAAGTGGTAAAAACATTTTCATAGAATTTTTGTTTTCTAATGATTTTAATAGTTTTTTAGTTTGTGTTTTCATGAGTGAAAACCTCCCGTTATTTTATAGAATTGTATTTAAGTAAGTTAAATTAGCTTTTGAATCTGTAAGAATCTTCTCTCGCAATTCTTTCTCTTCTGCTGACATTTCAGGTGCTTTTTGTTGTGGTTCCAGAAGTTGTTGTGGCACATTTTTATACTGCTGTGCAAACTTTTCATCAAATGCAAATGCAACGGCATTATTAGCCGTAACGATTTCATCACACAATCCAATCTCTAAAGCTTGTTCAGCAGTTAACCAAGTATCTTCTTTAAGCATTTCATTTAAAGTTTCGCTATCCAGTTTATCTCCGGCCTTGTCGAGATAATATTGACACATCGATTGACTAATACGTTCAACGTCATCTGCTGCCTTTCTTAACTGGGTAGCATTACCCCAAGCACCTGTCATAGCGTGGTGTATCATCATTAAAGCATTGGCTGGCATGATCACTTTTTTTGAAATCATTGGAATAACCGATGCACATGAAGCTGCAACACCATCTACATGAGAAATAATTCTTGCAGGGTGACGTTGTAACATAGCGATAATTGCCATTGCCTCAAATACGGAACCTCCTGGCGAATTAATGTATAGATTAATCACTTCTACATCATTCCCCAATGAATCTAGTTCATTTTTGAAAGTAATTGAGGAAACTTCACCATACTCTTCCCAAGCATATTTAGTAATTTCTCCATAAATAAAAACATCAGCCGATTTACCATCAGTAGATGCTTTCATTTCGAAAAATTTATTTTTCTTCTGTTTGCTCATTGTTTCCACCTCCTTCCACAGTTGATGCAGTAGCAGTAGCTTTCCTTTGTGTTGGATCCATATCTAATGGGTACATATCACCCGAAATCCATAATTTATCAGCGTTCGGAGACTTATCAGGTGGTAAATCTTCAAGCCTACGAACCTCATTCGGTTTCATACCTGATGAACGAATCATCATTTGATAGAATGCTGTGCGAGCTGCAGTATCCCCTCGTAATAAACCACCGATGTTAAATTTAAAGTACAATCCATTTTGTCTTTCTAACCGAGTGAGTAATTTACGGTTAAATTCATGTTCATATTGGCGCACAATTGGTAATATCGTCATGTTTACAAAGCGAATCATCTCTTGCTCATTACTTCCGAACGTACCGCCAGTGGTTTCATTCAAGAAACTTACGGGCACAGTAAAAACATTGGCCACCCTTGAACGTGTAATTTGTTCGGATGCCAATGTATCTGAAGCGAAGTATTTCTTTTCTAATTGATCTATTTCCACACCAGGTTCTTTAAATAAAATCCCACCATTTTCAGAGTAGAATCGTCTAAAATCAGCAATAATTTGAGCTCTTTTATCAGCATCTACATTGGCTGCATAAGACAAAATAAAGGATTCTTTCTTTTCCATTTCAGACAAGGAAAACTCTTGAACAGCTTTATCGTACTTAATCGTATTTGCCAAAACTTTTAACGGACTAATACCTCGCCAACGATTAGGACCTCGGATATGCTTAACATGAATCATATCTAAATTGTGAACATACATCGTTTTCGATTCTCCGAGTACTTGATACCATAAAGAATCATCATCACGATTGATAACCTCTGTTACAGTAGTAGGATCTAATGGAACAATTTCTATTGGCTGCAATCGAATGTCTCTGACGATTACTGCGTAGCCATTTCCATGTTCATTACGACTAACTTCCATTGCGTTGATAAAATCAAATGAACTCATATTTTGATTCGGATCGTTTATCAATACATCGGCTGCTTGGTTCATTACGAAATCAAAGTCCTTATATAACTTGATGGGCAATACTGACAACGTATTAGCTAACCTAGTAATCACACTGAATATCGTTTCATTGGTAGCTAGTTGACTGTTATCAATTCCCCAGAAGGTTCGTCCCATCCAGTTACTAAAATCCCACGTTGCACCTTTCCAACCTGCGTAAGCCATATAAACCGCTCTTTTAGTTCGTTGCCATATTTTCAATTTCTCACCTCCCTACAAGTCATTAATGGATACAAATGATATTTCTCCACTTCCTTGCGCCACGACCATTTTCTTCATAACCTCTACATGGGCATTTAAAAAAGCCGCAAAACCGTCTATTTTACGGTAGCGACTTTGTTTCGTAGGCATCTTATTTTTATTTCTATCTTCCACAAGGATGACGTTGTTAGTGTACCAACGGAATAAACGATTATTATTGAAAATTACATTCCCATCAATAAAACGCTCTTTCGCATCGTCTAATGCAGGACCAAGCGTTATAAATCCTTGTCGAACAATTTCACAAGTAAATCCATAAGCCTGTAACATTTCAACTAAGCCGAATGCTTTTGCTGGATCATACATAATCTTTTCGATTGAATATTTTTTCGACTGCTCAACAAACCAATCGTATACATACTCTTTCTTTACGTACTCTCCAGGAACAATTGTTAAAAGTCCTTCTTCTTGTAAACTCTGATAATCGATTTTCTCGTTATCAGCATCTACTTTAGCTTGTGGAACCCAAGTGTGCCCTAACAAAGCAACCTCGCCAGTTTCTTGAATTGGCCATTCGAGATATGCACTTGTATGGTCCTCACTGTCCGATAAGTCGAAACCACCAACAGCAGAAGTTTTAATTGTAGTGTAATCAATAACCTTTTCATTACGTTTCAATACTTCATAATCCAAGAATGAAGCCTCATTGCTGCTTACAAACTTATTGAAACGTTTTGTAATAAAGTCGTTTCGTTCAGAGGGAGTACGTTTTGCTTTCTCCCAATCTTCAATCATGTCAGCAAGCTTGATAGAAACACCCATATTTGGATTTGCTTTAATCCACATTTCAGGTTTATCAAACTCATCAACACTATCTAATTCAGCAATGTAATAGAATGTTCGTTCATCGATGATATCACCATTCAATACATCAGCGCCTTGTTCATAATAATTTACCAATGGGCCATCTAATTGATAGCCTGCTGTTGTAATGTAAATGAGTAGTGGCTGTGTACGACTTTGGCGACTGTTCTTAATAACGTTAATCAATTTGTAATCTTTGTACTCGTGAATTTCATCGAATACTCCAATATGTGTATTTAATCCATCGAGTTTTTCTGAATCAGATGCCTGTGGTTCGATTTTAGAGAAAGTTGTATCAAAATGAATCGCATCTCGTAACGGTCTGAATCGTCTCGCTAAAGCAGGGGAAGACTTCACCATCGCTTTTGCTTCATCAAATAATAACCGCGCTTGTTTCATACTGTTTGCTAACAATACAATATCCGCACCTTGTTCATTATCCTTTGAAGCGCCATACAAGGTAACTCCTGCAATCTTTGTTGTTTTACCTTGCTTACGAGCAACGAATATCAGAGCCTCTTTGAACCGTCTAATTTGAGTATCTTTATGAACCCAACCAAAAACAGAACCTAAACTAAAATGCTGCCACGCTTGCATAGTGAGTTGTCGAAAAGCACCTTTTGAAGGCTTACAAAATTTTTCGATAAACTGTATTGGTCTATGTGCTAACTCTTCATCAAAGACCCAAGGGAAATCCTCGGTTCCTTGCCTTTTCAAATCGTTTAAATGTCGCTGGCAAGCTTGTCTTACTTTGTTGCAGGCGATGATGTTGCCCTCCACAACTTGATTAGCATACCAAGTCGTTAGTAATACTGGTGAAGGTTTTACAACGATCAATAAACCGTCAATCTTAGAAACTGTCGAAGCCATCGTCAACGTGACCACCACCCAACTTAAATTCCTTTCGTTGAGAAGGTGTTAAACCTAACGATTTTAGTAAATTATTCAGAGTTTGCACCGTTTTGGTTAATTCAATCGAAAGAGGATTCTTGATGTAATTTGTTGCGCTAGCTTTATTCGTATGTTTCATCATCAACGGCATTTTCTTCAATTCTTCCTGCATCCGTTTGTAGAATTCATAAGTTTCCACATACAAAGTAATCAATTGTTCATCAGAAGGTTGATAATTCTCACCTAAATAGCTCCGTAACAAATCGTTTGTAACTTCTCCCATCAGTTCCCCCCCTTTCATAAATTAATCCGCGTAGCAAACGAAGGACCCCGCTCGGTCCCTAAAAAGCTGAAAAAATATTTTCAGACCAGGGGGGCTATTCAAAATCTTTCAATGTTTGTTTTGGTTGTAACCACTTCTATTTTAGTTTTAATATTTTTTGATTTTGTATCGCTGCTTTTATGGTGTGATGTGTGACATTTATTGCACCATGATATTAAGTTTGATAATTCTAATCCTAGTTCTGGATGGTCGCGCAGTTCCTTGATGTGATGAACAACTTCTGCTTTTCGAAATCGTTTCTTTTTTAAACATGATTGGCAAAGGTACTTGTCACGGATTAAGGCAAGTTCTCTCGCTTTAGCCCAAGAAGATGAAGCATAGAATTGTTTGCTTTCTTGATTCCTCTTGGTTAAATCGTATAGCTTGTCTTTGTCCATTGACATCACCTTCTTTCAATCTATTCACTACCTTCGAGACTTGTTGGTAGTTCATCATTCTTCTTGCCAACTTCAATAGAGAAACACTCTGATACTTCTTGTTCGAATACCTTGATAGCTTTTTGCAAACGTTCTTCATCAAGTTTTACTGATACATCAATCGTTATCCCCTTTAATCCTACCATCCTTATCCCTCCCAAATCTTATTAGCTGATACAGTTCGAACAGTGTTTGATTCTTTATCACAATACTTAACAGTGAAGTTGTGATAACCTGGTTCAGCACTCTTAGTCACGTACTTATAATCGAGTTCCACAATACCTTTAATCTCTTTGCCATTCAGCTTAATCTTTGGTGGTTCGTTTACATTAGTCATGATGATTTCAATTTCATTCGTTTTACGCCTAACAGGTTTCATACCACCATTGGCTAAACATTCTGGACAGAACTCTGTTAGAGCTTCATTAGTGCAACCATCTGCAAAACATTTGTTGCTCATTCCTTATCCCTCCACAATCATTTGCGTCTTACTGCACCATTCCTACGTGTGTATGTATCTCGATGTACACCCATTAGTTCTTTTAATTCACGTTCACTTAAAGGCTTCTGATTACGTTTCCTAGGCTTATTTCGTCTAGGATGAACTTTCCCCTTACTTACCTCTGAAACTCTTAATCTCGCCTTTGTTTCACTGTCTATGATGTGTTCAATTCGCATAGCCTCACCTTCCTGTTTTTGTGCATAAGAAAAGCCACACCCCAGTTGGATGTGACTTATTTTTTCGCTTTGTTATCCATTTCAGTTTTGCGTTTAATGATATCTTCTTTAAAGAATAACCTGTCTCTAGGTAAATCCTTGATCGGCTTTATTACTCCACGCATCACAAGATTATTCAAATTCTGCCTGGAACATTGCAATATTTCCAATGCTTCAGTTGTATTAATGATTTCATTTTGAATATACACTGTTATTTCTTCACGGTTCTTGAAAGAGTAGTTTTCAGACATAAATTGCACCACCTATTTTTTGTTACTTTTTCTCATTGTAACAACTGTCGCACCAATTACCAAGAGCGTTACAACAGTTAGAATTATTGTAATAGTCGTCATAAGAATCACCTCTTTGTATAATTTTTTATTTATATCCGTTGTACAATTTACTCAAATCAATTATATTTGGGTAGAAGGCTAAGGGTGTGAGCCTTAACCTTCATTTTTAATTTCTGTTTGGCACTACTTCTTTGGGGTAGTGTCTTTTTCTTTTGCTTTCTTACTGTTTATCTTCGCTGTTTGGAAGTTAAGCAGTGCGATTGCTAAATTGATGAATGCTGTTATTGCTACTACTCTTTCAAGTTCCATTTTCTTACCTCCTTTCTATATTTTAATTATACCACTTATATTTACGTGAGTCAATATAAAAATGTAAGTTTTTTACATTAAGTTTCAGCTAATTTTGCATAATAAAAAGCCACATCGTAATTGATGTGACCGTTTTAATAATTACTTAAGTTATAGTTCAAATTTATTATTCACTTCTTTTTTAATCATATTTAAAATAACTTTTATAGCTCGAGTAGACATTTCAATTCCATAACCTCTTAAATGAAACTGTACATCTTCAATTGTATAGTGACTCACGCTCTCAATATAGTTTTTAATTATTTCTTTAGGATCTCTTTTCCCACTGTTAGTGAAACCTTTTTGAATTCTATCCAAATCTTCATAGTTCTTTAACATCTGTTTATTTAACTCTTTTTCAAACTTTTGAATCGTTTCTTTTTTAACTTTTTCCCCATATTCTAATAATTGTTCATGAGTATAATTTTCTTGTTTTTCTTCCAATTCATTATTTGTATCTACTGATTTCTCAACATTATTTAAAACCTCAGTTATTCCATCTTGTTTATTAATAATCGAAAGTGACAATTCTCTCAACTGTTTTGATAAATCTAAGTGTTTGGTATCAGACGATATTTTGTTTTCAGAATCTTGCTTTAGTGATAAGAAAATCGCTAAAATAGCCAAAGCAATTGATGTAGCGCTTGAAATTATCGAAAGATTCGTTTCCCATTCAAGATAGAAGTTTGCTAAAAGCAATATTACTATAAAAATAAAATAACTCGATAACCAAAACCAGTCTCTATTAGTCCAATTTTTAAACATTTTCCGACCTCCTTTACACATCATACATATATAAAGGAATGCTGTCATTAATACATTTTTGACAAAACAAAAGCCACAGCTCATTGAGTGTGACTTACTAAATTACTATTCTATAACAGGCAAAACATCCACTGCTAACAACCCCAACAAATCTGGATGTTGAATTTTTTCAGCATATTAAAAATCTAAGTTTCAAATCGAATTTTAAATAACTTAGTTTACAAAATTACTAAATCTACTATCTTCTCTTATTAGTTTAAATATAGGCCATGTTATAAGGTCATCCTTTGAAATTGCATTTGGTTCTTTTTCTAATAATGAAAAGAAATCATCATTTTCTTCGAGCAAAGCATGAATACATAACTTAAAGTATGTTTGCATTCCTGAGACATCGAATTTTGAGATATTATCTTTTATCGATTCGAAATATCCCAATTGCTTTTGACATAACCAAATATTTATTTGCATTGATGTTTTAACAGCATGGTAATCTGAGTACTTATAGATACCCTCATAAATGTACTTAGAAAATTCCCATTCTTCATCTCTGAGACCTTCAAATCCTAAATTAGAAAGATAACTTATATTTTGGTCGAAATCTTCTTTTTCGAAGTTTCTCCATGCTTCTAGCAAAATGATAGTACCAAATATTTTTATAATTTTAATGGCATTTTTTAAATACTCCTTTGAAATTGATAATCTATCGTTTTTTTTCACCTCCTTAATAAATTTAGAATCCACTTTATTTAAATATATTTTATTAACTACACCATCGTTATGTACAAACAAGTTTCTTCGTTGGGAAATTTCATTTATCTCTTCAATCAAATCTTCAATCATGTCAATTTTTATTCCTGATTTAGATAAGTATTGAATCCATACTTTGAATCCATTGTACATTATATCCACAACTTCAATCTCTATTAAATGTTCTAGTGCTTCATCCATACTATCAAAATCCATTAAGTCTTTATATTTTATAGATTTATCATTTGGATTAAATGCATTTGGAAACTTAACTAATCTAGCTTTAATTATACTAGCAATTAGACTTTCAAAATAAATCATCAAGCTTGTTAAAGAACTTCTATTTAGCATTTGCATTTGTCTATTAGATAAATCACCTAACTGCATTGCTTTTTGAATATCGTAAATTACAGACTTATTTTTTATATTCAGCCTAACACTTTTGTTGTCTTCATCACTTATAGAAAATTCTACTCCTAAAGAATTAAATTCTTCATTAGCACTCGCTAGCTCCGCCATTACCAACTCTCCATCTAATCCATACAAGTGGGCACTTTTTTCCAATATACTAACTGCATCTGGTTTGACATCTAGCAACTCACCAATTTCACCTGAAAAGCTAAATTTCTCCATAATTTCGTCTTGTAAAGATAAAAAATATGATAGAGCATTTAAATTTTGTAAATAATTATGTAATTCATTTTTAAAATCCATTCAAATTCCTCCTACTAAATAATTTATACCCTTCTCAGTATATGTCTTCCATATTTTTATGACAATACACCCAGTAATTCTAATCGAAAATTAATTGTATGGAAGAATTCTGATAAAGAAAAAGCAACCACTCTTCTTAGGAGTGATTGCTAACTTGCAAACTATTACAATCTCATAATATAACGTTCTTACAATAGATTCAGCACCCAGAAAGAGCGTATCCAAAAGGTTACTAACTCAAAGGTTACTAGCTAATGAATCGGCAAACTTAATCATTTTCATAATGTCTGCATGTTTTCGTTTGATATAACCGTAACTATATTGCAATTCCTCTGCAATTTGTTCTAATGTTTTACCCTCAAACCATTTCATACGTAAGATTTGATTGTCCAATCCTTCAAACTTCTCTACTAGCGCGATCAATTCATCACGTTGTTTCTTTTTCTCATCTAACAGTTTCAATTGCATTTCAATCTTATCTTCTAAACCAGAAGCAATTGAATCAGCTTCTAACTTAACCTTTGACAGGTCACCTTCAACCCATCGCTTTAATTCCGTTTGATTCTGGTCAAGTTTTAATTCTAGATAGGATATTTCTTCTCGTAGCTTGATATATTCTTTTAACCATTCGTACATTTAAGCACCACCTAATCTACATCTTTGCAAAGGCCAATTATCACCATAGTTCGCATATCTAAAAATTTAACAGATTTATTTTTTGTTATTTTCTGTTTTACGTTACCTTCCACAGTTATTACATCACCTTCACAAATATCAGAAGGTACATTTTTCACCATTCGAAAAGGGATAGAACGAGCCATTTTTACACCACCTATTTTAAGGTATCTAGCGTTCGATTTAAGAGGTTTCAAGTTTCAGGTGAACAAAATTATCATCCTAGTAGTTAAAACCTCTAGAATCATTTAATTTAACAGTAAAACGATGTGTTATTGCTCTTGCAAGTCCGATTCCTTAATAAACACTCCATCGACCATCTTACCTGTTCGACCTTTAATCTCGTCATACGCACAATTTAAGCATTCGTATAAATCCATGTCGTTTTGTTGAGCTAAGATGATTAAAGTAACGACTACATCACCAATGCCATCACGCAATGCATCTTTATCATTTCGTGCTAATGCTGCAGCAACTTCGCCGACTTCCTCCACAACCTTCAAAAACTGCTTACTAGATTCAGCTTTATCCAATCCTTTATTTTTTGACCATTCTTCTACTTTTGTGATTAATTCATTCATTTTGATTCCTCCAATGCTATTTTTGCAGTTTCGTTTGCTTGATTAATTTGCTCGTTCTTATTCATCCAAAAATAAGATGTTTGTTTGTCTATATCTTCTAATGCTTTACGCAACCTCTTATTTTCCTCCACAATCTTAGAGGTTACTCCAATCAACACTTCTGCATATACAACCCCATCAATCATTTCTTGTTGCATATGGTTCAGCCAGCCTACAACATCATACGATTCCGGATTGACCGTTTCACCGTACTTCGCTAATCCTTTAACTTGCTGATTTTTAAATTTATCCATTACGTTTCGCAATACATCATTTGCGATAATGTGTTCATCGATTGTCATGTTTAACTCCCTTTCGTTCGATTCCGTTTTAACCGACCTTGTTCTTCTAATTGATATACTTTTCGTTTAACTGCTGTTCTCGGTTTCCCAATCATTTCACCAATTATTCGATAGGTACCAAACTGCACACCATTCTTTTCAACAAAATCGATAATGGCTCGCTCCTGGAGAGTTGTCCAACCTCGATTGTTGTAATTCTTCTGTGCGATCATTGTTCCGTTTACAGTGTTTAGGATATTGATAGCTAATTGTTCAAGTTGCTTTTTGCAATAGGTATCAATTCCGTTTACTCTGTAAAATTCCTGACACTTCGGATTACATTTACAGCGTTTTGATTTACTTGTTTCGATTTCAACGATTTCTGGAATGCTGTTCAACGTCTATTTACTCCTTTGTCGTTTAATCTTCGTATGTTCATTACACTTCATCATAAATTCGATTTATATGATGACATTCTCCACACTCATAATCTTCGAATTCTCCTTTTGAATCTTCACCACTACCAACCATTTCAATGTATTCATCACTCATACATTCTTCACATTGAAATCGCATAATCTATTCTTCCTCCTTTACTTCGCAATTTGGTGCAATCACTCACTCGCCACCTTTTATAACCTTGCCGTTGAACACCTTATACGATGAATCACGTGTATAACGCACACCATATAGCTGAATTACCGATGGAATGCCATGCTTCGTTTTAACAACGATTACACTTTCGCTTTGCCGTTTCATTTGTTTCAAACGTCGCTCCAAATTAATGGATTTATCTTTGTAGTATTGAAGCTCGCTTTTTTTATGCGCTTTTATTACATCCATAATTTCCTTCAATTTATCGATTTTAATAGTCTTCTGATTTTCGAGAGCCTGTTCCAACAAACGTTTAGCTTGAACATATTCCACCTGCTAAAACCTCCCTGTTAATCATCATCCAAAGCAATAACTCTCAATGCTTTTTCACTCGATCGTTTTAACCATGACGGTGTCGTATAAAATTGAATCGTCTTTCTTTTAACACCTAAATATTGAGCGAGTTCTTCCTGTGTGCCATCTGTTAAATAATTCTCACCACGATACAAAGCATAGATACGATTGTTGAAATGTTTTTTCGGCTCATATGCCAACTTCATTCACCAACCGACCAAACTCCATCACCTGGATATATTCCGTTTTGTAAGCTCCATGGATTTCTACACCTTTCCCGACCTTTTTCCATCCTCGTGCTTCATGCTGCTTTACGAATTTATCTAATTCAGTTTTGTTTCGGCCACTGACAGCTTTGCGATTTTGCCATTTGGATTTGGTTACTGTCATTTGGCATCACCTTCTAGTAGTTCGGGATTTTCCTATATGTTGCCAACCACTTTTAGTTCGTCCAAATGGAAATCATCAATTTTCCATTCCGTTTCATAAAACTTATCCTCAAATATAAATCTGCCTTTTGTGTCCTCGTACCTTATTAATACTGGTGGTTCACTATGGTCTATGGAACAAATATCCCCTTCATAAATCTCACGACCGTTTTTGTCTTTTAGGCCTGTGTATTGCATAATTACTAAATCATCTCTATCGGTAAAGTATGGAGGGTCAATATCTCTCTCATTTTCATCTATCGCTTGTACGTACCAAACTTCACCATTTTCCAAGATTCCAAATGACCTAATGTTTATAAACTCACCTTCTTCTTTATCCCAAGCTCGAAACTTAATCTCCCTCATTAGAACGCACCTCGTTTTAGGTAATTTTGGTATAAAGAAAGAGAGCTCCCCTTAAGAGAACTCCCTATTTAGTTTTATTGTGTTACTTCTTCGGCTTCTTGCTTTTCGGTTACAGATACCGTCCCATCACCTTCAACTGCATACTCAACGCCTTCATGAACGTCATCAATACTTAGCTGGCCGTCTGGAGCTTTATCCTTCTCCGGTGGTGTAGTTTCCATTACTTCTTTTGGTGTTCCATAGTGATACTGAACATCAACCAAGAAGTAAACTCCGTTTTTATTAAACTTTTCAGTGATCTTGTGCATGTTCATTTCATCATTTTCTTTTGCATCATTTACAATTTCCTCTGCTTCTTCTTTTGTAAGCGATCCATTGTTCTTTTTGCACTAATAGTTTTTTCATGTTATATAGTCCCCTTTTGGTTTAGTAGTTTATTTTGTTTACGTTTCTCTTCTAAATCCTGCAGCGTAATCCAACCACCATATTTTTTTGAGTAAGTTATTAATTTCAGTTCAAAGGGATAACGAGTTTCGAAGATTTTCTGCTTTAATTTGAAAACTTCCGTCAGCATCCCTTTAATATCAATTACTTCAACACGATTATCGGAGTAATGGACCTCGAAATCGGCTTTGTAATAACTCGCCCTAACTTTAGTTCCATCATTCCTTGTGTAAGCATCTATCAGAACATAATTCTTTTGCATGAAGAACTCGTAAACGATACCGTTTGCTTGCAACTGTTTGAGGTGAATATAGTAATCTCGCTCCATCTTGGAATCAAACTTAATCCCGTCATATTCCACTTTTTTGTTTTTATATTTGTTCTTCTGCACCTTGATTGGCACGACGTCCAGTATTGGTTTTCCGATACCTATGAATTGGCGAATTTTTATTCTAGCTACTTCTGCATTGTCTGCATCGACTTCTATATCCGTTACGCCCCCAGCTGACTTATCAAGGTATTTAACAAGAAATCTGTCCAAAATATCACTCCTTAGAAGGGCAAATCATCCTCTGACACATTCACTGGCCCTCTACTCGATGCGAATGGATCTTCATCTACACGTGTGTAATTTTGTTGCTGATTGTTAGTTTGTTGCCCCCAAGGTTGTTGTTGCTGTGGTTGGCTATATTGTTGTGTTTGTTGGTTCGATTGAGGTTGGCTTTGCTGCGTATTATTTCGTTCCAGGAATTGAATGTGATCAGCTACAACATCGGTTGTATAAACTCGTTTTCCATCTTGGCCCTCAAAGCTACTTGTTTGGATTCGACCTTCTACACCTATCAAACTGCCTTTCTTCATGAAGTTTGCTAGGTTCTCAGCTTGTTTTCTCCAGGCGATGCAGCTAATGAAGTCAGCTTGTTGTTCTTCACCTTCTTTTTTGAAGCGATTTACTGCGACTGTAAAGCGAGTCTTCGGTATTCCAGAAGGTGTATATGAAAGCTCCGGGTCTTTAGTAAGTCGGCCAACTAGTATGACACGATTAATCATTTTGATTCCTCCAGCGCACCGTTTGCGATGCTGTTTATAATTTCATAAGTGGGATTGAATCCAGTTAGATGTTCCGTAATATCTGCAATTTGTTGTAATGCTTCAACCAACTTTTCTTTCTCCACATAATCACCCTTTTTCGAATATCATCGCTGTAGCTGGAAACATCAACGTTGCATCCTTTAACTCGCGCAATGACTGATTTTTGTTTTTATCCGGGAACCAAAAGCTTTTATCCATATCGTTTGAAATGTTGAATATCTTTGGTGGTAATTCATTCGTTTCGTTCAGATAATGCCCTCTAGCCGACAGTTCATCTTTAGCAAAAATAAGCATGTGCCTATTGTTTCCCATCGGAACTGAGAATAGTTTGATAGGATTGAGATTCAATTCATTTTGTTCTCTCATGGCTTGTACTTCTGCATGATTCACTTGATCCCAATTAACACCATGAGAGTATTGAGTACCTTTCACCACTTTGTTTTTAATAAGCCAGTAAACCGAATAAGCTAGTTTCTCCTCGTCGTACTTAATGGCATCTAACAGGAGTTCTTGATACGTCATTTAATAACACCTAAGAATCTGTTGTAAGCAGCTGTTACGGTTCCAACCCCACCATTACGATTTTTTGTTACGCAAAATTCAAATGGCTGCCAAGTCTGATTGTTCACTTCTTCGTTGTAGTAGCCTTCTCGATACAAACCGATGATCATATCAGCGATTTGTTCAATTTCACCGGATTCACGTAAATCTGAATTCATTGGCCGTTTGTTTGGTCTTGTTTCGATATTTCTCGAAAGTTGAGACAAAACAATTACGTGTACTCCCAATTCTTTTGCCATCGTTTTTAAGTCGTTTGTAATTTGACCGATTTCTATATTCCGGTTTTGGCCAGGTTGCTCAGGCTTGATAATTGATAAGTAATCAATCATGACCAAAAACTCGCAATCTGGGTACTCATTTTGTAGCAACCGAACTTTCGAACGCATCTCAGATACTTTTTGGCCAGGTTTATCAAAGAACTCAAAACCACTTTCAGACAAGATGCCTAAATCAGTTGACCACTTATCTTTTTGCTCGGCCGTCAGTAAGTTGAATAAATCTTTCGTTTTGCCACGATTAAAGCCTACTGTAGAAGGAATTAACCTTTTAAGGACTAATAATTCGGTTTCCATTTCTAAGCTGAAAACAACGGGTATAACACGCTTTTTAAACATCGTTGTCACATGCCTTAGTCCTGCATTCTTCCCGATGGTTAATATCACATCGGTTTTCCCTACGGATGGTCTTGCAGATATGATTGTGAGCTCCTTTGGCCTGAATCCCTCAATTAATTTATCAAGCTCTGTAATCCCACTTTCGATGCCAGTATCTACTTTTTGAGTTTCGTTAAATGGCATTTCGAAATACTTCACCAGTTCGCTTTTAATACTTTTGCGATCATCGATTCTTGTAGTGTCCAAGTCTGAAAGCTTTTGGATAATCTCCTGGGCAGACCATCCTTCTTGCAAACTTAGGCTTTGGATTCTTCTAGTTTCACGTTGCTTCCATTTATCAAGGAATTCAGCTACACGACCGTTGAATTTATCCAGGTTTGAATTATCTATGCAGGTTGTTAAGTAAGAGGCCCCACCAACAAATTCTGGCGTTTGATGCATTAGTATAGTGACAAATTCTACTTCTTTACCTTCACTCATTAGCTGCTCAATCACTGAAATGATATTTACATTAATTTTGGAGTCGAAATGGCCTATATTTATGCCAGATTCTTTTAATAAAAATGGATGATTAATAATTGTGCCTATAATCGACATTTCTAGTAAGTTGTGTTCCATGTTATTCCCCCATGTTCAGAAGGTCCTTTTCACTCACGTTATTAACATAACTTGGTGATTTAGGTTCTTGAGTAACTACAGGCTTAGTAGCGTTCATCTTGATTAGTAAATTAGAATATTGCTTTCTTAGCTTGCTAGGTGACAAAACATTCGACTTCCAAAAATCATCTTGTTGTATCCAACGTATCAATTTAGAAATCTCACTCTTATCCCTTTTATCTATTTCAATAATCTTCCTAAAATCCTCACACCAAGATTGTTTGTTTTTACAAGTAAATAACGAATCGTTTTTCTGAACCTCTTGTATAAAGAAATTAGTCAATTTCATTTCATCTGAATCTTCCTCGTAAACTCTTTTTTGTTTACGAGAGGATATATTATTATCATTATTTACATTATTAACATTATTGTTTGTGTTCATCTGTTGTTCATTTGTTGTTCGTTTGTTGTTCACCTGTTGTTCATGATGTTGATAACCACCCCAGTTAATCACAGTAACCACGCTGTATTTTGTAGTTTTTTTGATGTTCAACATTTCGAGTTTTTCGAATAAGTTCAACCATCTCCAAAGCGTTATTGGTGAAACGATATCTTCTTTCTTTGCACCCTTATTAAACTCAGTGGCTAAGGCATTTCTTCCAGTCACAAATTGTCCTGGTTGCAACTTTATAACTTGATTTCCAACTAGTTGTTCATGTTCTGCGTGCGATGCCTTTAACAAACAATGAACCCAAAGTTTCAGCATGCCCGCATTAGAATAGATTGGGTTGTCCATGAGTTTTCGATGTAAACTAATCCAGCCGGACATGCAGCAACCTCCTACTCTAGTAAAAATTCAATTTCGAATGTATTTTTTAATTGCTTTGTAGACCGACAATAATCACATTTTTCACAACGAATCGGTTCTTTTTCACCATTTTTAGTTTGTATAATGCCGGGTAAATATGTTTGAACATATTCCTTCTCAAACTCGAACCTTGATTCATCAAAATGTAAAATTGCTTTATCCGGTGGATCTTGTTTAGTCACGGCCACAATATATGGCTGGTAAATTTCATCGGTGTTCTGAAAGATGATTTGTTGATACACGTACATTTGAAGGATGTAATCATAAGCTTGTACAAAGGACACATATTGCGAGTACTTATCGCTCCAATATCGTTTGCCCAGCTCTTGAGTCGTTTTAATATCGCTGAAAAATTTGCGTTCGTGATTGATGTTATCGACCTTAATTTTCCATTCGACTCCAAAGAGCTCACCAGTGTAAATAACCTCTTTTTCACCTTCAAGTGCGAACATGGCAAACTTGTCATTCTTGAGCGCTTCAATCATCTTGTCGGCTTGAACAAATTCTGAAAGTTTACCCATTCCACGTTTTTTAGCTATATTTACAGCGTTATCTACAACGAACTTAGCAAACTCATCTTCACCTTCAAAAGCTGCGTGCACATAAGAACCGCCCATCAAAGCGTTAGAGTGAGGACGAGAATAATCGCCCCTCAACTCTGCAAACGTTCGTGCTTCACACTCCATAAAACTCTTGAATTGAGAGACTGACATGTAGTCGAAATTCGCTTCTTGAGAGTAATAGTTATTCTGATTGAGTAAGAGTTTCTGCAACGTTAGTCACACCCTTTTCAAATTCAGCAGCTAGATCACTCTTCTGATTTTTGGCATCTTCTTTTGCGAACCAATCCTCAACTTTTGACATGCCATCTTTAAGCGAGTTGAAGATTTTACCTAGTTCAACCAAATCAATTTCAGTAAATGAGCCGATGTTATAACCAAACTTCGTTTCAACCATTTCAGTAGTTACCTTGTAGTTTTCCTTGAACATGTTCAATGCTTGAGCAATGCGATCTTTTAATGGCCCAGTGTTTTGGCCGGACAATGTTTTTTCACATTCCTTAATGGCCATCTCAACTACATCCCCAGGAATGACACCAAGAATACAAGCTCTTAATCTACGAGCACCATCGTTCGCAACTTTTTCATAGATATCGCGTGGATCCGTTAATTTGTTCAAACTACCTCTCGCACTACGAACATGCTTTACAGCGAAAACTTTCTCTTGTCGCACATTGGTTTCGAGGTCCCAGCAATAAGCCATGGCTACCGATTCACCATCACGTTGTTCGAGCTCTTTGATTCCGTATGATAAATTGCCCCAGTTTTGTGCTAAAACTTCGGCCATTCGAATTGATGGGCCGGTAACCTTGGAACCACCGCGAGGATAGGAGTACATAGAAGTTGCAGCAAGTGAAGGACGTTTACATGCATCTAAGATTCTGCGCTCAGCTTCAATGTAGTTACGTGGAAATTGCTTCGCTAGGAAAATAGCACCTTTTACTTCTTCCATTTCACGAGACGAACTTGCTTGGGCCATAACACCATTGGGTTGTTGCATCGTTGGTTGACTGTTGAATTGAGCTGATAAGTCGTTCATTCGATTACCTCCATGAATTTTTAGTTCTAAAATTTAAAATTTGGTGCTATACTGCTTATAGGATTTTATTTGTATGTGCACTCACTTCGGTTGCCGCCTTGGTGAGTGTTTTTTATTTGGATAAATCAACCGCAACTCCTTCTGCTAGTAGGTCTTCACCTAAACAAGAAGTAGAACAGTAGATATAACCATCAAATTTGATACCTTGTTCTTCATAAACAACTTCTTCACAATGTCTGTAGTGACACTTTCCAACTTGTTGAGCAAATGGATCGTCAGTTAGTATTGGTGACACCATCGGGTTTTCGATATCAGGCAATGTCATTCACTCCAGGGATTTTGACTTTGAGAGTATTTAATACAAAAACCACAGCATCTCTTTCTTGTTTCCAACTCGTAGTATTAAAATATTTAAGGATGCTTTCTTCGGCTGTAGCTTCAACCTCATAGCCATTAATCAACATCTTTGCAAAAGTCATCAAATCTACTTTGTTTAATGGCTGTAAATTGTCGTACCAATCTTTAGTCGTAATAGCCTCTGCATGTTCACTTAATAAATCATTATCAGAAGTGTAGTTCCGTATTTCCTTCAAGTATTCAAAAGCTTTGGCCACTTCTTTTGTAACTGTAACTTTCATCCCTTTTCCTCCTTATTGAATTAATGCGATCGCACGAACGATTGTTTCTTTTTTATTTGGGTTCTTTTCAATTTCTGCCATACTTTGCAAATTGGCTAAAACGGAAAATCTTTCTTCAACACTTACACTAGGTTCATACTTTTGAAGAATGATTTTGTCACCATCTACGTAGATTTCTAACGGATCCTTTTCAGCAATCCCTAAAGTTGTACGAAGTTCTTTTGGAATTACTACGCGTCCTAACTCGTCCACTTTTCTTACAATGCCTGTTGATTTCAATTTAATTTCCTCCCTTTTCTACTTTCACTTGGAATTTGCCATCGATATAATGAACTTTTCCGACCTGTTTCCAACCGTTATACAGATTGTCGAATAACCGTTCACGTAGTGTTTTGCGATTCTTTGCGAAGACTGTTTTACGCATGATTTCACTCCCTCTCAAACTTTTAAAAGATTAATAGATTAACGGCCAAATTTATGGGCGTTGATTGCTATAGCTTGTACAACTTTGATGCGCTTTTGTTCATTCGTTAACTGTTTCCATTCTCGAACATCGATTTTCAATTGAATTCACCTTCCTTTTAGAGCTTGTACTTTTTTCTTGAAAACTGCGCTAACTAGCGCAATCCTTTCTCTGAACTGTCACCCCACAAACTGTAAGATTTTTCAGTTTTAGATTTCGTCCGTATTTCTTAGACAGAATCTTCTCTACAAGTGGCAGTAATTTCCGTACCTTATCTTCAGTAATAAAACCCTCCATTTTCACACTCCTTCAAATCAGAATATGTCGATTAGGCTCGTCTGTTTCCTTATTGTTGGTTTTTGTCTAAATTTACACTTCCAAGCGAGTATAAAATACCGTTAAACGGTACTTGAGGTTAAAAAAAATTCATCATCATCATATCCTCCATCATTAACAATTGGTAATCTAATCATTTCTTCAGGAATACCATAGATTCTTGCTGCTTTTTTAAAAATATACCCCGGAATTGCAGATATTCCTCGCTCATAATTACTTAGGGTCTTTGCAGTAATACCCAGCTTCTTTGCCGCATGCTCTTGTTTTAATTGAGCGTTTACCCTAGCTGCTTCTAATGAAATTTGTATCATTACATCACCTCCTGTCCACTTGTTGTAAATATACTATAATACCTTTAAACGGTAGAGTCAACCAAAATTATGCAAAAAAATACTTTTTATAGGTACTTTAATAGTTTACTTCACTACCGTTTTTCGGTAACATATAAATAAGAACAGGAGTGAAATATAAAAGTGAAAGATTCAATTAAATTAACCCTATCAAATAATTTAAAAAGGTATTTAGAAAGAAAAGGTATTACTCAAACTGATATGGCAAGAGATTTAAATATCCCAGAAACCACTGTTTCAAACTGGATGAAGGCAGAAACATATCCTAGACCTGATAAAATTCAATTAATGGCTGATTACTTTAACATTAGAAGATCTGATTTAACGGAAGACAGACCAAACAATATTGTTGAAATACAACCAAACTTTATTAAGATCCCTATTCTTGGAACTATTGCTTGTGGAGAGCCTATTTTAGCTGAAGAGAATATGGAAGGTTATATCTATGAAGTGGCTGATGGATTACCTAGTGGAAAATTATTTACGCTAATTGCTAAAGGTGATTCAATGGAACCAACTATTCAGAATGGCAGCAAAGTAATTGTTAGGGAACAATCTTTTGTGGAAAACGGTGAGATAGCTGCCGTACTAGTTAATGGAGATACAGAAGCAACTTTAAAGAGAGTAAAGAAACAAGGTAATATGATTATTTTAATGCCTGACAACTCAAAGTACGAACCAATTGTAATTACAGAAAGTAACCCCGCTAAAATTATTGGAAAAGCAGTACGGGTAACACGAGACTTATTTTAAAATAAATCCATTAGTTTGCTTTTATTTTAACAGAGGTGAAAATGATGAAAT
This sequence comes from Ureibacillus sinduriensis BLB-1 = JCM 15800, assembly GCF_000772955.1. Lineage (GTDB taxonomy): Bacteria > Bacillota > Bacilli > Bacillales_A > Planococcaceae > Ureibacillus > Ureibacillus sinduriensis. The sequence continues at coordinate 144,492 of NZ_JPVO01000053.1, read as the reverse complement.
GTATCATCTATGTTCGTGTTTCTACAGACGAACAAGCAAAACATGGTTATTCAATTGCTGCTCAATTAGAAAAATTAGAAGCATATTGTATTTCGCAGGGATGGGAACTCGTCAAACAATTTATTGACGATGGTTATTCAGCCAAAGATTTGAACCGTCCACAGTTTCAAGAAATGTTACAGCAAATCAAAGCTGGAGGCATTGACGTATTATTAGTTTATCGATTAGATCGACTAACTAGGTCTGTATCTGACCTATATGAGATATTAAATGAACTAGATAAATATAACTGTAAGTTTAAATCTGCTACCGAAGTATATGATACTACTAACGCTATGGGTAGATTATTTATCACATTAGTAGCAGCTATCGCTCAATGGGAGCGTGAAAATACTGCTGAACGTGTTCGTATGGGGATGGAGAAAAAGACTAAACTTGGTGAATGGAAAGGTGGCATGGCCCCTTTTGGATACAAAGTTATTAATGGGAAGCTTGAAATTGATGAATTTGAGTCAGAAATAATAAAAGAAATTTTTATGTTATCAAAAACATTCGGCTTTTATACAATCGCTAAGCAATTGACCTTGAAAGGAATTTCAACACGAAAAGGTGGAGATTGGCATGTCGATTCTGTACGAGCCATAGCTAACAACCCTATTTATGCAGGATACTTAACTTTTAATGAATCATCAAAAGACTATAAAAAACCACCACGAGAGCAGAAACTTTACGAAGGTAATCACGATGTTATTATTGACCGCAAAGAATTCTGGGACTTGCAAGACGTATTAGATAGACGTAGGAAATTCGGAGGAAAACGCGAAACAAGCAATTATTATTTCTCATCTATCTTAAAATGTGCCCGCTGTGGACATTCTTTATCTGGACATCGAGGAGCTAATAAGATAAAAACATACCGTTGTTCAGGTAAAAAAGCGGGTAAAAATTGTACAAGTCATATTTTTTTAGAAGAAAAGTTGGTAAATGCTTTTTTTAAAAAGTTGGAAGAAATTAAACTAACATTAAATAGTGATGTCGAAGAATCAAATACTGACAAAGGACATTTAAATGAATTGAAATTAGAATTATCTTCTGTCCAAAAATTAATGAAAAAGAAAAAAACTATGTTCGAGAATGATATTATCGACATTGATGAATTGATTTCCTCTACAGATGAATTAAGACTTAAAGAAAAAAATTTGCAAAAAGAAATAGCTAGACTTGAAAAAATGAATAATAATAATACTCTCGAGCTCAAATCAATAATAGAAAATATGGACGAAGTTTGGAATTATGCTGACGATCAAGAACGAAAAGCACTAATCACTACAATATTTGAACAAATTGTTGTCGATACTATGGATGATTATCGAGGAAGTAAGTATCCTCGTGAAGTAATTATTGTGTCATATAAATAGATATTTTCACATATACACAAAATGTCTTTTATTTATGGAGGTACACTTGTCCCTTGGGCACTCATTCCTGCTGCAGCCATTTGCAATGTGAGTCCCTTTGAACTAGCACGCAGAAACTTAGTCCCCGTTGTCATTGGTCTAGTTGTGACGACAATTGTGGCGATGTTCTTGCTGTAAAAATTTAAATGTGGGTTTTCTGGAGCACAGAAGACCCACTTCATTATCCGCAAATTACGATGGAATAACGCTATGACCATCGTTATTGTTGCAGTTTAACCCTTTTGAAAAACACAAGACAATCTGACCATAATGTTCAATGGATCCGGTAAATGGTTTAACAAGAAAATATATAATATGGTCTAAATCCATCAAGTTAATTTACTGTAGACTCCTGAATAAGGGTGGATTTGTGTTGTTCCTGTTTATGCTTCAAGAATAGAAACTATTTCAATTCCTCAATTACCTTGAACACTTGTGAATATACACTTACGATGTCAGAAGTTTGCAATCGACTGTTTTTGACTGGATTACTAAAGGCCCATGTTTTATATTCATCCTCTTCATCCGAATATAAAATTCCTGCAATTGGATCTTGCGTATTATTTACTTGCTCTGCGACCTCTTCATAGCTTAAAGAATTTTCAAGTTCTATAAAAGGTAAGTGTTCAGCCTTTGTATGTAGAAAAAATACCGGGACACTACTATCTTTGTATTTTTGAATGTTATCTTGATTTGATGTCCGATAGATTTTCCTCTAAAATAAAAATTGCATCATAATTATCAGTACTCCACATTTCGAATGAAGTCTCTTCAAAATGAATATTATTCTCTCTGACATTAGGTGCTTATTACACTAGTTTTTTCCAAAAATAATAGATAAGCAGAGTTACGCACTAATAAGGAAAACCGCACGATAAAACCCAAACACTAACTACACATATTAGACTAATAAAAAAAGGATGCGTAGCACATCCTTTTTTGAAAGTATTTAGTTTTCCATCCCATCTACATAGCGGCCGTATTTCGGTTTTGCAATTTTGTCAAAATCGTTTACTAGTAAATCCAAGTTTTCTGTCAGCTCCGGATCTTGCATAGGCAACCCATGACCTGTGATGGCAACAGTCGGTTTTAGATCCTTTAATGTTTTTACGGAGTGCCACGCTTGCTTCCAGTCTGTTGTCAAATAGCGTGGTGGACCGCTAATTTCTTGTTCCTGAATGAGAACTTTAAAGAGTGACTCCTGTTTGACCGTAACAAACGCGTCACCCACCACTAAAGATCCATCAGTTTCCCTAAAGAATGATACGTGTCCCGGGGAATGTCCTGGTGTATGAATCCAATTCCAATCCTTTAACAATGGTATAGTCCCATCACTTGGCAGGGGCTTTACATGCTTCCCTAAATTGATTGGTTCATTGGGAAAGAACGGAGACATTCTTGCAACGAGTCCACCTTCGACTGTCGGGTCTGGATCGGGATAGCTTTTAACCCCTGTCAAGTAGGGTATTTCTAACTCGTGTGCATAGACAGGTACATCCCAATGCTCTACTAATTCAATAATCGCCCCCACATGATCAAAATGTCCGTGGGTTAGCACAATACCGTTTGGACGTGCGTTTGGTCCAAAGCGCTTTTCGGCTTCTTTAATAATGGTATTGACCGACTTTGGCATCCCAGCATCGACTAATGTCCACCCCGTTGAATTGTTTGTGTCACCTATCATGCATAAATTGACTACCTGGATTGTCAAAGAATAAATATCCGGCCTCACTTCCATACCTTTCCCGCTTGAAACCGAAGTCATTGGAATATATTTATAATCGTCACCATAATTCATTTGTTCAGACATATTTCTGCCTCCTTCCTTTAGTATTTTTTCTATATACCCGATGAATATTCATTCAAAAGTAGAAAATCCTACAAAATTATGTGAGTCATTGGATTTATATGTACTTGATTTTCTATCAGTGTTCCTTTTAAGCGTTTCGTTGTGGTTGAGGAGTTCCTTCAAGGAGAAATACAGCTGAGTCTGGTCTACTATGTCTTTTTAAAGTGGACTCTCAAGGACAAGTTCAGCTTAACTAGGGGATGCTTTGTCCTTTAGAATGTTCTTATGGGACAAGTTCAACTTAATTTGGTTTACTTTGTCTTTTAGCAAGCCTCTCACGGACAAATTCAGCTAAATTTGGGAATGCTTTGTCCAATAGCGCGTCCCTATTGGACAAGTTTCTCCAAATTTTGGTTGCTATTGTCTATTTGAAGCACTCTATTGGACAAGTTCAACTAAACTTGGGTTTCTTTGTCTATTAGAATGCCCCTATTGGACAAGTTCAGCTAAAATTAGGTTTCTTTGTCTATTAGAATGCCCCTATTGGACAAGTTCAGCTAAAATTAGGTTTCTTTGTCTTTTAGAATGCCCCTATTGGACAAATACAGCTTACCTTGAAGTTGCTTTATCCAATAGCGCTTCCCTAATAGACAAGTTCCTCCAGATTTTGGTTGCTATTGTCTATTTGAAGCACTCTATTGGACAGGTTCAACTAAACTTAGAGTTACTTTGTCTAATAGAAGCCCCCTATTGGACAAGTTCCTGCAAATTTAGGTTACTATTGTCTATTTGAAGCACTTTCTTGGACAAGTTCAACTAAAATTAGGTTTCCTTGTCTATTAGAATGCCTCTAATGGACAAGTTCAACTAAACTTGGAGTTACTTTGTCTAATAGAAGCCCCCTATTCGACAGATTCAACTAAACTCGATTCGCTTTGTCCTATAGAAGGTACTTTTTTGGTTAACTTCAAATAAATTTGATCTACTTTGTCTTTAGCAAGCCTCTCAAGGACAACTTCCCCTATACTTTTGGGTTGCTATGTCTTTTAGCAAACAATTCATCAACAAGTTCGAATAAGCAATTGATCCTACCAGAATATAAGAATCAGCAAATCAAGCCATGGTTTATCTTTTGTTGATCAGGGAAGGTTTCATTGCAAAGTAGATGAGATGAATATGGTCAATTCCGGCAAAACACCTCAATTCAGCCATAGAAAAACCGCGCCCTAATTGTTGGATTATCCAACAATTAGGGCGCAGTCTTATTAGATGTCATAGCTACAGCTAGTTAAATGTGAAACTCAATGGAATCCTCAACATAGTGCCAATCAAATGGTGTTTCTTGGTAAACATAGTAGTTTAGCCAGTTGTAGAACAACAAATAGGAATGGGCACGCCAAGTATTTTTCGGCGTGTTTGCCGGGTCGTTTTCCGGGAAGTAGTTCACCGGAATGTCGACCGGATCCCCTTTCTCCAAATCTCGGGCATATTCGTCTGCCAATGTCGTTGCATCGTATTCTAAATGGCCAGTGATCATAATGTGTTTTGTATCTTTTGATTGGACGATAAATGGACCGGCTTCTTCTGAGTAGCTTAGTAAATGCAACTCCGGATGATTACGCACATCTTCCAATGAGACGGAAGTATGACGAGAATGAGGTGCTACATATTCATCGCTAAACCCTCGCACTAAGTCTACCGTTAAATCCGTAATCACATGCGAATAAATGCCCGAGCATTTTTTAGGAAGCTCGAACTTCCCGATATTGAAGTGTTTATAAAGGGCTGCTTGTGCTCCCCAGCAAATATACATACATGAAGTAACATTCTCAGTCGCCCAGTCCATGATTTCAGAAATCTCTTCCCAGTAACTGACGTCTTCGAAATCCATACGTTCTACAGGAGCTCCAGTGATAATCATGCCATCGAACCTGCGATGCTTTATTTCATGGAACGTTTTATAGAAAGTGTCTAAATGTGATTTCGAAACATTTCTGGAGGCATATGTAGCCGTATTGAGGAATGTCACATTAGTCTGCAATGGTGTATTTCCCAGTAAGCGCAGCAATTGCAACTCCGTTTTCTCTTTTTCAGGCATTAAATTGCACACTAAAATATTTAAAGGTCGGATTTGTTGTGTGTTCGCACGGTCTTCTTCCATAACGAAAATCTTTTCTTTGCGCAATATTTCTCCAGCTGGCAAATTTTTCGGTATATTAATCGGCATTTTTGTTCCCCCATTCTATACGTGCCAAATTCATGCTACCTAACCAATAAAAAAACCTCCCATTCCAGCGTGAGAATGAGAGGGTATTAGATATACGCGCACTCTTATCTCCCAAGACACTTATGTCTTGCTGGAATTAGCACCTTTCTAACGATGTTAGAGGTTGCTGAAGCTTCATCGGGCCATTTCCCTCTGCTTCTCTTGATAAGATAGATGAAATTAAATTAATGGTATCATGGTTGATAAGTTTTTGCAATATTCAAGAACTCTTATATCGTACAAGTTCTCCTACTATGCTTCACTTGCTAATTTGTCTCTCCATGTCGTTCTTTCATATTCTTGAATTAGTTGTTCTAGTTGATCATCCCATTTATTGATCAAAGTATTCCATACACGAACAGTGAATAAATCCTTTTCTTCGTCGTATAGCAAATATTCGATGCATGGCACGTCATTGACTTGGACATCCTCTAGCGAATCGATGGATGTAATAAAAAGTTGTCCTTGTTCATCTACAATCTCTTCGTTGTCCTCTTTTCTTCCTTGGATCTCCGCAATAATAACACTATCTTCGAAGGAGAGATCCATCCCTTGAACTTGGTAACGGAAAATTTGCTCGGGAAAATCTTCAAATTCCAGTACCTCTTCTATATCCCCATATAAAAAGCTTGTATGTGTCGGACTATATAACAGTTCAGTGGAAGTTTCATTCTGTTCCTCTTCAAAGATTCCCGATGCAAATTGTCTCTGGCCTTTTTCTGTTAATTGGAAGTAGAAATCAACTTTTTCAATCAGCCCCGTCTTTTGCATTTTTGATAGCAAGTCCTCCACAAAAAGTTGTTCAACTAGGAGAATTTCACTTATTTGCTCCGCACTTTCGAATTTTGTATCTTTTAATGAAAGAAAGAGCATCTTCATTAAAATATCCATTTTTGTTCGGATGACTGGTTTATAAGTGACATTTAATGAATGAACTGGAACACACCACGTATCCGATTGCAGAATGGAAGCGTTGGATTTTTTTGTTAGTTCATCTCTGAGTGACTGTTGTAAGGTATGAAGTTCCATTGGCCCTCCTATATTTTACGAAATATAACTCTCAATCTTATTTTGGTAACCATTTTGTGATTTCACCGTATTTAATAAAGTTTTATACATTTTGCGAGTTTCTTCTTTTTTCGGTCGGTTGACAAACATCTCTGTGCTTCCAATTAATACAAGCAGTTCCCTAGCTCGGGATAAGGCAACATTTAAGCGACGATAATCTTTGGCAAAACCGATATCACCATGCTTATTATCATTATTGCGGACCATGCTCACCAAAATGACGTCCATCTCCATCCCCTGGAATTTATCGACCGAACCAGTTCGTATATGCAGGTGAGGGAGATTTAGTTCCTGCTCAATGAGTCGGTTGATTCGTTTAACTTGGGCAGCATAAAAACTAATTACCCCAATCGATTTTAATTCATCTTCCGGCATTAACCCTTTTGCTTTTGCATTGGCCGTCGCTTCGTTAAAATCAATCAACATCTTACGAATGACTTCGATTTCCGACTCGTTTAGTAAACTTGATCCTTCCTTCATGCGTTCCTCAAAGAACTCCTGTTTGTTCGGGATGTCAACCCACAGGAGGTGATCATTGCGTTTAACAAACGCGCTTTCCAATTTATGGTCCCGAATTGCATCTGAATCTGGAAGACCGCATTGCAATGAATCATTACCATGTTCATAGAATGGAGAAATGGTTTTCATAATGTTCTCATGCATTCGATATTGTATCGCAAGCATCTTTTTGTTCGATGCCGGCAGGTTTTTATAGAGACGCTCAAAGAGAGATTCTTCCAGGAGCTTTTCTAATTCACGTTTTTCCTCAAAGGTATTGCTTTCTTTTATAACCGTTTCCAGTGTCTCCTCAAAAGTATCATCTCCGATTAACGGTGGTAGCTGATGATGATCTCCCACCAACACAACCTTTTTCCCTTTTAGCATTGGCAACAATAGTTCAGGCGGAGTTGCTTTTGAAACTTCATCGATGATGACTACATCAAATACTGGGTAGTTTTCCATAAACTCTTTGTTTGCAGAAGCGACACAGGTTGTACCGATAACATTTGCATGTTTTACATAAAGTTTTCGAATCTCTTCCAAGTCATGTTCTGTCGCCTGTTCTAGCAGAGCTTTCCATTGAATCTGCATATTCTGTGCGACAGGCAGCATTTCGATTTTTTTATGTAATCTTTCAATTTCTTGCGTTTTATAATTCATTCTTTCCTTTGTTTTTTCAAGTTCAAGCTCAGGATTTTGCTTCGTAAGTTGTTCCAATTGCTCGCTTTCTTTTTCAAGCTGAATGCCAGTCAAGTTTAGCTCTTTTAATTGGGCAATCGTCTCTTTTAAAACAACTTCACCGTTGGATACTTGTTCTTGTACACTTTCAAGCTCATCTGTTTTTCTCGAAAGTTGAGATTTTAGGACATCAATTTTTTCTTTATTTTGCTCTAGCTCAACGATTTCCTTTTCCAGTACATCAAGTACGGTCTGAATTTCTGTGATGGATGGCATTGACTCCACTTCTAGTAAAGAGAAATCAAAGGATTGGAGTTGAGTTTTACAGTGAACCAATCTCGAGTTCAGCGTTTCTTCTTTCGTTTTAAAGGAATTCATTGATGCTTGATCAATTCCGCCCTGCTGCATCATTTGGTCGATTATCTCTTCTTTTATTTTTCCGAAAATCAACAAAGATTCTTCAATCAATGCCCGGTAACGATAAGCTATTTGGGCCAACGCGAGCTTTCTTAAGTATAGACCTTGAATGGAACGCACACCATTTTCTTTATTGATTTTCTTTTGGGCGAAGGCATGACTCAGTCTTGTTAAAAATTCATCTATTTCTTGTAGAGAATAATGATGATTTGCCGGTAATTCCGGGGTTTGCACTTGAATGCCAAGAATTGATTGGCTATAGTCGATCGCTTTATCTAGTCGAGTGGAAATCTCATTAAGTGACTTGAAACCAATCAATTGTTCGTGGATTTTTTCCATATCGGAAAAGAGTCGATTTAACACATACCCTCTCCGAACTTGATTTTTCTCGATAAACGACACAATTTCATGCACTTTTTTCAGCGCCTGTACCTCTTGGATTGAAGAATCCATCATGCTACTGCGGTTTTCAAAAGTTTTTCTTTCTGTCTTGATTTCATCTAACTGTGATTCAATTTTATCAAGCTCAGATTTCACATGAATATAATCGATCATTCGTCGACTTTTTTCAATATTGGATTTTGCTTTTTGAATCTCTTCGTCAATAGTCGTCGCTGTACCGATCGTTTCCAGGGATTGTTTGATCTCGTTTATTCGTACAGAGATTTTATTGCCTGATTCCACTAGTTTTTCCAGCGTTTCTTCTGTTTTTTCACGTTCTTTTTTCAGGGGGACAATTTGCTTTTTAAGTTGTGAGATTTTTTCAGAAACAATCGCCAATTTTTCCTTTGCCGTTGCCTTAATCTCAATTCCCTCAAGCAATTTGGTTTCTTTTTCTTTAAGTTCGCCTATTTCGTTTTCACAGTTTAAAATTTCTTCTTTCAACCGGATTTCCTTAGTCTTATGGCCTTCAATTTCTTTTTTGATGGCTTCATAAGTCTGTTCCTTCCAATATTCAGAAACGTTTTCTTCGATGAATTTCTTCCCTTCTTCTTCGATGCTCTCGGTACGTCCATAGCGAAGAATCCGGATATCCTTATTGGATAATAGACGGCTTAATGCATTATCAACGGCCAAGTTTGATTGGGAAGCAATTAATGTTTTCAGTCCTGCTTTTGCGTTCTGATAGCATATTTCGGAAATAACGGTTGTTTTTCCTGTACCTGGTGGCCCTTGAATCACATATAAATCATCGGCTGAGACCGCCCCTGCAACCGCAGCCCTTTGATATTCATTCAAATTATTATGAAAGTCCAGCCCAATTTCATTTTTACGTTCACTAATTTTAGGCGTATCTTCAAATAAAATATTTTCAAGATTTGGGTTTGCAGCAAGGCCTTCCTTTAATCGTTCGAAGCCTTTTAACAGTCGATTTAACTGTGATTTAGTCGAAGCATTGCTGAATGTAATATACTCGGAAGTAAAATCAAAATCATTGGTGCGTGCAAGTTTTGCAACCCTTGGATTCAGTTCAATCTGAATTGATCGCTCCTGCTTGTTTGCTTTTACTACTTCCCCAATCTCTCTTGGGAAACCTTTCACATAAGCACTTAATCCCTTTAGCTGCTTCCATTGCTTTTCATCTATTCCGTTACAGCGAAGAGAAACTTTTGAAAAATCAGCACTATATTGAATGGAATTAAAAGTTGCATCTATATCGTCAATAGAAGCATTTTTATATTGAACTTTTAAATACCCTTCCCAGCTGGAAATTCGTTTGTTGACAAAGTCAAACCGTTCTTGGGCTATCGGAAGTTGAGCCAGTGTTGAAATAAATTCTTTCGGGTACGTGTGACCGTTTATGCGCGACGGCACTAGGCGGATTCGCATTCTTTGCCGGCGATTGGTGGCAATGGGTGTATTCTTCCCGCGGGTTCTGAAACTTTTAGCGACCAAACCATTTTTCAAATCGAAGGCACAATCCATTATGACGACACGGTCACCAAACTTCTGTTTCAAATTTTCATTTCGCTCATTATCAAAGAAAATGGTCAACGATAATGACGTTTCTTCAACAGATTGCTTTTCAATATAAACCTCAAAGGGATTTTGTAGTTTGAAGAAGGAGTGCTCATCCTGAAAGTGTTGTTTAATGGCTTCCCGGGCAGTATTCGTCAAGACGATGAAGCATTTAACAGTCTCGATTGTTTCCATTTTTTGCACCATGACAACACCCCTCCTTTTTGTTTCAAATTTTTCTCATAAACTTTATTATATCAAGATTCTTTTTTACTTGGTAGCTTGACAAAAATAGTTTGAAAGTTGACAACATAAAAAGACTAGCGAATGCTAGTCTCGGAGTGTAGACAAAGTTGTAATCCGACTTTGTCTACACGTTTTTTTAGACTATTTCCTTCAATGAAAGATTACCCAGACTGTATTGAAAACGCTTGGCAGACAAGGCGGGCAATTGATTGAAGACCCGAATAGAACAAAACTTCCATGAGGGGACAAACGTGACAACCAACACAGGAGGAAGCGTTTGTTAAACAGTCTGAGATTAGCGAATGCTACTCTGCATCAATGACTTTCTTTTTTGTATGAGCTATCTCCGAATATTTCGCATCCCACGCAGCATCTACTTTACTGAGCGGAAATGGTCGGAAACTATCTTTTTTAACTAACGTATGTAATGAAGTAGCACTCGCTGCAAGCGAACCATCCTCGTGCAAAATTTCGTATCCATAAATCGTCTTTAATTTTGAATGGGCTTCTACCCAAGTTCTCACCGTGGCAACCTGTCCATAGCGCATTGCCTTTTTATATTGAATGGACAAATCTAATACTGGTGATAGATATCCTTGCTCTTCAAGCCCGGCGTAATTAAAGCCGGCATCTTTTACTAATTGGGTTCGTCCGATCTCCATCCACACCAAATAATTTGCATGGTACACCACACCCATCTGATCTGTCTCTGCATAACGTATCTCTATTTGTTTTTCACTAATAAACATGTTTATCACCTCATGCTTATTATAACTTATCTAACAACCATGTGTCGGCAATTTAACTTGAAGCTTCAAGAGTTGGTGATAGGAACGAATTAACTAACTTTGTCCATTCCGAATCAACAGTTCGCCTATAGGTATATGCAAAGGAAATTTTATTCGTCGACTTAAACGACTACTGAGGGTTGAAAAGTACAAACTTGAAAAAGAATTCATTTCAAGTGCCGAGTCATATTGTCACTGTACTGTTTAACTGGTAACGATTCATTCTTCCCATACTTAACTAGTACCAACTAAAAAACCCCGAATAATGTACTTTTCATAAAGAAACATTATCCGGGGTCTTGCTTTTTGCAATTTAATTGATGAGAGGCTGTTTAGCGGTTTTCATTGTTGTTGTTTTGGTTGTTATTGTTGCGGTTGTTATTGTTATTGTTGTTATTGCGGTCAAAGTTTAATTCCTCAGCAAACTCCTCACGGTTGTTACGGTTATTTGCATCATTATTTTGACGGTTGTTGCGTTGGTTGCTATTGTTATTGTTTTGTGCCATTGTCCATCTCACCTCCGAAGCTTATTATGAGTCAATATAGAATTTCTATTCGCACATGTGATAAATTCGAATGGACAAATATAACTCAGTGTTATTGATCAAATCGCTTTCTTTTTTTATGAGTATGCGCAAGATTTGGGGATATACCAAGCACAATTAGCCGATATTTGATTACCTTCAACCAAATTGACTGCAATTATTGATCAATTCATCATTTTATCCTCTTTACCATCGATATATAGGCTGCCATCGGCTTGGACTTTAGCGAAAAACACTTCTTCAACAGCGTTTATGCCCCCAAATTTTAACTGCAAAGTAAAGAAAAGCATTATCCTTTTTGGATAACACCGCACTCTTTGAATCTTTAAGCGAATCAATAAAATGGCTCCGAAGGTAGGACTCGAACCTACGACCAATCGGTTAACAGCCGATTGCTCTACCACTGAGCTACTTCGGAACAATAATATGTTTTAACGATTACATGAGTATATTTGCCAAAATAGCTATATTTTATACAGAATCAATTTATTATTCGATATGTTGCTCTTTAATGCTGAACCAAGCGTATTTTCACTCGAATTACATGCAACCTCCTCCGTTTCTAAAAAAACAAGTAATCCTTCAAGACATTTATATACCGAAGAAACGGTTACGTACTTGTTTGAGTTAAAAAAACTAAGAGAAATGTTCATCTCTTAGTTTTAGAAATACAATTTGCTGTGTCATTATATTCAGAATAGAAAAGACATTACGGTAAGCCTAATATTATTGTTGAGGAAGGTTTAATGCTGTTCCTGCAGCTTTCAAGTCAACATCCAATTGCTGGAATACATCACCCGGATAGTAGTACCCTTTTGCAATCATATAGTCCGTAATTCTTCCGTGTGTTTCAATAGCTGTACTCAACTGATTCTTAAGGGTCTCTCTTACTTCGGGAGTTGCTGTTTCTGTTAAGGCAACTGCATAATTTTTAATTCCCGACTTAGCTGCAAGAAGTAAATCTGTTGCAATCACTTGATCTGTTATTGCGGTCATTCCACCCATATTTTGGTTGTTTGTCATGTGTCTTGCCTCCTATTGTAAATAACCTTGTAATGCTTGAATACTTTCTCTATCGATTTGCGAAGTTTCAGAAAGCAATCGTTTTAGTTCTTCATCTTGTGCAAGTGGGGCCATTGCAGTGGATTTAGTTAGACAGAGCGTTTTGAAAGTTAATAACTCATGGATTTCCAGTCTTTCATGTACTCCAAGTTTTTCCTTCATACTTACCTCCTGAATTGGTATAAAATTTTCAACCTCTATTAGAGTATCCAAGAGCAATTGATAATAATCGTCCATAAATGATCTTTGTATTTGGCAAAGATACCTCAATAAAAAACTCTTCTAAAACTAAGTCCAAAGAACTTGCCTCGTATATAAATCAGTAGTCTGCTTAAACATTTTCCCGTATACTATTTATAACAACCTCTCCTACTGTCAATAATAGTAGAAGCACAACAAAAAAAAGTGATTATCCTTTCCTTTATAGCAATTCATTGGCATTTATGGTAGCATAAAACTCTATTCATATGAAGGACGTGAACTATTTTGATCAAAATTGAATTACCAAAACCAGATGTTGTAATCTATCAGAGAGAACAAGTAGTGAAAGATGGTGAAGTGCCGATTACTCCATTCCACGGGTTTATCGATTTCCATAAAATTACTCGTGAGAAAGGTGGATTTTTCCTATTTTATAACAAAGCAAACGAAGTATTGTTTGTAGGGAAAGCCCGCAAAATCCGTCAACGCATTAAAAAGCATTTTGAAGACAATGTTTCTCCAGTGAGAAAATACCGTGACGAAATATATAAAATCGAAGTGTATGAAGTAGAAGATGCGATGGAACGGGAAATTTACGAAACATATGCGATAAATAAACTTCGTGCAAAATACAATATTGAGAAAGTATTTTTCGAATAATATTAAAAAGCTGATTGGAAGAACGAACTTCTTCGAATCAGCTTTTTGCTTTTCATTAAAAATCCAATAACTGGCCAACCTGTTTGAAATCCGCCATAATAAAGTCTTTGTTTCTCATGACGTCATTAAACCATGGATCAACAGGTTTTTTGAACTGTTCATCCGGCTCTTGTTCATGGTGCAAGGTAAAGACCAGGTAATCAATCATCTTCATGCGTTGTTCGTAGAATTTAGTGCGTTGATGGAAGTCTTTATTCACCTCAATATTGAACAATTCCCCCATACGAATAATTCCTGAATTGACATGTTGTTCCGCATATAACGAAGAACCAACAATGGCCAACTTTTGGTTAAATGATAAAGGCATTTGTTTAAAATAACTCCCCATTAGTTTATCCGTGCTCTGTGCGATTAATTGAAGCTGAATTTTTTGAGCTGCTGTCAGTTTTTTTGTTTCCTCAAATACTGGCAGTATCGTATACGCTTCGTCTAGCAGTGCTTTCGCCTTCTCAAAGCGTTCACTATCATAGGGTTCCCCGACACGGCGGTAAATCGTCTCTGCTACATACACTCTTTGTAAATATCCAGTCAATAAAATCAACCCATTATATTGTGCTTTGCTATCTTTTGTCATTTGAAACGACCCCTCTTCTGCTTTGATAACTATGGATCATCTCTCAATAGAATTCCCATCTTTGTTACTTAAGACCTTATCATATTGAACTAGAAAACAAAATATAAAAATCTTATCTGAAAATTGGTTAATTTAAGGTTGATTTATAGTGGGTCACTAAACTAATAACCACGAAAGTTACCAAAGATGCTAATATTGGTATTGTTACTGAGTGCATTCCCCACATATTGGGCGAAAATTGATAGATGGCGATATATAAAACTAAACCAACGATCATCGAAGAAATGGCTCCATATTTATTCGCTTTTTTCCAGTAAAGCCCAAATACTACTGCCCATAAGAAGGCAGATTCTAACCCACCAAACGCAAAAAGGTTAAGCATGATTAACAGTTCAGGAGGATTCAAAGATAAAAGAACGACAGCTAGTCCTATAATCGTTGTCACCCAGAAGCTTCTTGCTTTAATTTGTGAATCAGTCGCCTTCGGGTTAATGAAATTCAGGTAAACATCTTTTACGACTGTTGAACTGACAAGCATTAATAGAGCATTCACGGTCGACATAATCGCAGCCATTGGAGCCGCAAGCACAATGCCGGCAAGAACCGGTGGCAAAACTTCCAGGGTTAGCGTTGGCATTACTTTATCTGCTATTTCAATTCCTGGCGTTACAGGGCGAGCCAAAACGCCAATTAAATGCATTCCAAACATAATAGTCCCTATCCCTATCGTTCCGATAAGAATTGCTCGGTGCAAGCTTTTTGAATCCTTATAGCTCATTGCGCGAACTGCAATTTGAGGCAGTCCAATTACCCCTAGCCCAATCAAAATCCAGAAAGTGGATACATATAGAGGGGTAAGAGAGCCATCGGAACCGAACGGCGATAACATTTGAGGGTTCTCATTTAAAAGGGCATCCATAATATGATTTATCCCCCCACCCGCTATGATGGTTCCAATCAATAGCACGACAGTACCAATAATCATAATTGTCCCTTGCAAGGCATCCGTAAGTGCCACAGCGCGGAATCCACCAATAATAACATATACCAGGACTGTTACAGCAAAAATCAATAAAGCCACCGTGTAATTTAAACCTGTTAATGATTCAATTAGGCGCGCTCCCCCAACCCACTGTGCCGTCATGGAAGCAAATAGGAAAACGATAATACTAAACGCGGAAATGATAACGACAATATTACTGTTATATCGCTTTTTCAAAAAATCGATTAAAGTAATGGCCTGATAGCGCCGCGAAATAATAGCAAATTTTTTGCCTAAAATCATCAGGACAAAATAACCAGCCGGTAATTGAGCCATGGCGAGCAGAACCCATCCGAGTCCTAAATTGTAAGAAACTCCTGGTCCCCCTATAAAACTGGATGCACTACCATAAGTGGCCATCATTGTCATTGCTAGTAGAAAACCGCCCATTTCCCGGCCGCCTAAAAAATACTCTTGCAAAAAGGATTCCGAATTTCTCACTTGTTTATTTGCCCAAAAACCAATGGCAAAGATAATGATGAGGAAGATAATTAGTGGAAAAATAACTTGCCAATGAATCATATGTCTTCCTCCTCATCGGTGAATGGTACATCCTTGAAGAAGACTTTTATCGCCACCCAAATCAGGATAATCATAAAAATCGTTCCTGCAATACAACTATAGAAGAACCAGGCAGGAAATCCTAAAATCATGGTATATTCGGTAGGATCCCCAGAACCGAGTCCGTATGCAAAGCCGAACCAGATAGCGAAATTAATAATTACAAGTACGACACCTATCAAGGCTTCCCGATTTGCAATTTTAAAACGTGCATCTCTCATTTTTTTCATTCCTTTCACCATTTCGAGAACTTAGATTTATTTTCCTTTTCTATCATACTTTCTCATTTAGCAAAATGGAAGATTAACTACAAATTCCCCATCATAGAAGCTAAACAGAACACCATAATATGATTAGGGATTAAAGGTCTATAGTAAATATTTTTTAATTAATTTATATTTTGATATAATTATAAAGTAGCACACAAAACTATCACACAATCAAAAGTGTAATTTAATTGACAGAGGAGGATTTATATTGATAAAAAAACTTGCTATAATCTTATTTGCCTTCGCTTTAGCGTTCTCAAGTGTAGGCACAGTTATTCCTTTTTTCGACCACATACAAACTGCTGAAGCAAAATCGTACAAATCTGGTAAGAAAAGCTATAACACAAATCAAGGAACAACGAATAATAATATTCGCAATAATGATTCCGGATCGACTGTTAACAAATCTACGGCAACAAATAAATCAACAAAAACAACAACGACCAAAGGAGGATTTTCAAGCGGTGGTCTAATGAGAGGATTGTTTATCGGTGGACTTGCCGGGTTACTATTTGGTAGTTTGTTCTCAGATATGGGCCTCATCGGAAATATTCTAGGGTTCGCCATTAATGCAGCAGCCATAATCTTCATTGTTTTCATTTGTATGAAAATATTCCAAATGATGAAAAGAAAGAAAAACAAAGAGGTAACTGACCAGTGGAAAAGATGACATTATCTGAGCAAGAAGTCATTAACGCAATATGTTATTTCCATGCAAAATTTAAGCAAGTGCAGCCGACTGAAGTTGAAGTGGAATTGATGTATGATGATGCGTCTGGTTACAGCGCGGAAGCCTACCTTCACGGTCAAGTTGAGTTTTATAATACGGTAAATTTTATTACAGCTATTCGACTGTATCTTGACGAGAAATTAAATCGGGATTCCATTTCAGCTAGAATCCTGCTGGATCTTCATGAGGATGAAGGTATCATCGCTAAAATTGAATGGTAAAAAACGGCAAAAAAAGGTATCACATTCGTGATACCTTTTCAGACTGTTGACAAACGCTTTCATCCTGCGTTGGTTGTCTCGTTCGTCCCCTCATGAACGTTTTGTTCTATTCATCTCTTCACTCGACTGCCCGCCTTGTCTGCCAAGCGTTTTCAAGACAGTCTGGGTAATTTGAAGGAAATAGCCTAAAAAAACGTGTAGACAAAGTCGAAGATCGACTTTGTCTACACTCTGAGAAGGTATCACATTCGTGATACCTTCTATTTTGGTCTTGGTCAATTCCAGTTTAATTCTTATTTCTTCAATTAGTAATTAGTTATTATCTAACTCGGTTTGATCGAGTTTGATCGTTTTCATCACCTTTGTCCGGCGATCCTTCAAGTGGTAATAACTAATGTTCCCATTGATTAGTTCAACAAAAAATTCAATCTCTGCATGTTTGTATATAGGCCACTCTGCCAGTGCCAATAATCCTTGTGGTGGAGGAACTTGTTCTAAACAATCTAAGATTTTAGGATTATTGAAGTTTAAGTAGAAATACTGCCCTTCTCGAAACTTCGCCAAGATACTATATCTATTATCCATAATTCCTCCTGTTTTTTTTGGAATAAAGCATCTGTATTTATTTTATTAACAGTATGTATATATTTCAACTAAAATTTTAATAGAATGTAAACTTTAGAAAGAATATGCAAGATATATCATCATCATAACGATTAAAGACTGGATTTACAAGTTACTGCAAATCCAGTCTTTTGAAAAAAGTATTATTTTGCTACGTCTACAATACGGCCTTCAATTGTCGGTGTGATCGTACCGATTGATTCCAGATGCTCTTTGAAGTTTTCCCAATCCGACAAGCCCAAGTCTGTTACTCTGCCTTCCGCATAAGCTTTGGCGAACATATCATACCCGTCTCCACCTTTGGCAGTAAATGCATTAGTAGCTATCGTGTAAGTTGTATTACTTTCAAGTGCTACCTCTTTACCTTCCGCGTTTGTGTAGGAAATGCTTACAACACGCTCACCAGCAGGTTTAGATGAGTCAAATTGAATTTTCACACCTTTTGATACGTGTAAAAATCCACCGTCCTCTTTAGGATATACACCAATACTAGTTTCAAATGCCGCTTTTAACTCCGCACCTGTTACATCCATTACAGCAAGTGTGTTTGCGAATGGTAGCACTGTTATTACCTCTGCAACCGTAATAGGTCCAGCATTAATCGCAGCACGGATTCCCCCACCGTTTTGAACTGCCATGATGATATCTTTTTTCGTAAAGCTTCTCGCTTTCTCAACCATTCCATCAGTGATTAAGTTGCCTAGAGCTGTTTCATTTTTGCGAACACTTAACTGTTTTGTATTCCCTTCATCGGAAACACGTGGACTAACAAGTGCTTCAGTTGTTGAAGCTTTGATTTCTGTGCTCCCCACTTCATCAACACGTGTTTTATATGGTTGTAAAAGTTTAAGTGCCCCTGGATCATAATTATATTTGCCAAGGTCCAATAATTCCCCTTTATATGCTACAACTGCCCCATCCGTGTCAAATGTTACGTCGAGTGTACCTAAATAGTTGCTCGCATTGGCAGCTTGTACGATTAACGTTGTGTTTTTTGCTTCACCTGTTGTGTTCGTGTTTACTACATATGGCTCGTTTAATGTTGTATGTGAGTGGCCACCAACAATAACGTCAATGCCCTTAACAGTTTCTGCTAAAACGACATCGTTATCTACAGTAGGGTTATCATCAAAACCTAAATGAGATAGCGCAATAATTTTGTCCACTCCAAGATCTTCAAATGCTTTAACAGCTTTATTAGCCTCTTCTATATAGTTCTGGAAAGCAATACTACCTGGTGAAGAAATATCAGCAGTTTCAGCAGTTGTTAATCCAAAGATACCAACTTTCTCACCATTCACTTCTTTCACAATGCCGTTGTATATTTTTCCATTTTCAGGTTCGCTGGTGATCAAATCGGTAAATAAACCTGTAAATTTCGCATCAGCCGAAAAGTCAATATTTACATTTACTAATGGGAAATCAGCCGAATTGATAAAGTCCACTAAAGCTTGGTGGCCTTCCGGTGTTGAACCTGCATCAAATTCGTGATTCCCAAATGTCATGGCATCATATTGCATATAATTCATGAATGCAACATCTGCTTGTCCTTTAAATTCATTGTAGTAAAGTGTTCCAGTGTTTGCATCGCCTGCATCTAGCAATAGTGCATCAGGATTTTTAGCGCGTTGTTCTTTTACCGCTGCAGCACGTTTTGGTGCCATCTCAACCGCACTATGTGTATCGTTGCTATGCATAATTGATAGAGAGAATGTAGAGTCATATACATTTAGAGCACGATAAAGGAAAGATGCTACTTCACCACGCGTAACATTTTTATTCGGGGCAAATGTTGTTTTTGATGTGCCAAGTGTTATTCCGAAATCATATAGTGCTTTAATTTCATCGTTGAACAATTTCACATCTGTAAATGGTAATGCTTCTTTATTTTTGGGGTAGATTTTTAAGGCAGTAGAGATCATTTTTGCTAAATGTGCGCGAGAAATCTTTTCATTTGCTTTGAAGGTTTTATCTTCATAACCTTCGATAATTTTCGCTTCTTTCAATGCAGCAATCGCACCATAATAACCATTGGATTTTGAGACATCAGTAAAACCGGGATCTTTTTGGTTTTCTGTATCCAGTTTTAGAATCTTGGCCAATAGTTGCGCTACCTGTCCGCGAGTAACATCCGCTTTTGGTTTATATGTACCATCTTTGAAACCGTTAACAATGCCTAGTTCCGATAATTTTAAAATAGATTCATAATGAGTATCTGACGTAGAAACGTCCTTAAATGAACTTGCTGCCTGTGTTTGTTCAGGCGTGATAACTAAAACGGAAGATGCCAGAGCCGCGGTTGTTGCGGATGCGATGAAGATCTTGCTGCTTTTAGAAAATGTCATTCAAATAAAACCTCCGAGAAAATAATTTTAAAATTATGTATTGTTATAATTTTATTATATTTTATACGATATAAATCTAAAAATCTATAAATTTTCAAAAAATTGGTGTTACTTATTATAAAATTCCGAAAATAGAGGTTATATTTGGAAATTCTGTTTGATTCTTCTTAATATAGCGCAAAAAAACCGATAAGTTCAAATTGAACTTATCAGTTTTTTTTATATTATTCAGCTGCTTTTGCGCGAAGAACCATTTGAAGGATACCACCATGACGGTAGTAGTCTACTTCTACTTCTGAATCGAAACGAGCAAGAGCTTGGAATGTTTTCACAGTTCCGTCTTCAGCTTTTGCAGTTACAGTTAAGATATCACGTGGTTTTACATCGTCAGTAAGATTTACTGAGATTTCTTCTTTACCCGTTAATCCTAATGTATCAGCGCTTTCACCTGGTAAGTATTGAAGTGGTAATACACCCATCATTACAAGGTTCGAACGGTGGATACGTTCGTAACTTTGAGCGATAACTGTTTTGACACCCAATAAGAATGTACCTTTAGCAGCCCAGTCACGAGAAGATCCCATACCATAATCGTTACCAGCAAGTACTACTAAGCCAGTGCCGTTTTCTTGGTATTTCATACAAGCATCGTAAATGTATTCAACTTCACCAGTTGGCCAGTAAGTAGTGAATCCACCTTCTGTACCAGGAGCAACTTGGTTACGGATACGGATGTTAGCGAATGTACCGCGCATCATAACTTCGTGGTTACCACGACGGCTTCCGTAAGAGTTGAAGTCACGGATTGCTACACCATTTTCTTGTAGGTATTTACCTGCAGGTGTATCTTTACCAATTGCACCAGCTGGTGAAATGTGGTCAGTTGTGATTGAATCACCGAACTTCGCGATTACACGTAAACCATCAAGACCTTTGATTGGTTCTGGAGTTTTAGATAATCCTTGGAAGAATGGTGGGTTTTGGATGTAAGTTGATTTTTCATCAAATGTGTATAGAGACTCAGTTGATGTTTCAATTGCATTCCATTTTTCGTTCGCTGTGAACACTGTTTCATATTCTTTTTGGAATAATTCACGAGTTACAACTTTGTTTAGTACAGCGTTTACTTCTTCAGTTGAAGGCCAGATGTCAGCGAAGAATACATCGTTACCATCTTTGTCTTTACCTAAAGAATCTTTTTGTAGGTCGATATCTACAGTACCAGCTAATGCATAAGCAACAACAAGTGGTGGTGATGCTAAGTAGTTAGCTTTTACAAGCGGATGTACACGGCCTTCGAAGTTACGGTTACCAGAAAGTACTGACGTTACGAATAAGTCATTGTCTTTGATAGCTTCTTCGATTTCAGGTAATAATGGACCTGAGTTACCGATACATGTTGTACAACCGTAACCTACAGTGTTGAAACCGATTTGGTCAAGGTAAGATTGTAAACCTGACTCTTCCAAGTAACCAGTTACTACTTTAGAACCTGGTGCTAAAGAAGTTTTAACCCATGAAGGTGGTTGGATACCTTTTTCAACCGCTTTTTTCGCAACTAAACCAGCAGCTAAAAGAACGTATGGGTTAGATGTGTTTGTACAAGAAGTGATTGCAGCGATTGCTACAGCACCTGTTGGCATTTCCACATCGCCATCTGCAAATTTAATTGTGGCTTTTTTAGCGAATTCATCTTCTGTTAAACCAAAGCCTTGTACGCCCATTGGAGCAGTTACTGCTTCATGGTAACGAGCTTTCATTTCAGTAAGAGGAATTAAATCTTGTGGACGTTTCGGACCAGAAAGGTTTGGTTGGATGTCCTCTAATTTAATTTCTAATACATCAGTGTAAACAGGCTCTAATGTTGGATCGAAGAACATGTTGTTTGCTTTTAAGTAAGCTTCAACTACTGCGATGTGTTCTTCTTCACGTCCAGTTAAACGCATGTAATTTAAAGATTCTTCGTCAATAGCGAAGTAACCGCATGTTGCACCATATTCAGGAGCCATGTTTGAAATTGTTGCACGGTCAGCTAATGGTAATTTCGATACACCAGGACCGAAGAACTCAACGAATTTACCTACAACACCGCGTTGACGTAAAACTTGAGTTACTTTTAATGCTAAGTCCATTGCAGTTGCACCGTTTGGAAGATCACCAGTTAATTTAACCCCGATTACTTCCGGAATTGGGAAGTATGAAGCTTGACCTAACATACCAGCTTCTGCTTCGATACCACCAACGCCCCATCCAAGAACGCCGATACCGTTAATCATTGTTGTATGTGAGTCAGTACCTACTACTGAGTCAGGGAAAGTTTCAAAAGTGCCATCTTCGTTCTGTTTTACGTGAACAACTGGCGCTAAATATTCCAAGTTTACTTGGTGTACGATACCCGTTGCTGGAGGAACAGCACGGAAGTTATCGTATGCAGTTTGAGCCCATTTTAAGAAGTTGTAACGTTCTGCGTTACGTTCGAACTCAAGATCCATGTTAGCTTGTAATGCAGAAGCATTACCATATTTGTCTACTTGTACTGAGTGGTCAATTACAAGGTCAACTGGAATTGCTGGGTTGATTTTGTCTGGATTTCCGCCCAATTCTTTCATAGCCGAACGTAAAGACGCTAAGTCAACTACTACTGGAACACCAGTGAAATCTTGTAATACTACACGTGATGGCTTGAATGGTACTTCACCATCAACATCAGCACCAGCACCAAATTTCGCTAAATTGTTTACGTGTTCTTCTTTAATTACATAATCATCAAATTGACGTAATACAGATTCTAATAAAACTTTAATTGAGTAAGGTAGGCGTGATACGTTTGCTACGCCAGCTTCTTCAAGTGCAGATAAACGGTAGAAGTTATATGTTTTACCATTAACATCAAATGAAGAACGGCTGTTGTGTAAGTTACTTGCCATTATTGTACTCCCCCTATTAATTAATTGAAATGCTTGCAAAGCTTTCTCCATAAATCATCATAAACGATTTATATACATAAGTAAATTACATTAATATTATCTTTTGTGATAAGTTATTTTTATGACCTAGCCATTTACTATGCGAAGAGTATTATAACTTACTATTGTAAAATAGCAAAGTGAATATTTTAATTCATCATTATATGTAACATTTAAATTGTGGACAATTATTATTAGATTGATAACTCATTTATTACAGTTTCATTTTCATCCAATACTTTTATTAAATAGTTTTTTTGATCATTCAAATCTGCTAAATCGATGTACCAAATTTCATACCCTGCAATAGGATAAGTCCTTTTGAATTCTGCTGAAATAGAGCTTAGGTCAATGCGTTTGGTAGAATCATTGTTCACCGTGACCTTTACTTCCCCATTCGGTTTAAATAGCCCGAACAAGATTTTGCCATCGGAGTAAGCGCCAGCTATTTCGTTTTCTTCCAAAGATTTGGGTAACTTAGTGGATGTGCCATTGCTCGAACTCCAACCTTTGAAATTCCTCTCAACAACCTCAGTTCCAAATTGATTGCCGCTCGAAAGGAAGAAATACCTGTGCTCTTTCTCGCTTTTTGGCCCTTCGATCCATTCATATCTTGCATCCTGCGGAAGTGCCTCCTCAGGCGTCGCTTTTCCTTCACCTGAAAAGTGAACTAAAAATAGATTGTATCCCACACCTAAGCAAATGAGGATAAATGGAAAAACCAGAATTCGTATAATACGCTTCCTCATAGGATCACCTCAAGTTACAATTTATTATTGTTTCATCCATTTTGCAACGAATAACGAAACAATCCCCATTAATTGCGGTGATTTTTGAGAAAACTTTAATGTGAAGTATAAAGTTTTCATAAAATGAAGAGTATTTGTTCGGGCTGCAAAATACTGAGGAGTATAACCTACTTCCATTAAATAAAATTGCAATTTATCAAATGTTTGTTCCACCCATTCAATTAATACTTCTTCCGGGAAATCTTTCGCAATCAACTTTTCTACAATTGTTACTAACCGTTCTTCTTCATCGTCAACATAAACCGTTCCTTTCCAGAAACCATCCTTGATGCCTTGCAAAATGACAGGAGCAAGCCGAACACTGAATAAAGGATGGGCGATAATTGCGCTTGATAGATCCGCACCATGTGCAATACTATGAGCCCAGCCTTTCTCGCCAACAAATCCACGCACATCTTTTTCTTTTGTTAAATAAATGGAGGCAGCATCTAAAATGCTGGTTGCTTCTTGCTCACTCAGGAATCGAAGTTGACCGTCTGCATTAATTAGGTCGCTTAGCCAAAGTGCTGAAAATGAACGTGTAAATACAGTATCGGTCTCACGCTCACCGATGGAACAAAATAGGTAGTGATCGCCTTTTAGCGTGCTGGCAATTTGGGCCATCTGCTTGCGGGTAAAAAGTTGGGCAGCCAATAATTCGATAAATAATCGGTAAATCAGTTTATCACGAAGTTCATCTTCGGGATGGCCGATATGGGCAATCATCGTTTCGATTAATTGCTCCCCGTTTTCATTCATGTATGCTTGTCTTTCGGTTTCATTCATAGTCAATAGTTCGTTGAATGTAGCTTTCAAAGGTGTAATCCTCCTAGTGTGTAAATAAAGTTAATTGTAACCTTCTCTTTTGCTTTTAGCAAAAAGTAAAATAATTTCCACTCTTTTAGAAAGATTTGTAAATAAGCGATTAAGATTCCGAATTTTAAGTGAGAATAGAAGTATTGATTTTTTAATGGAGGAGGCACCCCTTATGTCGATCTATCGTTTCATCTCAAGGGTATTTAAAAAAGTAAAAACAATCCAGAAGAGCATCCAACACTCAAAGACAGGGAATTTTATCCAACTAAAACCTGGGCAATATAGAGAATCTATTCATTTCAATAAAAATATGGTACTTGCCGGCGATATGCATGATGAGACAATTATCGAAGGTCTAATCATCATCCCCAAAAATGTATCGGTTACATTGCAAAACTTGACTATCTCCCCAACCGCCCAAATGTATATTGAAGGAGATGTTGTGCTTCAAAATTGCCATTTTAAAGGTGGGAAAAGTGATACTCATGCCACGGTTGACGGAGGAAAAATAAATGCTTATCACTGTACTTTCGAATATGCAAAAGATATGGCAATTTCCATCATCAATAATAGTAAGGCAACTTTTGAAAACTGCGCATTCCATCATAATGGCAAAGTTCAAATTTTAGCGGAATCATCCCAAGTATGTATAGAAAAATGTGAATTTTCCTATGCCAAGCATGCCTTATGCATAAAAAATGGGTCCTTTTTGCAATCCAGGAACGGCCATTTCCATCACCATACAAGTGCCCAAATTGTTGTGGAGGATTCACGGTTCATCGACCATGAAAGTGTTATTGAACACGGGGATGGAATGGGTATTCATGTTTATCACGAAGGAGATGCCTCAATTCAATCCACCGTTCTTCAATACAACACACAAACGCAAATTTGCGTACAAAGAGGGGTGCTGACAGCACGCTATTGTTCGATTCAACAAGGGAAAGATGCGGGTATCTCGATTACTCAAAAGGCAGAAGCCCAAATTTTTTATTGTGAAATTGCTCAAAGTAAAAAGTCCAATATTGTGGTGACAAAAGACTCAAAGTTAAATATTGAATATTGCCATATTCATAATGGGGAGAATATCGGTGTTCAGATCGGAGACCAATCGATTGTCAATATATATGAGACTACAATTAAGGGGCATCGATCCTCCCAAGTTTCTATAGCGGATAAATCGATTTGTTCAATTAAAAATTGTGCAGTTACAGGCGGCTATCATGTCGGGATTTGTGTCGAAGATAGCGCCAATTGTTCAATTGTAGATTGTGAAATCACACATAACGCTAATTCTGCCATTACATTATTCAAATCGGAGCTATCTGTTTTCAAATCGATTTTATCCCAAAATGCAGGAAATGGAATACTGGCCATGTCCCATTCAAAAGTTGAGGTGGATATGTGTCAAATATTCGATAACGAAATGCCGCATATTGCTTGTAAGTCAAATGTGGAAATTTACATTATCCAAAGCGAGCTCTATAATGGAAAAAGTTTATTTATCGTGAATGAGTGCGAACTTACAGCGATCGATTGCCAATTTTATGATAGTCAAAACGTGCAGATTGAAATTTGTGATTTGTCAAATGCCCGCTTTGAAAATTGCCAAATCTATAATGGGAAATCATATGGGGTAAAGGTTTTGCGAAATTCAAGCCTATATTTATTTGATAGCCAAATTTTCAACCATGAACTTTCCCAGATGGTAATAAATGATAGTTCTGTCATTTTGAAAAACAGTGAATTATTTGATGGCAACCGAAATGCTTTGTATATCCAAAATCATAGCGAAGTATTTGTTACGGATTGCTTTATTTCAAAACACGATCAACACCAATTATGGATAGATTTTGAATCGACGGTTGAACTAAAAAGTGTGCAAATTACGGATGGCTCCCTTTCCGATATTTTTGCACAAAACCAATCTTCCGTTTATGTATCGGATAGTGTCATCCGAAACAATAGATCCCGTTTTAATGTGCAGGCAGTTAACTTTTCCAAGATTGAAATAAGTAAAACCGTCATCGAAAATATTTATGGAGATGTCTATTATAGTGAAAATCATAGTTTCATCAAGCAATTAGACGCTTAATCTGTAGCTGGAAAGCAGTATAGATTCTCGCGTAAACAGTTAAATCTTCTTTATGAGGCAAAATTAGTTTTCTAAAAGGTCCTGTTGTGAGAAAATGTAGTTTTGGAAAGGAAGATCATAAACTATGAAAACATTGGAAAAGATTACTCCTAAGTTCGATCCATGGGAAGCTTATTTAGATGTAGAACAATACGGGAAATTGACACTTTCAAATATTGAGTTTACAACAACCAATTTATGTAATATGAGATGCGCACACTGTGCAGTAGGCTACACTTTGCAAACAAAGGATCCCTCCGCACTGCCAATAGAGCTGGTCCTGAAACGATTAGATGAGATTCCGAATTTAAGAACCCTAAGTATTACCGGGGGCGAACCGATGTTGAGCAAAAAATCGGTCGCAAATTATGTGAAGCCACTTCTGCAATATGCACATGAACGCGGCGTAAGAACGCAGATGAACTCAAACTTAACAATTGACGGTGAAAGATATTTGGAGATCGCACCATACCTTGATGTCCTTCATATTTCCCATAACTGGGGGACGATGGAGGAATTTGTCGAAACTGGATTCGCCATGATGGAAAGAAAACCATCGTTCGACCAAAGAGCCGCCCTTTTCAATCGAATGATCGAAAACTCCCGCATGCTGTCAGAACAAGGCGTAATGGTTTCGGCTGAAACGATGTTAAATAAAAAAACGATCCCTTTTATTGAACATATACACCACCAGATTGTCCATGAGATGAAGTGCGCAAGACACGAAGTGCATCCGATGTACCCTTCCGATTTTGCATCAAGTCTCACTTCACTTTCCTTGGAAGAAACACGCGGTGCAATCAATCACTTACTGGACATCCGTGACGAAGACACTTGGATGTTATTTGGTACGCTACCCCTTTATCCTTGCAGCCCACATGCGGAGGATCAAGCATTATTAAAACGCCTACGTGAAGCAAAAAATGTCACATTGCGCAATGATCCGGATGGTCGTTCGCGACTTAACGTGAATATCTTTTCCGGTGATGTCATTGTTACAGATTTCGGCGATACACCCGCACTTGGCAATATCCAAACCGATTCCTTGACGGAAGTTTTTAATAAATGGTTAGCTACCGATTTAGCAAAATCACTAAATTGCCATTGCCCTGCAGTGAAATGCTTGGGACCTAATGTCTTGGTTAAAAATATGTACTATAACGATGCTGAATTTGTGAGCGGTTCAGTAAAATAGTAAGCATAAAAAAGGGTTAAGTAGAGGCGGAGCCTCCCTACTTAACCTTTTTTCCATATTGTATTTTTTCATAAGCCTCTTGGATGAACGACTTATAAATTGAGTTTGGAAATTCGGCAACACCATGATAAGCATATAAAACTTCCGTTTTTGCTGCTTCCTTCTCACCAAGTCCATGGAAACATAAAGCACGTACAGCAAAACATCTTAGCATGATGGAAAGATCGACCGGATGATGTACATAATCAGGAATCGCGACGCCCTCGCTTGCATCAAGAGCCTTTTTAAAGTCGCCAAGCGCCCAATAAGCGTAGGTTTCCTCCATTCTATATAATATATGGTCGTCAAATGCTTCTTTTTCCATTCCTTCTGAGCTTATATACTTTCTAAAACTTGGCACTTTCGCATAGTCTTTCTCGATAAGATTCGTATAATGAGCGAAGGCAAATGCTAGGCCGGCTATAGATAGCTTGTCTTCCGTAAAATCTGCATGCTGTTTTAACTTTGTTAAATAATAATCGCTCTTTTCTTTATCCCCTCGTCCAATTGCCTGGATAAATGTAAAACGATAAAAATCATCCAAACGATAATAAATTTTATTTTTATGGGCGATTTCCAGGGCGAGATCAAGATGTTCCTGAGTCTTTGTAGTGTTATCAATGGCTGCATAGAGAACGGTTAATATATAATGCATATCCAATAATGCAATATGGTCGATTAAATGTTTATAAGGCTGAATTCTCTGTTCGGCATCAAGAATGAATTGCAAGGCGATTTTATAGTCATTCCGGTAAAAGGCATCGCCTGCCAAGAAACTATAACAATCGATAATTCGGCTATAAGCGTGTATTTTTTCATAATGATTTATGATATCGAACATTGTCACATCCTCTTGCTCATATTTTAAATGAGCAGATAACCTTATATAGTATTCAAGTAACCTGACTTCTTCATATTTCTTCCCTTGCAACTCATCTTTTTTCGCAGAAAGTTTTTCATAAATTGCTTCAAATTTTTCCTTCTCTTCTTCGGAATATGGAAAATAGGTTGACTTATACAATGTTTCAATTTCTAAAAGCAGTTCACGAAGTTCTTCTACATTCCCCTCATCAAGCAAGGTGGCCATTTCCACTCCCACCCTCTCTGCTATATATCTTAAACTTTCCATGGAGGGTTGGGCTTTCCCATTTTCTATCAAGCTTAACATCCCTTTAGTTAAACGATTACCGGCAAGCTCTTCTAAGGTCATCCTCTTTTGCTTTCTTAGTTGTTTAATTCGTTCTCCAAGTGAATTCAAGTAGCCTTCCCCCTATTAAAAAATCTGAATATTCGGCATTTTTTCAGTTTAATTAAACAAATAATAACCTAATTATCTATATTTATCAAATAAGTTAAATTAAATTAAACTTACCGGTTGATTTTTTCCAAAGTAAGGAATATGATGAGTTTAATTAAATTAAACATAATGCGAAAGGATGGTCAAATGGCTGAAGGTATGAAACAAAGGCGCGCTACCTATCATTTATATACTTTTTTAGTAAGTAAAATGATTTCTTCACTAGGCGCCAATGTCTATTCGTTTGGAATGAGCATGTTTATCTTATCAATCACCGGCTCTGCTTTGAGCTTTGCAGCAAACTTGGTTTTTTCAATAATCCCCCGCGTCATTTTATCACCAGTTGCCGGGATATTAACCGATCGTCTCCCAAGAAAACTAGTGGTATTAATTGGTCAGGGTGGAGTTGTTTTATCAGTTACAGGGCTATTGGCATACAGTCTCATTTTCGAGTTATCAATTGCTGCTATTTATGTAACCACGGTATTTTATACAATTAGCAGCACTTTTTCATCAATCGCCTTTTCTGCTTCAATCTCTAACTTAGTCGATCAGGAAAGACTCCAAAAAGCGATGTCATTCAATCAAATGTCCCTGTCTGTTTCGGGAATCGGGGGTCCCATTGTAGGCGGGATGCTGTTTGGATTCGTGTCCATGGAAATGTTTTTAATTATCAACATCATTTCGTATTTGATCGCATTTTTATTGGAATCGACCATGAATTTCAACTTGTATTCAAAAGAGCGGAGTGAAAATAAAGATGAAGAGTCCATGCTCAATAGCTTTAAGGAGGGGGTTCGATACTTAAAAACTAAACCAGTCATTTCCCGCCTGCTCATGGTAGTTCTGTGGCTGAATTTATTTTTCACTTCTGTAAGTGTTGGAACGAATTTTATATTGGTGGAAGTTTTAAGTATGGAGTATTCTTTCATAGGAATTATTGAGGCCTCAGGAGCAATCGGCATGCTGCTTATTTCAGTCTACTTCGCTGCAAGATCAAACGTTAAGTACCCGTTACTATTTTCCAAACGTGCAGTTTTGGGGCTATCAATGCTTGTTGGAACGATTGCCATCCCGCTTATGTTCCATTTCCCAGAAACCTTGCTATTTGTCTACTTTTTAGCGGTAATGTTCTTATTCGGTAGTTTCACTGTTTTGACAAATACCCCTATCGGAATCATGATGCAAAAAGAGGTTGATGAACACTATCGCGGAAGAGTGTTTGGTATCCTTGAAATGATGGCCATGGGACTAATGCCTATTGGTTCCTTGATATTCGGCATACTTTATGATTTTGTTCCGGCAGAAATCATTCTAATAGTGTGCAGTGTATTATTGGTAATGATCACTTTACTTTTGCTTCCTTCCTCCATCATTAAGGACGTTTATCCTGAATTGGAAAATGAGAGAAAATACATTAAACCAACCTCTGAGAAAAATGCGGAAATGCTGGCCAAAAAAGAGTTGATCAATCATTATCGGGAAGATATAGAAAAACAAAAGCAATTATCGAACCCAACTGCGATTCGATTCTAAACTAAAGCCACTTCCCTTTAGATAGTGTGAAGCGACTTCAAACTGTTGAATACGCTTTCATATTGGTTGATTGTCTCGTACGTCCCGTGTGTTTTATTCTATTCGGGTTTTCACTCGACTGACCTCCTTTCCTGCCTAGCATCTCCAAAACAATCTGGGTAATCATACATTTAGGAGAATAACCTAAAAAAACGTGTAGACAAAGTGGAATACCAACTTTGTCTACACTCTAATTTATTGAAATACAATCCGTTTTTCTTCATACGCTTTAATCTGATACTCATATTGGAAAGTAAGTGAAATCTCATCCCAGCCATTTAGAAGCATTTGTTTGTAGTAAGGATCGATGTTAAAACGATAAACTTTCCCATCTGATGCCGTTACAGTTTGGGACTCCAAGTCGACTTCCACATTATAAGGAGTTTGTAGTCCTTTTGCCAGAAGTTCATCACACTCGGTTTCTGATAACTTGATAGGTAAAATTCCATTCTTGAAACAATTATTATGGAAAATATCCGCAAAACTTGGCGCTATTACCACCCGGAATCCGTAGTCCAAAATAGCCCACGGCGCATGCTCCCTCGATGAACCGCAACCAAAGTTATCTTGCGCAACAAGTATTTGTGAACCTTTATATTCTGGTTTGTTTAAAACGAAATCTGCATTCGGTTTGCCATCTTCATCAAATCGCCAATGATGGAATAAATAACGACCAAAACCGGTACGTTCGATTCGTTTTAAAAATTCTTTCGAAATAATTTGGTCTGTATCGACATTTTTTCGATCTAACGGTGTAATAATACTATTCACAATATTAATAGGTTCCATTTATCCTCACTCCTACCCTCTTAAACTTCTTGAGTTGCATAATTGCGTACGTCGACAAAGTGACCTTCGATAGCGGCGGCTGCCGCCATAGCAGGACTAACTAAATGTGTACGTGCCCCAGCACCTTGGCGACCTTCGAAGTTACGATTGGATGTAGAAGCACAACGTTCCCCTGAAGGAACTATATCTTCGTTCATTCCAAGGCATGCGGAACAACCTGATTCACGCCATTCAAAGCCGGCTTCCAAGAATATTTTGTCCAGCCCTTCTTTTTCAGCTGCTGCTTTTGTTGAGTAAGAGCCAGGTACCACGATCGCTTTCACACCCGGAGCCACTTTTTTTCCTTCTATTATACTTGCAGCCGTACGCAAGTCCGATAGGCGAGAGTTTGTGCACGAACCGATAAATACATGTTGTATCTCAATAGAAGAAATAGGTTGCCCTTCTTTTAATCCCATATAAGAGAGTGCTTTTTGCAGTGCAGCTTTATCTGATTCCGATTCAAAATCTGCCGCTGATGGAACAGTTTTCGAAACACCAGAACCCATTGAAGGGTTTGTTCCCCAAGTAACAATCGGTTCAATTTCCGATGCATCGATTTCCAGCACCACATCATATGAACAACCTTCATCCGAAGCCAAACTTAGCCAGTAATTGGCTGCTGTTTCAAAGTTTTCGCTTTTTGGAGCGAAACGGCGGCCTCGAATGAAATCCACAGTTGTTTGATCTGGCGATATCAGTCCTGCTTTTGCCCCTGCTTCAATTGACATATTGCAGATAGTCATTCGTTCTTCCATTGTCAGACTGCGTATTGCCTCGCCCGTATATTCAACTATGTGACCGGTACCTACACCAATCCCCCATTTGGCGATAATCGCCAAAATGATGTCTTTCGCTGAGACACCGACACCCAATTTGCCATTCACACGGATTTCCATTGTTGGCGGCTTTGTTTGCCATAACGTTTGAGTAGATAATACGTGTTCAACTTCCGAAGTTCCGATACCAAAGGCCAAAGCGCCAAAAGCACCGTGGGTTGAAGTATGTGAGTCTCCGCAAACGATTGTTTTACCAGGCTGCGTCAACCCTAGCTCCGGCCCAATCACGTGTACAATACCTTGATCTGGATGTCCCATATCAGCAAGCTGGATTCCGAATTCTTTCGCATTTTCAGCTAATGTCATAATTTGTTTTTTCGCAATCGGGTCATTAATGATCGGCAGATTTTTTGTTGGCACATTATGGTCCATCGTTGCAAAACAAAGATCTGGCCGACGCACTTTACGCCCCGCTAAACGAAGTCCTTCAAAAGCTTGAGGAGACGTAACTTCATGAATTAGATGAAGATCAATATAAAGCAAGTCCGGTTTCCCAGCTTCTTGATGGACGATGTGTGAATCCCAAATTTTTTCTATGATATTCTTTGCCATTTACCTTCACCAACCCTTAAATATAAGATTCCATAATACTATCTGCGACAAAATTTGTATCAATCTCAGCGATCACTTTATCCGTCCATTCATCTGTCGTTAATGCGCGGGCTTTATCTTTCACTAAATCAGCTGTGAAGTAGCCATCATCAAATACACTGCTTACGGCACGTTCAATTTCTGCCGCTTCATCTTGAAGATTAAAAGAATACCTTAGCATCATTGCAACGGAAAGAATGGTCGCTGCTGGGTTTGCAATTCCTGCGCCTGCGATTTCAGGAGCAGAACCATGAACAGGCTCATAAAGTCCAAAATTATCACTGCGAATGGATGCAGAAGGCAACACTCCCAGTGAGCCGGTAATAACAGAAGCTTCATCACTCAAGATATCTCCGAACATATTATCTGTTACCACAACATCATAATGCCCTGGATTTGTTATCAACTTCATTGCAACAGAGTCAACCAAATTATGTTCGACTGTCACTTCCGGGTATTGAACTTTTTTCTCTTCTACAATTTGACGCCACAGTCTGGAAGTTTCCAGAACATTTGCTTTATCAACAGAGCAAAGCTTCCCTTTTCGTACTTTTGCCAGAGCAAATGCATTATCAACAATTCGTTCAATCTCTTCCCGAGTGTATACGTTCAAATCACTTGCCTCTGATTGAGTTCGGTTTTTTTCACCGAAGTAGATACCTCCAGTCAGTTCGCGCACAATCATTAAATCGACATGTTCTGCCACTTCGCGCTTCAATGGAGAGGCATCAAGCAAGCTCGGGAATGCCTTAACCGGTCTCAAATTTGCATATAAGTCAAAGGTTTTACGAATTCGAAGCAAACCAATTTCAGGACGTAATTCAGCAGGATTGTTATCCCATTTCGGACCTCCTACCGCTCCTAGAAGAATGGCATCACTTTCTTTGCACATTTTAATCGTTTCTTCCGGAAGTGGATCATGGAATTGGTCGATTGCCGCTCCACCGATTGCTGCATAACCCAGTTGGAAATCATGTTTGTATCTTTTTGCGATGACTTGTAAGACTCTTACCGCAGCTGCAACAACCTCTGGTCCAATACCGTCTCCAGGAAGTACCGTTATTTTCTTTTCCACCTGCAACAACACCCTTCTTTGCTTTATCGCTAAAATGTTAGTTGAAAGAAATGCCATCAAAGCTTAATCTTTGATGGCGTCTCCTTTTTAATTGAATTCAAAATTCTTTATAGCAAATTCGATAATCAACAGCCCTTGTCTTACTAGAGACAATCGATTTAGACCTCTGCAGTTTGTTTTCCTCGAATGCTTTCTTGAATAAGATGGCGATTGATGGCATTTAAATACGCCTTCGCGGTTGCTTCAAGAACGTCCTGAGAAGCATCACGACCAGTTGAGGTATAGCCGTTGTATCGTAAATTCACGACTGCTTCCCCAAGCGCATCTCTACCTTTACTTACCGATTTCACACGGAAATCTAGGATATTGACTGTGCCATTCACCAATTGCTCAAGTGTATTGCAAATTGCTTCGACTGATCCGGAACCAGTGGCAGCCAAAGTTTTCAACTCTCCTTCCGGCGTTACTACAGAAGCAGTCGCGGTAGGAATATTTTCTGTACCATAAGAAACTTGAACTGATTTCAATTCGAATAATGGCACATCTTCGACGGAAACCTGCTGCTCCGTCAGTAATGTCATTAAATCTACTTCCGTAATTTCCTTTTTGCGGTCAGCTAGTTTTTTGAATTCCTGGAAGGCTTTATTTAGTTTTTCGTCCGATAGGTCAAAGCCCATTTTTTCGGCGCGATCGCGGAATGCAGCGCGACCGGAGTGTTTACCCAGCACTAAAGGAACTTCAGCTTCTCCGACTAGTTCAGGTGATATAATTTCATAAGTTTCTTTATTTTTCAGGACACCATCTTGGTGTATGCCTGATTCATGTGCAAAGGCATTTTTCCCTACTACCGCTTTATTTGGCTGAATGACAACGCCCGTTAATCTGCTGACCAATTGGGAAGTTCGTTTGATTTCTTTAAGGTTCAATCCAGTTTCCACTTGGTAGAAATCATTTCTTATATGCATGGCAAC
Source organism: Ureibacillus sinduriensis BLB-1 = JCM 15800 (assembly GCF_000772955.1). Lineage (GTDB taxonomy): Bacteria > Bacillota > Bacilli > Bacillales_A > Planococcaceae > Ureibacillus > Ureibacillus sinduriensis. The sequence continues at coordinate 109,315 of NZ_JPVO01000053.1, read as the reverse complement.
ACCGATTTCCTCTAATGACGCATTACCGGCACGTTCCCCAATCCCATTGATTGTACATTCAACCTGGTCAGCACCATTTTGAATCGCAGCAATTGAGTTGGCTACAGCCATTCCTAGATCATCATGGCAGTGTGCCGAAAACTTCACTTTTTCTGAACCATGGACATTTTCACGCAAGAATTTGAAAAGTTCTCCATACTCTTGTGGTGATGCATAGCCAACAGTATCAGGCACATTGATTGTTGTTGCTCCAGCCTCAATGACTTTTTCAATAATGCGGACTAAAAATTCCCGGTCTGAGCGGAACCCATCTTCGGCAGACCATTGAACAAGCGGGAACAATTTCTTTGCATACTTCACAGCTTCAACCGCTTGTTCGACAACCTGGTCTGGCGATTTTTTCAATTTATATTCCATATGAATCGGACTTGTCGCCAAAAATACATGAATATGAGGTTGTTCGGCTTCTTTTATCGCTTCCCAAGTGGCATCAATATCACTTTTCACACAGCGTGCAAGACCAGTAACAATGGAATTCTTTACTGTTTTTGCAATTTTATTGACCGCTTCGAAATCGCCCGGGCTTGCTGCTGGAAATCCTGCTTCAATAATACTGACACCTAGGCGTTCCAGTTGCTTGGCAATCTCAATTTTCTCTGCTGTATTCAAGTTAATGCCGGCTGATTGTTCTCCATCACGCAGCGTTGTATCAAAAATATCAATCTTGCGCACTACTTAATCACCACTTTTTTCTTGCCTTCATTGATGAATGGCATCATTTCACGTAATTTAGCCCCAACTTGCTCGATTTGGTGATCTGCACCCGCTTTTTTGTATGCGGAGTAACGTGGTCTACCAGTTTCGTTTTCTTTAATCCAATCTTTCGCAAAGGTACCGTCCTGGATATCAGTTAATACTTCTTTCATGCGCGCTTTCACTGATGAATCAATGATACGGGGACCTGATACATAATCTCCCCACTCGGCTGTGTCGGAAACGGAGTAGCGCATTGTTTCCATACCACCTTCGTAGATTAGGTCTACAATCAGTTTTAATTCATGTAATGTTTCAAAATAGGCTAATTCCGGTTGATAGCCTGCTTCTACTAATGTTTCGAAGCCTGCTTTGATTAGTTCAGTTGTTCCTCCACAAAGAACCGCTTGTTCCCCGAAAAGATCAGTTTCTGTTTCTTCTTTGAACGTAGTTTCCAACATTCCCGCACGAGCTGAACCGATTCCTTTGCCGTAAGCCAAAGCCAAATCGCGCGCTTCACCAGTAGCATTCTGATAGATTGCAAATAACGCAGGTACCCCTGCACCTTGAACATAAGTACGGCGAACTAGGTGTCCGGGACCTTTTGGGGCTACCAAGAAAACGTCCACATCAGATGGCGGTACAATTTGGTCGAAGTTAATATTGAAACCGTGCGCGAACATTAAAGCTTTACCTGGTTCAAGATTTGGAGCGATTTCTTCCTCATAAACTTGTTTTTGTCTTTCATCCGGAAGCAAGATTTGGATGATATCTGCTTCAGCAGCAGCTTCAGCGACAGTTTTCACTTCCAACCCATCTTCCTTAGCTTGCTCAAAAGATTTACCAGGACGAACTCCAACTACTACATTAAATCCTGAATCCTTTAAGTTTTGTGCGTGTGCATGACCTTGTGAACCATAACCGATGATTGCGATTTTCTTTTCCTTTAATGGAGCCTCATTGATTTCGTTTTGATAGTACATTTTTGTCATTTTCATTTCCTCCTAATATTGGGTTCTATTTTTTTAATGCTAGATAACACGCTGTAAAACGTGTCATCGATATATCCTAACTATCAATTAAGTAACAGTTACTTAAGAATAGAAAGTTGCGGTGTTTCAACTGGTTGAGTTTCACGAACAGATGCCGTAACACCTGTTCGAGTCAGCTCCTTGATGCCATACGGTCGAATCAATTCAATAAAAGCATCGATTTTGTCAGGTTGACCGACTACTTGATAGGTGACAAAATTTTTGGAAGTATCAACAATTTGTGGTCTAAAAGGATCCACGATGGAGTTCATTTCATTTCTGAGATTAGCCGGAGAAACAACTTTAATTAAGGCTAATTCTCTTAAAACAATTGATTTTTCAGTAATATCGTTTACTTTCAAGACATCAATTTGCTTGGATAATTGCTTGATTAACTGCTCCAGCTTTGTTTCATCTGCAACGTGGACAACAAACGTCATTTTTGATATATTTATTTGTTCTGTATGACCAACCGTGATTGATTCAATATTAAATTGACGTTTCATCAAAAGACCCGTCACTCTGTTTAGTACACCGCTTTGGTTTAAAACCGTAACTGTTATCACTCGTTTCAAAATTTCTTCACCCCTACAATATCATCCAGAGATTTTCCTGCTGGTACCATTGGATAGACGTTTTCTAATTGTTTCACTCGTGCATCAATCACTACAGGCTCATCAGAATTTAATGCCTCTTCCAAAATCGATTGTGCTTCTTCCATCGTGTTAATGCGGTAACCTTTTACTCCATAAGCTTCTGCTAATTTAACGAAGTCTGGTTGAACCGGCATTAGACTTTGGGAATAGCGTCCGTCATAGAATAATTCTTGCCATTGGCGCACCATGCCAAGTGCACCGTTGTTGACAATGACAACTTTTACCGGCAAGTTATATTCATTTAGCAAAGCAAGTTCTTGTAGCGTCATTTGAAAGCCGGCATCACCACAAAACGTAATTACTTTTTTATCAGGTTTGGCAAATTGAGCACCAATTGCGGCTGGGAAGCCAAAGCCCATCGTTCCAAGCCCTCCGGAAGTAACCCATTGATGATCATGATTCAATTTATAATATTGAGCAGCCCACATTTGATGCTGACCTACATCGGTAGTTACTACTGCATCCCCATTAGTGATGGAGTGGACCATCTCGATGATTTGCTGCGGCAAAATTTCATTTTCATCCTCTACATACCAGTAAGGAGTGTCTTGTTGTTTTTCGTTTAAGTAAGATAACCACTCCGACGTATCCGGTCCATCAAAATCATTCTTTAAAAGGGCTTTTAAAGCTTCTTTCGCATCGGCAACAATTGGTATATCGGTTGGTATATTCTTGCCGATCTCAGCAGGATCGATATCAATATGAATGATGGTTGCTTTTGGAGCAAATAGCTTTGTATCCCCTGTGAGACGATCATCGAACCTGGCTCCGATATTGATGAGCAGATCCGCTTTTTGTATCGCATCATTTGCAACAGCAGCGCCGTGCATTCCTGCCATTCCAAAGTTTAATTCATGTTGTCCGTGGATACTTCCCAAACCGAGCAATGTGTTGATAACAGGTAATTTGTACTTTTCAGCAAATTCAGTTAATTCATGACGTGCATCTGCAAATAAAACACCTGCGCCTGCTAAAATCAATGGTTGTTTTGAGCCGCCGATAGCCTGGATTGCTTTTTGAATTTGCAGGAAATTTGGCTTTATATTCGGCTGGTAACCCGGTAAATATAATTCTTCTTCCCTATTTGCTTCGGCCAATGCCTCATCGAAGATCGAAGCGGATATATTTTTAGGAAAGTCAATCAAGACAGGACCTTTGCGGCCACTGTTTGCAATATGAAATGCCTCTTTAACAATCCTCGGAATGTCGTTTACATCTTGGACTTGATAATTATGCTTCGTAATGGGTGTCGTAATGCCCATGATGTCCGCTTCCTGGAATGCATCTGAACCAATAACGTGTGTAGCTACTTGGCCAGTAAAAACTACCAATGGAATTGAATCGATCATCGCATCTGCAATCCCTGTTACGAGGTTTGTAGCACCGGGACCGCTCGTTGCGATGACAACCCCCGTTTTATTTAGAACACGGGCATAACCTTCTGCTGCATGGATTGCACCTTGTTCATGACGTGTAAGAATATGCCGTATTGGATTTCTGTACAGTGCATCATATACATGCAGGACGGCACCACCAGGATAACCAAAAACAATGTCGACATTTTGATCATGCAGTGCTTGAATTAAAATATCTGCACCGTTTCTCGGTTTATTTTTTTCTTCACTATGCATTTGACTTGTTTCAGTTTTATCTGTTTTTTCATTTGTTGTGGATACGTTAGCAGCCATTTGTTAACTCCTCCCTTAATCTTAGAAAAATAAAAAAGCCCTTTTATCCAACGCAAAGAAAACCTTTACGTAGGGATGAAAAAGACTTTCATGGTACCACCCTTGTTCATAGCTAAAAAGCTACCTCGTGAATAGCAGGATTACCTATCTGTACTGAACATTTTAAATAGATAAAAAATTCAGTATGCAACCAGATTAGGCAGACTATTCATTGATAACGAGCATTTCGAAATATGCCCGGAGCTATCTAATGGCTTAAGCGTTTAATAGCTCACTCCGAGGGGATGTCGAATATAGTTGTATCGTCGGCTTCCAGCAATACCGACTCTCTGGTAGATACAAGGCTCTATACCCTTTTACCTCATCATCGAATTCAATCTATTCATTTACAACTTTATAAGCATCACTTTAATCAATTATACGATTAAAACTTTAATCAGATGAATTATATTTTCATTACGCCGCCTTTAGAAGCGTTTGTTACAAGTTTTGAATATCTTGCCAGCCAACCAGTTTTAATTTTTGGCTCAAATGGCTTTAAGCTCTTACGACGTTCAGATAATACTTCTTCTGATACATCTAAATTTATCGTTCTGTTCGGCAAGTCAATGATAATTTTATCACCGTTCTCGATTAGTGCAATTGGACCGCCTTCAGCTGCTTCAGGTGAAATGTGACCAATTGAAATACCACGGGATGCCCCGCTAAAACGTCCATCTGTAATCAAAGCTACCTTCGTTCCCAAGCCGCGCCCCATAATTGCTGATGTTGGCGCGAGCATTTCAGGCATACCCGGTCCACCTTTTGGCCCTTCATAGCGTATGACAACCACATGCCCTTCTTTCACTATCCCTTCATCTATTGCGGCTTGTGCTTCATCTTGCGAATCAAACACAATAGCATCTCCAACAAAAGTTTGGATTGAAGGATCAACAGCCCCTACCTTAATAACAGAACCTTCAGGTGCAAGGTTGCCAAACAGCACCGATAAACCACCGACTGGACTATATGGATTATCTACTGTACGAATCACTTGGTCATTCGTTATCCTATGGTCTTTCACAAGTTCACGCATTGTTTGCCCAGCCACCGTAATTCGATCTGGATGAATTGCTCCAGGTATCTTTGTTAACTCATTGATGATAGAACTGACACCGCCCGCTTTATTTATATCATCCATTGAAATATCGGATGCGGGCATAATTTTAGCCAAGTAAGGAACACGTGAAGCAACCGCGTTAATATCTTCCAGGTTGTAATCTATTTCCGCTTCGTTTGCAATCGCTAAAGTATGGAGAACCGTATTGGTGGATCCACCCATTGCCATATCCAAAGCAAAAGCATCGTCGATCGCCTCTTTAGTGATGATATCTCGAGGCTTAATATCTTCTTTGACCATGCGGACCAATTGTTTGGCCGCTTCTTTAATTAGTTCATGGCGCTGTTCACTTGTTGCCACAATCGTACCGTTCCCGGGAAGAGCTACCCCAAGCATTTCCATTAAGCAGTTCATTGAGTTGGCTGTAAACATCCCCGAGCAGGAACCGCATGTTGGACATGCATTATTCTCGATATCCAGCAACTCCTCAGCAGACATGTTACCGGATTTATGGGCTCCTACCCCTTCAAAAACAGATGTTAAAGATAGTTGCTTGCCTGAAGCGGAAACCCCCGCTTCCATAGGTCCACCTGATACAAAGATGGATGGTACATTTGTACGTACAGCAGCCATAAGCATTCCTGGTGTAATTTTATCGCAATTTGGTATGTAAAATACCCCATCAAACCAATGTGCATTAATGACTGTTTCAGCCGAGTCAGCAATTAATTCCCGGCTTGGCAATGAATAACGCATACCAATGTGGCCCATCGCAATTCCATCATCAACGCCGATCGTGTTAAATTCGAATGGAATTCCACCTGCTTCAATAATCGCTTCTTTTACCACATCCGCAAACCCACGTAAATGTACATGTCCTGGAATGATATCGATATATGAATTGCATACACCGATAAATGGCTTTCCTAGATCTTTAGCCTTCACTTTCCCTGTAGCATATAAAAGACTACGGTGAGGAGCACGATCAACCCCTACTTTAATCATGTCACTTCTCATTTTGAAACGCCCCTCATGAATATCTATTACTTTAAAAAGAGATAGATAGAATTATTGTTTAAATCAGCCACTATTGTCTTACTTGATTTTGTTCGTTTTCCAATTAACGAACTTCTTAAATTGTTGCTATCATAGTACAAAAAAGAGTGCATAGTCAATATGATTTTTGCAATTATTTATAAAATTCTAAAAATTCATAAATAATGAAATCGTTTACATACTTGCTATTGTATATATTTTTCTGTTTTAGTTAATTTTTTCACAAAATTGCAATAAATACTTTTACCGTGAACTTCCATACACGTACTATTGTTCATTGCGTTTTTAAAATCGACTTTAGTACCATAGAGGTGTAAGATTCCAAAGTCTTCGTAATTAATAAAGCCTAGCTATGCTAAGCTAGGCTTCAGACTGTTGCCAAACGCTTTCATCCTGCGTTAGTTGTCTCGTTCGTCCCCTCATGAACGTTTTGTTCTATTCATCTCTTCACTCGACTGCCCGCCTTGTCTGCCAAGCGTTTTCAAGACAGTCTGGATAAACTTTCATTGAAGGAAAAATCCTAAAAAAACGTTTAGTCAAAGTCGAAGATCGACTTTGTCTAAACGCTGAAGCCTAGCTATGTTAAGCTAGGCTCTTCTAGATTTTTTTAGTTCACATATAACAGATCAAATGAGAGGTTTAGCAATATGACGGCGTGGAGCAAAGCAATAGCAAATCCTTGGCGATTTAACTTTTTCATTACTTTCATGTTCATATAAAACACCTCATTATAATAGATTATTTTTACTGCTTGAAGAAATTATACTCCTTTGTTTTTGAAAAATCAAAATATTTTGAACAAATTGTGAACATCATATTTTTTAGAAGCTATAAATATTAATCTTAACAGAAAATCTTTATGCATTTGTTTACTAAAAATTGTGCATATTACATATTGAAAAGCTGTATTAACTAGTACGTGTAAATTAATTAAGTTTAACCTTACGGAATTATGGATATAAGTTACTACACGCTTTTAATAAAGAAAAAGGAGTTGACAATCATATGATGAGTTTCATTTGGTATTTAATTATTGGTGGAGTACTAGGTTGGTTAGCAGGAGTGATTATCGGTAGAGATGTTCCTGGTGGAATTATTGGTAATATCGTAGCAGGGATTGTTGGTTCTTGGATAGGTAGTGCAGTTTTAGGAAACTGGGGTTGGCAAGTCTCTGATTTCCACGTCTTCCCTGCTCTAATTGGTGCAATCGTTCTTATCTTTATCGTAAGCTTAATCATGCGTTCAATGCGTAAAGCAACTTGAATGAATGAAGTAAAAAACCCAACTGCATTAAACAGCAGTTGGGTTTTTTTAAGTTGCCAAAAGGCACAATCTGGTCAATGTCAATAAACCTTTTGGATCAATTCACCACTAAGTTCCTCATATTGATGGTAGTAGTATAAAATATTATCCACATACTCTTCACTATGGTTATAATTGAATATTGCCTTTTTCAATTCCCCTTTTGAGGCGCCTGATTGGGATAGATAATTTGCTGCACTAAAAATTGCATCCTCAATATCAAATGGATCTGCAATACCATCCCCATTTGCATCAACACCGTATCCACCATATTTTTCAATGATTTTAGGATCTGTTTTTTCTTCTTCTGGTATGTCGCCTTCACCCAAACCCGAACATGTCGGATGACTCCAGCCGACAAATGTGCAAGGCATAAATTGCATATGCCCTTCCGCACCAACGGGCGACACTAGGGATTTCATTGTAGAAAATCTTGTTTCCACACGATGATGAGCAGCCAAAAGTGTCCAAGGGATACTATAGGTTTCCGCTGCAGACATATAAACAGGGATATATTCCTCTGGTATTTGAAGATCAAAATCCTCTTGGACGTTTTCCATTTCATTTGGAGATAGGTTTTGGATTATGGGCAAATTCCTTATGTTCTCCCATGTAAGGAAGACGAGTGAATAAACGATAATCGAGATGGGGATTAATAACATGATTAGGAATATTTTTACACCCGCACTTAATAATGGTTTTTTTCTCTTCTTTTTTTTATGATTCATCCTTATTTGACACCCACAGTAGTTTCGTTAATGTTTTTATGACTTTCGGTATGTTTAAAAGCAATTATATGAATGATTTGTAGATTCTTTGAAAATACAATTTTATACTAAGTAAATATGAATGTGCAAGGAGATGCTAAAAATGTGGAACGAATTCAAAGAATTTGCAATGAAGGGAAATATACTTGATCTGGCAATCGGGGTTGTGATCGGAGGTGCTTTCGGTAAAATTGTCACCTCTCTGGTTGAAAACGTTATTATGCCTATTGTCGGAGTGTTGACAGGCGGAATTGATCTAACTGAAAGTTTTATGTTTGGTTCTGGTGAAGCTCAAGTGAAATTGGGTGTCTTTATTCAATCGATACTCGATTTTTTAATTATCGCCTTTTCAATCTTTATGGCCCTCCGAATCATTAATCGAATCAACCGCAAAAAGAAAGAGGAAGTTGCAGAAGAACCTGCAACACCGGAATTGGATTCGAAAGAAGAACTTTTAAAGGAAATCAGAGACTTGCTGAAAAAACAACAAGCATAAAAAATGAGGCGGCGCTAACCGAAACGGTTTCTCCGCCCTTTTATTAATTTTTATTGATTTTTGAGGTATAACTAATTAATTCTGCACGGAGAGTATTGTCTTCAGCACTTTAACATGATAAATTGTATTAATAATCAATAAAATTGATATATCACAATATTGTGTGAATGTATTTAAGAAAAGAGTGAGAAAAGTGACGAAACGTTCAATCGAAACGAAACTAGTGCAATTAGGTAACTTAAGCGATCCTAAAACAGGAGCTGTCAATCCTCCAATCTACATGTCAACAGCGTATAAGCATGCTGGAATTGGACAATCCACTGGCTATGACTATACCCGCACGAAAAATCCTACACGTGAGATTTTGGAAAATGGTATTGCCGACTTGGAAAATGGGGATGCAGCTTTTGCATGCAGCTCCGGGATGGCCGCAGTACAGCTCATCTTATCTCTATTCAAGCCCGGTGATGAAATTATCGTTCCGGACGATATTTATGGCGGTACATATCGATTATTAAAAACGTTCGGTGAAACCTATAATATTAATCCTGTCTATTTCTCCTCACTGGAAGATGTGGAAGGATTAATTAATGAAAATACAAAAGCAATTCTTTTGGAGACACCGACAAACCCGTTGATGATTGAATTCAATCTCGACAGCTTTGCAAGTATATGCAAACAACATAATTTGCTATTTATTGTAGACAACACTTTCTATACTCCATACTTCCAACGACCTATCAAACATGGCGCCGACATTGTACTTCATAGTGCAACGAAGTATATTGCAGGACATAACGATGTATTAGCAGGTTTAGTAGTGGCAAAAGGAAAAGAATTATGTGAAAAGCTGGCATTTGCACATAACGGGGTGGGACTGGTGCTGTCACCGATGGATAGTTGGTTAGTAATCCGTGGTTTGAAGACAATGCATTTGCGTTTGAAACAGCATGATTCAAACGCCAAAAAAGTAGCCGCTTATTTAGAAACAGAGCCACTAGTTACAGATGTGCTATACACTGGCAAAGGCGGTATGCTTTCTTTCCGCTTAAAGAGTGCCGAGATGATAAATCCATTTCTTCAAAAAATTCAATTGATTACATTTGCAGAGAGCCTGGGCGGAGTTGAAAGCTTTATTACATACCCTGCCACTCAAACACATGCAGACATTCCATACGAAGAACGTATTGCTCGTGGCGTGGATGATCGTTTACTCCGCTTTTCTGTTGGTATAGAAGAAACCGAGGACATCATCGCCGATTTAAATCAAGTATTCGAACAGTTAAGAACAGAATTTCAATAAATCACCCTTAAGTTCGGGTTAAATAATAAAAAAGCATGCAACTAAATGAATTGCATGCTTTTTTTAATCCCTTTATATGGGACACATATGTTTGTAGGTTCCATCAAGGCTCTAACTGTATTATCACGGATTCGATGCATCAAATATATGTTGAACAATATAATGCAGACTCTAAAAAGTTGACCTTCAGACTGTTGATAAACGCTTGGATCTCGCGTTGGTTGTCACGATCCACCCCGTCACAAACATCTCACTAGTCAGGACTACACTTACTTGTCCATCTTGTATCCGATGCGTTTCCTCGACTGTCTGGGTAATAATCTTTCATTTATAGAAAGAACCCCCCAAAAAAATGTGTAGACGTTGTCAAATATCGACATTGCCTACACACAGAAGCCAAATTATAAGAATTCTGGCTTTTTAAATTCATTTTATTTTCCTAACCGTTCTTCAATTAAAGTTTCGATATCAATGGCAATTGTATCCACCGGTACATCCTCAGAACCTGCATAGCTTTTGACGGCCACGCCATTTTCATCGACTAGGTAAAAGCTGGAGCCATGTATAACCTGATCTCCTTCAGTCGGCATTTTTACCAATGATTTGAAAGAGTTTAAAGCGAATTGTTCGATCCACTTTTGGTCATAACCCGTCACTAAGTTCCATTTAGATTCATCTGTTAGCGTGAAATGACTTAGATATCCAGATAACACTTCAGGTGTATCATTTGCAGGATCCACAGAGAATCCAACAATATTATAATCTTCTACTCCACGTTCTTTCAATGCTGCTTGAATTTCAGTCATATTGAATGTCATCGGCTGACAAATCGTTGTACAATTCGTAAAAATGAACATAGCTAACCAAGGCTTTCCTTTAAAGGTATCCAGAGATACTTCTTCACCTTTATGGTTGGTTACAGTGAAATCTTCAATCACGTATTCTGTATCTGCTTTAAATTTATAATTGCTGCATGCACTTAATACTACAGAAAGTATCAGTATTCCGAAAAGACCTATTAATTTCTTCTTCACCATTATTCAACTCCTCTTTCCCTCTATCATCTTATCGGAATATTTGGAGACACACAACCAATCAAATCGTACATATCGAACAAATTTGTGACTGAAACACATCTTGCAATTTGAATTGAACTTATAGATTATTGATGATTGATTGAAACGAGAACGGAGTGTATTGCTTCAAGCTTGGTTTCAATGCGGTACAACAAATAAAAAGAAACCACGATTGGAAAACCTATTTCTTGAATGAAACGAACCCATTCTTCCAAATCAACCCCTCCTTCAAGTTTATACTAAAGAGAAAGCCGACAAAACCTGCAAAGGATTTTGTCGACTGACTCTTATTCATTAATTCCTATCAATGAATTGAATTTCAGAGACCGTACGTTCCACAATTCGTGCTTGGTTTATAGCAATCAGACTGCTTCCGCTATGGTGAAAAATATTTGAAGCAATAATTTTTTGCATGACATCTTCAACTTCCGTTGGAGTTAGGTTATCCCTTGGTTCATCTACGGTCAATGTCATCGTTTTGCCGTTTCCCGCATCAAACTTTAATACCAATACTTGTGTCAATTAAATCTTCCCTTTCATTATTATTTTTACGCATCCACAGTTTCTGTCTCGGTTTTTTCAGCTAATAAAAAATCATATCTTGATAGACTTGCAATAGCTTGTACAACTGATAACACTACTGAAGCTTCAACATTATCGCGCACATTGCGATACGTTTTTGAAGTGACGATTGCCTTGCCTTGTTCGTTTACTCCTGTTACATAAGAGATTTTTAGTGAGGCACTATCAAAATTAAATGCTGCCATGTTCATCACCTCCTTTCACTTAAATAAATATCTATTTTCTTTAAAAAAAGAGACATTTAAAGTGAAAACTTTTCTAGTTCCTTTTATAATAAGAAATAGTGAAATTAAAGAGGTGAACGGATTGAGCAACTTAGAAGGTTGGTTTTTGTGGTTTATCCTATTTTGGGTAGTCGTCTTAATTACATTAATGGGGATTGGCGGATTCTTTATGTTCCGTAAATTTTTAAAAGCATTACCTAAGAAAGATGGTAAATCGGATTTAGATTGGCAGAAATATTATTTAGATAAAACAATTCATTTATGGGGAGACGATGCAAAGGAATTGCTAAATGAGTTAGTCAGCCCGGTACCTGATATTTTCCGTCAGGTTGCTAAAGAGAAAATCGCAGGGACGATCGGGGAAATTGCTTTAAAAGAAAAAGCGAAATCGATTACAAATGATTTACTAATCAGAGGTTACATTATCGCAACTCCAAAACGCGACCATAAATTTCTGAGAAAGAAACTAGATGAACTAAATATTGATGTTACGCCATTTGAACATTATTTTGAGTAACATTGTTACATAGCTAAAACGAAATGGGACCTTCCAATATAGAAGGTCCCATTTCGTTTTAAGCTGCAATTAAAGACTTTTCAACTTTCTTATATCGGAAGTACATAGCTATCCGCCAAGGCCAGAGCATGGAAAATGCCAATATCCAGAACATTCCAGCAAGTTCCCCGACATCAAACGAATCCGATAGGTACACCTTCAATAGAACTCGGAAGATCAATAAACCGGCTAAAATAAAGAAAAATGCCTTGGAACGTTTCATATAAATTTCGGCATCTCGTACTTCAAATTTTGACGTGGCAATCAAGATCGTTGAAAATAAAACCCCTACTGCAACCGCTTCTAAAATTTGAATAGGTGTAACGCGAAACTCTTCGAAAATAAACATTAGCCCCCCCGATGACATGGCTATTGGGGGAATTAAAATTTTTTTCGCATTAACAGGTTTCTTTTGAGAACGAATTCGAACAACCATCACAAATAAACCCATTAAAAATGCCATTATTGTTGATCCAATAATAAAATATTGAGAAGGTATATTTGCCAACATAACTCTTCCCTCCTCTGTCAATCTCTCTCTACTGGTATTATCATTACCTTTTTTCTTGCTATATATCCTTTTATTGCATGAATGATAAATAACGTATTGATAATACCGTATTTAACAACATTTTTCCACAAATAGCAAAGTTCCATATAACATAAATGAAAATTATACTGAAACGATTAAAAAAACGTGCAGGCAAAGCGGAATGTCAACTTTGCCTACACTGTTATCTGTAGAAATAACACTATCTCTACTAATCGTCATATCCCAATATGTTATCCACGACTGTTTTTAGCTGATTTTTTTCAAATGGTTTGGTGATAAAGTCCTTAGCGCCAGCTTCAATAGCTTCAACAATGATTCTCTGTTGTCCAAGAGCTGTCATCATAATAATATTAGCATCCGGATGCATAGGTATAATTTCCTTAACCGCATCCAATCCTGACATGACGGGCATTGTAATATCCATCGTTACAAGGTCAGGCTTGAATTGATTGTAAAACTCGACAGCCTCCCTGCCATTTGATGCTTCCCCCACCACTTCAAATCCCCACTCTTTAAACATATTACCGACCGCTACCCTCATAAAAAGCGCATCATCTACTATTAATACTGTTGGCATAGTTCATTCCCCTTCTGTAAAAATTCTAGCTACTAGTTTGTTAGAAGTAGTCATGTAAATTTATTTAGAAGCCTGTAAATCCACCAAAAATTGGAGATAAAATACGAATAATGTAATCCAGTCCATTGAAGAATAATAAAATTCCGACAGCAATCATGATATACCCGCCCACTTTGACGATTTTCTGGCTGTTGTTGCGAATCCATCCCAGTTTCGAAATGAAGAAAGATAACACAAAGAATGGTATAGCAAAACCAAAGTAATACGCGAGCATATATCCCATAGCCGACTCGGGGTTTGTACTGGCCAATGCAATGATTGAAGCAAGAATAGGCCCTGTACAAGGCGTCCATCCTGCAGCAAATGCGATACCGATCAATAATGATCCTAGGTAGCCTGATGGTCTATTTTTAAACTGAAACTTACGATCCTTCATTAAAAAGTCGACTTGTAATAACCCGACAATCATCAAGCCAAATACTACGATCAAAATGGCCCCGATTTGCCGCATTAAATCCTGATAGTTCAAGAAAAACTCTTGTGCGAGCGATGCACCAAAGCCAATAGCAATAAAAATAATAGAAAAACCTATTAAAAAAAATAACGTATGTAAAATCGCACGTTTTTGCAACATACCCTTTTCGTTTTTCAATTCATCGTAGCTCATGCCTGTTATATAAGACAAAAATGCAGGATAAAGCGGTAGCGTACAAGGTGAAATGAAGCTTAAGAAGCCTGCACCGAACGCTAGAAAGAAATTTACATCTGAATTCATGGTGTTCTCTCCCTACAATTAATATCTTTATCGTACCAAAATTCCATTCATAATGCTTTGAAATGGGTTCGAAGATTTTTGTCTAAATTGTGAAAGATATATGAATGAGAAAGATGCAGTTTCTTTATATCAAAATCATAACATATACTTAATAGTAGTCATATAGAATTCTAATAATTCAACCAACTTTATAAACTTTCGACATTTACTGTTTCCTGTTGAATTGCGTTTCTCTTCCTAGTCTCAAGAATAGTCGAGAAAGTGAACAATATGATTGACCCCCAGATAAACATAAATGAGATTAATTCTGTTTTTGTAAACGGTTCATCGTACAGTACCACACCTAAAATCAGCACAATTGTTGGAGTCATATATTGGATGAAACCAATCACATATTGTGGGAGTAATTTTGCACCTTTAGCAAATAAAACTAATGGGAACGCCGTCACGATTCCTCCCAGTATTAGAAGAAAATCTGTTTGCCAGTTAACCTGTAAAAAGGAAACATCATTAGTAGACATAATATAAATATAGTAAACAACCGCAACAGGAAGCATCAACATCGTCTCAATAACCAAGCCACGAGTCGCATTGAGTGTAGCTTGTTTTTTCAGTGCGCTATAAGTGGCAAAGCTTAGTGCAATCAATAAAGCCAACCATGGTATTTCCCCGTATCCCACCGTCAATGATAGAACCCCGATAAATGCCACGATTACAGCACCAATTTGCAGTCTGGAGAGTTTCTCTTTGAAGAAAATCATGCCAAATACAATCGTTATTAATGGATTGATATAGTAACCTAAACTTGCATCAACGACGTGATTGTTGTTCACGGCATAAATGTAAAGGAACCAGTTGCATGATATTACAAAAGATGCTGCTAATAGGGACAGGAATAGTTTTTTATCTTGCCATAACGATTTCAAGTCTTCTATTAATCGTTTTCTTTGCTGAATGACAATAATCAGTAGGAAAGTAAAGACAAATGACCAAATTACTCTTGAAACTAACACTTCCAAACTATCGACATGGGCCAGCAGCTTCCAATAGAGCGGAAAAACACCCCATATACCGTATGCGAGGACCGCATAAAGTATCCCTTTACGATCAATATTCATTATTTCACCTTCTTAAATGATTTTGTTCCGATAAAGATAAAACAATTATAGTACTCTAGCTATTGGAAGTATAAGTTATCATTGATATGAATGCTGTTTGTTTCCATCACGAATCAAGAAGAGGATACCTAAAATCATGCGGCATCCTCTCTTACATGGCTACTCTACAATTCCATTTTGCAATAAATACATTTTATGATACAGGCCTTTTTTGGCAAGTAGTTCCTGGTGTGTCCCTCTTTCAATAATCTCGCCTTGATGTAATACCAGTATCTGCTCTGCATCCTGAATAGTTGAAAGACGGTGTGCAATGGCAATCGTGGTACGGCCTTTTCTCATTTTTTCCAGCGACGTTTGAATTGCCGCTTCGGTTTCTGTGTCTATGGATGCTGTCGCCTCATCCAGCACCAGAATTTTTGGATTGGTGGCAATCGTACGGGCAAAAGCAACAAGTTGTCTTTGTCCACTTGAGAAGGTAGAGCCCCGCTCAGAAACCTTTTGTTCGTATTGCCCCGGTAGTTGTTCGATAAATTTATCGGCTTGAACAAACTTGGCTGCTTCCATTACATGTTCATTTGTCATATCTGGATTCAATAATCGTATGTTGCTTGCGATTGTGCCATAAAAAAGGAATGGATCTTGCAGCACCAAGCCAAGTTTGCTTCTTAACTCCTTCTTGGGGTAGGACTTGATGGAATTCCCATCTATTAAAATATCCCCTTCTTTAAATTCATAGAAACGCATTAAAAGATTGATAATGGAACTTTTTCCGCTTCCGGTATGCCCCACCAAAGCGACCGTTTCACCAGGTTTTACAGTGAACGATATATTTTTCAATATATCCGTCTTGCCATCGTAGCTAAAAGTGACATTTTTGAACTCGATGAAACCATCCGTAATCGTCAAGTCATGTCCTTGTTGACCGGGCTCTACTACATCGTCATCCAGTAAATCAAACACCCGTGAGGCAGCTACGATTGCTTGTTGATAGAAAGCCAACCGTTCCATTACATTATTGATTGGTTCAAAGAATCGATTGATATAAGTGATGAACACATAAACAACCCCAATTTCAATTGCTGTATCGAATGAAGTTATCCCAAAATAAGTTAAAATGATAATGATTGCCAAGAAAAAGATTAAATCTATCACGGGTCTTAGTAAAAGGCTATTTAACTTAATATTGTTCATCATTGCATCATAATGCTCTTCATTGATTTTATCGAATTCATCGGAAAAACGCTGTTCCTGACGAAATGTTTGAATGATCCCCATCCCCGATAAACTTTCTGCCAGCCTTGCATTTAGCTGACTTAGCTTCTCACGCATTGTCATGAATATAACTGAACTATATTTTCTGTACAAATAAATAACCAAAAATATTAATGGCAACAAAACAAGGGCATACAGTGCCAGCAACGGATTTAAGATGAACATTGCAATGTACACACCGACAATCAGAAATGCCGCTTGTACGAAGGAACTTAATACGGAGACGAATAATTCCTTTATGGCTTCCGTATCATTTGTAGCTCTTGAAACAATGGATCCTGAAGGTGTTTCATCAAAATATTTCATGCCAAGCCTATGAATTTTCGAGAAGACATCTATCCGCAATTGCTGAATAACTTTTAAAGCAATCTCCTGAAATTTTACTAATTGTATATAGGAAATGACTACATTCAGAATTTGAATAACAAAATAAGAAACTGCCAGAAAAATGATAGGCTCTAGCTCGAATTGATTCTTTGCCACATGATCATCAAGAAATATACCAATGAGGTATGGACCCAGTACGTCCCCTATCACGGTCAGCATCAACAAGGACAGGGCAAGTACTACTGCTTTTTTATGCGGTTTCAAATAAGAAAGCAGCCTAAAGAGTATCTGTGTTTGTTCTTTACTTGAAAAGGCAAGCTTATTTTTCATTCACTTCCCCTCCCTTTTCCACGAGTCTTTCCAGTTGCTGCAATTGATACATTTCAAAATATTTACCTCGTAATGACATCAGTTCGTTATGGCTGCCTTTTTCCACAATTGTTCCTTCATGCATGACAATGATTAAATGGGCGTGTTCTATCGCACTTAAACGATGGGAAGTAATAATTGTTGTAGCATCCTCTCTTGCTTCCTTTAGTGATTTAAGTATTGCTTCTTCGGTTTTTGCATCCACGGCTGATAATGAATCATCCAATATCAGGAGTTCGGGGTTCAACATCAGTGCACGGGCTATAGATATTCTTTGTTTTTGTCCACCTGACAAGGAAACACCACGTTCACCTACAACCGTTTCATACCCTTCAGAGAAACGCAGAATATCTTCGTGTATATGTGCAATTCTTGCGATGCGTTCCACCTGTTCCATTTTCTCATTCGGGTTATTGAATGCGATATTTTCGAAAATGGAGGCGGAAAATAAAAAGTGATCTTGCGGAACATATCCTATAGACTCTCTTAGTCTTTGTTTTTTATATTGAGCTATTGAATGGCTGCCAAATTTGATTTCCCCTGTATAGCCTTCAAATTCACGTAATAAAAGCTTCAGAATGGCTGTTTTTCCAGAACCGGTTTTGCCTACAATCCCTAATGTTTCCCCGCGTTTTAACATAAAGTGGACATTGTGCAATGCATTTGCTTGATCGCCGGGGAACTTGAATTGCTGTATGTCAAATAAAATATCTCCATTCGGTTTTACATCAAGAGCATCTACCATATCATCGATTTCAACTGGAACCGAAAGAAGCTGCTCAATTCTGTAATAGGAAGCTGAGCCACGTTCCATAATATTAAAAAGCATGCCAAAGGCCAGCATCGGCCAAACGAGCAAGCCCAGGTACGTATTAAACGCGACCAGATCACCTATCGTCATGGTATCTTCATAAATAAACTTTGCACCAAATCCAAGACTCAGCATAAAACTAAGACCTATGACTAAACT
Organism: Ureibacillus sinduriensis BLB-1 = JCM 15800; assembly: GCF_000772955.1. Taxonomy (GTDB): domain Bacteria; phylum Bacillota; class Bacilli; order Bacillales_A; family Planococcaceae; genus Ureibacillus; species Ureibacillus sinduriensis. The sequence goes on along the minus strand of NZ_JPVO01000053.1, from coordinate 90,765 downwards.
GATGGTTGGATCAAACAATGAATCAATGCGAGCAACCTTCATGTTTTTATCCACTACATCATTTGATAAACGAGTGAAATCGGCTGTATCTTCCTCTTGCTGCCCAAAGGTTTTGATAACTTTGATTCCCGATATGCTCTCCTGTGTTTTGTCATTTAGATCGGAGAATGCTGCTTGAGCTTCCCGAAACCTGGAATGAAGCAGCTTACCATAGTAGCTTGTCGATACGGCCATCAACGGCATGGGAATCAAGGCAATTAGAGTTAAACGCCAATCGATTGTGAATGCCATGGCCAAAATGACGAAACCTCCTGTAGTAACTGAGTCGAATAGAGTTAGGACACCCCCGCCTGCCGTTTGCTGAACTGCTGCAATATCATTTGTGGCGTGTGCCATTAAATCACCAACTCGTCGCTGTTGATAAAATGACGGACTCATATTTGTAAAATGGCGGAAAAGTTTTTGACGCAGTATTTTTGCTAAATAATTCGATGAGCCAAATATCATACGTCTCCAATAGTAACGCATGATGTAGATCAGAATCGCAACAGCAACTATGATCCCTATCCATTTTGCAAGTGATCTGGGGGATAACTCCCCGCTTCCCATTTCATCAATTACATAGCCGATCACTTTTGGAGGGATCAGATTTAGAATTGCGACCAGTGCGAGCATGGTCAAACCAATCACATATTCTTTTTTCCTCAACTTAAAAAACCAATTTAACTTGAAAAAAACTTTCATTTATCCACCTTCTTCTAAAAGTGCTAATTTTTAAAAAATTCCGTTCTTATAAAGACCAATTTATTTTAGCAAATATTAAATTACTCGTGAAGACAATTTCTAAAAATAATTCAATAATCGAAACATTTCCTCCAAAAGTTGTAGGCAACAAAAAAAGACTGTAAAGGAATTCAAAAAATCGAATCACTTTACAGCCAGAGCTTGAATAGTTATGTTGTCACTTTGAACACCGTTTTTATTTTTTGAATAACCCCACCGGAGCTATATGTTAGTACACTGCGTTTGTAGAACGATAAACTAACAATATATAAAACTAATACCGTCAAAGCCAGCAGGGCCAATGAGATAATAGGTTCTATCGTCGCTATATCCGTGGCACCAATACGCAATGGCATGACCATCCCTGAAGTTAAAGGGATATATGAGAAGACTTTAATGAGTATAGTATCCGGATTCGCTACACCAGAAATCATGACATAAAAACCTACTAGGGCAACCATGATTCCAGGAGTCATTACTTGGGAAGCTTCCTCTACCTTCGATACAAGTGAACCAAATAGTGCACCGATAATTAAGAATAGGACAATTGTTAAAAATAAGAATGCAATTACATAGAATACGTAAGAATAGGAAAGTTCATTTAAAATGGATTGCACTATTTCCCATTTTGCCCCATCATCCGTTACCCGCAGCATAACGAATAGGAAACCGAATATGATGACAAATTGAGTAAGTGCCAGCAACGTTATACCAATAATTTTAGATTGGAAATGTGTACCTGGTTTCACACTGACCAATAGCATCTCAAGTGCCCTGGACCCTTTTTCCGATGCCACATCTGTTGTTATCATGGATAGGAACGCCATAATAAAGAAGTAAATAACAATCCCCACGAAGTAGGAGGCCCAAATCCCTGATTGTTTTTGATCCTCGCTTTTTCCATCCGCGACACTCTCGTTCAAGTTTGTATTCGTAATGATTGCTTCAGAGTTCAGGATTTTATCAGCTTCATCAGCTGTTAAGTTCAGCTGTTGGATCCCGTAAATCTTTCCTGCATATTGCACATAGGAAGAGATAGTAGATTGATCGTTTAATTTTAGAGGAACAAAAGTTGCAATATCCGCTTTTAATCTCTCTTCTTCCTCTGACACTACCACGACGGCATCAAATTTTTCATCCTCAAGTTGTTTATATAAAGATTCGGTCGACTCCTTCGGGAAACTGAAATTAATGTCTTCATTTGATACAAATATTGGGTCCAATTCTACGGAAGTTTCATTGACCAATGCAATTTCAAGCGCCTCTTCATCCACAAAGATTCCTTTAATCTCTGACCAAAACATTACAACCGCGATTATGGCTATGTATAATAGGGTCATAAGGATAAAAGATTTTGCACGCACCTTTTGTTTATATAGCTGTTTTATTAGAATCCATAATTTATTCAACGTTGCCACCCACCTTATCTTTGAATATCTCATCCAATGATAGATAATCCAGACTGAATTTTTCGATATATTGTCCATTTGAAACAACATCGAAAATAGATTCCGCAAACGATTCATCGAGTAAAGTCAAAATATATTCATCGCGATCCTTTTTAACTTCTTTTACGCCGGCCATTTTTTCCAACTCATTCAACGGAATATGCGTACGGAGTGTCAACTTCGTTTTGCCATATTGTTTTTTCAAATCTAGCAGACTACCCGAAAAAAGAGAGACTCCACGTTTCAAAAGGCATAGATGATCGCACAATTCTTCAACATTATCCATCTGATGACTGGAGAATAGAATTGTTACCCCTTTCTCTTTCAATAATAAAATAGCACTTTTCAGCAAGTCCCGATTTACTGGATCTAGCCCACTGAATGGTTCATCGAGTATGAGGAATTTCGGCTTGTGAATAAAACTCGCAATCAGTTGCACTTTTTGTTGATTCCCTTTTGATAGCGTTTCAGCTTTGCTGTTGCGTTTTTCTTCCAAATCGAAGCGGGCAATCCAGAAGTCGATTTCCTTTTTTATCTCATGGCGTTTCATCCCACGCAATTCACCAAAGAAAAGTAATTGTTCCTCCACTTTCATTTGAGGAAAAATACCACGCTCTTCGGGTAAATAACCTAAATAATCACTGTTGATTTTTTTTATTGGCGTACCATCCCAAGTAATCGTCCCTGACGTTTGCTCTTGAAGATCTAATATCATGCGGAAGGTGGTTGTTTTTCCGGCACCATTTTGGCCGATCAGACCGAATATTTCACCTTTCCCGATGGTGAAGGATAGATCATTCACCGCTGTGAAATCTTTATATTTTTTCACAACATGCTCTAATGTTAATGTCATTTTAGAACTCCTTTCTAATCATTAAAAATTTCTAACTGTTGCTTTAAATTTTTTCTTTTTTTCATAATTTTTAACATAGGGAATAGTAGTGTGATTGCGCATCCGATGTTAACTCCCCCTACGAAATGATTAAAACTCTCCCCATTTATCGGAATCAACAAAGTTGAATTAATGATTCCAATGAACAAATTAATAAGAAGCACTGTTAAGAAAAGGTAGAATATCCTGTTCAGGTAAGCTAGCTTCGAAGTAGTATCGCTATATAATTCAAAGGGGCCATCAGCGGCTTTTTTTCTAAAATATGCCCAGTTAAATACAACCTTTACAAGTTCAATACCGGACGTCTGCAAAAAATCTATATATTCTTTGCTTTCTTTCTTTGAACCCAGCCCTCCTATCATTTCGTTGCGGTATGTAAACTCTCCCGGTTCACCTTTCTCAAAACAATAGTATACTAACCAAAAGGAGGATAAATTCCAGCCTTTTTTGGCCATTCGGTTTACCCATTCTTCCTCCTTTTCATAATCGAAAAAGAGCCGAATTTTTATTTTTCTTCCACTCAAATTTTGCCGCCTCCTGTTATACGGACACCGTTGTCAAAAAGTTCCCTTAATCTTGAAATTTCTGAATAAATCACTTTTTTTCCTTCATCGGTAATAATGTATTCTTTTTTCCGTCCATCATCTTCAAAAGTCTGAATCCACCCCTTATCCAGTAATGTTTTAATCGCTCCATAAATTGTTCCTGCCCCTAATTTGACGCGGCCCGCAGTCATTTCTTCGGTAAGTTGGATAATACCGTAACCATGTCGAGGTTCAAATAGAGAAAGCAGGATATAGTAGACTCCTTCAGTTAAAGGAGGATGTTCCTGAGTCATATCATTCTGTCCTTTCTATATTGTCGAACGGTATATCGACTGTTGATACATTGAATATATCAGCCAACGATATAGTTGTCAAATAAAATTTGCAATTCATAACTCTTGTTAGAATGGCATCACTTTATTACCATAAGAAAAAGAGAAGCATAATATGTTCGCTTCTCTCTTGTTAAAATATTAGTTTTCCAAAAATGCATGGATGATATTTAGAGTCTCCTCAATTTCTTTATTAAAAAAATCATTTTTAGTGAAAAAACTGTGCACTAAACCATTTGCAGTGTGAAATTCAACATGATTGCCATGCTTTACAAGTTTTTGTGCATATGCTGTACCTTCATCTCTTAGTACATCATTTTCTGCAACGACAATACAAGCTTTGGGTAAGTGATTTAAATTGCTTGCTTTTAATGGGGCCACATATGGATGTTCCCGTAGCTCCTTTTCTTGTAAATAGAAATGAGCAAACCATTCCATATCTTTTTTCTGTAATCCATAGCCTTCTGAAAATTGACGATACGAATCTGTAGAAAAATTTAAATCGGTTACCGGGTAAAGTAATACCTGAGAAGTTATGGCCGGACCTTGAAGCTCATTATTTAATATTGCGACAACCGTTGCTAAGTTCCCGCCGGCACTATCACCCATTACTGTTACCTCACTTTGAAGCCCGTTCAACTCTTTCGAACAATCGACAGCCCAGAGAAATGCGTCATAGGCATCATGCACCGGTATAGGAAATTGGTATTCCGGGGCCAATCGGTAACCGACTGAAATGACGATTGACTTCGTTCTCTCAGCGAGAAGCTGACAGGTTGCATCACACGTATCAATATCGTTTAAAACCCATCCTCCCCCATGATAATAAATGATCAGTGGAAACGGTCCATTGCCATTCGGCGTATAGATTCGAATAGGTATTTGTTCGCCATCACGCATAGGAATGAGTTTGTCCACCTTCTCCTTTAAAGAAGTTCGTGTTGATAATTGAATTTTCCGGTCATTGGCTCGTAAACTTCGCACTTCATTTGGAGTCATTGTATGTATTGCTTGCTGCCGATTCACTTGCTTTAAATATCTCCTACTGCTTTCCGATAGATATGCCATCCAAACCACACTCCTTATACAGTTATTTACAGTTAAAGCCCAGCTATTGATTTTAATTATAAGTAAATAGATAGGAATTATCAAATATAAGATACATGCTAAGTACGACATCTATACCGGGGCCTATTTTTATAAGTCCTTTTGTTCAAATCAAAAAAGACATGGTCCCCCATGTCCCATGCCTTTTGGTTTAAGAATAGAATGGGTGATTCTTTTGTTGATGGTTTACAGGATTGGAGTAATGTGGAGCGTATAGGGGGTAAGGTTGTTGATAGTGATAATTTGGACGACAATCTTTATGTGGACCAATAAATGTGCCTGGCTTTACCGGCCCAACAGCTTGCTTCCAAAGCTGTTCATCAAGGCAATATGTTTTCGCCATAATGTTTGGTGGAGTAAACTTCAAGATATCAGAGCCCAATATCACTTCGGGAGTGTTCGAATCAAATATGGCCAAAAAGTGAGTATGATCTGTTTGTGCTTCAATATAATGCCACCAGCCCTGCGGTACGTTCGTTACTTGACCAGGAGTTATTGTAAACTGCATTAATTGTTTCATGAACGGGTTGTAGATTGAAACAATAGCACATCCAGAAATACAGTAAACGAGTTCTGCCGCATTTTGATGGTAATGAGGCTCGACAATATTACCTTTACTCAAAAATGTATCAAGCATTGAGGTACCCTTTAATGAGTTTAATTCACTCACGCCGAGAACATTGATAAAATTTTGTGAATCCTTCTTAAAAAGCTGACTTTTGTTAAGATCAAAGTAAAATTGAATGGATGGTGAAGAAAAGTCAATTGATGAACTCATCTGTTTTTACTCCTTCTTTTGTTTTTGAGATATCATGCCCCTCGAAAAGCAAACAGACACTTTAGAGTAAGGCACCTCTTTACAATTCCGATACATGACATTAGCCCGACTTCCTCCATCTATATTATGTAATTTATCAATTAAAGTTCTCGTATATTTTCAAAACAAAGACATTAAGTACCGTAAATAATCACTCTACTTATAAACTTCTTACTCGATAATAGGTATTTATCTAGTTCCAATTCTTGTTTTTGAATAGATTAGTAATGCATAAGATATTCCGAAAAAGAGGAGGGTAAAGTTTATGAATCGTCGCCATCACTGCGGTGGGCGTTGCAATAACCCCATCTGCTGTCCGCCAAATGTATTTCCAACACAAGTTGCACCAGCACGTGTATCACCAACTCAACAAGTTGTAAGAACGAACGTTTTCAACACAGTTGTACCGCATTATCACCCAGTTCACACGACAACGGTCAATAGATACAATACTCATAATCAGCATTTCTTCCCACGTACACAATCTGTTGTGAATGACTATAATGAGACACAAGAGTTCTTCCCACCATATAATGCTGGAACTAGGGGTAATGCTGGATTCACTGGCAACACTGGCTTTGCTGGTAATACTGGCTTTGCAGGTAATACTGGTTTTATGGGTGCTCCAGTTCGTAGAAGAAGAGGATTTTTTTAATCGATAATCTTTAGCAAAACTAAACTATTTTTTCCAAAAGAAAATAGATTACCTTCACTTTTTAGTGAAAGGTAATCTATTTTGCTTACATACGTTTTAATTTTTCATACTCCAGCTGCAACTGTTCAATACGTTTTCTTCCTTCTTCACGGTTACGAACTGTTTCAGCTTGAATTTGTTTTGTTTCTTCGATCCCTGACATGATTGTCTGCCAAGTAGTTTCGATCGTTTCAATTTTAATGCTTGGATTGCCAGCTGATCGAGCGATATCGATGCTATTTTGTCGAATATTTTCAGCATTTCGAATTAACATTTCATTTGTGCGTTTATCAAGCTCATTCATGGAATCAGCCACTAGTTTCTGGCGTTGTATCGTTACCGCATGGATTAACCCTTGCTTGAATATTGGAATAGTTGTCACAAATGCAGAGTTGATCTTGCCGATTAAGTGATTATTCCCCTGCTGAATCATTCGAATTTGAGGTGCCGCTTGGAAGGAAACTTGTTGTGCCATTTCAAGATCATATCTTCGTTGCTCCAACAATTCCATATTTCTTTTAAGTGTTTCCAACTCCATCATGGCCTCTTGATCGCCTTCACCCGCTCTTTGTTCCAAAACGGGGATTTGTGGATGAAGTTGTTGCAATTTCACCTCTATTGCTGCAACGTGCTCACTCAAACTTTGAAAATAGCTTAAGTTTTGATCATACATTTGTTCTAATTCGATCGTATTGCGTTTCATTTCAAGCTCATATTTTTGAATTTCATTATAAATCACATCAATCTCTTTGTTCATTGTATCGTACTTCGATAGTATTTTTTCTAATTGTTCTTTACCCTTGTTGAATAAACGTTTTAGGAAACCGCCCTTTTTCTCTTCTTTGAAATCCTGCGGGTCAAAACGATCCATAATTTTATTTAGGTTATTAATAAGCTCACTTGATTTCTCCAGCTTACTTGTTTTGATGGATGCCAGCATTTTATCCGAGAACTTTGAGATTTCAGTGGCAGTTTCTTTGCCAAATTCTAGTACAGCTATTTGATTTTTTGCATCTATTTTTTCAGCGAGCGCTTGTACTTGAGGCTCTTCTCTTAGAGCAAGTTGACGTTTCTTAATTTGTGATAATTCTTCCTGGCTAACAAGCTGTTGCTGTGGTAACTCGGAAAGTGCATTGGTTTCTGCATTCATTTTTGAATTTAAATCATCAAATAATGGGTTTTTTATTTCTGACATTGAAATCCCCCGTTCCATATAAATAAGTTTTTAAAAGGCAAAATAACATTACAATCCTCATGTCCATATAATGCTTATAAAAACCATACGAATAATAAGTAAAAAAGTTTCATTTTTATTTCCCTTTATAGTTATCATAACACTATTTGAACAAGATATAGCTAATTAAGGTATATAAATATGTAACCATTTAAACATAAATAAATAATCCTGCTTGTTCACAAACAGGATTATTATTTTGGCTTATAGAGCAGAACCCGACCCGCCATCTATATTGATGGCTGTGCCCGATACATAAGATGCGGCATCTGATGCTAAGAAGGCTATAACATTTGCTGCTTCTTCTGTATTGCCAATCCGGCCTAGAGGAATCATTTTCCCTACTTCCCTGGAATACTCTTCCCAAGTAGCTTCCGGCATTTCATTCTGCCATCTGCTTTCGATTTGTCGGCTTCGAATCAAACCAATACATACCGAATTGACTCGTATATTATATTTACCTAAATCTTTACTCATCGCTTTTGTCAGTGCAAGGCCGGCAGAACGGCTAACCGTGGTTGGCAAACTTTGTGCAGGAGGCGTTTTAGCCAAGACTGCAGTAAGGTTAATAATCGATCCACCATTCTGTTCCTTTAAATAAGGAAGCGCAAATTTCGAACAATGGATGGCCCCGAATAACTTCAAATTCAAGTCAGAGTGCCATAAATCCGTTTCCACATCTTCGAATGAATTGGCTGACGAAGTACCGGCATTGTTAATGACGATATTTAGCTTACCAAAATGAGCAACTACTTCTTCAATTAGTCTTTCACATTCCTTCTCGATGGACACATCTGCTGAAACTGTCAGAATCTCTTCTCCGGTTTGTTCACGAATAAATGCTTTCGCTTCCTCCAAAGTATCATTATGTCTAGCAGCAATCGCAACTTTTGCTCCCTCTTTAACTAGCTGTAAAGCGGTATACAATCCGATTCCTTTACTTGCCCCAGTAATTACTGCCACTTTGTTCTTTAGTCCCAGTTCCATATACCATATCTCCTTTAATAATCATGAATAGCTAAATTATATAAGAAATGAATCTTATTGTGTGAATTTTCTTATCATTTCTTTTCGTTATTACTCGAAAGAAGCCGGTTTGACAAGAATAGTCCGAGCCCACCAATAATCATGAATAATATAGCTCGGATGATTAGATTTAAAGAAGCGAGATCCGAGAACACAAGTTTGAATATAGCTACCGCCAGAATACAATAACCCATAATTTTCACTTTTCTATAGCTGCCCGTCGTACTCATCCAAAGAGAGAGACTCGCTGTGAGGAAAAGAAGGAGAGTTTTACCCGTAACGACAAGCAACGAACTGATTAACCCATCAAATAAGGTTTGACTTAATATCGAGTAGCCAAGCAGTGTTGAACCCAGTATCCCTACTATTAAAAGAACTTCCACATCCACTTTCAATTGCGAGATCCAAGTTCGGTATAAGTATCCTTGCATATAAATATCCGCAACTATTGCCAGGAGAATTAGTGTATAGATTACTCGCACGATTAGATTCAACCAAATATCCAACCCTTCCACAAAATGAGTCGGAATGAGTGTGATAAATGAAAGTAAAAATGCGAAAATCAGGATGTATCGAAGTCCCCTGCCAATTATTTTTTCGGAAACAAACAATGAGACCAGCATGACAAACGCAAGTACCAATGCAGTTAAATAGGCATGATTATCATTTGATAGATAGGTAATGTCAAATTTAAATACATAGTAGAAGAAATAAGTGGCCAAGAGAATTGGGAAAATATCCAACGTGAAATTCAGCTGGGCTTTTCCATCATCAGATAATTTTACTTTGGATCGCTTCTTTAAATAGATGAATAAAGCGATTAAATACATAAATATAAATAAATGATTTAAGTGTTCCAAAGTCCAAAATGGCTCGATTTCTTCAAATAATAGATGAATCATTACAAAAAAACTAAATAATACAGTATAAGTAATTTTCATTAACTTGGCACCCAGCCTTAGTGAAACCATTAAACCAAGGAATGCACTCAATGGCAATAATATCATTTCCAGATGGTCAATCGCATTGATTACCATGATGATATTGAAAACAATTAATAGTGCGAGGGTACCAGCAATATCGACGACCCTTAATTCACTGCGTCGATATGCAAATAACGCCAAACTGCCATAAATGACTGCCATAAGCAATAATGGCAGCGCGGAGTCGTCGGCTATTACATTAATCATGAGAACCGTCAGTCCACTTAAACTAAATAGCAAGCCTTCGTGAATCGTCCTGAATTTACTCAACGGCTTATAAAAATGCCACCAAACGAGAAGTAGTATGACATTCAAAAGGATGCAGCTTAAGACATACAGTGGTGCATTATCATCATTTAGACCCCAAACAATTTGAACTGCCGTGATCGAGAAGAAGTATGAAATGTACATGGCAATCGACTGAACGTGTTTGATAAAGATAACTTGCATGGACCCATATACTAAAAGGATATACAGTAAAATAATCATTCCATTGAAATCCATATATTCTAATAAGTAAGGCAATAACAATGAAGTGAAAATGACGAAAATTGATAGAACTTCATTTTTCTTAACGTAACAAATGGCAATTCCATAAGCAATATAAACTAGAGCTAAAAGTAACGATAAATATAAACCGATTACTTCATAGAGGATAGCTCCTGCTGCTGTTGTTAGTATTCCAATAATAAATGCCCCACCGTAAAGCACGATTGTAAAAATCTGTGAGGATTCCGGCCTTTTTTGATCCATTAACGTGGCTGTAATAATTAAACCAACGGATAGACAGTACGCCAAAACAATTTTTAATACATTCGAGAATAACCCAATATCGCTGATAACCTTTAGTCCCCAAAGTACACCGAGAACAAGAATTAGCATAAAGACTTTTGGTAGTAACCATAGTATGATTTCCTCGAAACTCCGTTGTTTCTGAGGTGTTTTTGTTTGGTCCAGCTCCACTTCGTCGTTCGTCCTACTTATCATCGGTTCATTTTTTGTGGACGCCACCCTATTCAATTTGACCAAGTGATTCTCTTCTTCAAAGCCCGCTTTTGCTGAAGTTGTTTGAAACGATTGAGTTTCAGCCTTGTTTAATTTGACCAAATGACTCTCTTCTTCACGAGTCTTTTTTATTGTTGGCAATTCCTCTGTTTGATTTTCTGACTTAATTAGTTTGATCGAATGATCATCTTCTTCACGGGTAATTTTTGGCGATGGCATTTCACCCGCAAGAATTTCTGCATTGTGTATACTATTATCCTTCCCCCTTAATTCATTCAATTCTAAACGCAGCTCTCGAACTTCTGCTTCCAGCTTTTCGATTCGCTTTTCCGTTTCGTTCCCCATTTAAGTGCCCCTTTAACTAATATTGATTGCACCTTTATTGTAATTGAAAATAATTCTATTTCAAGGATAAATAAGTAATTGATATTCGATATTTCCTTAAGTCCTCTTCTTTTATTTCATTTATTCTACGTAACTCTGTTTCGAAGTAATACTTTTGTTTTAGTGACAATAAAAAAAGTGGGCCTTAAAGCTCAATCGCTTTAAAGTCCACTTTTCAACATTTGGAGCAATCCTATTAGTTATTGAAGTAGTAAGCACCAACAATAATTAAAAGAATGAATAGTACAACGATTAAAACAAACTCGCTGTTATTTTTAGAATAGCCTGCGTTGCAATACATAACTTTCTCCTCCTTTGTTCAATATACTATAATTTATGTCGATCCCTTCATTGTGACAGGGACAAATGTACCGTTTTTGGTTATCAAATAAAAATTATTCTTAAGGAAAGTAAAAATGTAGAGAAGTCGATAATCGACATTCCCTACATTTATTTCCAGGCATTATTGTAAAAAGAGAATACCTAGAATTCGGAAAAAGTACAGACACCATCCACAGTAGACAATTGGTAATACTGCGAATTTACTCCACAAAGGCACCTATTCAGCTAGAGTACCTTAAAATAAGAGATTAGTAACTTCCACCGTTAAAAAATGAAGCCCCAACGATGATTAAAAGAATGAACAGAACAACAAGTAATGCAAAACCGCTGCCGTTGCCATAACCACCGCTATTACCACCATTACAGTAGTCGCCTACTCCACCTACGTTGCTAGAGTATCCCATGTCTTTACCCCCTTTCCATTCAGATATTTATACTTTATGCCGAACCAAAAATTATGCTATGGACATTTTGGAAAATCTATTATAAATTTCAGGATTCATTGTTACTGCGATTTTCGCTAGAATCTGAACGAGATTTCTATACCGTATTAAATGTCATCTTTTCAAGGTGAGTTAGGTCATAAGCGGAAAGTTCTCAAAATCTAATGTAGCGTTTCAGCAAATTTTTCTAACTAGATTGACTTGGCAATGCAAAATGTCTAAAAATTCATCATTTTTACAAAAATCAAATCCATTCGCGAAAAAAAGGTATATAATCAATATATTAATTTATTAACTTTTACAGGGAGTGTTCTATTTGAATTCAACAAAACGTGCTTACAATTTTAATGCCGGTCCATCTGCTCTACCTATTGAAGTTATACAGAAAGCACAAGAAGAACTTGTGAATTATAATCACTCTGGGATGTCCATTATGGAAATGAGCCATCGCAGCAAGGATTATGAAGCTGTACATAATGATGCAATCGCTCGTCTAAAGTCTCTATATTCGATTCCTGATAATTACGAGGTACTATTTTTACAGGGCGGTGGCAGTTTACAGTTCACCATGGTGCCTATGAACTTCCTTAACAGTGATCAAACCGCTAGTTATATTTTAACTGGGTCTTGGTCTGAAAAAGCCTTCAAAGAAGCGAAACTTTTTGGGCAAATACGGGAGGCCGCTAGCACAAAGGATAACGACTATCGAAATATCCCAGCATTAGAAGAAATTCAATTCAGCCAAACAGATTCTTACGTTCACATCACTTCGAATAATACAATTTATGGTACTCAGTGGAAGGATTTCCCTCAAACCGGCGGAGTTCCACTAGTCGCAGATATGTCAAGTGACATTCTTTCCAAGCCAGTGGATGTAAGCAACTTTGGTATCATATATGCCGGAGCTCAAAAGAACCTCGGACCTTCCGGTGTGACGGTGGTCATCATTCGCAAAGACTTACTTGAAAAAGCAAACACCAACATTCCAACTTTATTAAAGTATTCAACACATGCCGAAGCCAATTCTCTATACAATACTCCCCCGACTTTTGGCATCTATATGCTAGGTGAAGTTTTGAAATGGGTAGAAGAAAAAGGTGGCCTTGAAGCTATTGAAAGCAATAATGAGGAAAAGGCAAAACTGATTTATGATGTAATAGATTGCAGCAACGGCTTCTATTATGGACATGCTCATTCTGAGTCACGTTCATTAATGAATATCACTTTCCGAGTCAGTGATGAAAATCTTGAAAAGCAATTCTTAGCCGAGGCAAGAGAAGCGGGCTTCATCGGGCTTAATGGCCACCGTTCTGTAGGAGGCTGCCGTGCTTCAACGTATAATGCAGTACCATATGAAACATGTAAAGCACTTGCAGATTTCATGGTCGCTTTCCAAAACAAAAATTCATAACCGTATGATTGAAGTGGCCCAATCAAGATCTTCGGTCTTAGTGTGTAGATAAAGTCGATATTCGACAATGTCTACACCTTTTTTTATGTTATTCCCGAAACGAAAGTGTTACAGCCTGTCTTGATAACGCTTCACAACTACACAAGCAGCGAGTGAAAACACGAATAGTAGAAACCGTTCAGGAAGGACTGGAGACAACCAATACAGGATGAAATCGTTTTTCAACAGTCAGGGCCCAATCAAGATTAGGTCTTTTTCTATTTAAATGATATGACAGCTCTAGTAAACTTCAGCTTTAATATGGTATATAAAATTATTGATAAAATTATTGTGCTACTAAATTCTATTAAATAGTCATACAAGGCCTAATAAACGAATACCTTTTATAAATAACGTCAATCACGTTTCGAAGAGCGGACAACTACAAACCAGAATCAGCTACTATTCCCCTCTACAATAAAACTAAATTGGAGGATTATTAATGGCTCATTCTCATTCTCATTCTCATTCTCATTCTCATAACCATCATCATTCAAAAAACAAAAAGGCGCTATTGATCAGCTTTTTCATCATTGCTTCATTTGTACTGGTCGTCTTTATCGGCGGTTTAATAACCAATAGCTTAACCCTTTTATCAGACGCTGGGCATATGCTTAGTGATGCATTGTCATTGGGTATTGGATTGCTGGCTTTTAAATTGGGGGAAAAAGCTGTCAATAGTCAAATGACTTTCGGCTATCAACGATTGGAAATACTAGCTGCCCTATTTAATGGTATTTTACTAGTTGTGATTGCTCTCATCATCATTTTCGAGGCATTGCAAAGACTTGCGAATCCGGAGGAAATTTCAAGTTTAGGTATGCTGGCAGTAGCGGTAACCGGTGCTATTGTAAATATTATTGTCGCATTTATTTTAACACGAGCGGATACAAGCGAAAATATCAATGTACGGGCTGCATTTATGCATGTTCTAGGGGATTTGCTAGGTTCTGTCGGTGCCATTATTGCCTCGATTCTAATATTATTATTCGGTTGGTCAATTGCAGATCCAATCGCAAGTCTCCTTATCTCGATCATTATTTTAAGAAACGGATTTGAAATAACAACTATTTCCTTCCACATTTTGATGGAAGGGATACCGATGAACATCGATGTGAAGCAAATTCGGGATGCATTACTAAATATTCAAGGGGTTGTTGGAATACATGATTTTCATGTATGGAGCATTAGTTCTGACTTCCCTGCCGTCAGCTGCCATTTAGAAATTTTACGCAATGAACATGACAAAGTGATGAAAGAAGCTTTGAGAATTTTGCATGATGATTTTCATATCGAGCATGCTACCATCCAAGTTGAGCGTGCCAATGCACAACTCGATCAATATGAACATCATCGATGCAATTCATATAACTAAGATTAAGATTGATATACTTACACCTTCATCTATGATGATAAGGTGTTTTTTTTATTTTACTCCACTATGAATGTATGTAATTTATTACAAGAAGCAAACTAAGCTGTGTAGTTCATACTATTATTAAACCCATCATTTCTTTGCAGGAAAGTCATTTTTTCAACTAAAGGGAGCTGATAATCATGACACAAGAAAGATTAGAATCATTGATCATGTCTTTAATTTATTCCCTCTGCTAAGAGAATGAGCCTATAGTATGGATTCAAATATCCACCCCAGCTGGGTGGATATTTTCAGGAGTTTATTTGAGTGAATCTTGACCAAACTTCAAGATAGCTATTATCGTTGTTTCCTCTATTATGAGTGCCCCTATTGGACAAATTTTCTTTTTTTCTTAAAAATCTGTCTTTTTGAGCCCTTTTATCGGACAACTTTTTCTTGGTTCAGCAGAATTTGTCTTTTTGAAACCGTCTAATGGACACGTTTTCCGAGTTTTTTAGAAAATTGTCTTTTAGAGAGCCCCTATTGGACAAGTATCCCTTTGTTCCTTAGAAATCCCTCTCTTTGACCTCTTCTATTGGACAACTTTTTCTTGCTTCAATAGAATTTGTCTTTTAGAGAGGGAGCAGTGTTCAGACTGTTGACAAAGTCTTTCATCCTGCGTTGGTTGTCTCGCTCGTCCCCTCATGAACGTCCAGTTCTATTCGGGTCTTCACTCGACTGCCCGCCTTGTCTGCCAAGCGTTTTCAAGACGTCTGGGTAATTTTTTATTGTAGGAAATAGCCTAAAAAAAGTGTGGACAAAGTCGAAGATCGACTTTGTCCACACTTTTTTTATTCTTAATACGCGCGGCCGAACCATACTGTGTGTTTCGCTTCTTTGCCGCAGTTAATGCAAGTATGTTTTTCTGTTGGCGGGTTGAATGGGATATTGCGCGTTGTGAACTTAGTTTCTTCTTTTACATTTGTTTCACAAGCGTCATCACCACACCAGCCAGCCAGAATCCATCCAGGAATCGTTTCGTTTTTCTCCGAATCAGCCAAGTGCTGTTTTAACTGATCTAATGAATCAATATGTGTATGCGAGTTTTCATCACGGAATGCTTTTGCCTTTTCGAAAAGACGTGTTTGCATCACTTTTAGTTCATTTTCAATTGTTTCAACAACAGAGCCCAATTCTACGGATTGTTTATCGGCTTCGTCACGTGCCTTTAATAGTACTTGGCCATTTTCTAGGTCACGTGGTCCAAGCTCGATGCGTACTGGTACCCCTTTTAGTTCCCATTCATTGAATTTGTATCCTGGCGATTGATCTGAATCATCAAGACGAACACGAATTCCTTTTGCTTTTAAGCTTGCAAAAATTTCATCTAACTTTTCAATAATAGCCGGATTCTTTTTCCATGGTCCAACTGGAATTAACACTACTTGAGTTGGTGCAATTGTTGGCGGCAATACCAAACCTTGCTCATCACCATGTACCATAATGACAGAACCGATTAAACGAGTCGACGTACCCCAAGATGTTGTATGAACATATTCATGCTTGTTTTCTCTGCTTAAATACTTAATATCGAATGCTTCAGCAAATTTTGTCCCTAAATAGTGGGAAGTACCTGCCTGAACCGCTTTTCCATCCTTCATCATTGCCTCGATTGAGTATGTATCAACCGCACCGGCAAAACGTTCAGAAGGTGTTTTTTGACCATCATATACAGGAATGGCCAAGAAGTTTTCTACCACTTCTTTATAGATATTCAGCATTTGCATTGTTTCTTTTCGCGCATCCTCTTCATCGACGTGTGCAGTATGTCCTTCTTGCCATAAAAACTCGGAAGTACGGATGAATGGCAATGTTTTCTTCTCCCAACGGAATACATTCGCCCACTGGTTAATTAATACCGGCAAGTCGCGATAGCTTTTAATCCAGTCCGAATATAAATGACCGATCATTGTTTCTGAAGTTGGACGAAGTGCCAAGCGCTCCTCCAATTGTTCCCCAGCTGCTTCCGTAACCCATGGTAGCTCAGGTGAAAAACCTTCGATATGATCTTTTTCTTTTTGAAAGAAAGATTCCGGGATTAACATTGGGAAGTATGCATTTCGGTGACCTGTTTCTTTAAAACGGCGATCCATTTCCCCTTGAATGTGTTCCCAAAGCTCATAGCCATCAGGTTTAAATGCGATACATCCACGAACCGGTGTGTAGTCCATTAAATCCGCTTTTTGAATTGTATCGATATACCATTTTGAAAAATCATTCGTTTGTTGTGACATCTTTTTTCCTCCTAAATTTTGAAAACTCGTTAATCACGAATCATTATGATATTGTCCATCCTCGCACCCTATGCAAAAACTTTGAATCCAGTTTAAATATACCCCAAGTCCAATTTAGTTGTACTTATCTATCAGCTACAAATTTTGGCAGTAAACCTAAGCTTTGGTTACATATGCTTTGATTAAACATCGGTAAACAATGTTAACATGAACAAATAAATGGCAGCTCCTATTTTTCAACAAATAAAAAGCACAAAGAATCCTCATGACAAGGACGTCTTTGTGCAAATAGACGTGGTACCACCTTAGTTCGATAACTGCATTTTTTTATAGCCATCATGCAGGCTTAAATGCAATTACCCTTTACACGTTTGTAACGATAACGACTCGGCAAGTTGTGCATCTCCGTGATAGGTTTTCAACGAGAAGAGGTGATATAGCTCTCAGCACATGCTATATTTTCTGTCTCACAATTCCCGTTTACTTGGTCACATCATTGATTCCATATTTCTTATACTGTATCAAAAATAAGAAATTAATTCAATCTAAGTGGTATATTTTCTTTTCTCCCAATATTCTCTATTGAAAGAAGGCAGGAATGTATGGAATGTATGTTTTTTTCTTTGCAATTCGTTCCTACTATTAATAATTTTTTATTTTTGTAAATAGGCATCTGAACTTTGTAGCGCCTTTTCTACTTTTTCCTCCAGGAAATTACTGCGCTCAAACACAATGGCGCGTAAATGGTCGATTTGGCGTAGCACTTTTTCCAAGAGCCCTTCATGATTATCTACACGGCTTAATACATCCTTTTGAGAGTCTTCGATGCTTGCAAGATAGCTTGCCAAATGTTCATTGAAACTACTATGTCCTTCGACCTGAGCTTCAATCTTCTCATTAGCCGAAACCACTTGTTCCAAACGGGAAATGAATGCTTCATTCATCAAAGTAAAATCCGCCAAGAGCTTTGCAATCTCTTTGTGTTCTGCTCCAATATCATTAAGCTGATGGACTGCTGTTTTTTGAGCTTGACTCATCTCGTTCATTTGTTGCGCTAAATCATTATGAATGCGTTGATCATAATTAACGGTTTGTTGCAAAATGCTGTTTTGGTCCTCTATTTTTTCTAACCACTCAATTACTCGATGCTCCATTGCCTCTTGTTGTTCCTGAACTTCTTTCAGCTCATTCAATCGTCTGTTTAATTGTTTATTTTGCCGAGCCTGATGCTGGTTCCAATCATTTTGTGAGTACTGCATATGAATGAAACTATTCCGCATTTTGCGGCTATCAAGTATTTGCTGTTCAATCAGTTCAGATAAATAATCTCTGCGGAATTCAACTTGATTCGGTTCTGGAATTCGTTGCGTATTGCAAAACACTCCTGGGTGTTCTTTGTTGATGTAAATAGCCAATTCATGGACACCCCCCTTTTATACACCTCTATAGTTTATGCGGCATTTGCCTGGGAGGTACTAAAAGAAAATGATCCCTTTCGTACGCCTGAAAATTTAATTCAACTCTTTAAGCTCTCTTTTTATCAACTCTACATTTTCGTTATGACTTTTCATTTGATCTTGTCGATATTTATATCCCTGGATTAAGAAACTATGATCGGCATTTTCATTTACCGCCTTTCGAAGTTCCTGTATATACCGGTAGGAAAGCACTTTTCTAAAAATTATTTCCTCCTTGATGTCTGTTGCTGTTCCATGGCCCGGTACGAGTAGTCTGATATTATGGCATTCTAAAATCTTGTCTGTTTTCCCGATTGTTTGTTCGTAAATCCCGCTATCGTGATAGATAAATGGGAACTCAACATCCGATAAATAATCCCCTGCAATCCAAATTCCCAACGGCTCAACTACTGCAAAGATCCCATCATCCGTATGACCCTCAGCTTTATAGAAGATAAGCTTTGTAAGACCGATTTCTAACATTTGTCCGTCGCATAGGACAGGAATATCCACAACAGGGTATAGAACCGGGTAAGTACGGTCTAAATAGTATTGGTCATCAAAGCGAGTAATGTGACTTAAAATACATTCTTTATCTTCTCTTGCTTGAAATGCTTCACTGGCAATAACGATTGCGTCCTGAAAAGCGCCATAACCGATAATGTGATCCCAATCAGAGTGAGTAAAAATTAAATAAATCGGTTTATCTTCCTTGAGTTTGTCAACATGCTGACGAATTTCAAGCACTTCTTCAGGAAGTAAATTAGGATCGACGACGATTATGCAATCCTCAGTTCGAATAACAAGGGATGTTGTTTTATATAAAACACTTTGAAAAACTGTAACATTATTTGTTTGATATTTTATCAAATAGCTTCACCCCAAAAGAATCCGTTATATGTTCCATACTATAACCTTGGATTGTGTATATACCAAGTGTTCATTGTATAAAAGAAGTGTACGCATCATAGTTCCGATGGTACACTTTGTATTTATGCTCTATTCTATTATTCTACTACTAAATTTAAAAAACTTCTTAACTTTCTTCCATTTACTATGAAAGTTTTTATATACTCACACTTTTTGTGAGGGTGGTACATTGGAGTAAGCAAGCATTTATGTATAAAAGATTTGGAGTTCCTATTCCATTTGATATTTATAAAATGAGAAAAGCTCCCACTTATAAAAGCAGGAGCCCTTGCGATGATTGTCATTCTAGAATAGATATTATTGTTCTTTTGGTGGTTCTACAATGCCTAGACACCATGTGAAGTTATCCCATGCAGAATACCATCCGTTGAACAATTCGGAAGAGTCGTCCCAACGAACTTCAAACTTCTTTTTACCTTCGGAATCAATTAAATAAAGGGCTAGAGTTGGGTCCACTTTGGAAACCGCTAATTTCATCCCTTCTTTCTGTTGTTCTTCAGTAAACTCAACATCTGATACCGAACGAACCTGCGCTTGTTCAAATACTGGTTTGTTAATAATTTTATAGTTCATCATAAGCCTCCAATAAAACTTTCTCTACTTGTTCGGTCCTATTCATCCAAAATCACTGGACCATGAAAGTGTATGTTATATTCAATAAGCAATTTAGGAAAACACAAATTTCATGTGGTTATGCCGTTCAATTATTTTAACATAAAACGTGGCCACTTACATTCCACTTTTTATTTTTTATAAATATTTTAGGAACATATGAAAAAGCAGTGTTAATTTTTATTTAACACTGCTTCTTTTGCGCCCCTGTCCCCTCACATGCACGTTTCGTTCAACCTGTATTTTGGATCTTGCCGTCCGCCATATCCAACAAGTGCCTTCAATCCAGCCAGGTTCTTCTTTATTAGTAGTTCAATTTCTATGTTAATGGCTCATTTTTCATTCGCTGTATCGCATGTTTCCTGCGTTCGTTTTTCTCTTGCAGATGTTCCAGCTCTTCTTCACCAGCAAATTCCATGCTGATCTCAGCTTCACGCATGTTATCTTTAGTGTTATTTATCATTTCTTCTTTGCTAACAAATTTCTTTGGTCTTCCTGGAACGTCTTGTGGGTTTTGTTTCATTGAAATAACCTCCTAATTTTAAATTACAAAATTAGTTTGTTTTTCTTTGATTCATTTATACTTCCTTAAAATAATCCGATTTCTTTTGGATATCTTATAAAGAGGATTTATTATTTTTTTATGCAATGCATCGCTGCTTCGGCTTCACTCCACGGAACCGAATATCCTTTTCCCTTTGCACAAAAAATACTTGACGATGAATATTCCGGATCAGCATTTTTATCGTAGCCGATAGCTTCTATTACTTCTTCTGCATTGTGGCAAAAATCATAGCCACCGAATTGAAGAGTCAGTACACCTTTACCATTTGTGTAGGCAGCAAAGGTTGCGCTGTAATTCATAAATGTTGATACCGGTACTTTTCCAGAAATCGTTACTTGTTCGCCCATAATGTTTGGTGTTTCAAATGTGCCGCTTGCTTGTTGTATATCTGATAGCATGCGCCCCATAAAATCTGTGGAAGCTTTCATTTTATATTGGTAATAAGGCTCCAATAACCTATTCTCCACCTGTTCAAGTCCTTGACGCAATGCCCGGAATGTCGCTTCCCTGAAATCCCCACCATCGGTATGCTTAACATGGGCACGGCCTGTTAATAAGGTAAAGCAAATATCAGTCACAGGGTAGCCTGTGAGCAAGCCATGGTGTTCTCGTTCGAACAAATGTTTCTCAATTAGTCTTTGGTGACCGATAGATAAATCATCTGCATGACATTCATTTCGAAATTTAATACCTGATCCCCTTGGAGCTGGCTCCATTTTCAGATGAACTTCCGCATAGTGCTTGAGCGGTTCAAAATGACCATAACCAACGCAGCTGTTTTCAATTGTTTCCATGTATAATATTTTCGGATTATCAAATTGAATATCAATGCCAAAACGCTCCTTGGCCACTTCAATCAAGACCTCCAATTGAATGACCCCCATTACATGAACGTTCACTTCCTGGAACTTTTCACTCCAAACTACTTTTAATGTAGGCTCTTCAGATTCCAATATCCGGAAATACCGAAGAATATCTTTTATATGCTCCGTTCCGTTATAGACGACTTTTGCCTGTAAAGTTGGTATAAGTTCCAACTTCTCTTGAACACTTTCACTTCCAATAATAGTTCCAATTTGGGGGTATGATAATCCCTTTACTGCAAAGATTTCTCCTGCTTCAACTTTTTGCACTGTATGATAGCGATTTCCGTTGTACAGTCGAATTTCGGTTATTTTTTCTGTAGTTAGCGCAAAGCTGAACTCATCACGAACATTCAAAGTACCTTGTAGTGCTTTTATAAAAGTGAGCCGCTGGTTTTTTTCATCATGCCTGATTTTAAAGACTAGCCCTTTAAAGGATGAATCGGCATCAAAATCAGTGGGCATCAATCGTGATAACTGTTCTAAGAATTCCTTTACCCCGATATCCTTCAAGGCAGAGCCCGACATGCAGACAAACGCCTGTTCAGTTTTGATTAACGTTAGCAAAGCATTAAAGAGGGATGTGGCATCTACCTTTCCTTCCATGTATTGCTCCAATAATAGTTCGTCCCTTTCAGCAATCCACTCAATATGTTTATCCGGCATTTGGTCTGGATTCACTTGTTCATCCAGCAAAATGGCGTTTTCGGAAAGCTCGCTCCGAATGGACTGCATAACCTCATCAATCACTGCACCTTCCCGATCCATTTTATTAATGAAGATGAAGGTCGGTACATGATATTTCCTTAGTAGATTCCAAACCGTTACCGTATGCCCTTCAATTCCATCGATTGCACTAATAATTAGAATGGCATAGTCCATAGCATGGATTGCTCTTTCCATCTCCGGTGAGAAATCAACATGCCCAGGTGTATCGATAAGAGTATATGTATCTCCTTTGTAGTCGAATCTGCCCTGTTCAGCAAAAATCGTAATACCGCGCTTACGTTCAATTGAATGATTGTCCAAAAAAGCGTCCTGGTGATCCACCCGCCCCCGTTCTTTAATGCTTTCTGTATGATATAGAAGCTGTTCTGAAAAAGTTGTTTTGCCAGCGTCCACGTGAGCAAGAACTCCAATTGTTTTATACATATAAATCCTACTTTCTAGTTGTTCGATAACTTGATTGTAGCAGAATATGATTGTGAGATTAAATAATCAAAACAAACGACCTGATGTATAACCTGGAGCTTGGCTATACTAAATTGTAGGTTATTTTCCTTATTTAGGTAGATTGGAGTATCTGAAGCGTATGCCTCTTAAACGCCTGCCAAAAAGATGGGTGGAATGGAATTTTGAGCTTTTAAAAAACCTTTTATTGAAATTTCTTTCAACAAAAGGTTTCTAGTTTACTAATTTACATTTTCATTGTCCCCGATTTAGCCGCACTTACATGCCATGAGAGCGCTTTTTCCATATTGTGCGGAGTATGTGCGTTACCGGTTAAGGCGACAGATTCATGATAATAATCCCAAAGCTGCTGTTTAAAATCTGGGTGTACACAATTTTCGATAATTAAAGGAACCCTTTCTTTCGGTGCTAGGCCACGTAAATCTGCCACTCCCTGCTCCGTCACAATAACATGAACATCATGCTCTGTATGATCGTGATGTGCAACCATCGGCACGATAGAGGATAACTTGCCGCCTTTGGCATATGATTTCGTAACAAAAATGCTTAAACGCGAGTTTCTAGTGAAATCACCGGAACCGCCAATACCGTTCATCATTTTTGTTCCACCTACATGAGTGGAATTCACGTTCCCGTAAATATCCACTTCCAATGCTGCGTTAATGGCAATCAAGCCCAAACGGCGGATGACTTCAGGATGATTTGAAATTTCTTGTGGACGAATGATGATTTTATCGGCATAATTTTCGATATTCCCGTACACCTTTTTTTGCAAATCCTCTGAAATAGTGATGGAGGTACATGATGCAAATGATACTTTTCCAGCATCAATTAAATTGAATACTGCATCTTGCAGCACTTCAGAAAAGATAACCAAATCTTCAAATTCGGAATCTTTAAATCCTTCCAGTACAGCATTTGCAACCGAACCGACACCCGATTGGAGGGGCGCCAATTTATTCGTCAGGCGACCTGCTCTTATCTCGCTCCGAAGGAAGTTCAATAAATGTTCCGCCATCTCTTGTGTTTCATCATCCGGATCGACTATTAGAGATGGAGCATCCTTTTCGTTGGATACCACAATCGCTATAATTTTTTCTGTATCAATCTTTATGCCAATATCCCCGATACGATCAACAGGTTTTAATATCGGAATCGGCTTTCTTTCTCCTTGGTCTTCCGGTATATATATATCATGCACTCCGACAAATGACTCGGAGTGTGCTAAATTCAATTCAACGATAATATTCTTTGCGTATTTTGCATAGATAGGTGAGTTTCCAACAGAAGTCGTTGGTACAAGTAAACCGTCGCTTGTAATGGCAGTCGCCTCGATAATGGCAAAATCAATCGGACCAATAATGCCTTGACGGACCAGCTCCGCATTATGGGAAAGATGTGCATCCACATATAAAACTTCCCCCGTATTGATTAAATTTCGTATGGCAGGGTCTCCTTGATAGGGCCCACGTTTTCGGATCCCGCCCGCTTGCGCCAAAACTTGGTCGACTTCAGGTCCCAAAGATGCACCTGTATATACATCGATTTTTAACGCTTCACTTTTAACACGTTCCGCCAGAGCCAACGGAACTACTTTTGCATCGCCCGCACGAGTAAAACCACTCATTCCTACGATATTGCCATTTTGTATTAATGCCGCAGCTTCTTCTGGTGAACAAACTTTATCGACTAGGCGATTGATTCCTATTCTTTTGACAACTGTTTCTTCCATTTCTTCTCCCCCTACCCTCATATATATAATGATAGATTTTCTCACCATTTTTATTTATGCTGATAGAGTTACAAATAGAACTGAAACAAGAGATAAAAGAGATTAACAGTGCGCATTTTGGTTTACATAATAATATTATCGAACGATTAAACCTGCACTAAAATACGAAACCATTCCTTATTGAAGTTCTATTTGACCCGTTATTTCAATGCCTTGCATGCTTTGAGTAGCCAATCGATCCGCTTCGGAATTTGATTTACGGGGAACAAGTTGAAATTCCGGAGTGATTCCAAGATTGTTCAATTTCTCATCAATTCGATCAGCCCAACCTGCAAGTTCCTTCTCATAAGCCGGCCATTCGCCGCTCATCTGGTTAATGACAACCTGTGAATCTCCAATAAATTGAACAGTCTGGTGATGTACATCCAGCAAGTCAAGCTCAACGATAGCTAAATGGAGTGCAGCATACTCTGCTTCATTATTCGAATTAAGTCCAGAAGCCGGTGCATTGCGTCTCAATCTGTATTGCTTACCATTTTGCTCATAATATATGGCAATCCCCAAACCGGCATGACTTGTTTGAATATCATATCCCCCATCAAAATAAACTTTGACGTTATGCGGCTCCGTTTCGATTTCCTTGATGTATTTTTTTAACTCTTTGGCCATCCATGTGCTGTCATGTTGATCGATAAATTGTATTTTTTTCACACGTCCTGTTTTCTCCAAATCTTCCCCAATTGTTAAAGCATGGGCAGGCGGCATTTCTTCGGAACGAAATGTTGTTTCAATCCCATTCTTCGTTTTATATGTCCATTCAATTGTAATTTTCATGGAAGCCCTCCTAAAAGTATCCTACTACAGTTATTATGACCAATAGTCAGATTATTTTTCAACCTCGATATACTTATTTATGGATGGGATTCGAACATGCCAGCACGGTAAAGTTCCAAATTTTTTTTGCTACATTAAGAAAACGTCTCCTTTTCGAGACGTTTCATGCTACCTCTTATTCTTTTTTTGAAGAAGGAGATTCTTTTACAAATGTTTCTACTTGCGATTTCAATTCATCGACCAGTTCCCTGATTGCCCGTTTTTGCTCATCTGTCAACTTTGATTTGGCATTGTCAATATTCACGTTGTTTTTCCGAAAAACCTCACTTACTAGCAAATCCACAACCTTATTCGGAATTGCCTCTTGCCTCTCACTCATTTTATCACTCCTTTTCAAATGGACACTCCTTAAAGTATATGCAGTTCTTGGATGAAACGAGTGGATGATGCAGTCTTGTACATTTAACATTTTCAATTGCCAAGCAGGTTCATAGAAAAAGAGTTTTCCACGCAACATGGAAAACGTAAGTACGTTGCGTGGAAACGTCTCGTATATTTAAACTTGAATAGTCTGTTTTTGGATTCGATGTTTCATAAATGACCAGTATTTATTGCAAGATGCTACAACACATCTAGTTTAGCCACGATTGCAACAAGAATTTGAAGAAGAGCTTGAATATTTACAGCGATATCAGTATCAGTTGTTTTTACTTTTACATGTTTGCTGCCTTCGATAATTGTTTTTTGCTTGTTGCTCTGTTTCGTTTTCATGAATTGCTTCAAGTCTTGAGCCACATTGTTTCCTTGCTCATTATCGCCAATTGTTATACTGATGACAGCGACAATTGCTGCTTGAATTCCGAGCTGCAAAGATAAAGCTACTTGTGTATCGGTAGTCGTAACTTCGACATCTTCGGAGTCCCTAACAATAATCCATTCGTTGGATATTTGCTTAGTCACTTGTTTTTGGACATTTTCTTGGTCAACGTCTGCATCGTGTTTATTGTGATTGTCACAATGATCCAAAGCTCTCCACTTTGTTTCCGGCATCCTATTCCCCCCCTTTATGATTGGATTAAAGTACATCGATTTTCACTACCAGCGTAAGTAATACGTCTAATAGCGCTTGGATGTTAACGGATAAATCCGTATCAGTTGTGTGAATACATACATCTTTACTATTGTCGATATAAATTTTTTGTCTATTTGTTTGCTCGTCATCAAATTTTTGGAAGATTTCCTGTGCAACCGCACGCCCTTGTTCTGAATCTCCAAGGGAAATGCTGATTACTAAAGCAATCGCAAGTTGCAGACCAACTTGAAGTGAAACTGCGCCTTGGTTATCCGTAGTTTTCACATCAACGTTACAAGAATCTTTAATCCAGATTACTTCATCGGATTCTTGTTCCATTACGAATAATTGATCATATTCTTGATCAACCAGAGCGTCCTCTCTCCAGTGATTTCTCTTGGACATCACCGCATCAGCTTCCATTACCATTACTGATTCAGTGTTCATCGCCATTACCGATTCCATTTCCATGGCCATTACACTTTCCTCCTCCATTACTTGACAAGGAGTGTTGCAATGTCTACATCTTGTTTTCTTCCTAGAGTTCTTTTGATAACAATTTGTACAATTCCAACGTCCCATTTATGTCTCCTCCTTTCCTGGTAGATTCAAGCTGTAACCTATTATCAACTTGACACTAATAGAATATGGTTATTTAAATTGTTGGTATAGTTGAATATCATTATTATGAAAATTTTATATGACGTAAAAGTGACCTACTTTAAAAATGAAAAAACGAAATGGCAGGCAATTATGGGAATCATCTTTCTTTCTAAAAATCCATTTTGGAAGTTTATGCAGCTTGCAATCCAGATTGACGGTCAGGAATCGATTTCCTCTAATCCATTTTGTTTTACCAGCCTTCTGTTCAGTGATATGATTTCTTTACGAATTTTTTAAGGAGGGATACTTTTGGTTAAAAAGATTAAATTGAATGATACGGTGATTCCAATCGAGAATTATGAAGAAAGAATCGTGGAAGGTTTACATAATATTATTATTGACTTTAAAGTGAAAAGCGAAGATTATCACGACATTGCTGTCTTATTATACGAAGGGACATTCAATGTGGTTATTCCAGAAAAAGACTTAATGTTCAAAGGATCCATACAGCAATATTCAACATCCATCACAAATCTTTATGAAGAAGGGCAAATTGGAGATTATCATGTGTCTTTACTAGAGGTGAAGAATTAAAAATGAGGTGGTTACATTGAAACTGAGTATCTTGGATCAATCCCCTATTTCAACAAATCAAACAGCAAGTGACGCCTTGAATGAGTCACTGAATCTGGCAAAAGCTTGTGATGAGTTGGGCTATACGCGATTTTGGATGGCTGAGCACCATGATTTACCGGGACTGGCATGCTCCGCTCCCGAAGTGATGCTCGGTTTATTAGGAGCACAAACAAAGCAGATCCGCATTGGTTGTGGTGCAGTACTATTACCTCACTACAAGCCTTTTAAAGTTGCAGAAATCTATAATACGCTAGCAACGCTCTTTCCGAATCGAGTCGATTTGGGAATCGGCCGGTCACCTGGTGGTTCTGCAGAAGCTACAAATGCTTTATCGGATAACTTCTTACAGCAAGTATTTAAGATGGAGCATTTAGTGGAGGATTTACTTCATTTTCTAAATTCCGATTTCCCTGATGAACACCAGTTTGCCAAAATCAAAGCTTCCCCTGTTCCAACCATCCCGCCTAATCCCTGGATGCTGGGTACCAGTGAAAAAAGTGCCCTGCTCGCAGCCAAATATGGCTTATCGTATGCTTTTGGATTATTTATGAGTGATTTGGATGCTGTTTCGATTATTGATAAATATAGAAAGACTTTTAACAGCAGTGTATTTAACCATGTTCCGGAAGTGTTGCTTACAGTTCCGGTAGTCTGTGCTTCTACTACAGAAAAGGCTGAGGAAATAGCGTGGAGCTCACTTATTTGGCAAATACAGCAAAATCGCGGAGAAGCTGGGTCCGTTCCTTCAATAGAAGAAGCAAAGAACTATGAACTTACAGTCAAAGAAAAAGAGGAACTAAATCGATTGAAAGAGAAAATGATTATTGGAGATCCACAGAAAGTAAAAAAGGCTTTTCACCAACTGCAATCGATATACGATGTCGATGAAATCATGATTTTGACAATCACCCATTCCCCGACTGATCGGATACAATCTTATAGTCTAATAGCTAAGGAAATTTTGTCTAATTATAACCATGAATATAGATGATGGGAGCACAATGCAAGTGTTGGAAGAATATTATGAGGATTTGCTTAACATTAATACACGAGGAA
Organism: Ureibacillus sinduriensis BLB-1 = JCM 15800; assembly: GCF_000772955.1. GTDB lineage: Bacteria > Bacillota > Bacilli > Bacillales_A > Planococcaceae > Ureibacillus > Ureibacillus sinduriensis. The sequence continues at coordinate 62,078 of NZ_JPVO01000053.1, read as the reverse complement.
ATAAAAGAGAAATAAATCATTCTATACACTATCATCCATATGAACCAACACCATACTCAGCCTTGGAAGAATTATTTAGGCATTATGAGGTGCAGTCAAATGATCATATCGTTGATTTTGGCTGCGGGAAAGGTCGATTGATTTTTTATATCAACTACCATTTTCATGCACCTGTTACAGGAATCGAAATGAATAATGCTTTTTTTGAGGCCGCAACGAAAAATAGAGATTGTTACTCAAAAAAGACCCATAGAAATTCCGATGCTATTCATTTTCATCGCTGCTTGGCTGAACAATATACGATCCAACCTGATGATAACCGATTTTATTTCTTTAACCCTTTTTCCATACAGATTTTCAGGAAAGTTTTGAATAATATCCTATTATCTGTTGAAGATCATAGACGAGAAATGGATTTAATCTTCTATTATGCTTCAGATGAATACACATATTTCCTAGAACAGCATACAGAGTTTGAATTGCTGAAAGAAGTGCAGCTTCCAAAACTTTATGCGAAGAATAATTATGAAAGATTTTTAATCTATAGGCTGAAGTACAGCTAAAATATAAAAAAACCGTTTCCTCATGTCAGGTGTTGCCAAACACTTGACGAAAAACGGTTTTCTATTTGAATCGCTTGTATTCAAGAAGCAATGATAAATTAATTTTATATATTTGTATAGTGGTAAATACGGTATGTATTTGGAAATAATTCGCATTATAAAAACTATGAAAATGTCATTTTTATATGTTATGGTAGATGCTCTAGAATTTTTATTATAGAAGGTGAAAAGGAATTGTTAGAAGTTAGCGAAAGTAAGTTAAAGCAGTACGTCTTGCATTATGTGGGTGATTCATTGATTTTAGGTGAAGAGGCATTTCCAACACCAGATGTACTCCTCGAAGCAGCCTTTACTCAACTCGCATTCAACAAAATCGATTTAGATCAGCAGCACGATTTTTTTCATGAAACGGACATCAATTTAAATGAGATTTATACATATGCCCATACTATATTTCATAATGAAAGCACCTTTCTGGAACAATCAATGAATATTGCGAAGCATCTACACAGTGCTTCACAGCATCCCAATATTAAAAATGGAGAATTGTTTGTTGGCTTTTTTGAAAATTGCGTCTGGAATAATGAAGTAAAAAAAGTCATATCCATTGTTAAAATCGACGAGAAGGAAATATTTCTGGATGTGAAAAGTGATCAGAACAAAATGATTGTTAACGGAATTGATGGCATCAACGTTAAAAAAATCAATAATGTAGCTGTGATTGTGGATAGGGGTCTGGACATAGCACCGGCTGTTTTTATAAAAACAAAAAGAAAAGAAGATGTGGTCTACTGGCAAGAACGTTTTTTGAAAATCAGGGTGGCAGATGAGGATTATCATAAAACAAATTTGGCTTTAACAGAATGTAAAAAATATATTTTAAAAGAAGATAACTTCAGCAATACGGAAAAACTCGGACTCTTAAATAAAACGCTCGATTATTTCAGAAATGAGGAAGAATTCCATGTGGATGACTATATTCAAACGGTCTTTGATCAAGTAGATTCTACCCAAAAAGAGGTTATACTGAATACAGTAAAACCATATGAAACGGTTATATCAGAATTTGCGATAGAAAAAGCAGAGAAGACTTATAAAAGGAAAATTAAACTTGATTCAAATATAGAAATCCAAGTAAGTGTCCAGAACATTGAACAAGTTGACGAATTAATTGAAGTCGGCTATGACGAAGTGACGAATCGCAAATATTATAAAATTTATTTTGAGGAAGAAGCATAATAGATTTCTTGAAGACTTATGCAACCTATTTTCAAGAAGTTGTTAAAAGGGCGTACTAGGATTGCAAATACAGCACCATGAAAATAAATAAAAGCAGATAGGCTTCAAGTGAATAGCCGGTTTTGCATCATATTGATGTAAAACCGGCTATTTCCATACCTAAATTCAAATAGTATCCGCACTACAGTTGCCTGTTACCCGCTCTTCCAATTCTTCCAACACCGCTTGAACGATGGGTGTTTGGTTATCCACCAGTCGATAATGCTTCCAGGTCCCTAATTTACGCGATGTTATAATGCCCGCTTCCTCCAGCTTCTTTAGGTGCTGGCTGACAGCTGGTTGAGTAATACGAAGCACTTCCACAAAGTCACAGACACAAACTTCCCCAAGTTTCAAGCAACTTAATAGAATCAAACGGTTGGCGTCTGATAGTGCCTTCAGTTGTCTTTCCATTAAATGAAGGTCCATTCGTTCACCTCTACTATTTTATAGTCGTATACCAGCAAAACTTTTGATTTTGTTTCCAATTTCATCACGGACTCGTTGGAAGGTTGCCCACTTTTCATCTTCAGTGCCTTGCGCTTTTGCTGGATCATCAAATCCCCAGTGTTCCCGTTTGATATTTGGCGGAGTTGCAGGACATCTATCGTTGGCATCCCCACATAATGTAACAATTAAATCTGCTTTATTTAATGTTTGCATATCTATCGTATTTGAAGTTTGATTCGAAATATCGATTCCCACTGCATGCATTGCTTCTATTGCTTTAGGGTTCACACCGTGTGCCTCGATGCCGGCACTTTTCACATCCCAAACATCAGGTGATAATATCGCTCTCGCCCAACCTTCAGCCATTTGGCTTCGGCAGGAATTGCCGGTACATAAAAAATAAATTGTTTTTTTTGCCATCTTTATATGCTCCTTTAAAAAATAATTAATGTTACATAAAGACCGATTAATGTTATAAGCAGAATCGGTATCGTCAGGATTATTCCGGTTTTAAAGTAAGTTCCCCAAGATATTTTTATCCCTTTTTGTGAGAGTACGTGAAGCCAAACCAATGTAGCCAGTGAGCCAATAGGTGTAATTTTTGGTCCCAAATCCGATCCGATGACATTGGCATAGATTAGGGCTTCCCTAACCGTTCCAGTCGAACTCGTTTCTGCAATCGCTAATGCATCAATCATTACGGTCGGCAAGTTATTCATCACGGAGGACAGGATTGCTGCAATAAAGCCCATGGCAATCGTTGCTACAAATAATCCTCTCTGTGCAAAGCTATCAATAACCCCGGCTAACATATCTGTTAACCATGCATTACCAAGTCCATATACCACGACATACATTCCAATTGAGAAAAAGACAACATTCCAAGGTGCCCCTTTCATAACTGCAGTTGTATTGACCGATTTGCTTTTCCTAGCCATCAAAACGAAGAAAATGGCGATGATTCCCACTACAAAGGATACAGGGATGCCTATATACTCGCTTGAAAAGTATCCAATCAATAGCAATGCCAGTACATACCAAGAAAGCTTGAACATCTTATAATCTTTTATGGCTTCTTTTGGCAACCTTAATTTAAAGCTTTCATAGTTTTGAGGGATACTTTTTCTAAAATAAATTAGTAAGACTGTAATAGTGGCAACCAAAGAAAATAGATTGGGCAAGATCATCCTTCCAGCATACTCCATAAACCCAATACCGAAGAAATCGGCTGATACGATATTAACCAAGTTGCTAATCACAAATGGTAATGAGGTTGTATCTGCAATAAAACCACTCGCGATGATAAATGGAAAAATCATTTTTTCCTGGAAGTTCAGATTTCGAACCATCGCCAGCACAATAGGAGTCAAAATTAAAGCTGCTCCATCATTTGCGAATAATGCGGATACGATTGCCCCTAAAACACTTACATAAACAAACATCTTAATGCCATTGCCATTGGCGGCTCTGGACATATGTAATGCAGCCCATTCAAATAATCCAATCTCATCTAAAATTAAAGAAATGAGTATAATGGCTACAAAAGAGAGTGTTGCGTTCCAAGTAATCCCCACAACTTCCCCTACGTCTCCTAAGTCAACTACCCCCGTCAATAAAGCAAGAACTGCCCCCCCACTTGCAGTCCAACCGATATTTAACCCTTTTGGCTGCCAAATTACAAAGATAAGTGTGACTAGAAAAATTAATGTTGCTGCGATTGCTGTAAACAATGAAAATTTCCTCCCGATTCATCAGTGAAACAAAGCAAACATAATGTAAATGGTGCTTATTTGTTATTATAACATTATATAAGCAATTTCTTATATAATAAAAAAGATATTCTGATTGAAGTAATCCACTTTTAACTAATAATTGGAATGTTTACCTTCATTTATTTTTCCACTTACAAAAAGAACCACCAATCCTGGAAACGGATTGATGGTTCTTGATAATAACATTTAGTTATGAACTACTTCTTTTTCGTTCAGTCCAAGCACTTCGGCTGTTGAAGCTTGGATTTCTTCCAGCAACGCTGTGTTAGATGAGAGCGAAACCCCATATGAAGGTATCATTTCTTTGATTTTTGGTTCCCATTCTTTGATACGATCAGGGAAACATTTATTCATAACGTCCAGCATTACTTTTACAGCTGTAGATGCACCAGGAGAAGCTCCAAGCAATGCAGCTACTGAACCGTCTGCAGCCGTCACCACTTCAGTACCGAATTGAAGTGTACCTTTGCCTGCATCTGTATCTTTAATAACTTGAACACGTTGTCCGGCAACAATGATGTCCCAATCTTCAAGCTTCGCATTTGGAACGAATTCTTGCAGTTCTTCCAATCGTTGTTCATTTGATAACATAACTTGTTGGATCAAGTACTTTGTCAATGACATTTCTTTTACACCAGCAGATAACATCGTTAATAAGTTATTTGGTTTAACTGACGCGATTAAATCCATATTTGACCCAGTTTTCAGGAACTTAGGCGAGAAACCTGCAAATGGTCCGAATAATAATGATTTTTTGTTGTCAATAAAGCGAGTATCCAAGTGTGGCACTGACATTGGAGGTGCTCCAACTTTAGCTTTGCCGTAAACTTTACCATGATGTTGTTCAACGATTTCTTGATTATTACAAACCATGAATAAACCACTTACCGGGAAACCACCGATATGTTTCGATTCAGGAATACCTGTAGCTTGGAGTAAAGGCAGACTTGCGCCACCAGCACCGATAAAGACAAACTTCGCTTTATGGTATTCCATTTTGCATCCATCCAGGTCATGCACTTTTACTTCCCACATGCCATCGCTTGAACGTTTGATATCAGAAACAGAGTGCTTGTAGTTCACTTCCACGTTTTGTTTTCCCAAATGTTCAATCAACATGCGTGTAAGTGCACCAAAGTTAACGTCCGTACCACTATCGATTTTTGTCGCTGCAAGAGGTTCATTCCCTTTACGCCCATCCATTACAAGCGGCATCCATTCTTTCAGCTTTTCAGGATCCTCAGTGTATTCCATCCCTTTAAATAATGGCTGAACTGAAAGCGCTTCAAAACGTTTCCTTAAGAAATTGACATCATCTTCACCCATAACTAAGCTCATATGCGGGATTGCTTTGATAAAGTCTTCCGGATTACTGATTAAATTGCTTTTCACAAGGTATGACCAAAATTGTCGTGAAAGCTGGAACTGTTCGTTAATATCAATCGCTTTTTTTATTTCAACCGTACCATCCGGTTTTTCTGGTGTATAGTTAAGCTCACAAAGTGCAGAGTGTCCTGTACCAGCATTATTCCATTCGTTTGAACTTTCTTCACCTGGTTTATCAAGTGCTTCGAAAACCTTAATTTCCCATTCAGGTGCTAATTCTTTTAGCATAGATCCTAAAGTAGCACTCATTACACCTGCACCAATTAAGATAACGTCTGTTTTTTCATATCTAGTACTCATAATTACCTTCCTTATCTCCCCTATATTTGCAAAGATGTAGGTGAATACCCCTAAGAGTTAAATGCATCTAGGATCCACCTTCTCTGTATTAATTATAACCGTATAATATTATAATACATTTTTACTTAGATTAAAATATCTACTATTATATAATAAAATTTAAGTTTGTAAAAGGTGAAATAACCAGCATTCTAAGTGCCTAGTCAAGTAAATCACGCAATGTTTGATTTTTAACTTTGTTTAATTCCTATTCAACAATTGTATTTATCGCTTCCAATATTGGGAGTTTACCCGAGATGACTTTAAACTCTTTCCTAATTGTACACTTACTTTCCAAGCAAGCAAGTATCACTTTTGCTACATCTTCCTTTGGGATTCCCCCTCCACCTATATCATTTTCAACAACCTTCACATATCCCGTGCCTTTTTTATCATTCAATAGTCCAGGATGGATAATTGTATACTCCAATGATGACAATCTTAACCATTGATCAACATAGTAATTTTCAATCATGATCGGTCGGAAATATGCGGGTAGATGGCGCCATTCTTCCTTTCCCGTCTCAAATGTACTAATGTGAATTACCCGTTTTACATTTGTATATTTTAATGCTTCCAATAATTTGATCATCCCATCAATCACCCCAAGGGTATCTGTTCGTCTGCCGTCAATATTATTTTCTGCAATGACGAGAGCATCAACATCTTGAAGGCCATTTACAAACTTTTCAATAGCTTCTTCTCTTTTGTATATAAAATTAGCAATACCTTTTTCATTGTAAAAGGCTTCTTGTGCTTTATTTTGTAGCATAACTTTTGCTCCATGGTTCCCACTTTCAATAATATGCTGAAGTAAATGTCTGCCAATCTGGCTATTTCCACCAACAATGAGAATATACAATCCCTCACAACCTTTAGTTTGGATCTTCTAATTACATATTGGACTGAATGTGATAAGTTTAACCATAAAAATACCATTACGAAGAACCGACATATAGGATTTATATGCCGGCCAAACTTTTTCTAATATGACGATTGCTCATCGCGAATCTTTTCTAATAGCCAATAGCTAACCCGATCTGCTATGAACCTTTCGTATTTATTCTTGCTATATAAATAAATAGTTTTAAATAATGCTTGAACTTCTTGCCAATGTACAACACTGATCCCTTTTGGGAAAGGAAGTTCTGCGCGGTGCGGCAATAATTCCCTCACCCTATTTTCGGATTTACCATACTCATTTGCCAACCGGAAGCCAACAGGACTATTATATCTATCTAATATCAATAGTGAAAAATAAAATGGTCTTTTTCTGGCGTAGTTAGTTCCGGCATCGATATTTCTTATTATTTCGTCTCTAGTCTGATGATTGTCGGTATTTAAAACAATGTCTGTTTTATACTTTGCTTCTATAAACCAAACAAAGGTATCGGACTCGATGATGATATCAATATCTGTTTTCCCCTCTTTCACGGGGAGGCTTTTGGGCGGCCGAATCTTTTTCCAAAGTTTGATTTGTATTTGATCTGTCGGGTGCGAAAACTCATTTTGAAAAGCGAGATAAAATAACTGTTCAACCCAAAGCTTGCGATCAATCTGGTTCAATGTTCTAAAGACATTCCAGACCATCGCATCCTCCCGGGTTTCACTTTGAGACTTCTCGAGCTTCCTTTTGTGCCAAAACTCCAACTGCGGATCGAACTTATCTATAAGCAGCAAATCTTTGAAATGCTCGTGAAGCTGCAACACCTCGGTTTGAGATACTTTCTCCATTACATTCCCCCTACAATTAGCCATCGACAACTAAAAAACTCGTATCAGTTATATATACCACTCAACTTTAATTGACATTCATTTTGTTTCCACTTTGCATAAGCAAAACATTTGCATAAAATGTCCATACTTTAAATGAAACTAAATGATAGATAAATCGTAGTAATATATAAAGATACAGGAAATAGATGGGAGATATGATATTGGAAACTAAAGAACAATTAACCATTTACCTAGAAGAAATTGAGAAGTGGGAAGAAGATCAAAAAGGGTTATTCTTTTGGGAAAAGCTCGGTCGCTTGCCATTTAAAGTGATCGATAAATTAACTCCAAAATTCATACAGGCGAAAATTGGTATATTAGTTAATGAATTAGGCAGTTATATTCAAACAGGTGGAAAATATTTGATCAGCGAAAAGCAAATGATGAAAAAAATACAGAAGTCCACAACTCATCCAATAGAGACATTTGAAGAAATCGGCACAATGCCGATTGAAGATATGGTTTCAATGAGTAATACCTTGCAAAGTGAAAGAAGCAAATTAGCAACTGTACAAGGAGCTTCAACAGGTGTTGGGGGTATTTTCACTCTTGTCATAGATATTCCTGTCATTTTGGGGATGGCTTTGAAGACTTTACAGGAAATAGCGATCATTCACGGCTATAATCCAAACGAAAAAAAAGAACGAGTCTTTATCGTAAAGTGCCTGCAATTTGCATCAGCGGACATTGTTGGCAAAGAAGCTATTCTAAGTGAGCTTGCAAGCATGAATGAGAAAAAAGATTCAACTGAAAGCATGATTAGTCAATTAAAGGGTTGGCAAGAAGTTTTCTTCACCTATCGCGACAATTTTGGGTGGAAAAAGTTATTTCAAATGGTCCCCATTGCAGGAATGGTATTTGGGGCAATTATTAATAAAGGCATGATGGACGACGTATCAGAAGCAGGTATTATGCTATACAGAAAAAGAAGAATTTATGAAAAACTACACGCGATAGAAGCTGCAAAAAACACATCGCTTGAGTAGCGTAAATGATGCTATGCATCCATTATCTTTTCTATTAAAGAAGCTGGAAGTCCGCGATGGATTCCAGCTTTTCACCTCTTTTGATTATCAATGGAATACGATTGTTTTATTGCCTTCCACAAGGATACGATTTTCAAGATGCCACTTGACGGCTTTTGCCAACACACGGCGTTCAATTTTTCCGCCAATCTTCTTTAATGTCGCAACATCGTCCCGATGATCTACTCGCTCCACATCTTGTTCGATAATCGGCCCTTCATCCAGGTCATTCGTCACGTAATGGGAAGTAGCCCCAATTAACTTTACCCCTCTTTTATATGCACGGTCATATGGATTTGCACCTATAAAGGCTGGCAAGAATGAATGATGAATGTTAATAATCCGATTTTCAAAATGATTGACGAAATCAGGTGTTAAAATTTGCATATAACGTGCCAAAATCAGCAAATCCACATTGTACTGTTCCATCAAAGCGATCTGCTGTGCCTCCACTTCTTTGCGAATTTCTTTATTCGCAGGCAAGTAGACAAACGGGATGCCATAGGACTCTACAATCGAGCGAGCATCCTCATGATTACTGATGACAACGGCGATATCCGTCTGTAAATCTCCATTTTGCCACTCCCAAAGCAACTCCAATAAACAATGTAATTCTTTGGACACATATATGGCCGAACGTTGTCTATTATTTAAATAATAAAACTGATAAGTCATCTCATAATTATCGGCGATATGTACAAACTCCTGCTCCATCTCTTCTGCTTTAGCTTGAAGATCGTCGCAATAGTACTCTAGACGAATAAAGAAAGTCCCCTTTTCCGGATCACTCGAGTACTGGCTGGACTCGATAATATTTGCGTTGTATTTCAGCAAAAAGCTTGATAGTACCGAGACGATCCCAGGTTTATCCGGACACTTTACCAATAATCTTGCTCTATTTTCCATTCGCGATCCTTTTTGTTGATTTTCTTTCCTCGCTGTCTCCGTTTGCATACTATGACACCCCTAGTCATTCTTAATTTTTTCATTATCTAATATTATCTAATCAGGAGCAACTATTTGGAATATTGTTTACATAATCTACACAAAAAATTCGCATATTAAGAATGAAAGGAGATGAAATTATGAGCCAGAATAAAGATTTTGATGAATACTCAAATTTTGATGATCGTGGATTGCAAAGCCAAAGCAGTGCTACAAAATCAAAGGCCTCTTTCCAAAATACGGCGAAATCGAACGAAGAATATGGTGAAGAGAAAAACCCCCTTATGGAAAAGATCAAGAACAGCAACATAGTTAAAAAAGTTGAAAAACTAATCAAAGATAATAATTAATACCAGAACCTCGATTCCATATCGGGGTTTTGATTATGAATTCCATTGATTTTTTCTATCTTCTCCTCAAATTCTTCGCATTTCCGTGCAGTTTCTTCTATAATGAATCATATTACTCACCTGGAAAGGAAGACTATTAAATTGATACTAGTCATTGATAATTATGATTCATTTACCTTTAATCTAGTGCAGTATATTCAATCAGTTGGTGAGGAAGTCGTAGTAGTTCGGAATGACGAGGTCAGCTTGCAAAACATAAGAGACATGCAGCCTGGTTCTATACTTCTATCGCCTGGACCTGGAAATCCGGATACTGCTGGAGTCTGTTTAAGTATAGTTAAAGAATTTCATCAAGAAATCCCCATTCTAGGAGTATGTCTTGGACACCAGATTATTGCACAGGCATTTGGCGGGAAGGTACATAAAGCAAGTAAACCGATGCATGGAAAAGTCGATGAAATCTTTCATGATGGAAGGCATATTTTCAGAAACATTCCTAACCCTGCACAGGTTACACGTTATCACTCATTGATAGTGGACGAATCGACACTACCAAGCTGTTTGGAAATTAGCGCCAAAACGGAGAGTGGAGAGGTAATGGCCATTCGACACAAACAATTTCCTATTGAAGGTGTACAATTTCATCCTGAAGCTATACTGACGGATAACGGACTTCAAATGATTCAAAACTTCTTTACTAATAGCAAAAGTAGGATAAGGATACCATCATGAAAATAGATTCTAATAAAGCACTATTATCATTCGAATTTGCTACTTCCGAAGGTGAAGTGCAACCGATAACATTCACTAACCCTTTAAAGATAATTGTTGCACATACAATAGATGAAATTCACCCAAGCTTTCAATTGATACAGGAAGCCGTCGAACAAGGGTATTATGCAGCTGGGTATGTATCCTATGAAAGTGCCCCTGCTTTTGATAAAGCCTTCCGAGTCAATCAAAAACCGAATATGCCATTATTATGGTTTGGGATTTTTTCGGAACCTGTTCATCAAAGTCTCGATACCCAAGGTCACTATACAAACTCAAAATGGACACCAAATATTTCAAGGGAACAATACGACAGCGCTATAGCATCCATTAGAACCTTGATTGAAGATGGGGATACATATCAAACAAATTATACAATCCGACTTGATTCACACTTTGACGGAGATGACATCGCCTTTTTCAATAAGTTGAAACATGCCCAGTCTTCAAATTATTGTGCATATATCAATACAGGTGAATTTAGTATTTTATCTGCATCTCCTGAACTTTTCTTTCATTTAAAGGATCGACAAATTACAACCCGTCCGATGAAAGGGACAATTGCTCGCGGCAAAACGGCGGCAGAAGATAAAGAGAATGCGAAATGGCTCTACGAATCCACAAAGAACCGTGCTGAAAATGTGATGATTGTGGATTTATTGCGAAATGATTTAAGCATGATTGCTGAACAAGGGTCCGTCCAAGTACCTAGGCTCTTTGAAATTGAACATTACCCTACTGTTCACCAAATGACTTCAACCATCACCGCGAATGTGAAGCCAAACACTACCTTTTTCGACTTGTTTAAAGCCCTTTTTCCTTGTGGTTCCATTACTGGGGCGCCGAAAATTAGTACAATGGAAATTATTTCACAACTAGAAACAACAGCAAGAGATGTATATTGTGGTGCGATTGGCTATATTTCACCGACACAAGAAGCAATCTTCAATGTCCCTATCCGGACAGTGGTCATCAACCAAAAGACTGGATCAGCAACATATGGTGTTGGCGGTGGCATCACATGGGATTCGACCGCTTCAGGGGAGTATGAGGAAGTTTTGACTAAAGCAAGTTTGCTTGACCAAGAGAAACCTAGTTTTGATATACTCGAAAGCATGCTTCTAACCGATGGAGAAATTTATTTGTTGGAAGAGCATCTTAATCGATTGGAGAATTCCTCCAACTTCTTTGGTTTTTCATTCAATCGCCATGAGGTGGAGAACAAACTCGATAGTTTTACAAATAAATATCCTGAAGGTAATTTTAAAATCCGCTTGCTTATGGCTCAATCGGGTCAAATCACAATCGAATCGCAACCAATTATTGTCCCTGCTGATCATAAAGTTGTTAAGTTGGCAAAGAGCCCAATCAGCAGAAAGAATGTGTACTATTACCACAAGACCACTCATCGCGATGTCTATAACAGATTCATGCAAGCCGAGGTTTTTGATGTGCTTTTATGGAATGAAGACGAAGAGCTTACTGAATTTACGAACGGCAATGTCGTTGTGGAAATCGATGGAACGCTTTACACCCCACCTGTTCACTGTGGGCTTCTTGGTGGAACTTTTCGTGAACATCTACTGAAGGAAAAGACCATTCAAGAAAAAGTGATAACTTTATCCGATTTAGCACGATGTTCAAAAATTTGGTTCATCAATAGTATACGGAGATGGGTCAAGGTAGAACTGATTTAATATGTAAGAAGAGAATGTTTTCTTAGGTGATCACATTCTCTTTTTATGTTCGTTTATTGTGGAGTTAGTACAGGATAGTTTATACTAAAGAACCACCATTTTTGAGATATAGGTCGATACCCTCTGCAGCACGGTAAGATAATGCCCCGACTGTTCCTGTTGGATTATATCCCGAGTTATGTGGGAAGGCACTAGCACCTGGGACGAATATATTTTCAAAATCCCACATTTGCAAATAACTGTTAAGTGCACTTGTTGAAGGATCGTCCCCCATAATTACGCCACCCGTATTATGTGTGGATTGATAAGGGACAATATTATAAGGTCCTTTTTCCTTCATTACGATAATTTCAGAAGCCCCCATTTCCTTCATTATTTCTTCGGTTTTGCTCGCCATGAATTTGGACATTTCGTTATCTTGTTCTTTAAAGTCATATGTCATGCGCAATAGAGGATTTCCAAATGCGTCTTTATAAGTTGGATCTAAATCCAAATAATGATAACGGAATGGCATTGAAGCTCCTTGTGCGTTAAATGAAATCGAACGGTTATGGTATTTAATCGATTCTTCCTTAAATTTCGCACCCCAGCTTGGAGTATCAGGCTTTACAGCATTATTTTGAATTGGTCGTTTCCCAAGTTGCCCTAAGAAGATATTGGCTCCATGAAGGAAATTCAAATTCGAATGATCGAAATTGTCGCCGTTGAATTCGTCCACACACATACCAAGTGAACCTGCACCTGCGTAAACGTTAAATTCGCGTTCCTCAAAGAAACCTGTAGTGGAGGCACACATATTCTGGTATGCATAATTTTTACCGATGACACCTGTACCGGTTTTTGGATCATATGGTTTCCCTATGCCTGATTGAAGCAGCAATCGAACGTTGTTCAATACATAACTTGTCACAGCCACTACTTCAGCTGGTTGAATGAACTCTTCACCAGATTGCACATCAATAAATCGAACACCGGTCGCTCGGTTCCCTTCATGCAGAATTTCTACAACATTTGCATGGGTACGTAAATCGAACTTTCCTGTACTTTCCGCTACTGGAAGAACCGTCACTGTCGGATCGGCTTTTGCCCCGTATTCACAACCGAAACGTTCGCAGAACCCACAATATTGACATGCCGCACGTGCAATCCCATCAGGGTTTGTATAGCTTTCTGATAGATTGGCGGATGGTTGTGTAAATGGTTTATACCCCAAGTTCTCGCAAGCTTCCTTGAATAGGGTCATTACGGGCGTATGTTTCATCGGTCCCGTTGGATATGGATTTGAACGTTTTCCGCCATGTGGATTTTCTTCGCCTGAAATACCCGCCATTTGGTCGAATTGATCAAAGTAAGGTTCCAGTTCATCGTAAGTGATACCCCAGTCCTGCAGCATCATATCCTCCGGAATTTTATCTTTCCCGTAGCGTTCTTCCGTCATGGTTCTTATTTGGAAGTCATACGGTAAAAATCGCCAAGTTTGTCCATTCCAATGGACACCCGAACCACCTAGATCGGTCCCTAATAAGAATGAACCATATTGGCGCATCGGAAGTGCACGCATTTTATCGTTGTTTCTGAATGTAATCGTTTCCTTGGATAAATCCTGCATCAAATCATAACGCAGGGCATAACGAAGCTCGTCATGCACCATGATGAAATCGGATGTTGAGCGACCTCTCCCACGTTCAAGTCCTACTACTTGATACCCTTTTTTCGTTAGCTCCGCAGCCAAAATACCGCCTGTCCAACCGACACCAATCAACACAACATCCGTTTTAGGTAATGTCGTAGCCATTTTTATATCACTCCTGTATTGTTCAATTCAATCAATGATTGTGTTGTGAGGATAAAGATTTTGGTTCAATTACCTCAAATTCCTCTTGTTCGATCATATTAAAGTAACTCATTTGGTGACCAGGGTATTTTTTCAATTCCCATCCAGCCATATTTGCATTGCCGCCATATAACGGATCAGCATATACGCCTTCAATTGTTGTGGAACGAAGTAAGTTAAAGAAGTAATTTGAAGAAACACCTTTCATCTCAACATTGCCGTCTTGGAAGTCGGTTAATACCGCATCTTGCTCTTCACCGGATAGTTCAACGAAAGACTTTTCATATTTTTCCTTGCTATGGTTTTCAATCGCTTGAAGTCCAACCGTGAATATTTCTTGTCGATTTAAGCTTCCTTGGTAACCTTGTGTTTCTTCACCCGGGTAGAATGGGCCCGACATATATTCTTTTGCATTCATTCCCCATCCGCTGGCTAGCTGATGGTCGATAAAGTATGCAACCAACAATTCTTGTGCACCTGGACCGTTATCGTCGGCCGGGAAAATTCTTTCAACCGCTGCATTGGCAATGTCGAATTGATTCGGTGTAAAGAACATAAGTGCAGCATTCGGATTGGCCTTCCCATCTCCTTGGGGAGTTGGTGCTTTCTTGGGATCTACCGTTGTTGTCGTCTCATTTGTTTCTCTGCCGATTAATGTTCCAACCGCACCACCGACAATTAACCCCCCGACTGTTAAACCGGAATTTTTCAGAAACGAGCGTCTGGATGTACGTTTTTCCAATAGTGGATCTTTTTTATCTTGATCTGCCATGAAGATACCTCCTAATTTAATTTAACTTTGAAATTTAAACCATTCTATTTACTTTTGGAAAAGTAATAAAAAAATATAGTTCATCTCTATTTTGTATCAAATTTTCTTTTTAATACTTTTTAATCCAAAATTTTAATGAAAAAGCCAAGTTTTATTAAAAAAATGTTCATTCGGAGAATTAATTGCAAAAAAAAAACGGCCACAAAGGGCCGAATGTATAAAAGTTTAGTCTGCTTCATTATTTGCATCATTATTTTGACCTTCGTCAGTAATACCTTGACCTCCGACATCATTCGTGACGGGTGGTTGTTGCTCGGAATTATCTCCTGTATTTCCTTCTGTTTCATCTTGCATTTGAGGGTCGGACGTTGAATTGTTATTATTGGCATTATCGTCTTGTCTTAACGACTTCTCTTGAACTTCTTCCAAGTCTTCCTCAATAACCTCCGTTGTTTCGTTAACATTATCACTTGTTTCCGATGTATTGTCTGATGTATTGTCTGTATTACATCCGACTAATGATAGCATGAGCATTAATACGAACGGTACATACCATAATTTTTTCACTGAAATAACCTCCATCATAATTTGGAATTATTATGTGAGCTTTTGGAGATATTATTCGTAAATTAATCAATTGAAGACAAATAATTCAGTAAAGACAAACAATCAGCTCAAAGAATAAAAACGACTCTAGAAAGCTAACAAAGCCACTTCTCCCAATATCGGATTTCGTGCATAAAAGTAACCAACCAATAGCAGGAGGAAGAAAAGGATAAATGCAATAAGATTTCGTTTCTTCACACTATAAGCCCCTTTAATATTTTTCTGGATATCGCTCAACTTCCATATACTACATATTTCTATAAAATTCTTCGCTATTCCTTTAATTTCTACAAAAAGAAACTAAAATACTTCAGCTTTTTCAAATTTAAATCATCTTTCCATATCACCAAGAGATGAACTACATAATCAATATTAAATATCTACCAACCATTATAATTATCAGTTATGCCACTACATAAAAAAACCTCGCCAGTTATTAACTGACGAGCTCTACTATTGCATATATTCCATCAATTGCTTTCTCACCTCATCCATTTCAATCAACCTGCCCGGACAGCTTTTTTGGACTCCTTCAAGTTCACGGTGCCCCAACACCCGATCAGGTTGTAAATGGTATAGTTTCAACATAAAGCTGCTTAGCCAAAATAGGGATGACCATTGTTCAGTTGTAGGTATTTCTTTATCAAAGTCGCCTGTCATACAGATACCAATGGAAGTTCGATTATATCCATAGGCATGTGCGCCCACATGTTGCCCTCTTCCTTCAATAATGGATCCATTTTTTTCTATGAAATAGTTATAGCCTATCCCGCTCCAACCGCGTTCTTTTTGATGGAATTCATGACATTCTTCCGCCGACATATGCTCCCTCGAAGTATGATGAACGATTATACTTTGTATGGATTCTAATGGTAGTAATGGTTCTATAAATTGAAAGTTCCTTTGTATAATTTTCATGTATCACCTGTCGCAATTGTTAGTAAGAATTTCTTTGTTCAACTATATCATGTACGATTTGCATCTAATTTTATTCCATTTAAAATCAAATCCATATAAATATTGACAAGTTCTTCTTCCGACACTTCACCTTCCGGATTATACCAATTGTAAGAACGGTTAACCATGCCTAAAATTCCAAAAATAACGATATCATTTTTTAGATTTTCCCTGAATTCCCCTTTTTCTTTCCCCTCAACGATCAATTTTTGCAAATTGAGGCGAAATTCCTTTCTATAAACATTCACTGACTTTACTTGCTCTTGGTCCAGATGGCGAACCTCTCTATTAAATACCCTTGCACTTTTCCCATGAACTTTTATATTCTTGATAATTAAGTATATTAGCCTATTCAGCTTCTCCTTACAGCTAATATATTCATCATTTAGAATGACTTCTTGTTCTTTCAGAAGTTCCTTAATATAATTTAAGTGTATATCCCTCAATAATTCCTGTTTGCTTTTGAAGTAATAATAGAAGGTACCCTTCGTCACTCCAATTGTATCAACAATATCTTGTATGGAAGTTTTACTGAAACCCTTCTTGTCGAAAAGATCTATACTTTCTTTTATAATTCTTCCTCTCATATTAGTGTTCCCTTCAAAAACAGATTTCACTGCATCTCTAATTCAACTCCCTTTCAATCACTAAAGAGATTCCTTGTCCTCCACCAATACAGGCTGTGATCAATGCAAATTGTCCAGCACTACGTTTTAATTCGTAAACTGCTTTTGTTATTAAAATAGCCCCCGTTGCTCCAAGAGGATGTCCATGGGCAATTGCGCCACCATTGACATTAAGTTTCTCCGGGTCGAATGCCAATTCACGATCACAAGCAATCACTTGTGCAGCAAATGCTTCATTTAATTCAATGATATCCATATCAGACAATGAGAGGCCAAGCTTCTCCATTAATTTCTTTGTGGCTGGCACAGGTCCAATTCCCATAATATTGGGGTCAACACCTGCAACAGTCGATCCTTTAATTGTTGCTAATGGCTGGATCCCTAATTCCTCTGCTTTTTCCCGCGACATGATGACTAATGCAGACGCCGCATCATTCAATCCGGAGCTGCTTCCTGCCGTTACAGTACCATCCCGTTGGAAAGCAGGCGGCAATTTGGCCAGGGCTGCTAAAGTCGTATTGGGACGTGGATGTTCGTCCTTGTTAAAGAGCATTGGTTCTCCTTTTCGCACCGGTATACTAATCGTTACGATTTGTTCATCGAAACGTCCTTCCTCAACCGCTCTCGCCATTCGCTGCTGACTTTTCAATGAGTATTCATCCTGCTCTTTTCTTGTAATTTCGTATTTTTTTGCCAAATTTTCAGCGGTAGTCCCCATTGCAGGGTTGCCTATTTCCTCAGGAGCAAGCAGTGTTTTGCGATACTTCGGGGGAATGGAACTATAAGCTTGTTCCGGACGTTCATATTGGTATGGGGCACGACTCATACTTTCAATACCGCCAGCAACATAAATATCACCCGCCCCCGATTGAATTGCCTGGGCGGCAAGAGCAACCGCATTAATACCAGATCCACATTGACGATCGACGGTCAAGCCCGGAATGTTGACAGATAGGCCACCTTGCAGAGCGGTCAATCTGGCAATATTGCCACCACCGCTCAGGACATTCCCTAAAATGACATCATCGATTAATTCAGGATCTAGGTTTATACGCTTGATCGCTTCTTTAATTACTTCCCCACCATAAATATGTGCTGGAATACTTGCCAATGCTCCACCTTGTTTGCCGATTGCTGTTCGAACAGCCGATACAATTACAGCGTCTCTTTTCATTAATTCCTTCCCTTCGATTATTCATTTTGAAAAAAAAGGATTTGCCTCTTATATTTAATTTAAGAATGAGACAAACCCTCCTCTATTAATAAAGTTCAAATGTAATTTTTCCCTTGACCACATCTTTTTGTTTTTGGTTAATGGCACTGACATCGAATGTTAAAAGCTGCCCGGTTTTGTCGACCATTTGTGCTTTTAGGGTCAGAACATCCTCTAGAAATACCATTCCAGAAAACCGAATATTGTAATCGCTAATAAATCCCTCTTCGTAATACGGGGTAAATAATTTGGCCAGGTTCCCCATCGTCCACATACCATGGGCAATAATCCCTGGTAAACCTGCCTTCTTCGCCTCTTCATCAATTGTGTGAATCGGATTGAAATCACCTGAAGAGCCAGCGTATTTAATCAGATCGATTCGCGATACAGGTTGAAGGGTTGCCTCAAGGGTTTCCCCGATATTTATCTTATTCAAAACCGTCATACGTTTAAGGACCTCCTTACTGTTTCGGTAATTATAGTTATGGACTCTTCCGTAAAAATTAGTTGCCCATGTGAATCTTCACCATATCTTTTCATTTTCAGGAAACCCATTTTCCCTGTACTACCTTCTTTTTCATAGTAATCTTCTATTTTCGAATAACAAAAGACTTCTTCGCCTACCAGCAGAGGTCGCTTATAATGATAGATTTGCTCTCCGTGTATCAATCCCTTTAAAGGCAATTTTAGTCCCTCGATCGACCCCGATCTTAACACCCTTGGAAATGTAGGAGGTGCGATATTCGCTCCAAATCTTGATTGTCTCCCGAACTCCTCATCAATATAGATTGGATGAGCATCACCGATGGACTCCGCAAAGCGTCTAACCAATTCTCTTTCGATAACATTTCTTGTTTTGCTTGAAGTTAGACCAATATATTCTCTAAACATATTCGACACTCCTTTCCATTAATTCGTTGGTCCGCCAGCTACGTACAATACTTGACCATTTACGAAAGAAGATTTTTCATCTGCAAAGAAGGCAACCGCATTTGCGATATCATCGGGCATACCCGTTCTGCCGACCGGAATCCTGCTTGCAGCGCCTTTCAAGAAATCTTCAAAAGGTACACCCATTCTTGCAGCTGTCGCTTTCGTCATATCTGTTTCGATAAAACCGGGTGCAACGGCATTTGTTGTAATCCCAAACTTTCCAAGCTCTTTGGCGAGCGTTTTTGTTAATCCTTGCAAACCGGCTTTTACCGTAGAGTAATTTGCCTGACCAGGATTGCCGAGAGCTGAAGTTGAAGATATATTGATTATCCTTCCGTACTTTTGCTGAACCATATGTTTCTGTGCCGCCCGGGTAGTATTAAATGCGCCCTTTAGATGAACGTCAATCACTTGATCCCAATCGCTGTCACTCATTTTGAATAATAAGTTATCCCGGATAATCCCTGCGTTATTGACTAAAATATCAAGGGAACCATATCCCGCTATTACTTGCTCCATTGCCGCTTCCACTTCATCGGTTTTCACGACATTTGCTTGGATAGCCAAAATATCAATACCCTTTTCCTGAAACTCGGAACGCACTTCTGCCAAAGCTTCTTCATTTATATCAATGATAGCTATTTTAGCCCCTTCTTTTGCAAAAGTTTCCGCAATGCTCTTGCCTATCCCGCGACTGCCCCCTGTAATAAATGCCACTCTATTATCAAATCTTCCATTCATCTCTCTTTCCTCCCACATCTATACTAAAATTATGTCCTAACATTCTATTAGTAGTTTTAGAGAATTATTCAGTCCTGCAAAATATTTTTAAACTTTTCATTGTTCATTTACTAAACGGTATATATTCACGCCATTTTGTTTTTCTGCCGTCACAACTTTTCGCTCTAGTAATAAATCCAGTACACTTACGATTTCAAACACGAATGTGATAACAGCCCTCTCATATCTTCCACGGTACATGTCTTGTATGATTTCAAAACCCGTTGCCGACCCATTCGCTTTTTTCAGTGTATTGATTACACGACCTGCACGGTTCTCAATATTTCTTATATGGCCATCAATTGCTTCATTAAGATTATCAATGACAGGACCGTGTCCCGAATAAGTTATTTTCGCAGGAAGTTCCCTGCATTTCTCCAAGTTATTCAAGTATTGCAACAACGGTTTTGCCCTTTCATTTCCTATAACAGGAGCATCCAAAAAAATACCGCCATGTACTCCCTTAATAATATTGTCCCCGCAAAGAAACACTTGTTCCTCAGCGTTATAAAATGAGATATGATCTTGTGAATGTCCTGGCGTTTCTATTACTTGAAAAGAAGATAAACCCGGTATCAAATCTCCTTCCTTGAGAACCCCATCCACATGGGCGATTTCAAAGTAATCACGATGACCTTTCCGATATGCCCACTCGATCGCCATTTCCTTTGTCAAACCGAATTCGATGAATAACTTTTCAAAAAATTCACAGCTCCGTTCCAAGTAGCTTTCATCTTTTAATATCGTTTCAGTATCTTTGTGGGCATAAATGGGAATGGATGGATTCTCCTGGAGTATCCAATCAACCATACCCGTATGATCGTTGTGATGATGTGTTAATACGATTTGCTCAATATCAGAAATGCTGATGCCTACTCGGTGCAGACCTTTGTTCAAATCTTTCCAGCCCTGTTCATTTTTCAACCCGGCATCGACAAGGGTTATTTTCTCTCCAAAGACAATATATGAATATACTGGACCAATCGGAAAATTGGTTGTCAGCTCCAATCTTTCAATTCTTTGCAACTCACTCAATCCCTCTTTTGTAAGAATATGTTCTCGAATACCATTATTGGAATCTAGTAATTAAACAAACACTAGATGCTTTCATCCAATAGATCTGGATATTATTTATCTAGCCAAACATCTTTTAAATACCCGTATCCATATGAGGCATGAGGATAAGAATCTTTTATATAAGCATGTCTCGGAGTCTTTGTATAATAAGTAGAAAGTGGTACCGGATTAACCAAGTTTTCTAAAACATACCGTTGGATTTCATAAACATATTGTTTTCGTTCTTCAACGTCCAAGATGAGTCTTTGTTCATCCAGCATTTTGTCTAATTCCGGATCGCTTATGTTGTACCAGTTCCGTGATCCGTTCGTGTGCAACTGAGTGCGAAGCCACTCATCGGGTTCCTGGAAATAAGTTTGATATCCCACACCCATGTCATAATCTGCGTTTGGCCATCTTTCCGAGAAGTAAGTAGCATATTCCACAATTTCCATTTCGACATTAATGCCGATAGTCCTTAAATCTTCCGCCACCCATTGAGCAACACGCACCAATTGTTCGCCATATCCATTCGTTACAATCATCGTAGTATCAAAGCCATTTGGATAACCAGCTTCGGAAAGAAGCTTCTTGGCTTCCTCTGGGTTATACGGCAGTAAGGCTTCCCTTTCTTCCAAAGGCAATGCCCAATCCCCTAAAGATGGGTTGACGGGACCACTCGTTTCTCCGCCTCCATAAATGGCATCCACCATCGATTGCCGATCGACGGCCATACTGATCGCTTTTCGAACTTTTATATCATTAAACGGTTCTCTTTCCATATTCATATATAATTGCTCCTGAGTTGCAAACAATGCTTCAAAAATTTCGGTATCAGGATTTGTTTTTTGAAGCTGGGTAAGCTGCTCAGGCGATAATGCACCGATGGCATCCGCTTGCCCTGTTCGAAAAGCTGCAATACGGGAACCTTGGTCAGGAACAACTTTATAAATCACTTGATCTAAATAAGGCTTTCCTTCTTCGTAATATTTTGGATTTTTTGTATACGTCGCCTGCACATTATCTTCCCACTCTTCCAAGACAAACGGCCCAGTACCAATGGCATCAGTAGCTAAATCCACTTTTCCATCCACCGCTTCTTTCGGTAAAATCCACATGAAATGGTTCGCCATAAAGTTTAAAAATGGAGCGAAAGGTTGTTTTAGGGTAAAAACCACTGTTTGAGCATCTTCGGCTACAATGCTTTCCACTTCTGAAAGGATTGCCGCTTGATGACCTGGTAAATTAATGATTCTTTCCATTGTCGCTACAACATCTTCTGCTGTAACCTGCCTTCCATTTACAGGTTCTTTATCATGCCAATAGGCCTCCCGTAAAAAGAACTTGTATACTTTCCCGTCTTCGGAAATCTCCCATCGTTCCGCAAGGTCCGGCACCACATTGTAGTCGGTGTAATCCACCCCCGGCCCTGTCTCATAGGAAACTAACTTGTTGTATACTAAACCTGCCATCATATGCGTATAAATCGATGATTGTTTATGTGGATCGAGCATATCCGGATCAGCAGCAGATAGAATCGTATATGTTCCACCGCTTTTAGGTTCCGAGTTTTCCGTTCCCGGACTTTCTGTTGTTGTTTCATCCTTCGTTGCATCAGATGAGCATGCACTGATTATCAGCATTAATAATCCTAAAACGACTAGGCTTGCGATCAATTTCAGCTTTTTATCCATAACCATTCCCTCCCATGAAATCATAATCACTTTTTGATGGCTAAGACATCTTTGGATCGAGGAAATCACGAAGTGCATCCCCAAATAAGTTAAAAGCCAATACCAATATACTTAATGCCAAGCCAGGGAAAAGAACCAGCCAAGGAGCGCTTTCCATATACATACTGGCATCACTAAGCATCAAACCCCATGAAGGGTTTGGTGGCGGTGTTCCAATTCCAAGAAAACTAAGTGATGCTTCCGCAATGATTGTCTGACCAAAAGCAAGACTTGCCATGACAATAATCGGTGCCATCATATTGGGCAGCCCATGTTTCATGATGATCCTAAAAGAACTTGCCCCTACTGAACGAGATGCTTCCACAAAATTCGATTCACGAATCCTTAGCATTTCACCCCTGACAATCCTGGAAAATCGGGGTACTTCTATAATGACAAGTGCGATAATCACATTTTGAATTGCAGGTCCCAATAATGCCGCAATAAATAAGGCTAATATTAATGCCGGGACGGACATAATCGCATCCATGATCCTTTGGATGATCATATCAACAATTCCGCCGAAGTAACCTGATATCATTCCAATCAGCGTTCCCAGTATGATGGAGATAACCACTGTTACAATTCCAACGAGCAATGATATCCGGGATCCATAAACGAGGCGGCTGAATACGTCGCGCCCCAAATCATCAGTTCCCATTACATGCTGTGAGTTCGGAGCTGCCAGAAATGCAGCACGATCCTGACTAATTGGGTCAAACGGCGCGATGATTGGGGCAATAATTGCAACCGCCACCACGATCAGGATGATCAAGAGTGACACAAAACCAATTTTTTGAGTGATAATAAAGCGTTTGCAGTCCTCTATGAATTTTTTCAAATGCAAATTCCTGCCCGCCTTTATCCTCCTATTTGGCAATTCAGAGTCTAATTGTACTTGGGACATGACAATCACTTCCTTTTCTGAAACAAGAATATTTAGGGAAAGATTATTTCGCTCTAATTCGTGGATCTACCCATCCATACATAACATCCACAACCAGGTTGACTAACAAAAACATTGCACCGAACACCAACACAGTCGATTGTACAATTGGGTAATCCCTTACTAATACCGATTCAAAGATCAAACTACCTAGTCCTGGAAGGGCAAAAATCGATTCAAGCACCACCGTGCCCCCAAGCAGATAACCAATTTGCAAACCGATCAATGTAATAACCGAGACCAATGAATTTCTTAAAGCATGTTTGAATATAACAATGCCCTCTTTTGCCCCCTTAGCGCGCACTGTTCTGATGAATTCGGAATGCAATACTTCAAGTACAGCAGATCTGGTCATCCGAACAATACTCGCGCTAAGGGTAATTGCTAAACAGATTGCCGGTAAAAACATTTGCTGCATATTAACAAAAGGATTTTCCATAAAAGATTGGTAACCTAAAGGGGGAATCCAATTCAAAGCCAAGGACAACACGGTTAACAGTATCAATCCCAACCAAAAGTTTGGAATCGATAATCCCCCTATTGAAATGACTTTCAGAAAGTGATCGATAAAAGTATTTTGTTTGACAGCCGAAATAACCCCGATCGGTATTCCGATGATGATGGCCAAAACTATGGACATTACTGCCAATTGGATTGTCACGGGCAATCTATCCAAAATAATTTCCGAAACTTGCTGACCGGACCAAAGGGAATTTCCTAAATTTCCTTGCACCGCATCCTTTATCCAATCAATCAATTGCCCAAGTACACTTTTATCCAGTCCCATCTCCGCCTTCAATGCGTCCATCTGTTCAGCTGTAGCCCCTGAATTCGCCAGTTGGAGAGTGACAACATCACCTGGTACTGCTCTCATGATAATAAAGATAAAAGCGGTCATGATTAATAGTACGAATATTCCAAAAATTAAACGCCTAACAATATATTCAATCATGCCCTATTCTCCTTCCTATAGAGATGACATGAAACTGTATGGCCTTCCTTAATGACTCTTAATTCCGGTTTCTGTTGCTTGCAAACGTCCATTGCAGCAGGACATCTTGTATGGAATTTACAGCCACTTGGCGGATTTGATGGACTTGGCACTTCCCCGCTTAGAATGATTCTCTCATTTTTTATATCGGGATTTGGGATGGGAACGGCTGAAATTAGTGCTTTTGCATAGGGATGCAATGGTTCTTTAAATAGCGTTTGTGAATCCGTCACTTCCACAATTTCGCCTAAATACATAACCGCAATCCTATCGGAGATATATTTGACCACATTTAAATCATGTGAAATAAACAAATAGGAGAGCCCCAGTTTTAGCTGTAGATCTTTTAAGAGATTTAGAATTTGCGCTTGAACAGATACATCTAATGCAGACACTGCTTCATCGCAAATCAAAAGGTCAGGTTCGGTTGCCAATGCTCTGGCGATACCGATTCTTTGTCGCTGCCCTCCCGAAAATTGATGAGGGAATTTATGCATATCATTTTTAGATAGACCCACTAATTCAAGAAGTTCAGCCACGCGTTGACGTTTCATGGGACCTTTTGCTAAATTGTGCACTTCCAAAGGCTCCCCGATAATATCCAAGATGGTCATTCTTGGATTTAATGAGCTATAAGGATCTTGAAAGACAAATTGAATTCGTTTCCTAATCCCTTTTTTATCTTTTCGATTGGCACTTGATAATTGTTTTCCATCGAAGTTGACTTCACCGTCAGTAGAGTCAATGAGCCCCGTTATCAGGCGGCCGACAGTGGATTTCCCGCATCCTGATTCTCCAACTAGTCCAAGGATTTCACCTTTATTAATAGTGAGCGATACATCATCAACGGCTTTCACATGACCTATCGTTCTCGACAAGATCCCTTTCGTAATCGGGAAGTATTTTTGCAAATTGCTAACATCTAGTAACAATTGTTTGTTTAGCAAGTGCTCGTTAATTTCGAAGTTGAACTCTTGTTCTTCTATTAAAGCCGGGATTTCCCTCTTACTCTGGATATTCGGATCTGCAATCCAGCATTTGCTCACACGATTGCTGGCCACCTCAAAAAGCGGAGGTTCTTCACTTTTACACTTCTCTGTCGCCAGTGGACATCTTGGATGAAAGCGACAGCCGGAAGGAGTTTCTTTTAAACTTGGAACATTCCCTTTAATAGTTTGAAGTCTTCGGTTTTTATCCGTATCGATTTTGGGGATGCTTTTCATTAATGCCTCTGTATAAGGATGTTGTGGTTTATGAAATAACTCCTTGACATGTGCCTGCTCAACCACTTGCCCTGCATAAACAACCACCACTTTATCCGCCATTTCCGCCACCACACCTAAATCATGTGTAACAAGAATAATTGCTGTTCCAAATTGCGATTGCAGATCCTTCAACAATTGCATAATCTGTGCCTGCACTGTTACATCGAGAGCAGTGGTAGGCTCATCAGCAATGATTAAATTCGGTCTGCACGCAAGAGCGATGGCAATCATCACCCTTTGTCTTTGCCCACCGGATAGTTGATGAGGATAGGCATCAATTCGACTTTCCGGATCTGGTAATCCAACAAGCTTAAGCAATTCAAGTGCCCTGTTCCGCAGTTCACCTTTGCTCAGGTCTTCATGGATTTTAATCGTCTCAATAATCTGATCCCCGATGGTATAGACAGGGTCCAGACATGTCATTGGATCCTGGAAAATCATTGCAATCTCTTTGCCTCGAATTTTTCTAATTTTCTCATTGCTTAAATCTTTCAAATTAAGATCATTAAATAATATCTTTCCTGATATAACTTCGCCATTGCCATCGAGTAATCTTAATATGGATAGTGCGGATACACTTTTACCAGATCCTGATTCACCAACAATAGCGACTGTCTCACCTTTTGATATACTGAAAGAGACACCATCAACAGCCTCTAAATTTCCTGTTCTTGTTTTAAAAACTGTTTTCATTTGCTCGACTTGCAAAAGAGTGTTGGAGTCTTGGACCATCGAATTCCTCCTTTCGCGTGTTTTGAAACCTATCAATTATCAAATGAAAGGTCGGTAAATTGCTCTCGCAGCTTTGTCTTCAGTATTTTTCCTACGCCGTTTCTGGGCAGTTCATCTACAAACTCGATATGACGTGGTGTTTTATATTTCGCTAAGTTTTTTTGGCAATACTCAATTAATTCGCTCTCATTTACGGCAGCACCGGGTTTTTTCACTATACATGCCAGTATTTCTTCGCCCATTCTTTCAGAAGGGACACCAATGACGGCAGCCTCTAAAACAGACTCATGTTTGACGAGCAACTCTTCCAAGTCCCTCGGATAAATATTGAATCCTCCCCGGATAATTAAATCTTTTTTACGGTCCACGATGTATAAATATCCCTCATCATCCATTTTTGCCATATCACCTGTATGAAGCCATCCATTTTGCAATGCTTTTTTTGTGGCTTCTTCATTTCTAAAGTAACCTGGTGTTACATTATCCCCTTGGACCAATAATTCTCCCACTTCACCAATAGGAAGTTCTTTTCCTTGTTCATCAACAATTTTGATTTTGACACCCGGCATCGGAACACCTACAGATCCTTCTTTAATAGGCATATTATTACGTTGCGTTGCAACCCCTGGGGAAGCTTCGGAAAGTCCATAGGCATCACGAACCTCCGCCCCAAATCTTTCTTTGAATTTGTGGCGCAGACTAATCGCCAGCGCAGCAGAACCTGAACCCACCGTTTCTAGGCTCGACAAGTCATAATGTTCCGCATTTGGATGGTATAACATGGCATGCACCATTGCAGGAACAGCGGCAAACGATTTTACTTTATACTTTTCGATTACCTTGAATACTTCCTCTGCATCAAATCTGGAAAAAATAACAACCGAGCTTCCAAGCAGGAACATTCCGTTCATAATTCCGAATCCGTAAATATGCGCCAGGGGAAGAACCCCGATTGTTGTCCCTCTCGTATCCTCTTCTTCCCTTAATGATAAGCCGGACATAGAATTCGCATAGAGATTTTTATGTGTCAGCATAACTCCTTTAGGAACTCCCGTAGTGCCGGATGTATATAATATGACCGCGACATCATCCTCTTTCATATCCAGTGAATCATTTTCATAGATTGGCGTATTTGCCAGCACCTTTTCCCATTCAACAACTTCGATTCCGTCTAGCAAATCTGTCTCGTTTGGTTGATCGATACAGATAATTTTGGGCTTATCACTTAATCCATTTGTTGCTTTGGATATTTTTTTCAGGAGTTCAGATGAAGTGACGACCACTTTCGCTTCCGAATTTTTCAGTATAAAGTTAATTTCATTTTCGTGAAGTAGATACATAACAGGGACAATAATGCCTCCCACTCCCAATACACCTTGGTATGAAAAGATTACTTCGGGGCAATTCGGCATGCAAATCAGCACGCGGTCGCCTTTTTCTACCCCCAAGGAGTGCATAACACCTGAGACCTTTTTACAAATAATTTCAGTTTCGCAGTTTGTATACGTTTTTTCATTATAGTAAAGAAGGTTATACTCACCAAACTTTTCAATATTTTCACCTAATAATTCAGTTAATAGCATGTTATCCTCCCAATGTAAAAAATATTTTCATAGCAAGGATTCAACTATGAAGCTTTCGTCGCAGCCGAAACAATTGCGCCCAGGTTTCACCGAGCAATCCCGATAAACAATCCTTCAAAAAACGCATATCTATGCAATAAGTTTTAACTTCATTCAGCCAAGGTTCATTTCCCAACCATACCGCTTCTCTTTCGGCATCCAACGCACTCTTATCTTGTGGAAATCTTCGTTCGGATGAAATTAAAACGCTTTCATTTTAAGGAGCCAACAATTCGCTAATTATGAGTTACTAGTGTCTTTTTGATCAGGTAAAGTGATATGAATTTTTTGTTGATAGGCACTGATGAATGCAATGCCAAGTAGAAGTGCCGTAATAATTGCAGAAGTGATAAATGGTGCCGATGCCAAGAATACAAATACCCAGCCACCCCAAAGAGGACCTAGTATTCTACCAAGACTATCCATGGAATTTTGCAGTCCCATTGTTATGCCCTGCCCCATCTCGTTACGCTTTGATAGCATCGCAATTGTAGTCGGACGTACCAAGGACTGGCCCAATCCGGTCAACAAGCAACCAACGATCGCCACCCAGATAAATGGTGCAAAGCTGATAAAACAATAACCTATTGTTGTAATGACTAGCCCTATTTTCGTGATGGTCTCTTCATCCCACAAATCGTAGCATTTCTTAAGCAAAAAGAATTGCACGACAACCGAAATTCCAGCTTGTGCGCTGAATGCAAGACTGACAAAAACAGGAGTAGCATCAAATCTTTCAATCATGAAATAGCCAAGTAATCCAAAGAAACTAGAGGCTGCTATTGATAATCCAAGAATAATTGTATAATGGTTCCAATAACCCGTTTTTGTTATCATTAAAATCGATTTCCAAAAGGAAATAGCTTCCTTTTGTTGAGATGACTCACTATCATCCTCATGGATCATTTTGTCTTGAATGTAAAAGTGGGCAAATGGAAGCGTGATTAAAGCGAGAGAACCTGCAATGATGAAAGGAACAGTTACTCCCAAAGGAGAAAACAATCCGCCTATTGCTGGACCGCAGAGGAATCCTAGTCCGTTCACCGCTCCCATTTTCGCTATCGACTCATTTCTAAATTCCTTCTTTGTTTGATCCGCTACCATAGAAAAGGCGGCAGGGTGAGCACCAGATGAGATAGCTGCTCCAATCAGCCTTACCAATAGCAATTGCCAATAA
Organism: Ureibacillus sinduriensis BLB-1 = JCM 15800; assembly: GCF_000772955.1. Lineage (GTDB taxonomy): Bacteria > Bacillota > Bacilli > Bacillales_A > Planococcaceae > Ureibacillus > Ureibacillus sinduriensis. The sequence goes on along the minus strand of NZ_JPVO01000053.1, from coordinate 32,483 downwards.
TTTTGTGCAAAAATCAACATAAGGAAGGCTATACCAAAACCCAAAACCCCCATGATCAATACCGGTTTTCGCCCTATCTTATCAGCCAAACGACCCCATATTGGTGAAGTGATCATCTGTGCGATTGCCCAGACAATGATCAATGATGACATTTGAACTGATGTAAGGTTTAAATCGTCTGCTAAGAATGGCAATGTAGGAAGTACTATTCCGTAACCTGTCATCGTTAAAAACATAATGAATCCTAGTAAAAAGAACGCCTTCCTATCCATCATAACTATTCATCTTCTTTCACTTTTTTTAGAAAATGCGCAAAGGTGCTAAGCCAGCTCCGCAAAAAATCAGGGAACCTATTGTTATAAGCAATGTGCAATGTCGGCAGTCTCATCTATTTGCGTCGCTACCTTCGACAAAAGGACGTTATTTACCCTACAGGCGATTCCAATTCCTCCTGGAGCCGGCACCCGTTGCTGACACTTTTCTAGTCCAAAATTCAATTCTATTGCAGAGTTAAGTAAAGCCGGTTATTTTTCCATAATTTTACCTTTTGTCACGTAGGCTCCATTAAATTACTTGGAAGTATGGTAAAACTAAATCACTTTCAACCTTTGTAAATATGACAGAGACAGGCTTTTCAATGGCAATCTGTTGCATATCCCCTAAGATTCTTGACATCATTCTTACTCCCTCGTCAAGTTCTATGATGCCTACAACAAACGGAGTCTCACCTTTAAATGGTCCAAATGCTTGGTGTACGACAGTAAAACTATAGATTTTCCCAATTCCACATGACTCCTGCCAGCTAATTTCTTTTGAAAAACAATGGGGGCAGATCGTTCTTGGATAAAAGATGAATTGATGACAATCGTTGCAATATTGGATGAACAGTTTTCCATTGAGCAATCCATCCCAATATGGCTTTGATTCTTCATCAATTGCCGAGTGGATCAGATCTTTTATCATTTAATCCCCTCCTAAAATTACCGTTGAAGTTGAGGAAAGAACTCCTCCTGTACCGTGAACCAATGCGAGCTTTGCATTATCTACTTGACGTGCACCACATTCCCCTCTTAATTGGCGTGCAGCTTCGATTAATAAGAAGATTCCATACATACCAGGATGGCAATAAGATAGCCCTCCACCATTTGTATTCATAGGAAATTCTCCGCCGGGAGCTGTTCGTTGTCCGCTTACAAATGCACCGCCTTCACCAGGTTTACAAAAACCGAGTGATTCAAGTGTGAGTAATACCGTTATTGTAAAAGAGTCGTAGATTTCGGCGACATCAATTTCCTCTTGAGCAACTCCAGCCATTTCAAATGCCCTCTTTCCAGATTCGCGTGCACTTGTTACAGTTAGATCTGGCATATTGGCAATCGTATTGTGGGAATGAGATTCTCCATGTCCAAGAATCCATACCGGTTTTTTGTTTAATTTTGTTGCAACGTTTTTGGAAGCAACAATCACTGCCCCACCACCGTCGGTTACTAAACAACAGTCTAATAGGTGCAAAGGTTCAGCGATCTTTCGTGAGTTAAGCACATCTTCAATTGTAATCGTCTCTTTCATGTAAGCCTTTTCATTCAGTGCCGCCCATTTTCTGGTCGCCACCGCAATTTCCGCCAACTGTTCTGAAGTTGTACCATATTGATGCATATGACGCATTGCTGCCAAAGCATAAGCACCGACCGGGGTTGGCAATCCATAGGGCAGTTCGTACTGTGCGGTAAGAGGTGACCTGAAACTAGAATTTGTTGGGTTTGTTCTATTTGTACTACCATAGGTGATCAGTGCCACTTCAAACAAGCCAGCCTTAATGCCTGCAGCTGCATGGCCAATATGCGCTTCAAAGGACGAACCACCAATATTTGTTGAATCTGAATATTTGGGCTGAATCCCTAAATATTCAGCCAACATCAGGTTTGGTGCCCATGCCCAATTCCCGGCCGTGAACACAGCATCAACATCGTTTTTTGTTAACCCGGCGTCCTCCAACGCTAATTTTGCAGCTTGTGCCTGTAGTTGCAAAACGTTTTTGCCGGGGCTTTTACCTATATCAGACTCAGCAACACCTACAATCGCCGCCATTCTATCCGATCTCATATTTGCCCCCTTTAGGGTTAATAAACTTCGCTATCGTTGCATTCATTCAAGAGTGCTGACCATAACTAACCGGTTAGTATTATTAAAGTATAATAACTGACTGGGTAGTATGTTATCTTATAAAAATATGATTATAGCAATTCTCCTACTTTTGCATGCCCTTTCAATAAATTACGTGCAATCGTACGGCGTTGAATTTCATCTGTCCCCTCAAAAATCCGATATAGTCTTAATTCTCTATACCAGCGTTCAATTGGCAGTTCTTTTGTATAGCCCATTCCGCCATGAATTTGAAGTACGCGATCTACAACCTCGTTTGCCATAATTGCGCCGTTAAGTTTCGCCATCGATGACTGGTGTCGGGCATCCATCCCATTTTCGGCCATCCATGCCGCTTTAAAGACAATCCATTTAGCCGCTTCGATCTCCACAGCCGAGTCAGCAATCATCCATTGTATCGCTTGGCGTTCGGCGATTGGTTTCCCAAACGTTACCCTTGTTTTTGAATAATCGATGGCCATTTGTAATAGTCGTTCCGCGGCACCGATTGCTCCTGCAGGAATCATGTAACGTCCTTGACCAATCCATTGCATCCCAAGATTGAAGCCTTGACCTAGTTCCCCTAGGATATTTTCTTCCGGTACACGAACGTTATCAAATACCAGGGTAGCTGGTCCCCATTCGCCCATTGTGTAAATGTATTCCGATTTCCAACCCATTTCTCGATCTACCAGGAAACAAGTTACCCCGCCATTAGCACCTTTTTCTTTATCGGTAACAGCGAAAACCATGGCAAAATCCGCTTCATTCCCGTTTGTAATGAACACCTTTTCTCCATTTAGAACCCAATGGTCACCATCTTTTATGGCCTGCATTTGGATACTTCTTGCATCTGAGCCCGCTCCTGGTTCCGTTAAAGCAAAGCAGGAACGTCTTTCTCCATTAATAGTAGGTATTAAATATTTCTCCTTTTGCTCCTCGTTGCACAGATATAAAATATTGTCCGCTGAACCTCCAAAATTGAATGGTACATAGGTTCTCCCTAATTCCATTGCGATTAACACCGACATAATCGGCCCTAAATCAGCCCCACCATATTCTTCCGGCGTATTGATTCCCCAGAAGCCAATCGCCTTTGCCTTTTCCCTTAATTCTTTTACCTTTTCCTTGGAAATGCCCGGTCTGCCTTCTCTTTCATTTTTTAGTACCTCTTGCTCCAAAGGTTTAAGTTCTTTATTGACAAAATCCCTTACCGTTTTTTGAATCATTTTTTGTTCATCAGTCAATGTAAAATCCATTTAAACACATCCCCTTAATTTTGAATTTATTTGAGTACTAAATTGTCAATCAATATTCACAATTTCTTAGAATACTCAGATACAACACGGTATGAATTTTCCAACGCACTTATGCGGAAAAAATAAAAGCGTTTTCATTTTTTCTCAAACCTATCCAGTCCTTTCAATAACCGAAATATATAATGGTCAAATAGTGTTTGTCCAAGCAGCAAGAAATTGGCATGCAAAAAAAGCTTAGTCCTGGCGGATGAACTAAGCACACCGTACATTGAGAACAAATTGCAAAGGGAAAATATATGTAATAAAAAACAAAAGGCTGTAAACACTCACTCCAACCTTTTGTACTTCAATTCAACTCAGAAGTTCCTATTTCAGTTTATGCAGTTCCCGCATGCCCCATCATTCCCATCCAATCCATTGTACCGTCAAGGGAGGTACTGAATCATGATATGGTGAATGGGTCACAATTGATATTTCGAGAATGTTCATATATAGTGCCGATACTTTATTTAATCTTCTAAATTCTATGTAGAAGATAGTTTCACAATTTTTGAATTTAAGTTAAGTAACTTACTAAATGGCAATTTCACATAATTACTGCTTTTGATCATTGTAGAAGGTTTGTTTACTTTTCGAAAATACACACTTCCCGACAGCCAGAACAGAACATGACAAATTGCCGGAGTAGTCAAAGGAACTATCTTATGTGCTTTTCGGTTCATTTGGTCCATATGGCTATGCTATATACCTTCAAACCAACAAGCTATTCATCCATGTTGCAATCTATGGAAATTACATTTATTGTATATTGGGAAATCTTTATTCGTCCTAACGCAATCAAAAATCCTAACAAAAGAGAAATCCCGAAAAAATGGCTTATTTGTCAGAACGAACTTGTTGGATGATAGACGCTAATGAAGAACTGCACCTGGCTTTGTGATAGAGCCAATGCCCTTAAAAACAAAGCATTTTGGGCTGTTAATGCCAATTCCGACTGTGCAGGAACAATCTCTTCGACCAATACATCTTCATCATCCTCAATGCTGATCAGGACATCATTTTCAGATAAATTTCGTGCTATTACAGTTATTAGAAGTGGTGCACGCATGGGTGATGCTGGAGCTGCGTAAATGAGTGTGTAATCTTGATTTTTTGGAGCTTCCTCTACCTTTTCGGTTTCATGAAAAAAAATGGACGAATCTTCATAGTTTGATGCCTCTTCCATGTCATTCGAAACATTTTTGTCTTCGATAATTAACTTCTTTTCCTCACCTATCGTTGCATTCACACAAAAATTTTGACCGATGATGAGTGAGTTCCTTTCAAAAATCACTTCACTCTCAATTCGACTACTCCCGCGATCATCATTTGTATCCTTATTGGTATTCCAGTCCAAACCCATTTTCAGCCCTCCTTCTATTTACTAGTTAATGCTGTTTATACGCACGTGGAAGGGCTAATCACATAAAAATCAAGAAAATTTCTTACAGGATGGATGATTGTTAAATTGACTGCTAAGTAAATGCATTGCAAATGAAATTAAGCACAAAATAATAATGGAGGTGAAAAATTGATGGCTAAGAAATCCAGCACCACTTTTAGAAAAATGAAAAAACCAAAAAAGCATAACAGCCGTGAAGAAATTTCACAGGAACAAAATTTCGACAAGGCCTTAAAGAAAATTGAATTTCAGGACAATAAAATTAACGATTAGCTTAAAAAGTTATATTGAAAAAGTTGATAGCTCCTCTTATCATGAACCAAAAGATTCCTTTTATAAGGGATCTTTTTTTATTTCTATATAATTTATTCTCTATATTAACTTTATTCTAACTCCCTATTAAACAGCAAAATAAGGAAAATGAACGCGTTTTCATCCCAAAATTTTACACTTATATCTAGTTCTTGATAAATGGTGAACTTTATGTGAATAACTTTTGAATAAGAGGTGAACCTTTTGTGAAATCAGCTCAAAAACAATGATTTTACTATTCGATTGATTAAAATAGAGTTATAGTGTTGGAGGAAGTCAACGGGTGATTTCTTTTGACTAATAAGGGAAGGTGAATATCTTTATGAGAAAAAAATGGGCTTTATTTACGTCCATGATGGCACTTGTCTTTATACTAGCTGGTTGTGAGCCACTTTTAGTATTAGATCCAAAAGGCCCTCAAGCTGAAAGACAAGCGAATGATATCTTATTATCAATCGGCATCATGTCTGTTATCGTAATCGTTGTCATGGTCATCTTGGCATATATCCTAATCAAGTATCGTGCTTCAAAACTGCCTGACGATTATGAACCACCACACATCCACGGCAACAAATGGGTTGAAATCGTTTGTGTAGGTGTTCCTATATTAATAGTAGCTTATCTATCATTTGTCTCTGTAAAAAGTAATTATATTGTTGAATCAACACCAGAAGGTTATGAGAATCAAGAACCCTTAGTTGTATATGCTTCCTCTTCCGACTGGAAATGGCACTTTAGTTATCCAGAAGAAGGTATTGAAACTGTGAACTACCTTTATATTCCGACAAATCGTCCGTTAGAATTCAAGTTATATTCTTACGGTCCGATCACAAGTTTCTGGATTCCACAACTCGGAGGCCAGAAATATGCAATGTCCGATATGGTGACAACTTTACACTTGGCTGCCGATGAAGCTGGTGAATACATGGGAAGAAACGCGAACTTCAGCGGTAAAGGATTTGCCGAAAATACGTTCAACGTAACAGCCATGTCACAAGCAGACTTCGATGAATGGGTTGACGAAGTTCACCAAACAGCTGAACCTATAACTGAAAGTCAATTTGAAAAATTATTAGAACCTGGTCATCTTGGACAAATGACATTTACAGGAACACATTTGGAATTTAGTCCTGCTCCAGAACACGCTCATAACGAAGTTTCTGAAGATGCCGAAGAAAATCAAGAACATTCTAATCACGAGAATCATACTGAAGTTGAAACAGATCACAGTGGTCATTAATTAGAAGAGATAAAATCTAATTCTATTATTAGTATTTTATCTTGAAAGGAGAAAAAAGGATGGAATTCTTTGAACGTTTTGCTATCCCTCATCCAAGTCCGGCGATATATGCCTCAATGGTTGCCATTGCTTTAGTAAGTATTGGGATCGTTGCAGGCTTAACATATTTCAAAAAATGGGGCTATTTATGGCGTGAATGGTTAACAACCGTCGATCATAAAAAAATCGGTATTATGTACTTGGTCTCTGCCCTATTAATGCTTTTCCGCGGTGGTGCGGATGCCATCATGATGCGCGCCCAGCTTGCAACACCTGAAGCCAAGCTTCTAGATGCACAACACTATAACGAAATTTTTACAACTCATGGTGTTGTGATGATTATCTTTATGGCCATGCCATTTATCTTTGCATTTATGAACTTAATCGTGCCACTGCAAATCGGGGCACGTGACGTGGCTTTCCCACGCTTAAATGCACTAAGTTTCTGGTTATTCTTCGCCGGAGCAATGTTATTTAATATTTCGTTCGTAATCGGTGGTTCACCAGATGCAGGTTGGACTTCATACTTCCCTCTTGCCGGCAACGATTTCAGTGAATCTGTTGGTACGAACTACTATATGTTAGCTATCCAAATCTCAGGGATCGGCTCGTTAATGACGGGTATTAACATGTGTACAACAATCTTAAAAATGCGTGCACCTGGTATGACATTAATGAAAATGCCTATGTTCACTTGGTCTGCATTTATTGCAAACGTAATCATCGTTTTCGCTTTCCCTGTACTGACTGTTGCGTTGATCATGGGTACAACAGACCGATTATTTGCAACGAATTTCTTTACAACAAGCAACGGCGGTATGGATATGCTTTGGGCCAACTTCTTCTGGATTTGGGGACACCCTGAAGTTTATATCTTGATCTTGCCTGCATTCGGTCTTTACAGTGAAATCATCTCGACCTTCTCAAGACGTAATTTATATGGCTACTCGTCAATGGTTTGGTCAATGGTGCTGATTTCCCTGCTTTCGTTCTTAGTTTGGACCCACCATTTCTTTACAATGGGTCAAGGTGCCCTGACAAACAGTATCTTCTCCATTACAACAATGGCGATTGCTGTGCCGACCGGGGTTAAGATCTTTAACTGGTTATTTACGATGTGGAAAGGGAAAATCCGCTTTACAGTCCCAATGCTTTACTCAGTTGGTTTTATCCCACTATTTACCATCGGCGGAGTTACAGGGGTAATGCTGGCGATGTCGGCGGCAGACTATCAATATCATAATACGATGTTCTTGGTTGCCCATTTCCATAACACAATTATTCCTGGTGTAGTATTCGCTATGCTGGCTGGTTTAACTTACTATTGGCCAAAATTCTTTGGCTTTATGTTAAATGAAAAAATCGGTAAAGTGACATTCTGGTTACTAACAGTTGGTTTTGTCCTAGCTTTCTTCCCAATGTATCTAACTGGCTTAGATGGGCAAGCTCGCCGTATGTACACTTATTCGGAAGCAACTGGATTTGGACCACTAAATATGCTGTCATTTATCGGTGCGGCCCTCATGGCAATCGGATTTGTGACAATCGTTTATAACGTATACTATAGCTTTAAAAACTCATCAAGAGATATCGGCAGTGACCCATGGGATGCTCGCTCATTGGAATGGGCCACTCACACACCAGTACCGGAGTACAATTTTGCCAGAACACCTCAAATTAGTTCGAGCGAAACATTCTGGGATTCTAAGAAAAATGGTCATGTGTTATTCAAAGGCGAAATTGAAGAAATTCATATGCCAAATAATAGCGGCGTTCCGTTCGTTATGGGTATGATCTTCCTTGTTGCAGGCTTCTCATTCATCTTTGCTTTATGGATTCCTGCAGTCATCGCGTTAATCGGCATTTTCGTTTGTATGGCGATGCGCTCATTCGAAAAAGATCATGGACGACATATTTCTGTGAAAGAAATTAAAGAAACGGAAGAGCAACTTGGAGGTGCAAAATAATGCATATCGATCATTCGAAGCCTCTTGAGTATAGTACTCAACAAAATCAATTAAACATTTTAGGATTTTGGATTTTCCTAGGTGCTGAAATTATGCTGTTTGCTACCCTTTTCACAGCATACTTCACACTTGAAGGCCGTACAGGTACTGGCCCAACACCTGCCGAAATTTTTGAAATTACGCCGGTTCTCATAGAAACACTTGTCTTGTTAACTAGTAGTTTCACAATCGGGCTTGGTATTCATGCAATGAGACTTGGCCGCAAAAATGCTATGATCACGTTCTTTGGCATTACCCTACTGCTTGGTCTTTGTTTCCTTGGAGTAGAGATCTATGAATTCATGCATTATTACCATGTTGGGGCAACTTATCAAACTAGTGCTTTCACGGCAGCACTCCTAACAACATTGGGAACTCACGGTGGGCACGTAACTTTGGGCTTATTCTGGGGAACATTCATCATTCTTCAAGTGAAAAAACGTGGATTAACACCTGAAACGGCTAATAAATCATTTATCTTCTCTCTTTACTGGCATTTCTTAGATGTAGTTTGGATCTTTATCTTCAGCTTCATCTATCTGAAAGGAATGATGTAATATGAAAGAATTATTCCCTGCAAAACAGGTTATGGGCTTTGTTGCATCATTAGTCCTTACTGCCGTAGCATTATTGGTTTACTTTACCGATATGACCTTTACAGTCGGTATGACCATTCTTTTGGCAACAGCCTTCATCCAAGCGTTCCTGCAAATAGTTGTCTTCATGCACGCTGGTGAATCGAAAGATGGTAAAGCAATCTATGCGAATATCCTATATGCTTTGATCATCGCACTTGTTAGTGTATTCGGCACCCTGCTGATTCTTCTATGGGATATGTAATGAATACCAAAAAAAGCTTGAGAATTTCTCTCAAGCTTTTTTATTTTTACTATTTATTTTGCTATACTTCGTTCTGATTTTTTAGATTCATGCTCTGATAGTAGATGTAAGAATAAAAACATGATAAAGAGCGCACCACCGCATTTAGCGATCTCAATTCCATACCAAATGGAGATATTTACAAAGAAACTAGCAATGACAAGAATTATACCTAATACTACAAGCATCCCAGAAAGTTTTGTATATAAATTAAACATGTATAAGTCACTCCTTCTTGGACTATTTATATATAGTATACCTCCGAATTCACAATTTAGCCACATCTTTTTAACAATTTCGCCACACTTTATTCATTAATTATTCAAATTCAACAATTGACAGTCCTTTTCGCTTGATAAACCTTAATAGATTCAATATCTCCTCCCCGTATTCAAGTTGATTGAATAAGGGGCAAAACTTAAATTTACCATATTTTCTACATAGTATTCGTATTGTCATTCATGTAAACTACTTCTGTTAGTAAAAGTTTAAAAGAAGAAAGTGGAGGAAACCCTTTGAAGGCAATATCTATTTTTTTAACTTCCTTTGTATTGTTTGGATTTTCTGTATCCCCGGCTTTGGCGGAAGAAAAATCCACCGAATTGTATTTTTTGGATGATGTTGAATACGAACACTGGGCATACAATGAATTGGAACGCTTCCTGTATGCCGATATAATAGACGGATATGTTGAAATGGAAACGTATGTAGAAGACGGAGAGGAATATGAGTATCCATTCATCTATATTAAACCTGATGATACGATTACTCGTGCTGAATTTACGAAAATACTTGTCAACGCCATGAATTTAGATGCAATGGATACTAGTAAGTCGTTTCCAGATGTTAAACAATCGAACTGGTATTACGACTATGTCCGTGCCGCTAGTAGCCATGGCATTATTAACGGTAAAACAGATGGTACCTTCCGACCAAATGCCAAGATTACGCGTGACGAAATTACGGCGATGATTTACCGTGCATTCCAAACATCCATCGATTTTTCTAAAACTGGACAAGTATTTCCCGACGTGCCGAAGGGAAATTTCGCATATGAAGCAATTATGAGAACAGCTGCCGCTGGGATTATAAAAGGATATGGCGATGCTTTTAAACCTTATAATAATGCAACCCGTGCCGAAGCAATCACAATGATTGACCGTGCATTGCATTTAGAGCAAGGGACTGAAGAGGATCTAATTTCAGTTGCCCAAATAGTGGATAAGAACATCAAGGAAGAAGTGAAGTTCTCGGAACAACAAGATGTTGAGTCCTTGGAAGCTCTTTATCGTGAAACGACGATTGGTTATTATCTGGCTACTTCACTTGAAAGTTTGTACATGGAAGACGAAATGAACGCAACATACACGATGGAACAAGTGGGCCAACATTCCATCGACCCTGTCACTGTGAATAAAAATTTTGCCCAAGCCCGAATTGATAATTTAAATTATAATCTTTCCATGACATCTCCGGAGATGTCATTCAATATGACAGTGAATCTATCTGGTACAGCATTCCTAAAGAAAAACCATGACGGTCATTGGAAAATTTACAACATTGTTTTAGACGAAGATGAAACTGGAGAAGATTGGGAAGAATAGAAACAACGGCTGTTTGGTGACACTTCTGGGCTCGTGCTCTTCCGATTTGTCTTATTGCCGCCTGTTTGGTGACACTTCTGGGCTCGTGCTCCTCCGATTTGTCTAATTGTTGCCTGTTTGGTGACACTTTTGGGCTCGTGCTCTTCCGATTTGTCTTATTGCTGAATGTTTGGTGACACTTCTGGGCTCGTGCTCTTCCGATTTGTCTTATTGCTGAATGTTTGGTGACACTTCTGGGCTCGCGCTCTTCCGATTTGTCTTATTGCCGCCTGTTTGGTGACACTTTTGGGCTCGTGCTCTTCCGATTTGTCTAATTGCTGCCTGTTTGGTGACACTTCTGGGCTCGCGCTCCTCCGATTTGTCTTATTGCTGAATGTTTGGTGACACTTCTGGGCTCGCGCTCTTCCGATTTGTCTAATTGCTGCCTGTTTGGTGACACTTCTGGGCTCGCGCTCCTCCGATTTGTCTTATTGCTGCCTGTTTGGTGACACTTCTGGGCTCGCGCTCTTCCGATTTGTCTAATTGCTGCCTGTTTGGTGACACTTCTGGGCTCGCGCTCCTCCGATTTGTCTTATTGCTGCCTGTTTGGTGACACTTCTGGGCTCGCGCTCTTCCGATTTGTCTAATTGCTGCCTGTTTGGTGACACTTCTGGGCTCGCGCTCCTCCGATTTGTCTTATTGCTGCCTGTTTGGTGACACTTCTGGGCTCGCGCTCCTCCGATTTGTCTTATTGCTGCTTCTTCGGTAAGTTCATTAAACCGTGATTATAGATAAAACTTGGTTCCTTGTGAACCAGGTTTTATTTTTTCCATACAGCAGCATCAAATTCCATCCAGTTACCTTCCGCTCAATTTATATAATGGCAGAATAGACACTTCTAAATTTTCTGCTTGGTTATTTTTCAATTTGATGTTAAAATATAGTAGAACAAGGTCCTGTAGCTCAGCTGGGAGAGCACCACCTCGACAAGGTGGGGGTCGCAGGTTCGAACCCTGTCGGGACCATACTTTATTAAAGCCTCGAAACATTGGTATATCAATGTTTCGAGGCTTTTTATAATACTATATGCATCTTTATTAAACCATTACTTGCCCCTCTTTATCCGCAGATTGTCCGCATGATTTTTCCAAATTGCTTTTTACTCATTGATAATGAAACAAATCGAAATCATGTATCGTAGCAGTCTCATGGTTTTTAACTAAAGATGGAATTAAACAAACCACAAAACTTTAAAAAATACCAATTAAAGAATTAGAATCTGGTGAAAAAATCCATCCTAAGAATTGGGGGCCTCGTAATTCAAAGTTTTTATCGCCCTAAATATATTTGCAGAACAGTTAAATTGTCAAGTTGATATAAGCGGAGGAAATTATCACTGACGGTACTGGAGAAAAAGCAGTTCCACTCTTTGATGATAGCTACCGCAAATGCATTAGAACTGCTTTTTAGTACTAAAGTATATTTTAACATTAGATAGATTTATAACCTGTAAACTGATAAGTTATTGGTGTCATTCCATTAAAGTTTTATTTACTTAATTTCAAGAGAATATATTGTAAAAATCCTGCTTTATTTTTCCGCTTAGCTAAGTAAAAATCTTTGTAGTCTCACCCTTTTCATGACCCAGTAACCTTTGGATAACATCAATCGGCGCACCGTTATTAATCATATGCGTTGCATAACTGTGTCGTAGCTAATGTGGATATATACTCTTTTTTATTCCAGCACGATTTGATATGCGTTTGATCATATATCTTAGATTATCAATGCTCATACGCCTTTTCGGCATTCTGTCCGTAATAAACAAACAAGGGTCTCCATCCTCTCCAACATCCAAATACCTTTTTTAACCAAATGAAGCAACATGTATTAAAGTACACTTCCCTTTCTTTATCACCCTTACCTTGTACGATAACTGATATATTATCGCGGTTTAATTTTATAACTTCACCGATACGGCAGCCGGTCGAATACAAAAACTCAAATAGCGCGTTCTCTATCGTTGTTTGACAAGCTTCCCTTAGATGTTCTATCTCTAAATCTGAGAGAAGCTTAGGAATCCTTTTACCTAACTTCGGTTCTTTCAGTTTAGCTGTAGGATTTTTTAAGAAATGGCCCTCTTCATGTGACCATCTAAATAGTGATTTAATACAACGAATCCTATGTCCTAAGCTAGAAGGCTTCAAGTGTCTCCTGACTGCAATAAATATTCTTTTAATTTCTCAGTTGTGAATTCATATCAATATCACCAAAAAATCGCAATAATAGATTATATTGAAAACAATATGTTTTTAATGTAAGTGATGAATATCCCTCGATTTTTTATCCTGTTTATGCTTTTTCCAAGCTTCGGATAATAAACATGCGTCTTTCACTCTCCCATTTATAAATCTATTTATCTAAATTCTATAATGTTGAATAAAGCTTTTTCATACGAGGATATTCAACAATCTAAAATATTGGTAGTCTTGAACTCTGATTAATCTAAAAAAGCCCTTTCCTTGTTTCTGAAGTGACCCCAAAAAGTTAGACATTATTAGTTAGGCAGCTTGCGAGGATTGAATTCGGTATTGTACCCTTTAATGGAAAAAGGCGCATTCTTATTAAAGAATTACGCCAGATTGTGGAATATGAATAAGGTGGTATACTTTATTTTGATTTTTATATTAAAGGAATCTACGTAAAGATATGCCCAAAATATAGTGTTAGTAATATAACCTTTCTTACTAATTACCACCTCTACGAGACCATATCAAAATCGGAATTAATAATATGGAGAGAATCCCTCCAATAAATGATAAAGTTAGATAACTTGTACTCGCCATAATCACTCCAGACAAGGCTCCACCAGCAGCTCCTGATAAGGCAACGAAAACATCCAAAGTACCTTGTGTTTTAGCCCTTGTAGAAGTTGTTGTTGAATCAACAATAAGTGCAGTCCCACTGATCAAACCAAAATTCCATCCTAATCCCAGTAAAGAAAGTGCAATAATTAGGAAAACCATTGAATCTCCTGGAGCAAATGCTGCTGTTAAACCCGCCAGAAGCAACGTAGCTCCAGAAGCAATGGCCATAACAGTACGGCCCAATTTGTCAACAAGGATACCAGTAACCAGTGAAGGGAGATACATGGCACCTATATGAAAACCAATAACAAGGCCTACTTCACCCACGCTATGTCCATGATGCCGCATATGAACTGGTGTCATAGTCATAATAGCTACCATTACAATTTGAGTCAGAACCATAATCGTCGCACCTACAATTATGCCTCTTTTGTTCTCTAATTGCTCAGTAGTGACTGTAGGTATTTTCTCATTCTGTTCTTTGTTCGATGCTTCTATTGTTCTTGCTATTAGTAACGGATCTGGGCGAAGCATAATGAAAAGAACAATACCCGCTAAGATATATGCTGCTGCCGCCAAAATGAATGGACCAGCAAGTGCTGGAACGCCAATAGAAGAAGCAATATTGCCCATTACATTTACTAAGTTCGGGCCAGCAACTGCACCAAATGTCGTAAATACCATAGTAAGACTAATAGCAGTCGCTCTCTGTTTACTATTTGCTAAATCTGTTCCTGCATAACGAGCTTGTAAATTTGTTGCAGTTCCTGAACCATAAATAAGTAATGAAAGAAATAACAGTAAAACGCTATTTAGTATTGCTGCGATGATGACTCCTATTGCTCCCAGTCCACCTATCATAAAACCTGTTGCCAGACCTATACGACGTCCCGAAGCTTGCGAAAGTCTCCCAACGAGTAAAGCTGCTCCTGCTGACCCTAAGGTAAATAAAGCTGATGGAAGTCCGGCAAAAGCTTCTGTACCAAGCATTTGCTGTGCAAGAAGTGCCCCCACCGTAACTCCTGCTGCTAACCCTGCACCTCCAAATATTTGTGAAACACTTACCACGAATAAAGTACGCTTATATAACGCTTTTTGTTTTTCTGGAGAAAGAATGTAGCTTTTTAGCGTAGCTGTTTGTACTTCTAACGATTCTACACGATTTTTTTGTACCATGTTCCTACCTACCTTTCTAAAAACCCATTCAATAAAGCTACCAACAATATTTGAAATATCATAGCACGCACAAAAAAACCATACAATATCACAATTGTATGGCAAACAATATTAGGTAAGACTATTTAATAAACGTTTAAGGATAATCAATCCTTGTTCAAGCTCTTGTGTCGTATTAGGTGCACAAACAGAGATTCTTACTGCCCTTTCGGGACAACTATTTCCAACTACAAAACGTTCAGCTGCATAGACTTGTACTCCCTCTTGCTCAGCTAACGTTTCAAATTCTGCACCAGTAATCTTGCCTGGTAATAGCAACCAACGAAAGATACCCGTTTCGACACCTAGACACTTATAGTCACTCAAATATCGATCTACGATTTGATTTCTTTGAATGGTCTGTTTTCGATGCCCTTCAATTAAGAGTTCAAATTGGTTGGATACAATCGTACGCGCTGTCAATTCCGCTAATAAAGGGGAAACTGTTATGTTTAAATTATAAAGTGCTTTTGAAATTGGCTCCTTATATTGACTTGGCACTGCTACATAGGCTAGCCGTAATCCTGGTGCTAATGCTTTAGATAAACCTGCAATATAGACAACCTGTTCCGGGGCGAATGATGCAACTGCTGGTAGTGGGTTTTTATTTAGAAGATGGTAAGATCCATCCTCAATAATGAACTGATTATACTTTTTGGCAATACTAGCAATCTTTTTCCGATTCTCGACCGACATTAAGGAAGCTGTGGGATTATGATAATCAGGCATCAAGTATATGCCTTTAATATTTTCATTTTTACATGCATATTCAAAAGAAGTTGGACTCATTTCATAGTTCTCTGACTTTATCGGAACTATTTGTACATTAAGCATCGCCGCAACTGTTTTTAAGCCGGGGTACGTATGCTGGTCAACCCCTATTCTTTCACCGGGCTTACAAAGACTTGCTAGTGTTGCAGCAATTGCATTTTGAGCTCCATTTGCAAATAAAATGTGTTCAACAGTTGTTTCGAATCCACTTCTTCGGAGTAACTTTGCAGCCGCATCCTTTTGCCAAAGACTTTCGCCTGTCCGACCATATCCAAACCATTTTTCGTAATCAGTCTCTTGCAGCATACTTTTCAGTTGGATTAACAATGGCTCGTAGGAAGCATTATCTGGAAGTGTTGCTCCCATTTCTATTAAATGCTGCGGTTTTGTATCTTCAAGTAAATAGGCATTCGATAACGCATCATATGATACAAACGTCCCACTTCCAACTGAAGCGCTTAACAAACCCTGTAACTCACAAACTTTAAAAGCTTTTGAAATGGTACTCAGATTTAAATCCAGATAATCAGCCAATTCTCTTTGTGGTGGAAGTTTTGTTCCTGGTAACAAAACGCCGTTAAGTATGTCTTTCTCCAATTGCCTTGCAAGTGCTTGATATATTGGCTTTTCAGTTTTATCAATCGAAGGCTTCCAGCTCATCGGATAGTTTTCAAAAGAATTAATTGGCATAATATACATCCTTTTTTACAATTTAATATGATTTTACCATTTCTATAAAAAATAAAATTCTCTTTTTCTTTATGTCTATCAGCGAATACCTAAGTAACTATCTATAAGTAAGGCCAATATCCTTTGTACATTTTGATCTAATCAGCCATGATTTCAGAAACTGCCTTTTCAGCTGCCAAGAGTGCACCTTCAAGATGTCCACCATATTGTGAATTAGGATCTGTACCAGCAAAAATAATTTTCTTTTCCCATACCCTTGCTTTTGGTGGTTGACCATACCTTGGAAAATCTCTAAGCGGATCCAAGTCTTCCTCAACAGCCGTTTTGGCATCTGTGGACCAATCCTTGTATAGGATAGCCTTTACGTTTTGATCGGAGGGTCCAAAAAGCCTAACTAATTGATCAATGACCAAATTTAAAACTTTATCTTGCCCCCTTTCTTGGCGCATGTTCGCTGGCATTCCAAAGAAACCAAATAATGCACCAGATCCTGTTTCAATGACTACAGGATTGTTCACATTCATTCCTCCTTTTGACCGTGTTTATTTAGAGGATTATGGGCTTTTTATGATTTAAGGTTTTTCATCAGATTTTGAACCATTACATCATAAGTTTGAAAGTCCCCAGAAGATTAGCTATTAATTGTGCTCCTTGAACAAATGCCATTATTACCTGCGATTGTTCCCTTGAACTAATTTGATAATTCATTTGTCCAGATTCTTCGCCTTGTTCTATCACTTTTTCTATCCAATTCTCATTATCCCTAAAGAAATCATTGATTTCACTTGAATTTCTATCGGGAATGATACTAGTTCAGCTGCCATCATAGAGCATAAGCTAAGTTTAGAATCACTATCTATTGTTTCGCGACAATATTGAAAAAAAGGAAAATCTGTTCCTCAGAGTTATTCGATACTGTTCAAACTCGTCAAGTTTATTTAGAAATTCTTTACGATACCTCTCGAGAATTGCCTCAACTAGATCTTGTTTGGTAGGAAAGTGATAATGGATGCTTGCTTTTTAATAATATGTTATTCAATAATCTGGCCCGATTGTTGATTAACTCTTAATCTTATTCCTAACAAAATTCTAAAATTAATATGTAATACTTACTACTTCTTGAAGATACTTGATTTCAAATTATCTTTAGGGATTGTCTTTCATTGCCACTTTGTCAATGAGTTCTGTTAGTAATTTATCTTATATTATTTATTTAAATATCTGTGGTTTCTAAAAATCCTGGAAAACCTGCCACCGGGTAAGTTGTAGCAGGTTAGGAGAAATACTCAATACACTAAGAATGAATAAGGTAACGATCTTTATTGTCTAGTTACCCTACTTGCCATTCCCATTGAGCGTCAGTAATATATTTCTACTAATTTAGTTGTTCTCAAAGTAAGGAATGGCAAATAGGGAAATCCTTAGGTGATACTATCAAAATATATGATTAACTTCCTTTGGAACTGATTTATAGTAAAAGATTAGCCCCTTGATTTTTGAAGTTACTTTGTAAATGCAACTTGATGAGAACAGTATTTAGAAATCTTTCACTATTTTTCAATTAAGGAAGTACACTATCTACGATGTTAAATTTAGAAAATAAAACTACACCCCCCAATTGTTATTAGTTGGTGGACAATAACAATTGGGAGCAGTTTTCTAATAAAACAGATTAGCTTAGTTCTTTTATTTAGTGTTAATCAGGTTCTAGCGTACACAATAATTTTTTTCGTCAGCCTTCTGGATATTTTGAACTTTTCTAATTTATCCCTATATTTATAAAGAAAGTATAGTTTTTCATCGAAATAACCTAAATTTCTAGCTATATATTTAAATAGTAAAAACTTTTAAGCTCTCCGATCTAAGACTATAAGAAGTTATTTTCTTTTTTTTCTGCTTTACAACAAAAATGTTATCATCTTCACAATAAACAAAAAAATTCACTTCCTTATTTCTACGTATAACGTTTATAACAAATGGAATAACATTAGTCTCTGGATGAAGAAACTTTTCTTCATTGCCAGGATATATATGATTTCTCTCTAAAAAAACAGCATCATTGAAAAAATCAATGAACTCAGACTTTTCTTCGCCACCTAAGCTTACTCCATTAAATGTTATTATAACTTCATTTGGATCTAGTTTCGGATGAAGTGCAAATTTACTTAAAACCCATTCTACTAGAGCACTTGGAGGACTCGTTAACATTTTAAATAAAATCCCCGCCATTATTACCAAAAAAGCAGTCCATGTCATATTTTTCTTATCCCTTTCTTACCTAGATATAGTTAGTTATTTAAGTATAAAAACTGTTAAAAAGTTATTCTTTCGTCTATGATGAAAATTGCATTTTCAACTATATTAAGTTGCCATTTCAACGATAGGAGAATCCTTACTATTTCGTTATGAATGCCTATTACAGTATTACTGCCCATATTCAAGCTATAAAGTCACTAACCTATCAAGCAAATATTCTCACAGAAGAACTAGTCCCTATTCTCGAAGCACCTGCATCAACCATTGATTTTATATCTTCTTTATTAAGTAATCCTCCTGATGCTTTTACGCCAGCTTTAGCCCCAACAGCTTATCTCATTATCTGAACGTCCTCAACAGTTGCTGAAAGTCTTACCCATAAAGGATTCACACAAACAGATACAAAGCCATTGTTTTACCTCTTGACATAAACTAATTATTTCATTTTCTGTGACTTGAGGCGAAAGTAATGTATAATCAAATAATTTTGCAAAGTTCATTTTGTTTTACTTCTTCTTGATTTATTATTCATTCGATAATGATTCTTTAATTACACGTATTTTTTTAAATTCAATATCTTCTGCCCCTTGAACTGGAAGTCCAGCTTCGATATTTTTTCGTGTAAATACTATGTTATCTTTAGTAATAATTTCTCCCGGTACAAATATTGGAATTCCGGGTGGATATACCATTACAAACTCTGCAATTATTCTGCCTTCAGATTGTTCAAAATCTATTACTTCTTTTTCAGCATAAAAAGCATCTCGTGGAGTTAGAGCCAGTGATGGAATTTCAGGTAGTAAGACAGAACTATCAATATATTTATCATCCTGACTTCTAAATTCCTGCGACAGCACTGCCAATGCTTCAACTAGTATTCGTAAATCATCCTCTGAATCTCCCGGAGTTATAATACAAAGTATGTTATATAAGTCAGACAATTCGACTTCAATTTTGAAACGATTACGAAGCCATTTTTCTACTTCGTAACCTGTTATACCAAGTTCCTTCACTGATATTAATAGTTTGGTTGGATCCATTGAGACTGCAGCACTGGATTCTAAAACTTCACGTCCCATGCAATATAGGTAGTCAATATCATTAATTTTTGTACGTGTACTTTCTGCTTTTTTAATAGTTTCCTCCAATAACGCTTGTCCCTCAGTTGCTAACATCTTTCTAGCAACATCCAAAGAAGCCAATAACAAGTATGAGGTTGACGTTGTAGTAAGCATGCTTAAAACAGATTGAACCCTCTTAGGAGAAACAAGGTTTCCACGTAAATTTAATATTGAGCTTTGCGTAAGAGAACCGCCCAATTTATGAACACTTGTTGCTGCAAGATCTGCTCCCGCCGCCATGGCTGATAGAGGTAAGTCTTGATGAAAATGTATATGAGCTCCATGTGCTTCGTCGACAAGTATAGGGATTCCTCTTAAATGAGCGATTTCTACTATTTTTTTCAAATCACCTGTAACACCATAATACGTTGGATTGATAACAAGAACAGCCTTTGTATCTGGATTTAAGATTAATGCCTTTTCAATAGAATCTGGTGTAATCCCATGAGAAATGCCAAAGTTAGAATCTACTTCTGGATGGATAAAAATAGGGATAGCACCTGAAAAAACAATGGCACTCATGATAGATTTATGAACATTGCGTGGTACTAAAATTTTGTCACCCGGTTCACAAACTGACATAATCATGGCTATAATCGCCCCGCTTGTTCCCTGTACAGAGAAAAAAGTAAAATCTGCTCCAAAAGCCTTCGCAGCTAATTCTTGAGCTTCTTTAATAATTCCATTCGGAAGATGCAAACTATCTAGAGGGCTTATATTTATTAAATCGATAGAGAGGGTATTTTTACCAATGAATTCTTTGAATTCGGGGTCCATACCATTTCCTTTTTTATGTCCTGGAATATGGAATTGGACAGGTTCCTTTTCCGCATGTTTTACTAAAGCTGTAAACAATGGCGTTTCAAGTTGTTCACACTTTTCTGTATTTAAGGGCGTAATTGATGCAGCTTCAGGTAGATAGACCAATTTTTCACACAACCTTTCTCTTCTAAATGTATTATCATTGTTGTTTTGAATGATTAAAATGTTCTATAAAATTTTGCACTTTTATATAAAGATCAAAATTATCCAAATGGGTATTCCTTGGTAAGAAACATTTGGACGAGGATATATAGGGTTTAATATTGTCTAATGCTTTACTTTGATTTACAATATCTGGAGCGTTCATAACTCTTCCCCTCCTATTGTGTGTATAAAACTCTGAAACTCTCTTGTGAATCATAAACGTGAACTCTAGACACATTAGTTTGCAAACCATTAATCATTAGCCGATTTGGATATTTTATTATCCATCATTTATCATAAGGAATTTCATTTATTTATGACCATCCAATTAGATAGTTTTTTGACCATCCATTTACATTTTTAAACAAAAAAATCATGACCGAGTCATGATTCAATTGAAGTATCCATGATATATAGATGAAGGCAAGATTCTATAGAGAATCTAGTGCTTCTGAAAACCTTTTAA
Source organism: Ureibacillus sinduriensis BLB-1 = JCM 15800 (assembly GCF_000772955.1). GTDB lineage: Bacteria > Bacillota > Bacilli > Bacillales_A > Planococcaceae > Ureibacillus > Ureibacillus sinduriensis. Next base: position 11,230 of record NZ_JPVO01000053.1, on the reverse strand, counting down.
TTCCTTTGTCGATTGATTCTTCATCTTCCCTAGCAAAAGTAAAGCGAACAAACCCCTTTTTTGAGCCCATTGTTGAACCAGGGACATAAATTACTCCCCTTTCTATGGATTCCTCTAGTAATTTGTTTTCATTAACGTCTTTTTTTATCTTTACCCATATATGAATGCCTCCTTGTGGAACAAAAAATCCCACTTGATCCTTTAAATAATAGTCAAGGCTTCTTACTATTTGATTTCTGCGCTCTTCCAACTCCTTTACCAATACTTTAATATGAGAATTGAAGTTTTCAGAATCCATAAAATCATTGGCAATCCACTGTGTAAAACTGGAATGACCGAAGTCAATTTGTTGTTTTGCATCCGATAATCTTTCTATTACTGACTTTGGACCAATAATCCAACCAATTCTTAAACCAGAAGCGACGATTTTAGACAAAGAGCTGATATATAAAACATTCCCGTGAACATCCATTGATTTAAGAGTAGGAATTCTCTCCCCAGTAAATGAAGTCAAACTATAGGGGTCGTCTTCTACTACAGGAATTCCATGTTCAGAAGATATCTCTAAAATAGCTTTACGTTGTTTTTCATTCAGTAAAGAACCGGTAGGATTTTGATAAGCAGGATTTAAAAATATCATTCTAATTCGATGTTTTTTATATAAAGACAATAAATCATCAGAATTTATACCTTCCTTATCTACAGGTAAATAATATACCTTTAAACCCGCCGATTTAAATATTTGAAGATTATAATTATAAGAAGGATCCTCTATTGCAACTGCATCACCAGGCTTTAATAAACACTGAACTACTAAGTTTAATGCCTGTTGTGCTCCAGATGTAATGAGTATTGAAGAGGGATTCGTCTCTATACCTCGATATTGTTTTACATGTTTAGTCAGGGTATTTCTTAATATAACGCTACCCTGTGGATGATCATAACCTAATCTCCCAATATAGGAACGCGTTGAAGTTATCTCTCGTAAGATATTAATTGGAAAAAGGTCTTCCGACAATTCTCCACTAGCTAAATTAATAATCTTATGTTCAATAGATTCTTTTCTTATTCTTTGCATAACAGGCAAATTAGGCAAGAATGTACCCGCTTCAATGTATCTATTCCAACTAGGGATACGTTTCTTCGTAATTCCCCATATATCTTTACTGATGGTAGTGCCGCTTCCTCTATTTCTTTCTATGAGTCCATTTGACTCCAACTCGTCATAGGCAGCTACCACGGTGCTTCTATTCAAGTTCATTTCATTGGCTAAATACCGTTCAGATGGTAGGGGTTTATCAGGAGGAAATGTACCATCTGCAATACCTTTTTCGATATATTCAGCAAGTTGTTTATATATAGCTTTTTTTGCTTTTCTGTCTGGTTTCCATTCCATCTATAACAGTCCTTCTCATGTTAATTAGTAATTAAGTTTAATATTATATTATAAGACAAATGATTTCATAAATAACCATCCATTTGCTAACTGCTTAAACCATCCACTTTATCATTTAAACTCCTTTAATAAACCTTCTGCTGCTTAGAGCTTATTGTGGCGCAGTTTCTTCTCCCCTTAAAGCTAAGTATTTTTAAGATGCAAATATCTCTCGTTTTAGAACATTTTGTGATAGTTCTTATATTTCCTTGCCTTTTAAATGTGATGCCACTAATATGGAATTCAGTTTTGAATCACAAACACATAATTAGCGTATGAATTATTCCCTGCAAAACAGTTGATGAGATTGTTTTTCATAATTCTAAATGTAATCGCTTTGTTGGTATACTATAACTTTATTTGATTCAATAGTGGGACTGATATGGGAAATGTAAAAAAATAAAAAGCTTGGGACATGTACTCAAGCTTTTTTATTACAAATTAAAAGGAGAATTAATTGAACTAGAATGAAATGGGGCAAAACATTAAGTAATTTCAACTTGCTTACTTTCTATATGGGGATAAAGTTTTACATTCTAGAAATCATGAAAGGAAAATATTAATGGATTCAAAAGTAACTGTTTTAATTTGTGATGATAATGTTGCAGTTCATGAGAGCATTAACGCTTATTTACAAGCAGAAAACATGAATAGTGTTTCAGCTTTTGATGGTGAACAAGCTTTAGATCATATAAAAAAACAACAATTTGATTTAGTAGTACTTGATATAATGCTCCCTGGTCTCTTTGGGACAGAAGTTTGTAAGGAAATTCGTAAAACAAGTGATATTCCTATTATTATGCTAAGTGCACGTGGAGAGGAAATGGACCGTATCATTGGTTTAGAAATAGGTGCCGATGATTATTTGACAAAACCATTTTCACCACGCGAAATTGTTATTAGAATCAAAACCATTCTTAAAAGGGTTCAGCCAAAACAAAACACTTCAAATATGCTTATGGCTACTAGTTTATTCATTGATGTTGAAGGTTATGAAGTTCTAGTTAATGATATGGTAATTGACCTTACAGCTAAAGAAGTAGAATTATTAGCATATTTAGTAAAAAACAAAGGAAGAGTAATGAATCGTGAGGAGTTACTATACAAAGTATGGGGATATAATTATATCGGTGATACACGTGCAGTTGATACTTTGATTAAACGGATACGTCAAAAAGTTTCAAAAGGCAACCCTAAGTTCTCTATAAAATCCATTTATGGTGTGGGATACAAGTTCGAGGAAATCATATGAAAAAATTTCTCTCCAGCAGACTTTCCATTGCATTAATTATATTATCAATTTTTATTATGGGGCAGCTATTAGGTGCATTAGCCATAAAACACTACTTTATAATATCGAAAATTGATGAGTTTCATCCTCAGCTTACTTCAATTGCAGAAGAACTATCTGAAGGAAATACTATTACAAATAATAATCCATTTTATATAATGGCTTATAATGTCCACGGTGAAAAAATTAAAATTCTAAATAAAAATGAACTTTTACAGAACAGTGTTGATGAAACAAAAGTAAACAAGTTCTTAATTAACTATTTACCAAGAGTTGTTAGTAAAAAAACAACTCTTGCCGAAATTAAGGAGATACACGGGTTCTCTTCAAAAGCGTTGGTAATTGGCCTACCAATAGTAAAAAACAATAAAGTTACTGGTGGTATCTTTCTCCTCAAACCAGCCAGATCTTATGTTGCTGCACTAGATGGCTTTTATCTTGTTTTCTTTACTACATTGGCTATAGGGACAATCATCATTCTTATTTTTTTAAGATTGTTTATCAAAGAAAGGAATCAACTCGAACAAATGCGTAAAGACTATATTGCAAATATAAGTCATGAGTTAAAATCCCCTCTTGCATCTATTAAAGCATTGACTGAAACACTTGCGGATCATGTAGTTACCGAACAATCTAGAATAAATCAATATTACAGTATAATATTAAGAGAAAGTGCTCACCTCGAGAAACTAATTCATGATCTATTAGAGTTATCAAGATTACAAAGCGAAGTAGTTGCTTTTAAAAAGAAAATTGTAAATACAAATCAATTAATTAAACACGTATCAGAACCTTTTTCTATACTAGCTGAGGATATGGATCTTCAATTTAACATTACTGACCAAGCAAAAAGTCTTCCAATAACTTACACAAATGAAGATAGGATTATACAAGTGCTCACTATATTATTGGATAACGCATTTAAATTCACCCCTGAAAATGGGCGTATTGAAATTGACGCAGAATGCACAAATAAAAAAGTTAAAATTTTGGTATCCGATAATGGACCTGGTATTTCAAAGGAATTTCTCCCTTATATATTTGAAAGGTTTAAACAAGCTGACAGTTCGCATAACACGGTAGGTAGTGGTCTTGGGCTTTCCATAGCACACGAAATAATGTTACGACTAGGTGAGGAGATTCAAATACGAAAAAGTCGATTTAACTCTGGAACAACATTTACTATTTCCATAAAAAGAATATAGAAAAAGTGTTTTGGAATAAAAAGTACATTTCCACTCTTTTTATGCCACTTTTATGCCACATTGTTTTGTTATTCTTTATTTAGACCAAACAACAAAGGAGAGAAATCAAATGAACAAAACAACAACTTTATTACTATCTATCTCAATAACTGCTGCTTTAATTGCAGGTTGTAATAATTCGGAGAACAATGCTTCTTCTGGAAATAAATCTGAAGTGACTTCTTCAGCAATAAATAGTACCGCAAATAAGTCTACTCAAACTGAGGAATCCAAATCATCTAATGGCGATGATGTTGCGACAATATTAGGTAGTACCCTATGGCAAGGAACAAAAGTTTATGATAAAGATAATAACGATTTAACTGAAGAGAACTCAAACTTTATTGCAATTGCTAAGTACGATTACCAAACGTCTAGATACGAATTCTTTGATAAAGAATCAAAAAATAGCCGTGGCGATTATGGAACTTTCTTTATGACAAATGATGGGAAATTCCGTGTATTAATCTCTGAATCAAAAGGTACACAGGGTGTTGTGGAGTTAACAGAAGTAACGGATGATAAATATATATATAAAAGAATTGGTAAAGATGCTAATGGAAATGATGTAGAAGTTTTCGTTGAACATGAGCCCTACACAGGTTCGGAACTTACTTTTACTTCACCGGAAAAAACTTTTGAAACTTTAACAGGAGAAATTGATAATCAAACTGATGGAGACCAAATTTTAGCAAATACATTATGGGTTGGATCAGTTGCTTTAGATGAAAATGGGAATGATGTTTCTGAATACAACCAGAATTTCTTTGCACTCGCTAAATATGATGCTGAAACAAGTCAATATGAATTTTTCGATAAACAAACTGGCCAAAGTCGTGGTGATTATGGATATTACAATGTGCTAAATAATAACAAAGTAAGAGCACATGTATCATTAGGCGATAAAAAATATGGAGCTGTTCTAGAAGTTACTGAATTAAATGAAAATAAATTTACCTATAAACGAATTGGAAAAGATCAAGATGGAAAAGATATCCCAATTACGGTAGAACATATTCCTTATACTGGTGAATTAAATCCAGAATTTACTCAGTAATACTGGTTTTCTAGAATTAGAATTCCCTGACTTTCAAAAAATTCCCGTTTTAATATTGTCGAACAATAAGAAAGCTACTTACTTTTGTAAGTAGCTTTCTTTGTTATTGTATGACGTTCCATTGCTTTTAAATATCTTAAGGAAACTTAATGTGCCTTATATTTTACCCAGCTATTTCATTCAAAGAATGTATTATATATCAAATAGCAGAATAACGTTTTTCTCATATTCAAGCATCGTAGTCTATATTAGTAAAAAACGATAAGTATCAATGCTTTTAGAAATTCTAATTCCACGCTCTTACAATTTTTACTTCATTCATATCAATTTTGTAAGTTCCTCGGACAACTAGTGCACAAGACATTGAAGTAGCTAAAGCAGCAGTTCATGCCTTTCAAAACATGACATATGCACTGACACCAATACCTCCAATGACTTTATTCTGGTAAATAAGTGGAATGCCGCCCCCTAAAATAACAATTCTCCCTTGATTAGTAGTATTGATATCAAATGACGGACTACCAGGTTCTCTATATTCTATTAGCGACTTTTAAGGTTGCTACGCTACAATTTGCAAATTCAACCGCCTCAGGTAACGACTTTTCGCCTTCATCTACTTGTTCGTAAACGTGTAGCAAAGCCCCTAACCTATTAATAAAAGTATTTTCCAAGATTAGCTTTATTCCAGTAATAGATACTAAATGAAAAAAATAAAAAAAACCGAATGGCTACTCATTTTCAACCTCTTTCCATTTTTTCTAATACCTATTGTAATTTCCCGAAGGCTATAGCGCCACTAGCATTTTCTTAAAAATTTCCAGCCGCCATGCAAACTACCGCTGTTTAACTTTGCTTGTTCACGGGAACTAAAAGTACAAGAGTATTGGAGGAATTTCAATGAAAAAGGTTCAGAAGAAATGGAACAGCTGGAGTCGCAGAAATAAAGTTATAAGCGCTTTTATACTTCTTTTGATTTTGCTATATATAGGAGAAATGTTATGGCATACATATAAACCGTTGCCGGAAGGCATTTCCTATGAAGGAGACTTGCATAGAACAGACAATATTGAAATGCTAACGGATTTAACTTATGCGCAAGACCAGGAAGGGACCAATCGAAAACATGAGAATCATATATTTGATGAACTTTATACATTGATTGATGAAGCCGAACAATTTGTGGTGGTGGATTTCTTTTTGATGGATGGGTATTTCGATGAAAAAGAAGATTTCCCGCCAATCGCGAATATCCTCTCTGACAAGCTTGCCGAGAAAAAGAAAAACAATCCCGATATGCCGATTGTTTTCATCACCGATCCGATCAATAAAGGCTATGGCTCCTATGAAACCCCGTGGTTCAAGAAGATGCGTGAAGCCGGGGTAGAAATTGTTTACACCGATTTAGAACAGCTGCGGGATTCCACGCCGATTTATTCAGGATTATACCGATTAATTTTTCAATGGTTCGACCATGACGACAAGGGATGGATTGCCAACGCCATGTCAAGCAAAGCGCCAAAAATGACTCTATCTTCCTATTTGGAACTGCTCAACGTGAAGGCCAACCACCGCAAAGCGGCCGTTTCGGAAAAGGAAGCGATTATCACATCATCAAACCCGCATGATGCTAGTGGCTTCCACGGAAATGTTGGTTTGAAAGTAACGGGGCCCGTCATAAACGATATTCTGGAGGCAGAAGAAGCGGTATCGCTCATATCGGATGGTCCGAAATTGCCGAGGGCTGATATCCCCCAGCAAAGTGACGGCCACTATGCTGTACAATATTTGACTGAGAAGAAAATTTTGGACGCCTTGCTTGAAGATATAGCGGCCACAAAAGCAGGAGATAAAATTTGGATTGGCATGTACTTTATTGCTCAGCGCGACATTGTCAACACCTTAACAGATGCAGCAAACCGGGGCGTGCAGGTGAATATGATTCTAGACCCAAATGAAAACTCATTCGGCCAGGAAAAGTCCGGTCTGCCTAATCGACCGGTTGTGAACGAGCTGCTTGAGGATACAAATGAACAAATCAACATTCGCTGGTACAACACCGTAGTCGGCCAATACCATACAAAATCCATCTGGATTCAAACATCGGAACAAACAATCATTTCAAGCGGTTCTGCCAACTATACGGAACGAACATTGGAAAATTACAACCTGGAAAATAACGTACGCATCCTCGCTCCAAATGATAGCGCGCTCGCCTTGGATATGGAACGATATTTTGAACGGCTTTGGAAGAATGAAGATGCCCTCTACACTCTTGATGCGGAAGAATTCCAGAACAACCTCTCCTGGTGGCAGCGCTGGATCTACACGGCTCAAAAAGTAACCAAGCTAACCACTTATTAACGGAATAAAGGAGATGCCCCCTATTTGAATATGGCATCTCCTTTTTTATTTAGGCCTTCTTTTCATTAAAACACGCTTAATTGATACTGTTCAGATAAACTTTCCAAAAAATGCATAGTTGCTGCACTGTTGCCCACCTTGTCAATCATTGAGCTAAATAAGCCGATTCCAATTGTTCCTTCTAGATGCTCGATTTTCCCATTTTGGATTGTGCCAAAGGAAAACAAATTCAATTAAAAATGTTAATCAAAGGTTGCGTTTTGAAACTTTAAGTTTATTTTGAGAGTTATTCAACAAGCTGGACGAAACGTTTTATAAGGTCAGCCAGAAATTATTTCTGGTTGGCCATTTTTTATATCGATATATGATAACGGTAGCCGGGGTAGAACGTTCAAGCCCCTTGGACGACTTTCTATTAGCTGGTTTTCATGGTGAAAGTTGCCTTTCTTATTTCGGCAAAGCGTTTGATTGTTGGGTAGCTAAATTATTGTTGTCTTGTAATTGATTTTGTTGCTCTGCAATATATTTTCGGATTGGGACATTTGTATAAAAGTACATGCCTAAAATGAAAAGCGAGAAAATCGTCCCAGCGATTTGCTTATAGATCAACATGTCCCCATAACCATCTATTCCATACTTTTTGAATAGGTATACTGTTAATCCTGCCATAAAAAGTCCCCTGATGATGAAAATAACTTGAATAAATTGAAACAATTTAAAGATTCCTCTTTGATAAAATAATGCTTTGCTATCCTTTGGGGCATGACCTTGCAAATATGCAAAATCAACAGCAAAATATAATGAAAGAGGACGCTTAATGATAAGCGTAACAAAATAAAGAAGAGTATAAAAAAGACCTAAATATACACCATTCCATATCATTCGCTCAGCCGATTGCGATAGTATATCTATCGTCGAGCCTAGTACTAGTGAACTTAAAATGAATATGCCAGTTAGATTAAACGCTTATCTAACATAAAGCGATATAGAGTATAAACAATTCCCGGAATGGTTGAAATCAGCATTGCTGTAGAATCCCCTAAAGGCCCCCTCCCAAAATTCCATAGAACATAAGGGAATGCTACATAGAAAATCAACTCAACTTAGATAAAACTTTTGTTTTAACGCTTTTTTTCCGACATATTTGCCTCCTTTTCTTTTGCACCTACTTGGACTTGTATAGTTTTAGACTAAATATATTTGCCAAATGTTTAATAAGGTCAAACATATTCTTAAACTAAGGGTTCTTTACTTCTTGTCCAGTATTTCATAATCCTTACTTGTTAACACTTTTATCCATTTAACCAAAAAAATTGGTTTCTTGAAAACAAAGAAGAAGTTGAGCTTTCTACCGTAATTGAACGACTCTTTAAGTAAAGTCGTAGCAACTATGGTACTCGTAAACTCAAAGTAGAATTGGAGAGAAAGCAAGTTCTTATGTATCCTTCCTCCATTAAACAGCCCCTTAATGGGAAAAGCACTTTCCTTGTTTTGAACTGCACCCCAAAAGTTAGAGTAAAAAACTAACTTTTGGGGTGCAGTACCGAATCGCGCCAGATTTGTGGAATAACAAAGGACTTTCTTTTGCTAGTTTAAATAAAAATGCACAATCACTTTCAAGTACTGTTCCAATTGATTTAACGTCCCTTCTATGTTCTAGAGACTTCACATTATTATCTAAGTTCATTGATTTTGCCCAACTATAAGCTGCCAATTGAAGCAGCAAAATCATTGCAAAATGCTTTTTCTTAGTTATCAAAAGGAATAAATTCAATTTGATCAACAATAAATTCATCTTTTGAAGTCTCGAATTGATACAAGATATCGAAATCACCCACATATGTTGGAGACACTCCCACAGATCCAGGAATTTTCAATTTTATTTTTTGATCTTCCAATATATACAAGACAACACCGCCGAAAGCGAGTTCATCTTGATTAAAATTTGATCCAATATTAAAATTATAATCAAATTTAGTTACTTTTCCTTGCACGTTAACTATAATTTCTAAGATTTCCCCATTTTGGGTTACATTTGTCTTGACCAGTTCTGCAAGGATTTCCTCATAGTTTTGCACTTTTATTTCTGAGAGGTCCTTACTGTTCAAAACATGCAATTGATCAATGCTTAAACCAGTACCTTTTCCTTTGTTAACAATAATAATCGCTTCTTCATTTCCATCACCTGTAACATCGGTATAAAAGACTTGAGGTTTAGATTCTTCAAGGGTTGAGAAACTCCAGTTAAACCCTTTTTTAACTCCATTTACTTCTACAGTTACACCCTGACACACATTATTAGTAACATTGGCAGGCTTAAGGATCACTTCATTGTTTTTGGAAGACCATATAATCATATTGTCTTTCTCTTGTTCGTATTGTTCGGTTACCTTTTCATCTACATCAATATATTGTTCTTTTTCTCCAATTGGTTTATCTTCGAAGATTGTTTTATAATCATCAACAATAAACTTATTGCTCTCTCTTTTAAAAGTAAGGGTTTCTTGCGTAGTATAATAGTTAGATTCACTTGTTTGTGTCTTATATGTGATAACAGCTTTCAGTCCATTGATTTCAATTTTATAATCAACCACCCACGGACTTGATTCACCAATATTGTAATTCCAATTCTCACCACTTCTAATTTTTTGTTCCTGTACAAATTTTGCTTTCGCTTGTTTGGACATCATTTCATAGCGTGGCTTGCCATCTCTCGTTCTAAGTGCTTCTGCCCAAACTGTAGAAAGTTCTTCAATTTTTTGATAATCTTCAACCGATTCAACTGCTGTCCCAACATTATTTGAACTCCCATCCAGTCCATTTTGGAAGTAATCGATATTTTGAGAGGATATTAACAAAAATGAACTTATAGCCGTGACGGTTACTACAGATATCGGTATTGTTAATTTTTTCAGAAAGTCTTTAAAACTCCTTTCAGGTTTCGCTAGTATCTCCATTCTTTTTATTTCTTCCTGCAAAACCGATTCAATTTTTATTTTGGATTCTTGATTTAGCTGATGATTTTTGGGAAAAGAATTTAATTTATCGGATAATTCTTTATTCATAAGTTATGCCTCCTATCTTTTTCTCAAGAGCTTTTAATGCTCGGTGATATGTAACATTTACCTTATTTTCACTCCATAGCAGGATGGCCGCCGTTTCCTTCACACTGAGTTCATGTATTCCTTTTAAAATTAAAACATCACGATGATTTTGCTTTAACGTATGTATTACTTGATAAATTTCCTTAATTGTTTCATTTAAGCCATAGATTTCTTCTGGTGATTTGATATGGCTTTGTTCATGGAAATTGGATAACTTTTGTTGCTTATCTCTTTCCTTCTTTTGTTTTCTGATTTCATCAATTGCAATATTTCGTGCGATGCTAAAAAGCCATGTTTTAGCGTTAGATAACTCGTTATATGTATTTAATCGTCTTAAAGCTCTAATAAACACCTCTTGGACCATGTCTTCCACGTCTGACCTCCCTGTATAATAGATAAGAAAATTTAAAATATCATCACTGTACTCATGAAACCAATCTATAATTATGTCGTTATCTGCCAAAGCTCTTTCCTCCTGAAATATTAATGTCTATAAATAAGACGAATGTTTTTTATTAAAATTACAGTTTTGAAAATTTTCCCATACTTTCCATTAAAATAATTACCTTTCCACTTCTGCAATCAACTATTTAATCCATAAAAAGCTTCTAATCCCAAAAAATTAGACTGCTTAATAACAGTCTAATTTTTTGTGCTTTACTATATCGATTATCATTCAACAATATGGCCCTTCGTATTATAAGGTCAGTCAGAGAAATCTGATTGACTATTTTTTAT
>NZ_JPVO01000022.1 GCF_000772955.1 Ureibacillus sinduriensis BLB-1 = JCM 15800 | reverse complement strand
TTTCATTAACGTTTTGTTGTTCAGTTTTCAAGGTTCATTTTGTTACTGTTTTAACAGTCAACTTTTAAAGTATAACATCAATAATTTGTTATGTCAACAACATATTATGTTTGCTGTTTTTATTGATAACTTTTATATCATACCTTCTAGCAATGTATTTGTCAATTGTTTTCTATGCTCAAGTATCATAATTAAAAAGCTGAAATATTATATCAAGAATATCTTTTTTCATTCTACCAGAATATATCATCGCATTTGAAAGATGTCCTAAAAATAATAGAGGACAAGAATTACCAAGCGTTTAAATTAATGACTCCATTGCCCCCTGCATTAATACAAGTTAGTACCCTCCGGTAAAATTTATAGCTTTCAATTGAAACTCATTAGATTCCAATACAGCTCTATTAAATCATCTATACTTCAAGTTGCTAACTCGAAACATAACCTGAAGGAATAATCCCCCCAAAAAACACATCCATCGAAAGCATCAGATTTGCCAACCTTGCCTCTACCTTACATACCAAACTGCTCCTAAAATTATGCAACTGCTAAGTCTAAAAAATGGAAGATATGGGCAATATGAATATTAATATCCAGTATTTTCACGGTCCACTTTAATTATTTAATACTTTTATTACACACGCCAATCAAATTCTATTAATTTCATCTACATACCAATTGAAATAGAAAACTAGGAAATGGAGGGGTCCTTATATTTTTTAAAAGACGAAGAAGCATTAAAGTTTCTAAAATAAAATTTAGGGAAAAAAATGATCCGAACAAAACAAATCAAAATGTAGATGGACTCCCGGAAGTGGAGAATTTATCAAATGGTTTAGCTGCAGAGTCACCAACCATTAACAATTTAAAAGGTGATATTCCAACTACTACTGAAAACTTTACTAACATCATAAAAGTAAAGACACATTCACCTGCTGACTTAATAATTCGTTACGTAACCGATACTATCACAATTGTATTTATCGAAAATTTAATTAAAAATGAAGTTTTGGATAAACAAATACTGCCCTATTTACAAAATGCAATCGATCCAACACCGAGCAGCATCCACAGGTTCTTGGCACTGCCACATGTCAATCAGACCAATCAAATGGATAACGGTATTGAAAGCATGTTGACCGGGGCAGTGATGATTCATATAGAAGGTTACTCGGAGATTATTCTGGCGGCCATTCCTGCTGTTGAAGCACGTAGTTTAACCACACCCGAAAATGAATCACAAGTAATTGGATCACAGGTTGGTTTTAATGAGAGTATATCGACCAATATTTCTCTTATCCGACGTTTTATCAAGAATCCGAATCTTGGCAATGAAAGGTACAAGGTCGGGAAACAAACCAAGACGAACGTTGCCTTGCTATATATAGATGGCATAACCTCCGAACAAAACGTAAATACGGTCCGACAAAGAATCCAAGCACTAGACATTGAAGATTTAATCGATAGCGCAGTGCTGTCGGAATTAATCGATGATAGCTCTTTGTCTATTTTCCCTCAAATACTATTAACTGAACGGCCCGACCGATTCTGTGATGGATTATTAAGTGGAAAGGTTGGTGTTCTTGTCGATGGAAGTTCAATGGGAATCCTTACCCCTCATACATTTATTGAGTTTTTCCATAGCAGGGAAGACAAAAATCTTCGATGGCAGGTCGCCACATTTGTAAGATTGTTGCGTTTTATAGCCATCTTTATATCAATATTTTTTACACCTTTGTATGTAGCAGCTTTAACTTTCCATTATGAAGTGATTCCGCAACCGCTATTAGTGCCGCTTAGTGAATCTCGGGCTATAGTACCTTTCCCTCCGATACTGGAGGCGCTTTTTTTGGAGTTGATCATTGAATTGCTTCGAGAGGCAGGATCAAGATTGCCTACGAAAGTCGGTCAAACAATCGGGATTGTTGGGGGGATCGTACTTGGTACAGCCGCAGTACAGGCAGGCATTACCAGTAATATACTTATAATCATTATCGCCTTATGTGCACTATCTTCTTTTACAACTCCCAATTATTTGATGGGGAATGTGATCAGAATCATCCGGTTTCCGATTATTGTATTAGCCGGATTCTGGGGTTTTTATGGAATCATGCTTGCTTTTTGCTTTCTCTTAATACATTTGTTGCGCCAAACAAGTTTAGGTGCTCCATATATGTCGCCATTTTATCCACCCCGTATCAAAAATTGGGGGGACAGCATCATCCGACTTCCTATTCCATTCGCGATTCGGAAGTCACCTAATGCAAGAGTAAGCAGTCCAAGTACTAAAACTATCTATAAAACATTGGAGGGTAAGGAGAAGGTGAATGATGAACAATAAATTGCAAGTCACCCCTGCTCAAATGTTTAACGCTCCTGTCCTCTTTTTTGTAATATGTAAAGTTCAAATCGGGGTTGGCGTCTATGGATTTCAGAGCCTCGTCTATGAAAATGCGAAACAAGATTCTTGGATCTCCATCATTTTAAGTTTTGTTGTATGCCACCTTATCGTGTTTGTTATGTTTAAAACTTTGGAGATGTATGATTCGAATGATTTCTATGGAATTAATTTGGACTTGTTTGGGAAATATTTGGGCAACCTCTTAAATTTAAGCTTAATGTTGTACTACGGAATCCTATTTTTTGCTGTTATTCAAAATTTCTCCGAGGTTATGGTTACATGGGTATTTCCTGATATCGATCCTTCCTTCATTATCATTACGATACTATTACTAGTCATATATACGTTCACCGGTGGATTAAGGGTAATAATTGGTCTTTGTTTTATAGGTTTCTTTTTGCCCCAATGGATGCTTGCCATCCTTCTTTACCCGTTGGAATTTGCTAACATTAATTATCTATTTCCTATTTTAGATAATGACTTTATAAGTCTGCTAAAAGGTGCTTATGCTATATCCTTTACGGTAGTAGGTTTTGAAGTAATCACTGCACTTTACCCTTTTGTCAAAGAAAAGCGTAAAGCGAAAATTTATGTACACTTAGGGTTACTATACACAATGATTGTATATCTCTTCGTTATGTTGGTTACTTTACTATTTTTTAGTGGTGAACAGCTTCAGAGGGTAATATGGGCAACATTGTCCTTATTTAGTATCGTCCGGCTCCCTTTCTTTGAAAGAATCGAAATCTTTACCGTTTGTTTCTGGATTATTGTTATTCTGCCCAATCTATGTGTCTTTGCCTGGTCGGCCTATCGTGGTTTTAATCGGGTTATTCAAATAAGCGAAAAAAAGTTTATTCTAATTTTTACGGCACTGATTTTCGTTGGAACATTATTGGTAAAGACACAATTTCAAATGAAAGTAATTAATGAGCTAGTTGGACATATTTCATTTTACACAGTGTTTGCCTTTCCGCTAGTTCTATATTTTATTGCCTTGTTTAAGAAGAAAATTTTAAAACGATAGGGGTGTGGTTAAGTTGAATTCCTTAAAGTCAATACCTTTGTTCATGGCAATATTGATTGTTTTGGCTGGTTGTGCAAACCGGGAAATACTTGAGAGAACTAGTTTAACAACGTTATTAGGTTACGATTTAGCGGAAGATGACAAACTTGCTGCTACTGCTGTTATTCGACAAATCAACCCCGACTTGGAAAGTAAAGTGGAAGTACAATCCGCAACTGAAGAAACCAACAGAGGTGCTCTAATGAAAATCGAATTAAAAACATCGAAAAAAATTGGTGTGGGCCAATTGAGAGTTGCTTTGTTCGGTGAGGAATTAGCCAAAAAGGGGTTAGATGACAGCATCCATGCACTAATCATGAACCCTGAAGTCAGTAATGGCATTTACCTGGCTGTAGTCGAAGGTAAAGCAAATTCATTAATAGAAAGTAAATATAAAAATATTACGGACATCGGCCAACATATTTTTCAATTGATCGACCATAATATTGAGCAAAATCATGCACTTTCATCAACCTTACATGAAGTCAATCGGGATAATACTACAAAGTTAACGAATTTTTCATTACCGATGTTGAAAAAACAAGGAGAATTCATTGAAATTTCAGGAATTGCACTTTTTAACGAAGGAAAAATGGTTGGAAGTCTCCCTTCAGAAGATATTTTATATGCAAAGATGATCAGAAATGATTTCCAAGATGGTACATTAGAATTAACACTACCCTCAGCAACGTTAAAAATGGAATCTACAATTTCCGAAGAAGATATACAGATTGCCATCGATTCTATTAAATCTACTCGGAAATTCAAATTAGTGGATACGGCAGTTCCTGAATTTAATTTAACAATTGATATCGAATGCCTTTTACAGGAAATACAATCAGAGTTGCGAGTTAGCGATATGAAAGAACAAAAAAATCTCGAAAAACAAATAAATAAAAAGATAGAAAGTGAAATTAAGCGAATTATTCAGTATAGCCAAGAAATTGATTCCGACATCTTCCGCTTTGGGGAACAGTATAGAGCACAAAATCGACAAGCAAAGAATATTAACGAACGATGGCATGAAATGTACCCGGATATGAAAGTAAACGTAACAGTAAATGCAAAAGTCCTTCGAGATGGTGTTTTTCAATAACAGATTTAGAATTCATTTCAAAAGAGTAGATAAGCACTTTATAGCTGCTGTTTATAAATGCCCACTTAGAGGCCGGCTTCAAATTGCTACGATATGCTTCAACAGGATCCTTTTATAAAGCATCCTGTTTTTTGCAATACTCGAATGCTCTATTTTCTAGATGCACCGCGTTTTAGGTAAGTAGACTACGTTAGAGCTAACAGTGTGTACATTGGATGCAAAGTAATTCTGGAGATAGTATAGTATAATTAAAAGATCATCATCTGCTTTGTTATAAGTGAGGAGGTTAGGTTTTATGAAAAGAACATTAATGTCGTTAGGTACAATATTTTCTATAATTTTTGGAGCCGGTTTTTTAATTCGGTTTATGCGAGATGGCGATTTCTACATTGCAAATTTTGTTGGCGTGTGTATCGGTATCATTTTATTAATGGGTAGCCTTTTTACAAAGAAGAACAATACCAATGATTCTATCTCTATTGACAATGGTTAAGGGTAATTAAATTTTAATAAAAATGAAGCTAGGGCAAATCATAAACGCCATTTGAATATTTAAAAATTGACTTATCCATGCCGGTGAGCTTTACGGGGGCACGACTCGAGCCTATGCTTCTCCAGCGAGCTGGCCACCAGAAGCCCCCTTCCACTCCAATCAATTCATATAGATTCTTCCATCATACTAAAATATTGTACTTCTCCCAGTCTCCATTGTTTGCCTATCGACTCCACCCGTCTCAACCAATTAATTTGACTCAAGACGCTTTAAGAGCACACATTAAATTAGAAGCATTTACCTATTTCCAATTCCAATTACAACTTTTGTATATAATGGAATTTAGAAAGGCTACTCTACCTAAAGGAGATTAATATGAAGCAAATAACATTCAATCAAATCCATAGAGATGGAGAGATTATTTTAGAAACGAAAGAATATAAACAGATTCATGAAGCAGCCTTTTTAAGCCGCTATGATAGCAACCTAATTATTTGGAAGTGTATGCCAACAGTTGAATTACTTCAAGAAGCTGAAGATCATTTGAGAAAGTTCCATATACAAACTAACCAAAAGCATATTAAGTTCATTTTTCCTCCAAACGAGAAAGTGACTGATGAAGTACAAACCTATTTATCATCAAACAATTATAGTATTGGTTTTCTTGAACTCTACTCTATTCAACCTAAAGAATTTTCCGCTAGCAGAAATACCGAGATATTCATACAGTTTGTAACTGAGAAAGAATTGGATGATTTTTTACTTTTGCAATTTAATGAAGACTTACATTTCGGCGAAAACTTTGCAAAGGAAAAACAAACATTTCTGCGCAAACTGCACACTAATGATAATGTTCATTTTATAATTGCATACGATCAATTAAAACCGAGTGGATCTGTAATTGTCATTGATAAGGAAGATATAACGGAAATCGATAATTTATTTGTACTGGAAGCATATCAACGCAAGGGGATAGGAAGCGCCATTCAGCATTTTATAATGGAGCATTTTCATAACAAAACAATTATTTTAGTGGCAGATGGCGAAGATACACCAAGAGAAATGTACCGAAGACAGAATTATCATCTGGAAGGTTTTCAATATGAAGCATTAAAAGTTGAAGATTAATATTTACATAGAGGAGATGTTAGCATTTAAACATCTCCTCCTGATGCTAGTAGGGAAACTCATTCAGACGTATGGGCGTCAAAACACCCTCTTTCCAATCCGTTCGAATCACACTATAGCAAATGGAATCATAAATAGTGCCATCAAGATTCTCCCAAGAACTTCTTAAATATCCCTCTTTCACAAAGGCACAATTGTTCAATGTTTTTCTCATTGCATAATTATCGCTGCGTGTATAAGCTTCAATTTTATTGATGTTATCTCTTAAATTGAAGATGTAATCTACAATCCACTTAACAGCTTCTTTACCATAGCCGCATCCTCTATATGCACCGTCCAATCTAATATCAAACGACGGTATTGTGTCACTTATATCATGGATTATCATTAATCCTATTTTTTTATTTGATAGTTCAATCCAAATTGTTTCACGATCCTGCTTGTACCACCCTTTGTTATACAACTGAATAATTGATTCCTCCGTGGTATTTGCCTCTGCATGATAATCCCAGGAGTTGATTGTCATAAACGAAATTAGTTCTTTCAGTTCATTTTGAAATGGCTTATATTGTAGGTTCTCCAATCCTTATTCATCTCCTAGTTATCAACAAGCACTCGACTTATTTACTCTGAATTCGATTTATTTGTTATTAAATTTTTATGTACTCTAGCTAGATGAATTAAATTAAATTTATCTTGCTGTATCAAATTCATTATTATCCTTGCCTCGTTCCAAGCTAAATCATGCATTGATTTATTAATTACTCCATGAGTCAATGCTTCATCCAGTTCATCAGCATCCATTAGTATTACTTCACCTGTTGGAAATACTGCAATGTCTAAATATAAATCGTCCATCCAAGGTATATTTTCCTCTATGCCGACTTCGAAACAGATGTCTATATACGATTGGACAATAGCTCCTTCGGCATCAAACATGGTAGTTAACGAATACTTTTCTCCAATCGGGAAGTGTTGAAGCCATGAATAGCCGTCATTAATTATACATACTTCTTTTACACCATTCTTTACAAACAAAGGTTTTAATACTTTTTCTATTTTCAATAAGGTTATGTATCCCCTAAAGTCCTTGTCCTGATGAAAAAGTTGGAAGTTGGTCATAGTCACTTTTTAGTACACGATTCCAATTTGGACGAGTTCCATATTTTCTTTTTAACATCTTCTTCTCCTCTTAACGGAATTAATCATTATACTGATACTCTCTTGCAAATACTTTTTGAATATTCAAACTTTTATAGTTAAAATTATATATTTTTCACCGATGTATTTCAACGTGTTTCTAATACAAGCCTATTAATCCTGTTTCTATTGAAGATACATTTTTCTCAATAAATAAAAACCACTGAATACTCAGTGGTTTCTTGAGCCTAGCGACGTCCTACTCTCACAGGGGGAAGCCCCCAAC
>NZ_JPVO01000023.1 GCF_000772955.1 Ureibacillus sinduriensis BLB-1 = JCM 15800 | reverse complement strand
ACTCTACATCTGTAGGGTCTTTTTTGTTTGTAAAAAAATCGATATTCTACAATCGAGCGCAATTCTTTATATGGAATGTGTCTTCTTCCATCATTAAAGGGCCAGATTATGGAGGATCGTTCACGTATGTATGTAGAATAATGATTAAAAATGTGCAGTTTCAACACTTAAACTAAAGGGTCAGTCTAGTTCTACAAGAATTTGTAATATTTTGGTAGAATCTAATTAGTTGAGGGGGTTGAAATGAAAAAATTTTTAGTTGGAATACTTATAGTTGGAATTTTAGGAATCGGGGTTTATTTCCTACTTAGTCAACGTGAGAGTGAGGAAAAGCTTACTTATAAAGGTGAAAGTGATAATTGGAAAGTTGAATATACGTTCATTAACGAAGGTAAAAGAAGAAGTACATCGATCGATTGACTTGAAATACCAGGGTTCGAATGTAAGTAGTGTTGGAGAATTCGAATTTGCAGTACAAACGAAACTTGGAAAATGGGGCCAAGGTATAATTGAATTAGATGAAAATGGATTGTATACAAGCTCTAGTTCAACAATATTAAAAGGAGTATTAACCGAAAAGGATAAACCAGTTTTCACAATTAGTTGGAGTGATAATGAAGAGGAGGAGATTATCTTAGAAAGTAATAATGAATAATTGCCTCATATCTTTTAATTCTCGCAAAATTTATAGTAGTTTTAAGAATAATAATAGGGGGTTGCTAATGTCATTAACACACGAATTTGGAATCATAGATGATATTACTGAAAAATCTTACGAGGGCTATGCACCTGAAAAATATCAATGTATTTCAGTTGAAGATGAGATAATTACAAATTTAATGAAGCCCTTATCTTTAATGAAAACTTATTTCCATTCTTTAAATCGTCCTGAAAATGGATTGGCATATCATGGCATTACCATTATTCCACCAGAATCATTACCCACGTTTTTAAATATTGTTTTATCTACTGAGGATTTGAAACGGTATGATGATATAAATGAACTTGGTGAAAAGATAATTCAAGCAAAAAATGAAAATAAGTATATGATTCATTACGGGATTTAAACGATTATTTATAAACGTAAAGATTCAAATTACGTACCCAAATGAAAGTTTTAGAAGACACAATAACCCAAGATGCTGTGAAAACAACCTTTCTTGGGTTTTACTTTGAATATTTTTTATACAGCTCTTTATGCAACGTTATATATAGTTACGATAGGACTTGTCGAGATTTTGCAGAGTGTGTTATCTGAATAAAAAACTGTTCCTGTACTTCAATTACAGGGGCTATAGTTGAAAAACCCAATAATCGGGGGCAATTCTTGGAGATGAATTGTGCCTTTGCCTTTTTCAGCAAAATGGCCATTTAATGGAGTAATAATTAGATTGGATATTTATGTTACTATAAGTGGGAGTTAAGAATTTAAAGTTAAAGGTTATTGTTGAAGTATAAGAAAGAGGGGTTTTATAGTGAAAACAAATACAACTCTTATTAGATTATCAATTATAATAATGGTTATTTTTGGTGGAACTTTTACTTTTCGTTATTTTAGAGCCGGTGAATTATTATTAGACCAAATTGTTGGAGTTTCGGTTGGCTTGGTACTTTTGATTGCCTCATTGATTTGGAGAAAAATAAACTTAACGGGTGAGGTTAGTGAAAGTAAATCTGAAAATTTTTAGTTACTCCATAAAAGGGCGCTTTCCTTGAACAAGGAAAGTGCTTTATTCAATTAAATGGCCATTTTATGGAATGACAACCAGTAGATGATAAATGGAAGATGCATTAAGGCGAGATTATGAAGAAATAAAATTAGACTACTGGGGCAAGTTACTTGAAGAAGAGTTTATATAATTGAGATGTATAATGAAAGAAGCCGTACGAGTTTTTATACTCATTTTCATAGATATTTGGCATACAAAATGTTAGAATTGTCTGAAAAACGTTAAAGGTGGAAATAAAATTGAAAAAAAGATTAGGGTGTCTACACGCCCATTATTCAAATATTGAATATATAGAAAACGCACTTTCCTCATATGAGCTAGAGTTAATCCATTTTGTCGACCCTGCATTAATGTATCGGGTTACATCGGACGAGAATCTTCAATTAGTAGATGCTCAAAACAAAGTTAAAGAGCAAATAGAATGGATTGCCCAAAGTAGTGTAGATGCTATTTTGATTACTTGCACAAACTATATTGCGATATTACAGGAAGAACAACTTTCAATATCAGTGCCAATTATAAAAATTGATGAACCCTACTTTAAATGCATTAGTAATATACAGCAGCCTCAGACAATACTATTTACCAATCCGGCAACAGTTAATGGGACAATTGAGCGTCTCAACCAATATGCTTATAATCATCAAAAATCCATAGATATAGAGGTAATTGTCATGAACAATACTTTTGAATTGATAATGAAGGGACTAAAACACGAATATAATCAAGAAATATCCAGATTTCTGGAAGGAATTATTAAAGAAGATAAAATTATCTCCGTTGCTCAGTTATCAATGGTAGATGCAGCCAAGGAAGTTGAGTATATGTCAACAAAGCAAATAATTAACCCATTGGATCCTTTGATTGCTTCAATAGTAACTCAGTTAAAATTAGGCAAAAAAACAGCGGTAATCTAATCTTCTTCATTCAACTTACTAGACTTTATTTGAATTGTAATCTTCTCCAAACGGGCCATTTAATACGAGATGGTAAAATACCTCTCTCCAGGTGTGTACTTTGAAACTATTCAGTATGTGACTGAATTTTCTTTAATAGAGAGGTATTCTGAACCTATCGTACTTGCATAAAAGGGAATATAAAATTCATCTCTCTCTTCTTTTTTATTATCTGATTTAATATTACTTGGTTTGAAACATTCCACATCCTCCGTGTAATGACTTGCCTAATGAATTCTGCCTTTTTCAGTAATCGGACCAGTTTGCGGCATAACTCCTTTAAATAAAAATCGATACATCCTACATTATAAATTTTTGCAAAATTCATTCATAAGTATGAAATTTTTACCAACTAAAATATAGTATATTGAAAGCAGAAGAATTATAAAACGGTGTGTCATATGAAAATGGAGTTTATTTGCTTATATCTACAACACATGCACTGATTGTGGATTCTTATTTGCAAAAACAGTAGTTAATGAAGTAATAGATATATTGGCATTCCGTTATACAGTCGCGTTTATCCGGTATCCTTATTAATAATATTTAAAGTTGTGAAAGTAAATAGACAAATAAAACAATAAAATTAGGGAGTTTGGTTCGTGATGAATTATTATGTTTGTGAAACGTGTGGAGTTCAATATGAAAAATCTATTGTTGAACCAAGTGAATGTAAGATCTGTACCGAAGAGAGACAATACGTTAGTGTAAACGGGCAAAAATGGACAACATTAGATGAATTAGTGGCGTCTAGTCAGTATAAAAATAAGATTACTTTTGAAGAAGATGGATTACATAGTATCAAAACTGTCCCTACATTCGGTATTGGACAGACTGCTTACTTAGTTCAGCATAGCCATTTTAATTTGTTATGGGATTGTATTACCTATATTGATACTGAAACTATTACTACTATTAAAGAATTAGGTGGAATTAATGCAATTGCCTTATCTCATCCGCATTATTACTCTAGCCAGGTGGAGTGGGCAGAAGCTTTCGATGCACCAATCTATATTCATGAAGATGATAAAGAATGGGTCACTAGACCAAGTGAGCATATTGTCTTTTGGTCAGGTGAAGAATTGATTTTGGAAGAAGGAATCGTATTACATCGTGTAGGAGGGCATTTTAAAGGTGCCACAGTGTTAGAATGGCAGAATAATAAAAAAGAGGGCGTTTTATTTGTTGGAGATATTATTCGTGTAGTGGCAGATCGTAAATGGGTAACTTTTATGTATAGCTATCCAAACTTTATTCCATTGCCAACTAATATTGTGAAACGAATTGCAAGTCAAATAGATTCATTGAACTTCGGGAAGTTATTTGACGCATTCCATCGAGTAATTGAAAAAGATGCGAAAGAACGTGTTCAAATATCAGCAACCCGATACATTGAAGCGTTAGAAAATAAACTTTTTGAAACATAACAAATTACACACCAAATTAAATAATGTTCCCAAATAAAAGTTCGGGAAGACACAATGACCCAAGAAATTCTGTGAGTACAACATTTCTTGGGTTTTCCTTTGAAAATTGTTTATACAGTTTTTTGTAGAGAAAACATAGCTATGATAGGATTTTTCGAAATTTTGCAGAGTGTGTTATCTGAATTAAGAACTGTATATAGAGACTATTTATTAACGCTGAAAACCTGCATTTTTACCATTCATATATCCTATTACAGGGGGGTAGCTGAAAAACAATCATCAATAATCGGGTCATATGATCGTGGAGCAACACAGAAATGTTATTAGGCTAAAATTTGAAGATAAAGTATTGTTACTACTTCAAATAATTAGAGGTGAATCCAAATCTAATATCGAATTGTTTCCAGAAACAAATGATTACAAAGTTGGTGGTTTTTTGGAAAAGACAATATACAAGAGAATACATATTATTGGCTCTGTTGGAAGTGGTAAAACAACTTTAGCAAAGAAATATCCTCAAAGTTAGATATACCGTATTACGAATTAGATAATGTAGTTTGGATAAGGGATAAGTCCGGGGATATAAGAAGAACTGAACAAGAAAGGGAGGAGTATCTAAACAGTATATTACAATCAGACAATTGGATAATTGAAGGAATACACAATGAGGATTGGGTAAGCAATTGTTTTCAGAGTGCAGATTTGATTTTCTTTTTAGATACAAAATATTCATTGAGAACTTACCGAATTATAAAGAGGTTTCTAAAACAAAAACTTCGATTAGAGAGAGCGAATTACAAACCAACATTAATTATTTTTTTTAAAATGTTTAGATGGAATCGTTATTTTGAAGACGTTGGTAAAGTTAATTTTTTCAACAAGTATGGCATACATAAAGATAAGATAAAAGTTATTAACAATGCAAATTGTATTAAGAAATACTTCAATTAAATAGCACCTTCCCTTAATAATCTTGCGTTTTAAATTCACTTTTTTAAAATTTATGAAGGCGGATTTTAAGAGCAACAGGCGTATTCAACATCGGGGCGTTTCTGTAATAAGAATCGGAGCTCGTTCTCATTAATGGGGCCAGGTGGTGGAGGAGCATTTTAAAACTATCCCTTAGATTGGTAAGCGTTGTACTTAAACTATTAAACATTTTAAAGTGATTACCAAATGTTAATGTTAAAATAAGTTAATAGTAGACAATACATAAGACTCTAGTTTTAGAGTATGTTTTTGCGAGGGAGGAAACGGATTATGCATTATGACGTCATTGTAATTGGCGCTGGTTCGATGGGAATGGCGGCAGGTTATTTCTTATCAAAGTATGGGAAGAGAACTTTATTAATTGATTCTTTTAACCCGCCTCATAACAAAGGGAGTCATCACGGCGATACGAGAATTATTCGGCATGCGTATGGTGAAGGTGAAGAATACGTTCCATTAGCGCTCAAGGCTCAAGAACTATGGAATGATTTAGAGAAAGTGACAGGAAAACAATTGTTTCTCCAAACAGGGGTTCTAAATGTGGGCTATGAAAAAACGGATTTTATCCAGAACATCATCTCAAGTTCAAAAACTCATTTACTGCCACTTAAGATTTTGGATTCAAGTGCAGTGAATAAGCAGTGGCCGGGCATCACCTTACCGGAAAATTACATAGGGTGCTTTGAACCAACATCAGGAATACTGAAATGTGAGGAATGCATTGAAGCCTATCGTGAACTTGCAGAACAACATGGAGCGACGATTTTAACCAATACCAAAGTGAAAGAATTATCGGTTCATGATGAAAGAGTAACCATCAGTACCGAAGATCAAACTTTTAACGCGGATGCCCTAATAGTCTCAGCAGGAGCTTGGTCAGGAACTCTCCTTTCTAAATTGGATTTAAACCTTCCTCTAAACCCAGTAAGAAAAACTTTTGCTTGGTTTGATGCCAGTGAAGATTTATATAATTATAGGGATTTTCCCGCCTTTTCGTTTGAGACATCTCACGGAATCTATTATGGTTTTCCTAGTATCGATGGTTCCGGATTAAAAGTAGGCAGACATGATGGAGGAGAAACAATCAATCCAGAGGAAGCCATCCGGGGATTTGGTGAACTAGAGGAAGATACGACAGATTTAAAGCAATTTTTACATAACTATATGCCATTTACACATCAATTAAAGTACGGTAAAACCTGTATGTATACACTTACTCCTGATGAAGATTTCATTATTGATTTGCATCCTAACTATTCAAACGTTGCCATTGCATCGGGTTTCTCAGGTCACGGCTTTAAATTCAGCAGTGTAGTTGGACAGATTTTAAGTGATTTGATTATTTCAGGGAAGTCGGAACAAAATATTACTCCTTTTTCAATCAATCGATTTAAATAAACTTCATTAGCTAGAGTGCGCTTGTTGAAAAGAATTAACATGTAAAATTAGATTTTAGTTATACCACAATCGCGCACAATTCTTGAATAGAATTGTGCTTTTTTTCACCAATCGGGTCATATTCTTGAATGACGTTCTTTTATGAAATGTTACTAAACGAAATTTGGGGTCGTATTTTACTAGTAATTGAATAACATAACAACTACAACTAAATTTCTTACTTTTGGATATTTTTATTAAAATTGTATGGATTATTATATAATTTCTAGATTGCTTTAATTTAAGGAGAATAATTAATGAAATATTTTGTTGATGATGACCATTGGGATGTAATTGGTTATGCAAAGGAATTGAAAAAACTATTACCTCGTTTCAACCAAGAAACAACGAACTTTTTAAAAAAATATTCATTCCATGATGGCAAGGTAGTTTCGCTAACAATCTTGAATCAAGAAAATGGAAAAACTAAAGATCCTACAACAATTAATATGGTTATTAAGCAATATGTTGAAGATGGTGGTACATACGAAATACAATGGTCAAATGTTCGAAAGTTTTTTATGGATTATGATATTACTAGAAATGTTTATGGTAACAAACCGTATGAAATTGTTTTTGGTGGCAGACAAGGACTTGATCAGTGGGGGTACGATGAAATTATTCCGATAAGTAAAAAGAAATTGCAGCATGAAATCTTTTTATTTTCGCAGACCAAAATAATTATCCATTGCTCAAATATTAAAATCAGAAAGTTAAAGGCTTAGGAAGCAATTGATTATTACTTTAGTAAAGTAAAATAAGAGGTATTTATTCTTCAACAATCGGCGCACTTCTTAAGTAGAATTTTAGCAATAGGGCAATTTAATGCAGGAAGAATACATATGAATTATAATGTATCCAACATTTACCATACAAAAATGTTAAAATGATTTTATAAGGGGGGTGATTGGTTTGGGATTGTTTGGAATGCTAAGGTTCCTTTCTCTCATGTGTGCAATGTTAATCGTAAAAGAAAATAAGAAGTATAAGTCTCTAATTGATGCTTGTGGATTAAAGGATAATCCTAAATTTGCTACTATTTATTACTCTATTCTTCATGCTATACTAAAAATGTGCAACCCAAATAACCCTCCGAATCC
>NZ_JPVO01000024.1 GCF_000772955.1 Ureibacillus sinduriensis BLB-1 = JCM 15800 | reverse complement strand
TGTACAAAACTTCTGCAATTTTCTGCATTATTTTTTTGCAAAATACATGCTGTTACTTTAATGTGATACTTCATTTTTGATTGGTATTCCTTAACAATTTTGAGTAGCTCTTTAATAGGTGTTTTTCTTATTTGCACTTGTATCAAAAAGTCTTTTAGAAATAGGTGATTGAAATGTTTAAATGTATCGTTGTTCAATAACTTTTCCTAATTAAAGTTTAGGGTCAGCTAAGCAACATTACTTTAATTTAAATCCCCCATAAATCTACTTTACAATTATAGTTTATTCAACAATCTGGCCCAATTGTGGAATAATGCATTTGACATCCATAATAATATCCATGTTTACCAAATCTTCTTTCGATAGATAGAGTAATTATTTACTTAGCTGTAATCTTCAATCAACCTCAATTTTTTATCTTTAAACTTAAATATCGATTTTCCACTAAGTTGAAGTTTCTCTCCCGCTTTAAGCCCATTCGGTAAATCTGTTGCTAAAGTTCCTTCATAGTTAATCTCAACTTCTACTTTATCATTTGTAATAGAGTAATTTTTAATAGTTTGAAGTCGATGTGAAAATATCTTTTTCGACTGTTCAGCTAATTCACGAAACTGTTCAATTCCCTTTGTCTCAGCATCAATTACCCCATTCGAAATGTTTCTAAATTCAATATCCCTATGCAAATATAGTAACATCGCATCAATATCAAAAGAGTTATACGCATTTAAATAACTTTGGATTAAACTTTTCATTTCATTAGAATCCATAACTGTTCCCCGCTTTTTTTTGGCATAAATTACATTTATTCATTATTCTACCTACACTAATTTTATTCCTACTTCACCAAGGTAACACGTCATAAAAGAATGTTATTCCACAATATGACCCTATAATTGAAAAACGCGATCTTTTGTTGAAGATGACTTTTACTAATCATCTGGATTTTCTTTAAGAATCCAAGGTATATTAGCAACAAAATTCAACTGTAACACTGGGGATGGAATTCCTTCTGGTACATATGCTAAATCCTCTGAAAACCCAAATGTAAAATTCTCTACCTTAAAAGTATTCAGTTCATTAAAGTTAGAGGATGTACACAATTCCCCTTCTAATACTCTCCCAACAAGATGATAATCTCCTATGTATAACCGTGTCTCAGCCTCCTCAGCAGGGAATTCGGAAAGCTCTGCTGGTTTTGTAGGGAGAACCCCTAATTTATCGAATATTTCGGAAACAGAAGTCGTTAAAATCTTAGATGCTTCAATATAATTTTTACAGTATAAGCAGTTACAAACCTCTATATCTTTACTATAAAATTCTCGTGTCTTAGCAAGATCGACTTCTACTAACGATTTCCCTATTCTAATTTGTTGTAGCATTTAAATATTCCCCCTCTTGCAAAATCTCTACAACTTACGACAATTTTAACATAATGATCCAATTTTTCTTTGGAAGTTCTATTCAATAATATGGCCTTTTTCATGAATAAAGACGCATTTCTTATTAAAGAAACGCGCCCGTTAGCTGAATAACATTTATTTCTTTAAAGGCATAAACAATGAAGGAGTTAATTCTTCACTTTCAATGACAATAGCAGTTAATCCTACTTCAATTTTAGTCTTATGCCATTCATCTTTTCCCCAAAATACAGCATCACCAGACTGGACTTTAAAATACACTTCTTTATCATTGCGGACAAATCCTTCTCCGTTCAAGACTAAGAAAAGTTGAGGCACTATAGCTTGATGATAGCCTACGATACCATTACCAGTTTGAATAATACGAGACATAATAAAATTTGAGTTGAATTTTGAAATCCCTTTACCACTTTCTTTGTTAGAGCTATAAAACTCATAATGTCCTCCTATACTTTAAAGATATAAAATCAGAATCTATTCCATTATTGTTATATTGATTAATTGATTAATTATTCCTATGTTTATTCTATTAATCTGCTTCTTCAGTTCAAGTATATTTGATCTCAATTCCCATATATTTCAACATAAATATCCATTTGTTCCGAGATCTGGACCTATTGCTGAAGAAAGCACAATTCTACTCAAGAATTGCGCCTTTTAACGGAGGAAATATCATCTCAATCTATAGTTGCACTTAGGTCATATCTTAGTTGAGCTAATGTTCCTGAGAGTTCAATATGAACTGCTATTTATTTGTTTCTTTGCTTGTACAGTAGTATTAATTAATAAATCAATACACATAATTTCAGCTGTTTTGACGTGATTTCGATCAATCTTATCATACATAAGATTATACTAGTAATTTTGGTTCCTTTAAAAAACTATCAATACCTTCAGCTGCCCTATATGCTAACGCACCTAATGTTCCAGTTGGATTAACTCCTGATTGACTAGCAAAGGTAGATGCACCCAACACAAATACATTATTAACATCCCATACTTGTGAATAATTATTTACAACAGAAGTGGCCGGGTCTTCCCCCATGATCGTGCCCCCAATACTATGCTCCGGAACGAACGAACCAATGTTATAATCACCTTGTTGGTCGAAAGCCATTATATGCGTTGCACCTAAATTTTCCATAATTTCTGCACATTTGTTCGTCATAAATTTATGCGCATTATTCTCCTGTTTGGAATAATTAACAGTCATACGCAATAGTGGCATACCATACTCATCTTTGTATGTTGGATCCAAACTTAGGTAGTTATAGCGATTTGGCATCATCGGAGTTTGTGAGAATACCATCATTTGACGATTATAATAATACAAAGATTGTTTCTTAAATTCCGCTCCCCAGCCTGGTGTTCCAAGGGGCGCCAAGTTACTTCCTATTGGGCGATTCCCAACTTGGGATATGGAAATCAGTCCGCCATGTATAAAGTCTAACTCTGTATGGTCGAAGAAATCACCGTTATAGTCATCCAATGAAACACCCAATGCACCTGCACCGGCATAATCATTAAATTGTTCATCATCAAAAAATCCGAATGCCATACTCAAGAAGTGGTCGGCGTAGTTTTTACCTACTGCTCCAGTTTGTGTAACAGGATCATAGGGAGTTCCTATTTTGGAATTTAAAAGTAGCTTTGTATTTGTAAATGTATAGGCAGATAAAATAACAACTCTAGCTTCTTGAATATACTCTTCACCTGTTAAAACATTTATGTAACGAACACCTGTCGCTTTACCGTTCTCATGCAATACTTCCAGCACATTGGAATGAGCGCGCAATTCAAAGTTTCCAGTAGATTGAGCAACTGGCAAAACTGTCACCAACGGGTCAGATTTAGCTCCATACTCACAACCAAAATGATCACAAAATGCACAATATTGGCAGGCAGCACGTGAAACACCATCTGGATTTGTATAATTTTGTGACAGGTTACCTGATGGACTGATAAATGGATTTAATCCCATTTCTTCTGTTGTATCGATGAATCGCTTCATCTTTGGTGTCACTTTCATTGGTGGATTTGGATAATCCCAAGAACGAGGTCTTAAAGGATTTTGTTCACCGGAAGTACCGGCCATCTCCACAAATGTTTTGAAGTAAGGTTCAATAAGTTCTTCAGTAATTCCCCAATCCTGTAACGTCATATCCTCCGGAATTTTGGATTCCCCATATCGTTCAATCGTTTTTGTACGAATTTGAAAGTCATAATCTAAAAATAAATGTGTAAACCCATTCCAATGGACGCCAGCTCCACCAACTCCCGTTCCCAATGAGAATGCTGACATTTTCCGCATAGGCAATGCTTCTTCCAAATCTTTATTTCGGAATGTTAATGTATCTTTGGATAAATCCTGCATCAGTTCTTTTCTGTGCGCGTATTTCAACTCATCGTGCCCGTTTAGAAAGTCCTCTGTTTTGCGTTCTTTACCACGTTCTAATCCAACAACTTTATAACCTTTTTTTGTTAGCTCAGCTGAAATAATCCCACCAGCCCAACCAACTCCAACTACTACTACATCTACACTTGGTAATTTTGTCGCCATGATCTATTTTCTCCATTCTTTATTTCATTGAGCTTAAACTAGTCGGTTCCATAACCACGAATTCTTCTTTTTCAATTATGTTTACATATGTCATTTGATGGCCTGGATAATTTTTCAACTTCCAACCACCCATATCTTTATTTCCGCCATATACTGGATCTGAATATAGCCCTTCCATCGTAAGACTGTGCAACATTTGGAAAAACTGTGAAGAAGATATTCCATCGATTTGTACTTTGTTTTCTCCTGAGGCATTCTCAAAATCTACAAGAATTGCATCTTGCTGTTCCGCTGATAGTATATAGAATTTATCACCATAGTTTTTCTCTGTATATTTTTGTAATGCATCCAATCCCATCATGAATATTTGAGCATTCGTTTGACGTCCTTGATAACCTTGTGTAGCTGTTCCTTGTTTAAAAGGACCAACCATATAATCTCTTGAACTATTTCCCCATGGCGTGTTCAGTTGATGATCGATATATACCGCCACTCCTAATGATTTAGCTCCAGGTCCCAATTCATCTTCCGGAAAGATGCGTTCCACAGCCGCTTCTACAACTCTGTATTGTTCCAAGGTAAATACAAGTAATGCTTCTGAAGCATGGGCACCGCTGGCATGTGTATGACTAAGATCCACTGTTTCAGTTGATGTGCCTTTTTTCTGATCGTCCCCGAATAGTTCACTTACCCCCCAACCAAGGAGTATCCCTCCAACGGTAATTCCACTATTCTTCATAAAAGTTCTTCTGGTAAATTTCTTTTCTTCCTTCTCAGTCATATAACTTCACTCCTTAATTTGCTAAATAGATAAATGAAAAAACAATACTCATACCCGTGACTGTATTTGCAAAGGTGTCAAATTCCCTTATATTCCGCATAGGAAAATATAAAAATAAAAATCCTAAACTTATAGCAATGACATAGGCAGGTGAGTAATTCGAAGAAATGACATATAAAAAGCGCACGCAGACAAATGCTATGAATATACCTAACAGCAATTGAATAACCATTTTTAGTTCACCTTCATTATGATGAGTCAATTTGCTACCTCCCCTCAAAAAAAGTATTTCACCTTAGCCATTCTATGATAAAATTAACATATTGTAAATTAGTTCTTATTCTACATCATTTATTATTACTATTTGCCAAGGGGAAAAGGTGGATAATCATAGGTAAATAGTTTGTTGTGCTTCTCTGAATGGAGGAATCAGTTGTTGAGTTAGATTGGGAACTTTATTCATCAATAAGGCTGCACATCGAAGATTTTTTGGGACAAGAGGAGTTTTTAATTTAAAGCGATTAAGATGTTGTTTCATTTTAAATTCCAAAACTAATTGCACTATATATTAAGAAAAGAGAGGGAATGTGAAATGGCTAGTATAGGTGTGCCCGGATTAATTATCATTTTAGTTATCGCCTTAATCTTATTTGGACCTGCAAAATTACCACAGCTCGGACGTGCAGTAGGCCAAACTTTAAAGGAATTTAAAGATTCTACTAAAGATGTGGTAGACGAGGTAGCAGAGGAAATTAAACTTGAAAAAGACTCCGGGAAAGATAAGATTAAATAATCGTCCTTTATCAATTTTCGTTAACGTTTTGTAAACGAATCCAAAAAGGTTTGACCATTAATCTGGCCAAACCTTTTAATATCTAATAAGTTTGTAATTTATTTTTCACTTCTTTGTAATGAGTTGGGAATATACGAACCATGTAAAGACATTTCAATCAAACTTTTAGCCATCTCTTCAATCGGGGTTTCATAATTTTCTTCAATCCAGAAAATGATACTTTCAACATAAGCACCAGTAAGATACTTAATTAGTAATTTTAGATTCACTGGCAATAATTTCCCCTGTGATTGTGAAAGTAATATCCCTTCCTCTATGAAGTCTTTTATTATTTCTTTTACTTCCTTAATAAAGGTACCATCAGGCTGATAAATAAAAAATGTTTCATAAACAATGTGTTTTAATTGGATATGTTGAAACAATAAGGTTAAGTTCTCTGGTATGAAATTTTGAGTAAATTCAGTTGTCAGTATCTGTTTTTTTATCGTTAGAGCTTCTTTTAAATCATCCAGCACAGCTTTATGTATATCCAATCTTAGTTCCTGAATGTCTTTATATATCTTATAGAATGTCGGTCTCGTTACATTTGCAATTTCACATAGTTTCTGGATAGTAAATTGCTCTTGCCCTTTAAAGAGTAATTTTAAATAAGCATCATGCAACTTTTCTTTCGATTTTATTTGTCTTGGATCTGCCTGTTTCATCCTATTTATCACCCAGATTAATTGTATCATGATATAAAGCAATTTACTTAAACACTTTAAACGCTAAATAACCTTCTTTTATTTATTTGTAAATTTAGCAAATTAAAGCTTTCCTTTTTATTAAGAGATATCAATACAATTGATATTCCAGAGAAAAATTTAATACGCTTTAAATTATAAAACCACCTAAAACATTTTCAAATCAACGTTTTAGGTGGTTGTTTTTGTTCACCGCGTTTACTATTCATCGGTTATAATATAAGTACAATTAATTCCTTAATATTCTGTCCCTATTGCTAAACAGACACAATCCTACTCAACAATTAGAGCGATTGTTGAAGGTGGTTATGGGGTGCTCTACCTTAATAAAACTCTGTAACTATGGAGTAAATTATTATGAATTCTTTTCACATAGCCTTAACTGCTATATCGTATAGTACCTTTATAAAAGCATTCCCTTGCTTACTCTTTTCCCACGTGTTCGTAAAAATGTAATAAAGAACAACTCAATCTACATTAGATTTGTTGTGGTATTTCTTCTAAAAACTGTTTTCTCTTCTCATCTGTTGTTAAATTAACTCCAGAAAAGTGAATCCATTTGGTGTGTTCATTTTTAATTCCCAAGTCAGCTAAAGTTCGGTTAATGAAGACTCCTTGAATAGCATTTCCCCCTTCGGATTCAATATATTCTTTATCTGTTGTAGAAGTTGAGATGACAGTTGTTTTTTCTATATTTGTCAATAATCCTTTCAAGGCGCCTGTTTCTTTATCTTCCAGGAAAGCAAAGCCACTCAACATCACTTTATCAATGAATCCTTTTAAAATAGCAGGTAAATCCCACCACCAGACAGGAAATATAAAGATCAATTCAGTTGCCTGGCTTAATTTTTTCTGATATTCCTTAACCAATTCGTAAGGCGTTTCTCCTCTATTAAAATGCTTTAATTCTTCAGCCGTAAAGACGGGATTAAACCCGTCTTTATATAGATCAATCACTTGAAATTTTTCTCTTTTAGCATTTAAATCTTTTGTTATGGAAGTTAAGATTGCATGATTAAAACTTCCTTCCCATGGATGTACATAGACAATGGTTTTCATAATTAGTTCCTCCTTTTTCTCTTACTTGCATGCATCATATTTTGATGTACATCCATTTTATTTTATGCTATAACATACAACAAGTACGGTAATTAAAGTGCGATACTAACCTAAAGGAGAGTATAAAATGGAAGAAGAATCCTATGTTTTTAAAGAACGCCTGGAGGAAACCGGTTTCGGATATACTTTGTCATTAATTGGCGGTAAATATAAGATGACGGTTTTATATGCTTTATATATGCACCGCAATCCTGTTCGCTATAACCAGTTGAAACGGATGCTTGGCACTGTTTCTTTTAAAACATTAACCAATACTCTAAAAGAACTTGAAGGTGATCAACTAATCAATCGCAAAGAATATCCTCAAGTGCCCCCTAAAGTGGAATATAGTTTATCGGAAAAGGGATTATCACTGATTCCTGTATTGGATGCGATTTGCTATTGGGGAGAAGAACAATTGGAAAAAAGAATTGAAGTCACAACTAACTTGAAAAATAATAAATAAAGAAGATCGCCTAGTTGGCAGTTCGAGTTTCATGTACCAGTTTTGTCTAGTACTATATAATACCACTGACAAAAAATTCGGGGTTTAACTTAATATTGTGTGATCGTTAGTTTAGGACAAGTTTCTTTGGGTTGAATATCGATTTTTTTACAAACAAAAAAGACCCTACAGATGTAGAGT
>NZ_JPVO01000025.1 GCF_000772955.1 Ureibacillus sinduriensis BLB-1 = JCM 15800 | reverse complement strand
CAATAAATTTATCGAAAAAACAGCTAGTAAAAATATTTACTGTTATTCAACAATCGGGCAAAATTCGGTAGTGACCCCTTAAAGTTAGAGTTTTATTATGCAGCTAATTGGCTGGCGTGTATTCGGTAATTTACTGGACTCGTGCCGGCCAGTTTTTGTTTAATACGAACATTATTATAATAATTGATATACTCTTTTATTTTCTTTTGTAATGCTTCGTAAGAGATTAATTGTTCTCCATAATACATTTCCTGTTTTAGTAAGCTAAAGAAGTTCTCCATGGCCGCATTGTCTGAGCATGTGGCTTTACGAGACATGCTTTGAAAAATCATGTTCTGCTTTAATGTTTTCACCCACATATTATGTTGATAGTGCCATCCTTGATCGGAATGAATTGTTGTCCGATATTCAGCACGTTTCTGTTCGGCGGTAGCCATATCGACCTTCATGTTTTTCGAAAGTCTCTAAGATCAAGGCTTTCCACTCTACATCTGAATCCTTTTGCCCCATCTGATATGATAATGATACGTCGCTTCTGGAATATCCACTTGTTTTAAAATATCTTTTAATCGAAATCCTTCTTGTTTAAGTTCGAAGGCGATGGCAGCTTGTGCTTTTCGAGAAAGGCATCTGGATTCTCTCGAAAAGCCTTCAACTTTTTTAAATAAGCCACCTCTAAACGAAGCAGTTCATTTTCGCGTTCTAGCTGCTCCTCACGTGACATTGTTTTTTCTTGGTTATTCGTTGTTGGTTTTAGTTTCTTAGACATAGACTGGCGCCCCTTTGATTTTCTTTGCAGGCCTGTGAAGTAATTAAACAATGCACATATTATAATTGTATATTCAAAAAGACCTCCCATAAGTCGAGTTGAATATCCCAAGAGAAGACCAAGTTTTCACTAAATAGTGAACCTGGTCTATTTCGTGTTCATTTATCTCATGGTTTTACTTAGATTGCCTTTCTGATTTTAAAAATTTCATTATCAAATAAAACTATTGATAATTCTGGTCCAGTTGTTTGAATCTAGTGATTAGCCATTTGAATAGTATAGCTATGACAAAGTAAGGGATCAATGAATAGATATATTTCCAATGAGAGGGTTCATATATTTTTAACCACACCAATAAAGGTTCCAAAATGAATGTGAAAACAATTGCATTTATTGCTGCGGCATTTAAAAAAGTTTTCCATGTTTTAGAATACTGATAAATCAACATATAAATAATAGGCATTTGCAGTCTGTGTATTTCAATAGGTATATGCATAGGTGTTATTGTAATTGGGTAATGCCATAATCCAAACCAAACACCGAACACGTCTGCATATATTGCTACTGTCCCTACAAAAAATCCGTATGTGATAATCTCGAATATTCTTTTTTTATCTAGAATAATGATCCATATAAGAAATAAAACTATAGATGAAACTAAAAGAATCCACCAACTCAAAGTATATACGTTTTCACTAAACCAATACTCTATTTTTGTATATTTATACTGCTCTGTTAATTCAAGAACGTCCTGCCAGGTAGATTGCATCACAATCCTCCTAATTTGTACTTAATGCCCATTTATGATTGAATGATTTGATGCCCACTTGTGATGGATGTAGAAAATAATAAATAAAATCCAATCAGCGATATATGAGTATCCTATGTTCCACCATAACCCATGCCTAATAAAGTCTATATTCAAATAAAGAATCTCTAGTAAAATTGAGAATAGAGTCCAATAAAATACATGTCGTATAACCGATATTACCGTTTGCTTTTTGGGTAATGACTGAAGAAATAAGTAGATAACCACGAAATAAATCCCAAATCCATTTAAAAGTTGAATACAAAATTGCTCTATCTTTGTTCCCTGGTAATGCCATAAAGGATAAACAAACATCATCAAATCTGTAATTAAGGCTAAAATAATACCCACGTAAACTGTGATCACAAAAAGTGGAAATTTCTTTTTATCAGAAAAAAGTAAAAATGTTAGCCACCCAATTATAAAAGTGACTGTTCCAATGAGCATTGAATAAACACCTTCTATCATCAATCCGTCTTTTACTATTCCTTAATGATATCTTTCTTCACCTTCTCGAAAATATACTTTATCTTTATAATAAGCGTCCCGTTTCCTATTCAATTAAGTCTTATGTTTAAGAAATGGGGATGCTGTGGCATCTTTTTACCTACTTCAGCTAATATTGTAGATCAGTTGAAAAACATGTTCTGTTTTATTCAACAATCGGGTGCAATTCTTCAATAAGAAGATCGCGTTTTTCCGTTAAAGGGCCATATTGTGGAGTAAAGTGATTGTAAAAAATGTAGGGATTTGAAATACTTGGTATTAAGGATAGGGACACATTCTAATCCGTTGATATAATAACTATTTATAGAAGGGGGACGATTATGGAGAAGTCATTGCTAGAAAAGTTGGACGATGACAATTTGAAATATCCTTTTTGCAAAGTGGATCACCTTTTATAGAAACATTTGAAGAAAAATTCCAAGGTTTATGGAATGAACTTCTAGTAAGATTATGTGAAAAAGAGAGTAATGATATAGAGATCTTTTACAAGGAAAAACGATTGTTTTATGAAACGTTGTTTGAGCGTAATACATCAAAGCATTTCAACGAGATTTATAAAGCATTTTCAGTATGGTGGAGAAGTTTAGCAGGGCAATTTTCAGTGGAACGCTCTGTTGGCGATAAGGGACAAAACTTATACATTGATTTATCTAATGGACTTAAACAAAGCGGAAGAAAGCCTCAAAAATATCTATATATTACTTTGGTTTTTGATGAATATCCCTTATTTTATGGCTGTACCAATACAAGATTTTTTGTTTAATTATAAATCGTTAGTGCCAAATTTACTGGAAAGTATAAATTAGTTTATGAGGAGATTACGAACTATTCTCCTTTCAAAATTAAACGATATTATTATCTATTCTTAGATTATGCAATTTTATATGTTAGAGTGGGAAGGACTGTACTTAAAGTAACCGGTGCTTATCTTGAATAAAATTTATGCTATGATATTCAACAAACGGGCGCTTTCCTTGAATAAGGAGAGGGTCTTTCTTCATGAATAGGGGAAAGTAAAGAATTATTAGAAAATGATGCTCTTAGTTATTCAATTAACGCAGTACAATAACAATTGTACAAAAGTAAAATCGGCATTTAAAATGTAGTTATAGCTATAAATGGAGAACAAAATTAGGGGGGAATCTTATGGATGAAAAGAAAAAAGCTTTAATTGTGGTTGATGTACAAAAGGCTTTCAATGATAAAAAATGGGGAGAGCGAAATAACCTAAATGCAGAAGAAAATATTAGCAAGATACTACAATTATGGAGGAAAAAGGGATGGTTGGTAATCCACATACAACACACTTCAGATAATCCTAATTCAATATTTCATCCCATGAATGAGGGCTTTACTATTAAAGAAATAGTGGAACCTATTGAGGATGAAGTTATTCTTACCAAGAAAGTAAATAGTAGCTTTATTGGTACTAATTTAGAAGAGCAATTAAAAGTAAATGAAATATCAACAGTTGTAATCACTGGATTGACTACACCTCATTGTGTATCAACAACTACACGAATGAGTGGTAATTTAGGTTTCAGTACATACCTGATTTCAGATGCTACAGCAGCATTTGGTTTGAAAGACCAAAATGATAGATATTATGATGCAGAAACTATACACAATATATCACTAGCTACATTGCATGATGAATTTGCCACAATACTTACAACAGAGCAACTAATTAACGATTTTATAAAATAAAAGTATTCCATTATAGGGCGCAATTCTTTTATAAGGAAGGTACTGCAGCCCAAAAGTTAGTTTTTTACTCTAACTTTTGGGCTGCAGTTTAAAAAGGAATTGAGCCTTCTTCAGCAATAGGGCCAAATTGTGGAGCAACCTTTAAATTGGATACCTATGTTAAAGTTTTAAAAAGGAGGCAATTTCAAAACAAAGTAAAAAAACCTCAAAGTTAAAAGAGGTTCAAAAGTATTTACTATAAATAATACTTGCTGTACGAATTGCCAAAGCTTGAGTTGTTAGTGTAGGATTAGCACTTCCCAAACCATTACTCAGTATGCTGTTATCGGATAAGAATAATCTCTTAACTTGAAATGCTTCACAGTTAGAATCGTTTTGAACAAAGATTAACTGTTTATAAAAAAATTATACTGATCCACTTGACGCATCGACAATTCTCGATATAATGTTAATTGTGTTGAGGATTAATCCTATATGACCTCGAAGAAAGAGTGCGCACTTGACAATTCGAAAATTCTCGATACAATAATTTGTATGAAACAAGTTGATATTTTTAAAGCATTATCTAATGAAGCAAGGCTGCAAATTTTAGAATGGCTTAAGGAACCAGATCTCCATTTCACTCCCCACGAAGGGATTGATATGAACAAAACCGGGGTATGCGTTAGTCAAATTACAGAAAAATTGGAAATGACGCAATCTACGGCATCTCATTATCTCTCGATGCTTTTACAGGTTGGACTTATAAAGGCTGACCGTATAGGTAAGTATACTTATTACAAAAGAAATGAAGATGCCATAAATGGGATCGCCGAGTTCTTGAAGCAAAAGAGATAACTGAGTGAAACTGAATTCCTTACGAATTCTTTGGAGGTTTCAGTTTCATTTCCGCTAGAATACATAGCTAGTATTCATGCTATATATTTTTTTGAATAAACATATCGATAGTTAACGATATGTCGATATGACAACAAAATTATAAGGAGTGACATCATTTGTCTAATACTTTGAAGATTTATATTTTGGCAATCGTTAGCTTTTTAGTAGGAACTTCCGAATATATTATTTCGGGAATTTTAGATACGATTGCAGATTCACTTGAAATAACTTTGGCTGCAGCAGGTCAATTAATTACAATATTCTCACTTGTATATGCAATATTTACACCTATTCTTATGGGAATAACATCTAGTATTGACAGACGTAAATTAATGATTTTTTCATTAGGATTGTTCGTAATAGGTAATATCTTGGCATTCATCCTACCAGGTTACGGATTATTTGTAGTAGCTCGAGTAGTTATGGCACTCGGAGCAGGGATGGTTGTTGTTACAGCATTAACTATCGCTGCACAGATAGCACCAGAAGGTAAACAAGGTAGCGCTATTGCTACAGTGGTTATGGGGTTTACGGCTTCATTAATCATAGGAGTACCTCTTGGAAGAATTATTTCTAGTTTATTAGGTTGGAAAGTTATTTTTGGTGGAATAGCACTGCTGGGAATTCTTGCAATGATAATAATTAGAGCATCTATTCCAATTATTAAGGGTGATAAGCATATACCACTAGTTAAACAGTTGGCTCTTCTTAAGAAAAGTAGGGTTACGATTGGATTAGCAATTACTTTTTTCTGGCTTGGAGGGTATTCAATTGCTTACACTTACCTTTCACCTTACTTGTTAAATATATCAGGAATAGAGGAAAAACTTTTAAGTGGTGCATTGATGATTTTTGGTATCGCAAGTTTATTCGGTTCCAAATTTGGTGGATTTAGTACGGATCGTTGGGGAGTTCAAAAAACACTGTTAGGTGGAATGTCGTTACACATCATTATGCTAATATTATTATCTCTTGTAACAAATTCTTATATTAGTGTTTTAATAATATTAATACTATGGTCATTTTCTGCATGGTCATCGGGACCAACACAACAATATAACTTGGCTACAATCGAGCCAGAGTCATCAGGTATATTATTAGGCTTAAATCAGTCAGTAATGCAATTGGCAATGGCAGCTGGTGCAGGAATTGGAGGTATTTTTGTTGAGAAAATATCACTATCTTCAGTTACCTGGATAGGCGCTTTAGGAGTTACAATATCTATTGTACTAACTTTGGCACTTTCCCGAGTACAGTTAAGCAAGATACCAAAAGAGTAAAAAAATTCATAACCCTTTAGTTATTAGGAAAGAAAATTATTTATGACCTGGAATAATGAAGAGTAATTGATAAGTAAAATGATATGCTTAATCCAAGGAGAAAATAAATTTCCCCTACAACTAATAAGTTAGTTTGCGAAGTATGGATTATGGAAATAATCAAACTTTTTTATAAAAAATTATATTTAGATAATAAGAGTAACTCCATTTTGATCAATTTTTTTCAAAATGGAGTTTTGGTATGTCCTGTTAAATAAGTATTGAAGGGTCTTTTTTATTTCAATCTTTATTTTAAAGCTACACCAGATTGTTGAATATATTTAATTTATGATACGAAATAAAAACTAAATAAAAAAGTTAAAAAGTTTATATTACTTTTTATTGTTAATAGGTTATTTATTAATAATAAAAGGCGAAATTTTGAAATTAAGGGAGGTTTATTTATTATAATATTTATATCTGTTCTTATTTCCCTTGCTCTTTTATTAGGTGGAATCTACTATTTTTTTACGAATTTAGATAGTAATTATTATTCTTTACACGAATATTATGATTTCCCAATACCTAAAGAAGCGAAAATTGAAAGTGAAAGCCCTAAAATAATAGGGTATAAATGGGGAGAATCTCAATAATTTTTGGAGTTTTCCAATTAAAAGAGAATGAAAGCTTTAGTGAAAAGTTAGCAATTCAATCTAATGTAAGGTCTAGCTTAGAAATGAAGGGGGATATATCGAGTAGACCATCATTAAGAATTCGTACAAGGGCTAATTCTGTAAAAATTACTGCGTTATATTGTCAATTAGTTGAGTTTGATAATACCTATTATGATTATTAAATTATTCTATTGGAATTCATAAATTATTTAGGTCCTTGTGATTTGCTAATAAAACATAAATCTTGAGGGAATTTCAGCATCAGGACTCAGTTTTATGAATTTATCTAATTAGTTTTTGATCTTCAACAATCGGGCGCTTTCCATGAATAAGGAAAGGCTTTTTCCATTAAAGGGCGAAGCTAGAAGAGATACGCATTTTACAATTTGATTTAGCATGGGCGAATCGTTTATCGAGTGGTATGTATTTGTAGCTTAAAAGTATGAAAATGTACTGGGTACAAACACGATGCACCCAGTACATTTTATTTGAACTATTTATTTGCTTTATCGATAGCTGAACCTATTAATGCTAAGTAGTCATCTATTGTATAAGCAATAGATAATGGATTTGGTGTACCCGCAGCAACCAAAGGAGTATCAGCTGTGATAAATGCAACCGCACCATTCGCTACAGCTGGTATTTTGCCTAAAATTGCGTCAGCTTGAATAGCCGCTAACAGTTCGTCATCTCCATAACCTACAATGACGTCCACATCATTCAAGGCCGCTGAATTTTCAGCACTTAAATTTAATGAATATTTTGTTGGATCTTCTATTAAAGAAGTAATGCTTTCAGGGTGAGTTAAACCTAACTCTTCCAAAAATGCAACGCGAGCATCAATTGGTGTGTAAATATGCAATTTAGATAGGTCATTCACTGAAAAGTTAACCCAAGCAACTTTTTTCCCTTTAATTTGAGGGTATTCTTTTAACTTCTCTTTTAACATATTCTCGATGTCATCAATTAATTGTTCACCTTCTGTTTCTATCCCCATACCTTTAGAAATTAAATCTACAGACTCACGCCATGTAGTAGCCCAAGGAGCTTCTGGATAAGCAACAACAGGTGCAATTTGAGTAAGTAATTCGTAATCTTCAGCTGTAATCCCAGAATAAGCTGCTAAAATAACGTCTGGTTGAGCATCTGCAATAGCCTCAAAATCTAATCCATCTGTATCCATAAATACATTTGGTTCCTTTACACCTAATTCTTCCAACTTTTGCTTTGTCCAAGGTAATAAACCTGTGTCATCCTGTACACCAAAGTTTGCTGCAGAGAACCCAACTGGTACAACTCCTAAAGCTAAAGCTACGTCATGATTTCCCCACTGGATTGTTACGATTCGCTCAGGCTTTTTCTCAATTATTGCCTCTCCTAAAGCATGTTTAATAGTAATTGGATAAGTTGCTTCTGATTCTTCTGTTGTATCTGTAGTTTCTGCTGTTTCTGTAGCTGATGTTTGATCTGATTGGGATTCAGTTTCAGAATCTGAGCAAGCGGTTAAAGCAAAAATAGCCATTAAAGATAATAGCATTAGTAATAGTGACTTTTTCAATCCAATAAACCTTCTTCCATATTATATTAGAAATGAAACTGCTTATTGATAAAGATTTTCATTCTCAATGGAAAATATATACTTAAATTATAGAAATGTCAAATGGAAGAAAAAATAGAAAAATAATTAAAAAGAGCTTAGTTGTATTCTATATGGAAGGGCCACCCGCTTTAGGGGAAGAATCGAATCTCCCAGCTACTTTATTTTTAACTAATAAGTATATAGAATCTATTTTAATAACTGTATTCAACAATCGGGCGCTTTCCCTCCTTTAATAAGGAAAGGGTCTTTTTCCGTTAAAGGGCAATGTAATGAATAAAACTCAATATTTAAATTGGATATTTATGTTAAAGTATGTGCAATGGAGGTAAAATGAGAAAACAAGTTGGATATTTTGCGGGCGGATTCTTAGTAATTCTTTTAACAATAATTATTAGTTATCAAGACGGCCATGAAAATGGAGAAAAAAGAATGGTGGCGGTTTTAGGAAACGCTGTCTATAACGTTTGGGAAAGTTATTATGAAATTGTTGAAGATTCCAATAGAGAAATGACAATAGATTCTATAAGTAGAATGAATGACAGACTTATTTCCGTAAAAGCTTATTCGAATGTTGTAGATAGGACCGTGGGGGAAGAAGTACTTTTACCTATAGCCGACAAATTATTGAATATTGGTAAAGTGATTGAAAATAATTATCGTGAGAATGGTAATTTAGATAAAGAGAAGTACAAGGAAACAGTAGAGGAAATAGAAAAAGTTAATACTTTGTTAACAGAGATTTATTATATTCCAAATTCAGAAGGTAAAGTTAATTTGAAATAGAGAATTTTGAAGAATTGATAGAGATCAATGAACGGTTAGGTGAGCTCTAAAGAGAGTGGAATTAGCTAATGAATCATCCTGTTGAATTTAAGCCAAGTAGAACTGTTTATAAAAAGTTTGATTAAAATTTTTGTATTGTTAAGCAAATTTTTATTCCGTAACCGGGCGCAATTCTTGAATAGATTTGTGCTTTTTTCAGCAATAGGGTTAGATTGTTGAATAAAAGAGGATTACCAAAGAATAGATAATATCATACAAAAGAATGATAATATTTATTGTTTTTATTGGGGTAAAGTTAAAAAATAAAGGAGGTTATTCAATGAGCCATGCTCTAATTATAGGAGGTAGTGGAATGTAAAAGGAAACTTCTATTTGGTTAGCTACTAATTATGATTATGTAACTGTAATTGGTCGAAGTATGAAAAAAATGGATTCTCTAATTAAACAATGCAATAACATTAAACCTTTATATCTAGACTATCATAATACAAGTAATTTGAAGTTTGAAGTAGAAGAACAAGTAAGAAAACTGGGACATATCGATTTAATCGTTGTATGGGTGCATTCTACAGCGCCTAATGCCCTTCCTACAATTATTAATTTGGTAGCTAAACAGCCAAATAAATGGAGCTTAGTTCATATTTTAGGTAGTAGTTTAAATTTAGAAACGATTAAAAAAAATATAAGTGTTCCTGAAAATTGTAACTATTCTCATGTACATTTAGGTTTTGTTAGAGAAAATAACACCGCAAGATGGCTAACAAATACAGAAATCTCCTCTTGGGTAATTAGAGCTATTTCTCAAAAGGAAGCAAATTATATTGTTGGAACAATAGAACCATGGGAACACGGCCGTAATAAATAAACATTAATAAATATGCAGAGTGTTTTATCTGTATAAAACCTACCTATTATATTTGAGTCTTAAACCTACATATATTAATAGTCCCTACACTAAAATTACAGAGTTAGTTGAAAAACAATCT
Source organism: Ureibacillus sinduriensis BLB-1 = JCM 15800 (assembly GCF_000772955.1). GTDB lineage: Bacteria > Bacillota > Bacilli > Bacillales_A > Planococcaceae > Ureibacillus > Ureibacillus sinduriensis. Next base: position 402 of record NZ_JPVO01000025.1, on the reverse strand, counting down.
TCAATAATTTGCGCAATTCTTGTAGAATTGTGCTTTTTTCAACAATCGGGTCATATTTCAATCTTTTAAGACAATTACCATAAGACACTTTGAAAATCTTTCTCCTATTGAACAACCCCAAAAAAGTATAATAGTGTATGTATGAATATTACAATCTATTGTGAAGAGGATGTGTCAAAGATGTGGGAACAACAATTAATTGAAACACCAAGAGGAACTTTCGAATATTTTGTAAAGGGAAGCGGTCAGCCACTTGCTGTTACGCATTTTTACATGGCTTTTAATGAAAAAGGCAATTGGTTTGCTAATCCATTCACAAAACATTATCAGGTATTTTAATTAATGTCCGTGGTGCCCTGCAATTCTATAACAAAATTCTACGTTTGGAAGTTTCTCTATATA
>NZ_JPVO01000020.1 GCF_000772955.1 Ureibacillus sinduriensis BLB-1 = JCM 15800 | reverse complement strand
CCAATTAGCTACATAATAAAAACTCTAACTTTAAGGGGTCACTACCTCCTAGAATAAGGAAAGTGTCTTTTTCATTAAAGGGACAATAGATAAGTTGAAAATTGAAGAAGATAATCAAAAAGGCTCTTAGCTAATTTTTTGATATCTTCTTTTTTTATTTTATCAACTGTACAGATTGTTCATTCATACATTTCCCTAGTCGAGGGAATATTATTATTTGACATATAAAATAGGAGGTTATTTATGGAACAGGCCGATAAAGAATTAAATCCAATGAATGTTTTGAAACCACTAAGTTTGAGTACGCAAGAATTAGACGAATCTCAACCTTTAACGGTTGTTGAAATGGGTAAACTTTGGGTTACCTATATGGGAAACAGTATGTCAAGTCATATTCTACCTTATTTTCTTCAGCATTGTGAGGATGAAACTATTAGGACGTTATTGGAAAATGGCTTGGAATTAAGTAATGATTTTTTGCAGAGAATTGAGAAGTTTTTTAAAGATGCAAATTTCCCTATACCAATAGGATTTACCGAAGAGGATGTAAATCTTGGTGCCCCACGTTTATACAGAGATGAGTTTTATGCACATTATTTAAAATATGCGGCTAAGGCAGGTATGAGCATTTACGCAGTAGCCATTCCGCTAGTAATGAGGGAGGATATAAGAGAATTTTTCGTTTATGCAAATCAATGTACCATGATCCTAACAGGACAAGTTAATAATCTTATATATGACAAGAAATTAGTTGTAAAACCTCCAATTATTCCAACACCTGAAAAAAGCGATTTTATAAATAAACAAAGCTATCTAAACGGTTGGCTTGGGGAGGTTAGACCACTTCATGCAATGGAAATTATTCACCTATACGATAACATTGAAAATAACACAACAAGTAAAGCGTTCTTATTAGGATTTTATCAGACCGTTAAAGATGAAAAGATAAAGACTTTATTTAAACGAGGTTTAGGAATGACCGATAAGGCGGTGAAGCAATTTGCTGAAAAGCTTCATAATGAAAACCTACAAGCACCGTCATATATCGATCATTTGGTTACAACATCCACCTATCCACCTTTTTCAGATAAAATCATGTTATACCATAAATTTGACATGTTTTCTATGAAGATAAGGACATTGGGAAACTCAATTGCGGTTAATGGAAGAAGAGATATAAGCGCTTTATATGGAAGAGCTATGGTCAATAATGGCTTATTTGCTGATGATGCGGCTAATATCTTAATTGATAAAGGTTGGCTGGAATCTCCGCCAAAAGCATTTGATAGAAAATAGAGGATTATAAAAAAGGAAAAAAGGTGGGCAATAATGCACTCACCTTTTTTTACAATGCATAATAGAGATTACTTAATGAATACCATTGCTTGCGTTAAAGAAGGAATTCTTAACCAGGCCTTCAGCTCAAATGTCTTTTTATTAAGTAAGGAAGTTACTTTAAGGTAAATAATAAACAGACTGGAAATTAAGCTAAATACAGTATTCAAAGTATGTCCCCCTCAACATTGAAAGATTTAGTGTTACATAACAACACTTAGGTTATTATGTAACCTGAAAAACAATTCTATTCTTCCCACTGAATTTTTCTTTTTTACCATATAATGAGCTACTGTAAGCATGCTATGCGAAATACTTCTGTCCAAATTTATCAATGACCCATTTAATGAATACTCCGATCAGGATATAAGGGAAAAATGAATAGATATGTTCCCAGGATTGTAATTCATATATGTGTAGCCACACCAACAGTTCTTCCAGAATAAATGCGAAGATAAATGCATTGATTGTGATGGCAATTAAGAATGTTTTCCATGGTCTAAAATATTGGTAAATAATCATATAAATAATAGGCATTTGTACAATGTGAATTTCAATAGGTATCGATAAAGGCGTTAAAGTATGATTGTATTGCCAAAACATGAGAATAACACCAAGTGCATCTAATATTGTACTTATACTAGAAACCATAAATCCGTATGAGAGTATCTCGAAAATCCTCTTTTTATCTAAAATAATGACCCATACAATACAAAGACCAAGAGTGGTAGCCAATAGAACCCACCAACTGATGGTAAATAAGGTTTCATTTAACCAATACTCCAATCTGGTGGAGCTGTACTGCTCTGATAATTTAGCAACCTCTTGCCAACTAGTTTGCATATTAAAATCCCCTATATCAAATTAATTTACATTTATTTTATTATTGAATACTTTGATGCCCACCTATGATGGAGATAAAATAAAAAAAGTAAAATCCAATCTGCAATATATGAATGCATGATATTCCACCATAATCCGTGTTCAATAAAACCAATATACAAATAAAAGAGCTCAAGTATAATGGCAAATATAGACCAATAAAAGATATAACGTGCTACCGATAAAATCGTTTGTATTTTTGGTAGTAATTGGAGGAAGAAGTAGATAACTACAAAATATAAGCCGAATCCATTTAGTAATTGAATGAAGAATTGCTCTACCTTTGATCCCGGATAGTGCCAAAGGGGATAAACAAACATCAGCAAGTCTGTAATCAATGCCAAAACAATCCCTATGTAAACAGTAAAAACATATAAATGGAATCTCTTTTTATCAGAAAAGAATAGATAGGCTATCCAACTTATAATAAAGGACACTATTGCGACAAGCACCGTAAAACACCTCTCCACCAAATCATTCTCTTTGTATAATGTACATTATCCCCCTTAGAAGAAATATTAAGACGTATAGTAAAAGATTTTTGAAGCGCGCCACAATTCATGAAATATAACTAAAAGTAAACTATATTTTTGGACATCATAATAAAAACCGAAATTAGGTGCTTTTGTTGTTGGAATGTGAACCAATGAATGGTCATGAATGGTCATGAATGGAACGGTTTACATAAGGGGGGACAAAGTAGCAGATTACAAATGCCCTATTGACTATGTATGTGACATATCTAACAATAACCTTTATGCACAGGCTGAATCGTTAGACTAGAGGGTAGAAGGTGGAACAAAACGTGAGAAGAATGGAAAGAAGACAGCAACAAAAATCGACCGGGCGGATATGGGGTAAGTTTAATGGCGAAAAATTCAGGATAAAAATTTTAGCAGCAGTTTTAATATTTTTTTTAGCCAGTTTGCTTCTATTCAATATTTTAATTTGGACAAGCGATGTCAGTAAATTAGAAGAGCCAACGCCACAGCCAACGATTATTTATGATCAAAAGGGTGATGTAGCCAGCAAGATTTCAGGTTCCAAAATTGATGGAGTTAGTATAGAACAGATTCCAGAGCATCTTGTTCAGGCAGTAATCGCTACAGAAGACCAGAAGTTTTACAAGCACGATGGCATTAATGTGATCGGAATTGTTCGGGCATTGATGCAAAACATTACGAGTGGCGATATTGTGGCGGGCGGAAGCACAATTACGCAGCAGTTGGCCAAAAACGTTTTTTTAACACAAGAACGTACATATACGAGAAAGTTTAAAGAGCTTATCTTGACGAAAAAAATTGAACAGACGTACTCCAAAGATGAAATTATGGAACGCTACTTAAACCAGATTTATTTTGGTGAAGGAGCTTGGGGCATCCAGCGTGCTTCACAGACGTACTTTGGCAAAGATGTGACGGAATTAACGATAGGTGAGTCGGCAATGCTCGCTGGGTTAATTAAAGCACCTTCCATTTTGTCGCCATTCAAAGATATGAGTAAATCAGTTGAACGGAGAGATCTTGTTGTTTCCTTAATGGAAAAGGAAGGCTACATTAGTCAAAATGATGTGGATACGGCAAAAGAACAGCCTATCGTTTTAGACGGCGAAAATACTGACGAATATAAAGGGAAATACCCATATTATGTAGACCATATCATTGAGGAAGCCATAAAAGAATATGGTCTTACAGAAAATGAGGTTCTTTCAGGTGGACTTCATATTTATACAGAATTAAATCCGGCAATACAAAATGCAGTTGAACAGGTGTACAAGGATGACGAGATGTTTCCTGAAGGGCAATCCGACCAGCTAATTCAAAGTGGAGCCATCTTCATCAACCCCTCCACTGGCGGAATAAACGCACTTGTTGGAGGAAGAGGGGAACATACTTTTAGAGGATTTAATCGGGCTACTCAACTAAAACGGCAACCTGGCTCTACCATGAAACCGCTGGCAGTATATACGCCGGCTTTGGAACAGGGATTTGAAATTTATGATAAATTACAGGACTCGCCGATTAATATAGACGGCTATCAACCAATGAATGTTGACAATCAATTCCGTGGAGAAGTGACGATGTATGATGCTTTGGTCAATTCCTATAACGTCCCGGCGGTATGGTTATTGCAAAGAATGGGATTGAAATACGGGATAAATGCAGTCGAGCGTTTCGGTATTCCATTAACCGAAGCGGATTCTAATCTAGGTTTAGCACTTGGTGGGATGAATGAAGGCGTATCGCCTTTATTGATGGCGCAGGCGTTTTCCGCATTCCCCAATAATGGGGTGATGGCAGAAGTACATGCTATTGTAAAAATTGAAGATGCCAATGGCGAGGTTATGGCGGAATGGCAAAGCAACGCTACAGAAGTCATAGGTCCTTTAGTAGCCCAGAAAATCACCTATATGCTTAGGGGTGTCGTAGAGGAAGGCTCGGGGATAAATGCTCAAGTGGAAGGTTTGGCAATAGCGGGTAAAACGGGTACAACACAACTTCCATTTGCCAATGCTGGAGGAGCAAAGGATCATTGGTTTGTCGGATATACGCCTCAAATTGTCGGGGCAGTCTGGATGGGCTATGATCAGACGGATGAAAATCATTATTTACAGGGATCCAGCGGGTCAACAGTCACAAAAATTTTCAATAAAATTCTCTCTGAGTCCATTACGGAATTTGACCAGAAAGAATTTAACTTATCATTATTAGGCAAACAGTTAAAGGAACAAGCGAATAAAGAGAAGGAACAAAGGGTGAAAGAAGAGAAGAAGGAGGAGGAAAAGGATAAGAAAGCTGGAGTAGAAGAGAAGAAGAAAGAGAAAAAGGAAGAAAAGAAAGAGAAGAAGGAAGAAGAGAAAGAGAGGAAGAAAGAAGAGAAAGAGAAGAAAGAAAAAGAGTAATTTGAGAGGCATGGAGGTTTCTGGAGAAACATTAACTATCCGGCTTAAAAGGCACTGTAGTCCATCCGTATAAATCTATCAGCTCAGCAATTTATCTTCGAATGTCATCTTTCAATTTTCCACAAAATGGCGCTATTCTTGAATTGAAGTGACCCCAAGAAAGTAGACATACTTTTAGGTTAAGCTTCTATGGAGGATTGAATTCGGTACTGTACCGGACTCAATCCTTTTAATTTTCCTTTAATACGTTTGTGATTGTAGTACTCGATATACAGTTCAAGCTCACGCTTGAAGTGAATCATACTCTCAAATTGTTGAATCGGGCGCGTAAGCATATTCATAAGCATATCCTGTAATCTAAGCTCTTCAGAGTCTTGAGTTGGTTCAGAAGATGAAGCAGCTGTTGTTTGAAAAGAAGTAATAAGGACAAGGAATAGTACAAAAGTGATTAACATCTTTTTCATTTTCTTCAAACCACCTCTTATACCTTTATCAAAATTAATTGTATAGTTTCCTCTTATGAATAAAGTATGTACTTATTGCATTCCTTGCATAAGGAAAGTGCTTTATTCAATTATAGGGTCAGATTGTTGAATAACCTTTAAAGAGATTAGGATATTTATAGTAGAATCGAGATAGAAAAAAATTGGGAAGGAGAAGTGAAAATTTGCAGCATTTTGCTACAATCAAGTAACATTAATTTTACAAGTTATAATCCTATTTGGAGTGAAACAAATGAAGAAATACTTGGAAGCTATTCTAGCTATTCTAACAATAATTCTTTTTTCCTTGGTTGCAGGCATAGCCCTGTACTTTGCTGATAGTACGGAGGAACAAAAAGTTCAAAAGTATATAAAAGAAAAATATGGATTTAAAATCGGCATAGAACAGGTAATTGAAAAGGGAATTGCTTCTCATCCTACGTTTGTGGTATTTCCGGAAAAACATCCGGATATTATATTCAAAGCAACACTGAATCCTTCGACTGATACGGTTACTGATGATTATCCTGAAGCATTGAAAGCCGACAAAGCTTTTCATAAATTAGAGAAAGTGATTCCTGCGATTGAACAACTAGAATTTGAAAGTTTTGATGAAGAATTTAAAGTAAGTTATTCAGGTTCAAAAAAACGTTTTCTTAAATTATATTCTTCCACGCCGATCGAACTGGCATCGTTTAAAGAAGAACACTTGGAACGTTTCTTTGAATTGCAGCAGTTGATTAAAGAAAGCGGCGCCAGTATTACACATGTAATGGTAGAAGACAACCGTGAACCAGTAGAAAGCAATTCCATTTATTTCGCAATGGCAGATATGAAAGATGCGAAAACAAAGGAAGAAGCCTGAGGTTTTTATCCAAATAAAAAAGAATTCATGGGTATTGGCGACAGTTATAGGGCCAAGGTGTTGAATACATAATATAAAAGAAAATAGATATCTATGTTATTAACAATAGTGAGTAGGAAGGTTTTGAACATCTCTTAGTAGAAATTTTAAGTGTAAAAATCATAATTAAGTGGGCGATAAAATGCTATTAACTCCATTAGGTAATATTAAATTATATGTTAATAATGAGGAAGTGGAATTTACTACTATAAAGTTAGATAATGATTTACATTTTCCTAGTTCGGATATAAAAGGCAGATTCTTAATCCAATATGAATATAAAAATGAAAATAAGAATCAAGAAATTAAATGCTGTATACCTTCAATTAATGTAGAGGGCGAAGTTGAGAGTGGCGAG
>NZ_JPVO01000019.1 GCF_000772955.1 Ureibacillus sinduriensis BLB-1 = JCM 15800 | reverse complement strand
AATATCTTTTTACAAAAAAGATATAAAACTCACAATTGGAGTAGATTGTGAATTTACCGACTATCCAAAGTATATAGATTTTAGTGGGGAATATTTAAGTAATGGAATTCAATATGTGACATTTCAAAAGACCGCAGATAGAAAGTTTAGTTTTGGTGTTTGTTGGATTCAACCTTGTACAGAAGAAAACGATACTCAAACTTGGTTTGGAGCTGATCCAAGTTTAATGTAGAAATTCTAAAGCCTTTAGAGAATCTATGAAGAATTGTTCTCAAAGTGAATTATAATCTTCAACAATAGGGCGCAATTCTTGTAAATGGAATTGTGTCTTCTTAGTTATCAACTTTAAAAGTGGTATTGCATACTTGAACCAAATTGTGCATAAAAAAGCACCAAAAATATTGGTTCTTAAGAAATTCCATTTATATCGTTATCCTTTTTCTCAAAGCAGAGATTTACAGTTCTACCATTAGAACGAGTTCTGTGTTGCGTATGTGAGGGCACCATAAATATTTCTCCAGGTAGTAGTTTAATTGTTTTATCATTAACTAAGTCAATAATAAGTTCCCCATCAAGTACCATAAATAATTCGACTGTATCATGTTCATGCCAAATGAAATTCTCCTTCAATTACAGCAATTCTTAAAACGTAATCGTTTATTTCAGATACAACGAAGTTGGTATATTCCGATTTATTAGAAACTAGATTCAGTAAATTTACTTTTTGCATAATATTATTCAATCTATTTCCTCTATTTTTCACAAAATATATTATGTGAAAAATTGTATCAGACAAATGTGAAATATTTAAAGAATATGATTAATTAAGTAATGAACAATTCGAATGAACGCAATAAAAAAAGAGACTGTCTGACCAGGACAGCCTCCCTGCGGACAGTACCTATTTTCGGTTGCGGCAAATCACCACCAAAATAAAAAAATGAAAAGTAAAAAAGTAGAATATTACTGTGATTTTCTGCTTTCATATTAGGTTATTCAAACAGAGTTTAACGGTCTGGATAGATCACCTACTGGAAATTGAAAGAATTCCACAACTAGTTACTTTTATTTGCAGAATCTCCAATAATAAAACATTCATTTAAGACCTTATCAAGTGACTGACTTAATTTAACTGTAGAGGGATGAGTTAAACCAAACTCCATTCCCGTCTTAATTAACTCTGTTCTAAGTTTTTGTATTTTATTATAGCAATTACACTTAGTAAATGTAGTTATCATAAAAGTTTTTCCTCTCATTTAAAATAAATATACAAAAAAGGAAATAGATTGGAAATACCTTTTGTGTGAACAATATGAACAATATTCTTTAGTATCAAACAAAAGTTTATTGATTTTTACTCTCTCTAATCTTTTTGTTTCTGTAGGCAATAATAGTGGTTTTTAAGGAAGCAAAACTTCCTATGGCTGAATATCCATAGAACCATCCCATAAATATTCCAGCAAGTAGATTATGTCTATGACTGATGAAAATTGATATTAGTAACCCGATGATTAAGGCAACCGAAGGAATCCATACTGGTTTTATACGAAAGAAAATCTTTAAACATTGTGTGATGATCATGACTATCGGGACGGCTATTACTGCATCCCAAAATTTGGTATGTATTGTTGGAAAGTGTTCCATGAATGCACCTCGTATCACAAGTATATTCATATATGTTGCTGGTGAAAATTATATCGAAAGTGTATCACTGGATTAAAATGCAGCGAATGAACCCATCGGAACGTAAATATGAAAAAATCAGACAGCAAAGACGCTGTAATTATAATGCAAGCAGTAAAAAATCTTACGATGCCTCGCCTCCGGGTGGTGGTGATTGAGTAGAAGTCTTTTTTTAAAAGGGATTTCTAATACAACGCCATTAAATCTTCTGTTGGGTTTATTGAATAATTAAAAAAGTTTGGGAACACTAAGTTGAGGTTTTGACTAATGATAGAATTATTTATGAATATTAAATGAGGCCATTAAATTAAATAAAGCTGGAATAATATTGGTGAAATTATTGCGAAAATATGAAGTAATGTACTTAAACTATCATTTTGTTTAACAAGGATGACGATTGTAAAAGGTTGGTTAAAAGAAAGCATCTACTGAACTATTAGAATTTTTCACCAGAAAGCCACACAAGGTGGATTATCTATACCGTTTTCCAAGAATATAGTTCAATCACCAATAATCTAGAGCTGCAGGGGGATTAAGATAGGAATCCTTATTTGTACAGGAAAACTTGCAAGTTGTCATTTTGATCAATTGTTGCTAATATGACATCTTTAATTTCTGCATTATATGTTGATGAAAGCTTATTTTTCAGCCAATCCTCAGTAAACTTATATTTGTTTAATTCATAAGTATCAATTCTTCCTTCTTTAATGATGACAGAAGGGAGGGAAAAAGGTTCAGATGCTATTTTTATATCTGCTCGCGTTGGAGTTTGGTGTTGGGGATATAAAAAACTCGAAATAGATCCGTCCGGCTCCCATAATGCCAGAGCTATTTTTTGAATATCCTCTACCTTTTCTTTTCTTAATTCTGATAAAAGAAAATCAACAGAAATCCTTACCTTTCGTAAGTTGGCGGAAACGATTTGCCCGTCTTTAATTAGTGGAATAGGAGATGGGTCAATAAAATGTCGAAACGGTATCCATTTCAAACTTAAAAATACTCCGAGTAAATATAATATAATTAAAACTGTCATGGTAATCATGGAACCCTTTAATCCTAATCCTTCATCAGACAAGGGATGAGCAATGACATTACCAATAGTTATTGCCATAGTAAAATCAAGTAACCCCAATTGTGCAATAGAACGTTGCCCCATAATTTTTGTCGCAAAAAGTAAAAAGAAAAAAGCAATGACCGCTCTTAGAATCCATTGTATTGCTGTAAGTGATTCTTGACCATGAAAGAAATCCACAGTGATACATCCTTTCTCATTAAATCTTTATTTATTATCTCCTTACACCTCATTGTTATGTATTTGTCTCAAACGGTTATTTGTGACAAATCAATTGGCAAGATAGCTATCCTAGGCTTTTCATTCGTTGAAAAGTTGTTTTAGCTTATTCAACAATCGGGCCATTTAATTGAATAACACCCCACAAAAAGATGGATATTAATGTTAAAGTTTATATAAGATTTTGAAAAAATAAACTTAAAGTAACAGTCAGATAGGTTGCAGAAGCTTTTGTAACTTTATTTTAAAAATAACGACTAATTAATAAGGGAGGGATATTGTGTATACATTAATTCGAATGGGATTTTCTTTGATGATGTTATTCACATTAATAGGGTGCAGTAATGTGGAAGAAGATACATCTAAAAAAGTACAAATGAAAAAAATAATATAATCTCAATGTCAAATAATGAGGAAAAACCACCCTCTATAAAATTAAAAATTGGTGAAGACGAGATTAAGACTTACCGAGGAACTTATAGTTGGAGTTATTATGATAAAAGTACAGGGCAAAGAGTAGCTGTGGAGGCAGACCATGCACCTCCAACCGAGATGGTAAATATCGAACAAGGTGTTAGGGTTAATCTAATCGAACCTGTAAAATTAAATTTTGAAAAAGAACCAACTCAATATGAAATAAGAGTCTGGGACAATAAAAATGTGATTGCAACGTATAATACATTTGAAGAAATAAAAGAAAAAGGGAAATATATATTTGAAATAGTAGGAACATGGGAAGGTAGTACCGCTACTTATGTAGTTGCATTAGATATTCAATAATAATTAAATAGTGAACTACTGATATATAAGAATTAACCATTAATATTCAATTTAGTTATTCCATTAAACCAGCTAATATAAGCTAATCGTTATTCAATAATCGGGCGCGTTTCTTTAATAAGAAATGCGTATTTATTCATGAAACCAGCTAATAGATTGTCAATAAAAATCTTTTAAATTAAAAATTACTTCATGCTATACTAAAAATGTGCAACCCAAATAACCCTCCGAATCC
>NZ_JPVO01000027.1 GCF_000772955.1 Ureibacillus sinduriensis BLB-1 = JCM 15800 | reverse complement strand
CGATCGAACTCATTGCAAAACTCTGTACTTTAATTTTGCAATACACAAAAATTACAAAAGACCTTCAGAAGCCTAATGAAATAAGGCTTGCTTCCTTATTCTATTTGCACCTTCAAGGCTATTTAATTTTAAAAAACATAATATAATTACTATAAATAATTTGAACGTTGATATAAAAGCCTTTCTCTCTAATGTCCACCTTAATATAATGTAGTATCAAACAATGAGAGGGGGGAAACAAATGGTAAACGGAAATCATTTAGAAGAGATCATCAATCTTATAAATGCTAAAAATAAGAAAAAGCATGATGACAATCAGCATAAATGTTGCTGCGATAAAAAACACGACCATGGTAAAAAACATGATGAATGTGAAGACTGTTGTATTGTTACTTTGGTTCTTGACCAGGTAGGTGGACCAGACAGCAATGTAGTGGTGAGAAGTTTTAACACAAGCTGTATGGTAAACTGTATGATAATGGAGGGTACGACTCCAGCTGCCGAAGCAATTGCTTGTCTATGTGAACAAGGATTTAAAATTGTAGAATCAGCTCAAGTTAACCCTAACCGTCCCGTTTTAATTCTACGCAGATGTAGTTCTTAGGACATCAGAAACCAATGGCATATTCCTTGGTTTCTTCAGACTGTAGACTAGCTCTCGATGAATTTCGAGTTTGTCTACAGTCTTTTTTCTTTTCCCCACCACATCAAGATAGCGCATTCTAACACCTTTCTTTTGGAAATACTTACTCGTGTATTACACTAAAATCCTCCCAAATCTAAAAGACCAGAGAATGATGGAGTAACTAACATCATCTCTGGCCTTCTAGTTCAGTTGCTATAATATTTCATAGATTTATCGAGTATTTAGGTAGGTATCTTAAAAACCATTTTATTTTCAATTCCTATATATAACTATATGTAGTAAGTTCACTGAATATCATACAACAAAAGAATAAATTTATTACCTTCCATTTTATTTTAATAGTTACATCATTTAAAGCCAAACTTTTTTGAAATTTGTCTTCTTTTTATATCATCTTCTTCAACTAATCTGAGTGTTAGTTTAAGTGTAATCCTTCACAATCTCAGTTTTATTCTACTGCATATTTTAGAGCGTTCCTCAACAATCTGGCCAGATTATTATTGAGGATCATCATTCAACCAGAGCACTGTTAGTGGAGTAATTTCCTTTCGAGAATGATTTTATACAATCCTTTTTCGTCGATATAAGTATCAATAACATCCAATCCATTTTTAATATTTAAAACTAGCATACTTCGCCATTTATTCATCGTTTTGTTTGAACAACATTATATCTTTAAAAATTTGTTATTCAACAGCCTGGCCCTATAATTGAAAAACCGGATTTTCTTATTCAACTTTCTGAAGGGCTTCGCTCCGGTTTAAAAAACGTTGGAGCGTAATCAACATTTTTAAGCCATATATGCTCTTGACCATTTAAAGTATTTTTCAACCACACATCACCCTTAGTTTGTTCTGCGCTCCTTCGAAACCAAGTAAGGTAAGGTCCAATGACTTGGGGATCTTCGTCAAGTTCATTCTTCGCTGGTGTTGAGATTTGTTTTTGCTCTCCTGTTCTTATGTTTAAAGCGTAAAGTGATGTGAACATAGTTGGTACAGGACCTTCTTTCCACTCCTTGTTTTCTTTCGCACGAGCCACAATTACCAGATCTTTAGAGTACCATTCCAAATCAAGGTCTACAAATCCTATAGGTGTGTATTCTTTTTGTTGTTTAAGTGTTGGTATTTTGGCAATGGTCATTTTCTTGTTTTCGACAAAAAATCTTCCTTCTCCAGAAATATAGGCCAATTCATTGGTGGAAGGAGCCCACTTAAACCACTCTTTATACCCTAACATTTTTCCCACTGCTTGGAAGTGTTTTCCTTGTGATGATAAAACACTTAATGTATTACTGTCCATGGACCAAGAAGCTGTAGGAACAACTAAAAAGCTAACCCACTTCCCATCAGAACTCCACTTAAAATAATCGGCATCAATCCCAAACAAGTCAGGTTCTTTAGTTTGAATCGTATAAAAGGGCCTTATCTTATCTTTAGCAAGATTTGCATCTGTTGGAATTCTATAAAGTGGTATTGGACTCCATCCTGTCGGAAGTAGATTGGATTGTGATGAAACAATAAATTCCTTCCCGTTCGGAAACCATTCAAAGCCACTAACACCTAATGAGACATTTTCAAATCCTTGTGGTCGGCCATTCTTTATTTTTGTCACATTTAATATACCTTGGTCAGTGTAAGCTAACTGATTTTTATTCGGTGACCATTTAAAGTCAGATGTTACGACCCTTATGTAGGGTTGGTAGCTTTCTTTTTCCTTTGTATCATAAATGAATAAATCCGATTTTTCTCCCTTTTCATCACCATCAATAAATCCAATAAAACGACCGTCATAAGACCATTTCGGAGAGTAAACATATCGTTCTTTCGTAACTTGTATTTCTTCACCACCCTTTTTGATCCATAACTGATGGTCGCGGATAAATACAGCTACTAGTGGGATTTCTGCACATGCTATCAACGAAAAATGAATAAAGATGAGAGGGAGTAGTAATAAAATCCGAATTCTCACATCAATCTCTCCTTTATTTAATTTAATAAAACATATTTTGTCCCAATTAATAACAACTATCCTTATTCGACAATCTGGCCCTAGTGCTGAATAAAGCAAGATTCTACTCAAGAATTGCGCCCAATCGTTGAAGATATTCCATAGCACGCCATGCACCATCATAGTCATCAAATGGCTGATGGATTAAATGACAAATTAACATATTGACACAATACTGTTAAAGACAGTACACTGTTTTTAACAGTATTGTTTGCTAAAGATTAATATTAGGAGGTATTTTTATGAGACATACAGGGAGACATACGGGTGCATTTCTGTTGCTGTTTTTAACAAAAGGCGATAGCTATGGGGGGGAACTTCTACAGAAATGTGAGGAAGAGCTTCCAATCAACCCAATAGATAGTGCTATACTATATCGCACACTAAAAAAATTAGAGGAAGAAGGCGCTGTTGAATCTTATTTGAATACATCTAATCAAGACAAACCGATACGGATGTACAAAATTACTACAGTTGGTAAAAGAAAATTGGAAGAATTTCAAAGAGATATTGAAGAAAAAATGAAAAATTTAACGTTTTTCCTAGAAGAATATAAGCTATGGAAGATACAAAATGATGATTAGTGGCATGATTCTCTATACGATAGCCTCTATATATTTGGGATATTCCTTCATCAAAGACAAACACAAAACAAAATCTGCATTATTAAAATCCTGGAAAATGTTTATCAATGTGTTACCAGATTTATTAGCAATTATGCTATTAACTGGGCTGGCTTTATCTTTATTGACACCGTCGCTTATTTCTTCAATTATTGGGGAAAGTTCTGGCTTCCTAGGTATCATCTACTCCACTATTATAGGATCCATTGCTTTAGTTCCAAGCTTTATCGTCTTTCCTCTTGGGCATACATTAATTCAAAATGGTGCTGCCCTTCCTCAAGTAGCTGTATTAATGTCGACATTAATGTCTGTAGGACTTGTAACTTTAACTATGGAGCAAAAAACTTTTGGAAGAAGTTTTGCCTATGCTCGAAATATTGCTTCCATAATAATGTCTCTTCTATTCGCATTTATTATTTGGGTGGTAATGACATGATAAAGCTAAAAAGATATTATTTCTTCTTCATTTTACTATTAGCATTACTTTTTATCGCATTTATGAATCAAGCTCTAGCTATAAAAACAGTTCAGTTAACTGGTAAAAGTATTTTGGATATGTTATTTCTGCTTCCTCCCATATTCATATTAGTAGGATTATTGGATCAATGGGTAAAGAAAGAAACACTTATTCGTTATATGGGCGAAAAATCAGGTATATATGGTGTCTTCTTCACCTTATTATTAGCAACAATTGCAGCAGGCCCTCTATATATAGCCTTTCCAATCGCGGTACTATTACTGAAAAAAGGAGCTAGCGTGCGATATATAGTGTTTTTCTTAGGGGCTTGGTCGACAGTGAAATTGCCAGTTCTGGTGTATGAATTCACATCATTTGGTCTTAAATTCACACTTATTCATATTTGTTTTGGCCTCGTATTTTACTATTTTACAGGAATCCTTTTTGAGAAGTTCTATAGTCAACTAAAGTTGATAAAAGTTGATACAACCATGAAAGTATAGGTTGAAAAAATTTTTGCTCCTCAATTCATTCATTTCGAATTGAGGAGCACATTGGTTGGCAATTAAATTTTTCTACAGATTAAGCGGTCTTCTTTATTGAAGAATCGCGGACGATTTTTGAATAAATAGTGTTTCTGCCTTTTGCTTGTTAAACTATAGCATCCGTTTATGAAGAAAAACAGAATAAGTTAAATATCTATTTGATTATTTTTTGAATGAGAGGAAAGACCCCGTCCGATGAAGTTTGCAGAAACAGGCTTTCTTCCCAGTTCTCTTGCCCAAATTGATAGCTGTCCTATATGGTGAATTTCGTGAGCAATAATATGTCTCATGACTTCACCCCAAGTATCCGTTACAATTCTTCCGTCTGGCAGAGTATCGTAAAATAATTGATTTTCCATACTAGCATCCCAGTTGTTCACAAAGTTCTCTACTTCTAAATGAAATTCTCCATCCAATTTTCGAACCTTATCTAAGCTTTTATATTTATCAAAACTCTCCTGAAAATCAGTTTTCCCCTGTAAGAGACGAATCCAGCTCCACTCGACATCAACTATATGGAAAAACGTATGTAATATATTTCCCATTCCACCTGTACGGTTTTGCAAAAGCTCTTCTTCACTTAACTCTTCACACCAACGATACCAATCTTCTCTTACTATCCAGTTATACCTAAAAAATGTTTGCAATAAAACCCCTCCATAATCAGAAAATATATAACCGTAAAAATAATCATTAATATTATAAAAACACCATTTATATCATGACTATTTCAACAAGATTATGATAATTCCTTCTTCAACTAAACTGCCCCGATAGCTTAAGTACTATGTTTCGTATAAATCACAATTCTTGAAGTTCATCCACAGTCACAAATTTATACCCTTTGTTCGTAAGTTCTCTTAAAATATATTCAATCGCTTGCATTGCCTCACCTGTTTGATCATACATCGGATGCAGCAAGATTATCGAGCCTGGTTTAATGTTTTCCACTAAATAACTTACTTTTTCATCAGCACTTGTGTAATACTTATCCGGTTCTAAAGACAACATAATTGTTTCTCTGTTGTGCTTATTTAAATAATAAGGTAATCCCACAAATTTTTTTCCATAGGTGGGATAAAGTCAATTTCGCTCTTATATCCGGTCTCTCTAATCAACTCATCTGTTTTTTCTATTTCCTCTTCAATAAAAGAAGGAAATTTTAAAACCATTCTTTTGTGCGAATAAGTATGATTTCCAATTTGATGCCCTGCTTCTACCAATTTTTTTTGCTTCTTCAGGGTGTTTTTCAATTTCATTTCAGATAAGGAAAAAAGTAGCTTTTACCTTGTATTCCTCCAATAAAGGCACAATCTGGTTCACGTTCTTTGTTGGACCGTCATCAAATGTTAAAGCAATAACCTTGTTTTCCGTTTCAACTTGGTATGTTAACCCTCCAAATAATTGAAAGGTTCTTAATTTCGTAACTTTAAACATTCCTGCAAATAAAAGAGCCATTAATAAAAATACAGTTCCAAAAAATTTTAATTTCTTGTTCATCTATGTTTCCTTTCTTTCAAAAGCTGGCCCTCTATCCCTTCTTTTAAAAACCGATGATACCAACTAGCAACTAAAGTTGGATCATTCAAGTTAAAGTGAATCGCGGTATCTTGATAGGAAGCACCTGTTCGTTTCATAAACTTTAATACATCTATTTTAAATTGAACAGAATAAAACTGCTTCGTTTTCTTTTACGGATAATCCGTACTGCCAAACTCTCTATAGGCACGTACCCATCTCCTTAATGGAGAATCATTTATACCATACTTCTTCGCTATCACTCGATATCCTAGAGAGTCACTTAATATTCTTGAACCACCATCAATATAAATTCTTCACTATATTTAGTCATAAAAAATCACCCCAAGAGTTAGTTTTTCACTCTAACTTTTGGAGTGCAGTACCGAATTGCGCCCGATTGTAGAGTTAAGAGGCAGCTGAAAATGGGTTGCACTTAGTGGACTCTAGAACTGTTAGTAAATAAATCACAAACTAGCTGGTAAGTGATGGATATACATATCTAATGCGTTCGTATGTTGTTCTAAAACTGCCACTGTTTTAGGATGAGGTTTTGTATAGATAATCGGATAGTCCCTCTCATCAAATTCTTCACTAACACGAAAAGCTAATTTTTCCTCCGTAATTGAAAATTGGGCGTTAACTCCCTTTTTATTCCCACGAGCATCCAACCTAATCCATTTATTAAGTGTTTTAAAGAAGATAGCATTTAAAGCGTGGATACAATAGCCTTTTTCCGGGGAATCAAATAACATTAATCTTTGATAACAAAAACCCGTTGGTATCCCCTCTAAACGCAATAAGGAAGCTAAGAGGTGTGATTTTGCATAGCAAATACCCTCTCTGCTTTCCAATACTTCCGAAGCATTACAAGAAACTCTTTTTGACTGAATATCCCAAGAATGAGAAATTTCATCACGCACAAACTCAAAAGCTATTTTAACTTTTTCTATCTCTGTTTGAGAGGAATTGAATAGCTCCGCAGATTTCCTTTTTATAATTGGATCAGAAAAATTAACTTCATTTAATTCGAGCAAATAATCGTCTAATTGATCAGATTCACAAATCATATTCATTATCAACCACTCCAATTTTTGAATATTAACTTAACCATATGTATTATTATACAACAGAAGATATTAAGATTAATACATTTGTTTAAAAGTACATCCTTAGTACCCTCGGAACTTCTTTAATATACAATCTATTTGTTATTCCACAATCTGGCCCATTCATGAAGAAAGATCCTCTCCTCATTCAAGAAAAGCGCACGATTGTTGAATAACCTATTCATCTAAAGCCACAATTACTTAAATTTCTTTTATGAACGTTTCCTGTATACTTAATTAGTCCCAATAATTGAATATCAAATCTCCAACTGTTTGAGCGGGAAAATAATCCATATAATAAAGTTCAACATCGTTTAAATCATTTTCATTTAAGAGGATATTTCCGCTACCTTTTGATTGACGTACTAATGGCTCTGCTAATTGAGCCGCTGTTAATACTTCATAGCGAGTTTCAAACAAGGCTTTTAGCAAAGAATGGTCAATAAATTCTAAACCAGTAATATCTCGATTAACTGTAAAAGCTATATAGTCATAAATATTATGATGAAAAATATATAACTCTTTTTCATCGATTTTTATATGGGTATGCGCGTAACCTATATCAATATCTGCCATATACCATTCAAGAATTTCCCCTTTCAATTGTTGAACAAACATATAAGAATATCGCTTAAACTCAACAACTCGTGCTTCCCAATCACATTCAAGTGACAAATCACCACCTGTATAACCAGTTACACCTTTTTTCAAAATCATATGCCATATATCCTTTCTTTAATTTCATTGAGTATTAAACACTCCAAAGCTTCGATACATATTTTTCTTTACTTAGTTTTGTGAAGCTGCATATTTCTGAGGATACACCCTTTGTTTTATTTAACTACGCCTTTTTTTAGTGTTACCCTTTACATTCTCGATTTCTTAATATATATCTCCTTATTCAAGGAAAGCGCCTGATTGTTGAAGAGTATTAAAATAAATATCCTATCAAATTAACATCCCATTCTTGCAATAAGGAGCTGTTTTTTAATATGAACGTACTGGAGATATAAGATGAATATAAGAAGGATTGTTAATAGGCTCAATTAAAACTGGTCTCATCGATCCACCAAAACTTAATCTTATTTCTTCTTCTTTGATTGCTTTTAAGGCATTTATTAAATAACTTCCATCAAGCGAGATAGTTAAATCAGTTTCACCATTAATCAACTTAATATTTTGTGTTTCCTCTATCCCTCCTATATTTGATGAACTTGAAGAAATTTTAATTCTCTTACCATCGATGATTTCTAATTGTACGTTATTATTTTTCCATTCACTTGCAAAAAGACAAGCTCTATCAATACCCATTAATAATTGAGCTGTATCAAGAGTAATTGTTGTCTTAGAATTTTTCAGGAATAATCCTGTTATGTTAGGATAATTTCCTTGAATTAACCTTGAAAACAATGTAAAAGAACTTGTTTTAAATACCATATAACTGTCATTTACATATATTCGTATTTCGTCGTTATCATTATTTATTAACTTGGTAAGCTCATTAAGGCTTGTACTTGGGACAATAAAAGAACCATGTATATTTGATACTAATTTGAGTTCTCTTAACGCTAAGCGATGGGAGTCTGTTGCAGCAAATGATAGGTGATTATCTTTAAATGACATATTTACTCCTGTCAAAACAGGTCGAGATTCACTCTTCGAAACTGCAAACGCAGTTTGTTTAATAATTTCAATTAATTCAGTGCTGGGGATTTTAATATAATCAGTTTCATCAACTTGAGGAAGTTTTGGGTACTGATCCGCACTAAAACCGAATATTTTTGTTACAATTTCTTCGGATTGAATGGTAACTACTTGTTTTTCATTTACTCTTATATGTACTTTAGCTGGTAGTTTTTTAATAATTTCACTTAAATGTTTAGCAGGAACAAGTTATCCGTCAACCAGTAACGATATATGCATGGGCAAAGTCATATGATCCTGAGTTTCTCCATCTCTATTTTTGTGTCTTTGAAAGCGATGGAAACTGTGTTGGATAACGCTGGAAGGCCGAAGATATGATCCCAATGCCAATGTGTAAGAACGACCATATCAGGATTAGATATTCCCCTATTTGAAACAAGATAGGTGAGCGTTTTTGGTACATCACGCCAATATCGGTGACGGACCGTCCTATTCTAGGAATGGTGGTCGGCAAAAACAAGACGTTAATGATAGATGCGGGAAACTCGGAAGAGCATGCCAAGTATTTTCTGAGAGAACTTAATCAGGACTAAGGAATCATTATAAGCAATAATCTTATTACCTGACAAAATAGGAAAGGGTGTCTTTAAAGAGACTGCTTTATTAACATCTGAAATTGCTTTATAAAACCATTCATTATCTATAATAAATTCCATATTTAGTTCACCTCATTATTATAACTAGGAAACTAATTCGACAAAACAGTATATAACCCTTCTTTTTCAAATTACTAGGATTTTTAACCAAATCTATTTTCCGCAAACCTATTTGTTTATTTTGCTCCACAATCTGCCCTATTCATGAAGAAAGACCCTCTCCTTATTAAAGGAGGTGCAGTACCGAATTGCGCCCGATTGTTGAACAATGTTTTAATCAATCAATACTCTTAAATGAAAAATGAATGCTTACGTAGTTCAAAGAATATGAGATAATCCAGTCTATCCCTGGTGTTGGAGAATAGATTGCGGCAACAATCATCTCTGAAATTGGAGAGATAGAGCGGTTTAATCATCCTAAAAAGCTAGTGGCATTCGCCGGGATAGATCCTAGCGTTTACTCTTCTGGTAGGTTTACTGCTTCCATAAATCGCATAACCAAAAGAGGTTCTAGCAGACTAAGGCAAGCGTTGTTTATGGCTGTACAATGCGGTATAAGAGATGCACGTAAGCAAAAAACCAGCGATGAAATTATCCCTAGAAATAAGCGATTAAGAGAGTTCTACGATAAAAAACGTGTAGAAGGTAAACCTTTTAGAGTAGCCATAATTGCTTGTGCAAATAAGCTCTTACATTGGATTTATGCCCTACTAAAAAGGAAAATCTCCTTCCAAAATGAGGATTAAAGATCATATCTAAGAATATAAAACAAAACCTTCCAATCTTATAAAGGAAGGCTTATTTGGTATACCCTTTTTTAGTATATCATGTAGGTTTTATATTTTTTATTGAAAAATCTTGACAACTATTAGCTGGTTTCGTGGAACAATAA
This sequence comes from Ureibacillus sinduriensis BLB-1 = JCM 15800, assembly GCF_000772955.1. Taxonomy (GTDB): domain Bacteria; phylum Bacillota; class Bacilli; order Bacillales_A; family Planococcaceae; genus Ureibacillus; species Ureibacillus sinduriensis. Next base: position 7,419 of record NZ_JPVO01000027.1, on the reverse strand, counting down.
AAAAATCCTGCATATCTACAGGATTTCAAATGAAAAGTTGTTGTTTATTATGGAGTTTTAAGTAATTTATCGATATGCCGGTTTGCAGCTTTTTGTTTGACTTGTAGGTTATTAGTTCATGCCAACACAGGCATTTCGCTTTGAGTAGAGTTGTTGGAAATGATTCAGGACTATGTCGAGTTCTTGGCTGCATTTAACAGTATCTGGATGAGTTAACCCTTTTGTCAATCCAATATCGATCATGCGATTTTGCAGAGTGGCAATTGTATCTTCCAAATCTAATAAAGCTAAAGTTTCTTTATTCATAATCATGAAACATTCCCTCCAACTTCTCTTATTATATTGATGAAATCATATATTTGTATTTACCTTACCTCTATTTCATTATCAAGCTAATTCTCATAAATGAATATCACCATACATTCTTATTTTGTTTCCTAAGTGTATCTAGAAATAGGAAACACTTCCTAAAACACCCATTAAATTTCCTGTTATCGCCATATTACCCCTATCTATTCTTAATAAACTTCAAATTTAATAATATATTCAATATATTCCCAGCAAAAAAATGCGTTAATCCATTTTTGGATTAACGCTAGTAGAATCATTCTTTTGATTGTCAATTATCAAGAGTTCAAACTCTCCTAAAAGAAAGCTTTACGATTCTTCTTTATTGAACCATAGCGGCTCTTTGTCATCGACATCCCCATTATAATTAATGAGAATCTCTTCACCTGCTTTAATATCTTTGTAAGCATAAAAATCAAATGTATGATTGTCAAAATTAATCTCATAAATCGCATTTGGTTCATATGAGTGGTTAAATAACATGCCATAGCCTAGAAGAATCGCCGAATGATTGATTCCATACTCAAAAGCGTAATCAGCAAGCAGCGTTTTTTCGATGTGTTCATGCTGATCGTTTGGATAGGATATGACGGGTGCTTCATGAAAAAGCTGTCCTTTTTTGATATCCTGTGTAGCAAATACGCCTCTATTAAATTCTCCATCACTTAGTGGAGAGGTTTTTACCTCAATCATATTGTTCTCCTACTCTTCTTATAATTTTCTTTCTAACTGTACCATGAATCAGTGCATAGCCGCTCACTTTATTGCTTTTTAATTTTAACTTAACGAATTTCGTGGGACATTCATCTTATTTTAGATAGCTTGCTTTGTCTTGGACTTGTCCAGCATCCAGCATTTCTCGTATATTCGGTAATTATTCTTTCCACAATTATTGCAGTCAATACACCGGTTTGCTCGCCACCTTTAATTACGTCATATTGTATTCCCCGACATCCCCATACTTCCATCCAAAATAATCACCTAGTCACAAACCTAATCTAAATGGAGAACTACCCATATTCTATAGGTAGTTAATCTACCTAGGAGGTTTTTTATGCATTATTTTTATCAGCCTCGTTACAACCAGTTGCCCTATAGCCGACAAAATGTATATCTGCCTGTTGCTGGTGCTCAGTTTATCCAACCCCACACCAATTATCTGCACGCTTATCCCATGAACCGGAATCATTTGTCTTTTGTCGTACAACAAAATGACGTACCTGGACAGCCTGCTCAAAACATGCAGCCATCCAATCGGTCCCCCTATCCGCCTGTGGACCCCGAGCTTTTGTACGAATCGGCAAATCAATCGAGCAAGCTTATGAAAGAAGCAAGTATGGTTCTGGATAAACTTGCTTCTTCTAAAGAGTTTGGAGCCCGTTTAATGGATGTTGCACAACAATCGAGAACTGACGAAGTAGAACGGTTAATTCATTCCGTCGGGATTACATCCGATGTGGAGGTGACTTACAATCCGGATGGTCTGGAACTGGTATTTAAATCAAAAGTAAAAAATATGGATTGTTGCAAACTATCGATCTCATTACGATGGCGCTAGATCCAACCTCTACGCTTTGATGAAGCAACCAAGCTTAGCTTGCTGTGTTCACCCCGTTCCTAGCGCATAAGCAAAAAACAAAGCATCACTTTTGAGGTGCTTTGTTCTTCCTGTTGCATTAACAAAATTCGATAAATGAAACTGAACTAATTCATGAATTCTGGATTATTCTTCAAAAAGTTTTGCCAAGCATTTTTCATCCCTTGTTCAATCTCCTCTTTAGAAGCGGTAAGTCGCTGTTCTGTTCCTCCGTAGCCAATCTCTATTTTTCCGCTTCTTAATCCATCAAAAACTCTCGATATAAACTCATTTAATGGCGCACCAAAAGTATGAAGACCCGCTCCACCCAAGTCCGTATTGACAGCTGGCGGCAATACTTCCACCACTTCGACATTCGTGTTTTCCAATTGCTGGCGCAACGTCATTGTAAATGCGTGCATTGCGGCTTTTGTGGCACTGTATATCGGCACCCAAATGCCTGGCTGTATCGCCAATCCCGAAGTTATGTTAATGAAAGTTGCTTCCTTTTGTTTGATAAAGTGAGGAGTAAAAAGCATAGATAAATGAATCGGCCCCTCCAAATTAATCGCCAACTCGTTCTGATAGTAATTCCAATCATTGGATGCATTCAGTAAATTTACCCTTTGCTGTATCCCCGCATTGTTAATTAAAACATTCAGCCGCGGAAATTCCTTCGTCGTCCATTCATATAGTTGAATACGGTTCTGCTCTTTTGATACATCACACACTTTTGTATGTAGCTGCGGATATTTTTCTTTTATTTGAGCTAATTTTTCTTCACTACGCCCCACAATAATGACTTCGTTTCCTTCTTTCAGGAACTGTTCTACAAAGGCTAGTCCTATGCCAGATCCCCCTCCTGTTATCAATATCGAATTACCGGACAATTTCATAAATCCACCCCATTAACTAAAGTATGGAACGTGTAACTGCTTCACTTTTTCATTATTCCTCCAAGTTACCTCTTTCCAATCTTAACTTCAATAAAACACGTCCCTTCTGGATACTGGCATCATTTACAGATTCGTCTTCCGTTCTACTTTACTTTTGCAGGGTTTTCTTATGATATTGTTGGCAATACTACTCCGAAAGGCTTTTATAATGAGGTGAAACGATATTGGAACATTTAGGGCAAACAACGATAGAACTTATTTTCGGGTTCATCGCCTTATTAGTTGCTACCAAAATTTTGGGAAAAACACAGATTTCACAACTGACGCCCTTCGATTTTATTTCTGCCATCGTTCTTGGTGAGTTGGTCGGAAACAGTGTCTACGATTCTCAAGTGAAGATTTGGTCAATACTATACGCATTAATTTTATGGACACTATTGATCTATACTGTCGAAAAGTTAACACAAAAGAAAAGAAGTCTTCGTAGAACGTTTGAAGGCTATCCATCCATCATCATTAGACAAGGAAAAATTGACCGTGAACAATTAAAAAAAAATCATTTGGATATCGATCAAATGCAGCAAATGCTTCGACAGCAGAAAGACATTTTTTCCATCCGTGAGGTTGAGTATATGATACTGGAGCCTAATGGACAAATCAGCGTGATGAAAAAACCGAAATATGCTTCCCCCACAATGGAAGATATGAGTTTAAAGCAAAAGCCCGTCCATTTACCATTTACGTTAATTAGCGATGGAAAGGTTGTTGTTGATAATTTAAGAGAATCCGGGCATGATGAGGAGTGGCTTTTTAAACAGCTGAAAAACAGGGGCATCACCCGATTCGAGGATGCTTTATATGCTGAGTGGGCAGAAGATGAAGGTTTTTTCTGTTTGAAAATGAATGGTCAATAATCGTATTTTTAGTTAAATCTCTCGGCAATACAGGTTGAGTAACCTCTCCTGATGCATAAATAAAAAAATGACGTCAATCCAAGAAGATTAACGTCTGCTGCCTTTTATTTCTTTAATATTGGTTTTAAGTCCGTTGAACCTTTAATCATTTCAACGATAAAGACAAACAATGGAATACCGATGACCAATCCCCATGCACCGAATAACAATTCCCCTACCATTAGGACCATAAATGTGAAGAAGATAGGCAATTTCATTGTGATGGAGTAGAGTTTTGGATTTAAGATATAAGATTCAATCGCATGGATAATCATGATAATGACAAAAATATAAACCACATACATGATGCCACCAATCTGGAATGCAATTATTGTCAGAGGAATCAGGGAGATGACCACTCCGATGACAGGCATCAAGCCCAAAAAGAAAATCATGATCGCCAATCCCAATATATTGGGGAATCCCAGGATCAACAGTCCAATAACCGTCAGAACCGTATTTACTGTTGAAATCATTATTTGCACTTTAATGGCCAAACCGAAAGTATTTAGAAAACTATTTCCAAAAAGAACGACTTGGTTGTAAACTTTTTCTGTTTGGTTCGTTTTAAAGGACCTGCAAAAAGTTTTGATTTTATCGATTTCTAAAATAAAGAAGAAGCTTAACAAGAGTGCCATAAATGCTTCTAATAGAAAGGTGCTAACATCGGTGATTTTATTTAATATCGTTCCGCCAACATCCTTCAATATCCCTTCCATGTCCAAATTGAGGATAAATCCGTAAATTTTCTCGGGGATCATATCATGGTACTGTTCAAGATTGATTGAAGAACTTTGAACAATGATGGCTGACAATTGATTGATTGCGGATGGTAGATAACGATATCCTGTAGTCCCCACGACAGCCAAGATGAGTGCATACATAAGAACTAACAGCAGTCTGGGACGTTTTAAGGGTTGAGGCAAAATATGTAGTATTTTTACAAATATTGTATAGGCTAAATATGTGACAATAAATGTTAACAATAAGAAATTTAACGCATTTGCAAAAAAGAATAGGAGACCGATAATGAATATCATAATGATCCACTTTAAATTTACTTTATCTTTTAACCAACTCATTCTCTATCTCCTTCACTTCACATATATCTCCTTAAATAAATTTCCTATAAAGAAAGCTGCCTTTACTTTGCAAGAGAAGTAAATGCTTGCCCTATAAATTTTCCCGATTTTTTAACAGCGTAGCACGAAAGGACCAGTAGAAACAATAGAAAAAGCTTCCTTTTCGACAAAAAATGAGATTTTTCACAAAATAGACATCATTCCAAAATTTTTTCCTGGGTTGATGTGGATTTTCAATTTTCAATCCACCACTTCAATAGCCGGCAAGAAAGATCATCAAGTCCTGCTTTACCATATTATACATATGAAAAGGAGTATGAATTCGTGCATCATACTCCTTTTTTGTTAAATATGTTGTTCATTCTTTTCCAACTCGGAAATGACCGCTTGTACATATGCTTGTGAAAGATTGTGTTTTTCGATGTAGCGGTTGCGTGGATGTTTTGTACACTCAAGCTTGCAGCCGCCAAGGTGTTTCGCTTCATTTTCTTCTGACGCTAAAATATGTTTGTTGCACTCGGGGTTGGCACATTTCACGTAACGCTCGCAAGGAGAGCCGTCATAGTGATCTTTCCCTACTACAACATGTTCAACTTGGTTAATTGGCACAGTAATTCTTTCGTCAAATACATACATTTTCCCGTCCCAAAGCTGACCCTTTGCCACCGGATCCTTACTATAAGTTGCGATACCGCCGTGTAATTGGCCAACATCCTCGCCAATTCCCTCAGACTTTAACCATCCGGAGAATTTCTCGCAACGAATTCCGCCTGTACAGTATGTCAGTACTGTTTTCCCCTCGAATAACTCTTTGTTGGCACGTATCCAAGCTGGCGTGTCACGGAAAGTTTCCACCTCGGGACGAATTGCGCCGCGGAAGTGGCCGACATCATATTCGTATGTGTTTCGCACGTCGAGAACTACTGTATCCTCACGTTGCATTTCTTCCATGAACTCGACCGGCGATAAGTAACGCCCGGTAATTTCATGTGGATTAATATCCTCTTCCAAGCTTAAATTTACAAGCTCCGGACGAGGTCGAACACGCATTTTTTTGAATGCATGCCCTTCTGCTTCATCAATTTTGAAAATGATCCCTTGGAATAAAGCGTCATTTTTCATCATGTCCATATAAGCATTCGTATCTTCTATGGTACCTGAAACCGTTCCATTTATTCCCTCCGCAGCAACAATAATTCGCCCCTTTAAGTTCAAATCCATGCATGCTTGCAAATGCTCCGCAGCAAAATCGGCAGGATCTTCAATTGTAGTGTAATGATAATATAATAAAATTCGATAATTCATGTTTATCCACCTATCATTCATATTTGCAGGATATCCCTGATAGCAGGAAAAGCGAGGGCGGCCAGATTAAACTCGGCATCATTATGGACTACTCCGGAATTCTCTGGAAAAGTGAAATGACGCACGAGGTCAGCCGCTTAGCTAGACACTGTGTAGTTTCGGTTATAACTTTTTTTAAAAGTATATTTAAATAATATATGAAAATGCGGGATTTCTCTACCGATAAAAAATACTTGAACTGAGCCTATACAGCAAAATCCAAGTAAATGGCGTATTCTTCTGTTTAGAAATCACTTATTTCTACCTGCTTTGTTTTAGTAAATATCCCCATCAAAAGCAGGATGATGCCTATCAAAAAAACAAATGGGAACATCAACACCATTAAACCGATACCAGCAAAACCATCTTCGACAATTATGGCAAAACTGATACTAACCAACCATGAGAAAATAGGTGCGATGACGATCATCGTCGTTAAGCCCCATACAATATATTTCCTCTTCCTCGACTTGCCCGACGTAAGAAAAACTGCCGCCACCACTGCTATTGCTAAAATAAAAATTGCTATAGCAAACGCCATTATTCCATCTCCTTTCCTTTCTAACAGATTACTATTTTATATTAAAACGCATCACTCAAACAACGCCGAGAAGGCTAAAAGAATCCAGAAATATGCCAGGGATATAAGGATGGTGAAGTTAATCAAATTTACCTCATTTTTACTGTAAAGTACAAAAGAAAATTGCTACAACTAATTTGGCAATAAAGTTAAAACAAGTGTTTTCCGTGAAGAATGTGGTGCTAAGGATTTAGTAAAAAATATGGAAATCAGTATTTAAAGGGCAATGTATCACCAAAAACTTTTTGAACGTGATTTTTAGCTGGGGCATATACACCTCAAATATGAAAGTTAGATTAATATTTGATTCTTCTATTGAATTTCCTTTAATATGTAATATCTTATGGAACCACTAACTAGTAAGTACCTTTTTGTTTTTATCGATGGAGGGCTCCCATGAATTGGTAACTACCATTTCCACTCTTTTTTGTCGATGAGAGGTCTGCTATTGGACAATTTTCTCCCTGTTCCATCCTTTTTGTCCATGAGCGGTCTGCTATTAGACAATTTAATTCCTGTTCCTCTCTTTTTTGTCCATGAGATGTATTCTAATGGGGAATTTTTTACCTGTTCCACCTTTTTTGTCCATTAGTGGTCTGCTATTGGACAATTTACTTCCTGTTCCTCTCTTTTTTGTCCA